>NZ_LIXJ01000019.1 GCF_001905795.1 Streptomyces sp. CB01580
TCGCGCTTTTCCCTTTCGGCGGTTCCAACCTTACCAGATTCTTTTTCCGTTCCGTTTCCGGTCCGAATTTCAATTCCGGTGGCCGTTGGAGGGCCTTCGCCTTTCGGCGTGATCACTACGTTAACCGATTTCTCGGACCGCTCATAATCGAGCCAAATCAATCCGAATTACGGCATGACGAAAGCGCACCCTGAGGGTGTGTGTCGTAGGTAGTGGTTTGCCGCTTCGAGTTGCTCCGGTCGATCCAATGGATCGCACCGACAACAGTGCCCGTTTCAAACGGCTCGGACCACATTAGGTGGTCCGCATGGGCGAGTCAAGTTGCGCGGCGGCGTGGCACATGGGTCCGGTAGGGGCTCACCGTGGGGTCGCCGTCGATCCAGAACCGCCACGGATGTGTGGCTCCGTCGCCGCCGACTCCGGTACGCGGACCATTGCGTACCCGGTCGCGGGGCGGTGGGGTGCCATGCAGCAGATGCAGCGCGTTGCCGGGGTGGGCGATGGCATCGGTGCCGTCGAGCGCGCGGTCGATGTCGAGGGCGGTGGCCAGCCGGGCCGGCCCTTTGGCCAGTTCCTTGTCGCTGCGGGCGGAGGTCCGACGTACCCGGGTGAGTTCGGCGCCCACCTGGATCTCGCCCGCGCGGAGCAGGACACCGCCGGCCCTGCCCTCCGGGCCGCACACCAGGTTGAGGCAGTGCCACATGCCGTAGGTGAAGTAGACGTACGCGTGACCGGGCGGTCCGTACATGACGCTGTTGCGCGGAGTGCGGCCCCTGAAGGCGTGCGATCCGGGGTCGGCCTCGCCCGCGTACGCCTCCACCTCGGTGAGGCGGAGCTCGATGGGGCCGTCGGGTGTGGTGCGGACCAGGATCCGTCCCAGCAGGTCGGGGGCCACGTCCAGTACGGGGCGGTCGAAGAAGTCGCGGGTGAGCGGTGTACGTTCCAGACCCTCGGTCATGACGTTCGAGGGTACCGGGAACCGACCGTGGTCCTGGCGCGTATCTAGGGGTCAGGATCTAGGAGGAGAGAACATGGGCTTCAAACGTCTGCTCGCGAGCCTGGGTGCCGGTGGTGCTTCGGTGGAGACCGAACTCAGCGAACTCAACGTCGTACCGGGCGGGGTCGTCCAGGGCGAGGTGCGGATCCAGGGCGGCAGCGTGGATCAGCAGATCGAGGCGCTCTCCGTGGGGCTGCAGGCCCGGGTCGAGGTCGAGGGGCAGGACACGGAGACCAAGCAGGACATCGAGTTCACCAAGCTCCGGCTCGGTGGCGCGTTCCAGGTGCAGGCCGGTGCGGTGCACGTCGTTCCGTTCGGGCTCGAGATCCCGTGGGAGACGCCGATCACGATGTTCGCCGGTCAGCACCTGCACGGCATGCACATCGGCGTGACCACGGAGCTGGAGATCGCGCGGGCGGTGGACTCCGGCGACCTGGACCCCGTCAATGTGCATCCGCTGCCGGCCCAGGAGGCGATTCTCGACGCCTTCGGGCGGCTCGGTTTCGGTTTCCGCAGCGCGGACATGGAACGCGGCCACATTCGCGGTACGCGCCAGCGGCTGCCGTTCTACCAGGAGATCGAGTTCTACCCGCCGCAGCAGTACCGCGGGCTCAACCAGGTGGAGCTGTCGTTCGTCGCGGACGACCGCGAGATGGACGTCGTCCTGGAGATGGACAAGAAGCCGGGACTCTTCAGCGAGGGCAGCGACACCTACCGTTCCTTCAAGGTCGGGCTGAACGACTTCCACACGACGGACTGGGCAGCGTATCTCAACCAGTGGCTCGCCGAGGTCGGCGGTCGGCGCAACTGGTTCTGATGATCCGGATTCCGGTGCCGTGGCCGGCGACGTCCGCCCCGCGGACATCGCCGGCCACGGCACTAGGGTCGGGGAAAGACCTGCCGACGGCGGCAGGGCGATCAGGAGAGGTGCTGACGTGACCGAGCAGAAAAGGGCGCCGCTGCCGCACGACTTCCATCCCGAGGTGCCGTCGTTCACGGTGGTGAGCGACACTCTCGCCCCCGGGGCCGTGCTGGCCGACGCGCAGGTGCTGGCGGCCGGGAACACTTCACCGCAGTTGCGGTGGGAGGGTTTCCCCGCGGAGACCAAGAGTTTCGCCGTGACCTGCTTCGACCCCGACGCCCCCACGGGCAGCGGATTCTGGCACTGGGTGCTCTTCGACATCCCGGCCTCGGTCACCGAGCTGCCGGCCGGTGCGGGCAGCGGGGAGTTCGCCGGACTGCCCGCCGGGGCCGTGCACGCCCGCAACGACTACGGGACGAAGGACTTCGGCGGCGCCGCGCCGCCGGCCGGCGAGAACCACCGCTACGTCTTCACCGTGTACGCCGTCGACAGCGAGAAGCTCGGGGTCGACAGCGACACGTCGCCCGCGGTCGTCGGGTTCAATCTACGGTTCCACACGCTGGGGCGTGCCCAGCTGATCGGTGAGTACGAGGCCCCGGCCGCGTAGGCGCCGAGCCGTCACCGGGAGGCCGCCCCGGGCGGGCGGCCCGAGAGGTCGCCGGAACCCAGAGTTCCCCCGTTGTTCGCCCTGCCCTGGTCCTGAAGCGATCGGGGCAGGGCATTTTTTATTGCGTTGTCCCCCACAGCCCGCCCGGCCAGAGTTGTTCCGGGCCTGCCAGGGGGCGGGCGGCACACGGGAGGTGGGCGAGATGCGGGACACGCTGGTGCTGAACGCGAGCTTCGAGCCGCTGTCGACGGTGACGCTGAACCGTGCGGTGGTGCTGGTGCTGCAGGACAAGGCCGTCGTCGAGCAGTCCCACCCCGACCTCCGCATGCGTGGCGCCGCCGTGGACATCCCGGTGCCCAGGGTGATCAGGCTCTGCCGGTACGTACGGGTGCCGTTCCGAAGACAGGCCCCGTGGTCCCGGAGGGGCGTGCTGATACGGGACCAGCACCGGTGCGCGTACTGCGGACGGCGGGCGAGCACCGTCGACCACGTGGTGCCGCGGGCCCAGGGCGGCCAGGACACCTGGCTGAACACGGTGGCGTCCTGCGCCGAGGACAACCACCGCAAGGCGGCCCGGACGCCGGAGCAGGCCGGGATGCCGCTGCTGCGGCAGCCGTTCGTCCCCTCTCCCGCGGAGGCGATGCTGCTGGCGATGCGGACCGACGACCGGTCCGCGCTGCCGGAATGGCTGGATCACGCCGCCGCGTAGTCGGCGTACGCGCGGCACGCAACGGGACATACGCGTCGAAATGTGCGGAAGCCCGTCCTCCTGCGAGGGCGGGCTTCCCGTGTGTGGGCGGTCTCAGCGGAGCAGCAACTGGACAATGGCGACCGTGCCGACCACGACGATGAGGGTGCGCAGGACGGTGGGGCTGAGGCGGCGGCCGACCTTGGCACCGATCTGGCCGCCCAGGGCGGAGCCGACCGCTATCAGCACGACCGCCGTCCAGTCGAAGTCCGCGACGAAGAGGAAGAAGAGCGCGGCGATGCTGTTGACGACGGCTGCCAGAACGTTCTTGACGGCGTTGAGCCGCTGCATCGTGTCGTCGAGCAGCATCCCCATCAGGGAGAGGTAGATGATCCCCTGGGCGGCGGTGAAGTAGCCGCCGTAGACGCTGGCGAGCATCAGCCCGGTGAAGAGGAGGGGGCCGCCGTCGGTGCGGGTGGGACCGCCGTTGTGTTCGCGTCGTCGCTGAACGGCCCTGCTGATGCGTGGTTGCAGGATGACCAGGATCAGGGCCAGCGTCACCAGCACCGGCACGATCGTCTCGAAGGCCGTGGACGGCAGGGACAGCAGGAGCGTGGCCCCGGTGAGACCGCCGATCAGGGCCGCGACGGCGAATCTGAGGACCCGGCGGCTCTGCCCCGCGAGCTCCGCGCGGTAGCCTATGGCGCCGCTGATCGAGCCGGGGATCAGGCCGAGCGCGTTGGAGACGGTGGCGGTGACCGGGGGCAGCCCGGTGGCGAGCAGCACCGGGAAGGTGATCAGCGTTCCGGATCCGACGATCGTGTTGATCGTGCCGGCGCTGATGCCCGCCGCGAAGACGGCGAGCATCTCCCAGATGGTCATGGCGACTCCCCCGTGCATGGTCGATGCGTCGTGCACCGATCATGCACGAGGGCATGTACGCATCATTCGACCGGGGGCTGTTCCCGCCGCTCCTTGCCGCCGGTGTCGAATCCGGGGGCGCCGTTGCCGAGGTTGCCGAAGGCGCCGCTAAGGCCCTTCAGTGCATCACCGATCTCGCTGGGCACGATCCAGAGCTTGTTGGCATCGCCCTCGGCGATCTTCGGGAGCATCTGGAGGTACTGGTACGAGAGGAGCTTCTGGTCCGGGTCACCGGCGTGGATGGACTCGAAGACCGTACGGATGGCCTGGGCCTCACCGTCCGCGCGCAGGGCGGACGCCCTGGCCTCACCCTCGGCACGCAGGATGGCGGACTGCTTCTCGCCCTCCGCGGTGAGGATCGCGGACTGACGGGTTCCTTCGGCCTGGAGGATCGCGGCGCGCTTGTCGCGGTCCGCGCGCATCTGCTTCTCCATCGAGTCCTGGATGGAGGTGGGCGGCTCGATCGCCTTGAGTTCGACGCGGTTGACGCGGATGCCCCACTTGCCGGTCGCCTCGTCGAGGACTCCGCGGAGCGCGGCGTTGATCTCCTCGCGGGAGGTCAGCGTCCGTTCCAGGTCCATGCCACCGATGATGTTGCGGAGCGTGGTGACGGTGAGCTGCTCGATCGCCTGGATGTAGCTGGCGACTTCGTACGTGGCGGCCCTGGCGTCCGTCACCTGGTAGTAGATGACGGTGTCGATGTTGACGACCAGGTTGTCCTGGGTGATCACCGGCTGCGGCGGGAACGGGACGACCTGTTCACGCAGGTCGATGCGGTTCCTGATCGTGTCGATGAACGGAACGACGATGTTCAGGCCCGCGTTGAGCGTACGGGTGTAGCGGCCGAAGCGCTCCACGATGGCGGCGCTGGCCTGCGGAATGACCTGGATCGTCTTGATCAGGGCGATGAAGACGAGCACCACCAGAATGATCAGGACGATGATGATCGGTTGCATCGTGGTTCCTCGTTGCCCTTCGGTTGCCGACGGATCGCGGGTGATCGGGGTCGAGATCGAGTGAAGAGGTCGAAAACGGATGCGACCTCGATCTCATGATGATCGACTTCGAGTCTGACAGAACGCGCACTGCGGTGGGGGTGATTCGGTCACATGACGACTGCTGTTGCTCCGTCGATGTCGACGACATCGACCTGTTGGCCCGGATCGAAGCTCTGGTCCCCGTCGAGTGCCCGGGCGGACCAGATCTCGCCGGCCAGCTTGATCCTGCCGCCGTTGCCGTCGACCCGTTCCAGGACAACGGCCTGACGGCCTTTCAGCCCATCGATGCCCGTGGCGAGTTGGGGCCGGTCGGCGCGGTGCCTGGTGGCGATCGGGCGCACCACGGCGATGAGCGCCACGGAGACCACGAGGAACACCAGCACCTGGACCACGATGCCGCCGCCGAGCGCCGCGACGACCGCGGCGGCGACCGCTCCGACGGCGAACATGCCGAATTCGGGCATCGCGGTCAGGACGAGCGGGATGCCCAGCCCCGCCGCGCCGATCAGCCACCACACCCACGCATCGATGTCCACGTGGTCATGGTAGGACCGCGAGTGCCCTCGCGGACAGTGCGCAAGCGGACAGGCTCGACGGCCCCACGGCCCGGGCGGTCCACGGCCGGCGGTGGACGGTGGGCGACGGCAGCCGGGGGGTGGGCGATGGACCGTCGGGCGGTCGGCGGCTCGCGCTCTCCCGGGGAGGACGTCCCGGGAGACGTCTCAGGAGGAACGTCTCAGTACGGGCGCCCTCAGGACGGGCACCTCGGCAGGGACGTCTCAGGACAGCGGGAGTCCGTGGGCCGTGTAGCGGTCGCCGGTGCGCTCGACGACGAGCGGCAGGCCGAAGCAGAGGGAGAGGTTGCGCGAGGTGAGCTCGGTCTCCATGGGCCCGGCTGCGAGCACCTTGCCCTGGCGGATCATCAGGACGTGGGTGAAGCCCGGGGCGATCTCCTCGACATGGTGGGTGACCATGATCATGGAGGGGGCGTAGGGGTCGCGGGCCAGTCGGCCGAGGCGGCGGACCAGGTCCTCGCGCCCGCCGAGGTCGAGTCCCGCCGCGGGCTCGTCGAGGAGCAGCAGTTCGGGGTCGGTCATCATGGCGCGGGCGATCAGCGTCCGCTTGCGCTCGCCCTCGGACAGGGTGCCGAACTTGCGGTCGAGGTACTCGTTCATGCCGAGGCGGTCGAGAAAGGCGCGGGCGCGCTCCTCGTCGACGGCTTCGTAGTTCTCGTGCCAGGTGGCGGTCATGCCGTAGGCAGCGGTGAGCACGGTCTGCAGGACGGTCTGGCGCTTGGGCAGCTTCTCGGCCATGGCGACGCCCGCCATGCCGATGCGGGGGCGGAGATCGAAGACGTCGGTGCCGACGCCGCCGAGTCGTTCACCGAGGATGCCGACGGTGCCGGTGCTCGGGAAGAGGTAGCTGGACGCGATGTTGAGGAGGGTGGTCTTGCCCGCGCCGTTCGGGCCGAGGATGACCCAGCGCTCCCCCTCCTTGACCTGCCAGGAGACGTCTTCCACCAGAGCACGTCCGTCGCGGACCACGGATACGTCCACCAGCTCCAGTACATCGCTCATGGCGCGTTGTCTCCCCATGCAGTGTCGAGGTCGTCGCGTGCCTGTGGGCACAGCTCCCAGGGAAATCTACGCCACCGCGGGAGTGTGCCCGGCGCTGGGCCCGAGTGCCCCCGGGCCGCCCGCCTGTTCCCTAGGCTGTCCCCATGCTTTCGGAACCACGCTCAGGTTTGCTGGCCGCTTGGGGAAACGCGCTGCTCGCGGGACTCGTGTCACCGGACGACGCGGCGCTCGCCATCGTCGGGGAGGACGCGGTGCACCGTGTGGAGGGGCTGCCGGGCGAGGCGGGGCCGGTGGGGCTGACGCTGGCGCTCGGGCGGTTGCGCGCCCTGGGGGTGAGCGGGTTCCGGGTCGCGCTGCCCGCCCCGGGGCATCCGCTGGGGCTGAGCGGTCCACCGGAGTTCAACGCACGGGCGCTGGAGGCGGAGGAGGCGGTGATCGCCTCCGGTGCCCCGTACGGGCTGGTTCCCGAGGTGAGCGAGCGGGGACCGGAGGGGGATCTGCACGTCGAGGTGGTGTGGCACTGCCTGCCGGTACGAGAGGCTCCGCCGGCCGATGTGCCGTCGCTGGGCGAGGCGGAGCGGGAGCTCGCCGAGGCGCTGCGGGACGCGACGGAGGTGCTGTCGCGGCTGGACGTGGCCGGTTCCGGGCCGATGGCGGAGGCGGCGGTGGACGCGTACCGGGCGCGGGCGGAGCGGAGCCGCGAGGTACTGGCTCCGGGGTATCCGCCGCGCGCGGTGCGGGTGCTGGAGCTGGCACAGCGGGTCGGGCTGCTGATCTCGGTGGCGTACGGGAACGGGCACGGCGGGGCGGTGAGCGCCTCGGAGATCGCGGCACGTGCGGAGGCGCTGCGACCGGTCGAGCGGGTGGCCCGGAGGGCGCAGGTCGCCGCGTACAACGCCTGCGTGGAGGAGCGCGAGCGGGAACGGTAGGTCCGCAGGTCGCCGCCGCGGGGCAGGTCGGCGCCCGGCCCGGGGACGCGGGAGGACCCGGGGGCGCGGGAGGGACGGTCGCGTCCGCGCGGTCGGGCCTCCCACCGGACGGTCGGCGCGCGCACCGACCGGCGGTCTCACGTCGCGGGGCGCACCCCGTGACGGCGTCCGGTCGCGGCGCCACACCGTCCGCGACGTGCGCATCGTCCGCGGTGCGCCCCTCCGGCCGTGCCCGGTCGCGGGCGCGGGCGCCGTCGGGGTCCGCCCGGTCGTGGTGCCGCTCCGCTCAGCAGGTCGGCACCGTCCGGGGTGCGCACGGTCGTGGTGCCGTTCGGCTCAGCCGGCCGCTCCGTGCCGTACGGCCCAGAGGGCCGCCTGGGTCCGGTCCGAGAGGTCCAGCTTCATCAATATGTTCGAGACGTGGGTCTTGACGGTCTTCTCGGAGAGGACCAGGGCCCGTGCGATCTCGCGGTTGGAGCGGCCGTCGGCGATCAGGCCCAGCACTTCCCGTTCCCGTTCGGTGAGGGTGCTCCCCCGGCCCGTGCCGCCGCCTTCATCCTGGGTGAGCAGGGCTCCCGCGACCTCCGGCTGGAGGAGCACGTGTCCGGCGTGCACCGAGCGGATCGCCCCGGCCAGGGCGTCGGGGTCGACGTCCTTGTACACATAGCCAAAGGCCCCGGCCCGGAGGGCGGGCACGACGGTGCGCTGTTCGGTGAAGCTGGTGACGATCAGGACCTTGGCCGGGTTCGCCAGCTCACGGAGTCTGCGCAGGGCCTCGATCCCGTCGGTTCCGGGCATCTTGATGTCCATCAGGACGACATCGGGACGGAGTTCCTCGGTCCTGGCCACGCCCTCGGCGCCGTCGGACGCCTCGCCCACCACCTCTATGTCGTCCTGGATCTCCAGGAACGTACGCAGACCGCGGCGGACCACCTGGTGGTCGTCGACCAGCAGCACCCTGATGATCTTCTCAGCCACCGGGTATCTCCATCTCGATCGTGGTGCCCCTGCCGGGCACCGATTCAACGGTGAGCCTTCCGCCGACCCCGCTCGCGCGGTCCCGCATCGACACCAGGCCCAGGTGGCGGCCCGCCTGCCTGGTCGCCGCGGGGTCGAAGCCGCCGCCGTCGTCGGTGATGCGCAGCCGTGCGCCGTTGCCGTGCCGGGTCAGGGTGACGTCGACGTGTGCGGCGCCCGAGTGGCGCAGGGCGTTGTGCAGGGCTTCCTGGGAGACCCGGAGCAGCGCTTCCTCCTGGGCCGCGGGCAGGGCGCGTACGCCCTTGCCGGTGAAGGTGACCCGGGCCGTGTGGGCGCGGTCCAGGACCTGGATCTGGGTGCGCAGCGTGGCGACGAGGCCGTCCTCGTCCAGGGCGGCCGGGCGCAGTTCGACGACGGCAGCGCGCAGTTCGTCCACGGCTTCGGCGGCGAGCGCGGCGACCTGGTGGAGCTCTCCCTTGGCACGGACCGGGTCGCGGTCGATCAGGGCGGTGGCCGCCTGGGCCGTGAGCCGCAGCGAGAAAAGCTTCTGGCTGACGGCGTCGTGCAGCTCATGGGCGAGCCTGGATCGCTCCTCGGCGATGGTCAGTTCCCGGCTGCGTTCGTACAGCCGGGCGTTGGTGAGGGCGATCGCCGCGTGCTGGGCGAGGATCGACAGCAGTTCCTCGTCCTCGGCGGTGAAACCGCAGCTGCCCTCCGGTTTCGGGCAGCGCTTGTTGGCGAGGAAGAGCGCGCCGAGGGTCTCGTCGCCGTCCCGGATGGGCAGGCCGAGGAAGTCGGACATGTCGGGGTGGGCGGCGGGCCAGCCCCCGAAGCGGGGGTCCTTCCGGACGTCGGCGAGTCGCTCGGGCCGCGCCTCGTGGAGCATCGCGGCGAGGACGCCGTGCTGCCGGGGCAGCGGGCCGATGGCCCTCCACTGCTCGTCGCTGACGCCGTCGACGACGAACTGGGCGAAACCTCCGTGGTCGTCGGGGACGCCCAGCGCGGCGTACTCGGCGTCCAGCAGTTCGCGGGCCGAGGCGACGATCGTCTTCAGGACGTCGCGCACTTCGAGTGGCCGGCTCATGGCGAGGAGTGCGGCACTCACCGCTGCGAGGCCCGACGGTGGGCGATGGCTCATGGCCTCACCGTACAAGCGGGACGCGTACGCCGTATCGGCCTGTGGACGGCTGCCGCTTAGGGCTCGGGGACTAGGACGTGTTGCGGAAGTCCCGTCCGGCCCGCGACGCCCGGCACGGCGCCTCGCCGCGTTGTCGGGATCGTCCACGCAAGCCCAGTACGAGGACGACCCTCCGCCTTGCGATGCACCGCACCGGACGCCGCGGGCCCCGCCCTTCGGGCGGACGACGCCACTTTCGCAACACGCCCCAGGCCCTGCCGTCGGACCACCGCTGCCGCGCGGCGGGGCCGGTGCGGGCGCTCGCGGGGGCTCGTACCCCGACTCCTCACCCTCCGAATTGCTTGAGCAACGGTTGGTGAGTTTGCCGGGCGGCCGATGTGAGGCCGGGCATAGGACCCACATCACTTACGAAGAATGCTAGTGGACGCATAAGCACGGCATCACTGGGCAGGAGCGCGGGCCGCCCCGATCCAGAGCCTCCCCGGTCCACTATCCGGGGTCGTACGTCACACCTTTGCCAGCGAATTTTGCTGGCGCTAAGAATTGCTCTCGTCCCCGACGGAGGTGCGCACACAGCGCTTCCCGTCCTCGTCCTCCGTGAGGACTTCCGCGATTCGAAGAGGTATCTCTGCATGACCGTGTCCGGCGTCACCGCCCGTCGTAGTCGTCTGAACAAGGCCCAGAAGTTCTCCCTCGCAGGTATCGCAGCCGCTGCCGTCGCGTCCCTTTCGTTCTCGCTCGTCCCCGCCAACGCCGAGTCCAAGCCGGAGGCCGAGGCCGCCGCGTCCACCGCGCCCGTGGTGTTCGGTTCGGTCGTCGGCAACCCGCACGCCAAGGCGCTGCAGGCCAGCCTCATCGAGCAGAACTCGACCGCCGAGAAGCTGGTGAAGGCCGCCGACCAGGCCCGTGCCAAGGAAGTCGCGGTCAAGAAGAACGCCGAGGCCGCCGCCAGGGCGAAGGCCGCCGCCGTCGCCGAGGCCAAGGCCCGGAGCCAGGCCGAGAACGCCCCCGCGAGCCGCTCCACGGTCCGTACCCCGGTCTACGCGAACAACCTGGACGGGTGGATCCGGGAGGCCCTGGACGTCATGAGGGCGCACGGCATCCCCGGCACCTACCACGGTCTGCACAAGAACATCATCCGGGAGTCCTCCGGCAACCCGTACGCGGTCAACGACTGGGACATCAACGCCCGCAACGGCGTCCCGTCCCGCGGCCTGCTCCAGGTCATCCAGCCCACGTTCGACGCGTACCACGTGCCCGGCACCTCGAAGAACATCTACGACCCGGTCGCCAACCTCACGGCCGCGGCCAACTACGCCGCCGACCGCTACGGCTCGATCGACAACGTCAACAGCGCGTACTGACCGGATCAGGGCGTGCGTCGTACGTCCTCCGTCCAACGCACGACGCACTACGCCGGAGGGCGGCACCCCAGTGCTGGGGTGCCGCCCTCCGGCGTCGTGCGTGGCGATGCCCGGCGGCGGCCATGACACGGCCGTCCGCTCACGGGCCTGTGGGACTACTTGCGCATGACCTCCGGCTCGTGGCGGCGCAGCAGTCGCGCGACCACGAAGCCGCAGACGATGCCGAGGAACAGCAGTACCGAGACGTCCATCGCCCACTGACCGGCCGTGTGCTCCCACAGCGGGTCCAGGTCGGTCGGGTCCTTGGGGTCCCACGGTGCCATGAGGTGCGAGAGGTCGAGGGTGGCACCCGCGCCGGCGATGGCCCAGCGGGACGGCATCAGCCAGGCGAACTGCTCCAGGCCGGGCGAGCCGTACACCTGGAAGAGGATGCCGGTGAAGACGACCTGGACGATCGCGAACATGACCAGCAGCGGCATGGTCTTCTCGGAGGTCTTCACCAGCGAGGAGATGACCAGGCCGAACATCATCGAGGTGAAGCCGAGCACGATGATCGTCAAGCAGAGTTCGACGGCGGGCGGCATGATCAGGCCCTCGTCGGGCAGCTTGCGGGTGGCGAAGCCGATGCCGCAGATGATGACGCCCTGGAGGGCCGTGATGACTCCGAGAACGATCACCTTGGACATCAGGTAGGCGGAGCGGGAGAGGCCGGTGGCCCGTTCCCGTTCGTAGATGACCCGTTCCTTGATCAGTTCTCGTACGGAGTTGGCCGCACCACTGAAGCACATGCCGACCGCGAGAATCAGCATGATCGTGCCGGCGGCGCTGTTGAACCGGGACGGCGGCTCCGGCGCCGCAAGGCCGAACTTGGCCGGGATGACCACACTGACGATGCCGAGCACGGCGGGCAGGATCACCATCAGGCCCATGAAGCCCTTGTCGGACGCGATCACCGAGAGGTAGCGGCGGATCAGTGTCCACAGCTGGGCCGACCAGCTCTGCGGCTTGGGCGGGCGTATCTGCTGCGGGGTCGGCATGTGGACGGGCTGGGCGGCGACGGCGTCGATGTCCGCGGCGTACATCTGGTAGTGCTGGGAGCCGCGCCAGCGGCCCGCCCAGTCGTAGTCGCGGTAGTTCTCGAACGCGGAGAACACGTCGGCCCAGGTGGTGTAGCCGAAGAAGTTGAGCGCCTCCTCCGGCGGGCCGAAGTAGGCGACGGACCCGCCCGGCGCCATGACGAGCAGCTTGTCGCAGAGCGCCAGCTCGGCCACGGAGTGGGTGACGACGAGGACCGTGCGCCCGTCGTCGGCCAGACCGCGCAGCAGCTGCATGACGTCACGGTCCATGCCCGGGTCGAGGCCGGAGGTCGGCTCGTCCAGGAAGATCAGCGACGGTTTGGTGAGCAGCTCCAGCGCCACGGAGACGCGCTTGCGCTGGCCTCCGGAGAGCGAGGTGACCTTCTTGTCCTTGTGGATGTCGAGCTTGAGCTCGGCGAGCACCTCGTGGATGCGGGCCTCGCGCTCGGCCTCGGTGGTGTCCGCGGGGAAGCGGAGCTTGGCCGCGTACTTGAGGGCCTTGGTGACGGTGAGTTCCTTGTGCAGGATGTCGTCCTGCGGGACCAGACCGATGCGCTGGCGCAGCTCGGCGAACTGCTTGTACAGGTTCCGGTTGTCGTAGAGCACGTCGCCCTGGTTGGCGGGCCGGTAGCCGGTGAGCGCCTTGAGCAGGGTGGACTTGCCGGAGCCTGACGGTCCGATGACCGCGACGAGCGACTTCTCCGGGACGCCGAACGAGACGTCCTTCAGGATCTGCTTCCCGCCGTCGACCGTCACGGTGAGGTGGCGGGCGGAGAACGTGACCTCACCGGTGTCGACGAACTCCTCCAGCCGGTCGCCGACCAGGCGGAACGTCGAGTGACCGACACCGACGATGTCGTTCGGGCCGATGAGCACGGAACCGGACTTGGGGAGCGGCTGACCGTTGACGTAGGTGCCGTTGTGCGAGCCGAGGTCACGGAGCTCGAAACGGCCGTCGGGCGTCGCGTGGAATTCGGCGTGGTGCCGCGAGACCTGGAGGTCGGAGACGACCAGTTCGTTCTCCAGCGCACGGCCGATGCGCATCACGCGGCCGAGGGCCAGCTGGTGGAACGTGGTCGGGCTGCGGTCACCGCGCACCGACGGGGCCCCCGCGACACCGCCGGGCCCGGCCGCGCCGGGTGTGGGTCCCATGCCCTGCTGGTGCGGGACCTGGGGCTGCTGGGGTTGCACGGGCTGCTGCGGCTGGTGTCCCTGGGGAGCCTGGTGCCCCTGGGGGGCCTGTTGCCAGCCCTGGTGCGGCTGCTGCTGAGCGGGCGCCTGGCCGCCCAGCCGGCCCGCGCCGCCCTGCTGCGGCTGGTGGGCGGGCGCCTGCTGGGGCTGCTGAGCGGGAGGCAGCTGCGCACCCGCGCCCTGTCCGCCGTACGCACCGGCGTCCGCGGCGGCACCCGTGTCCGCGGCGGTGAAGCTCAGCCGCGGTCCGTCATTGGCGTTGCCCAGGTGCACGGCGACGCCGGGGCCGATCTCCAGCTGCTGGATGCGACGGCCCTGGGCGTAGGTGCCGTTCGTGCTGCCGTGGTCCTCGATGGACCAGCCACGGCCTCCCCAGCTGATCGTGGCGTGCCGCCACGACACCCTGGCGTCCTCGATCGTCAGGTCCCCCTGCGGATCGCGCCCCACGGTGTACGGCCTGGACGGATCGAGCGTCCAGGTCCTGCCATTCAATTCAAGTACGAGTTCCGGCACTCCGCGCCCCACTTGTTGTCCCCCGATTGCCCCCCGTCGCAGGGGGTCTAGGGATGCTGAACATCGTGGGGAACTATTCCAGGAGCGGTCCCGGATACGAAAGCCGGGCGGGGTGAAGACCCTGCGGGGGGCCCGGGGCGGCACCACCGGGCGGGACGAACGGTCCGGAGGACGGCAAGCCGCCACGAGTCCCCCGAACGTGAGCGAAATCTGCGTGAACGTCGGCGAAGTCCGCGTGAATCACGAGGGAACGGGGCCGGTCCGCGACGGGCGGACGACGCCGGGCGCCGGGCCCCGGCCCGGGGGAGCCGGGCTGCGTACGCGCTCCGCCGTGGTGCGCGCACGGCGGGTACGAGGGCCGGGAACGCCGGGCGGGACCGCTGTCCCGGTCCTCGGGACGGGCCAACGGGGCGAGGAGGCGGACAGATACGGTGGAAGCACCATGAGCGCATCGCAGCCATCTCAGTCCTCGCCGTCTCCCGTGCCCGGGGAATCCCGCCGGGGCGCCGACACCCCCACCCTTCTCGTGAAGATCTTCGGGAAGGACCGCCCCGGGATCACCGCCGGGCTCTTCGACACTCTCGCGGCCTATTCGGTCGATGTCGTCGACATCGAGCAGGTCGTCACCCGCGGGCGCATCGTCCTGTGCGCGCTGATCACGACGCCGGACGCGGCCGGCACCACCGAGGGCGATCTGCGGGCGACCGTGCACAGCTGGGCGGAGTCGCTGAAGCTCCAGGCCGAGATCATCTCCGGCACGGGCGACAACCGTCCGCGCGGCTTCGGGCGCTCCCACGTGACGGTGCTCGGGCACCCGCTTACCGCGCAGTCGACCGCCGCCATAGCGGCCAGGATCACCTCGACGGGCGGCAACATCGACCGGATCTTCCGGCTCGCCAAGTACCCGGTGACGGCCGTCGAGTTCGCGGTCTCCGGCACGGGCACCGAGGAGCTGCGGACGGCCCTGGCGACACAGTCCGCCGAGATCGGTGTCGATGTCGCGGTGGTGTCAGCCGGGCTGAGCCGCAGGGCGCAGCGGCTGGTCGTCATGGACGTCGACTCGACGCTCATCCAGGACGAGGTCATCGAGTTGTTCGCCGCCCACGCGGGCTGCGAGGACAAGGTCGCCGAGGTGACCGGGCGGGCGATGCGCGGCGAGCTCGACTTCGAGCAGTCGCTGCACGCGCGGGTGGCCCTGCTGGCGGGCCTCGACGCGTCGGTGGTGGACAAGGTGCGGGCCGAGGTGCGGCTGACGCCGGGCGCCCGGACCCTGATCCGTACGCTGAAGCGGCTCGGTTACCAGGTGGGTGTGGTGTCGGGCGGCTTCACGCAGGTCACCGACGATCTGAAGGAACGGCTCGGACTCGACTTCGCCTCCGCCAACACGCTGGAGGTGATCGACGGCAAGCTCACCGGGCGGGTCGTCGGGGACATAGTCGACCGGGCCGGCAAGGCCCGTCTGCTGCGTAGTTTCGCCGAGCAGGCCGGGGTGCCGCTGGCGCAGACCGTCGCGATCGGTGACGGTGCCAACGACCTGGACATGCTGAACACGGCGGGGCTCGGGGTGGCCTTCAACGCCAAGCCGGTGGTCCGCGAGGCCGCCCATACCGCGGTGAACGTGCCGTTCCTGGACACCGTGCTGTATCTGCTCGGCATCACCCGCGAGGAGGTCGAGGCCGCCGACGGCCTGGTGGACTGACGCGTCCGTCGCGTCCATCGCCCCGGATGTCCCCGACGACGGGAAGGGCCCCGGTACGGAAGCGGTGAGCTTCCGTACCGGGGCCCTTCCCATGAGGCGGCCCGGACGCACGATGGTGGGCCGGACGGCGGGTCAGTCGTTGGGGGTCCAGTACTCGACGAGCCTGCCCACGCCGTGCTCCACGCCCTTCCAGGAACCGGAGAACGCGACGACGGCGAACGCGGCCGTCGGGAAACCGCCGCGGTGCATCCTCGCCAGGGCGTCTCCCTCGGCCGATGCCGAGAGGGCGTCGGCGACCGCGTGCATTCCGGGGTTGTGGCCGATGAGCAGAAGATCGCGCACATCGTCGGGTGTCTCGTTGATCAGGGCGATCAGCTCGCCGGGAGACGCCTCGTACAACCGCTCCTCGTACACGGTCCGCGGGCGTCGCGGCATCTCGTGCACCGCGAGCTTCCACGTCTCGCGCGTCCTGGCGGCGGTGGAGCAGAGGGCCAGATCGAGGTTGATCCCGGAGTCGACGAGTTTGCGGCCCGCGACGGGGGCATCCCTGCGGCCGCGT
Source organism: Streptomyces sp. CB01580 (assembly GCF_001905795.1). Classification (GTDB taxonomy): domain Bacteria; phylum Actinomycetota; class Actinomycetes; order Streptomycetales; family Streptomycetaceae; genus Streptomyces. The sequence goes on from NZ_LIXJ01000019.1 coordinate 16,098, forward strand.
TCCGCGAGCGGCCGCTCGTGGTCGGAGTCCTGCGACCATTCCGCCTTCGCGTGCCTGAGAAGGACGATCCTGCGAGGTGTATCGACGCTCATACACCTCAGCTTCGCATGAAACGTGCCGCCCGGCGCAGGGGGTTGAAGGGCTCCTGCGCGGACCGCGGGCGACGTCAGCCGGTGAACAGGGCGAGGGCTCGCGCGAGCAGCCGGCCGACCGCGGGGTCGGCCGGCGCCGCGTGGGCGTCACCGGATCCCACGATCATCAGCAGGAGCGCGGCGAACGCGACCGCGGGCAGCGCGACGGCCCACCACGGCAGCCGCACGTCGACTCCGCCCGTGGGCGCGGCCGTGGGCCGGGTAGGTGCGGGAGCCGACATGTCCGCCTCCGTGGATCGCTGGTTCCGACACCCACGAACCTACGGACGCCGGGGCACCGGTCCCATCCGGCGATCCACCCACTTCACCCTGAGCCCAGCCCCCTAGGGGATGGTGGGGCAGGCCCCACCATCCCCAGGGGCTGCCCCGGACCGGTCAGGAGGGGGACGCGATCGAGGCGATCACCCCGATGATCACCGTGACAAGGAGCATCGCCCCGAGCACGAGGAGGAGCTTCTTCTGACCGTTCTGGGGATTGGGGTCGAGCACAGGAGACATGGGGTCAGTCTCGCACCTCAGCACTCGTCCTCTATCGTCCGGTCCCGCCCGGCCAGGAACCCGGCCGCCATCTGCGGCACCATCAGGCCCGCCATCAGCGCGAGCGGCAGTCCCCAGCCGCCGCTGTGCTGGTACAGGACGCCGATGAGCAACGGGCCGGGGATCGAGATGAGATAGCCGACGGACTGCGCGAACGCGGAGAGACGGACCACTCCGGCCCCGCTGCGCGACCGCATCCCGATCATGGTCAGGGCGAGCGGGAAGGCGCAGTTCGAGATGCCGAGGAGCAGCGCCCAGACCCAGGCCCCGCCGGCCGGTGCGAGGTGGAGGCCCGCGTATCCGGCGAGGCCGCAACTGCCGAGGAAGAGGACGATGGGGCCCTGGTTCCTCATCCGGGAGGCGACCCTGGGGATGACGAAGGCCAGCGGCACGCCGAGCGCCATGGTGAGGGCGAGCAGCACTCCGGCGGTGCCGGCCGAGACCCCCGCGTCGCGGAAGATCTGCGGCATCCATCCCATGGTGATGTACGCGGCCGTTGCCTGGAGGCCGAAGAAGCAGGCGAGGGCCCAGGCGGTGCGGCTGCGGGTGATCCTGAGTTCCGGGGTGTCCCGGTGCTGGACGGCGGACCGTCCCGCAGCGCCGCCGCGGTCCCTCAGCAGCGGGATCCAGGGCAGGACCGCGACAGCGGCCAGAACGGCCCAGACTCCGAGGCCCGTCCGCCAGTTTCCGCCCAGCGCGCTGGTCATGGGCACGGTCACCGCGGCGGCCAGCGAGGTGCCGAGGGCCAGCGCCATCGAGTAGAGCCCGGTCATGGAGCCGACGCGGTCCGGGAACCAGCGCTTGACGATCACCGGCATCAGGACGTTGCTGACGGCTATGCCCATGAGGGCGAGCGCGCTGGCGGCGAGGAAGCCGGCCGTGCCGCCGACCAGGGGCCGGATCGCCAGACCGGCGGTGATGGCGACCATGCCGGCGCAGACGACGGCCGCAGGCCCGAAGCGACGGGCCAGGCGCGGGGCCGTGATGCCGAAGACCGCGAAGCAGAGCGGCGGCACCGAGGTGAGGACACCGGCGACGCTGCCGCTCATGTGCAGGCCGTCCCGCACCTCTTCGAGGAGGGAGCCGAGGCTGGTGATGGCGGGGCGGAGGTTGAGCGCGGTGAGGACGAGCCCGACGGCGACCAGCGGAAGCAGCCGGTTGGCGGCCGGTGCGGTCCGCGAGGTGCGGGGGGTCGGGGTTCCGGTCGGGACGTCCGGGGCGTCGGCGGGGCTCAGGGTCCGGGTTCGGGTTCGGTTCTGCGGCTGGGGCTCGTCGGGCATGAGCTCATCATAGAATCATGGGATGATTACTTGTCCAATGCTCTGAGAACAGCGGGGAACGGCCGGGAACATCCGGGATGCCCCGCGCGACACGTGTCCCGTACGCCCCGCAGGCCCCCCGATCGACCGAGCGACCCGAGCAAGGAGCACCATGGCGCTGACGTCCCCCCGGCGTTCGGCACTCGCCGACCAGGTGATTGCCCAGTTGAGGAATCAGATCACCTCGGGCGAGTGGCCCGTGGGTTCGCGCATTCCCACCGAGCCCGAACTGGTGGAGCAATTGAGGGTGGCGCGCAACACGGTCCGCGAGGCCGTGCGCGCGCTCGCGCACAACGGCCTGCTCGACATCCGGCAGGGCTCGGGCACCTATGTGGTCGCCACCAGCGAACTGGCAGGGGTGATGCACCGCCGTTTCGCCGACGCCGATCCGCAGCACATCGCCGAGCTGCGTTCCACCCTGGAGTCGTCCGCGGCCCGGCTGGCCGCCGCCCGGCGCACCGAGCGGGACCTGAAGCAGCTGGACATGCTCATGGAGCGCCGCGAGGAGACCTGGGCCGACGGCGACGCCGAGGCGTTCGTCGAGGCGGACGCGACGCTGCATCTGGCCGTCGTCGCGGCCTCGCACAACGACGTGCTGACCGGCCTGTACGCCGATCTGGGCAGTCTGCTGCGGGACCGCCTCAGGAGCAATGTCGGCCGGGAGCTGCGGCCGGAGAACCACATGGACCACGGCCGTCTGGTCGAGGCGATCCGGGCGGGGGACGCCGAGACGGCGGCGGCCGAGGCCGCGAGCCACGCGCTGAGCTGCCTGGTGGACCGGGTCTGAGGGAACCCGGCGAACCCGCGGCATCCGTGCGGGCCGACGCCCTCCGCGGCGGATCACCTGAGCGGATGTTCCGGGGCCGCCGGCGCGTGGTGGGTGACCCGGGCCGGCGCGAGCGGACCGGGACCGGCCCGGCACGCGCGACGGCCGCGTACCGCCTGTTCGCAGGTGGTGCGCGGCCGTCGCGTTTCAGGGCCCGTACGGGGTCAGGCGCCCATCATGTGCACGCCGCCGTCGACGTGGATGATCTCGCCCGTCGTCTTCGGGAAGAAGTCCGAGAGCAGCGCGACGATGCCGCGGCCGGCCGGCTCCGCGTCCGCCATGTCCCAGGTCAGCGGGGAGCGGGTGTCCCACACCTTGGCGAGGTCGGAGAAGCCCGGGATGGACTTCGCGGCCATGGAGCCGAGCGGTCCGGCCGAGACCAGGTTGCAGCGGATGTTGTCCTTGCCCAGGTCGCGGGCGAGGTAGCGGGAGGTGGCCTCCAGCGCGGCCTTGGCCGGGCCCATCCAGTCGTACTGCGGCCAGGCGAACTGCGCGTCGAAGGTGAGGCCGACGATCGAGCCGCCCTCGTTCATCAGCGGCTTGCAGGCCATGGCGAGCGACTTCAGCGAGAACGCCGAGACGTGCATCGCGGTGGCGACGGACTCGAACGGAGTGTTCAGGAAGTTGCCGCCGAGCGCGTCCTGCGGCGCGAAGCCGATGGAGTGGACGACGCCGTCGAGCGAACCGAGTTCGTCACGGACCAGGCCCGCGAGCCGGTCCAGGTGCTCGGTGTTGGTCACGTCCAGCTCGATGACCTTGGCCGGCTTCGGCAGCTTCTTGGCGATGCGCTCGGTCAGCGTGGGCCGGGGGAAGGCGGTCAGGATGACTTCGGCGCCCTGTTCCTGGGCCACCTTGGCGGCGTGGAACGCGATGGAGGACTCCATCAGCACGCCAGTGACGAGGATGCGCTTGCCGTCGAGAATTCCGCTCATGGTGATCAGTGACCCATGCCCAATCCGCCGTCAACGGGGATGACGGCTCCAGTGATGTACGAAGCGTCGTCGGAGGCGAGGAAGCGCACCGCGGCGGCGATCTCCTCGGGCTGCGCGTAGCGGCCGAGCGGCACCTGGGACACGATGCCCTTGCGCTGCTCCTCGCTGAGCACCTGGGTCATGTCGGTGTCGACGAAGCCGGGTGCGACGACGTTGAAGGTGATGTTCCGCGAGCCGAGTTCACGGGCCAGCGACCGGGCGAAGCCGACCAGACCCGCCTTGGAGGCCGCGTAGTTCGCCTGCCCCGCCGAGCCGAGCAGCCCGACGACGGAGGAGATGAGGACGACGCGGCCCTTCTTGGCCCGCAGCATGCCGCGGTTGGCGCGCTTGACGACCCGGAACGTGCCGGTGAGGTTGGTGTCGAGCACGGACGTGAAGTCGTCCTCGGACATCCGCATCAGCAACTGGTCCTTGGTGATACCGGCGTTGGCGACCAGTACCTCGACGGGACCGTGCTTCTCCTCGATCTCCTTGTAGGCCTGCTCCACCTGTTCGGCGTCCGTGATGTCGCAACGGACCGCGAGGCAACCCGCCTCGGTGAGTTCCTGGGGAGGCTCGCCGGAGCGGAAGGTGATCGCGACCTTGTCGCCGTTGGCGGCGAAAGCGCGGGCGATGGCGAGGCCGATGCCCCGGTTTCCTCCGGTGACGAGAACCGAGCGGCTCAACGGATCACCCTTTCGATAGCGGTCTGGTACCTCTGCAAACTATCGGTCCGGGCGACCGTACGGAGAATCGGGGCCTGACAGCGCCGTACGGCCCCCGCTGTCGGGTCCCTACAGAAGGAAGCCTCCATGGCCCCGCTCCAGAGGAAGGCGTCTCACGCGCCCCCGTGACTACGTTGGGTCATCCAGGTGACCAGTGTGGACGTATCCATGAGATCAACGGTCGTCCTCTTCATGCTCGGCCGGCAGGCGCGCCACGGGGGCGGCCCCTTGCTGTCACTGGGCGTCCTTCCCCTCCTCCATACCGTCGAGGAGCCGCCGCGCGAGGACGGCGAGCGTCTCTCCGTCCTGGGTGGCCCAGCGGGCGGTGCCCTGGTTGGAGACGGGGCGTCCTTCCCATTCGGCCAGTTCCCACATGCGTGCGATGAGACCGCTGGGCGAGTACGCGAGGCCGTCGGCGGCCCAGACAATCGGACGCGCCCGGTTGGTGTTGGTCCACTTCGCCAGTGCCCGGCGCGGGTTCGCGGCGAGCCACTCGGTCAGCGCGTCCTTCTCCGGCTGGAGGTACAGCGCCAGGTGAAGGGGGGCGCCTTCGTCCAGAGCGCCGCTGTCGACGATCACATGCACGGCATTGGGCCTGCGTCGCTTGCGTGGCTTGTTCTCCTGTCGCAGATACTTCGCGGCGGCGTCTCCGGCCCCGCCCCCTTCGAGGGACTCCAGGACCGCAGTCACGAGCTCGGCGGCCTGCCCAGGGTCGGCGCACACGCGCTGGACACTCGTCCGGGTGCCCACCTCGTCGTCCAGAACCTGCACGAGCACCGGAACGACATGCTTGACGAGGTCGGGTACCTGCGCCACGGCCGCACCGGCCCATGCCAGCGACTGGTCCGGCTCCCCCATGCCAGCGTCCTGGGCGAGCAACTGCCGGAACACCAGGTGGGTGATGAGGAACGTGCCGTCGTCGATGACGGCAGCCGCGCGCCCCGCGTACTGTTCGCGTTCCGTGCGCAGAGCCGTACGCACCGCCCGCAGGACGTTCACCGCGTTCCAGGTCTCGTACACGCTGGGCACTGAACGGAAGAGGGGGTCGTAGATGCCGCTGCCGCCCCGCTCCCACAGCACGTCCGTAGAGCCGGACGCGACGAGCCGGGCCGCGAACCGGCTGCCAGTGTGGGCGCAGGCGAGCGCACACGCGGCTTCCACGACGGAGCAACCCTCGTCGTCCTGCGGTTCGAGTTCGCTGCGGCGCACGCTGTAGACGAGGCCGAGTTCGGCGCGGAACTCGGCGATCAGTTCCGCCTGGACAGGGTCGAGGGCGATCCGGTCCCGTTCGGTGATGTGGTTCTGCCGGTTGGTGGCCTGGGTGGTGCGGTTGGCGAAATCGGCGTCGCCGCCGGTGACAATGAAGCGGACGGTGACCTGGGCGAGTTCGGCTTCCTCGGCCTGCTGGGCGGCGTCGATGACGGAGCGTACGGTCTGTGCGCCGTTCACCACGCTGGCGCCGTGGGCGGTGAGTCGGACGGGGTGACGCTCCGGGAACTTCTGCGACACGGGCACCGCGTCCACGGAGTCGCACAGGACCGTGACGCCGTTGTTGAAGTACCAGAAGTGGGACGGCTCGTCGGTGAGGGTGTCCACCAGTTCCTTGTTGATGGGGGTCAGTCCCAGCGGGTTGCGGATGTTGCGAGCGAACAGCTCATTGCCGTGCTTGGCCCAGCTCGCGATCTCCTCCGCCTGCACGATCCCCTCGTAGGAGAGGTAGGGTGAGGGCACGCTGAACCAGGGGCGCAGCGTCACTTCCAGGGTGACGGGTTCGCTTCGCTGATCTTCGCGGACCAGCGCGTGTATCTCCGGAGCGTGCAGGAACCGGTGGTCGACGTAGTCGCCGTGGGAGTTGAACTCCTTCTCACCGTTCTTGATGGCCTGTCGTACGCCCGGTGCGGGCTGTTCGGTTCCCATGAGGACGATCACCTGTGTGATCCGGGTCGCCTTCTCGCCGATCAGCTCGTGTGCCCGCTTGGCGAGGATCTGGCCGCGCGGGTTGAACTGGGCGGCCTCTCCGGAGTCGATGAGGGTCAGTCCCGCGAAGAGCTTCTGGACCGCGGTCTCGTCCGGCCTGGCCTTCCCGTTCGGGCTCCACTTGGCCTGCACGAGATAGATGTGTGCGGCTGCCTCGTCGATGGCGATGGCGTCGATCCCCTGGTCCTGGCCGCCGTCGATGACGCAGTCGGCCGCCTGCTCGGGGGTCCATCCCGTCATGACCCGCACGGCGTGCGCCGCCAGGGCGCGGGAGCGGAAGGCGGGCTTGGTCTGCTCCGGCGGACGATTGCCGAAGTCACTCATGTCGATGAGGCCGGCGTACGTCTCGTCGAAGGCACGCTCGGTCTGACGGACCTGGGTAGGGGCGTCGGGCTGCTGAGGTGTGGCGTTCACGGTCTTCCTGTCCGGCCGGCTGCGAGCGGTGAAGGGGGGAGGGTACGGCGGGTCTCAGCCGAGGGAGTCCAGGACCAGTTCGAAGCTCCGCTGCGCGTCGCCGAGGTGGTCCACGATCGAGCGGGCGATGTCGCGCGGATCACCGAAGTCGTCCGGTGCGTCGGCGAGATCGGCCCTCAGGTCGAGGCTGGCACCGGGACTGTCCAGTATCTTCCGCACGGCGTCACGGTCGTAGCGCTTGAAGCGGGGCGATTCGGTACGGCCGGAGAATCCTTCCTCCCCGGGCCGGTACGCCTCCAGGAACTCCGCGAAGTCGTCCTCGGTGAGCGGGTTCTCGGTGTCCGTGTGGTGGAGGTCGCGGGCGTCGTACACCCACAGCTCATCGGTGTTCGGCTCGCCGGTCGGATGCCGCACCGCCTTGGTGAAGAAAAGCACGTTCGACTTGGAACCGGTGTCGTGGAACATGCCCGTCGGCAGGCGCAGCAGCGTGTGTACGGTGCAGTTCTTCAGCAGCTCCCTGCGGATGGTGGCCGCCGCACCGCGGTGGAACAGCACACCGTCGGGGACGAAGACGGCCGCTCTGGCGCCCCGGGGCAGGGTGATGGCCAGGTGCTGGAGGAAGTTGGCCGGAAGCGTGGCGTTCTGCGCCCAGAAGTCGTCCCGCTGCTCGGTATTCGTCTCGACGCTCTTGAACGGCGGATTGCAGATGGCGACGGTGGCGGCCACGTCCCGCTCGTGCCGACGCACCAGCCGCTCCTTCACCTTGAGCGAGTCGGCCCGCAGAATCGGCGGGACGTCATGGAACTGGCGCCCGGTGTTGAGGAGCACGTTCATCGTCGCCAGGCGGCACATCTCTACGTCGATGTCGGCACCGGCGATGGCGGAGGCGTCGACGCGGTCTCCGTGCGCGGCCATTTCGCGGTGCGCGGCTATGAGGCTGGTGCCGGCCCCGACGGCGGCATCGATCACCCGGTCGTGCGGGGTGAGGGCGAGCGCCTTGGCTATGACCTTCAGCAGGTACGGCGGGGTGAGGAACTGGCCCGTCTCCCGCTTGGCCCGGATGTCGTCGCGGCAGTCGGCGATCATCAGGGAAAAGGCCGCGCCGAGTTCGTCCCGGTTCACGTCCGACCAGCGGTACGGGTCGAAGTCCTCGATGATCAGCCGTCCGAGTTCCGCCATCCTGTCCACGGGCCAGGGGCGGGAGTCCTGGAAGAGGACACTGGCGATGGCGCGACGGGGGTCCTGCGGGTTCGGCCTGCCGAGGTCCGCCATCAGCCGGGTGAGGGCACCGTGCAGATCCTCACCGCTGGCGAGTACGAGGTGCGGCCAGCTGTCCGCCGGGGCGATCGACTGACTCGCGAACATCCCTGACCGCTGGGCGCGTTCGTGGTCGAGCTTGAGGAAGAGCAGATACGCGATGTGCTCGGTGAACTCCAGCCGGGTCAGTGCCTTGGCGCTGGTCTTCTGCTCGAAGAAGCGCTGCCAGCGCTCGAAGATCTCCTTCGCCGTCCAGTGCTTCTCCGGCCCTCTCGTCCCGACACCGTCGCGCTCCGCTGCCATACCCCACCCGTTCTCGTACGTCCCGGTCCGAGCGGATACGCCGGCGGGCCGTCCCCCCTGCCTGGGCAGGCGCCGACCTCGGAGACGAAGGCTCCGAGAGCACATCAGACCGGCCGATCGGGTCGCAGGCGATCAACTCCCTTCCATCGTAGGCACAAGTTCACGCTGGTACGACGAGATAGGTCACAGGATTGTCCAGTCGTACGCCGCCGAGCACGGGCAACGCCGCCCGGCACGGGCGGCGATGTGTCAGATCTTCTCGACCCGCACGGGGTGTCCCACGAGGAGTTGAGTCATGTCGTCGGTGCCGGGCGTGAACACGGTCGCCTCAGCTCCCGCTCGGCTTCCTGTCCTGCGAGAGCCGCCAGAGCGGCGCCGATGGCGTACTTGTGACCATGCAGAGCCGCCACCTTGAGCATGTCGCGTGCCATGGTGACCGCAGGTGGGCACATCGGCGATCGCCAAGCCGGGACAGCGTCACCCGTCAGAGCCCGGACTCCCTCTCGGCGGGAATCCGGCAGCGCACCTGCTTCCCCACCGGCGTGCCCGCGACCCGCCACCCGGGCGCGAGCAGGTCGATCAGGGGCAGCCCCCGCCCCGACTCCGCCTCGGGATCGTCCAGCCGTACACCGCCGAGCACGGGCATCGCCGCCTGGTAGGGGTCGTGCAGCCTGACCCGGACACCTCGCTCCGCTCCGCCACCGCACCCTTGCGGCGGCTCCACGGCCACCTCGGCGACGAGCGGCACGAAGTCACCACAGGCGCGGACCGCGTTCCCGAACAGCTCGGACATCACCAACTGCACGGCGTGTGCCTGCCCTTCAGCCACCCCGGAGTCGGCGAGCGTCTTGCCGATCAGGGCGCGGGTGGCGCGGAGATGGTCGGGCGTGGCGGAGAGATGGAGGACGAACCCGGTGGGGGTGGAGGTGTGGTACCAGCCGAGGGAGTGGGGCATAGAGGCTCCTACGTCGAGGGTGAACTCTGCTCGCTCTGCGCTGGCTTGAGAGTGCCCGCCCTCCGTGATCACTTGCAAGTTTGTCACCCGAAATGATGGATCGAACTTCCATTCCCCTGGACGGTCGCTGTTTTTCGGTGGAAGGCTCGGCTCATGCCAAACGTGCGCCCTGTACCTACCGTTCGACGTCGACGACTTGGCGAGGCACTGCGCCGGTACCGCAACGCGACCGGCATGAGTCTTGATACGGCATCCGCCGAGCTTGGCTGGCTGGGGCCGAAGTTGTCGCGGATCGAGACCGCCAACGGCCACATCCGCCCAACCGAGGTCGCCCCGCTACTCAAGGTCTACGGCGTGACCGAACCCGACGTCGTGAGCGCGCTGGAAGGACTCGCCAAGGACGCCCGAAAGCAAGGCTGGTGGCAGACGTACAGCGGGGTGGTGGCTCCCGCGTACGCGGACTACATCTCCCTGGAATCGGACGCGGAGAGCTTGCGCATCTGGAGCCCCCTACTGGTTCCTGGGCTGCTCCAGACCGCCGGATACGCACGCGAGACGGTGAGCGCCAATGCCACCACGCGCACACCGGAAGAGGTCACCGCACTGTCAGAGGTACGCATGGCTCGACAGGCTGTGCTCACCCGCCCCGACGGCCCATTGAAGTTCTGGGCGGTTCTCCACGAAGCGGTCCTGCATCAACGCTTCGCGGTACGGCCCGACACCATGCGTGATCAGCTACGACGCCTTTTGGACGTCGCTGAACTGCCCAATGTCACCCTGCAGATCATGCCCCTGGCCGCGACTCCGCACCCCGGCGGTGCCGGCGGCTTCAACCTGGTCGGCTTTCCCGGGCCGATGCCGGACGTCGTTCTCTTGGAAAACCTCATCGGCGCGACTTACGTTGAGGGCGTCGACGAAGTGCAGGTCTTCGCCGACGCCTTCGAGCGCATCGTCGCGGCAGCACTCCCGGTGGATGACTCGATGGCCCTCATCACACGGATGGAAGAGGAAAGCCGCAGGTGAAGGAGTCAAAGGCCGAGCTGTACGCAGAGGATCTCTCTGCCGCGAAGTGGCGCAAGGCATCCGCGAGCGCAGGCGAGAACGACTGCGTCGAGGTCGCCGAACTGCCGCACGGCGCACGGGCCGTACGGGACTCGAAGAACCCGGATCGGGAACCGCTGCGCTTCACCGCGTCGGAGTGGGCCGCGTTCCGGGCCGGTGTCGTGGCGGGCGAGCTGTGAGCTCGTAGAGGAGGATGCGGCGACGGGCCGGTGGTTCTCGGAGAACCACCGGCCCGTCGTCCTTGTCTACTTTTCGTCGGCCGACGGCGGTGCGTCCTTCTTCAGGGTCCGGACCACGGCCGTGAACTCAGCCAGTGCCACTTCGAGTTCGTCGACGATCTCCTGCGCGATCACGTCCGGTGACTCGTACCTCGTGCTCGCGGCGGTGTCGGACTTGAGCACCGCAAGATCCAGGTTGACCTTGTCCCGGCCGATCAGCTCGTCGTAGTCGTACGGGCGGAACCGGTCGCTCGGGGTGCGCTGGGTGAAGTGCCTGCCGCCGGAGTGGTAGGCGGCGACGAAGTCGTCGAGATGCTGCCGGCCCAGCTGGCGCTGCTTGAGCGTGAAGCGCTGATCCGTACGGAAGTCGTAGACCCAGAGCTTGCGGGTGCCGGGGCGGCCTCCGGTGCGCTGGCCCGTCTTGTCGAAGAACAGGACGTTGGCCTTGACGCCGTTGGCGTAGAAGATGCCGGTGGGCAGGCGCAGGAGGGTGTGGACGTCGCAGAGGTTGAGCAGGTTTCTGCGGATGCTCTCGCCAGCACCACCCTCGAAGAGGACGTTGTCGGGGAGGACAAGGGCGGCTCGGCCGTTGGTCTTCAGCAGGTTGTAGATGTGCTGGACGAAGTTGAGCTGCTTGTTGGTCGTCTGCGCCCAGAAGTCGGTGCGGGCGGTGTACGACTCACCGGTCACCGAGCCGACGCCGAAGGGCGGGTTGGCGAGCACGATGTCGTAGTGCCGCTTCGGGGGGCGGGCCAGGGAATCCTGGATGGTGATGAGCGGCTTGGCCTCGGAGCTTCCGATGCCGTGCAGCAGCATGTTCATCAGGGCGAGCCGGCCGGTCTCGCGGACGAGTTCGTAACCGGTGATCGCGCCGGTCTGGAGGGCCCGGCCCTGGTCGCCGTAGAGCTCGTTCTCGTAGTTCTGGACAAGGTGGGCGTGTGCCGCGATGAGAAAGCCGCCGGTGCCGCAGGCCGGGTCGGTGATGGTCTCGCCGGGCTTCGGCCGCACGCAGTCGACCATGGCGTCGATGAGTGGGCGGGGCGTGAAGTACTGACCCGCGCCGGTCTTGCGGTCCTCTGCACCGCGCTGGAGAAGACCTTCGTAGGCATCGCCCTTGAGGTCCTGGTTCTCGGTGGTCCAGGTGTAGGGATTGATCAGATCCTTGATCAGACGTTCGAGGACCGCCGGTTCCTGGATCTTGTTCTGCGCCTTGGTAAAGACCTCGCCGAGCATGGTGCCGCCACGCTGACCGAGGTCCTTGAGGATGAACTCGTAGTGGTCGAGCAGCGCTTCGGCGGACCGGGTCATCAGGCTCTTCCAGTCCCGGCCCTCGGGTACGAGAGGCTTCTCGGGGACGTTGCGCCGGAAGATGGCCGGACGGTTGGCGCGCTCGTCGGCCATCTTCAGGAAGAGGAGGTACGTGAGCTGCTCGACGTAGTCGAGGGTGGAGACGCCAGAGTGGCGGAGTAGTTCGCAGTACGACCAGAGGCGGTTGACGAGGGTGGAGGTCGAGACCGGGGTGGCGGGAGTGGCCTTGACTTTAGCTTCGGTCGCCTGGGGGGCGGTGCCCGCACCGGCCGCCGACGGCGAGGCCACCGCGTCGGCGGGGCTCTCGGGGATCGGCTTCTCGGTGCTGCTGCTCATGATCGTGCTCACAGGGGAAGTGCTTCCTGGGTGCCAGAGGGAACCGGCCGGCCGGAGGTCTGGGGAGCGGCCGGGGGTGTCGTACGGGGCACGCGCTTACGCCTGGCTGGCTTGGCGCAGACGGCCCGCTTGGCGCGGATCCGGTCGAGGAGGACGGGGGCGGGCTCGTCGTCGGGGTCCTGGGGGACCAGGGTGCCGGTGAAGGCGGCGTGGAGGAGCGCGTTACGAAGCCGTGCAGCTTCACGAGTCTGTTTATCCAACTGCCCTTTCAGCGGGCTCACCCGACTCATGGTATCCGCAATGGCAGTCGCCACGCCTTTCTGCTCCGCACCTTTAAGAGGAATAGGAATTCGAGCAGAGCGAACAGTTGCCTGCGAGATGTTCCGCATCGAGTCGCTGGTTCCTGTCGCTGCCGCAGAATACTGGGAACGCACTGGTCGCGACGAGAGAACTTCGATGAGCCAATTCCTGTCAATCCCGGCTTTTGGCACCAATCGCAGACTCTTGTCACTGAGCATCAGCTTGGCACGAGTAGCGCCGACCAAGACTGGGGCACCAACGTAGTCAACGGTATTCGCGCGACTCATGAGAATATCGCCACTATGGATCTCATAGTCAGGATTCGGTTCACGCTCGAGAGGCAATGCCTTGTTTTCGTCCGCCCTGAATTCACCCCAAGTCATGGCGCTGACCTTGATGACACCCCACTCATCATAACGAGCTGACCTCGGAAGGCAAGTGAAAGATTTCCCAGCCTCGATTCTTTCGAGGACGTCCCCTACAACACCCCACCTCCACCCTTCGGGTAGCGAATCCCCATCTGCTTGCCAGACACCCCGAGAACGCACAGCCTGGATAAGATCTTCAAACTTCTTGGCAGCCAGGCACAAAGCCGCCTCCCCCGTCCCAACATGCACCAGCTGATCCTCCAACTTGGCGACGATGCGGTGCTGTTCAGTGAGAGGCGGTACCGGGATCTCCAACTCGGCCAGGTAGGGGCGCGGTACACGTCGCTGGCCCACGGCACCGGTCATGTGTCGCTCCGCCGTCCGGCGGACGTGCCGTTGCAGCAGAAAATGCATCAAGTATTCGGGGAGAACAGCTCCACGGCTCCGCAACACATGGAACTCAGTGCTTCCCATTGCCCGTCCGCCGGTCAGCCCTTGCGCCTTCGCGATCTTCCCATTCTCCATGCAGGGCGTAATTTTCGCGAAAAGTACGTCGTTTTCCTGGAACCTGGTCAGCGACCTATTCTTGACGTCGCCGTACCGCACCTGCGTCGATGCGTCTATGCGCCCCGTCGCCGCCTCAACAGCAGCCATAGGCACCTGGGAAATCAGTTCGTCGTCACCGGGCTCCTCGTCGAAGCCCCGGGGATTCACATCGCACAACTCGCCAATCGTCGCCCGCACCCACCCCGCAGGAAGCCCCTCCGTGACATCCCCCTCGAAATCCGAACCCCCCGGCTCCGGCCCCGTACCCGAGTCGGTTGTCACGCGCTCAGCTCCCTGTCCAGTTCAGTGATGATTTGTTCCGCCCGCGTCCCCCCGAATTCGGCGATGAAACCGTCCGTGCCGTTGTGCGAGGTGAAAGGGGCGTAATCGAGGTCAGCGGTGTCGAAGCGTACACGTTTGGCGGTCGCCTCGGCGATGCGGTCGAGCCACCAGCGTTGCCGTTCCGTGAACCGGGTGCCCATCTGCTCCTGGCTGACGATCCATGTCTGATAGCGCCCACGCACGACCTCCTCATGCGGGCGCGGAGCCGGTGCGCCCCGCTCGGCGCCGCCCGCGAGTTCGTAGCGGAGCAGGGCCAGAAGGTCAGGGGCCGTGTGTGTGCGGCGAGCCCCGTCGGTCGCCGCCTCGCCCAGCTTCTCGTACGCCTGCCAGAGCTTGTCCGGGGTCCAGGCGCGCGGTGGGCGGGCGATGCTGCGGGCCACGTCGTTGAGCCTGTTCATGGCGACGCTCGGCGGCACGTCGGAGCCGGCGCTGAACGCGATGGACATGGCCGCGATCTCGTCTCGGTTGTCAGCGATGTACTGGCGCCAGTCACGGACCGTCCGCGCCGCCGTGTCCTCGTCATCGGCGACCGCGCCCGCACGGAGCAGTTCGTCCACGCCGTTCTCGTCGTAGAGGATGTCCTTCGCGCGCCGCATCTCCAGCAGTCGGGCGCGCAGCGGTGGCTGGGCGGCGAGCGGCTGCACAGCACGCTCGATGAGGTCACGTACCGCGCGCGCGGGATCGCGGCCCGCGCGCTCGGCGGCCTCCCGAACTTCGAGCTGCCGGTCCGCCGAAACGGCGTCGACCATCTCGTGAACGATCTTCGCCAGTTCCATTCCGCCGCTCAGGCGCTGGATCTCGGCTCGCTCCTCGTCCGTCATTTGAATATCGAGTTTGGCGAGTCGGGCCGCGAGGGTGGAGACCTCTTCCTCCTCGATGGTGTTCGCGGCAGTTTTACGAAGCAGCTTTTCCAGACTGATCTGTTTGTCGGTGTGTCGTTCCAGCGGCGCCGCGTCGACTTTCGGCTTCTTTGTCACGCCGACCGCGTCGACGATCACGAAGCGAGTTTTGGGCCCGACACCGGGGGTGACCTTCTCAAAATCCGTGAGGGAGAGCGTGCGGGCGCCACGGCCCTTCATCTGCTCGAAGTACGCCCAGCTCTTGACGTCCCTGAGGAACAGCAGACACTCGAGGGGCTTGACGTCCGTCCCGGTGGCGATCATGTCGACCGTGACCGCGATGCGCAGGTCGGGAAGGTTACGGAAGGCCACGAGGCGCTCAGCGGCGTTGCGGGCCGCGCTGGTGATCTTCGCGCAGAAGTCGTTGCCCTTGCCGAAGACGTCCCGGATGACCTCGACGATCTCCTCGGCGTGGTTGTCGTTCTTGGCGAAGACCAGCGTCTTGGGCACATACATCTCGTCCCACAGCAGAGCACCCGTGTCCGGATGACGTCTGGCCCGCTCGGGGAAGATCTCCGTGAACAGCCGGTCGCGAAAGGTCTGGACGACCGTACGCAACTGGTCCTTGCTGATGACTCCGACACCTACCTGGCGCGCGCCGTACTCGATGTCCTCGTCGATGTCCTCGTAGCGCTGGCGGCGCGTGCGGCGGTCACGGACCGGGATGGTGCCCTGCGCGATGACTCCGCCCTCGGCGGTTATCCGTGTCTCGATCTCGTACACGGAGAAGTCGACGTTGACGCGATCGGCCACGGCCTCCGGGTACGAGTACTCGCTGACCAGGTTGGCGTTGAAGTAACCGAAGGTCTGGGCGACGGGGGTGGCGGTGAGGCCGACGATGGGGGCGTCGAAGTACTCGAGGACGGAGCGCCACTTGCCGTAGATGGAGCGGTGGCACTCGTCGACGACGATCAGGTCGAAGGCTTCCGGGGGGATGTTCGCGTTGTAGCCGACCTCGATGCCGCCCGGCACCTCGACGTCGTAGCCGGTCTCCCCCTCCCCTCGTTCGGTCCCCGGCAGGGTCGCACCGGTGAGTTCCATATAGAGGCGCTGGACGGTGGAGATGACGACCTTGGAGGAGGCGAACATGCCCTCCGCGCCGAGGCGCTGGACGTTGTAGAGGTCGGCGAACTTGCGGTCGGTGTCCGGGGTCCTGAAGTTCTCGAACTCCGCGAAGGCCTGTACACCGAGGTTGTTGCGGTCGACAAGGAATAGCACGCGCTCGGCGCGGGCGTGCTTGAGGATCCGGTACGAGAACGTGACGGCCGTGAACGTCTTGCCGGCGCCGGTGGCCATCTGCACGAGGGCACGGGACTGTCCCATCCCCTGCTGGCCCTTGCCGAAGGCCAGCGAGTTCTCCACGCCGCGTACCGCCGCGATCTGCGCCGGCCTCAGGGGGCGTTCGTCGAGTTCGGGCATGCGCCGTCGCAGTCTGGCCCGGTAGCTGGGGGCCTGCTCGTCCTCCTCGGCCTGGCGGACCCAGCGGGCCAGTGTGCGCGGCTGGTGGAAGGAGAAGATGCGGCGGGTGCGGGAGTGCGGGTCGAGGACGGACCGGAAGCGGGTCTCGCCGCCGTCGCTGACGTAGCGGAACGGGAGCGGGGTGCGCCAGGCGGTGAGGCGCTGCTGGGCGTCGGTGGGATGGTCGGCGTAGCGGTCGGCCTGGGCCTCCGCGGCGGACAGGTCGGCGCCCTCGCGCTTGGCCTCGATGACGCCGACGAGCTTGCGGTCGACGTAGAGGGCATAGTCGGCGCGGCCCCGGGCGGTGGTGACCTCGCGGACAGCCACGCCGTTGCCCCGCCAGTCGCCCTGGACGTGGAGGTTGAGGTCGGCGCGACCGTCCTGGACGTCCCAGCCCGCCGCCGTGAGCATGGCGTCGAGCCGCTTGCGGACCTGCACTTCGGTGAGGGGTTCGCGGGATGCCTGCTCGGCGTTGTCGAGGAGACGCGCGCGCTCGGCGACGGCGGCCGATGCGGCGGCGGTGTCGGTGGCGCCTGCGTGTCGGCGGCTGAGCTGTGCGGCCTCGGCGGCGGCCTGGAACTCCTCTACCTGGTGCTGCATGGCCGCAACCGCGCGGGCCAGTTCCTCGCGCTCGGCCTGGGCCTGGGCCAGCTCGCGCTCGACGGCACTGCGGGCGGCCTGCTCTGCCTGGGCCTGGGATGCCTGGTCGTGGTAGCTGAGGCGGGCCTCCTCCAGCTCCCTGCGGGCCCGGGCGACGTCCTGGAGCAGGCGCTCGTTCTCGGTGGCCGGGGTGTGGTCGGGGCTGGGCGGCACGAACGGCAGCTGCTCGCGCGAGCCGGTGAGCAGCCGGTGGTACCAGGCTCCGAGACGGAAGCAGGTACGCAGGGCGCGGAAGGCATCGTCGGCGCTGTCGAGCCCCGAGTGGTTCGCCTCGTTACCGAGGGTACGCACCTCGTGGAAGGCGGAGCCCACGTCGCCGTGGAGGTAGCCCTCCCGGTCCAGGGCTCGCAGCCGGTCGAACTGGGTGGTTCCCTCCACACGGACCCGGGCCCGGCTGATCAGGTCGGCCGCCATAGCCTCCGCGAACTGGCGGCACTTGATCAGGGAGGTGTTCGGGTCGGTGAAGACATGGCTCTCGGCGGCGGTTCCGTAGGCGACGAGCAGCGGAAGGTGCGGCAGCAGGAACCCGAAGTTGCGAGACTTCCCGGCCAGGCGTACGAGTCGGGGGTCTGGCGCCTGAGACGCCCCGTCTGCGCTGCTCATGAGTTGGTACCGCCTTCCGAGAGTAAGAAGGTCACCGCTGCTCGTACAGTGTGATCACCCGTCGAGCCTAACCGGCGACCGGTCCTTGCCGCTGGTTCTTCTGCCCCACGGTTCCGACCGCCGTGATCTGGTTCCCGCCACCGTCGAAAAGCCACGCCAACACGTTGGCAACATGATTCACTCACCCGGACCGCGCCATGCCTATAAGGGGAGGCCGCACATGGCTCATGAGATCGATCCATCGTTCACGGCGCTGCCCCTGCGCTCCCTGGCCGACGCGGCGCTCGCCCGGGCCCGGGCGCTCGGGGCCGCGCACGCGGACTTCCGTTTCGAGCGGGTGCGCAGCGCGTCCTGGCGGCTGCGGGACGCCCGGCCCGCCGGGAGCTCGGACACCACCGACCTCGGGTACGCGGTACGGGTGGTGCACGGCGGGGCGTGGGGGTTCGCCTCGGGCGTGGATCTCACGATGGCCGCCGCGGCGAAGGTGGCCGCCCAGGCCGTCGCCATGGCGAAACTGTCGGCGAAGGTGATCGCCGCGGCCGGGTCCGACGAGAGGGTGGAGCTGGCCGACGAGCCGGTGCACGGCGAGCGGACCTGGGTCTCGTCGTACGAGATCGACCCGTTCTCCGTACCGGACGAGGAGAAGGCGGGGCTGCTCGCCGAGTGGAGCGGGCGGCTGCTGCGGGCGGAGGGCGTCACGCACGTGGACGCCTCGCTGACGACCGTCCACGAGAACAAGTTCTACGCGGACACGGCGGGCACCGTCACCACGCAGCAACGGGTGCGGCTGCACCCGGAGTTGACCGCCGTCGCCGTCGACGGGACCACCGGCGAGTTCGACTCGATGCGCACGCTCGCCCCGCCGGTGGGCCGCGGCTGGGAGTACCTGACCGGGACCGGCTGGGACTGGGACGACGAGCTGGAGCGGATCCCCGGGCTGCTGGCGGAGAAGATGCGGGCGCCGAGCGTCGAGGCGGGGACGTACGACCTGGTCGTCGACCCGTCGAACCTGTGGCTGACCATCCACGAGTCGATCGGCCACGCCACCGAACTGGACCGGGCCCTGGGGTACGAGGCGGCGTACGCGGGCACCTCGTTCGCCACCTTCGACCAGCTGGGGAGTCTGGTGTACGGCTCCCCCGTGATGAATGTGACCGGTGACCGGACCGCCGAGCACGGGCTGGCGACCATCGGGTACGACGACGAGGGCGTCGAGGCGCAGTCCTGGGACCTGATCGAGGACGGCACGCTGGTCGGGTACCAGCTGGACCGGCGGATGGCGAAGCTGACGGGGCTGGGCCGCTCCAACGGCTGCGCGTACGCGGACTCGCCCGGCCACGTCCCCGTGCAGCGCATGGCGAACGTGTCGTTGCGGCCGGATCCGGGCGGGCTGTCCACGGAGGACCTGATCGGCGGGGTGGAGCGCGGGATCTACGTGGTCGGCGACCGGTCGTGGTCGATCGACATGCAGCGCTACAACTTCCAGTTCACGGGGCAGCGGTTCTTCCGCATCGAGAACGGCCGACTGGCCGGTCAGCTGCGCGATGTCGCGTACCAGGCGACGACGACGGACTTCTGGGGCTCGATGGAGAAGGTCGGCGGCCCGCAGACGTACGTCCTGGGTGGCGCGTTCAACTGCGGCAAGGCCCAGCCGGGCCAGGTCGCGGCCGTCTCGCACGGGTGCCCCTCCGCCCTCTTCCGGGGCGTGAGCATCCTCAACACGACGCAGGAGGCCGGGCGATGAGCGGTCACCACGGAACCGGCCGGGGGTCCGGGGGGGCGTCCCCCGGGCGGGCACAGTCTCAACACGACGCAGGAGGCCGGGCGATGAGCCGCGTGACCAAGCCGCACGAGATCGTCGAGCGGGCACTCGACCTGTCCACGGCCGACGGGTGTGTCGTCATCGCGGACGAGGAGTCGTCCGCGAATCTGCGCTGGGCCGGGAACGCGCTGACGACGAACGGGGTGACGCGGGGGCGGACCCTCACGGTCGTCGCGACCGTCGACGGTACGCAGGGCACCGCGTCCGGTGTGGTGTCGCGGTCCGCCGTCACCGCCGACGACCTGGAGCCGCTGGTGCGGGCGGCCGAGGCCGCCGCGCGCGGGGCCGGTCCGGCGGAGGACGCGCAGCCGCTGGTCGAGGGGGTGCCGCCGTCCCCCGGTTTCACGGACGCGCCGGCCGAGACGGGGCCGGACGTCTTCGCGGCGTTCGCCCCGGCGCTCGGCGACGCGTTCGCCCGTGCCCGGTCGGGCGGTCGCGAGCTGTACGGCTTCGCCCACCACCAGATGACCTCCACGTACCTCGGCACGTCGACGGGGCTGCGCCTGCGCCACGACCAGCCGAACGGGACGCTGGAGCTGAATGCCAAGTCCCCCGACCGCACCCGGTCGGCCTGGGCGGGCCGCTCCACCCGCGACTTCCGGGACGTCGACCCGCTCGAACTCGACACGGAACTGGCCGGGCGGCTGCGCTGGGCCGAACGCCGCGTCGACCTGCCCGCCGGACGGTACGAGACGCTGCTGCCGCCGTCCGCCGTGGCCGACCTGCTGGTCTACCAACTGTGGTCGTCGTCGGCACGGGCCGCCGCGGAGGGCCGCACGGTGTTCTCCCTGCCCGGCGGCGGGACACGGCTCGGCGAGAAACTGACCGAGCTGCCGCTGTCGCTGCGCAGCGACCCGCACGCGCCGGGGCTGGAGTCGGCGCCGTTCGTGATCGCCCACGCGTCCGGGGACAGTGCCTCCGTCTTCGACAACGGTCTGCCGCTGGCGTCGACGGACTGGATCCGGGACGGCCGACTGGAGCATCTGACGACCACCCGGCACACGGCGGGGCTGACCGGGCTGCCGGTCGCGCCGACGATCGACAACCTGCTGCTCGACGGCGGCGGGAAGCGGTCCCTGGAGGAGATGGTGGCCGCGACCACCGGCCGCGCCCTGCTGCTGACCTGCCTGTGGTACATCCGGGAGGTGGATCCGGCGACGCTGCTGCTGACCGGGCTGACCCGCGACGGGGTGTATCTCGTCGAGGACGGGGAGGTCGTCGGCGAGGTGAACAACTTCCGGTTCAACGAGTCGCCGGTGGACCTGCTGTCGCGGGCCGCGGAGGCGGGCCGTACGGAGAAGACGCTGCCGCGCGAGTGGAGCGACTGGTTCACCCGGGCCGCCATGCCCGCGCTGCGGATCCCGGACTTCAACATGAGCTCCGTGAGCCCTGGCGTCTGACCCGCCCGAGGGCTGTCCCCCTCATCTCATCCGTGGCGGATCGGCGCGCGGCGTCGGATGTGGTGCGTCGCAAGGCGGAGGAACGCCCGCATACAGGACGTATGCGGGCGTTCCGGCAACGCGGTGAGGTGCCTCAGCCGTCGTCGCGCGCCCGCCGGGGATTACGGGACGGCCCTTAGACTGGCTGGTGCCGTCCGACGCGCCCGACGCGTCCGGACGCACATCCGATGCACATGCGAGGAGAGAAAGTACCGTGACGGACATCGTCGACGAGCTGAAGTGGCGTGGGCTGTTCGCCCAGTCCACCGATGAGGACGCACTGCGCAAGGCTCTCGCGGACGGCCCCGTCACGTTCTATTGCGGCTACGACCCCACCGCGGCGAGTCTGCACGTCGGCCACCTGGTGCAGGTGCTCACCATGCGCCGGCTCCAGCAGGCGGGGCTCCGGCCGCTCGCCCTGGTGGGCGGCGCCACGGGTCAGATCGGTGACCCGAGGCCGACCGCCGAGCGCACGCTGAACGACCCGGCGACGATCGCCGAGTGGGTGTCGCGGCTGCGGAGGCAGATCGAGCCGTTCCTGTCCTTCGAGGGCGAGAACGCGGCGGTCATGGTGAACAACCTGGACTGGACCGCGGGCATGTCCGCGATCGAGTTCCTGCGCGACATCGGCAAGCACTTCCGCGTCAACAAGATGCTGACCAAGGACGCCATCGCCCGGCGCCTGGAGTCCGACGAGGGCATCAGCTACACCGAGTTCAGCTACCAGCTCCTCCAGAGCATGGACTTCCTGGAGCTGTACCGGCGCTACGGGTGCACCCTCCAGCAGGGCGGCAGCGACCAGTGGGGCAACCTCACCGCGGGTCTCGACCTGATCCACCGGCTGGAGCCGGGCGCCGAGGTGCACGCGCTGGCGACCCCGCTGATGACGAAGGCGGACGGGACCAAGTTCGGCAAGACCGAGGGCGGGGCCGTCTGGCTCGACCCGACGCTGACGACGCCGTACGCGTTCTACCAGTTCTGGCTGAACGTGGACGACCGGGACGTCTCCCGGTACATGCGCGTCCTCAGCTTCCGCACCCCTGCGGAGCTGGAGGAACTGGAGAAGGTCACCGAGGAGCGTCCGCAGGCCCGGACGGCGCAGCGCGCGCTGGCCGAGGAGCTGACGACGCTGGTGCACGGCGCCGACCAGTGCGCCGCGGTCGTCGCCGCGTCGAAGGCCCTCTTCGGCCAGGGCGACCTGGGCGAGCTGGACGAGGCGACGCTGGGCGCCGCCCTGTCCGAGGTCCCGCACGCGCGGGTCGCCGAGCTCGGCCCGCTGGTGGACCTCCTGGTGGAGGTCGGCCTGGCGCCGAGCAAGTCCGGTGCCCGCCGCACGGTGAAGGAGGGCGGAGCGTACGTGAACAACGTCAAGGTCACGGACGGCGAGAGCGCACCGGACCGTGGGCTGCTGCTGCACGGGCGGTGGCTGGTGCTGCGCCGGGGCAAGAAGAACCTCGCCGCCGTCGAGGTCACCGGCTGATCCCGCCGTCCGGGGCCTCGGACCACCGGGGTTCCCGAATGCCGGCCCGCGGCCGGGTACGTGTTGACGCGTGCCCGGCCGCGGCGCGTCGTGGTCCGGGATCAGACCTGGTGGTCACGGCTCGCTCGGGCGCGGCCCGCGCCTCTGTCCTCGGAGCCGCGGATCCTGGCCCACAGACCGCTGCCGATACCGACGACGATCACCGCGCCGATCAGCTGGAGCAGGTGGCGGATCCAGTCGATGCCCTTGGTGTCGTGGACTCCGATCCCGCTGGCGACGGCATTGCCCAGGATGCTGCCGATGAGACCCAGGAGCGCCGTCAGCCAGAGGGGGATGTTCTGTTTGCCGGGCAGGATCGCCCTCGCGATCAGGCCGAGCACGAGTCCCACGATGATTGCCCACAGCCAGCCCATGTCGCCTCCTCGTGCGACGCGATGTCGCATCTGCGGCCCAGTCTCGGCGTGACTGCCCCGCGTCGCATGCCGGACGCGTCCGTATGCGCGATCGCGCGGGCGGGACGCGCCCCGGCCTCGAAGCCTCCGGACGCCGGGCGTACCGTGGATGCGTCCGGACCGGGACATGTCCGGCTCGGGAACGAGGTCTCCCCCGGGGCGCCGGGCACTGGGGGAAGGGTGGTGGAGACGTGATGCGGAAGCAGAACGCCGTCGAGGTCTTCCGGATCACGGGAGCCAGGCAGGGGCTCGAGGACGATGTGCGCGGCAGGCAGCGGCGCTATGTGATCTCGATGTCCGTGCGGACGGTCTCGGTGATCCTGGCCGCGGCGCTGTGGAACGTCGAACGGTACGTGGCGATCGTGGCCCTGGTCCTCGGAGCTCTGCTCCCGTACGTGGCGGTGGTCATCGCCAACGCGGGCCGGGAAACCACTCCCGCGCTCCCTCCGACGTTCATCCCCGCTCCGGTACGCCCGGCGCTCGACGCCCCGTCCGTGTCCGGTACGACACCGTCGGGCCCTGCCGACGACGAAAAGCGTGGCGGAGACCCCGTGTGAACCACGAGAAACCGTAGTGACGCCCTGGAGGCCGGTTCGGGTCCCCGGGAACTCCGCGCCGAACCCGGGATTCGCGAAAACGTCAGATCAATCCTGGAGTTACGGTGCACCGCACCCCGGTCTGCGTGACATACTTCGTACGCGCTCCGCATCCCCCGTCGGAGCGACGGACCGACGCCGGGCAGCTCCCCCCGTGGCTGCTCGGCGTCGTTTTTGTTCGTCGTGGCGGGATGCGCGACGGGCGGGATGCGCGGGGGACGCGCGACGGGCGGGTGCCGGTCGGGCGTCGGGCCCCGGACCACCTGCCGCGGGCCCACTAGGGTTGATCATGTGAACTCCCCCGATACCGCGGCCGAGAACGCCGCACCCATCTGTTCCGCCAAGGGCTGCCGGGCCGCCGCCGTGTGGGTGCTGGCCTGGAACAACCCGAAGCTGCACACCCCGGAACGCCGCAAGACGTGGCTGGCCTGCGAGGAGCACCGCGAGCACCTCTCCTCGTTCCTGGGCGTCCGCGGTTTCCTCAAGGACGTCGTGACGCTGGCCGATTGGGAGTCCGGGGCCGCCGGCCGCTGAGGGCCGCCGTCAGCCGCCGATCGCCGACATCGGCCGGTCCGGTTGCAGAAAGGACGGGTCGTCCAGCCCGGATCCGGCCTTCTTCCCCCACATGGCCCTCGTCCAGATCCGGGCGATCTCCTCGTCCGGCGCGTCCGAGCGCAGCGCGCCTCGCAGATCGGTCTCCTCACGGGCGAAGAGGCAGCTGCGCACCTGCCCGTCGGCGGTGAGCCTGGTCCGGTCGCAGGCCCGGCAGAAGGGCCGGGTGACGGAGGCGATGACACCGACGCGGTGGGGTCCGCCGTCGACGATCCAGCGTTCGGCGGGCGCGGATCCGCGCGCGTTCCCGTCCTCCTCGGTGAGGGTGAAGCGGGTGCGCAGCGACCGGAGTATGTCACCGGCCGTGATCATGCCTTCGCGCTTCCATCCGTGCTGGGCGTCGAGCGGCATCTGCTCGATGAAACGGAGCTCGTATCCGTGCTCGACGGCCCAGGCGAGCAGCTCGGGCGCCTCGTCGTCGTTGAGCCCCGGCATCAGGACGGTGTTGACCTTGACCGGCGTGAGTCCCGCGTCACGGGCGGCTTCGAGGCCGGCCAGTACGTCGTGGTGGCGGTCGCGGCGGGTGAGTGCCTTGAAGACCTCGGGGCGCAGGGTGTCCAGCGAGACGTTGACCCGGTCCAGCCCGGCCTCCTTGAGCGCGCCCGCGGTGCGTCCCAGCCCGATGCCGTTGGTGGTGAGCGAGAGCCCGGGGCGTGGGGCGAGGGCCGCGCAGCGTTCGACGACGGAGACGAGCCCGGGGCGCAGCAGCGGCTCGCCGCCGGTGAAGCGGACTTCCGTGACGCCGAGGCGGGTGACGGCGATGCGGACGAGCCGGACGATCTCGTCGTCGCTGAGCAGGTCGGGCTTGGCCAGCCACTGCAGGCCCTCTTCGGGCATGCAGTAGGTGCAGCGCAGATTGCACCGGTCGGTCAGCGACACGCGCAGGTCGGTGGCGACCCGGCCGTAGGTGTCGATGAGCATGTGGCCCCCCTCCCCGTCGTTCTCCGGTTTCCGCTTCCGGGCTGTCGCGGCTCGCGGTACCGGCCGGGCGTCCCGGGCACCGCTCCGGCCGGGCGTCGGGCGGAGCCCGTCGGCGGGATGTCCGGCCCGGCCCTTGCGGCCGGCTCTTCCGAGCCTACGCGAGACCTGTGACATCGGAGGGGTGCGCACGGCACTCGTAGGATTCCGGGAGCGTCGTGGCCGGGGCGCAGATCCTGCGGCCCGGCCACGACGGTGCGACGGCGACGGGGTTGGTGTCCGCCCGGCTCAGTGGGCTCCGACGCCGGTGAGGGACTTCACCTCCAGTTCGGCGTACTTGCCCTTGTCGGGTTCCTCCTTGGAGAGGAGGGAGCCGATCCAGCCGAGCAGGAAGCCCAGCGGGATGGAGATCAGCCCCGGGTTCTCCAGCGGGAACCAGGCGAAGTCGACCCCCTTGAACATGGACGTCTTCTCGTTGCCGGAGACGACCGGTGAGAACAGCACCAGGATCACCGAGGTGGCCAGGCCGCCGTAGATCGACCAGAGCGCGCCCCGGGTGGTGAACCGCTTCCAGAAGAGGCTGTAGAGGATGGTCGGCAGGTTCGCCGAGGCGGCGACGGCGAAGGCGAGCGCGACCAGCCCGGCGACGTTCAGGTCGCGGGCGAAGACGCCCAGGACGATCGCGACCGCGCCGATGAGGACGGTGGCCCAGCGGGCGGCCCGCATCTCCTCCTTCTCGGTGGCCTTCCCCTTGCGGATGACGTTGGCGTAGATGTCGTGCGCGAAGGAGGAAGAGGAGGCGAGGGTGAGGCCCGCGACCACGGCGAGGATGGTGGCGAAGGCGACGGCCGAGATCACCGCCAGCAGCACGGCGCCGCCGGTGGAGCCCACGCCTCCGAGGTATTCGGCGAGTTGTGGGGCGGCGGCGTTGCCGGCCGGGTTCTTCGCCTTGATCTCGGCCGGGCCGATCAGCGCCGCGGCACCGAAGCCGAGCGCGATCGTCATCAGGTAGAAGGCGCCGATGATGCCGATGGCCCAGTTGACCGACTTACGGGCGGCCTTGGCGGTCGGCACCGTGTAGAAGCGGATCAGGATGTGCGGCAGACCGGCGGTGCCGAGGACCAGCGCGATGCCGAGGGAGAGGAAGTCGAGCTTCGAGGTGCCGGTGGCGCCGTACTTGAGACCGGGTTCCAGGAACGCGGCTCCGTGGCCGCTCTTCGCCGCGGCCGTGCCCAGCAGGTCCGAGACGTTGAAGTCGAACTTCAGCAGCACCAGGAACGTCATCAGCAGGGCACCGGCGATGAGCAGCACGGCCTTGACCATCTGGACCCAGGTGGTGCCCTTCATGCCGCCGATGGTGACGTACACGATCATCAGCACACCGACCAGCGCGACGATGAGGATCTTGCCCGCGTCGCTGGTGATGCCGAGCAGCAGGGCGACCAGGACGCCCGCGCCCGCCATCTGGGCCAGCAGATAGAAGATCGAGACGACGATGGTGGAGACACCGGCCGCGGTGCGGACCGGGCGCTGCCGCATCCGGTAGGCGAGGACGTCGCCCATCGTGTAGCGGCCGGAGTTGCGCAGCGGCTCGGCGACCAGCAGCAGCGCCACCAGCCAGGCGACGAGGAAGCCGATGGAGTAGAGGAAGCCGTCGTAGCCGAAGAGGGCGATGGCTCCGGCGATGCCGAGGAACGAGGCCGCCGACATGTAGTCGCCGGAGACCGCGAGCCCGTTCTGGAAGGCGGTGAACTGCCTGCCTCCCGCGTAGAAGTCGGAGGCGCTCCTGGTCTGCCGGCCGGCCCAGACGGTGATGCCGAGGGTCGCGGCGACGAACACCGCGAACAGCGTGATGATCAGCGGCCGGTGCTCGGCGGTCGAGGAGGCGACGGCCAGGTCGAGAACGGCGGGCGAGGGGTGTGCGGCGCTCATGCGTCGGCCTCCAGACGGGACTTGATGGCCTCGGCCTTCGGGTCGAGCTTCGCGGCGGCGTGGCGCGAGTAGAGCCAGGCGATGAGGAAGGTGCTGACGAACTGGGCGAGGCCGAACACGAAGGCCACGTTGATGTTGCCGTACACCTGGGTGCCCATGAAGTCGCCCGCGTAGTTGGACAGCAGGACGTACAGGAGGTACCAGAGGACGAAGGCGACGGTCAGCGGGAAGGCGAACGAGCGGTGGGTGCGGCGCAGTTCACCGAACTCCGCGCTCTCCTGGGTCGCGACGAACACCTCGGTCGTCGGTTCGGCGGGGCGGGTGTCCGTAACGCTCTCGGGCGGTGGTGCTGCATCGGTAGTCACGGAATCTCCTCGCGACGCGGGTGCGGTGAACGGGAACGGTGGGTTTTCGCCGGGGAACCGCGGCCGGCCGGGGACGTGTGGTGCGCTCTCCCGGGGTGACGGCGGCTGCCCCTGCCTACGACACGGACGGCGTGTGACGGTGGTTCACCGCCGGTTCACACTCCTCGGACGCGTCCGTGCGCGGCCGTCCGGTCAAATCGGTCGGCCTTACTCATTGATGAATGGGGATGATCAGCGATAACTTCACTGGTCATGTACGCGACCGGGTACGGCCGGTGTCCGGTCGCCCGGCACTGATGATGTGGAGACCCCATGGCTCAGCTGGGTTCCAGACGGACGCGCACCCTGACGATCTCCGTCGGACTGGCACTCACGGCTTCGCTCGGCTTCCTGCCGGCGGGGGCCGCCTCCGCCGCTCCGGCGGACGCGCAGCCCTCGGCGGCGGTGTCGACGGACGGCCCGAAGCTCTCGTACGTGGTCAACACCCGGGCCAACCACGGCACCGTCAAGCAGGTGAAGAAGGCGATAGCCGCGGCCGGTGGCACGGTGGTGACCGCCTACGAGCAGATCGGCGTGATCGTCGTCCACTCGCAGAACCCGGACTTCGCCAAGACGATCCGCCGTGCCAAGGGCGTCGACTCGGCGGGAGCCACCCGCACCAACCCCATCGTTCCGCAGGCCACCACGGACACCGGGGCCGAGCAGCCGCTCACCGCCGCGCAGGCCGAGGCCGCGGCGGCGGAGGCGACCGCCGGGCAGGACCCGATGGAGCCGCTGCAGTGGGACCTGCCCGCCATCAAGGCGGACCAGGCGCACCGCATATCGCTGGGCAGCAGCAAGGTCACGGTCGGTGTCATCGACACGGGCGTGGACGACACCCACCCCGACCTGGCACCGAACTTCGACCGCGGGGCCTCGGCCAGCTGCGTGTCCGGGGCGCCGGACACGTCGGACGGCGCCTGGCGTCCGAAGACCGGGGAGAGCGACCACGGCACGCACGTGGCGGGCACCGTCGCCGCCGCGAAGAACGGCGTCGGGATCACGGGCGTCGCGCCGGGCGTGAAGGTCGCCGGCATCAAGGTGGCGAACCCGGACGGCTTCTTCTACACCGAGTCGATCGTCTGCGGCTTCGTCTGGGCCGCCGAGAACGGGATCGACGTCACCAACAACAGCTATTATACCGACCCCTGGATGTTCAACTGCAAGGACGACCTCGACCAGGGCGCGCTGGTCGAGGCCGTCGCCCGCGCCAGCCGCTACGCGGAGCGCAGGGGCACGGTCAACGTGGCCTCGGCCGGCAACAGTGCCTTCGACCTGGCCGCCCGCACGATCGAGGACACGACCAGCCCGAACGACACCACGGCGGTCGGCCGGACGATCGACCCGCGCCAGTGCCTCGACATCCCGGCGATGCTGCCCGGTGTCGTGACGGTCTCGGCGACCGGTGCCAAGGGGCTGAAGTCCTCGTACTCGAACTACGGCAAGGGCATGATCGACGTCGCCGCCCCGGGCGGTGACTCGACGATCTACCAGAAGCCCGAGGCGCCCGCCACGAGCGGTCTGATCCTGTCCACGCTGCCGGGCGGCAAGTACGGCTACAAGGCCGGTACGTCGATGGCGTCCCCGCACGTCGCGGGCGTCGCGGCGCTGATCAAGTCCAAGCACCCGTACGCCTCGGCGGCCGCGGTGAAGGCGCTCCTGGCGGTCGAGGCCGACGCCACCGCGTGCGGCGCGCCGTACGACATCGACGGCGACGGCGAGATCGACGCCGTGTGCGAGGGCGGCAAGAAGGACAACGGCTTCTACGGGGCCGGAATCGTCAACGCGCTGAACGCGGTCCGCTGGTAGCGACAGCGAGGATCCCGGGGCGGCGGCCGGCACCGGCCGCCGCCCTCCCTTCCCGGCCGGTGGCACTCGGTGCCATAGTGCGGAGATGAGTGACGCACACGTGTCCGGGACGCGGCAGGCATGGGCGGCGCTGGGCGGGGACCCCGCGCTCCTCCCGCACCTCGTGACGGGCGGCCCGGCGGGGCTGCTGCCCGCCCGGCTGCCGGTCATGGAGCTGGCCCGTTCCTCGGTCGCGGTCTGTTCGCTGGCCGCCGCCGAACTGGCCGCGCTCCGCGCCGCGCGCCCCGTGCCCCGGGTCCGGGTCGACGACGGCGCGGTCGCCACGGCGTTCACCAGCGAACGCCATCTGCGGATCGACGGGCGCGCGCCGACCTCCTTCGCCCCGTTGTCCCGGTTCTGGCGCACGGCGGACGGCTGGGTCCGTACGCACGCCAACTACCCGCACCACCGGGCCCGGTTGCTCGGCACGCTGGGCCTGCCCGAGGACATCCCGGATCCGGCCGCCGCGGACGCCGTCGCCGCCTCGTTCGCCGGACGCCGGGGCGACGAGATCGAGGAGACCGTGTACGCGGCGGGCGGCCTGGCCGTCGCCGCCCGTACGCCCGGCGAGTGGGCCGCCGGTCCCCGGGGCGCCGCGGTCCGGGACACGCCGCTGGTGGACCGGGTCCGCCTCGACGACGCGCCGGTGCGCCGCACCGCGCCGCTCACCGGTGAGAGCCCCCTGCTGCCCCTGGCCGGGCTGCGCGTGCTGGACCTGACCAGGGTGATCGCGGGCCCCGTCGCCACCCGTACGCTCGCACTGCTCGGCGCGGACGTGCTGCGCATCGACGCCCCGAAGCTGCCGGAGAGCCCGGACGCGCACAGCGACACCGGTTTCGGGAAGCGGTCCGTGGACCTGGACCTCGCCGACCGCCGCGGCGCGGACGTCTTCGACGAGCTGCTGGCCGGCGCGGACGTGGTGGTCATCGGCTACCGGCCCGGTTCGGTCGAGCGGTTCGGGCTGACTCCCGAGTCGCTGGCCGCCCGCAGGCCGGGGGTGGTGATCGGCAGGCTCTCGGCGTGGGGGCACGGTCCGTGGGCCGGGCGGCGCGGCTTCGACAGCCTGGTGCAGGTGGCGACCGGCATCGCCTCGGTCGAGGCCCCGGACGGGGCGGAGCACCCACCGGGCGCGCTGCCCGCCCAGGCACTGGACCACGGCACGGGCTACCTGCTGGCCGCCGCCGTACTGCGCGCGTTGACCGGACAGCACGAGGAGGGCGGCTCCCGGCTGGTCACCCTCTCGCTCGCCCGTACCGCCGCGTGGCTGCTCGACGAACTGCCCGCGGCCCCCCGGCCCGGGACCCGCGACGGAGCGGCGGATCCGTACGACCCGGAGAAGTGGCTGACGGAGACGGACGGTCCGCTCGGCCGCCTGCGTCACGTCCTGCCGCCGGTCGGCTTCGACGGTTCGCCCGCCGACTGGTCGCGCCCGCCCGGCCCGCTGGGCTCGGACGCGCCGGTCTGGCTCGGCGCGGGCTGAACGGGCCGTACGCGTCCACGTGTCGTTCACCCACCGCCCGGCGTCCCCGGTGGCGGGGTCACGGCCGCGGGGTCCCCGGCGCGAGGGGGACGGCCGAGGCGCGTGCCCACGGCCGCGTCCCGGGCGAGAGCGCCCCGCCCGCGAGCAGGAACTGCGCGGCGATGTACGTGAGCATGATCCAGAAGCCGTGGGCGGGCAGGCGCGGCGCGTCGGCGACCCCGACGGCGATGAGCGCGTCGGAGAGCAGGAAGAGCGCCCCGCCGACGGCCGCGTACCGGCCGAGGACACCGGCGCGGTAGGCCACGGCCGTGAGCAGCAGGCTGTAGCCGACCATCGGGATCCGCAGGTCGGCGGGGAGCCCCGGCCAGAGCAGCACGAGGGCGACGGTCAGCACGACGGCGTACGCGACCGCGGCGGACGGCGAACTCCGGGCGCGTCCGAACAGCCACAGGTAGCAGACGTGTCCGACGGCGAAGGAGCCCATCCCGAGGAGGAAGGCGGTGTCGGAGTCGGCCATCAGCAGCACGTCGCCGCCCCAGCCGAACAGCAGCGCCGCGACGAGCAGCCGGGGGCCGCGCCGGACCGCGGCGTACCCGGCCAGCAGCGGCATCAGCAGCGGCTTGGCGACGAGGCCGGCGACCGGGATGCCGGCGAGCACGGCGACGAGGTCGACGGCCGCGGCCACCAGGAAGGCGGTGAGCAGCGCGCGGGCGAGACGTTCCCGGCGGTCCGTTCCGATGTCGGCGCTCATCCGGCACGCTCCTCGGTGCGAAGGGTCATGGAGCTCGTCGGCGCCTCGCCGCCGCGGGGCTCGGTGGCCGCCGAAGCCGCCTCGGCGGTGCCGGCCCGGGGACCCCGGGAGGCCGTCGCGGTCGCCGGCTGCCAGCCCGGCCCGCGGAAGATCCGCCCGGCGCGCTCGCCCCAGCTGTGCGCCGCCCGCACGTCGCGGGCGATGGCGGCGTACTCGTGGGTGGCGACCCGCAGCGGGTTGTGGGTGTCGATGTTCTTGGTGAGGCCGAACACGGGCCGCTGCGTCTCGGGGGTGAAGGTTCCGAAGAGCCGGTCCCAGATGATGAGGATGCCGCCGAAGTTGCGGTCCAGGTAGTCGCCCTGCGAGGCGTGGTGCACCCGGTGGTGCGAGGGCGTGTTCAGTACGTACTCGAACGGCCCGGGAAGCCTGCCGACGCGTTCCGTGTGCACCCAGAACTGGTAGACGAGGTTCACCGACGAGCAGAAGGCGAGCGCGGCCGGGTGGACCCCGCAGGCCACCAGCGGCACGTAGAACGGCCAGACGCTCCACGACGTCCAGGGCTGGCGCAGCGCGGTGGTGAGGTTGAACTTCCGGCTGGAGTGGTGGACGACGTGGCAGGCCCACAGGATCCGGATGACGTGGTGGCCCCGGTGGGACCAGTAGTAGAGGAAGTCCTGGGCGAGCAGCATCAGCAGGACGGTCCACCACAGCACGGGGACCCGCAGCGGCGTCAGTTCGTAGACCGCGGTGTAGATCGCGACGATGGGCACTTTCCACAGCAGGTCGAAGCCCAGGCTGCCCACCCCCATGGTGACGCTGGTGACCGCGTCCTTCGCCTCGTACCCCGCGGCGTCCTCGTCGGGATGGAGGCGGTGGAGGGCCAGCTCCAGCACGGTGAGCAGGATGAAGGCCGGTATGGACCAGAGCACGACATCGGGCAGGTTCGACGGCATGCCAGCACCGTAGAGCCGCACGTCGCCGAGGACCAGACGTTGTTACCAACAAGTATGCGAGACACGATGTCAACAGTCTTTGGTGGCTTCCACCAAATCCTCCGTCACTCCCGTCGGCGCGGGCGTCGTACGATCCCTGTGAACGGAACCACCTCGGGGGAGGAACTGCCATGCAGGGTTTGGACGTTGCGGTGCTCCGGCTGGCCACGACGGTGGCCGGCGCGGTCGCCAGGTCGTTGGTGCGGCCGAGGACCGGCGCGGGGCTGGTCCCCGATCCGGTGCGCCCACTCCCCCGCCCGGCGAAGCCGGACCGCCTGGCGAAGGTGCTCGGGAAGCGTCTGACGGAGTCGTACGCGGATCTCCCCGAGCACGAGCGGCTGGCCGCCGTGGACGCGGTACGGGACGCGTTCGCGGCGGCGGGCGGGCTGACGGCGGACCGGCTGTTCGCACTGGACCTGGATCCGGCACGGCTGCGCGCCGAACTGCCGGTGCCCGCCGCGGGCCTCGGGGAGCGCGCGAGCGACCTGTACGAGGAACTGCTGGGCCGGTGCTGCGAGCACGTCGTGGAGCAGTTGACCGCCGAGCCGTCGTTCGCGGCGCGGGCGGCGGTGGAGCAGGTCCGTTCGGCCGCGCGGACGAGGGAGCTGATGGAGGACGTCCGTTCCCGGACGGGTCCGCGCCCGGAGGCGGCGGCCCTGGACTTCGAGCAGCGGTACGCGGACTTCGTGGCCGTCACGCACAGCCGGATGGGACTGTTCGGGCTGACGCTGGGGCGCTCGGCGGGCGAATGGCCGCTGGAGACGGCCTACATCGGCCTGACGGTGAGTTCCCACGACTCCTCCGGCCCGCAGTGGTGGGAACTGCCCGCCCCGGACCGGGTGACGGTCAGGGTCGAACAGGCGCTCGCGGACACCAGCCGGCTGCTGCTGCGCGGGCCCGCGGGTTCCGGGAAGAGCACGCTGGTGCAGTGGCTGGCGGTGAACGCCGCGCGCCGCACCTTCGCCGACGGGCTCGCGGACTGGAACCGCTGCGTGCCCTTCGTCCTGCGGCTGCGCGCCTTCACCTCGTACGAGTCCCTGCCCGTGCCCGACGACTTCCTGCGCGCGACCGGCGTCCCGCTGCACGGCGCGGCGCCCCCGGGCTGGGCGGACCGGCTGCTGGCCGAGGGCCGGGCGCTGGTCCTGGTGGACGGGGTGGACGAGGTCCCGATGCGACTGCGCAACCGGACCGAGCGCTGGCTCAAGGACCTGATCGCGGCCTATCCGCAGGCCCGCTACGTGGTGACGACCCGGCCCTCCGCCGTCCCGGACGGCTGGCTGGACCGACAGGGCTTCGTCGCGCACTCCCTGCAGCCGATGGAACGGGAGGACATCCGCTCCTTCATCGGGCACTGGCACGACGCGGCACGGACGGAGTGCCCGTCCGGGGACGAGCGGACGAGGCTCGACACGTACGAGGAGGCGCTGCGCCGGGCGGTCGGGACGCGCCGGGACCTGGGCCGGCTGGCGACGAACCCGCTGATGTGCGCGCTGCTGTGCGCCCTCAACCGGGACCGGCGGATGCAGCTCCCGCGCGCCCGCAAGGAGTTGTACGACGCCGCGCTGGACATGCTGCTGGTCCGCCGGGACACCGAGCGCGAGATCGTGGGTGTGGAGGGCGTCGACCTGACCCGCGAGGAGCAGACGGCGCTGTTGCAGCGGCTGGCGTACTGGCTGATCCGCAACGGCCGGCTGGAGGCGGACCGCGCGCAGGCGGTGGCACTGCTCGGGGACTGGCTGCGGGCCATGCCGCAGGTGCGGGGCACGGCGGAGCAGGTGTTCTCGCACCTGCTGATCCGCAGCGGTCTGCTGCGCGAACCGGCCCCGGGCGCCGTGGACTTCGTGCACCGGACGTTCCTGGACCACCTGGGCGCGAAGGCGGCTGTGGAGGCCCGGGACTTCGGGGTGCTGGTGCGCAACGCGCACGACGACGGCTGGGACGACGTGGTGCAGATGGCCGTGGGGCACGCCCGGGTGGACGAACGGAGCGAGCTCCTGCGCGGGTTGCTGCGCCGTGCGGACCGGGACCCCGACCTCGGCCACCGGCTGGTGCTGCTCGCGGCGGCGAGCCTGGAGCACGCCCCGGAGCTGGAACCGGACGTCCGGCAGGAGGTGGAGCGCCGGACCGCGAAACTGCTGCCGCCGGCCACTCCGGAGGACACCGATGCGCTCGCGAAGGTCGGTGAACTGGTGCTGGGACTGCTGCCGGGCCCGGACGAGGTGAACGAGCGCGAGGCGGCCGAGATCGTGCGGACGGCGGCGGAGATCAAGGGTGACGCGGCCTACGAGGTCATCGGCCGCTTCCGGTCGGACGACCGGTTCCTGGTGGCTGACGCCCTCTCCGATGCGTGGAGTTCCTTCGACGCGGAGACCTACGCGCGCGAGATCCTGGCTGACCGGTCCTGGGACTCCGGACCGCGTGTCTACGTACGGACCGAGGCCCAGCTGGCCGCGCTGCGTCACATCCCCACCGTGCGAGGCGTGCATGTCCAGGGAGATCACGCATGCTTCCCGGACGTCACCTCCCGGACGGATGTGGAACGGCTGTTCGTCTTCCGCAACCAGGCCCTCGACGAGCTGAGTCACATCGCGGCCATGCCCCGGCTGCGCGAGGTGGGCCTCAGCATGTGCCCGCGGATCAGGGAACTCGGTCCGCTGGCCCGCCCCGGTCTGGAATGGCTCTCCCTGGTCGAACTGCATCCGGACCTGGACCCCGGCCCCCTGCGCGACATGCCCGATCTGCGCAGACTCACCCTGGGGCACGCCCCCCTCATCGAGTGCATCGGCGAACTTCCCGTCGGCCGACGGATCACCAACCTGACGCTTCGCATCCAGAACCGGCCCATGCGCCTGGAGGGACTGGAGCGCTGGACCGCCCTGCGCACACTGTCCCTCTGGGACAACACGCATCTGCTCCAGCTCACCGGTGCGCCGCCACTCGCCGGCCTGGAATCGCTCATGCTGAATCGGCTGTCACCGCTCGACCTCCGACTGCTGTCACCGCTCACCGGACTGCGCACGCTGAGCCTGTCCGGGTGCGAGGTACCCGACGGCCTGGGCCCCCTGCGCGAGCTGCCCCGCCTCACCTCCCTCGACCTGACGTCACTGTCCGGCCCCGTCGACCTGTCCCCGCTGAGCGATCAAAACGAGCTGACCATCACTCTCTCGCACCACACCCGGGCCGTCGGCACCGAACTCTTCCCGCCGGAGCGCATCGTCCGGCGTGCCTGAGTCCGGAACGCACGCATCGGGCAGCTCTCAGGCGGACCGGAGGAATCAGGCGTACCGGAGGAACACCGGGCGCAGCCCGGCCATGGGCGCATTGCCCGGTACGCCGGGCGCCCATGGCGCCCCTACACCCCCACCGCCCCCAGCAGCTCTCCCGCCGCATAGGTGACCGCCATCGCCAGCGCTCCCCCGCCCATGTTCCTCGCCACCGCCGGCCACGGGGCCGCGTCGCCCAGGCGGGCGCTCCACCAGCCCGTCAGCGCCAGGGCCGCGAGCACCGAGAGCACGGTCACGAGCAGGCGCAGCGACGCGGGCGGCAGCACGATCGCCAGCAGGGGCAGCAGCGCGCCCACCGTGAACGCCAGGAAGCTCGCGCCCGCCGCGTGCCACGGGTTCGTCAGCTCGTCCGGGTTGATGCCGAGTTCCACCTCCGCGTGGGCGCGCAGCGCGTCGCGGGCGGTGAGCTGGAGGGCGGCCTCGCGGGCGACCTCGTGGCTCAGCCCCTTGTCCTCCAACAGGCCGGTGAGCTCGACCAGTTCCGCCTCGGGAGCCTCTGCGAGCTCGTACTTCTCGGTGGCCAGCGCGGCCCGTTCCGAGTCGCGCTGGGTGGAGACCGACACGTACTCGCCCGCCGCCATCGACATGGAACCGGCCAGCAGCCCGGCCAGACCCGCCGTGAGCAGGGTGCCCCTGTCGCCGGTGGCGCCGGCCACGCCGACGACGAGTCCCGCGGTGGAGACGATGCCGTCGTTGGCGCCGAGGACCGCGGCGCGCAGCCAGTTCAGCCGGGCGCCGAGCCCGTTGCCGTGCGGTTCGTCATGCGTCCGGATATCCGTCATCGGGGGATGGTCTCACCCCGCCCGGCCGCCGGTCGCGCACCGACCCGGCCCGCCGTCGCGGAACCCGGGCGGTCTTCGGACGTCCGGGAACGGGCGGGGCCGCGTCGTACCCGCCGGAACCGATGTGCGGACTCCGGGAAAGAGCCTGCTCACGGGCGCGGGAGAGGGCACGTCCGCCGGGGCCGGAGACGGCCGGAACAGGGGCGGCGGGGCACGGCCGGAATAGGAGACTGTCAGTCGCGGCCCGTATTCTCTGTGACCATGCTCGACGACCGCCAGACCGCAGCACCGTGGCCGACCGCGTACCCCCGGGGGTACGCGGTCGTCGACGTGGAGACCACCGGCCTCGCCCGCGACGACCGGATAGTCTCCGCCGCCGTCTACCGTCTGGACGAGCAGGGCGACGTCGAGGACCACTGGTACACCCTCGTCAACCCGCAGCGTGATCCCGGCCCCGTCTGGATCCACGGACTGACCAGCGATGTCCTCGAAGGCGCCCCGCTCTTCCCGGAGATCGCCGCCCAGCTGTCCGAACGGCTCGCGGGCCGTGTGCTCGTCGCGCACAACGCGGCCTTCGACTGGTCGATGCTGGCCCGGGAGTACGCCCGTGCCTCGGTCACCGCCCCCGTCGAGCAGCGGCTGTGCACCATCGCGCTCGCCAAGGAACTGCGGCTGCCGCTGCCCAACCACAAACTGGAGTCGCTGGCCGCGCACTTCGGAGTCGTGCAGCGGCGCGCCCACCACGCGTTGGACGACGCCCGGGTGCTGGCCGAGGCGTTCCGGCCGAGTCTGCACGCGGCGGCGCACGGCGGGGTGCGGCTGCCGTTGCTGGAGTGCCGCCCGTTGACCGAGTGGTCGGACTCCCCGGTCACGCCCCGGATCGGCTACCAGCCCTCGTACGGGCAGAACAGCTGGCGCCCCTCGCGCAAGCGCCCGGCGTGCCCGTATCCGAACCCCGGCAGGTACGAGAAGGACAAGCCGCTCATGCAGGGCATGCGGGTGGCGTTCTCCGGGGACACCTCCATAGACCGCGAGCTGCTGGAGGACCGCGCCGTCGAGGCCGGACTGCACGTGGCGACCAGCGTGTCCCGCCTGACGAGTCTGCTGGTGACCAACGACCCGGACGCGGCGACGTCGAAGACGGTGAAGGCCAAGTCGTTCGGCACGCCGATCCTGGACGAGAGCGCGTTCACCCATCTGCTGCGCGACGTGGCCCCCGCGGCGACGCGGCCGCACGCGCCGTCATCGGAGTGAACCGGGGGCGACTCGCCCGTCCGCCGCTCGCCCACCGCCGCCCCCGCGTCCGACCCTGTGGCGCATGGCACGTTGTGAGGTTTGCGGAAACGACTACGGCATGTCCTTCGAGGTGCACGCGCAGGGCGCGGTGCACGTCTTCGACTGCTTCGCCTGCGCCATTCACCGCATGGCACCCATCTGTGAACACTGCCGGGTCCAGATCATCGGCCAGGGCGTCGAGGTCGGCGGCCACTGGTACTGCGGCGGTCACTGCTCCCGCGCCGAGGGGAGGGTGGGCATCATCGACAAGGTCTGACCACGGCCCGCCGTCCGCTCCCCTTCACCGGTCCGTCCCCTCGTTCCCGGCCCCTCGGCCCTCGTCCCTTCGGCCCTGCCCTCGTCCCCGGTCCCTCGTCTCCCGCCCCTTCGGCCCTGCCCTCTTCCCCACCCCTGCGCGTTGCGCCCCATGACGCAGTTGTACGGTCGTGGGGTGTACCGCTTCCTGTTGACCCGGCAGTGGCTGCTCCTCGCCCTCCTCGTCCTCGTCCTGATTCCCACGATGGTCGAGCTGGGCTTCTGGCAGCTGCACCGGCACGAGCACAGGGTCGCGCAGAACTCCCTGATCTCGCGCAACCTCAAGGCGGCCCCCGTTCCGGTCGCCTCGCTCACCTCGCCGGGGCACACGGTCCCGCGTTCCGACTACTGGCGCACGGTGACGGCCACCGGCACGTACGACACCGCGCACCAGGTGGTCGTGCGCCGCAGGACCTCCACCGAGGACCGGGTCGGCGTCCATGTGCTGACCCCGTTCGACCTCAAGGGCGGCGGGACGGTCCTGGTCAACCGCGGCTGGGTGCCCGCCGCCGCCAGCCAGCGCGCCTTCCCCGAGGTCCCGCCCCCGCCGCGGGGCGAGGTGACCGTCACCGGACGGCTCAAGGCCGACGAGACGACGAGCACCAGCGGCATCAAGGACATCTCGGACCTGCCCGACCGCCAGGTGATGCTGATCAACAGCTCCCAGGAGGCCGAGCGGCTGTCCCGGCCGGTGCTCGGCGGCTACATCGAGCAGATCTCGCCCGAGCCGTCCGGCGGCTCCCCGGAACTGATCGCGGCCCCCGACGACAGCTCGATCGGCCCGCACATGGCGTACGCCGTGCAGTGGTGGCTGTTCGCCGCCGCCGTCCCGGTCGGTTTCGTGATCCTCGCCCGCCGGGAGAAGCTCGACCGGGCCACGGCCGCGGCGGCCCAGGCCGCCGAGGAGCGGTCGGCGTCCGAACCGGAGCGGACGGAACCCGCCACGGCCTGACGCCCGGGTCCGGCCCGGACCCGGGCGTCGCCGGTGGGCGGCGGAGCGTCGCTCGTGGGGTGCGACTGCTTAACAGGGCCTATGTTCGGGAACACGCCAGAACGTGACCCCACGCATCGAGGACTACGCCCTGATCGGCGATCTGCAGACGGCCGCCCTGGTCGGCAGGAACGGTTCCGTCGACTGGCTCTGCCTGCCCCGCTTCGACTCGGGCGCCTGTTTCGCGGCCCTGCTCGGCGACGAGGAGAACGGCCACTGGCGGATCGCGCCGCAGGGCGGCGACGTCTGTACCCGACGCGGCTACGCGGGTGAGTCCCTCGTCCTGGAGACGTTCTGGGAGACCCGTACCGGCACGGTCAAGGTCATCGACTTCATGCCGCAGCGCGACCAGGAGCCCGAGGTCATGCGGATCATCGAAGGCATCAGCGGCAGGGTCGAGATGAGTTCCGTGATCCGGCTGCGCTTCGACTTCGGCTCGGTCGTGCCGTGGATGCGCCGCTCGCAGGGGCACCGGGTGGCGGTCGCCGGACCCGACTCGGCCTGGCTGCGCAGCGAGCCGCCGGTCAAGACCTGGGGCCAGCAGTTCTCCACCTGTTCGTCGTTCACCGTCGCCGCGGGTGAACGGGTCGCGTTCGTGCTGACCTGGCACCCCTCGCACTCCCCGCGCCCCGACCTCGTCGACCCGTTCGAGGCGCTGGAGAACACCCTCGCCGACTGGACCGAGTGGTCGGCCACCTGCCGGTACCGGGGCCCGTACCGGGAGGCGGTGATCCGCTCGCTGATCACGCTGAAGGCACTCACCTACGGTCCGACGGGCGGCATCGTGGCGGCACCCACCACCTCGCTGCCCGAGGAGATCGGCGGCGTACGGAACTGGGACTACCGCTTCTGCTGGCTGCGCGATTCCACGCTGACCCTCGGCGCCCTCATCTCGGCCGGATATCTGGAGGAGGCCGCGGCCTGGCGGGACTGGCTGCTTCGGGCCGTCGCCGGTGACCCCGCCGACCTCCAGATCATGTACGGCCTGTCGGGCGAGCGCCGGTTGCCCGAGGCGGAGCTGCCGTGGCTGCGCGGGTACGAGAACTCCGCTCCGGTACGGATCGGCAACGCCGCCGTCCGCCAGCGCCAGCTCGACGTGTACGGCGAGGTCATCGACTCGCTGCGGCTCGCCCGCGAGGCCGGTCTGGACGACCAGCCGCACGCCTGGAGCCTCCAGCTGAGCCTGCTCGGCTTCCTGGAGTCCACCTGGCGCGAGCCGGACGAGGGGCTGTGGGAGATCCGCGGGCAGCGCCGCCACTTCGTGCACTCCAAGGTCATGGCCTGGGTCGCCGCCGACCGTGCCGTGCACACCCTGGAGAAGAACCCGGCACTGGCCGGGGACGCGAACCGGTGGCGGGCGATGCGGGACGCCGTGCACCGGGAGGTGTGCGAGAAGGGCTTCGACCCGGTGCGCAACACCTTCACCCAGTCCTACGGCTCCCGGAACCTGGACGCCGCGACCCTGCTGATCCCCCGGACCGGCTTCCTGCCCCCGGACGACCCCCGGGTGATCGGCACGGTCGACGCGGTCCGGCGGGAGCTGGGCAGCGACTGCCTGGTCCGCCGCTACAGCACGGACGGGTCCTCGATCGACGGGCTGCCCGGCCGTGAGGGGACGTTCCTGGCGTGCTCGTTCTGGCTGGCCGACGCCCTGACGATGACCGGGCGGGCCGAGGAGGCCAGGAACCTCTTCGAACGCCTGCTGAGGCTGCGCAACGACGTGGGGCTGCTCGCCGAGGAGTACGACACCGTCACGCATCGGCAGGTCGGCAACTTCCCGCAGGCGTTCAGCCACATCGGGCTGGTGAGCACCGCCATGACCCTGGCCGGCGAGGATACGACGGAGACCGACACCCTGGGGCCCGACCAGGCAGGATAGGGCGCATGGATCTTGGATTGAAGGACCGTGTGTACATCGTCACCGGCGCGAGCCGGGGGCTGGGCAACGCCACGGCGCGTGCCCTGGCCGAGGACGGCGCCCGGGTGATCATCACCGGCCGGGACGAGAGGCGTGTCGAGGCGGCGACCGCGGAGCTGGGGCCGGACGCCGTCGGAGTCGTCGCCGACAACGCCGACCCGTCCTCGGCGCAGCGCCTGGTCGACGGCGCGCACGAACGGTTCGGGCGGCTGGACGGCATCCTCATCAGCGTGGGCGGCCCGGCGCCCGGCTTCGTCGCCGACAAC
Organism: Streptomyces sp. CB01580; assembly: GCF_001905795.1. Lineage (GTDB taxonomy): Bacteria > Actinomycetota > Actinomycetes > Streptomycetales > Streptomycetaceae > Streptomyces. Next base: position 57,191 of record NZ_LIXJ01000019.1, read on the forward strand.
ACCGACGAGCAGTGGCGGTCGGCCTTCGAGTCGGTGTTCCTGGGGGCGGTCCGTCTCGCCAGGGCCGCGGCGGCCTCCCTCGGCGAGGGCGGTGTCATCGGCTTCGTGCTCTCCGGCTCCGTGCACGAGCCGATCGCCGGGCTGACGATCTCCAACGGGCTGCGCCCCGGCCTGGCCGGTTTCGCCAAGTCCCTGGCCGACGAGCTCGGGCCCCGGGGGATCCGGGTGGTGGGCGTGCTGCCGGGCCGGATCGACACCGACCGGGTCCGTGAACTCGACGCCCTGTCGGGTGACGCGGAGGCCGCCCGCGCCGCCGGCGCGGCGCTCATCCCGCTGCGCCGGTACGGGGCTCCGGAGGAGTTCGGCCGGACCGCGGCGTTCCTGCTCTCTCCCGCGGCGTCCTATCTGACGGGGGTCATGCTGCCGGTCGACGGCGGCTTCCGGCACGGCTTCTGACCCGGCGCGATTCCTGCCCCGGTCCGCCCGGACGGCGGCCCCCGGCACGGTTACCGGACCGGTCCGTCCGGGCCCGGAGCCGACGGCAGCCACCACCGCCGCCACCGTCAGCTCACCCGCTCCGGGCGGTGTCCGACCGCCCCGAGCCGGACCTCGGCGGGCAGCGCGGCCAGCCCCGCGGAGTCCCGTGCGTGCGCCAGCGCCTCGTCGGTGAGCCGGCCGAGTGCCTCGTGCGGTGTCGCGTGCGGCTCCAGCAGCAGCCGCACCGTCGCACGCGGCGCGTCGCGGCGGCCGGTCAGCGCCACCCGGGCGCGGGCCACGCCGCCGAGGGCCGCCGCCTCGTCGGCGAGCGCCGTCTCCAGGGCCCGGCCCCGCAGCAGCGCCCCCTCGCCGTCGCCGCTGTCCACCAGCACCTCGGCGAGACGGGCGCGGCGCGCCTGGGCCAGCAGCCACCACAGGGCGAGGACGACCGCGGCGGCGAGGGCCGCGATCACCGCGGGCCACCACCAGCCCTCGTCGCGCCGACGGACCCGGTCGGCGGCGCCGAGCAGCACGTCGTCCCCGCCGTGCCAGGGCCACCAGGACGGCACGGACAGGCCGAGCCCGGCGGCGAGCACCGCGCCCCCGCCGCAGATCAGCAGGAGTCCGGCCAGGCCGAGCAGTACCCGGTTGACGGTCCTGAGCAACGGGCTCACCCCTTCCTCGTGGGACGGCGGACGGACAGGCTCACGCGCGGCGCCCCGGCCAGTCCCAGTTCCCCGATGCCGGTGCCGATGACGGTGTCCAGGTCGGCCCGTACGTCGTCGAGGCCCCGGAAGTGCGACACCGCGCGCAGCCGGACCCGCCCGCGGCCCACCCGGACCCGGGCCGACCGCACCCCGGACACCTCGAGGGCCCGGTCGCGCAGGACCAGGGCCGCCGCCGAACGGTCGATGCCGGCCCGTACACCGTGGCGGTCCCGGCGCATCGGCAACAAGCCTCGCAGCCCCGGGGACAGCGCGAGCACGAGCAGCCACAGACCGATCGCCACCGCGAACGCCGCACCGGTCAGCACCCACAGGTCGTGCAGCGGCCGGTCCGCTAGTTCGCGGGCCAGCACCCGGCGCCATCGCATCGCGGGCCGGCCTGCCCGTACCGCCGCCACGTCGTAGAGCAGCAGACCCGTACCGCCGAGGACCACCAGGGCGAGCAGCGCCGCGGGGACGCGGCGCACCGACCAGAAGCGGCCGGCCCGGGCACCGCGCCGGTGCCGCGCGCGCACCGGGTCGTGCGTGGCCGACGAGGCGGACGCGCCTGACGGGTCAGGGGCGGGAACATCGCCCTGGTCGCCGGTACGGTCCTCGGGCGGGTGCCCGGTGCCGTACCGAGGGTCGGGGGGCCCGCTCATCGGACCCTCCCGCCCACCGCCGTCGGGTGCAGGCGCTCGACCCGCACGGCCACCTCCGGCACCTCCATCCCGGCCAACGCGCTCACCCGCTCGGTGACGTGTCTGCGCACGCCGCCGCACTGGCGGCCGATGTCCGTGGGGTACGCGAGTTCCAGGCCGATCCGGACCCGGGCGACGCCCCGGCGCACCGTGACCGTGGCACGCGGCGGGGCGCCCTGCTCCGGTGGCTCGTCGATCGCTTCTCTCGCCGCCTGCGCGGCGATCTTCGCGACCACCCGGTCGGCGATCCTGGTCTCTCCGCGCTCACCTGCGGCGACCCGGCCGCCCGCCCCCGACGGCACCGTCAACGCCGTCACCGCCGTCGGTCTCCGCGCTCGCGACCCCGGAGGAAGTCACCGGGCGCCAGGTCGCCCTCCAGGAGCCGGCCGATGACGAACCCGACCGCTCCCAGGGCCGCCACCAGCAAGAACGCCCCGAATCCGCCGAAGTATCCGGCGAATGCGAGTACCATGCCGGCCACCATGCCGACCATCGCCATGCTCATCGTGCGCTCCTCAACTGTCTCGGTGACCGCCCGGGCCTCTGCGCGGACTCTCCGCCCGGAGGTCTATTGGAGGCGTGGCTCGGGCTGCTCGTCGTCGGGTTCGTCGGGCAGCTTCACGTCGCTCACGGCGATGTTGACCTCGACGACCTCCAGGCCGGTCATCCGCTCGACCGCGGCGATGACGTTCTCCCGCACGTCGCGGGCGACATCGGCGATCGCCACCCCGTAGTCGACGACGATCTCCAGGTCGAGCGCGGTCTGCGACTCGCCCACCTCCGCCTTCACTCCACGGGTGACGGACCTGCCGCCGCCCGGTACCCGGTCGCGCACCGCCCCGATCGTGCGCGAGAGCCCGCTGCCCGTCGCATGGACACCGGCCACGTCCCGCGCCGCCATGCCCGCGATCTTCTCGACGACGCCGTCCGCGATGGTCGTGCGCCCACGGGTGGCGGGGTCTCCCCCGCCGCGCTTGATGAGCGTGCCCGGTTCCTCGTCGGGGTTCCCGTGACGGACCCGTTGTGTGGTGTCGGTCATCGCCACTCTTCCTTTCGGGGGCAGATTGGACCTCTTTGCCCACATTAGGTGCGCTTGCTCCGTCTCGCGCCGCGGATACGGCAGTCTGGGCCGATGACGACGACCGATGGGCCGCACGGGGACGACACATGGGCGGCGACGATCCGGCGGCGGACCCGCCTGGGGCGGCTGCTTCCGCTGGGTGACCCGGAGGACGGCGCCTGGATCGCGGAGCGGGCGGCGGTCGCGGTGCTGCGGGAGGCGGCGAGCGGGCCGGGGACCGGGTCCATGCCCATGCCGGTGCTCCGGAAGCTGAGGGTCCGTTCGGCCGATCCGCGCCCGGTGTCGAAGGGGCGGGTGCAGCCGCCGCCGAGTGCGTTACCGCCGGGCCCGCTGCGGATGGAGGCGACCATGGCGGCGTTCTCCGGCCCGCCGCTGCCCGCCGCGGCGGAGGCACTGCGCACGGCGCTGCTCTCGGCGGCCGACCGGCACCTGGGCCTGGTCGTGTCCGGGGTGGACCTGCGGGTGACGGAACTGCTGGACGCGCCGCCCGCGCCACGCGTGACCGCGGCGGTCGGGGCGGACGAGGTGTGTCCGGCGCAGGCGGAGGGGGAGGTGGCGGCCGTCGCCGCGGGCGTGCCCGGTGTGGCGACGCTGACCGGGGTACTGGGCGAGGCCGTCCACACGACACCCGGGCGGGTACGGATCGAGTTCGCGACGGAGCGGGGGCACAGGGCGCTCGACGTGGCGCGTGCGGTGCGGGGCGCGGTGGCGGACGCCGTGCCCAACCGGCCCTCGGTGACCGTACTGGTCACGGCGGTGGTGACGGCCACGCCCACCGACCCGTGACGGCCCGGCACGTGACGCTCCGACTCGCGATGGTCCGTGAACCGCTCGCGGACGGCTCACGCGCCGCGGCCGTCAACGCATCCGGACGAGCCGCAGGACCCGGCCCGCCCGGAACGCGTACGCCGACGGTCAGTCGGTGATGCCCGCCAGGTCGCGCAGGCGGCGGCCCTGCGCGGCACGTTCGGCGGCGCGCTGCTCCTCGTAGCCGCGGGAGACGGCACCACCCAGCAGCGTCTTGGTCTCCACCACCGCGTCGCGCGGGGCGGCCAGCAGCGCGGCGGCCAGGTCACGGGCCGCGGCGTCCAGCTCGCCGACGGGCACCACCAGATTGGCCAGGCCGGTGCGCTCGGCCTCCTCGGCGTGCACGAAGCGGCCCGTGGCGCAGATCTCCAGCGCGCGGGCATACCCCACCAGATGCACCAGGGGGTGGGTGCCCGTGAGATCGGGGACCAGGCCCAGACTGGTCTCGCGCATGGCGAACTGCACGTCCTGCGCGACGATCCGCAGATCGCAGGCGAGGGCGAGCTGGAATCCGGCACCGATCGCGTGCCCCTGGACCGCCGCGACGGACACGATGTCGTTGCGGCGCCACCAGGTGAACGCCTCCTGGTACTCGGCGATGGTCGCGTCGAGCTCGGCGTCCGTGCCGCGCGCCATGTCGAAGAAGGACGGCTCGCCCTCGAACCCCTCGGGGGTGAACGCCTGACGGTCGAGGCCCGCGGAGAAGGACTTGCCCTCGCCGCGGAGCACGACGACCCGCACCGTGCCGGGCAGCGCCCGTCCGGCCTCCGTCAACGCCCGCCACAGAGCGGGAGACTGGGCGTTGCGCTTGGCCGGATTGGTGAGGGTCACCGTGGCGACCGCGTCGTCGACGGTGAGTCGTACGCCGTCCTTGTCGAGCACGGAGTCGAGCGAGGTCATGGGGGCCTCCGGATCGGTCAGTCAGCTTGCCGAGCAGCATGCCGAGCTAAGTGACTGAACAGTAACCACCCGATCGACATCACGATCGACCGGGTGGCCACCGCCGAAGCCGGTGAACCCCGGGGCAGGTCCTAACGGCCTGCCCCGATCCGTGAAGCCCCTCAGAGCCTGTCGGGTGACCCCTGACCGGGCGGCCACGCCGTGGCACGCACGCTTCCGGCGTTGCCGAAATGCCCTGTCAGCTCCACCGCAAGAGCATCCCGACGCCTTGGAATCGCACGCACCATGCCGCGCCCGCTTTCCGGTCGGAGGTCACACGACAGGCGCTCAGGCCGCGGTGGCCTTCTTGCCTCGTGTCGCCCCGCCGCGTCCGCGCAGCGTGACTCCGGACTCGCTGAGCATCCGGTGGACGAATCCGTAGGAGCGGCCGGTCTCTTCGGCCAACGCCCGGATGCTCGCACCGGAGTCGTACTTCTTCTTCAGGTCTGCCGCGAGCTTGTCGCGCGCGGCGCCGGTCACCCGGCTGCCCTTCTTCAGAGTCTCGGCCACCCGTGCCTCCTCATGGGAAGTGCGCTCTGGACTCTCATGATCACCCCTCGGGGGCTTCCTGGCCACCCATTCGACAAGGTCTGCGCAACGGGATTCCGGGCAGGGAAACGACCCGGTACGTTCGGAATCCCGTATTCCTCAGGGCCGCGGAGCCGGGTGAGGACGGGTCTGGAAACGAACGACCAGGTCAGGGCCACACGGGGGTCGTATCCCCCAAATGGGTGCATCGGACAACTGTCCGCCGGGCTCCGCCGACGTGGTACGAGACGGACTCACGCAGATGACGGATCACACATGAGCCGAATGATCCAGGCGGAGTGGATCAGGAGCGGGCCGCGCGGGCGGCCCGCCCGGGGTCAGGCCAGGGCGACCAGGTCCTGGTAGTCCGCTCCCCAGAGGTCCTCGACCCCGTCCGGCAGCAGGATGATGCGTTCCGGCTGGAGGGCCTCGACCGCGCCCTCGTCGTGCGTGACGAGGACGACGGCGCCCTTGTACGTGCGCAGCGCGCCGAGGATCTCCTCGCGGCTGGCCGGGTCGAGGTTGTTCGTCGGCTCGTCCAGGAGCAGCACGTTGGCGGAGGACACCACCAGCGTGGCCAGCGCGAGACGGGTCTTCTCACCGCCGGAGAGCACGCCCGCGGGCTTGTCGACGTCGTCGCCGGAGAAGAGGAACGAGCCCAGTGTCTTGCGGACGTCGACGAGGTCGAGGTCGGGGGCCGCCGAGCGCATGTTCTCCAGGACCGTGCGCTCCGGGTCGAGGGTCTCGTGCTCCTGGGCGTAGTAGCCGAGCTTGAGCCCGTGGCCCTCGACGATCTGGCCGGTGTCGGGCTTCTCGGCGCCGCCGAGGAGCCGCAGCAGCGTGGTCTTGCCCGCGCCGTTGAGGCCGAGGATGACGACCCGGGAGCCCTTGTCGATGGCGAGGTCCACATCGGTGAAGATCTCCAGGGAGCCGTACGACTTCGACAGGCCCTCCGCCATCAGCGGGGTCTTGCCGCACGGCGCGGGCTCGGGGAAGCGCAGCTTGGCGACCTTGTCGGCGACCCGCACGGCCTCCAGGCCGGACAGCAGCCGCTCGGCACGCTTGGCCATGTTCTGCGCGGCGACGGTCTTGGTGGCCTTGGCGCGCATCTTGTCGGCCTGCGAGTTGAGGGCCGCGGCCTTCTTCTCGGCGTTCTGCCGCTCCCGCTTGCGGCGCTTCTCGTCGGCCTCGCGCTGCTGCTGGTAGAGCTTCCAGCCCATGTTGTAGACGTCGATCTGCGAGCGGTTGGCGTCGAGGTAGAAGACCTTGTTGACGACCGTCTCGACGAGCTCGGCGTCGTGGGAGATCACGATGAAGCCGCCGCGGTAGTTCTTGAGGTAGTCGCGCAGCCAGACGATCGAGTCGGCGTCGAGGTGGTTCGTCGGCTCGTCGAGCAGCAGGATGTCGGCGTCCGAGAACAGGATGCGGGCCAGCTCCACGCGGCGGCGCTGACCGCCGGAGAGCGTGTGGAGCGGCTGTCCGAGCACCCGGTCGGGCAGGCTGAGCGCGGCGGCGATGGTGGCGGCCTCGGCCTCGGCGGCGTATCCGCCCTTGGTGAGGAACTCCGTCTCCAGGCGCTCGTACTTCTTCATCGCCTTCTCGCGGGTGGCGCCCTTGCCGTTCGCCATCCGGTCCTCGTTCTCCCGCATCTTGCGCAGGATCTCGTCGAGGCCGCGGGCGGAGAGGATGCGGTCACGGGCGAGCACGTCGAGGTCGCCCGTGCGCGGGTCCTGCGGGAGGTAGCCGACCTCGCCGGAGCGGGTGATGGTGCCACCGGCCGGGGCGCCCTCGCCCGCGAGGCACTTGGTGAGGGTGGTCTTGCCCGCTCCGTTGCGGCCGACGAGGCCGATGCGGTCGCCCTTGGCGATGCGGAAGGAGGCGGACTCGATGAGGATGCGGGCGCCGGCGCGCAACTCGATGCCGGAAGCGGTGATCACGGTAAAACTCCAGGGCGGACGGACGGCGGACGGGGCGAGGGCGGAGTCGTCTCGACGCCGTTACTCATGCACGAGGAGAATTGCCATGCGGCTCATTCTACTGGCGGTGTGCAACCGCTTTTCCTCATGCGCCGGGGCGGGCGCCCGCCGCCCGTCCGGCAGCCGCCCCGGCCCGCTCCCCGCACGGTTCGACCGGGTGTGCTGGGATGATCTCTCCCATACTCGGCGGAGGCGGAAGGACCGCCACGGCCGGAGCGGAGGGCGACACCCATGCAGTTCGACGACGACGCCGATCTGGACACGTCCGATGTCCAGGACGTGCGCGGCAGCCGTATCCCCGGGGGCAGGGCCACCGTGGGGGGCGGCATCGTCGGTCTGATCGCACTGCTGCTGGGGCTGTTCCTCGGGGTCGGCCCCGATCAGCTCGGGCTGTCCTCCGGCGATTCGGACAGCACGGCCACCGCGTCGTCGGCGGCACAGGTGCAGGAGTCCTGCCGGACCGGGCGGGACGCGAACACCAGGGACGACTGCCGGACGGTCGCGGTGGTCAACAGTGTGCAGGACTTCTGGACGAGCGAGTTCCGGCGGCGCGGCGGGACGTACACGGACGCGAGGACGGTCCTGTTCACCGACCGGGTCGGCACCGCGTGCGGCTCCGCGACATCGGCGGTCGGGCCCTTCTACTGCCCCGGCGACCAGAAGGTCTACCTGGACCTGGGGTTCTTCGACGAGCTGCGGACGAAGTTCGGTTCCAGCGGCGGGCCGTTCGCCCAGGCGTACGTCGTCGCCCACGAGTACGGACACCATGTGCAGGACCTGATGGGGACGTTGGGCCGGGCGCAGGACGGGCGCGTGGGCGCGAACAGCAACGCGGTCCGGGTGGAGCTGCAGGCGGACTGCTACGCCGGGGTCTGGGCGCGCCACGCGACGACCACGCCCGACGAGAAGACGGGACGGCCGCTGATCACGTCGTTGACGCAGGCGGACATCCGGGACGGGCTCGACGCGGCGGAGGCGGTCGGCGACGACCGGATCCAGGAGAAGTTCCAGGGGCGGGTCACGCCGGAGTCCTGGACGCACGGGTCGGCCGCGCAGCGGCAGCAGTGGTTCACGACGGGCTACCGCACCGGCGACATGGGCAAGTGCAACACCTTCCGGTGAGCGGGGTCCGCCCCGTGGGGCGGCGCCTCCTCGAAGGCGTGCCGTCCTCGCGGGACGGCGGCCGGACGGCCTCCCCCGCGGACCGGGGAGGCCGTCCGCGTCAGACGCCGCCGGTGTGCACCTGGAACGCGGCCCGGCGCACGGCCTTGGCCAGGGCCGGGTCCGGGTGGGCGGCGGCCAGGGCGACCAGGACCTGCACGGTGCGCGGATGGCCGACGGCCCGTACCTCGTCGAGGAGGGCGGGCACGGTTCCCTGGACGGCCGAGTCGAGGTGGCGCACCAGCAGCCCGGTCTCGCCGTGGTCGGCGACCGCCGCCGCGGTGTCCACCCAGAGCCAGGTGGCCTCCTCCCGGCTGAGGACGTCCTGGGCGTCCTCGGGATCGGCGCCCTCGTACTCGGCCAGCCACAGCAGCGCGTAGGGGCGCAGCGAGGAATCGTCGAGGACGGAGCGGACCTCGGGCTCGGCGGGCGCGCCGACCACCCGGAGCGCCTCGAAGGCGAGCCCGCGCAGCAGGGCGTCCTCGCCGCGGGCGACGGCGAGGAGTTCGGCGACGGCGCTGCCGACGGGGCGGGCGGCGAGCCAGGCGCGGTACTCGTCGCGGGCCGGGCCGGGGGTGAGCCGGGCGCAGCCGTGCAGCATGTCGGCGGCGGACTGCTCGATGTTGCCCGCCGGGCTCTGGGCGGCGACGCAGATCTGTTCCAGCTTGACCCAGACCGCCCAGTTGCCGAGCGGGGTGAGGGTGGCGTGCCCGGCGCCGAGGGTGAGCGCGCCGACGGCGGCCAGTCCCTCCAGGGCCCAGTCGAGGAGCCGCGCGACCAGGGCGGCCGGGTGTGCGGCGGGAGTCGGGACGGCCGGTTCGGGCGACGGCTCGTACGGCACCAGGCAGCGCTCCTCGTGGAGTTCCGCGACGCGCTGTTCGAGGAGGTCCAGGAGGGCGGGCACGGCGACCGGGCCGGCCGACAGCTGGAGGAGCGAGAGCACCTGGGGCACCGCCTCGACGGTCTCGGCGACCGCGGTGACCTCGACGTCGTCCGGCGCCGGGTGGACGAGGGACCAGGCGTCGAACAGCGCCACCCAGCCGCGCAGCACGGCGGAGTCGTCGCGGTCCCAGGCGCGCAGGCGCCAGCCGGGGCGCGCGGTGCCGCCGTGCAGTTCCACGAGACCGGCGAGGCGGGCCCGGTCCCAGCCGGAGCGCACCTGGGCCGGGGAGAGTTCCAGGGCCGCCGCGGCCCCTTCGAGGGCCTGGGCGGCCGGGGGCGGGGCGCCCGGGAGCGTACCGTCGGCCGCCCAGCGGGCGATCCGTACGGCGTCGGCGAGGACGACCCTCGCCTGGCGGGCCAGTTCCGCCCGGGGCGGGGTGCCCTCCGGGGGGCGGGGCGCCGGCCTGGTGCGCCGGGTGGTCACGGCCTTGCGAGCGGTGGCGAGGGGTCGCGGGCGGACAAGTCGGAGCCTGGAGTCGCGCGGGGTACGGGACGTCACGGAGAGCAGTCTTGCCCCTGACGGCCCGAAAGCCCAAACGGAACCCGGATTCGCGGTGGACGGGGTGGTGACGGGGCCCGGAACCAATCACCCGATCCCGCGCATCGGGTCACATGAGGGGCGTCAGGAAGCGCCGGAGGGTCTCCTCGTAGTGGTCCGGGTCGGCGTTCCACATCGCCCCGTGCGGAGCCTGCGGCACGGTGCGCAGCGCGATCAGTTCCGGCCGGCGGGCGGCGAGGTCGCGGGACGGCTGCCAGGGCGCCAGGGTGTCGTCCGGACCGTGGAAGATCAGTGTCGGGGCGCGCAGGGCCGACGCGAGGGAGCCGTCCAGGAGGCGGGCGCCGTGCAGTCCGGTCTGTCCCTGGGCGGCCCGGACGGCGAGCGGGAGCAGGGCGGCCGGGACGCCGCGGGCGGTGGCCAGGGCGCGCAGCGTGGTGGCCCAGTCCAGCACCGGGGAGTCGAGCACGAGGCCGCTGATCCGGTCGCGCAGCGCGGAGTCGACGGCCGCGTGCAGCGCCATCGAGGCGCCGGTGGACCAGCCGTGCAGGACGATGTTCTGCGCGCCGTAGCGGACGGCGAAGCGGATCGCCGCGTCCAGGTCGCGCCACTCGGACTCGCCGAGGTGGGCGAGTCCGTCCGGGGAGCGCGGGGCCCCGGGGTCGCCGCGGTAGGCCAGGTCGAGGACGGGCAGGCGCAGGTCGTGCAGGAACGCCATGAGGTTCATGGGGTGTTCCCTGGTGGTGCCGAGGCCGTGCACGGTGATGACCCAGGTGTCGCGGGCGCCCGGCACGAACCAGGCGGGCAGCGCCCCGAGTTCGCCGGGGATCTCGACCTCCTCGTGGTCGAGGCCGAGCGCCGAGGAGGGGTCCCCGCTGTGCAGCTGGGGCGTGATCCGGACCTTGGTGCCGGGCTCCAGGCTTCCCCGGTCGACGCGTTCCAGTCTGCGCACGACGGTGTCGGGGGCGTGGTGGGCGTGCTCGACCACCGGGCCGACGACGGCGTGCAGGCCGTCGCCCTCCAGTCCGTACGTACCGGGCCGCAGGGAGGTGAAGGAACGGGTCAGGGTGACCCGGCCGGCCGCCGTGGCGTGCACGGTCAGTCCCCGGTCGGCGGGCAGTGGCCGCCCGGACGGTGCCTTGAGGGCGGCGGCGCCCGCGCAGCGGCCGGCCGCGACCGCCGCCGCACCGAGGCCGAGGATCGTGGTGACGGCTGCTGCCGTGACTGTTGCCGGGCGCACCGTTCCAGTCTGGTGGGGCGGGTCGCGCCCTGCCACCCGGACGGGTCCGCCCGGCGCCCGCCGGGGACGGTACCGGCCGCCGTCGGACACGCGGCAAAAGACGAAGGCGCAAGACGAAAGCGGAAGACGGAAACGGAAGACGGAAATGGCCGCTCGCCGGTGCCCGGCCGGGGTGGAACGGGCCGTTCGCCGGGCCCGGCGGGGTCAGCGTGCCTGTCAGCCCGCCGGGCGTACGTACACACGACCGACCGAAGGGACCACGAAGAGTGACGACGGAACGCGGGCGGCGTACACAGTGGCCGCGAGCTGCCCCGAAGCGTCCCCCGGAGACACCATGAAGCCCCGTTCAGTTCATCTCCCGTTCACCAAGGTTGCCTACCGTCAACCTGCCAATGACGTCGAACGATTGCCTGGGTAAATGGAACACATCACGCTGCTTCTCGCGATTGTGATCGTGACAGCTCTAGTGTTCGATTTCACGAACGGTTTCCATGACACCGCCAACGCGATGGCCACCACCATCTCGACCGGCGCACTCAGACCGAAGACCGCGGTGGCCATGTCCGCCGTTCTCAACCTCGTCGGCGCGTTCCTGTCCGTGGAGGTCGCCAAGACGATCTCCGGTGGGATCATCAATGAGGACGGGCTGCGCACGGAGGTCATCTTCGCGGCACTCGTCGGCGCCATCCTGTGGAATCTGCTGACCTGGCTGGTCGGGCTGCCGTCCAGTTCCTCGCACGCCCTGTTCGGCGGCCTGATCGGCGCCGCGGTCATGTCGGCCGGCTGGTCCTCGGTCAACGGCGGCACGGTCGTCACCAAAGTGCTGATCCCCGCGGTCGCCGCCCCGATCGTCGCCGGGTTCGCCGCGCTGCTGGCCACCCGGCTGACGTACCGCATCGGCGGGAAGATCCGTGACGAGGCCCAGGAGAAGGCCACCGCCAAGGGCTACCGCGCCGGTCAGATCGCCTCGGCCGGACTGGTCTCCCTCGCCCACGGCACCAACGACGCGCAGAAGACCATGGGCATCATCACCCTGGCCCTGGTCACCGGTGGTGTGCTGCACCCCGGCGCCAATCCGCCGGTCTGGGTCATCGTCTCCGCCGGTACGGCCATCGCCCTCGGCACCTACCTGGGCGGCTGGCGCATCATCCGCACCATGGGCAGCGGCCTCACCGACCTCAGGCCGCCGCAGGGCTTCGCCGCCCAGACCAGCGCGGCCACGGTCATCCTCGCCTCCTCGCACCTCGGTTTCTCCCTGTCCACCACCCAGTCCTGCTCCGGCGCCGTGATGGGCGCGGGCCTCGGCCGCCAGGGCGGCGTGGTCCGCTGGTCCACCGCCACCCGGATGTTCGTCGCGTGGGGCCTGACCCTGCCGGCCGCGGGCCTGGTCGGCGCGGGCGCCGAGTTCCTGACCAAGCAGGGCACCTGGGGCGTCGTCGTCGTCGCGGCGCTGCTGGTCGTGGGCTCCGGCTCGATCTGGCTGATCTCGCGCCGCAAGCCGGTCGGCCACGGGGACGTCGCGCCCTCGGAGAGCGCCGTCGAACCCGCGGGCGTCGTCACCACGGCCATCGCCGCCGTCAGCCCGCCGCCCACCGTCGCGGCCACCGCCGCGGCGCAGGACCTCATGACCATCATCCCGGCCACGCCCGCAGCCGCCGCGGCCCAGGACCCGGCGCGTCCCGCCGCCGTCTAGTGCCGTGACCGGCAAGGTTTGCCCGGAAGGAGCGTCGTCCGGTGCGTGCGATCGCAAGGCGGCCGAAAGCCCTCGTAGCGGGCTACATGGGCTCTCGGCCAACGCCGCGAGCGTGCGTGCCGGACGGTGCGACGGGGCAAACGTTGCCGGTCACGGCACTAGTGCTGGTGCCGGGAGCGGCACCAGTGCCGTGACCGGCACCGGACCGATCACGCGGACCGTCCGCAGACCGTCTAAGGAAGCAGCATGAAAATCGACTGGGCAGCCCTCGGCTCCGTCTTCGGTGTCTCCCTCGTCGTCACCGTCGCGCTAGTGGGCGTCTTCACCCTCGGCATCGTCGGTCTCGCCAAGCAGCCCGAGGCGGCGGCCCAGGGCGGCTCCGGCGGATCACGGGTGCTGGCGCGCGCGGGCGCGTACATCTGCTTCGCGCTGTGCGCGGCGGCGGTCGCGTACGGGATCTATCTGATCGTCGCCTGAGTCCTTCCCCTCGCACCTCCTCTTCGCAGCCCCCGACGGGCCGGACGCACCTCGCGCGTCCGGCCCGTCGTCGTGTCCCCGTCCCGATGTGGGCCTCAGCACACTGCCCCGCCGCAGGTCAACGGCAGGTTGACGGGCGTTCGCAGAGCGTGGTGGACTGCCGGAGCCATTTACGGCGACAGCAGAGGAAGCCGGTGCGAATCCGGCGCGGTCCCGCCACTGTCACCGGGGAGCGGTCCCCCACACCGGGAAGTCACGGCACGCGCGAGCGGGCTGGAAGGCCGGGGGAATCGCGGATCCGGGAGCCAGGAGACTCTCGTCGCCGTCACGTCGAACCAGGGCGCGGACCCTGAGTGAGGACATGTCGCCATGCCTGGCAGCCGTGCGTCCCTTGCCCCGGCGCTCTCTCCGAGAGCCGCCCGTACGAAGGTCCTCCGAGGCACGACGGCCGGCTGAGCCATGCGTGCCGATCGCGTATTCGCGTACGGCGCCACAGTCGGCCTGATCGGCGATCTGCTGCTCGGTGACCCCCGCAGGGGGCACCCGGTCGCCGCCTTCGGGCGGGCCGCGGCGGGCGTCGAACGCCGTCTGTGGCGCGACCACCGCGGGTGGGGCGCGCTGCACACCCTCGTCTGCGCCGGAGGCGCCGTGGGCGGTGCGGCGCTGCTCGCCCGTGCCGTACGCCGTCACCCCGCCGCCTCCGTCGCGCTGACCGCGGCGGCCACCTGGTCCGTGGTCGGCGGCACCTCGCTGGGGCGGGAGGCACGGGCCGTCGGCGGCGCCCTGGCCGCCGGGGACGTCGCGGTGGCCCGGGAGCGCCTGCCGCATCTGTGCGGGCGCGACCCGCACTCCCTGGACGGGCCGCAGATCGCCCGCGCCGTGGTGGAGTCCGTGGCCGAGAACACCTCGGACGCCGTGGTGGGCGCCCTGGTGTGGGGGGCGCTGGCCGGTGTGCCCGGCCTCGTCGGCTTCCGCGCGGTCAACACCCTGGACGCGATGGTCGGCCACAAGTCGCCCCGCCACCGGCGCTACGGCTGGGCCTCGGCCCGCCTCGACGACCTCGCGGGATGGCCCGGCGCCCGGCTGACCGCCGTGGTCGCCGTGGTCGCCGGTGGACGGCCGCGCGAGGCGGTACGGGCCTGGCGGGCCGACGCGGCGAAGCACCCGAGCCCCAACGCGGGCCCGGTGGAGGCGTCGTTCGCGGGCGCGCTGGGCGTGCGCCTGGGCGGAACGCTGGCGTACGGGGGCCGGGTGGAGCACCGCCCGGTACTGAACGGGGAGACGGGCCGGGAGGTGGAGACCGCGGACATCGAACGCGCGGTGCGGCTCTCGCGCCGGGTGGGCGTGCTGGCCCTCGGCGTGTGCGTGGCCGCGCGGCTGGGCGCGGGTCTCGCCGCTCGACGGCTCGCGGACGCACGGGGCACAGGACGGGGACGGATCACGGGCGCGCGGCCCGCAGGCGTGGGCGTGGGCGGCGCCGCCGCGGGGGCCGCGCGGCTCCTGAGCGCAAAACGCGCGGGCGCAGGACGGAGACGGACATGAGCGGCGGACTCCTGGTCGCCGGAACCACCTCGGACGCGGGCAAGAGCGTCGTCACGGCGGGCATCTGCCGCTGGCTCGCGCGCCGGGGCGTGAAGGTGGCGCCCTTCAAGGCGCAGAACATGTCGCTGAACTCCTACGTCACCCGGGAGGGCGCCGAGATCGGCCGTGCCCAGGCCATGCAGGCCGCGGCCGCCCGGGTGGAGCCGTCCGCGCTGATGAACCCGGTGCTGCTCAAGCCCGGCGGGGACCGTTCCAGCCAGGTCGTCCTGATGGGCAGGCCGGTGGGCGAGATGAGCGCGCGCGGCTACCACGGCGGACGGCAGGAGGCCCTGCTCGGCACGGTCGTGGACTGCCTGGAGCGGCTGCGGAGCACGTACGACGCGGTGATCTGCGAGGGGGCCGGCAGCCCGGCCGAGATCAATCTGCGGCGCACGGACATCGTGAACATGGGCATCGCCCGGGCGGCGCGCTTCCCGGTGGTGGTGGTCGGGGACATCGACCGGGGCGGCGTCTTCGCGTCGTTCTTCGGTACGACGGCGCTGCTCTCCGCCGAGGACCAGGCGCTGGTCGCGGGCTATCTCGTGAACAAGTTCCGCGGCGACGTGTCGCTGCTGGAGCCGGGGCTGGAGATGCTGCGCGAGATCACCGGCCGCCCGACGTACGGGGTGCTGCCCTTCGCGCACGGCCTCGGCATCGACGAGGAGGACGGGCTCCGGGTCTCGCTGCGCGGCGCCGTGCGCGAGTCGGTGATCGCGCCGCCGCACGGCGAGGACGTGCTGCGGGTCGCGGTGTGCGCCGTGCCCCTGATGTCGAACTTCACCGACGTGGACGCGCTGGCCGCCGAACCGGGCGTCGTCGTCCGCTTCGTGGACCGCGCCGAGGAGCTGGCCGACGCCGACCTCGTCGTCGTGCCCGGCACCCGGGGCACGGTCGGGGCACTGGCCTGGCTGCGCGAGCGCGGTCTCGCCGACGCCCTGGCCCGGCGTGCCGCCGAGGGCCGGCCGGTCCTCGGCGTCTGCGGCGGCTACCAGGTCCTCGGCGAGCACATCGAGGACGAGGTCGAATCGCGGGCCGGGCACGTCGACGGGCTCGGGCTGCTGCCGCTGCGCGTCCGGTTCGACCGCGAGAAGACCCTGGCCCGGCCCGTCGGGGAGGCGCTCGGCGCACCGGTCGAGGGCTACGAGATCCACCACGGCGTCGCCGATGTGCGCGGCGGCGAGCCGTTCTTCACCGACGGCCGGGGCCGCGCCCTGGACGGCTGCCGGGCCGGAGCCGTGTGGGGCACCCACTGGCACGGCTCGCTGGAGAGCGACGCGTTCCGCCGCCGTTTCCTGACCGAGGTGGCGCGCGCCGCGGGCCGGCGTTTCGTCCCCGCCCCCGACACCCGTTTCGCCGAGCTGCGCGAGGAACAGCTCGACCGCCTCGGCGACCTGATCGAAGAACACGCCGACACCGGCGCGCTGCTCCGGCTCATCGAGTCGGGCGCGCCGTCCGGACTTCCCTTCATCGCCCCCGGAGCACCTGGAGCACGCGTATGAACGCCCCCACGAGCACCGTGCTGTTGCTGTCGACCGCCGACACGGACCTGCTCGCCGCCCGCGCCTCCGGCGCGCCCTACCGGATCGGCAACCCCACCCGTGTCGACGTCCACGAGGAACTGCCCGCGCTGATCGAGGGCGCCTCCGTCGCCGTCGTCCGGCTGCTCGGCGGCAAGCGCGCCTGGGAGGACGGTCTGGCCGTGCTGCGGGCGTCCGGCATCCCGACCGTGCTGCTGGGCGGCGAGACCGTGCCGGACGCGGAGCTGATGGCCGAGTCGTCCGTACCCGCCGGGGTCGTCGCGGAGGCGCTGCGCTATCTGGTGGAGGGCGGTCCGGGGAACCTGGTGGAGCTGACCCGTTTCCTCTCCGACACGGTGCTGCTGACCGGTCACGGCTTCGCCGAGCCGCAGCGGATGCCGGAGTGGGGCGTGCGCGGCGACCGGGAGTTCACCGAGGGCCGCCCGACCGTCGGGGTGCTGTTCTACCGGGCGCACGAACTGTCCGGGAACACCTCGTTCGTGGACGTGCTGTGCGAGGCCGTCGAGGCGCGCGGTGCCAACGCCCTGCCGGTGTACTGCGGTTCGCTGCGCGGCGCGGACGCCGGTCTGTACGAGCTGCTGGGCCGGGCGGACGCCCTGGTCGCGACGGTCCTGGCGGCGGGCGGCACGCGCGCCTCGGACGCCTCCGCGGGAGGAAAGGACCCAGTGGTGCGAAGCACCCCCGTTGAGGGTGGTGGTGGGAGACGGGAGGGCGAGGAGGCGTGGGACATCGGCGCGCTGGCGGAGCTGGACATCCCGGTGCTCCAGGGCCTGTGTCTGACCTCGACGCGGGCCGCGTGGGAGGCTTCGGACGCCGCGCTGTCCCCGATGGACGCGGCGATGCAGGTGGCGATCCCCGAGTTCGACGGCCGGCTGATCACCGTGCCGTTCTCCTTCAAGGAGCAGGGCCCGGACGACGTGCCGGTGTACCGGGCCGACCCGGAACGGGCCGCGCGCGTCGCCGGGATCGCGGTGCGGCACGCCGCGCTGCGGCACAAGCCGAACGCCGAGAAGCGGATCGCCCTCGTCTTCACCGCCTACCCCACCAAGCACTCCCGGGTCGGCAACGCGGTGGGCCTGGACACGCCCGCGTCGGCGGTGCGGGTGCTGGACGCACTGCGCGGCGCCGGTTACGGCGTCGACGGGTATCCGGACAACGGCGACGAGCTGATCCACCGGCTCATCGCGGCCGGTGGCCACGACGTGGAGTGGCTGACCGAGGAGCAGCTGGCGGCCGCACCCGCGCGGGTGCCGCTGGCCGACTACCGGGCCTGGTTCGGCACGCTGGACCCGGAGTTGCGGGACTCGATGCTGGAGCACTGGGGGGAACCGCCGGGCTCGCTGTACGTGGACGGCGACGAGATCGTCCTGGCCTCGCTCCGGTTCGGGAACGTGGTGGTGCTGATCCAGCCGCCGCGCGGCTTCGGGGAGAACCCGATCGCGATCTACCACGACCCGGATATGCCGCCGTCGCACCACTACATGGCGACGTACCGCTGGCTGGAGAATTCGTTCGGCGCGGACGCCGTCGTGCACATGGGCAAGCACGGCACGATGGAGTGGCTGCCGGGCAAGGGCCTGGGACTGTCCGCGGGCTGCGGACCGGACGCGGTGCTGGGCGAACTCCCGCTGGTCTACCCGTTCATCGTCAACGACCCCGGCGAGGGCACCCAGGCCAAGCGGCGCGGGCACGCCACGGTGGTGGACCACCTGGTGCCACCGATGGCACGTGCCGACACCTACGGCGACCTGGCCAAGCTGGAACAGCTGCTCGACGAGTACGCGCTGGTCAGCGATCTGGACCCGGCGAAGGCCCCGGCGGTGCGGGCGCAGATCTGGACCCTGGTGAAGGCCGCCGAGCTCCATCACGACCTGCATGTCGACGAGCAGCCGGACGAGGACGAGTTCGACGAGTTCGTCATGCACATCGACGGCTACCTGTGCGAGATCAAGGACGTGCAGATCCGCGACGGCCTGCACATCCTGGGCGGCGGCCCGGTCGGCGAGGCGCGGGTCAACCTGGTGCTGGCGGTGCTGCGCGCGTCCCAGGTGTGGGGCGGCACGGCGAACGCGCTGCCGGGTCTGCGGGCCTCGATCGCGGCCCACTTCGGGCTGAGCGAACGGGAGTTGCTGGCCGAGCCGGGCGCCCCGGTGAAGGTGCCGGCGGAGCTGACGGAGCTGGTCGACGGTCCGGCGCGCACCGGCGCGGACGCGATCGATCTGCTGGAGAAGCTGTGCCGCCGCCTCGCGGAGGGCATGGAGGAGCGCGGCTGGGACGTGGCGGGCGCGGCGGGGCTGGTGCGGGAGGCGCTGGGCCACGAACTCCCGGACGCCATGGCCGTGCTGGGCTTCGCGTGCGAGGAGGTCGTGCCCCGGCTGGCCCGGACGACGGACGAGATCGGCCACATCCTGCGGGCGCTGCGCGGCGGCTTCGTCCCGGCGGGCCCGTCCGGCTCGCCGACGCGCGGTCTGGTCAATGTGCTGCCGACGGGCCGGAACTTCTACTCGGTGGACCCGAAGGCGATTCCGTCCCGGCTGAGCTGGGAGGTCGGGCAGTCGCTCGCGGACTCGCTGATCGCCCGCTACCTCGCGGACACCGGCGAGTACCCGAAGTCGGTGGGCCTGACCGTGTGGGGCACGTCCGCGATGCGCACGCAGGGCGACGACATCGCGGAGATCCTGGCGCTGCTGGGCTGCCGTCCGGTGTGGGACGACGCCTCGCGCCGGGTGACCGGCTTCGAGGTGGTGCCCCTGAACGAGCTGGGGCGTCCGCGCATCGACGTGACGGTGCGCATCTCCGGGTTCTTCCGGGACGCGTTCCCGCACGTGGTGGGGCTGATCGACGACGCGGTGCGGGCGGTGGCGGAGCTGGACGAGCCGGCCGGGTCCAACTACGTGCGGGCGCACGCCGACGAGGACACGGCGGTCCACGGCGACCGGCGCCGGGCCACGGCCCGCGTCTTCGGTTCGAAGCCGGGGGCGTACGGGGCGGGGCTGCTGCCGCTGATCGACGCCCGGAACTGGCGCTCGGACGCGGATCTGGCCGAGGTGTACGCGGTCTGGGGCGGTTACGCGTACGGGCGCGGGCTCGACGGGCGGGCGGCGCGCGGGGACATGGAGACGGCGTTCCGGCGGATCGCGGTGGCGGCGAAGAACGTCGACACCCGCGAGCACGACCTGGTCGACGCGGACGACTACTTCCAGTACCACGGCGGCATGGTCGCCATGGTGCGGCATCTGACCGGCACCTCGCCCGAGGCGTACGTCGGGGACAGCGCCACGCCGGACCAGGTGCGCACGCGGACGCTGGGCGAGGAGACGCACCGGGTGTTCCGGGCGCGGGTGGTGAACCCGCGGTGGATGGCGGCGATGCGGCGCCACGGGTACAAGGGCGCCTTCGAGATGGCCGCGACCGTGGACTACCTCTTCGGGTACGACGCCACGGCCGGGGTCGTCGACGACTGGATGTACGAGAAGCTGTCGGCCGAGTACGTCTTCGACGAGACCAACCGCGACTTCATGAAGAAGTCCAACCCCTGGGCGCTGCGCGGGATCTCGGAACGGCTGCTGGAGGCGGCCGAGCGCGGGCTGTGGGCGGAGCCGGACGCAACGACCCTGGAGCGGCTGCGGGCCACGTACCTGGAGCTCGAAGGCGATCTGGAGGGCGACGAATGAGCGCCCGGAGGTTTCCCGGAGAGCGACGGGCGGACGCCGGCGGGCGACGGGCCGGCGCCCAAGAGCTCCCCTCCCCCGCGCCGGGGGCAGTGACATCACGCCGTTCGCCCAAGGAGGCATCGTGAACACGCCGTATCCCTTCACCGCCCTCGTCGGGCAGGACGATCTGCGGCTCGGGCTGCTGCTGAACGCCGTCTCGCCCGCGGTCGGCGGCGTGCTGGTGCGCGGCGAGAAGGGCACCGCCAAGTCCACCGCCGTGCGGGCGCTCGCCGCGCTGATGCCCGAGGTCGACGTGGTTCCCGGCTGCCGGTTCTCCTGCGATCCCGCGGCGCCCGATCCGGCGTGCCCGGACGGCCCGCACGAGGCCGGGTCCGGGGCGGCACGGGCCGCCCGGACGGTGGAACTGCCGGTCGGCGCGTCGGAGGACCGGCTGGTCGGGGCGCTCGACATCGAGCGGGCGCTGTCCGAGGGCGTGAAGGCGTTCGAGCCGGGGCTGCTCGCCGACGCCCATCGCGGGATCCTGTACGTCGACGAGGTCAACCTGCTCCACGACCATCTCGTGGACCTGCTGCTGGACGCGGCGGCCATGGGCGCCTCGTACGTGGAGCGCGAGGGGGTCTCGGTCCGGCATGCCGCCCGGTTCCTGCTCGTCGGCACGATGAACCCCGAAGAGGGCGAGCTGCGGCCGCAGTTGCTGGACCGGTTCGGGCTGACCGTGGAGGTCGCCGCGTCCCGGGACACCGACCAGCGGGTCGAGGTGGTGCGCCGGCGTCTCGCGTACGACGCGGATCCGGCCGCCTTCGCCGCCGGGTGGGCCTCCGAGGAGACCGCGCTGCGGGCACGGATCGCCGCCGCGCGGGCGCTGCTTCCCGGGGTGCGGCTCGGCGACGGGGCGTTGCGGCAGATCGCGGCGACCTGCGCGGCGTTCGAGGTGGACGGGATGCGCGCGGACATCGTGATGGCGCGGACCGCCACCGCGCTGGCCGCCTGGGCGGGGCGTACGGACGTACTGGCCGAGGACGTGCGGCAGGCCGCCCTGCTCGCGCTCCCGCACCGCCGCAGGCGCAACCCGTTCGACGCTCCGGGCCTGGACGAGGACAAGCTCGACGAGGCGCTGGAGCAGCACGGCGGCGAGGACGACGACCCGGACCCGGACGGCCCCGACGGCGGCGGCCGGCCCCCGCGGGGCGACGGCCCGGACACTCCGCCGCGGCCCGACGCGGAGGCCGGTGACACGCCCTCCCCCGCCGTTCCCGAGCAGGGCGGCGAGCAGCAGCAGGGGCGGTCGTCCGGCGGCGGTGAGCAGCAGCCGGCACGGGCCGCCGAGCCGTTCCGCGCGAAGACGCTGAGCGTGCCCGGCCTGGGCGAGGGCGCGGCGGGGCGGCGCTCCCGGGCGCGCACCGAGCACGGGCGCACCACCGGCGCGCGGCGTCCGCACGGGGCGCTGACCAAGCTGCACCTGGCGGCGACCGTACGGGCCGCGGCTCCGCACCAGCGGGCGCGCGGGCGGTCGGGGCCGGGGCTGGTGGTGCGGCGGGACGATCTGCGGCAGGCGACCCGGGAGGGGCGCGAGGGCAACCTGGTGCTGTTCGTGGTGGACGCCTCCGGGTCGATGGCCGCCCGGCAGCGGATGGGCGCCGTGAAGGGCGCGGTGCTGTCGCTGCTGCTGGACGCGTACCAACGGCGGGACAAGGTCGGGCTGGTCACCTTCCGGGGCCGGGACGCCGAGGTGGCGCTGCCGCCGACGTCGTCGGTGGACGCGGCGGCGGCACGGCTGGAGGCGCTGCCCACCGGCGGGCGCACCCCCGTCGCGGCCGGGCTGCTGAAGGCCCATGAGGTGCTGCGCGTGGAGCGGATGCGCGATCCGTCGCGGCGTCCGCTGCTGGTCGTGGTGACCGACGGCCGGGCGACGGGCGGGCCGGAGCCGGTGGCGCTGGCGTCGCGGGCGGCGCGGCTGCATGCGGCGGAGGGCACCGCCTCCGTCGTCGTGGACTGCGAGTCGGGCCCGGTGCGGCTCGGGCTCGCGGCGAATCTCGCCCGCGATCTGGGCTCGGTCGCCGTCACGCTCGACGAGCTGCGGGCCGACTCCATCGCGGGTCTGGTCAAGGACGTCCGGGGAACCGACAGGAGGGCGGCGTAATGCCGAAGGGACAGCCGGTCAGCGTGCCGGACGACGGGCTCACCACCCGTCAGCGCCGCAACCGTCCGCTGCTGGTGGTGCACACCGGCATCGGGAAGGGGAAGTCGACGGCGGCCTTCGGGCTCGCGCTGCGCGCCTGGAATCAGGGCTGGCCGATCGGGGTCTTCCAGTTCGTCAAGTCGGCGAAGTGGAAGGTCGGCGAGGAGAACGCGCTGAAGGTCCTCGGCGCCAGCGGCGAGGGCGGCTCCGTCGCCTGGCACAAGATGGGCGAGGGCTGGTCGTGGGTGCAGCGCGACCGGCAGCTGAACAACGAGGAGGCGGCCCGCGAGGGCTGGGAACAGGTCAAGCGCGATCTGGCCGCCGAGACGTACCGGCTGTACGTCCTCGACGAGTTCGCGTACCCGATGCACTGGGGCTGGGTCGACACCGCCGAGGTGGTCGAGGTGCTGCGGAGCCGTCCCGGTACCCAGCACGTCGTCGTCACCGGTCGCAACGCGCCGCCGGAGCTGGTGGACGCCGCCGATCTGGTGACCGACATGTCGAAGGTCAAGCACCCGATGGACGCGGGTCAGAAGGGCCAGCGGGGCATCGAATGGTAGCGGCCTCGCCCACGCTCGACAGTGGGAGAAAGAGCGGGCGGCGGACGGGTGCCGGGCGCGCGCCGGTCGAACGGTGAGTGGTGTCCGGTGAACGTTCCACGTCTGGTGATCGCCGCCCCCGCGTCGGGGAGCGGCAAGACGACCGTGGCCACGGGGCTGATGGCGGCCTTCGCGGGGCGCGGTCTTACCGTGTCCCCGCACAAGGTGGGGCCCGACTACATCGACCCCGGCTACCACGCCCTGGCCACGGGCCGGCCGGGTCGCAATCTCGACGCGTACCTGTGCGGCCCGGAGCTGGTGGCTCCGTTGTTCGCGCACGGGGCGCGCGGCTGCGACCTGGCGGTCGTCGAGGGTGTGATGGGCCTGTACGACGGCGCCGCGGGCAACGGCGAGCTGGCGTCGACCGCGCAGGTGGCGAAGCTGCTGCGGGCGCCGGTGGTGCTGGTCGTCGACGCCTCGTCGCAGTCCCGCTCGGTGGCCGCGCTGGTGCACGGCTTCGCCTCGTGGGATCCGGAGGTACGGATCGGCGGGGTGGTCCTCAACAAGGTCGGTTCGCCGCGCCACGAGGCGCTGTTGCGGGAGGCGTTGG
Source organism: Streptomyces sp. CB01580 (assembly GCF_001905795.1). GTDB lineage: Bacteria > Actinomycetota > Actinomycetes > Streptomycetales > Streptomycetaceae > Streptomyces. Next base: position 80,534 of record NZ_LIXJ01000019.1, read on the forward strand.
ACGAGTCCGGCGTGCCGGTGCTGGGGGTGCTGCGGCGGACGGAGAAGGTGGCGGTGCCGTCACGGCATCTGGGGCTGGTGCCGGTGGCCGAGCGGCGGCGCGACGCACTGGACGCGGTCGCGGCGATGGCGGACCGGGTGCGGGCGGGCTGCGACCTGGACGCGCTGTGGGCGCTGGCCCGCTCCGCGCCCGGCGTGCCCGGCGAGGCGTGGGACCCGGCGGCGGCGGTGGACGCGTGCGGCGGACCCGTCGCCCGGCCCGCCCCGGGTTCGCGCAGGGTCGCCGTCGCGTCCGGGGCCGCGTTCACGTTCTCGTACGCCGAGCACACCGAACTGCTCACCGCCGCCGGTGCCGAGGTCGTCCCGTTCGACCCGCTGCGGGACGAGGCGCTGCCCGAGGGCGCACGCGGGCTGGTGATCGGCGGGGGCTTCCCGGAGGTGTACGCCTCGGAGCTGTCCGCCAACGCGGCGCTGCGCGGGGCCGTCGCCGCGCTGGCGGAGTCCGGGGCTCCGGTGGCCGCCGAGTGCGCGGGGCTGTTGTATCTGGCGCGTTCGCTCGACGGGCTGCCGATGTGCGGGGTGCTGGACGCCGAGGCACGGATGTCGGAGCGGCTGACGCTGGGCTACCGGGACGCCGTGGCGGTCTGCGACAGCGTGCTGGCGGCGTCCGGGACACGGACGCGCGGGCACGAGTTCCACCGCACGGTCCTGGAGCCGGGCGCGGGAGAGCGTCCCGCGTGGGGCCTGCATCAGCCGGAGCGGCGCGTGGAGGGATTCGTACGGCGGGGCGTGCACGCGAGCTATCTGCATACGCACTGGGCCGCCACGCCCGCTGCGGCCCGTCGATTCGTCGAGAGGTGCGAGGGATGAACCACGGTCAGGGTGAAAGCAGGCTGATCGGCGTCGGTGTCGGGCCCGGTGACCCGGAGCTGGTGACCGTCAAGGGCGTGAACGCGCTGCGGGACGCCGCGGTCGTCGTCGTACCGGTGATGGACACCGGTGAGCAGGGGCGGGCCGAGGCGACCGTGCTGCACTACGTGTCCTCCGAGAAGGTCGTGCGCGTGGTGTTCGCGCTCAACGAGCGCAGCGACCGGGCACGCCGGGAGGCTGCGTGGGACGCGGCCGGTGAGCGGGTCGCGGAGCTGCTGCGGACGCACGGCTCGGTGGCGTTCGCGACGATCGGCGACCCCAACGTGTACTCGACGTTCACGTATCTGGCCCAGACGATCGGCGCGCTGCTGCCGGGGACGGCCGTGGAGACGGTGCCCGGGATCACGGCCATGCAGGACCTGGCCGCCCGCAGCGGCGCGGTGCTGACGGAGGGCACGGAGCCGTTGACGCTGGTGCCGGTGACGGCGGGCGCGGCGGTGCTGAGGCGGGCGCTCGAGGGCCCGGGGACGGTCGTCGCGTACAAGTTCGGCCGGCTGGCCGCGGAGGTGGCCGCGGCGCTGCGGGAGACCGGCCGCACCGAGGACGCGGTGTGGGGTTCGGCGCTCGGGCTGCCCGAGGAGTCGATCCGGCCGGCGGCGGACCTGGACGAGGGGCCGTTGCCGTATCTGTCGACGCTGATCGCGCCCGCGCCGCGCGACGGCGGGCGCGGCGGGAAGCTGTGAGGCGCCCGGGGGCGGTGTCGCGGTGTCCGGTCGGCGCCGTCGGGCGCCACGCGCACCGCCTGCGGTCCCCGTCGGCCGGTCGACGCCGCGGGGCGCGTCCCGGCGGTCCCGCCCCGTCTGCCGCCGCTCCTGCCCCGGCTTCTCCTCCACGCCCCTGATCCCCCGCCGTCCCCCATGCCCCGCAGGCCCCATGGCCCCGTACCCCGCATGTTCCCCTTTCTGAAAGGACCCCGTCCCATGTCCGAAGCAGCCGACGCGGCCGCAGCCGTCGACACGGCCGACACGTCCGCAGCGGCCGACGCACCCGCCCGAGGCCGGGTGACGTTCGTCGGTGCCGGACCCGGTGCCTCCGATCTGCTGACCTTCCGGGCGGCGCGGGCCATCGCGGACGCCGATGTCGTCATCTGGGCGGCGAGCCTGGTGCAGGCGGAGGTCCTGGAGCACGCCCGGGAGGGCGCGGAGATCCTCGACTCGGCGCGGATGTCGCTGGAACAGGTCGTCGCCGTGTACGAACGCGCCGCCGCCGAGGGGCTGAAGGTGGCCCGCATCCACTCCGGCGACCCGGCGCTGTGGGGCGGTACCCAGGAGCAGATCGACCGGTGCGCCGAGCTGGGCGTGGCGGTCGAGGTCGTGCCGGGGGTGTCGTCGTTCTCGGCGGTCGCGGCGATCGCGCAGCGGGAGCTGACGATCCCGGAGGTCGCGCAGTCGGTGATCCTGACCCGGCTCGGCGGCGGCAAGACGCCGATGCCGCCGGGCGAGGAGGTGCGGGAGTTCGCGCGCCACGGCACCACGATGGCGCTGTTCCTGTCGGCGGCCCGCTCCGGCCAGCTCACCCAGGAGCTGCTGGAGGGCGGATACCCCACGTCGACGCCGGTAGTGATCGCGTACCAGGCGACCTGGCCGGAGGAGCTGATCCTGCGCTGCACGATCGGAACCCTGGAGGAGACGGTCAAGGAGCACAGGCTCTGGAAGCACACCCTCTTCCTCGTCGGCCCGGCGCTGTCGTCGTCGGGGACGCGCTCGCACCTCTACCACCCGGGCCACTTCCATGGCTTCCGCAAGGCCGACAGGGCGGCGCGGGCCGAGTTGCGCGCCCAGCGGTCCGGCTCGTGAGCGGCGTTCACGGTACGGGGACCGGCGCGCGGACGGCCGCGCCGATCCGGGTCTTCGGCACGGGGACGGGCGAGCCGCTCGGCCCCGAGGCCCGGAAGGCGCTGGAGGCGGCCACGCTGGTGATCGGCGCCCGGCGCCACCTGGAGGCCGCGTACCCGGGCACGGGAGCCCGGGAGGCCGGGCATGCGGGGCGGATCGTGCTCGGTCCGCTGGCGCCCGCGCTCGACCGGGTCGCCGAGCACCTGGCCCGGGACGAGGCGCGGGTGGTCGTGCTGGCCTCCGGCGACCCGGGATTCTTCGGGATCGTACGGGCGCTCGCCGAGCGGTTCGGGGCGGACGCGCTCGATGTGCGGCCGGGCGCGCCGTCCGTCGCGGTAGCGTTCGCCCGGCTCGGGCTGACGTGGGACGACGCGGTCGTGGTCAGCGCGCACGGACGGGACCCGCGCACCGCCGTCCACGCGTGTCTGGCCCACCCGAAGGTGGCCGTGCTGACCGGCCCCGGCGCCGGGCCGGCGGAGCTCGCGGCCGGGCTGGTCCACGGGGCCGGGGGGCGCACGCTCGTCGTGGCGACGGCGCTCGGCGATCCGCGACGCGAGCGCGTCGAGCGGCTCACCCCCGCCGAGGCGGTGGCCCGCGACTGGCCGGATCCGGTGAGCGTGGTGCTGTGCCTGGACGAGTCCCGGGCGCCGTCCCCGGCGCGGACCCTCGCGGGGCCGGCCGCGGGGCCGGGCCGATGGGCGCTGGAGGAGAGCGAGTTCGAGCACCGCGACTCGATGATCACCAAGTTCGAGGTGCGGGCACTGGCCCTGGCCCGGCTGGGCCCGCGCACCGGTGATCTGGTGTGGGACATCGGTGCCGGATCGGGTTCGGTGGCCGTGGAGTGCGCGCGGCTCGGCGCCGCGGCCGTCGCCGTGGAGAAGGCCGCGGACGGAGTCGGGCGTATCCGGGCGAACGCGTCCGCGCACGGGGTGTACGTCGACGTGGTGCACGGTTCGGCCCCGGCCGCGCTCGACGATCTGGCCGACCCGGACGCCGTGTTCGTCGGCGGTGGCGGGCGCGAACTGCCCGCCGTCGTGACGGCGTGCGCCCGGCGTGCGCGGCGCACGGTGGTGGTGGCGCTGGCCGCCCTGGACCGGGTGCCGCAGGTGCGTGCGGCGCTGGCCGGTGCCGGGCTGGAGCCCGAGGGCGTGCTGCTGCAGTCCTCCCGGCTGGCGCCGCTGCCCGGTGAGGTGACCCGTCTCGCCGCGACCAATCCGGTATTTCTGCTGTGGGGCAGTCGCCCCTCGGCCCAGGCAGGCGAGCGTGCGGGCATGGCTGCCGCGCGTGTCGGCGCAAGTGAAGGAGCGACCCAGTGATCGGCCTGATTTCCGCGACGGCGGCGGGCGCCGCCGCCCGCGACCGGCTGGCCGCGGCCTGGCCCGGCCGTGCCGTGGTCTACGAGGGGCCGGTGCGCGCGGCCGTGCACCGGGCGTTCGCCGAGTGCGAGCAGCTGGTCTGTTTCCTGGCCACGGGGGCCGTGGTGCGGCTGCTCGCGCCGCTGCTGTCCGACAAGTCCGCGGATCCGGGCGTCGTCTGTGTCGACGAGGCGGGCCGCCACGCGGTCGCACTGCTGGGCGGGCACGCCGGCGGGGCGAACGCACTGGCCGAAGCGGTCGCCGAGGTCCTGGACGCAACCCCGGTCGTGACGACCGCGACGGACGCGGCCGGACTTTTGGGCCTGGACATGCTGGGCCTCCCGGTGGAGGGCGATGTGGCCGGGGTGTCGCGGGCGATGCTCGACGGGGCCCCGGTGGAACTGCGGGCGGACGCGCTGTGGCCGCTGCCCGCGCTGCCGCCGAACGTGGCCCCCGGTTCCACGCTCCCGGACCCGGCGGACGCCGCGGTGCTGCACATCACCGACCGGGTCGTGGAGTCCGGGGCACGGCGGGCCGTGGTGCGGCCCGCGTCGCTCGCGGTCGGCGTCGGCGCGTCCCGGGGGGCGCCGGTGGACGAGGTCGTGGGTCTGGTCCACGACGCCCTGCGCGAGGCCGGGCTCTCGCCGCTGAGCATCGCCGAACTGGTGACGGTCGACGCGAAGGCGGACGAACCCGGGATCGTCGCCGCCGCCGCTCGGCTGGGCGTTCCGCTGCGGACGTACGCGGCCGAGGCGCTGGCCCGGGTCGAGGTGCCCAACCCGTCGGGCGCGCCGCTCGCCGCCGTCGGGACACCGTCGGTCGCGGAGGCCGCCGCGCTCGTGGAAGGGGGCGAACTCCTCGTGCCGAAGCGGAAGTCGACGCCGCCTCCCGGGTCCGAGGGGCGGGCGGCGATGGCGACGTGCGCGGTGGTGCGCCGGGCCCCGCGCGGGCGGCTGGCCGTGGTCGGCCTCGGACCGGGCGCGCGCGACCTGCTGACGCCCCGGGCCCGGGAGGAGCTGCGGCGGGCCTCGGTGCTGGTCGGGCTCGACCAGTACGTGGACCAGATCAGGGATCTGCTGCGGCCCGGCACCACGGTCCTGGAGTCGGGGCTCGGCGCCGAGGAGGAGCGGGCCCGCACCGCGGTCGCCGAGGCGCGCGAGGGCCGTGCGGTGGCGTTGATCGGCAGCGGTGACGCGGGGGTGTACGCGATGGCGTCGCCCGCGCTCGCCGAGGCCGGTGCCGACATCGACGTGGTCGGCGTGCCGGGGGTGACGGCCGCGCTGGCCGCCGCCGCGGTCCTGGGCGCCCCGCTGGGCCACGACCACGTGTCGATCAGCCTCTCCGACCTGCACACGCCGTGGGAGGTGATCGAGCGCCGGGTGCGGGCCGCGGCCGAGGCCGACATCGTCGTGACGTTCTACAACCCGCGCAGCCGGGGCCGCGCCTGGCAGCTTCCCGAGGCGCTGTCGATCCTGGCGGAGCACCGGGATCCGGCCACTCCGGTCGGTGTGGTGCGCAACGCGTCGCGCCCTGACGAGAGCGCCCGGGTGACCTCCCTGGCCGCCCTGGACCCGGCGGCCGTGGACATGATGACGGTGGTGACGGTCGGCAACACGGCCACCCGGCAGATCGCGGGCCGCATGGTGACGCCGCGCGGCTACCGCTGGCAGTCGGCCGCCGGGACCGGGGAGGGCGGGCGATGAACCGTCCCTGGGAGCGGACCGTCCACCCCATCGAGCAGGAGTCCTACCGGCGGCTGCGCGCCCGCCTGGACACCTCGCACTTCCCACCGCTGACCCGGGCGGTCGTGGAGCGGGTCATCCACTCCGCGGCGGACCTCGACTACGCCACGGACCTGGTCTGCGACGAGGCGACGCTGGTCACCGGGCACGCGGCGCTGCACGCCGGGGCGCCGGTCGTCACCGACGTGGAGATGGTCGCGGCGGGCATCACCCGGCGCGAGACCGTGTGCCGTCTGCGTCAGGCCGGGTCCGGCCCCGGCCTGACGCGTTCGGCCCATGCGATCCGGCTCGCGTACGAGGAGGTCGGGCCGGGCGCGATCTGGGTGATCGGCAACGCGCCCACCGCGCTGGAGGAACTGCTCGTCCTCGATGCCGCGCCCGCGCTCGTCATCGGGCTGCCGGTCGGTTTCGTCGGCGCGACCGAGTCGAAGGCGGCGCTGCGCGAGAGCGGTCTGCCCGCCGTGAGCAACGTGTCCGAGAAGGGCGGTTCGGCCGTCGCGTCGGCCGCGCTCAACGCCCTGCTGTACCACTCCCCCGAATCCCTGTGAACCACCGTGAACCACACCGAGGAGAACCTGTGACCACCCCCGCCACCCCGTCCGACCGGCCCGCCCTGCTCGTCGCCGGTCACGGCACCCGGGACGACGGCGGCGCCTCCGCGTTCCGCGAGTTCGTCGCCGAACTGGGCCGCCGCAGGCCCGAACTGCCCGTCGCGGGCGGCTTCATCGAGCTGTCCCCGCCGCCGCTCGGCGACGCCGTGACCGAGCTGGTGGAGCGCGGTGTCCGGCGCTTCGCCGCCGTGCCGCTGATGCTGGTGTCGGCCGGGCACGCCAAGGGGGACATCCCGGCGGCGCTGGCCCGCGAGAAGGACCGCCACCCCGGCATCACGTACACCTACGGCCGTCCGCTCGGCCCGCACCCGGAGCTGCTGAAGGTGCTGGAGCGCCGGGTGGACGAGGTGCTGGGCGACACCGACCGCTCGGAGACGACCGTGCTGCTGGTCGGGCGCGGTTCCACCGACCCGGATGCCAACGCCGAGGTGTTCAAGGCGGCGCGGCTGTTCTGGGAGGGCCGCGGCTACGCGGGGGTGGAGACGGCGTTCGTCTCGCTCGCGGCGCCGGACGTGCCGTCGGGTCTCGACCGTTGCGTCAGGCTGGGTGCCCGGCGCATAGTCGTTCTGCCGTACTTCCTCTTCACGGGTGTCCTGCCGGACCGGGTCCGTCATCAGGCCGAGGAGTGGGCCGCCGCCCACCCGGAGCTCGACGTCCGCTGCGCCGAGGTCATCGGTGCGGCCGAGGAGTTGTACGACCTGGTCATGGAGCGCTACGGGGAGGCGGTCGAGGGCGATCTGCGGATGAACTGCGACTCATGCGTGTACCGAATCGCGCTGCCGGGCTTCGAGGACAAGGTGGGGCTGCCACAGCAGCCGCACTTCCACCCCGATGACGACGGCCACCATCACCACCACCACGGCGGTCATGCACACTCCCACTGAAAGTCCCGACGCGACAGGCGCGGGCACGTACGACCTGCGGCACCACGGTGACGCGGAGGTACGGGGACGGGGCCGGGATCTGACCGATCTCGCCGTCAACGTACGGGCGGACACTCCCCCGGCCTGGCTGAGGGAGCGGATCGCCGACGCGCTGGGCTCGCTCGCCGCCTACCCGGACGGGCGTCCGGCGCGGGCGGCGGTCGCGGCCCGGCACGGGCTGCCCGTCAAGCGGGTCCTGCTGACGGCGGGCGCGGCGGAGGCGTTCGTGCTGATCGCGCGGGCGCTGCCGGCCCGCCGCCCGGTCGTGGTCCATCCGCAGTTCACGGAGCCGGAGGCGGCGCTCCGCGCGGCCGGGCACGAGGTGCGGCGGGTGCTGCTGCGGGCCGAGGACGGTTTCCGGCTGGACCCGGCGGCCGTGCCGAAGGACGCGGACCTGGTGGTGGTCGGCAATCCGACCAATCCCACCTCGGTCCTGCATCCGGCGGCCGTGCTGGAGGAACTGGCGCGCCCCGGGCGGACGCTGGTGGTCGACGAGGCGTTCATGGACGCGGTGCCGGGCGAACGCGAGGCGCTGTGCGGGCGGACGGACGTGCCGGGCCTGGTGGTGCTGCGCAGCCTCACCAAGACGTGGGGACTCGCGGGGCTCAGGATCGGATACGTGCTGGCCGCCCCGGAGACGGTGGCCGCGCTGGAGGCGGCGCAGCCGCTGTGGCCGGTGTCGTCCCCGGCGCTGGCCGCGGCCGGGGCGTGCATGGAGCCGCGGGCCCTGGCCGAGGCCGCCGCCGCGGCGGAGCGGATCGCGGTGGACCGGGCCCATCTGGTCGCGGGACTGCGGGAGTTCACCGAGGTGGAGGTCGCGGAAGGGGCCGAGGGCCCGTTCGTACTGATGCGGCTGGAACGGGCCGCCGAGGTGCGCGAACGCCTGCGGGTGCTGGGGTTCGCGGTGCGTCGCGGGGACACGTTCCCGGGGCTCGGGCCGCAGTGGCTGCGGCTGGCGGTGCGCGGGCGCACGACGACCAACCGCTTCCTCCAGTCGCTCGACCAGGCGTTGCAGTCGCTGACGTCCGTGCGCTGACGTCCGTGCGCCGACCGCCGTCACGCACGGACCCGACCGCCGCGACGGACGGCTCCGGGCACCGCCGGGCGCGGCCGGACCACCGCACACGTGGACGGGGCGCATGGACGTCACACGTGGACGGGGACGTCCGTCGCGGATCCCGGGGCCGGAGGGACCGACCGGCCCCGGGATCGCTCGCGAGCCCGCTCAGTCACGGGCGCGTTCGGTCACGGACGCGTTCAGCTCCGCGCGCGGCGCCTGGCCAGGACCGTCGCCCCGGCGCCCACCGCCAGCAGCGCGGCGGCGCCGCCCGCGATGTACGGCGTGGCGGAACTGCCTCCGGTCTCGGCGAGGTTGCCGTCCGGGGCGTGGCCGGTGCCGGTCTGGGGCTTCACGTCGCCGCCGGTGGAACCCGCGCTGCCGCCGCCGTTCCCGGATGCGCCGCCGTCGCTCGAACCGCCGCCGTCGGCGCCGCCGTTGCCCGACCCGCCGTTCCCGGAGCCGCCGCTGTTCGCGCCACCGGTGTTCGAACCACCGCCGTCCGTACCGCCGTTGCCCGATCCGCCGGTGCCGGAACCGCCGGAGCTTCCGCTCCCCCCGTTGCCGGAGCCGCCGTCGCTGCCGCCCGTCCCGGTGTCCTTCGGGGTCTCGCAGGTCGCCTGGACGAGGGTGACCTCGCCCTGCACATCGGCGACGTTCAGCTTGAGCGGGTTGACGGAGACCTTCAGTTGCAGCGCGGTCGCCGCCGCGGTGCGCGAGGTGGTGCTCTTCTTCGACAGGTCGAGGGTCACCTCGCCCACGGCCGGCACCTCGATGTGCGTCGTGCCGCCCGCGGAGAGGTCGATCCGCTGCCCCAGGATCGTCACGTGGCCCAGCACGTTCGACTCGGCGACCGGCTTGCGGCCCACCTCGCAGACCGCCTTGGACGTGACCTTCTCGACCTCGACCAGCGGCAGCGCCGGCAGCCCGGGCACATGGATCCGGGCCTTCACCACGTTGCTGTAGCCCTCGGCCCGGCGCTTGTCGACGGTCGCGTCCGAGGTGGCCACGTCGGCGCTGAGCACGTTGACCGGCCGGCCGCCGTCCACCCCGTCGAGCCGCACGCTGAGCGCGGTCTGCTTGGCGTCGGCCGGTGCGTGCACCTCGTTGAGCGAGGCCCTGAGCGGCACTTCGACCGCCTTGTTCAGAAGAGAGACGTCGAGCGCGGTGCGGAGCACGACCGCGCTCGCCTTCCCGTCGCCGTCGGTCGCGGTGGTCGCGGCGGCGGCCTGCGCCGGGTAGGCGGCCAGCAGGGCGACCGGAGCGGCGGCGACCGCCAGGGCGGCCAGGCGGAAGGTGTTGCTGTTCAAGATGGTGGAACCCCCACAAGAGACATGGAGCCACCGGTACCGCCCAATGGGGGACATCGCGGGCACCGGTGGCCTCGACCCCGACAGCTTTACGCACAGAGGGTGAACCGGCAGACACCTGACGTGAGTTCACCCTAAAGGGGCGTTTCCGTGCCTCTATTCGAATATCTCGGTACGCGCGTTCCTCCGGCTCACCCGTTCCGCCGAGCGCGGACAAGTGCTTCGACGAGACGGCACGCGTTCGGCGACCGTCCGTCGACGCCGCGCATGCCCGGCCGCCGTCAGCCGATCACGCGGCCGTTCAGCACGACGCGCCGCGGCGCCGCCAGCACCCGCACGTCCGCCCGCGGGTCCTCGTCGTAGACGACCAGGTCCGCCGGGGCCCCCTCCTCCAGCGCCGGCCGCCCGAGCCACGCGCGGGCGCCCCAGGTGGTCGCGGACAGCGCTTCCAGGGGCGGAATGCCCGCCTTCACCAGTTCGGCGACCTCGTCCGCCACCAGACCGTGGGCGAGCACCCCGCCCGCGTCCGTGCCGACGAAGACCGGGACCCCCGCGTCGTAGGCGGCGCGCACCGTGTCGTAGCGCCGCTCGTGCAGCCGCCGCATATGGGCCGACCAGCGCGGGAACTTGGCGTCGCCGCCCGCCGCGAGCGAGGGGAACGTGGCGATGTTGACCAGGGTCGGGACGATCGCGACACCGCGCTCGGCGAACAGCGGGATCGTCTCCTCGGTCAGCCCCGTGGCGTGCTCGACGCAGTCGATCCCGGCCTCGACGAGATCACGCAGCGAGTCCTCCGCGAAGCAGTGCGCGGTGACCCGGGCGCCCAGCCGGTGCGCCTCGGCGATGGCCGCCTCGACCGCCCCGCGGGGCCAGAGGGCGGCCAGGTCGCCCACCTCGCGGTCGATCCAGTCGCCGACCAGCTTGACCCAGCCGTCGCCCCGGCGGGCCTCCTGCGCGACGTACGCGACGAGGTCCTCCGGCTCGATCTCGTGGGCGTAGTTCCGGGTGTACCTGCGCGGCCTGGCGATGTGCCGCCCGGCCCTGATGATCTTCGGCAGGTCCTCGCGGTCGTCGATCCACCGGGTGTCGGCGGGCGAACCCGCGTCCCGCAGGAGCAGCGCCCCCGCCTCCCGGTCGTCGACCGCCTGCTTCTCGCTGGTCACGGCGTCGACGGCGCCGTGCAGGTCGAGCCCGACATGGCAGTGGGCGTCGACCAGCCCCGGCAGCGCCCAGCCGGTGACGGTCACCGCCTCGTCGGCCCCGGCCGGCCGCTCGTAGGCGATCCGCCCGTCGACGGCCCAGAGTTCGTCCCGGACGTCGTCGGGTCCGACGAGCACCCGCCCCTTCACGTGCAGCACCCTCGCTGCTCTGCGATCACTCATGAACAGCACTGTACGAGCCCCCCTTCCGGGCCCCTCGGTACGCTTCGACGGTAGCCCCGTCCGTTCACGGCACCGCCGCGCACGGCCCCCGATCCGAAGAGAGCACCACCGTGACGCACCCGTTCCTCGACCTCGCCCCGCTCACCGCCGCGCGCTTCGCGGCCATCGAGCAGCGGGTGGCCGGCCTCCTGACCACCGAGCAGGACGTCGTCATCATGCAGGGCGAGGCGCTGCTCCCGCTCGAAGGCTGCATCCGGGGCGGTGCCCGGCCCGGTTCGACCGCGCTGAACGTCGTCACCGGTCCGTACGGGCAGACCTTCGGGAACTGGCTGCGGGACTGCGGCGCCGAGGTCGTCGACCTGGCGGTCCCGTTCCACACCGCGGTCACCGCCGACCAGGTCGCGCGGGCGCTGGACGAACACCCGGAGATCGACTTCGTCTCCCTGGTCCACGCCGAGGCGGCGACGGGCAACACCAATCCGGTCGCGGAGATCGGCGAGGTCGTCCGCGCGCACGGGGCGCTGTTCATGCTGGACGCCGTCGCCTCGGTGGGCGCCGAGCCGCTGCTGCCCGACGCGTGGGGCGTCGACCTCTGCGTGATCGGCGCCCAGAAGGCGATGGGCGGCCCGGCCGGGGTGTCGGCGGTGTCGGTGAGCGGGCGCGCCTGGGAGCGGATCGCGGCCAACCCGAGGGCCCCGCGCCGCTCGTACCTCTCGCTGCTGGACTGGAAGGAGCGCTGGATCGACGGTGGCCGCAAGGCGCTGCTACACGCCCCCGCCCAGCTGGAGATGCTGGCCCTGGAGGCGTGCGTGGACCGGATCGAGAACGAGGGTCTGGACGCGCTGATGGCCCGGCACGCCTCGGCCGCCGCGGCGACGCGCGCGGGCGCGCGGGCGCTCGGCGGCGGGCTGACGCCGTACGTCCACGAGGCGAGGGACGCGGCGCCGGTCGCGACGACCCTGCGCGCGCCCGAGGGGGCGGACGCGGCGGAGCTGGTCGCCCGGGCGCTGGCGGCCGATCCTTCGCTGCCGCTGATCGCGGGCGGGGGTGCGTTGTCCAAGGAGATGATCCGGGTCAATCACTACGGTGTGGACGCGACGCGGGGCGCGGTGCAGTCCTCGCTCGCGGCCCTGGGGGCGGCGCTGGCCGACACGGGCCGGCAGGTCGATTTCGAAACTGCCCGCAAGGCCGTTTCGGAAACCTGGCCGAGCGCATAAATACGCGCCGTTCGCGCGATATTCCATAAATGCGGGGAGCTGCTTTATCCAGGGCAGCTCCCCGCATTCTTCTGCCCGCTTTCCCCGACCCTAAACACCCGACTTCCGAGGGACTTCTCCCTGCACCGATCCACACAATTCCGTTGCGTGATCCGAGAGTTACGACCTTGTGACCGACTCCACAACGCGACCGTAATGCCGGATAAAATGGCCTCAAAACGGTGGAAAGCGCAGCCCGGTCGCGCCAGTGCACGCGCCCGCGTGATAACACAGGCGATCTTCCTGCCCAACCCCTCACGTCGATGCAATTTGAGAATTTGCTGGGTAAATTCAATTTGCATGACCGCCGCACCAGCAGATTTTGCACGTGCCCGAAGTGAATTCCTCGACATCGACACCCCACGAGTGGAGGACGGAGCCGCGATCTGGCGCATCGCCCGCGACTCCGAGGTCCTGGACCTCAACTCCTCGTACAGCTACCTGCTGTGGTGCCGTGACTTCGCCGCCACCTCCGTGGTGGCCCGCGACGGTTCCGGCGAGCCCGTCGCCTTCGTGACGGGCTACCTCCGGCCGGACCGCCCCGGGACGCTCGTCGTCTGGCAGGTGGCCGTCGACCGCGCCCACCGCGGATCCGGACTGGCGGGAAGGCTGCTGGACGCGCTGACCTCGCGGGTCGCCGACGCGCGGAGCCTGTCCCACGTCGAGACGACCATCACCCCGGACAACACCGCGTCGGACCGGCTGTTCACCTCGTACGCGCGACGCCACGCGGTCGCCCTGGAGCGCGAGGTGCTCTTCGACGGCGAACTGTTCCCCGAGGGAACGCATCTGCCCGAAGTCCTGTACCGCATCGGCCCGTTCCCCTCCTGAGCGATCCGGAACGCATGACGCCACCCGTCACCCCCCTCAAGCAGGAGAACCCCCTGTGACCATCACCCCGCCCGCGCTGAGCGTCTTCGAGACCCTGGAGTCGGAGGTACGGAGCTACTGCCGCGGCTGGCCCGCGGTGTTCGACCGTGCGCAGGGCTCCCGTCTGACCGACGAGGACGGCCACGACTACCTCGACTTCTTCGCCGGCGCGGGATCCCTCAACTACGGCCACAACAACCCCGTGCTGAAACGCGCGTTGATCGACTACGTCGAGCGCGACGGGATCACCCACGGCCTCGACATGGCCACCACCGCGAAACGCGCCTTCCTGGAGTCCTTCCAGCACCATGTGCTGCGCCCGCGCGACCTCCCGTACAAGGTGATGTTCCCCGGTCCCACCGGCACCAACGCGGTCGAGGCGGCGCTGAAGCTGGCCCGCAAGGTGAAGGGGCGCGAGTCGATCGTCTCGTTCACCAACGCGTTCCACGGCATGTCGCTGGGCTCCCTGGCCGTCACCGGCAACGCGTTCAAGCGGGCCGGGGCCGGCATCCCGCTGGTGCACGGGACCCCGATGCCGTTCGACAACTACCTCGACGGCCGGGTGCCCGACTTCCTCTGGTTCGAACGGCTCCTGGAGGACCAGGGGTCGGGTCTCAACCAGCCCGCCGCCGTGATCGTCGAGACGGTGCAGGGCGAGGGCGGCATCAACGTGGCGCGCGCCGAGTGGCTGCGGGCGCTCGCCGACCTGTGCCGGCGCCGCGACATGCTGCTGATCGTCGACGACATCCAGATGGGGTGCGGGCGCACGGGGGCCTTCTTCTCGTTCGAGGAGGCCGGCATCGTCCCCGACATCGTCACCCTGTCGAAGTCCATCAGCGGCTACGGACTGCCCATGTCGCTCTGCCTGTTCAGGCCGGAGCTGGACATCTGGGGGCCGGGCGAGCACAACGGAACGTTCCGCGGCAACAACCCGGCGTTCGTCACGGCCGCCGCCGCGCTGGACGCCTACTGGGCGGACGGCCAGATGGAGAAGCAGACCCTGGCCCGGGGCGAGCAGGTCGAACAGGCGCTCCTCGCCATCTGCGACGAACACGCCGGGCTCGGCGCGCGGTACCGGGGCCGCGGTCTGGTCTGGGGGGTGGAGTTCGCAGACACCTCGCGCGCCGCCGCGGTCTGCGCCCGCGCGTTCGAACTGGGCCTCCTGGTCGAGACCTCCGGTCCGCAGAGCGAGGTCGTGAAGCTGCTGCCGCCACTGACCGTCACTCCCGAGGAACTGGACGAGGGGCTGCGCACACTGGCCCGCGCGATCCGCGAGACGGCCTGAGCCCCCGGGCCGCACCGGTACGGGACGCGTCGGATCCCGCCCCGTACCGGACCGGCCCGCACCGTCCCGCAGTTCCCCGGTCCGGCCGCGAGGGCGAGTCCCGTACCGGCCGGCACCGTACAGAGAACCGAGCACAGAGAACAGAGAAAGGCGACCCACCCACCGTGATCGTCCGATCCTTCAGCGACATCGAGAACACCGACCGGCACGTGAAGGCCGCTTCCGGCACCTGGGAGAGCAAGCGCATCGTGCTCGCGCAGGAGAAGGTCGGCTTCTCCCTCCACGAGACCATCATGTACGCGGGCACCGAGACGACCATGTGGTACGCGAACCACATCGAGGCCGTCCTGTGCGTCGAGGGCGAGGCCGAACTCACCGACGAGGAGACCGGCGAGAAGCACTGGATCGCCCCCGGCACGATGTACCTGCTGGACGGCCACGAGCGCCACACCATGCGGCCGAAGACCGACTTCCGCTGCGTCTGCGTCTTCAACCCGCCGGTCACCGGACGGGAGGAACACGACGAGAACGGCGTCTACCCGCTGCTGACCGAGGAGGGCTGAACCCCATGACCACCGACGCACACACGGACGTACGCACCGGCGCGCGCCCCGACCTCTACCCCACGCGCGGCACGGCCGAGATGGTCACCCCCCGGCAGGACCCGGTCGTCTGGTCCGCACCCGGCGCCCCGGGGCCGATCGCCGTGAAGGACCTCCAGGACTTCGACCGCGACGGCTTCCTCACCGTGGACCGGCTGATCGCCCCGGACGAGGTCGCCACCTGCCGCGCCGAGCTGGACCGGCTGATCGCCGACCCCGCGGTGCGTGCCGACGAGCGCTCGGTGATCGAGCCGAAGTCGCAGAAGGTCCGGTCGGTCTTCGAGGTCCACCGGATCAGCGAGGTCTTCGCCCGGCTGGTCGCCGACGAGCGGGTGGTGGGCCGGGCCCGTCAGATCCTCGGCTCGGACGTGTACGTCCACCAGTCCCGGATCAACGTGAAGCCGGGGTTCGGCGCCTCGGGGTTCTACTGGCACTCGGACTTCGAGACCTGGCACGCCGAGGACGGTCTGCCGCGCATGCGGACGGTGTCCGTGTCGATCGCGCTGACCGAGAACCACGACACCAACGGCGGGCTGATGATCATGCCCGGTTCGCACAGGTCGTTCCTCGGCTGCGCCGGCGCGACCCCGCAGGACAACTACAAGCAGTCCCTGCGCATGCAGGACGCCGGCACCCCGTCCGACGAGGCGCTGACCGGGCTGGCCGACCGGCACGGCATCAAGCTCTTCACGGGAGCGGCGGGCTCGGCGACCTGGTTCGACTGCAACTGCATGCACGGCTCGGGCGACAACATCACCCCGTATCCGCGCAGCAACGTGTTCATCGTCTTCAACAGCTTGGAGAACGCCGCCGAGGAGCCGTTCGCGGCACCGGAGCGGCGTCCGGAGTTCATCGGGGCACGGGACTTCACGCCGGTGGGGTGACGCCCCCGGCGGGCCGGACCGGGCGCGGGGCGGGGGCGCGAACGCCCCCGCCCCGCGCGCAATTCGATGGACCGGGACGGTCGTCGGCGTCGACAGTGGGGACCATGACCTCACTCGTGCGGCACATCACGATCGACTGCGCCGACGCCTACGGACTGGCCCGTTTCTGGTCCGAGGTGCTCGGCGCCCCGCCGGCCGACGACGCCGCCCCCGGTGTTCCCGAGGCCGTCGTCGAGACCCCGGGCGCCGCGCTGCTGTTCATCCGGGTGCCCGAGCCGAAGCGCACCAAGAACCGTCTGCATCTGGACCTCCAGCCGCAGGACCGCACCCGCGACCAGGAGGTGGAGCGACTGCTCGCCCTGGGCGCCCGCCTCGTCGCCGACCACCGCGAACCGGACGGGCGGGGCTGGGTGACACTCGCCGACCCGGAGGGCAACGAACTGTGCGTCGAGCGCAGCGCGGCGCAGCGTGCGGCGTCGGCCGGGATCCGGCCGCCGGTCACCGCGGACGACGTGACCACCGCGGTCCGTCTCGCGGTCGACGCGTTCCGCGACACCCCGCTCGACGACTGGCGTTCCCCCGCGGGGTCGTTGGAGTGGGACTGCTGGGAGACGGCGGAGCACCTGAGCGACGATCTCTTCGCCTACGCCGTCCAGTTGGGCCCGCGCAGGCCGCCCCTGGACGCATACGTTCCGTACCGCTGGAGCGCGGACCGCGAGGGCGGCCCGGCGAACGCGGTCCTCGCCGACCGGTCGGCCGGACCGGCGGGACTGCTGGACACGCTGGAGGCGAGCGGCGCGCTGCTCGCGGCGATGGTACGGACGGCCTCGCCCGAGGTCAGGGCGTACCACCCCTCCGGGCTGTCCGACCCGGAGGGCTTCGCGGCCATGGGCGTCGTGGAGACACTGGTGCACGCGCACGACCTCGCCGCGGGCCTGGGAGTGCCCTGGGCGCCGCCCGCCGGTCTCTGCGACCGGGTGCTGGCCCGGCTGTTCCCGGACGCGCCGAAGGACGCCGACCGATGGGCGGTGCTGCTCTGGGCCACCGGGCGCGCCGGGCTGCCGGGCCGCCCCCGGCTCGGCTCCTGGCGGTGGTACGGCGCGCCGCCCGCGGAATCCGGGCGGGAGTGACGGGGTGGCGGGAGTACCGGCCGGGGGTAGCGGGCCGTGGCGGAAAGGCGCGCCCCTCGGGGCTCGTCGGCGCGGCGCTCAGAGCTCCACGCCGAAGACGTCCGGCCACACCGTGCCGTCCGCGCCCCCGCCGGCCCGGGTCAGCGACAGCTCCGCCCAGATGACCTTTCCCTGCGGCGTGTAACGGGTGCCCCAGCGTTCGGCCACTCTGGCGACGAGGAACAGACCACGGCCTCCTTCGTCCATCAGAGCGGCGTCGCGCAGATGGGGCGAGGTGCTGCTGGCGTCGGCCACCTCGCAGGTCAGGGTGCGGTCGTACAGCAGTCGTACGGTGACCGGCGCGGAGCCGTAGCGGATGGCATTGGTGATCAACTCACTGAGGACCAGCTCCATCGGGAACGCGAGCGCGGGCAGGCCCCAGTCGTCGAGCTTCCGGGCCGTGGCGGCGCGCATCCCCGCCACCGCGGCGGGGTCGAAGGGTACGTCCCAGTCGGCGACGCGGTCGGGCGGGATCGCCCGCGTCCGGGCGATGAGCAGCGCCACGTCGTCCTTCGGCCGACTGGGCAGGAGCGCGTCGAGCACCGCCTGGCAGCTGGCCTCCGGCGATCGGTCGGGGTGGCCCGCCAGGGCCTGGCGCAGCAGCTCGATCCCCACGTCGATGTCCCGGGTCCGGTCCTCGATGAGCCCGTCGGTGTAGAGGACGAACTGCGTGCCCTCCGCAACCGTCAGTTCCGCGGTCTCGAACGGCATGCCGCCCAGGCCCAGGGGCGGGCCGACCGGCAGGTCGGGGAAGGACACGTCGCCGTCGGGCCGGACCAGCGCGGGCGGGGGATGTCCGGCCCGCGCCACGGCGCAGTGGCGGGAGACGGGGTCGTAGATCACGTAGAGGCAGGTGGCTCCCATGACGCCCGCGGCGACGGCGGTCTGCGCCTCCTCCTGGTCGATGCGCGCGACCAGGTCGTCGAGGTGGCCGAGGATCTCGTCGGGCGGCAGGTCGAGGGTGGAGAAGTTGTGCACGGCCGTGCGCAGCCGTCCCATCGTGGCGGCCGCGTGCAGGCCGTGGCCGACGACGTCCCCGACGACCAGCGCCACGCGGCTGCCCGGGAGCGGGATCACGTCGAACCAGTCGCCGCTCACCCCGGAGATCGCGGGCAGGTAGCGATGGGCGACCTCGAGCGCGCTCTGTTCGGGCAGGGCCCTCGGGAGCAGGCTTCGCTGCAGTGTCACGGCCATGCCGTGCTCACGGGTGTAGCGGCGGGCGTTGTCGATGCTGACGGCCGCCCGGGCCACCAGTTCCTCGGCCAGGGACAGATCGTCCTCGTCGAACGGCTCGGGCTTCCCGGAGCGCCAGAAGTTGGCCATGCCCAGGATGACGCCCCGTGCCTGGAGGGGCACCGTGATCAGGGAGTGGATGCCGTAGTCGACGATCCTCCGGGTCAGCTCCGGGTCCTGGGCGAGCCAGCCGGGCGCGGCGGACAGGTCGGGCACCAGCTCCGGCCTGCCGGTGGCGAAGGCCCGTGCCTGCGGGGTGGAGGGGAGGAAGCTGGTCAGGCGGCCGGGGCTGTAGAGGGGGTGGTCGTCCCGGACACCGTGGACGGCGGTGCGGCGCATGTCAGCGTTCGTACCGGTCGGCTCGTCCCCCCGCAGGACCGGGTCGGCCAGGTCGACGGTGGCGAAGTCGGCCAGTCGGGGGACTGCGACCTCGGCCAGCTCCTCGGCCGTGCTCACCACGTCGAGGCTGGTTCCGATGCCGAGGCCGGCGTCGTACAGCAGCCGCAGCCGCTCGCGGGCGCTCTCCGCCCTGCCGGACAGCGCCCGCAGTTCCGTGGAGTCACGCAGGGTCACGACCGTCCCCTTGGGTCCGCCGTGACGGTCCGTGGTCCGTTGGTTGACCGCGAGCAGCCTGTCCCCCACGAGGTGCACCTCGTCCGTGGCCGTGCGCCCCGAGGTCAGCAGTGCTGCCATGCCGGGGTCGAGACCGGGCACCTCCGAGATGTGCCGCCCCTCGGCGTCGAGCGGCAGGTCGAGCAGCCGTCTGGCCTCGTCGTTGGCCAGCAGCAGCCGGCCGTCGTTCCCGACGATGAGCACGCCCTCGCGCACGGAGTGCAGCACCGCGTCGTGGTGCTCGTACATTCGGGTCATCTCGGCCGGGCCGAGCCGGTGGGTCTGCCGCCGCAGCCGCCTGGCCACCAGCGCCGTCCCGGCCGTGGCCATGGTGAGCGCGGTCGCGCCCGCGCCCAGGATGATCGGGATCTGGCGTGCGACCGCCCCGGTCACGTTCTCGGCCTTCACCCCGGCGGCCACCAGGCCCACGACCTTGTGCGCGGGATCGCGGACAGGGACGATCGCCTGCACCTCGCGGCCGAGCGGACCGTTGACGCTCTCGGTGTGCACCTGGCCGGCCAGCGGCGGTCCGATGTCGCCGACGAGCCTCTTCCCGATCAGTTCCGGCCGGGGATGCGTGTAGCGGATCCCCTGCGTGTCCGCCACGACGATGAAGTCGACGTCGGCCGCCTTCCGCCCCGCCTCGGTGAGCGGCTGGAGCACCCGGGAGGGATTGGGGACACCCAGCGCGGCCACGACGCCCGGCGCGTGCGCGAACGTCTGCGCGACGGCGATGCAGCGGCGTCTCGCCTCGGTCTCGCTGTCGTACCGGGACTCCACGACGAGCGCCAGCATCGCGGCGGCCACCAGGAGCACGACCACGGCCACCTGAAGGGCGAAGACCTGGCCCGCGAGGCTCCGGGGGTACTTGCCCATGAGTGACCGAAGCTGTGCGCTCCGGAATCGGCCGCGACGACTGACCACATTGCCCTTTTTAACACCGCGGGGCCGAAGGCGCGTGCGGCGGAGCCGGTCGGCGCCCGCCCGGTGCGGGAGCGCGCGACGACGCCCGCGCCGGTCCGGCGGCCATGGGGCCGGACCGGCTCCGGGACGCCACGGGTGACGCGGCCGTCCCCCGTCGTGACCGCCCCGTTCACGCAACCGGGTGCGGCCCCTCGCGGCCGTCAGAACCGGACGGTGTCCAGCGCCGGGTAGTCGACGTATCCCTTGGCGTCCCCGCCGAAGAAGGTGGACGGGTCGGGGGTGTTGAACGGGCCGTCGGCCTTCAGCCGGGCGGGCAGGTCCGGGTTGGCGATGAACAGCGCGCCGTACGCGATGATGTCGGTGGTCCCGTCGTCGACCAGCGTGTGGTCGTCCGGCCCCGTCGGTCCGTCCGTGTGCGCGTTCAGGACGAGGACGCCGGAGAACTGCTTGCGCAGCGCGAGCGTCAGCTCACGCATCTCCACCGCCTCCAGGACATGCAGGTAGGCGAGGCCGAGCGGGTCGATCTCGCGTACGAGCGCGGTGTAGACGGCTTCCGGCGCGGGCTCGTCGATGTCGTTGTACGGGTTTCCGGGCGAGATGCGCAGCGCGGTCCGCTCCGCGCCGATCTCGGCGGCGACGGTCTTGACCACCTCGACGGCGAACCGGATGCGGGCCTCCTCGGAGCCTCCCCACTCGTCCGTGCGCAGATTGCTGTTCGGCGCGAGGAACTGGTGGATGAGGTAGCCGTTGGCGCCGTGCAGCTCGACCCCGTCGAAGCCGGCGTCGATCGCGTTGCGGGCGGCCGAGGCGAAGTCGGCGACGGTCTGCCGGACCTCGTCGCCGGTCAGTTCGTGCGGCGTGGTGAAGTCCTTCATCCCTGCGCCGGTGAAGAGCTGTCCCGCGGGCCTGACCGCGGAGGCGCTGACCGGCGTGAGTCCGTCCGGCAGCACGACCGGGTGGCCGATCCGGCCCGCGTGCATGAGCTGGGCAAAGATCCTGCCGCCCGCGGCGTGCACCGCGTCGGTGACCTTGCGCCAGGAGGCGACCTGCTCGGCGCTGTGCAGCCCCGGGGTGCCGGGGTAGCCCTGACCCACCACCGACGGCTGGATGCCCTCCGAGACGATGAGGCCCGCCGAGGCGCGCTGGGCGTAGTACTCGGCGACGAGATCCGTGGCGGTGCCGCCCTCACCGGCCCGGCTGCGGGTCATCGGGGCCATGGCGATCCGGTTGGCGAGCCGGACGGCGGGCAGGTCGATCGGGTCGAACGCAGTGGTCATGGGAGCTCCCAGAAGAATATATGGTCGGCCAACTATTTTCCGACCGCGCCACTGTAACCCACTGCTTGGCCGACCAAGCAATGATCCGGTGAAGGTAGTGTTCGTCGAAGGAAGCGCCCGGTTCCCGCTCCCCGCCCGCCCCCGCACCACCGGGGCACGGCGGCGGCGACACCACTCCGAGGAGTCCCGATGAAGGCCGAACCCGTCTGTGCCCAACCGCCGAGCGCCACCCTCGGCGGCCCGGTCAGCCATGCCGTCTCGCGGGTCGCCCGGCTGCACCGGATCGCCGCGGGCAAGCTGCTCAGGGGGCTCGGGCTCTACCCCGGCCAGGAGTTCTTGATGATGTTTCTGTGGGACGGGGGCCCGGTACGGCAGTCCGAGCTGATCAAGGTCATGGACCTGGACCCCTCCACCGTCACCAAGATGCTCCAGCGCCTGGAGCAGGCCGGGCACGTCCGCCGCTCCCCCGACCCGGACGACCGCCGGGCCGTCCTGGTCGAGGCCACCGAGGAGAGCTGCGCGCTGCACGCGGCCGTGGGGCGGGCGTGGACGGATCTGGAGGGCCTCACCCTCGCCGGGCTGGACCCGGCCGAACGCGCGGAGCTGGCCCGGCTGCTCGGCAAGGTCGAGGAGAACCTCTGCCGGGAGGCCGCGGGGGCCGCGGACTGTCCCGGGCGCCGCTGACCCCTGCCGAACCGGGGACGCGGGGCACGGCCCGGTCGCCCTCGCGGACTCAGCGGGCGAGCACGTCCAGGGCCCGGTCCGCGTCGGCCTCCGTGTTGTACAGGTGGAAGGCCGCGCGCAGACTTCCCGCCCGGTCCGAGACCACCACCCCGGCCCGCGCCAGCTCGGCCGCCCGTCCGCCGAGTCCGGGCACGGCCACGACGGCCGACTCCCCGGGCACCGCCTCGCGCCCCAGCCCGGCGAGCCCTTCCCGGAAGCGGGCCGCGAGCCCCGTGACGTGGGCGTGGATGGCGTCGACACCGACCTCATCCAGCAGCGCGAGGGAGTGCTCGGCCCCGTGGTACGAGAGGAAGGACAGCGGTTCGTCGTAGCGGCGGGCGCTCTGCGAGAGCCGTCGGACCGGGCCGTACGTGCTGTTCCAGGGGTCGTCGGAGGCGGCCCACGCGGCGAAGAGGGCCGGGAGGGTGCGCTGCGCCTCCTCGGTGACGGTGAGGAACGACGTGCCCCGCGGACCGAGCAGGAACTTGAAGCCACCGACGACGGTGTAGTCGTACGCCCCGGCGTCCAGCGGGAGCCAGCCGGCCGACTGGGTGGCGTCGAGCAGGGTCCGGGCGCCATGGGCCGCCGCCGCTTTCCGCACCGCGTCGAGGTCGGCGATCCGGCCGTCGGCGGACTGCACGGAGGAGAAGGCGACGAGCGCGGTCCCGGGCCGCACCGCGTCGGCCAGCGCCTCCAGCGGCACATACCGCACCCTCAGGTCGCCACGGCCCGCGAACGGGCTGACGATGGAACTGAACTCCCCCTCGGGCGCCAGGACTTCGGCCCCCGCCGGGAGCGAGGCCGCGATCAGCCCGACGTGCACGGAGACGGAACCGCCGGTGGCCACCCGGTCGGCGTCGACCCCGACGAGGCGGGCGAAACCGGCCCGGGCCGCCTCCACCGCCTCGAAGTCGCCGGAACCGACCCTGCGTCCCGTGGCGAGCTCGTCGACGAGCTTCTTCACGGCCTCCACCGCACGACGGGGCAGCAGGCCGCAGCTGGCGGTGTTGAGGTAAGTGGTCTCCGGTGCGAACTGGTCTTCCACCACACGGCTGAGCGAATCGGTCTCCATGCGTCCAGCCTGAAGCCGCCTTGAACACCCGTCAATCACTGGCGATCAGCGAAGATCGCCGGCGATCGAAGGGAATCCAAAGGGACGCTCCCCCGTCCACCCGGGCCCTACCTCGGCCCACCGCACGGACGCGGCCCGGGTCCCCCGCCCACGCCGGGACGGCCGGGACCGCCGCCCACGCGCCCGAACCGCCGGGACCACCGGGGCTCAGGAGGCGCCGCCGCCGTTCTGCGGGACCTCGCAGGCACCGTCGGCGTCGCACGCCGCGGCGTCCCCGCCGATCGCGGTCAGCGGCCGGT
The DNA here is from genome assembly GCF_001905795.1 of Streptomyces sp. CB01580. Classification (GTDB taxonomy): domain Bacteria; phylum Actinomycetota; class Actinomycetes; order Streptomycetales; family Streptomycetaceae; genus Streptomyces. The sequence goes on from NZ_LIXJ01000019.1 coordinate 103,884, forward strand.
CCTTCCACGCCTGTTCGAGCGCCTGCGCGAAGACCTCGGCGGGCTGACCGCCGGAGATCCCGTACCGCCGGTCGAGCACGAAGAACGGCACCGCGTTGGCCCCCAGCTCGGACGCCGCCCGCTCGTCCGCCCGCACCTCGTCGGCGTAGGCCTCCGGATCGGCGAGCACGGCCCGCGCCTCGTCCGCGTCGAGGCCGGCCTCGACGGCCAGCTCGACCAGCACATCGGCGTCGTAGACGGAGCGCTCCTCGGCGAAGTTCGCCCGGTAGGCGAGGGTCAGCAGCTCGTCCTGGCGACCGCGGGCCTTGGCCAGGTGGAGCAGCCGGTGGATGTCGAAGGTGTTGCCGTGATCGCGGCCCTCGGTGAGGTAACCGAGCCCCTCGGCCCGGGCGTTGGCCGCGACGTTCTCCTCCATGGCCCGCGCCTCGTCGGGGGTTCGACCGTACTTCCGCGCCAGCATGTCGACCACCTGCACGGTGTCGCCCTTGGCGTGCCCGGGGTCGAGCTCGAAGGACCGGTGCACGACCTCGACCTGGTCGCGGTGGGCGAACCCCGCCAGGCCCTTCTCGAAGCGGGCCTTGCCGATGTAGCACCAGGGGCAGGCGATGTCGCTCCAGATCTCGACGCGCATGTCTCTTCTTCTCTCCGGAAGTCGGGGGCCGGGGTCCGGCCCCCGGAATCCGGGGGCCGGTGCCCGTGGCCGGGCAGCGCGAAGCACTCCTCCGCGCACCGGAACGAACACCACGGCGGCCCCGCGCATTCCCGGAACACGAACCGGCCGGTGCGCACCACGGGCACCCCGCGCGCCACGCCGGAGCCGTCGCGACGCGGGCCCCTGTCGGCCGACGCGCCATCGGGCCACCGAGAAGGAGGATCCGCCGGAATTGCAAGCCTGGCCCGCATCCCGATTACACGAACTGTCCTTTTCTCGGATGTGGATATTCGCCCGATCGACGTAATGGCCGCCGACGGAGTTCGGCAGTCGAGGGAAGAAAACCGCCCGCGCCTGCGCCGTAATACTCGATGCACGCCGAGGAATGTAGCGTGCTGCCCGGTCCCGACCGGAGGCCCAGTCGCGAGGAGCCGGAAATGCTCAAGGGGTTCAAGAACTTCATGATGCGCGGCGATGTCGTCGTCGTAGCTGTAGGGCTCATCGTCGCATTGGCCTTCAGTACCTTGATCAAGGCGTTCACCGATTCCGTGATCAACCCCATCATTGCGCGTGCTCAGGGCGGCCGTTCAGTCGGATTGGGGTGGCAGCTCGGCCAAGCGGGCAACAAGGCTACGTATCTTGATATCGGTTCCTTCATCTCGGCAGTCATCTACTTCGTCATCTTCATGGCCGTCGTCTACTTCCTCATCGTCGTACCGTACAAGCGATATTCGGCGCGGCACGGTGCGGTGGTCTTCGAAGAGCCGGGGCCTGTCAAGACGTGCCCGGCCTGCCTGTCCGAGGATCTGCCGGCCGCTGCCGCCAAATGTCGGTACTGCGGCACCGAGCAGCCACCGACGCCCAAAACACCACACCCCTGATCGGACGGGGAGACCACGACCGTTCCGGAGTGTTTCCAGGCAGCGAAGGACCAGGGCGGCCTGGAAGCACTACCGGGTCCGCCGCTGGACCGCATGGCGGAGAGACGACGCGACGCGCGGCAGGACCCTCCGACGGCCCCGGTCCAAGCGATCTCTCCCGGGCCGCACAGGCATGGCTTTCGTGCGCTCGCCCCCCACAGCTCAACGGCCTCATCGGCCCCTGAACCATCACGGCACGGACACAGGGCCCCAAACACCTGCGCGAACGCAAGGGTGCGTGATGTGATCCAACGGGGACGAAGGTCACGATCGAGGGGGAGACTGATGATTTCCGAGCCGGAGATGACGGGGGACTTCGCCCCCACCGACTCCCGCGAGGTGATGGACGGTTTCGGAAGCGAGCCCGCCGGGGGATCCGGGAAGCACAGACCGTGGCTGTGGGCGCTGGGCGGGGCCGTCATGGCCACCGCCCTCTGGGCCGGGGCGTTCTTCCTGTACGGACTCGGCGACCGGAGACCGGACTTGCACGGGTACCGACTGGACAAGAATCCCTGCCCGTCCCTGCGGCTGAAGTCGCTGGGCGCGGCGATCGGACCGAGGGAGAAAGCCGATACCGGACCACGGTTCCTGAACCATGCCGCCCTCGACCAGGCGCGGTGTTTCATCTCGCTTCGGCCGACGGGCGCGGTCGACCAGCCCGGCAAGGGCTGGTCGATCAACTACGGCGTCGGAGTCACGGTGTCTCTGCACAAGGAGTCGGACCCCGGAGCCGAGTTCGAGGCCCTGCGACAGGTGACCGACACGGGCATCGACCCGGAGGCGAAGCTGGAGACAGTGCCGAATCTCGGCGAACGGGCCTACCTGCTGACCGGTGACGACGGATCCTCGGAGCTCCGGGTGCGGGAGGGCGGCGCGGTCTTCTCCCTGAATCTCTACGTCTTCACCCAGTACATGGGCGACGGCCCGGACGAGCAGCCCGACGGCGAACCGGAGGTGCCCAAGGCATCCGCCTACCACTCGGCCATGATCAGTGACATGCGCGACCTCATGGCGACGCTCAACCACTGAGGGCCTGCCCCCGCGCCCCGGTGGTCACGGCACGGACCTCGGCCCATACCGTCTTCCCGGACGGTGGGCACGGGTCCACGCCCCAGTCCACGGCGAGCGCCTCGACGATGATCAGCCCTCGCCCGCCCTCGTCCGCCTCCCGGAGCACGGCGGGGAGATCGCGTTCACCGCGCGGGTCGGTGACCTCGATCCGCAGCCGTCCGGTCGGCAGCAGGGCCAGCCCTAGACGGAACCCCCGCCCCTCCAGCCTCCCGTGCACGACCGCGTTCGTCGCCAGCTCGGCGACGACGAGCGCGGCGGCGTCGGTGCGCTCCCCGTCACGCGGCCATCCCCACGCCGCCAACTGCTCCACCGCGAGCAAGCGGGCCAGTCGGGCACCTCGGCGGGTGGCACTGAACAGCTGCGTGAACTGCTGTGCGGATGCTGCTGGTTGCGGGGTATCGATCTGTACGGATTCACTCGTCACGCCACTCAGCGTGGTCGAGCGGCCGTACGCTGACCAGCAACGACGACGGTACGCAGCGTGCATGTACCGGTACGCACGGCGACCGGTACCGCCCGTCCCCCGTGACGCAGGAACGGGCGGCGGCGGGCGCGGTGGGCCGATGAGCAGCGAAGGCGGGCAGCACCATGGAGTTGGACGGCGCGATCGACGGCAGCGACGACTCGGAGGAAGCGGCGGACCTGTTCCGTGTGGTCGGCCGTCAAGTCCGGCTGCTGCGCGAACGGGCCGGCCTCACTCAGCGGGAACTGGGCGAACGCCTCGGGTACAGCGAGGAGCTGATCCGCTCGCTGGAACGCGGACGCAGAACGCCGCAGCCCGAATTCCTGGACTCGGCCGACGACTTGCTGAGCGCGGGCGGACTGCTCCGGTCCACGATGGAGGACGTGAAGCGCGCGAAGGCACGGGCGCGCGTGAAGCATCCGGCGTGGTTCAAGGATTACGCGAGGCTGGAGGCGGACGCTGTCGAGCTTTGCTACTACAGCAACCACACGGTGCCTGGTCTGTTTCAGACCGAGGCGCACACACGCGCCCTGTACGCCATGCGCAAGCCCTTGCTGGACGACGAGCTCATCGAACAGCGGGTGACGTCCCGCCTGGCTCGACAGACCGTCCTGACGAAGCGCCCCGCCCCGATGGTGAGTTGCGTCATCGAGGAGGCGATCCTCCGACGCCCCATCGGTGAATGGGACGTTCACGAGGAGCAGCTCCAGGAGCTGGCCAGGCTCGGCGGGTTGCGAAACGTGGAGCTTCAGGTCATGCCGCTGGACCGACCTGAACACGCGGGCCTCGGTGGCCCGTTCATCCTCCTCACTCCGACACGTAAACCACAGGTCGGCTACCTTGAGGTACAGAACATCAGCCGGTTGATCACCGACCCGGAGGAAGTTCGTATTCTGGCCGCACGATACGGGTGCATCCGATCGCAGGCACTCACACCGCGTGAGTCCTTGGCTCTGATCGAAAGGTTGCTGAAAGACCGATGAAGCCCGACATCCGGGTTCAGAGCCCGGCAGACAACTCGTGGTTCAAGAGCAGCCACAGCTCCAACGAGGGCGGCGAGTGCGTCGAGGTGTCCGTTGCCGAACAGGCCGTCCTCGTCCGCGACTCGAAGGACACCGCCCGCTCCCACATCGCCCTCACCCCGACCGCATGGACGCACTTCGTGCGATACGCGGCGACTGGAGGTCCAGAACATCAGCAAGCTGATCACTGACCTGGAGGAGGTACGTATGCTGTCGGCGCGATACGGCAGCATCCGAGGTCAGGCACTCAGTCCCCGCGAGTCCCTGGTACTGATCGAGAAGATCTCGGGAGAACAATGAGCGATCGTCAGCCGGTCGACGAGGTCAACCTTTCCTGGTCCAAGAGTAGTTACAGCAGCGGGGAAGGCGGCGCATGCGTGGAGTTCGCCACCGTCGATCACGCCGTCCTCGTCCGCGACTCGAAGGACACCGCCCGCTCCCACCTCACCCTCACCCCGACCGCCTGGACGCACTTCGTGCGATACGCGGCGAAGTGAGCACGCCCTGGCGTCCCCGTCCCAACAGAAAACTGCCACCCTCGCGCCCCCACTGAGGTGAGTCCGGCGTTCGAGGACGCCCGGGCAGGACGCGGCAGGCTCGTCGGCCGACGGGGCCGGGCGGCCGGGTCACTCGGCTGGCCTGGTGCGGTCGCCGCGCGGTGGTCGCGGGTTCACGCTGTGAACGTGGCGGAAGCGCGGCCAGATTCCGCTTCCGCGCCACGGTGTGCGGCGACGACCGCGCCGGCGACGAAAGGTGACAGCCATGGCGAGCATGCCCAGTGGTGTGCGACAGGACACGACGGGCTCCCGGGGCGGCGGACAGGTGGCCGCACCGGCGATGTTCGTCGGCGTGGCGCTGGTCCTCAGCGGCGTGCTGAGCGTTCTCCAGGGCATCACCGGCATCGCCCGCGACAGGCTGTACGGCGTCCCGCTGCACTACGAATACCGCTTCGACCTCACCACCTGGGGCTGGATCCATCTGATCGTGGGGATCGCCCTGCTGGTCGGTGGTTTCGGAGTGCTGCGGGCCATGAGCTGGGGTCGTTCGGCCGGTATCGGGCTCGCCGCCATCAGCCTGGTCACCCAGTTCATGTTCATCCCGTACTACCCGCTGTGGGCCATCAGCGTGATGACGCTGGACCTCATCGTTCTCTGGGCACTGATCAGGCTTGTCACCTGAGCCCGCCCTCCCGCACCGCCCGGTCGTCGGTTCCGCGTCCTTGTCCACCGGGCGGGACGGCGAGGGTCACGCGCGGCGGCCGTCCACGCTGCGGGGCAGGTTCAGCGGGTTGTTCTCGCGGAGTTCCGGCGGGAGGAGCGCGTCGGGGGTCGACTGGTACGTGAGCGGGCGCAGCCATCGTTCGATCGCGGTGGCGCCGACCGAGGTGGATGTGGATGTGGTGGCCGGATAGGGGCCGCCGTGGTGCTGAGCGGGGGCGACGGCGACGCCGGTCGGCCAGCCGTTGACGAGGACGCGCCCGGCCAGCGGGGTGAGGGCCGCGAGGAGGGCGGGGGCGTCGGTGTCGGGCCCGTCGGTGGCGGTGTGAAGGGTGGCGGTGAGGTTCCCGGGGAGGCGGGAGAGGACGGCGTCGATCTCGTCGTCGGAGGTGTAGCGGGCGACGACCGTGACCGGCCCGAAGCACTCCTCCAGGAGCGCGTCGTGCGGGCCGTCGGCGGCGAGGAGGTGCGCCGGAACGGTGAGGAAGCCGGGTGCGACGGTGTGGTCGCCGCCCGCGCCGGGGGTGACCGGGGCCTCGACACCGGGGAGCCCGGCCCGTTCGCCCACCCCTGAGAGGAAGGCGTCGCGCATCCGGTGGTCGAGCAGGACCCCGGCCTCGGCGTCGCTGACCGCGTCGGTGAGCGCCTTCAGGAGCCGGTCGCCGCTCTCCCCGGCCGGGGCCAGGACGAGTCCGGGTTTGGTGCAGAACTGGCCCAGGCCCAGGGTCATCGAGCCCGCGAGCCCGGCGCCGATCCGCTCGCCGCGCTCGGCGGCGGCGGCCTCGGTGACGACCACGGGGTTGAGGGAGCCCAGTTCGCCGTGGAAGGGGATGGGGACGGGGCGGGCGGCCGCCGCGTCGTGCAGGGCGCGTCCACCGCGTACCGAGCCGGTGAATCCGGCGGCGGCCACCAGCGGGTGCCTGATCAGTTCGAGTCCCGCTTCGAAGCCGTGCACCAGGACCAGCACGTCCTCGGGCAGTCCGGCCCGTGCCGCCGCCCGGCGCAGTACGGAGGCGCAGAGTTCGGCGGTGGCGGGGTGGTCCGGGTGCGCCTTGACGACGACGGGGCAGCCGGCGGCCAGCGCGCTCGCGGTGTCACCGCCGGGGACGGAGAAGGCGAGCGGGAAGTTGCTCGCCGCATACACGGCGACCACCCCGAGCGGAACTTTGTAGCGGCGCAGGTCGGGCCACGGCGGGGTCCGGGTGGCGTCCTCGTGGTCGATGCGGATGTCGAGGAAGGCGCCCTCGTCGACGACCTCCGCGAACGCCCTCAACTGGGCGGCGGTCCGGGCGACTTCGCCGGTGAGCCGGGCCGGGCCGAGCGCGGTCTCCGCGTCGGCGGCTTCGATCACGTGCTCCCCCGCCTCGGTCAGCAGGTCGGCCGCGGTGCGCAGGAAGGCGGCGCGTGCGGCGCGGTCGGCGAGGGCGCCGCGTACGGCATGGGCGGCCCGGACGGCGCGGTCGACCTCCTCCGACGAGGACTCCACCGCAACCTGCTCGCGCGGGTTGCCGGTTCGGGGGTCGACGCTCAAGACGGGTGCTGCTGCCACCATGATTCCTTCCGCTCCGCTGCCACACATCGGAATTCGTTCGGTATTCTGAACACTGTTCGCGATCTTGAATATGGCCCGACTCTATTTCCGGGCCTCGGGAGTTGGCAAGGAGCCGTACGGCCAAGGAGTCCCCGGACCCCGGAGCGGCTGGGGCCGAAGGCGCCGGGTGCGGGAAGCCACGGGGCTCGTCAGCGGACGGACGGCGTGGAACGGGAAGGGGTGCGGGACGATGTCTGCCGCCGAATCGGGTGGTGCACAGGTCAAGTCCGCCGTGCGCACGGTGGAACTGCTGGAGTACTTCGCCGGACGGCCCGGCATGCACTCGCTCGCCACGGTGCAGGAGGCCGTCGGCTACCCCAAGTCCAGCCTCTACATGCTGTTGCGCACGCTCGTGGAGCTGGGCTGGGTGGAGACCGACGCGACGGGCACCCGGTACGGGATCGGCGTACGGGCCCTGCTGGTCGGCACCTCGTACATCGACGGCGACGAGGTCGTCGCAGCGGCCCGGCCGACCCTGGACCGGCTGGCCGGCGACACCACGGAGACCATCCACCTGGCCCGCCTCGACGGCACGAACGTGGTGTACCTGGCGACCCGGCAGTCCCAGCACCATCTGCGTCCGTTCACCCGGGTCGGCCGACGGCAGCCCGCCCACTCCACCTCGCTCGGCAAGGCGCTCCTGGCCACCCACAGCGACGAGCAGGTCCGCAAGATGCTGCCGGAGACGCTGCCCGCGCCGACCGGGCACACCATCACCGACCGCGAGAGGCTCATCGAGGAGCTGCACGCCGTGCGCGAGCGGGGGTACGCGGTGGACCGTGAGGAGAACACCCTCGGCCTGCGCTGCTTCGGTGTCGCCGTCCCGTACCGCACCCCGGCGCGCGACGCCATCAGTTGCTCGGTTCCGGTCGCCCGGCTCACGCCCGCGCACGAGCAGATGGTGAAGGACGCGCTGTTCGACGCGCGGGACCGGCTCGCCCTCGCCACCCGGAGGCTGTGAGCCGGGCTTTCCCCGCAGGCCGGATCGTGCCCGCTCCGGTCGTGTGCGGTCCCGTCCCCTGTACGGTCCCGTCGCGTGTGTACGGTCCCGTCGCGTGCGCCCCGTCCAGGTCCGGTCGGGGCGTATGCGCCCCGTCCTGTCCCGGCCCCTTCGTGTCCGTTCCGACCTGGTCGCACCGTTCATGAGTAATCGGTGAGAATCGGCGCGGCCCGGAACGACGCGCGATGCCCCGCTCGTCCTCCTCCGGGATGAACAAGACGATCAGGCGGACCTCGGTCTTCTGTCTGCTCCTGGTCCTCGCCCTGCTGGTGCGGGCGACCTGGGTGCAGGCGTATCAGGCACGGGCGCTCGCAGACGACGACCACAACCGGCGGAAGATCATGGCGCAGTACGCACAGCCGCTCGGTGACATCATCGTGGCCGGGAAACCGGTCACCGGCTCGAAGAGGACGGAGGGCGGCGACCTCGCGTACCAGCGCACCTACACCGATGGCGCGCTCTACTCGGCCGTCACCGGCTACAGCTCCCAGGCGTTCGGGATCACGCAGTTGGAGGGGATCTACGGCCCCGTGCTCAACGGCACCGACGACCGGCTGAAGAACCCGGTGGACGCGTTGACCCGCAAGCAGGCGGCCCCGGGCGACGTCCTGACCACGATCGACCCCGATGTACAGAAGGCCGCGTACGAGGCGCTCGGCGACGACAAGGGCGCGGCGGTCGCGATCGACCCGGGCACCGGGCAGATCCTGGGCATGGTCTCCACCCCGTCCTTCGACCCGTCGACGATCAGTGCGGCGACGGATGGCGACGCGTGGGAGAAGCTACGCGCCGACAAGGACAAGCCACTGGTCAACCGGGCGCTGCGGCAGCCGCTGGCGCCCGGTTCGACGTTCAAGCTGGTTGTGGCCGCCGCGGCGCTGGAGGACGGACTGTACGACTCCGTCGACGAGCGCACGGACAGCCCGAATCCGTACCGCCTGCCCGGCAGCAGCAAGGACCTGGAGAACGAGAACGCCTCCGCCCCCTGCGAGAACGCCACGCTGCGCACCGCGCTCCAGTACTCCTGCAACAACGTCTTCGGGAAGATGGCCGTCGATCTCGGCCAGGACAAGGTCAGGGCGATGGCGGAGAAGTTCGGCTTCAACGACGAGAAGCTCGACGTGCCGGTGCGCGCCTTCGAGAGCGTCTACCCGTCCGGCATGGACAAGGCGCAGACGGCGCTGTCGGGCATCGGGCAGTTCGAGGTGACCGCGACGCCGTTGCAGATCGCCATGGTGTCGGCCACCCTCGCCAACGGCGGTGAACTGGCCGCGCCGCACATGGTGTCGAAGGTGACGGACGCCGACGGCGACACCTTGCAGGAGTACGCCGACGGGGACACGAAGCGGGTGGTCTCGAAGTCCACCGCCGAGCAGTTGCGCAGCGCGATGGTGACGGTCGTCGAGGAGGGCACGGGCAGCAACGCCCGGATCGCCGGGGCCGAGGTCGGCGGCAAGACGGGGACCGCGCAGAACGGTGTGGGCAACAGCAGTACCCCGTACGCGTGGTTCACCTCGTACGCGAAGGACCGGACCAGCGACAAGGAGGTCGCGGTCGCGGTGCTCGTCGAGGACTCGGGCGCGGCCCGCTCGGAGGTCAGCGGCAACGGCCTGGCCGCGCCGATCGCCCAGAAGATAATGAAGGCCGCCCTGGCGCGCTGACAGCCGGGCGGGGCGGGGTCGGCGGGGCGTACGCCGGTCCCGGCACGGTGTCACCCCCGTGCCCCCTCTGCCTCTGCTTCTTCCGGTTCCCGAGCCCCGGTCGCACGCCCGCGCCGGGGCCGTATCGGGCATCTGCCGTACGAGTGCCGCCGGGGCCGCGGGCGCGACCGGTACGGAATAGGGCATCCTCCCGATGCCCTCGGGCCACCTCAGTGACCAGCCTGGACGCGTCACACAGGCACGGTTCTGGAGGATTGTCGTGGTGGGTGCGAGGCCGGGTTCGGCGACGGTACGGGTACTACGGGACCGTACGGCGGGGCTGTTCCTGACAGCGGTCGTCGTCTCGGGGTTCGGGACATCGGCGATGTGGCTGGCGGCCGGGGTCTGGGTGAAGTCGCTCACCGGCTCCGCCAGTCTGGCGGCGCTCGCCGTCTTCGCGATGTGGCTGCCGGTGCTGTTCGGACCCGCGCTCGGGGCGGTCGCCGACCGGCTTCCCCGGAAACCGCTGCTGGTCTGGTCGAACCTGCTGATGGCGGGGCTGATGACCACACTGCTCCTGGTCGACTCGGAGGGACGGGTCTGGATCCTCTTCGTCGTGCTCGTCCTGTACGGGGCGGCCTCCGTCGTGATGGACGCGGCCGAGTCCGCGCTGGTCGCCGGGGCCGTCGACGCCCACCTGCTGGGCGATTTCAACGGGCTGCGGATGACGGCGAACGAGGGCATGAAGCTGCTGGCCCCGCTGGCCGGTGCGGGGCTGTACACGCAGTTCGGGGGTGGCGCGGTGGCGCTGCTGGACGCGGCGTCGTTCGCGCTGGCGGCCGGTGTCTGCGCGCTGTTGCCGGTGCGTGAACCGGCCGGGGACGACACCGCGGCCCACCGGCGCGACGCAGAAAGCCGTTCCGGGATGCGCGAGCTGTGGCGGTCCCCGGTGCTGCGACCGCTGGTGCTGACGGGTTCGGCGACGATGCTGTGCGCGGGGATCAACGGGGCGGCGATCTACGCCTTCATCGACGTTCTCGGGCACTCCCCCTCGTACGCGGGTGCGCTGTACGCGGTGCAGGGCGCCGGGTCCGTCGCCGTGGGGCTGCTGGCGGGGCCGCTGCTGCGGCGGATGGACGAGCGGGTGTTCGCGGCGGCCGGAAGCGCGGTGTTCGCGGTGGCGATCGCGCTGCGGGCGCTGCCGTACGACGCGGTGGCGCTGGCGGGCAGCGTGATCATCGGGTTCGGTCTGCCGTGTGTGCTGATCGCCGCGATGACGGCGGTGCAGCGGGAGACCCCGGACGCGGTGCTGGGCCGTACCTCGGCCGCCGCCAACACGCTGTTGATGGTGCCGAACGCGGTGGCACTGGCGCTGGGCGCCGGACTGATCGCGCTGGTGGACGTCCGGGTGCTGCTGCCGCTGACCGGCGCGGCGGCGCTGCTGGCTCCGGCCCTGCTGCTCGCGGGGCGGCGGACGGCACGGCGCGCGGACCGGCTCGCGCCGCGACGGGACGGGGAAGCAGTGTCACGGGTACGTCAAGGCGGGTGAAGGTAAGGGAACGGCAAAGCCGGGCCGTTCGTTACCCGGTGCATGACCGCTATGACCCCTGGCTCGAACATCCCTCTGTCCGCCGCCCGCGTGGCAGTGGACGTCTCCGCACCGGTGCGGCTCGACGTTTCGGGCCTGCTGCTCGCCGCCTCCGGCAAGGTGCGCTCCGACGACGACTTCATCTTCTACAACCAGCCCGCCGGCCCCGGCGTGACGTACCGCTCCGGCGGCGGTACGTCGCCGGACGCGATCCTGGTGGACACCGCGGCGGTGCCGCCCGGGATCGAGAAGATCGTCGTCACGGCGAGCCCGGACGCGGCGGGGCAGACCTTCCAGGGCATCGAGCCCACGGCGACCGTGCGCAACGCCGACGACAACAGCGTGCTGGCCACGTTCACCCCGCCCCGGCTGACGACCGAGACGGCACTGGTGGTCATGGAGGTCTACCTCCGCAACGGCGCCTGGAAGGTCCGCGCGGTCGGTCAGGGCTATGCGAACGGCCTGGCCGGCATCGCGACGGACTTCGGCGTCTCGGTCGAGGATGAGCCCGCGCCGACCGCCACACCGGCACCGGCACCGGCACCGACTGCCATGCCCAGCGCGCCGCCCGCTCCGGCCGCCGCGCCCCCGATGCCCTCCGCGCCCCCCGTGGACCCGCGCATCGCCGCTCCCCCGGCCCCCGCCGCCCCGTCGGCCGCACCCACACCCGCACCCTCCGGCCGGATCAACCTCGACAAGGGCCGGGTCAGCCTCCAGAAGAACCAGACGGTGTCCCTGGTCAAGGGAGGCCGTCCGCTGCTCTCCCAGGTCAAGATGGGCCTCGGCTGGGAACCCGCGTTCCGCGGCAAGGACATCGACCTGGACGCCTCGGTGATCGCCTACGGTCCCCAGCGCAACCACCTGGACAGCTGCTACTTCGGCAAGCTCTCCATCCTGAACGGGGCGATCAAGCACTCCGGCGACAACCTCACGGGCGAGGGCGCCGGGGACGACGAGGTGATCACCGTCGACCTGGGCCGGATCCCGGCCGAGGCGACCGGCCTGGTCTTCACGGTCAACTCGTTCACGGGCCAGAAGTTCACCGAGGTCGCCAAGGCGTACTGCCGGCTGATCGACGCGGTCACCGGCGAGGAGCTGGTCCGCTTCGACCTGACCGGTGCTCAGCCGCAGACCGGCGTGATGATGGCGAAGCTGATCAGGCAGTTCTCCGGCGAATGGGAGATGACGGCCATGGGCGAATTCATCAAGGCACGCACCGTCCGCGGCATGGTGAAGCCCGCCGCCCAGTCGCTGTAGCGCCCCGGGCGGCGGCGCCCGGCCCACCACCCCGCCGTGGTCGAGACGGCCGGGGCGGGGCCGTGACGCCCGCCCCGGCCGCCCGCGGGGTTGTCGCTCAGGCCCGGTCCGGCTCCGGACGGCTCCAGGGCCAGTCCGCGTCACGGCCCGCCTCCAGCAGCGGCACCATGCGGAACGCCGCGTCGGACAGCCCGCCGAAGACGTGCCGGTTCGCGCCGCCCGACGGGGCGTGCCCGGTCCGGTACCCGGCCAGGTTCCAGGTGTAGACGGGCACGGTGGACGGCACGGCCGCCGTGGCGTCCGCCGCGTACGAGAACGACGCCTGCTCGTCGGTCACGATCAGCACCCGGTCGTGCTTGCGGTAATGGCGGCGCACCGCCTCCGCGGTGTTGGTGCCGCCGAGGTCCCCGAAGCGCTCCAGCACCTTCAGCACGGACTCGGCGCGCCGGAACTTCACCCGCGCGCTGCTCGTGCCGAACTGCACCAGGTCCGCCTCCTCGGCCCGCAGCGCCAGCGCCGTGCCGAAGATCGCGGCGGCGTCGGCACGGTTGAGCTGCGAACGGTCCGAGAGCGGCGACCACATCGATCCCGAGCGGTCCACCAGGATCAGCGTCCGCCCCGGCAGTCCGGGCACATTGGCCAGGGAGTGCCCGAGCGCCTTCTCCAGCGCGTGCGCCCAGCGCAGCGAGGGCGCGTGCTGGTACGCCGCGAGGTAGCGGAACGGGAACTGACGGGACGCGGCGACCACCTCCGGGTCGCTGATCCTCGCCGCCACCCGCGCGGCGACCTCGTCCGAGACGCCCGCCTCGTCGAAGTTCCGCAGATTGCGGACGAGCGCCATCGCGCCCATGGACGGAATCATCGCTTCCCAGGCCGCGGCGTCCATTGGCCCCTGCAGCCAGCCCGCCAGCGCCTCCCAGGTCATGCCCGCGGCGGCCAGCCGGTCCGCGCCGTCCGCTCCGGTGACCACGGCCCGCCGCTCCCCGACCGGGATCTCCCTCAGCGCCTTGTGGGCCGTGAGGGTGCGGTCGGCAGCGGGCAGCACGGCCGTCTCCGGGTGGTGGCGGCGGTCGAGGGCGTACCGGAACAGCTCGCCCTGCCACGGCTTGGCCGGATCGGGCGAGGCGTGCACCAGGTTCAGGACGTCACCGAAGCGGTAGCCCTTGGACGCGGTGTCGTACTTCAGCAGCGACCTGCCGTCGTAGAGACGGCGCACGGCATCGGCGATGCCGCGCTTGACCGGCTTGGGCACGGCGCGGCCGTGGCGCGAGGTCCAGTACCCGAGGAATTCGCCGGGCTCGTCGGCGCGCAGCAGGACGGAGTCGACGACCCGCCTGTTGGAAGGGCCGTCCTCGGCACCGGCGTCGAGGCGCGCCTTCACGTACTCGGCGGCGCCGACGAGCGAAGCGGTACGCATCTGCCCGTCGCGGCGCAGCCAGTGGAGGAGACCGGCGGTCCATTCCGGATCGCCGACGGCGAGTATCCGTACCAGCTCGGCGAAGCGGTCGTCGCGCTGCTCGCCGTCCTCGTAAAAGGTCTGCTGCGAGACGAAGTTGGCGACCGCGAGCAGAAAGAGCTCGGAGCGGTTGTCGCGCAGGAGGCCCCGGCCGCCCTGATGGTTCGGCGCGGTGCGCCCGGTCGACCTCACGGGCGAGGCGGCCCGGCGGCTGTCCGAACGGGACGTGCTGGTACGGGACCTGGTGGTGCGGAGGTTGAAGCGTGCCATGTGAATTCCCGCGAATTCGTTGGGAGAAGGCACAGCGAGGGGAGGGCGCCCGAGATCAGGATCGACGACGGAATTGTCCGAACGCTCTTCCGAGTTGAGCTACCGACCGGGGCCGGGCGGGATTCGAACCCGCAACCGTCGGATCCGGGAAGTATCCGTCGTCTTCGCACCGGGCACCCTCCCGGCTCTGTGCCTCCCGAGATCAGAGTCGGCGGCGGCGATTTCGTTTCAGGAAGGAGCCGCAGCCCGCGCACCGGGAGGTGCAGTCATTGCTGATGCAATTGTGATGCCCAGAGATCCAGGTCGGCGGAACCGACGATGGTGCTCTTGCCACTGAGCTACACCGGATCGAGATCCGGTGGCGGGAATCGAACCCGCGGCCTCCCCATTAAGAGTGGAAGTAGGTCCTGCCTGCGCACCTGGGCACGAACAGGACTCTAAAGGGGAAGCCGCGTCGGACGCGAGGGATTTACGCACGCACGTACGAGCGCACACGCGTACGAGCTCATACGTGTACGCGGCGAAGGGGTGGCCCGTACGCGGACGGGGAACCGAACGGGCCGGGTCCGTCCGTGCGGGCCGGGTCCGTCCGTGCGGGCCGGGTCCGTCCGTACGGGCCCGGCCGCGCGGACGGTGCGTCAGTGGCGGTTCGGCTGCCGCTTCCAGGGGCCGGTGATGGCGAGCATGATGCCCGGGTCCTGGATGTTGGCGTACAGCGTCCGGCCGTCGGGCGAGAACGTCACCCCGGTGAACTCGCTGTACTCCGGCTCCTGTTCGCTGCCGATGTTCAGCTCGTTGCGGGCGATCGGGTACGTGCGGCCGCTCTCCGTCGCCCCGAACAGGTGCTGGAGGCCGTCGCCGTCCTCGGCGATGACCAGACCGCCGTACGGCGAGACGGTGATGTTGTCCGGGCCGTCGAAGGCGCCTTCCTTCGACGGATCCGGGTTCACGCCCAGCAGCACCTTCAGCGTCAGCGTGCGGCGCTTCGGCTCGTAGAACCAAACCTGGCCGTCGTGCCGGCCGGGGCTCTCCGCGCGGGCGAACGAGGAGACGATGTACGCGCCGCCGTCACCCCACCACATGCCCTCCAGCTTGCGCGCGCGGGTGACCTCGCCGTCCGCGAACTGCTTGCGCACCGAGACGGTCTTCGCGTCGCGGTCGGGGACGTCGACCCAGTCCACCCCGTACACCGTGCCGATCCGCGTGGCCCGGGACAGGTCGTCGACGAACGCCCCGTTGCGGTCGAAGCACTTGAACGCCTGGAGCACACCGGCGTCGTCGGCGAGCGTGCGCAGCCTGCCGCGGCCGTGCCGGAAGCCGTGCGGCGGCACCCAGCGGTAGAGCAGCCCGTTGGGGCCGGAGGCGTCCTCGGTCAGGTAGGCGTGGCCGCGCTTGGGGTCGATGACGACGGCCTCGTGGGCGTACCGGCCGAACGCCTTGATCGGGCGCGGGTCGCGATTGGCGCGCCGGTCGTACGGGTCGACCTCGAAGACGTAGCCGTGGTCCTTGAGCAGTCCGTTCTTGCCCGCCTTGTCCTCGGTCTCCTCGCAGGTGAGCCAGGTGCCCCACGGGGTGGCGCCGCCCGCGCAGTTGGTGGAGGTGCCGGCGATGCCGACCCACTCGGCGGTGCGGCCGTCGCGGCGGGTCTCCACGACCGTGCAGCCACCGGCCGCGACCGGGTCGTAGACCAGACCCTCGGTGAGCGGCACGGGGTGCTCCCAGCCGGCGCGGGTGCCGCTCAGCTCGTGGTTGTTGACGAGCAGGGTGACACCGCGGGGGCCCTCGAAGGTGGCCGTGCCGTCGTGGTTGGACGGGGTGTACTCGCCGGTCTCCAGCCTGGTGACACCGCAGTGGGTGATGACCTCGTAGGAGAACCCGGCGGGCAGCGCCAGGATGCCCTTCGGGTCGGAGACCAGCGGTCCGTAGCCGGGCTCGTCCTGGTGACCGTGCCCGTGTCCATGGCCGTTGCCGTGACCGTGCTTCGGGTCCCCGGCGGCCAGGGCGCCGGGAGCGGTGGCCAGCGCGGCGACCGTACCGGTCAGCGCGATGCCGGCACCGGTGAGGGCGGACTGTCTGGTGAATTCCCTGCGCGTGAAGGACATCACGTCACTCCTGGAACGACTGGGCGGGTTGTTGGCGCGCCCACACTGACGCTCCTGCCCCAACTCCAGTTGAACTGCGGGCGACGCCCCGGGGCATCCTTCCTGTGCAGTTGACCGAATGCGATCGGCCGAAAGTATGCGACCAGCCGAAAGTCCTTGACCGGCTGCCGCGTTCGGGCGACCGGACGGCCGCCGCGACGGCCTGGCGGGTCCGGCCGCCTGTCTGCCGGACCCGCCCGTCATGCCACGTTCACCCCGGGCGCCGATCGTCTACGCGCTCTCAGGCACCTGTCCTTCAGGGGGACTTGAGGCGTTCGCGCCTCGCTCGATCGTGCGGCCTGCCTCAGGCGCCCGCGCGCGAGCGCGCCTTGAACGCCGCCTTGCGGGCCTCCTTGGCCTTCTTCTTGTCGCTGTGCAGCTGCCCCATCGCGTCGAGGACGTCCGCCGTCGCGGGGTGCTCCACCCGCCACACCTCGCCGAAGAAGCCGCTGTGCCGGTCTGCCAGGCTCTCGACGAGCCCCTGGAGCTCTTCCAGGTCGCCCTCGGCCTCCAGTTGGGCCGCGATGGTGTCGACGGCGAGCCAGAAGATCATCGGCTCCGGCGGCGCGGGCACGTCCGCCGCGCCCAGCTCCACGAGCCAGACCCGGGCGAGGCCGCCCAGCTCGGGATCGTCCAGCACCGCGCGCACCGCGGGCTCCGCCTCCGCGCCGACCAGGGAGAGCGCCTGCTGGCAGTGGAGCCGGCGCAGGGGCGCCTCCTGGTCCATACCCCGCGCCGCCGCGAGGAGTTCGGCCGCGGCACCGTCCGCGCCGCGGCGGGCGAGCCACAGTTCGGACTCGGCGCGGGCCGCCGCCTCGGGGTAGTGGGCGATACCGCCGAGGAGCACGTCGGCCCCCTTGTCCACGAGGTCACCGACCGCCGGGGCGTCCACGCCCGCCTCCAGCATCCGGGCCCGGATGCCGTACAGACCGAGAGGGGTCAGCTTCACCATGCCGTACCGGGTGACGTCCTCGTCGTCGGCCTGCGGGTCGGCGTCCTCGCTCTCCTCGACCAGCAACGCCTCGTCCACCGGCTGGTACTCGACGATCCCGATGGGTTCGAGGACCCGGAACTGGTCGTCGAGCCGCATCATCGCCTCGGACACCTCTTCAAGGATGTCGTCGGTGGGTTCGCCCATGTCGTCCGGCACGATCACCGAGGCGGCGAGCGCGGGCAGCGGCACCGGGGGCGTCCGTACGCCGCCGTCACCGGCGCCGTCGCCGACGGTGAGCAGGTACAGATTGCCGAGGACCCCGTCGAGGAACTCCGCCTCGGCCTCCGGGTCCCAGTCCAGGGCGTCGAAGTCGACCGAACCGTCCTCGGAGACGAGGTCGGCCAGGTCGTCGAAGACCGGCGCGGTGGCGTCGGCGTAGGCGGCCTCCAGACCGTCGAGCCAGATCGAGAGGACGTCCCGCGGCGAGCCTCCGGTGATCAGCGCCAGGTTCTCGCCCGCGGTGGCGGTCCCCTCCGCGTCCGGTCCGGCGTCCTCGTCCGGGTCCTCGACGTCGACGAGCCCCGTGTCGACCGCGAGCCGCCACGCCTCGCTCGCCTCCGCCGCGCCCTCCTCGTCCGCCGCGAGGCCGAGGTGCTCGGCCGCCGCGGGCAGCTGTGCCTCGACCAGCTCGCCACCGGCACCGACCCTGGTCTCCGGGCCGGCCCAGCGCGCGAGCCGGACGGCACGGGCCAGCAGCGGTGCGGCGAGCGCGTCCCGCGCCAGCTCGGCTTCGGTGTGCAGCCGTACGGGCGGCAGGGTGGGGCGCTCTGCGGACATCTGGTGATTCTCCTCGGGCGTACGGGGCGTACCGGGTCAGGCGGCCCAGCGTAGACGCATTTCGTCCCATGCCGCCCGGCTCGGGCGAAGGACGACGGCGGGACTCCCGGGGGCCCTTGACAACTGCCCGGCGCACACACGAGATTGACGCGCGTAGATCCACGTGGAGGCCATCGGCTCCTCTCGCAGGCCGTCGGCCCCTCGCGCGGACCACCGACCGTACGGGCTGCCGGCCCGTACGTGCTCCCGCACCGGAGGCGGCCGGGCCCGGGGACACCCCTGTCCGGGCGTGCTCCCGATCCACGCGGAGTCCCGCCCGTCCGCGCCGTTCCTCCCGAGCCCCCGACCTCCCTCGACACCCCCGATCTCCCTCGACGACCCTCGACCTCCCGGAGCCCGTGATGCCCGCCGCATCGTCCAGAACGACCGCCGTCTCCGCCGTAGTCACCGCCGCACTCGCGGCGGGCTTGCTGACCGGCGCTGCCACCACCTCCGCGTCCGCCGCCTCCTCCGCTTCTCCGTCCCCCTCCGGCTCCTCCGCCGACGGCCCGGTCAGGATCCACGACATCCAGGGCTCCACCCGCATATCCCCGCTCGTCGGCCGGCAGGTGAGCGGTGTCACCGGCATCGTCACGGGGGTGCGGACCTACGGTTCGAAGGGCTTCTGGTTCCAGGACCCGCGTCCGGACGCCGACCCCGCCACCAGCGAGGGGATCTTCGTCTTCACCTCGTCCGCGCCGACGGTCGCGGTCGGCGACGCGGTCACGGTCTCCGGCACCGTCACCGAGTACGTCCCGGGCGGTGTCGCCTCGGGCAACCAGTCGCTCACCCAGATCAGCAAGCCCACCGTCGAGGTGGTGTCCTCCGGCAACCCGCTGCCCGCGCCGGTGACGATCTCCGCACGCTCGGTCCCCTCCCGGTACGCGCCGGCGGGAGACCCGGCGGCGGGCGGTTCCGTCAACGCCCTCCCCCTCGCCCCCTCGCGCTACGCCCTGGACCACTACGAGTCACTGGAGGGCATGAACGTCCGGATCGGTTCCGCGCGGGTGGTCGGCGCCACCGACCCGTACTCCGAGCTGTGGGTGACGGTGAAGCCGCACGAGCACGCCAACCGGAGGGGCGGCACGGTCTACGGCTCGTACGACGCGCAGAACACGGGCCGGCTCCAGATCCAGTCGCTGGTGCCGCTCGCCGAACGCCCCTTCCCGACCGCCGACGTCGGTGACGTGCTGTCCGGCACGACCGAGGGGCCGCTCGACTTCAACCAGTACGGCGGCTACACGCTGGCCGCCCGCACACTGGGCGAGGTCACCGGCAAGGGTCTGCGCCAGGAGACGACCCGCGAGCAGCGCCGCGGCGAACTGGCGGTGGCGACGTACAACGTCGAGAACCTCGACCCGACCGATCCGCAGGAGAAGTTCGACGCGCTCGCCACCGCGGTGGTGAACAACCTCGCCTCGCCCGACATCGTCGCGCTGGAGGAGATCCAGGACGACAACGGCGCCAAGGACGACGGCACGGTCTCCGCCGACCGCACCGTCGCGAAGTTCGTCGACGCGATCGTGGCCGCGGGCGGCCCGGCGTACCAGTGGCGTTCCGTCGACCCTCAGGACAAGAAGGACGGCGGCGAGCCCGGCGGCAACATCCGCCAGGTGTTCCTCTTCAACCCGGAGCGGGTGTCGTTCACCCACCGCGCGGGCGGCGACGCCACGACGGCGACCGGCGTCGTGCGGGAGCGGGGCCGGGCGGCGCTGACCCACTCCCCCGGCCGGATCGACCCGGCGAACGCGGCGTGGGAGAACAGCCGCAAGCCGCTCGTCGGGGAGTTCGTCTTCCGCGGCCGCACGGTCTTCGTCGTCGCCAACCACTTCGCGTCCAAGGGCGGCGACGAGTCCCTCGTCTCCCAGCACCAGCCGCCGACCCGTTCGTCCGAGGTGCAGCGGCACGCACAGGCCGGGGTCGTCAACACCTTCGTCAAGAAGCTGCTGAGCGTCCAGAAGAACGCCGACGTGCTGGTCGTCGGCGACATCAACGACTTCGAGTTCTCCGGCACGACCAAGGCGCTCACGGCCGGTGGCGTGCTGTACCCGGCCGTGAGGTCGCTGCCGCGCGCGGAGCGCTACTCGTACGTCTACCAGGGCAACAGCCAGGTCCTCGACCAGATCCTGACCAGCCCGTCGATCGACGACTTCGAGTACGACAGCGTGCACATCAACGCCGAGTTCGCCGCGCAGAACAGCGACCACGACCCGCAGGTGCTCCGCTTCCGTCCGTGAGCCGTGGCGGGGCGGGACGGCCCCGAGCCGACCGGAGCGGAACGGGACGGTCCCGAGCCGGACGTGGCGGGCCGGGACGGTCCCGAGCCGGACGTGGCGGGCCGGGACGGTCCTGAGCCGGACGTGGCGGGCCGGGACGGTCCTGAGCCGGACGGGCGCGGCCGACCGCGTTCACCCCGGCGGCTCACGCCCTCCCGCCCGTTCCGCGCCCCGCGTACCCCACGCACCACCTGCTACACGCCCGCCCTCGGCCCGATGCTGAGCGCGGGCGCGTAGCGGTTCACGGTGCTCGTGGCCACTCCCGGGTAGGACCGCACGCGCTCCCACTGCGGCGTCCTGGACCCGATCCCGTCACCGGGCGCGGCCAGCGCGTCGGCGTGGGCCCGGGCGCTCTCCCATTCGGCGTAGTTGAGCACACGGGTCCCGTCGACACTCACGTGGAAGTGCGCCGAGATCCCTCCGGGGGCGAGCGCCGGGTCGGTCCCCAGTGCCTCGAACACCGTGTCCACCCAGTCCCGTTGACGGGCCTTGTCCGCCCCATCGAACTCCACGTCGACGATCACCACGCATCCCGGCTCCCGCCCGTCCCCCTCCCCCGGCCCCGTCGAGCGGTACATTTCGAGACTGTGCAGCCCGAGCCGCCGGATGCCCGGCACGGCGGCGTCGATGTCCGCGTTGCGCTCGTCCCGGCCGTGCCGGAAGAAGTCCTGGTACGCCTGCTCCCCACTCCACTGGGTGTAATGGAACAAGGTCTTTCCGTCCTCACCGGTATGGACGGTGTACGAAAGCAGTCCCGCATGCGGCCACTCCCTGCTGTCCCACGCCTCGCGGATCGCCTCGACCGTCCGCCGTTGGCGCTCCGGAGTGCCGACATCCCAGGTGCTCGCCTTGACCAGTCCGACGTCATTGCGGGCAGGATCGGGACGGGATTCGAAACGCACACTCATGACGGGTCCTCCTGACCCGGCGCACCCGTGCGGTACGCCGCCGACGGCCACACTGCTACGTCAAGCACACTTGAGGTCAACGGCGCTCCCGCCGCCGGAACCGATGGGACGAACGGGCGAACAGGGCGGACCGGAGGACCGAGCGGACCAGAAGACGAACCGAGCCGAATGGCGAGCAGAACCGGATGGCGAACCGGGCCGGATGACCGACTGAGCCGGAAGACGGCCGGAACCGGAAGACGATCGGAGCACCGCATGAACCCGCACCTCAGGGCGATCACCCGCGAGGAACACCTGGCATTCGTCGCGAGCAGGCCCGCCGTGAGCCATATGCAGGTTCCGTCGTGGGGCGATGTGAAACCCGACTGGCGCGCGGAGAGCATCGGCTGGTTCGAACCGGACAGCACCGGCCGGGAACAGCTCACCGGAGCGGCGCTCGTGCTCCACCGCCCGATCCCCCGCACGAGGCGCACGCTGGCCTATCTGCCGGAGGGCCCCGTCATCGACTGGAACGACCCCGACCCGGGGCGGTGGCTCGGGCCGATGCTGGCGCATCTGAAGTCGGGCGGCGCGTTCGCGGTGCGCATGGGCCCCCCGGTGATCGCCCGGTACTGGGATGCCGGGACCGTCAAGGAGGCCGTCGCGGACCCGGCGGCCCGGCGCCTGCGCCACGTGCGGGCGGACGCGGACGATCCGCGGGCCGCCGCGCTCGTCGACCGGCTGCGCGGGATGGGCTGGCAACGGGGCGCGGAGGACGGCGAGGACGGCTTCGCCGCCGGACAGCCCCGGTACGTCTTCCAGGTGCCGCTCGCCGGGCGGTCGCTGGAGGAGGTCCGGACCGGTCTCAACCAGCAGTGGCGGCGCAACATCAAGAAGGCGGAGAAGGCGGGCGTCAAGGTCGACGAGGGCGGCTACGAGGACCTGCCGGTCTTCTACGAGCTGTACCGCGAGACCGCCGAGCGCGACCGCTTCGCCCCCCGCCCGCTCGGCTACTTCCAGCGCATGTGGGCCGCGCTGCGCGCCGAGGACCCCGACCGCATGCGGCTCTACCTCGCCCAGCACGAGGGCGAGACGCTGGCCGCCGCGACGATGCTGACCGTCGGCAACCACGTCTGGTACTCCTACGGTGCCTCGACCGCCCGCAAGCGCGAGGTCCAGCCCGGCAACGCGATCCAGTGGCGCATGATGAGCGACGCGCACGAGCGGGGCGCGGCGGTGTACGACCTGCGCGGGATCACCGACACCCTGGCCGAGGACAACCATCTGCTGGGCCTGTTGCGTTTCAAGGTCGGCACCGGCGGCCGGGCCGCCGAGTACGTCGGTGAATGGGACTACCCCATCAACAAGCTGCTCCACCGGGCCTTCACGCTCTACATGGCACGACGCTGACCCCGCCCGCGCGACGCGGCACCGGCACGGCGCCGACACCGGCACCGGCCATCCGTGAGGCGCGGCGCCCGCGCCGCACTACGCGGGGCCGGCCCGCCAGGCGGTCATGTTCAGTTCGTCGAGCAGCCGCACGTCGCTGCCCTCCAGCGGGAAGACGCGCGCCTCCATGCCGGGGGCCGGTGCGATCTCCAGCGCGTCGCCCTCGACGAGGTCGCCGCCGGTCGGGGTGGAGACCCAGGCGAGCAGCGACCACACCGTCTGCCCCGGTTTCAGCACGACCTCCTGCGGGCCCCGGTCGGTCCCCATGTACGAGGAGGCCGGGTTCACCGGCACCGGCAGCGGGTCGCCCGCCTCGTCCAGGACCCGGACGGACGGGTAGCCGTGGACGCGGTACGGCTTGCCGCCGCAGTTGGTGAGGGTGAGCCCGACGGCCCGATGTCCCAGCGCGGCCTCGATCTCGCCCATGCCGACGACGACCCCGGAGGACGGACAGTGCGTCCGGCCGCTCGCGGTGGGCGTGGGGGCGGGCCCTCGCGCCGACGGGGGCGACGGCCGGTCGAGGAGCTCCGCGGGAACGCTCGGGAACGGCGAGGGCAGCTTGTCGGCGTGCACGGAGCCGGGCGGATACGACGCGCTCGGCGTCACCGCCGGCGCCGACTCCGGTTCGCCCTCGCCCGCCGGTACGAGGAACCCCGCGCATCCCGAGAGCGACAGCCCCAGGGCCCCCGCCGTGAGCGCCGCGCGCACGGCCGCCCCCGGTCCCCGTCCCCCGGCCCCGGTTCCCGCCCGTTGTCGTGCCCCTGCCCCTGCGATCGCACCTGCCCGCGTCCGTGTCCGTCGCCGCGCCCACACGCTCATGCACCCGCCCCCACGTCGGCCTGCCGCATAGGCGTTCGATCATGCCAGAGCGCAGGAGACCCACCTGCGGTCCCGTCGAGCGGTCCCACCGGGTGCCGCCTCTCGACTGTTGAGCGTTCCTTTCCCTTTACTCCAAGAAGAACTAAGTGGACCTTCACGGTTCGGCCGACCGACACTTCGGGAATGACAGCCCCCGAAACCCGCACGGCCCCCTTCGGCCGGATGCTCTGCGCCATGATCACGCCGTTCACCGCCTCCGGCGCGCTGGACCCGGACGCCGCCGGGAGACACGCCGCCGCCCTGGTCGCCGACGGTTGCGACGGGCTGGTGCTCAATGGCACCACCGGCGAGTCCCCGACCACCACCGATGCCGAGAAGGCCGCGCTGCTGCGAGCCGTCAGGGCGGCGGTCGGCGATCGCGTGCCGATCGTCGCCGGGGTCGGCAGCCCGGACACCCGGCACACGATCGACCTCGCCCGGCAGGCCGAACGGGCGGGTGCGGACGGCCTGTTGGTGGTGGCTCCGTACTACAGCAGGCCGCCGCAGGCCGCCGTGGAGACGTACTTCCGGCGTGTGGCCGACGCGACCGGCCTGCCGCTGATGCTGTACGACATCCCGGACCGGACCGGCATCCGCGTCGAACCGGAGACCCTGCTGCGGCTCGCCGGGCACCCGCGCGTCGTGGCCGTGAAGGACTGCGCGTACGACCTGCTGGGCTCCACGAAGGTGATCGGCGCGACCTCGCTGGCGTACTACTCGGGCTGCGACGAACTGAACCTGCCGTTGTACGCGGTGGGCGCGGCAGGTTGCGTCAGCACGGTGGCGAACGTCGCGCCGCGGCAACTGCGGGCGCTCCTGGACGCGTTCGACGCCGGGAACACCGCGGAGGCTGCCCGACTCAATCGGCTGCTCACCCCTCTCACTGAGCTGATGACGGCCTCCGGCCTGCCCGGCACGGTGACGGCGAAGGCGCTGCTCGGCGCCGGACCGGTCCGGGAACCGCTGCAGCCCGCCGGGCGCGGGGCGACCGACGGGCTGCGCAGGGCATACGAGGAACTGCTCACCACCACAGGGCGCTGCCCTTCACCGACGCCAGTCCCGTGAGGGACGCCGACGCCGTGGCAAATGTTGCCGGGAGCGGCACTAGTTGTGGCTGTGCAGGATGTCGTTGAGACCGTCCCACACCGCGTTGTTCGGACGGGCCTCGACCGTGCCGGTGACCGAGTTGCGGCGGAAGAGGATGTTCGAGGCGCCGGAGAGCTCACGGGCCTTGACGATCTGGCCGTCCGGCATCGTGATGCGGGTGCCCGCCGTGATGTAGAGCCCTGCCTCGACGACGCACTCGTCGCCGAGCGCGATCCCGACCCCGGCCTCGGCGCCGATCAGGCAGCGCTCACCGATGACGATGCGCTCCTTGCCGCCCCCGGAGAGGGTGCCCATCGTGGAGGCGCCGCCGCCGATGTCGGAGCCGTCGCCGACCACGACGCCCGCGGAGATCCGGCCCTCGACCATCGACGTGCCCAGGGTGCCCGCGTTGAAGTTGACGAAGCCCTCGTGCATGACGGTGGTGCCGGAGGCCAGGTGCGCACCGAGCCTGACCCGGTCGGCGTCGGCGATCCGGACGCCCTTCGGGGCGACGTAGTCCGTCATCCGGGGGAACTTGTCGACCGAGGTGACCTGGAGGTGCAGACCCTCGGCGCGGGCGTTCAGCCGCACCTTCTCGACGTCGTCCACGGCGACCGGGCCGAGCGAGGTCCAGGCGACGTTGGTGAGGAGCCCGAAGAGGCCGTCCAGGTTCTGGCCGTGCGGCCGGACGAGACGGTGCGAGAGGAGGTGCAGACGCAGGTACGCGTCGTGGGCGTCGAGCGGCTTGTCGTCGAGCGAGGCGATGACCGTGCGTACGGCGACGACCTCGACACCGCGCCGGGCATCCACCCCGATGGCCTTGGCGGCACCCGCGCCGAGGAGGTCGACGGCCTGGTCGGGGGTGAGCCGTTCGGTCCCGGCCGGGCCGGGGGCGTCGGCGAGTTCGGGGGCGGGGAACCAGGTGTCGAGAACGGAACCGTCACCTGCGACGGTGGCGAGGCCGGCGGCGACGGCGCCGGTGGTGCGGGGAGAAGTCGTATCGCTCATGCACGAAACCTAACCGGGCAGGTGTGATCGGAGCCAACCGGTCTCGCCGGGTGGTCGCGGCAAGCCCCCCGGAAGGCCGCGCCCGCTCCCCGCGAGGCTCCCAGGACTCCCGGGCCTTTCCCGGCCCGCACTCGGTCTCCTTTGGGAACCGACCATGGCATCATGGTTCCCGAGCGCCGATCCTGGCGACGGGCCGGGAATGGAGGCCCGGAGCCCCGCAGCCCCGCAGCCCCGGAGACCCGCAGCCCCGGAGACCCGGAGACCCGGAGGCCCGGAGATCCACGGAGAATCCCATGCCCCAGCGCACCAGCCTGGCCGACGCCGACTGCGCGATCGCCCAGGCGCTCGACGTCGTCGGCGACTGGTGGACCCTGCTGATCGTGCGGGACTCGGCACGCGGGGTGCACCGTTTCGACGCGCTCCAGTCGGAACTGGGCGTGTCCCGCAAGGTGCTGACCGAGCGGCTGCGGCTGCTGGTCGACGCGGGCGTGCTGTCGCGCGAGCCGTACCAGGACCGGCCGCCCCGGTACGAGTACCGGCTCACTCCGCGCGGACACGCGCTGCTGCCCGTGCTGATCGCGCTCCAGGACTGGGGCGACACCTGGGTCATGGGAGAAGGGGACGTGATGGCGACGGCGGCGGAGAACTCGAAGGAGGCGGCCCGGGTGCACGCCCTGGTGGGCACCCGCCTGCCCGGACTGCGCCTGCTGGACCACGACGGCGAGTGGCGCGACCCGGTCGCCGACACGCCGCACACCGTCCTGTACTGCTTCCCCGGCGCCTACGCCCGCCGCGACGCCTATCCGCCGGGCTGGGCGGGCATCCCGGGCGCGAGCGGCTGCACGCTCGAATCCTGCACATACCGCGACCAGTTGGCCGAGTTCACGGCGGCCGGTGCGACCGTGCACGGCGTGTCCACCCAACGCCCCGACGAGCAGCGGGCGTTCGCGGCGGCGGAGCGGCTGCGCTTCCCGCTGCTCTCGGACGCCGAGCTGGATCTGACCGCGGCCCTGCGACTGCCGACCTTCCGGGCGGCCGGTGTCGGCCGGCTGAAGCGGCTGACGCTGGTGGTCGACCGGGACCGGACGATCCGCGAGGCGCTGTACCCGGTCACGGACATCGAGGCGAGCGTACGGGCGGCGCTGCGGGCCGTACGAGGAGCGGCCCGGCCGGACGAGTGAACACGCGGCGCACGGGTCCGGCGGGCCGGGCCGCCGTCGTGCACCACATGCCGGGCCGCGAACCGGTCGGCCGGCGGGCAGCCGCCACGGCCGGCGCACACCGAACACCACACATCGGCAACACGCCACGCGCCGAGGACCGGTCAGCCGACGACGCGCCCCATCATCTCCCGCGTGTACGCCTCGTCGTACTCCCCACCGGTGAGCAGCGCCTGCAGGCAGATCCCGTCCATGAGCGCGATCAGCGCACGCGCCGTGGCCGGATCGGTGCGCCGGGACAGCAGCTCGGCCGCGCCGTCGGTCCACTCGGCGGCTACGGGCCGCAGCGCGGGTCTGCGGAGCGCGGCGAGGTACAGCTCGTACTCCAGCTCCGCGCGTCCCCGCCCGCCGCGGAAGTACTCCCCCAGCAGCCGGGCCAGTTCCCCGGCGAGGTCGGCCGCGGGGTCGGCGAGGGCCCGGCTCTCCCGCATGACCTTCGCGAAGTTCTCGTTCGACCGGCGGAGCGCGGCGATCAACAGCTCGTCCAGCGAGGCGAAGTGATACGTCGTCGAGCCCAGCGGCACATCGGCCTCGGCGGCGACGGAACGGTGGCTGAGGCCCGCGATGCCCTTGGCGCCGACCACGCGGATCGCGGCGTCGATGATGCGATCACGCCGCTCGGGGTCGTACCGGCGGGCCATCAGTGGGCCCCGCCCAGGTTCAGCACCACCACTCCGGCGATGACGAGCGCTATGCCCGCGAGCTTGACCGGGCCGCCGGACTCCCCCATGAAGAGGATGCCGATGGCGGCGACCGCGGCGGTGCCGATACCGGCCCAGATCGCGTAGGCGGTCCCCACCGAGAGCGTCTTCAGCGCCCGGGCGAGCAGTGTGAAGGCGGTGAGGTAGCCCACGACGGTGATCAGCGAGGGCCACAGCCGGGTGAAGCCCTCGCTGTACTTCATCGCCGTCGTACCGGCGACCTCCGCCACGATCGCCGCGGCAAGCAGTCCGTAACCCATGTGTACAAGTGTACGCATCGCCGCTCTTCGTACGGTACGACGACTTCTCGCCGATGGGGAGCTACGGTGTCCCGGACCGGGGCACGGACGACGGCAACGGACACGAGACACGACGGAGCAGCAGTGACGCAGGACGCAGGGTGGGGTGGCGGGGCGCCGTACGGAGGAGCGCCCTACGGAGGACCGCCGGGTTGGGGTGGCTGGATGCCACCGCCCCCGAAGCCCGGAGTGATACCGCTGGCGCCCCTGAAGCTCGCGGACATACTCGGGGGCGCCTTCGGCACGACGGGCCGTTACTGGAAGCAGCTGCTCGGGATCGGCGGGGCCGCGTACGGCGGGACGCTGGCCGTCGTGGCGGTGACGGCCCTGATCGCGTACGGGGCGGCCGGTGAGCACCTGCGCCGGCTCCTGGAGCTCAGCGCGGACGAGGACCCGGCGACGGGCGACATCGTACCGGTGCTGACCGGACTGGGCGCCGTCTGGCTGGTCGGCGCGGTCACCTTCGTGCTGGCGACGGCCCTGGTCTACGCGGCGGTGCCGGCCGTCCTCCAGGAAGCGGTGCTGGGCAGGCCGACGACCTTCTCCGCCGTCTGGCGCCGGGCCTGGTCCCGCGTACCGTCGGTGGCCGGGACGGTGATCCTCGTGTCCCTGGTCGTGATGATCCCCGTCGTGCTCGCGATGGTCGGCTTCATCGCCCTCATGATCAGTGTGATCACCCTGGACAGCGCCGGCGCCGCCGTGCTGTGGTCCGCCTTCGGGCTCCTGGGCGCCCTCGCCACCGCCCCGCTGGCCGCCTGGCTCTGGGTGAAGTTCAGCCTGGCCCCCTCCGCCGTGGTCTTCGAGGGCCTGCGCCCGGTGGCGGCGATGCGCCGCTCGGCGCAGTTGGTGCGTGGCGACTGGTGGCGGATCTTCGGAATCGCTCTGCTGGCCCTCGCCATGGCCGCGGTGGCGAGCTACATGATCCAGATGCCGTTCTCGTTCCTCGGCATGTTCTCCGGCGCCATCGGCGGCGCGGCCCTCGCCGAGGACCCGAACCCCGCCTCGATCGTCCTCGCCATGAGCGGCTACATGGTGATCATGCTGCTGGGGCAGCTGGTCGGCCAGTTCATCTCGGCGACGTTCCCCCAGCTGGTGATCGGGCTCCTCTACGTCGACCGGCGCATACGTACGGAGAACCTGGGCCCGGTCCTGGCCGAGGCGGCTGCCGCCGCGCCGACCCCGTACGGCCCGCACGGCCCGTAGCGGTGCTCGCGGGGCCCGGAGTGTCCGGCGCCCGTCACTTCCGACCGGCCTCCGGCCCGGCCCTGGCGACCAGGGACCGGGCCGGTGCCCGTCGTGCCGTCAGCCGCCGACGGTGAACCGGACGGCGCGCGACTTCTTCCATTCGGCGTGGTCGAGGTCCTTCGCCTCCGTGCCGTCCCCGTACAGATCGGCCGACCCCGAGTCCGTGATCAGCTGGACACGGGCGCCCGGCGCCGTCAGATCCGGGACGTCGACGACGGCCTCCCAGCCGCCCGGGTCGCCGGTGGGCAGGTCCAGCCGCTTGACCGGGGCATGAGCGGCGACCCCGTCCCAGCTGTAGAGGGCGTACGGGTCGGAGTTGTCGTCGGCCGCCCAGGAACCGGCCACGATCAGGTACTGGTCGGCGGCGTTCTTCCGGATGTCGCGGATGCTGAGCCCGCCGAGGTCCAGCTCGATCGGCGTGCCGATGACCGCCTTCGCCCCGCCGCCGACCACGTGGTCGAAGTTGGTGACGGGCACGATCAGCGCCTTGCCGCCCGCCTTCGGCGGCACGAGCGGGGCCCGGAAGCCCAGGTACGCGGTGGTCGTGGAGCCGGGCGCGAACTCCAGGCCCTCGATGTTGAACCCGTCGATCTGCTTGGGCACCTCGCCGTCCGCCGTCCCCGCCGAGAATCCGAACCGGTCGCCGTGCGCCTCGTCCCAGGCGACGAGGTCGTCCCGGAGCCTCTTGTACGAGCCGCCCACCGTCAGCCGGGTGCCGGCCCCCGTCCCGGTCACCGTCGTGGTGAACACGGTGTTGCGGTCGGCCTTGTACTGGCCGCTCTTGTTGTTGCCGAGCGAACCGGTCCAGTAGATGGTGTTCCCGACCCGGGCCGCGGCCTCGATGTCGATCTCCTTCGACACCCCGAGCTCCGGGCCGACGTCCCAGCTCCTGACCGGCGCGCCGGAGGCGGAACGGTCGTACAGGCGCAGCGTGTTGGACTCGTCGTCGGCGACGACCGCGTAGCCGTCGCCGACGTCCACGGCGGCCGAGGCGTCCGACGAGCCGGTGAGGTAGCGCGTGTCGGCGGCGTCCCGCACGGCGGCCGACGCCGCGTAGTGCAGCTTCTTGGTGGCGGTCTTGCCGCCGAGTCCGGTGACCTTGATCGTGAGGTCGGTGAAGCCGCGCCCGCGGGCGGCGACGGACAGCCTCCGGGTGGCGCCCGTCCCGGTCACGGTCACATCTCCGGTCCCGGCGACGGACGGCTTGGAGCTGGCGGACGCCGCCACCGTGAGCGCCCCGGCGTCGGCCCCGCTCTGCGCGACGGTGACGGTGACCACGGGGTCGCCGGTCGCACCGACGGCGCCGGAGAGGTAGGAGACCGGGAGCCCGATGGTCGGCGTCCCGTAACCCGCGGCGTGCGCGGGGGCGTTCGGCCCGAAGGCGGTCAGCGCGAGAACGGCGCCCACGGCGGCGGCCGTCCGACGGTTCCGTAACGAAGACGTGTGCAGCACGGCATGCCTCTCGTCGGCGTGGTGACGCGGAAGGTGCGGAAAGGCTCCGATACCCGCGACAACACCGGGCACACACCGAGCAGACTTCGGGCGTACGTTCCGTGTCCGATTCGGCGCGCCGGGCCGGTACCCGGCCGTCGGCACCGGGCGCCACGGCAACGCGGTTGCAAGCACATCGCACCTGGTCACAGGGTGTACGACGGCTGTAGCCGCAATCGGATTCGTGTGCCACCGTGAACCGTATGGAGGGGAATGGGCACACTCACGCACACGACCGCCACGAGCACGGCCGGCTCCCCGGCCACGGCCACGACGGCCGGCACGGCCACGCAGCGAACCGCACCCACAGCCACGGCCGCACGCCCGGCGAGGCCGGACACGGCGTCTCCCGCACCGCGCGTCCGCGGCACCGGCTCGCGCACCTCGTCACGCCGCACGGCCACGAAGCGGCCGGCAAGGTCGACACAGCGATGGAAGCCTCCCGCGAGGGTATGCGCACGCTGTGGATCTCGCTGGTCGTCCTCGGCGCCACGACCGTCGTCCAGGCCGTCGTCGTCGCCCTGTCGGGGTCGGTGGCCCTGCTGGGCGACACCGTCCACAACGCCGCCGACGCGCTGACCGCCGTCCCGCTGGGGATCGCCTTCCTCCTCGGCCGACGGGCGGCGAACCACCGCTACACCTACGGTTACGGCCGGGCGGAGGACCTGGCCGGCGTCCTGATCGTCGCGACCATCGCCGCCTCCGCCGTCCTGGCCGCCTGGGTGGCGGTGGACCGGCTGCTCCACCCCCGCGACATCACCCACCTGTGGGCCGTCTCCGCCGCCGCGCTCATCGGTTTCATCGGCAACGAATGGGTGGCCCGCTACCGCATCCGCACCGGGCGCCGCATCGGTTCCGCCGCGTTGGTCGCCGACGGCCTGCACGCCCGGACCGACGGATTCACCTCGCTGGCCGTCCTGCTGGGCACGGGCGGCGCGGCGCTCGGCCTGCCCGCCGCCGATCCCGTGGTCGGCCTGCTCATCGCCGTGGCCATCCTGATGGTCCTCAAGGACGCCGCCCGCGAGGTCTGCCGGCGTCTGATGGACTCCGTCGACCCCGGCCTCGTCACCGCCGCCCACTCCGCCCTGCGGAACGTCGACGGCGTACTGGACACGGGGCGGGTGCGGATGCGGTGGATCGGCCATGAGCTGCGCGCCGAGACCGAGGTCGTGGTCGATCCACGGCTGACCGTCGTCGAGGCCCACCGCATCGCCGTCGCCGCCGAGCACGCCCTCATCCACGCCGTGCCCCGGCTGACCGCCGCGACCGTGCACATGGACCACGCCCCCGTCGCGGGAGACCCGCACGCCGTCCTCGCCCACCACGGCGAACGGCCCCCGGTGTGAACCGGAGGCCGTTCGTCGGTCGGTACGGATGTCACGCGCCATCCCGCGGTGCCGCATCGTGCGACGCGGCACGGTACCGAACGCCGTGACGCGTACGGGGTGACACGCAAGGGGGGTGCGTGCGACGCGGTGGGATCAGACGTTGAAGCCCAGCGCGCGCAGCTGTTCCCGCCCGTCGTCCGTGATCTTGTCCGGACCCCACGGCGGCATCCAGACCCAGTTGATCCGCAGCTCGTTGACGATGCCGTCGGTCGCCGACTTCGCCTGGTCCTCGATGACGTCGGTCAGCGGACAGGCCGCGGACGTCAGGGTCATGTCGAGGGTGGCGATGTTGGCGTCGTCGATGTGGATGCCGTAGATCAGCCCCAGGTTGACGACATCGATGCCCAGCTCGGGGTCGACGACGTCGTACAGGGCCTCGCGGACCTCCTCCTCGGAGGCCGGCTTGGTCACCGGAGTCTCTTCGGAGGTCACCGGGGTCTCCTCGGAAGTCACCGTGTTCTCGCTCATGCCGTCTTCCCTTCGGACAGCGCCTTCGCCGTCGCGTCCTTCCACGCCATCCAGCTCAGCAGCGCGCACTTCACCCGGGCGGGGTACTTGGAGACACCGGCGAACGCGACGGCGTCCTCCAGCACCTCCTCCATGGCGTCGTCCGGCTCCAGCTGGCCCTTCGACTGCATCAGCTCCAGGAAGGCCTCCTGGATCTTCTGCGCCTCGCCCAGTCCCTTGCCGACCAGGAGGTCGTTCAGCACGGACGCACTGGCCTGGCTGATGGAGCAGCCCTGACCCTCGTACGAAATGTCGGCGATGGTCTCGCCGTCGTACTTCACCCGGAGAGTGATCTCGTCGCCGCACGTCGGGTTGACGTGGTGCACCTCGGCGTCGCCGTCCCGCAGGCCGCGCCCGTGGGGGTGCTTGTAGTGGTCCAGGATCACTTCCTGGTACATGGAATCAAGCTTCACCAGTCACCCTCAGCCGCTCGTCCCTCATCCGAAAAAGTTCCGTACGTGCTCCAGGCCGGCCACCAGGGCATCGACCTCGGCGGGCGTGGAGTACAGATAGAAAGACGCTCGCGTCGTGGCGGGAATTCCGTACCGCAGACAGACCGGCCGTGCGCAGTGGTGTCCGACCCGGACCGCGATGCCCTGCTCGTCGAGCACCTGGCCCACGTCGTGCGGGTGGATGTCGCCGAGCGTGAAGGAGATCGTGGCGCCGCGGTCCTCGGCCGTCGCCGGACCGATGATCCGCAGGTCGGGGACCTCCAGCAGCCGCTTCACCGCGTACTCGGTGATCGCCTGCTCGTGGCGGTGGATCTTCTCCATGCCGATCGACGAGAGGTAGTCCACGGCCGCGCCGAGGCCGACGGCCTGCGCGATCGGGGGCGTACCGGCCTCGAACTTGTGCGGCGCGGGGGCGTACGTCGACGAGTGCATCGAGACGGTTTCGATCATCTCGCCGCCGCCGAGGAACGGCGGCAGGTCCTCCAGGAGCTCCTGCCGTCCCCAGAGCACGCCGATGCCGGTCGGGCCGACCATCTTGTGGCCGGTGAAGGCCACGAAGTCGGCCTGGAGCGCCTGCACGTCGAGCACCATGTGCGGGGCCGCCTGCGAGGCGTCGATGCAGACCAGCGCGCCGACCTGCTGGGCGCGGCGGACGATCTTCTCGACCGGGTTGATCGTGCCCAGGATGTTCGAGACCAGCGTGAAGGTGACGATCTTCGTCTTCTCGGTGATGATCTCGTCGATGTCGGACAGGTCGAGGCGGCCGTCGTCGGTGATGCCGAACCACTTCAGCTTCGCGCCGGTGCGCTGCGAGAGCAGCTGCCAGGGCACGATGTTGGAGTGGTGCTCCATCTCCGTGGTGACGATCTCGGTGTCGTGGTCCACCCGGTAGGGCTCGTCGGCCCAGCCGAGCATGTTGGCCACGAGGTTCAGCGACTCGGAGGCGTTCTTGGTGAAGATCACCTCGTCGCGGCTGGGCGCGTTGATGAACGCGGCGACCTTGTCACGGGCGCCCTCGTACAGCGCCGTGGCCTCTTCCGCGATCGTGTACACACCGCGGTGCACGTTGGCGTTGTGGCGCTCGTAGTACTCGTTGAGTGCGTCGAGGACCTGGCGCGGCTTCTGCGAGGTCGCCGCGCTGTCCAGGTAGACGACCTTCTTCCCGTCGTGGACCGTGCGATCCAGCAGAGGGAAGTCCTTGCGGATCGCCTCGGTGTCGAGGAGGCCCGGCAGCTGTGTCACGCGGAAGCGCCACCCTTCACGTATGCCTCGTAGCCCTCGTTCTCCAGCTTGTCGGCGAGCTCGGCACCGCCGGACTCGGCGATGCGGCCGTTGGCGAAGACGTGCACGAAGTCGGGCTTGATGTAGCGGAGGATCCGCGTGTAGTGCGTGATCAGCAGCGTGCCGACCTCGCCGGTCCCACGGACCCGGTTGACGCCCTCGGAGACGATCCGCAGGGCGTCGACGTCGAGACCGGAGTCGGTCTCGTCGAGGATCGCGACCTTCGGCTTGAGGAGCTCCAGCTGGAGGATCTCGTGGCGCTTCTTCTCACCGCCGGAGAAGCCCTCGTTGACATTGCGCTCGGCGAAGGCCGGGTCGATCTGGAGCCGCTCCATGGCCTCCTTGACCTCCTTCACCCAGGTGCGCAGCTTGGGCGCCTCGCCGCGGACGGCGGTGGCAGAGGTGCGCAGGAAGTTGGAGACCGAGACGCCGGGGACCTCGACGGGGTACTGCATCGCGAGGAACACGCCCGCGCGGGCGCGCTCGTCGACGGTCATCTCCAGGACGTCCTCGCCGTCCAGGGTCACCGAACCGCCGGTGACCGTGTACTTGGGGTGACCCGCGAGCGAGTACGCGAGGGTGGACTTGCCGGACCCGTTGGGGCCCATGATGGCGTGGGTCTCGCCCTGCTTCACGGTCAGGTCGACGCCCTTGAGGATCTCCTTCGTGGCGTTGTCGGCCTCGACGGTGACGTGCAGGTCGCGGATTTCAAGCGTTGCCATGGGTGACTCAGGACTCCTGGGTGACGGAGACGAGCACATCGTCCCCTTCGATCTTGACGGGGTATACGGGGACGGGGCGCGTCGCGGGAAGGCCGGACGGCTTGCCGGTGCGGAGGTCGAAACTGGAGCCGTGCAGCCAGCACTCGATCATGCAGTCCTCCACCTCTCCCTCGGACAGCGAGACGTTCGCGTGCGAGCAGATGTCGTTGATCGCGAACACCTCGCCCTCGGTACGGACGACGGACACCGGGACGCCGTCGAGCTCCACACGCTTCGGGGTGTCCTCTTCCAGCTCACTGAGCGTGCAGACTTTGACGAAGGCCATCAGACGGACGCCTTCAGCTCGGTCTCGATCTTGTCGAGCAGCCGCGCCTCGACGTCCGGCAGACCGATCTGCTGGACGAGCTCGGCGAAGAAGCCGCGTACGACGAGCCGACGGGCCTCCTCGGCCGGGATGCCGCGCGCCATCAGGTAGAACAGCTGCTCGTCGTCGAAGCGGCCGGTCGCGGAGGCGTGGCCGGCGCCGACGATCTCGCCGGTCTCGATCTCCAGGTTCGGCACGGAGTCGACGCGCGCGCCGTCCGTGAGGACGAGGTTGCGGTTCATCTCGTAGGTGTCGGTGCCCTCGGCGACGGCCCGGATCAGCACGTCGCCGATCCACACCGCGTGCGCGTCGTCGCCCTGGAGCGCGCCCTTGTAGGCGGCGTTGGACTTGCAGTGCGGGCTGTTGTGGTCGACCAGGAGGCGGTGCTCCTGGTGCTGGCCCTTGTCGGTGAAGTAGAGGCCGAACAGCTCGGCCTCGCCGCCGGTGCCCGCGTAGCTGACGCGCGGGTGGAGGCGGACGAGGTCGCCGCCGAAGGTGACGACGATCGACTTGAACGAGGCGTCCCGGCCCACCAGGGCGTTGTGCTGGCCGACGTGGACCGCGCTCTCGTCCCAGTCCTGCACGGAGACGACGGTGAGCTTCGCGCCGTCGCCGAGGACGTAGTCCACGTTGGCGGCGAGCACCGCGTCACCGGTGTGGTCGATGACGACGACGGCCTCTGCGAAGGCACCCAGCTCCACGACCTGGTGGCCGAAGGCCACCCCGCCCTCGCCGTGCACCGCGATGCGGATCGGCTCGGTGAGCACGGCCTCCTTGGGGACCGTGACCACGGACGCCTGCTCGAAGGACGAGTACGCCTGGGCGGCGACGCGGTCCACCGGGGTGCCGGCCAGGCCGAGCCGGGAGTCGTCGCGGCCGACGGTCTCGACCGTGACGCCCTCGGGAGCCTCGATGGCGACCTTGACGCCGTCGCCGGTGGCCACCGCAGTGCCGTCGTGCAGCCCGCGCAGCCGGTCCAGCGGCGTGAACCGCCACTCCTCCTCGCGGCCGTGCGGGACCGGGAAGTCCGCGACGTCGAAGGACGGCGGCGCGCTCATGCGCGTGGCGACGGTCGATTCGGCGGCCACCGCGATGGAACCGGTGGTGGTGGATCCCGCCGGGATGTTCTGAGCCTCAGCCATGGCTGTCGTAGTGCTCGCTTTCTCAGTGAAGTGTCCGGGGATTCGGTCGTCGGCCGGGTCAGCCGACCGAACCCTCCATCTGCAGCTCGATCAGCCGGTTGAGTTCGAGCGCGTACTCCATCGGCAGTTCCTTGGCGATCGGCTCGACGAAGCCGCGCACGATCATCGCCATCGCCTCGAACTCCGTCATACCGCGGCTCATCAGGTAGAACAGCTGGTCCTCGGAGACCTTGGAGACGGTCGCCTCGTGCCCCATGGACACGTCGTCCTCACGGACGTCGACGTACGGGTAGGTGTCGGAGCGCGAGATCGTGTCGACCAGCAGCGCGTCGCAGAGCACGTTCGACTTCGCGCCCGGAGCGCCCTCGCCGATCTCGATCAGACCGCGGTAGGAGGTGCGGCCGCCGCCCCGCGCCACCGACTTGGAGACGATGTTGGAGGAGGTGTTCGGCGCCATGTGGACCATCTTGGCGCCGGCGTCCTGGTGCTGGCCCTCGCCCGCGAAGGCGATGGACAGGGTCTCGCCCTTGGCGTGCTCGCCCATCAGGTAGACGGCCGGGTACTTCATGGTGACCTTGGAGCCGATGTTGCCGTCGACCCACTCCATGGTCGCGCCCTCGTAGGCCACGGCCCGCTTGGTGACCAGGTTGTAGACGTTGTTCGACCAGTTCTGGATCGTCGTGTAGCGGCAGCGGCCGCCCTTCTTCACGATGATCTCGACGACCGCGGAGTGCAGCGAGTCGGAGGAGTAGATCGGGGCGGTGCAGCCCTCGACGTAGTGGACGTACGCGTCCTCGTCGACGATGATCAGCGTCCGCTCGAACTGACCCATGTTCTCCGTGTTGATACGGAAGTACGCCTGGAGCGGGATGTCGACGTGGACGCCCTTGGGCACGTAGATGAACGAGCCGCCGGACCACACGGCCGTGTTCAGCGAGGCGAACTTGTTGTCGCCGACCGGGATGACGGTGCCGAAGTACTCCTTGAAGAGCTCCGGGTGCTCCTTCAGCGCCGTGTCGGTGTCGAGGAAGATGACGCCCTGCGACTCCAGGTCCTCACGGATCTGGTGGTAGACGACCTCCGACTCGTACTGCGCGGCGACACCGGCGACCAGGCGCTGCTTCTCCGCCTCCGGGATGCCGAGCTTGTCGTAGGTGTTCTTGATGTCCTCGGGCAGGTCCTCCCAGGACTCCGCCTGCTTCTCCGTGGACCGCACGAAGTACTTGATGTTGTCGAAGTCGATGCCCGACAGATCGGAGCCCCAGGTGGGCATGGGCTTCTTGTCGAAGAGCCTGAGGCCCTTGAGGCGCAGCTTCAGCATCCACTCGGGCTCGTTCTTCTTCGCCGAGATGTCGCGGACGACATCCTCGGAGAGCCCGCGCTTGGCCGCGGCGCCTGCCGCGTCGGAGTCGGCCCAGCCGAATTCGTACGTGCCCAGCCCCTCGAGTTCGGGGTGGGCAGTCTCCGTGGGGAGCGTCATGCGGGGTTCCTCCCGGCCTTGCTTGCAGATGCTGAATGAGTGGTCTTCGGTGCTGCGCGGCGACCGCTGCGCGGGATGTACGTCGTGCACACCTCGTCGCCGTGGGCGATGGTGGCCAGACGCTGCACATGCGTGCCGAGAAGGCTGGAGAAGAATTCCGTCTCCGCCTCGCACAGCTGCGGATACTGCTCGGCGACATGAGCGACCGGGCAGTGGTGCTGGCACAACTGCTCGCCCTGTTGCGGGCCGGGCGCGCTACGCGCCGTAGCAGCGTACCCGTCGGCGGACAAGGCCTTGGCCAACGCCTCGGTGCGCGCATCGGGATCCGCGGCCTCGATCGCCGCCCGGTACGCCTCGGCCTGGGCCGCGATCCTGGCCCGGGCGAAGGCGGCGACCGCGGCCTCGCCCGAGGTCTCGGCGATCCACCCCAGGGCGTCCGCCGCGAGCTTGTCGTAGGACTGGTCGAAGGCGTCCCGTCCGTAGTCGGTCAGGGCGAACGCCTTGGCCGGGCGGCCACGCGTCCGTGCGCCGTAGACCCGCTGCTCACGGGCCTCGACGACGCCGTCCGACGCGAGGGCGTCGAGATGGCGGCGGACCGCGGCCTGGGTGAGACCGAGGCGCTTGGCCAGCTCGGCGACGGTGGACGGGCCGTGGTCCAGGATGGAGCGCGCGACCCTGTTGCGCGTCGAACGCTCGCCGGTCGCGAGTTCCTCCTGGGGTGTCTCCCGCTTGGTCTCGCCGTTTTTCACAACGCCATTGTTGCGTAATTAATCCGGCCCTGACAACCACGGTCCGGAACGATCTACGGTGCGCTTCATCACTTAGGGTCACCTAATCCACCCCCGGAGACCGGGCCGCGAGCCCCTCCCGACGGGGGTCCGGCCGTTCGCCCCCGCGCCCGCCGGGGGCGAACGGGCAGCCCTTAGACTTACCGGCCATGAAGAGCGAGCCGGTCGTCCAGATCCGCGGGCTGGTGAAGCGGTACGGCCGCAGGACCGCGGTGGACGGCCTCGACCTGAGCGTCCGCGCCGGTACGGTCACCGCCGTCCTCGGCCCCAACGGCGCCGGCAAGACCACCACCGTCGAGACCTGCGAGGGCTACCGCCGCCCCGACGCCGGGACGGTGCGGGTCCTCGGCCTCGACCCGGCCGCGGACGCCGCCCGGCTGCGCCCCCGGATCGGCGTGATGCTCCAATCCGGTGGCATCTACTCCGGGGCACGCGCGGACGAGATGCTCCGCCACATGGCGAAGCTCCACGCCCACCCCCTGGACGTCGACACGCTGATCGACCGCCTCGGCCTCGGCACCTGCGGCCGCACCACCTACCGCAGGCTCTCCGGCGGCCAGCAGCAGCGCCTCTCCCTGGCGATGGCCGTGGTGGGCCGCCCCGAGCTGGTCTTCCTCGACGAGCCGACCGCCGGGCTCGACCCGCAGGCCCGCCGCTCCACCTGGGATCTCGTGCGCGAGCTGCGCGCCGACGGCGTGTCCGTCGTCCTGACCACGCACTTCATGGACGAGGCCGAGGAGCTCGCCGACGACGTCGCCGTCATCGACGCGGGCAGGGTCATCGCCCAGGGCAGCCCCGAGGCACTCTGCCGCGGCGGCGCCGAGAACACCCTGCGCTTCACCGGCCGCCCCGGCCTCGACCTGGGCTCCCTGCTCAAGGCACTGCCCGACGGCGCGGAGGCGGCCGAGCCCACCCCGGGCACCTACCGCATCACGGCCGACGTCGACCCGCAGCTGCTGGCCACCGTCACCTCCTGGTGCGCGCAGCACGAGGTGATGCCGTCCGGCATCTCCGTCCAGCGGCACACCCTGGAGGACGTCTTCCTCGAACTGACCGGCAAGGAGCTGCGCGCATGAGCGCCGGTACGTACGCCCCGCGGCCGGGCGCCGCGCCGCTCTCCCGGATGATCGCCGCGCAGGCGGCGCTGGAGACGCGGATGCTGCTGCGCAACGGCGAGCAGCTGCTGCTGACCGTGATCATCCCGGCGCTGCTGCTGGTGCTGTTCAGCGCGGTCGACGTCGTGGACACCGGCGCGGGGCGGTCCGTGGACTTCCTGACGCCCGGCGTCCTGGCGCTCGCCGTGATGTCCACGGCCTTCACCGGCCAGGCCATCGCCACCGGTTTCGAGCGGCGCTACGGGGTGCTCAAGCGGCTCGGCGCCTCGCCGCTGCCGCGCTGGGCGCTGATGACGGCCAAGACCCTCTCGGTGCTGGTCACCGAGGTGCTGCAGGTGGGGCTCCTGACGGTGATCGCGTTCGCGCTGGGCTGGTCGCCGCACGGCGACCCGTTCGCCGTGGCGCTGCTGCTGGTGCTCGGCACCGCCGCGTTCTCCGGGCTCGGGCTGCTGATGGCCGGGACGCTGAAGGCGGAGGCCACGCTGGCCGCGGCCAACCTGGTCTTCCTGCTGCTGCTGGTCGGCGGCGGGGTGATCGTGCCGCTGGACAAGTTCCCGGAAGCGGTGCAGTCGGCGCTCGGGCTGCTGCCCATCGCGGCCCTGTCGGACGGGCTGCGCGACGTCCTCCAGCACGGCGCCGGGATGCCGTGGGGCGATCTCGGTGTGCTGGCGGTGTGGGCGGTGCTCGGGCTGGGCGCGGCGGCGAAGTTCTTCCGCTGGGAGTGAGCCGGACGGGTGCGGGGGCGCCCGCGTCCGGGTGCTCGACGTGAGTCCTCGGCAGCGCTCCGTCGCCGTTTCGCGCTACTCGTCCCCCTCGTGAAAGCTTGCACAAGCCGCCGCCTACGATGGTGCGCGTGCCCAAGCTGACCCGAGCCGAAGTCGCTCAAGCCGCGCGGAACCCGCTTCTCTACATCGCCGAACGGTGGACGCCGACGGAACGCATCGTCCGTCGTGCCGTCCTGTCGGCCGTCGTCATGTCCGTCGTCATCGTCGTCACCGGCGGTGCGGTACGGCTGACCGGTTCCGGCCTCGGCTGCCCCACCTGGCCCAAGTGCACCGAGGACAGCCTCACCGCGACGAGCGAGATGGGCTTGCACGGCGTCATCGAGTTCGGCAACCGCATGCTGACGTACGTCCTGTGCGCGGCCGTCGGCTGGGCGATCATCGCCGCTCGCTCGGCGAAGCCCTGGCGGCGCAGCCTCACCCGGCTCGGCTGGGCGCAGTTCTGGGTGGTCATGGGCAACGCTGTGCTCGGCGGCATCGTGGTGCTGGTCGGCCTCAACCCGTACACGGTCGCGGCGCACTTCCTGCTCACCACGGCGCTGCTCACCGTCGCGATGGTGATGTGGCAGCGGATCGGCGAGGGCGACGAAGCGCCCCGGCCGCTGGTGGGCAAGGCGGTGTCCCAGCTGACCTGGCTGCTCGTGGTCGCGGCGGGGCTGCTGATCGCGGTCGGCACGGTCGTCACGGGCGCCGGACGGCACGCGGGCGACTCCAGCGACGTCCCCCGCATTCCGGTGGACTGGCAGATGGTCGCGCAGCTGCACGCCGACCTGGCCTGGGTCGTGGTGGCACTGACCGTCGCCCTCTGGTTCGCGCTGAAGGCCGTGGACGCACCGGTCGGCCCGCGGAGCCGGGCCCGCGACCTGTTCCTGGTGCTGCTGGGGCAGGGCGTGATCGGCTACGTCCAGTACTTCACGGACACCCCGGAGATCCTGGTCGGCCTGCACATGTTCGGTTCGTGTCTGGTGTGGATCGCGGTGGTGCGGGTGCTGCTGTCGCTGCGCGAGCGCCCGGTGGCCGTACCCGCGGTCCCCGGCCCCGCCGTCGAGAAGCCGGAGCCGGCCGCCGCGGGCTGAGCCGGGGCGGGCCCTCGTGGGCCCTGCCGTACGTCTGTACGCCGATGCCG
>NZ_LIXJ01000002.1:0-207813 GCF_001905795.1 Streptomyces sp. CB01580
ACCGGATCACGAGACACTAGGGGTGGGGGCGGTCTATTGCTTCTGAATCGTAGAGGGTTCTTTTTGTGTGGCGTCGATGAAAGAAAGTGTAAATTTCTGTGGCGATTTTAAATCAGTCATGGGTGCAGTTCCGCTCAGTGCTCCAGCAGCGGTTCGGGGTATGAGTTGAGTTTTCGGTAGTGGTGGCTGCGGGCGACGGCTTGATGGCGCCCCTTCTCTGAAGGGCCGTCCCGTAATGATCGCGCGAAACGCGATGTCACAGCGGTTGCAGAGCGTGTGACGTCATTTCAGGGTGGTCGCCCATGCTGTCAGCGCGGTGAATTCGTCACTGGCAAGTCCGCATCGGGGATCGACCCGGTGCAGTAGAGCGGGACCGTCGTGATGGTCCTTCACCCAGGTGCGATCCGTCTCCGTGATTTCATCGTCAATCCAGGCGAAGGTCCGACCATTTGCCCACGTGGCCATCTCTGGCGTCTTCCAGAACAAACCGCCTGGGGTGCAGGCCGCGGCGAGGACCAAGGGATGAAGGGCAGCTCGGGCAATCACAGGACCGGTGTGACGAAAGCGTTGGCTTCTTTCTCCCACGTCGTCGCCCACACCAGGTCGAAGGGAAGCGCGTCCAATGCCGGGCCGTGATTCGGGTTGAGCCACACCCGCAGCGGCTTCACCGCCTTGTTCGGCAGCCCCCGCTCGGTCAGTCGGCGCCTTTCGGCGGCCTTCCAGCGAGGTGTCAGCAGCCGGTGCGTCTCATAGCCCTTGCGCCGTCGGTGCGGCTTCGCGGCATACGGATCCAGCGGCCCGTCGACATCCACCAACAGTGCTGGTCGCACCGGCTCACCCCCTGATCCTGCCTTGCAGGGTACCGGCCGGCGATGAGACCGCCCAGCGAAATTCCGGCAGGCAGAGATCTCCGTAGGTCTGGGCTCAGCGGCGATGGAAGGAGTCTGATGTGACAGCCGTGACCACAACGTCGGAGCCCTCCTGGGTAGCCCCGTTCGCTGGGCTGAGTACCTGTCAGTTCAGCAGGCTGGCCAGCGCACTGCGGCGCGAGGGTGCGGATCCGGGGCACAGGGGCCGGCCGTGGAGCCTGTCGCTGGAGGACTGCGTGCTTCTGGTCGCCGCGTGCTGGCAGACGAACCTACCCCTGGGGCGGTTGGCGCCGCTGTTCGGGGTCTCCAGGTCGGCCGCCGACCGCATCATCAATCATCTCGGGCCGACGCTCGCCCTCCAGCAGCGCAAGCGATTCCGAATGGACACCGGGGTGATCGTCCGTGACTGCCACCTCAAGGGCGATGGCGTGTACCACGCCATGCTCGACATTGCCCGCCTGCACAACCTCGCCCTCGCTGAGTGAAACGGGAACAAGCTGGTCAGTCACCACTTCGTGGACAGGAGTCTTCCCGCCGACTCGGCAGCGTTCTTCGAGGAGTTGATCAATGCGCCGGATCCCGGAGGAGGCTTGACCTGTTGAGGTTCGGAGATCGCGAACCCTCGAGCGTCGGGGATCTTCGCTGCCCGGCACCGCTACCGGGTTGGCCTTCAGGATTTCGGCAGATACAGTTCCCGGTCCACCAGGGCCCCGGCACGACCCGGTGGCGCAGGCGGTGGAGACCCCGATCTGACAGTTGTGGATCTTTCTCAAGATCCTGGTGCACTGCCGGTCCGCCCCGGTCGAAGCGACGCCCCTCTTGATGAAC
This sequence comes from Streptomyces sp. CB01580, assembly GCF_001905795.1. GTDB lineage: Bacteria > Actinomycetota > Actinomycetes > Streptomycetales > Streptomycetaceae > Streptomyces. Next base: position 1,698 of record NZ_LIXJ01000002.1, read on the forward strand.
CCGGTGCATTTCTGCGGCTTCCCTGGTTCACGGGAATCGGTACGACGCCACGCAGGCGACTTCTCTTCTGGACGCGATCCCTTGTAGACGTGGCTTGTACGGATGCCCGCGCAACGCCCCGAGCGGCTCTTCGCCGACCGGGGCTACGACCACGATCAGTACTGCTACCTGCTCCGGGCGGCGAGGCGTCAAGCCGCTCACGGCCCGGCATGTGGCGCTTGCGGTTCCGGATGCGGGTGCCCTCGCTGCGTGGTCGAGGGGACGTTCGCCCGGCTGCACCAGTTCAAGCGCCTACGGGTCCACTACAGACCGCGGCCGTCCCCCAGCAGCGGGGGCTGCTTTGAACGCGCTTGTTCGATCAACTGCAACGACTCCGGAAGCCATTCTGAAGCGATCGGAAAGCCCCTCCTTCGCCGAGTCGTCTCATCCGCAGGGCCGGAACGCTCGTGGAGTTCCGGCCCTGCGGATGAGCGGGCATGCTGGGCATGCCCACAGAACGTCGGTTCCCGGCGTCAGCTCTTCTTGACCACCAGCGTGCCGGCGGCACGGTCGTGCCAGCCCTGCAGCTTGCCGGAGTTGTCGAAGAACGGCGACAGGTAGACGAGGACGGCGCCGATGTAGCAGAGGAACGCGCCGACGATCGGGATGATGTAGCGGATGAAACCGGCACCGAGGCCCGGGTTCTGACCGGTGCTCTCCTTGACGACCTTCAGGCCGAGCGCCATCTTGCCCAGGGTCGCGCCGACCAGAGAGATCATCAGCCACTCGTAGAGCAGCGTGACCAGGACGAGTATGGCCAGCATGCTGAACATGGTGGCGATGAAGCCGGTGCCCACGTCGTTGACGCAGGACTGGTATCCGGGATCCAGGGAGCTGCCACAGTCCTCGGTGCTCTTCGCGAGGCCCAGGGCACCGGCCACGCCGATCGCGCTGATGATGCCGTACAGCACGCCGATGGCCAGACCGTCGATCAGACGCGCGCCGAGACGCAGACCCATGGTGCCGATCTGGACCGTGCCCAGGTTCGGCACGTTGATGTAGCCGTTGTTGGCCTGGAGCGTGCCCGGGGCCGGGGGCTGCTGCGGGTAGCCGTAACCGGGCTGACCCTGCGGCGGCTGACCGGGCTGCTGCGGGTAGCCGTAACCGGGCTGACCCTGCTGGGGCGCGCCGCCCTGCTGCGGGTAGCCGTATCCCGGCTGGTCCTGCGGCGGCTGACCGGGCTGCTGCCCGTACGGGTTGTTCGGGTCGCCGAAGCTCATCTGGGGAGTTCCTCCAACGTGCACATGGGGACGATGCGGCCGCACGGAGGAAAGAGAAGGTCTGTGGTCCGCCCCCCGGTACTACTGCGACACAGCGCTCATCATCGTTATAAACAGAATGTAAGTTTGTCCAGTCGAGATGGCTGGATGTTGCTCAAGCGAGACATGACGGCTGTTCCCGGTCATCCGGAATTGGTATACGGGCGGGGTCATCCGCGAGTATGGGGACATGAGCGCCCAGATTCTCGATGGCAAGGCCACCGCAGCCGCGATCAAGTCCGATCTCACCGTCCGCGTGGCGGCCCTCAAGGCACGGGGCGTCAACCCTGGCCTCGGAACACTGCTCGTCGGGGACGACCCGGGCAGCCGCTGGTACGTGAACGGCAAGCACCGCGACTGCGCCGAGGTCGGCATCGGCTCCATCCAGCGCGAACTTCCCGACACCGCCACCCAGGAGGAGATCGAGGACGTCGTCCGGGAGCTCAACGCCGACCCCGAGTGCACGGGGTACATCGTGCAGCTGCCCCTGCCCAAGGGAATCGACACCAACCGTGTCCTGGAGCTGATGGACCCCGCCAAGGACGCCGACGGTCTCCACCCGACGAACCTGGGCCGGCTCGTGCTGAACGAGACGGGCCCGCTGCCGTGCACCCCGCAGGGCGTCGTCCAGCTGCTCCGCCACCACGGCGTGGAGATCAACGGGGCGCACGTCGTGGTCGTGGGCCGGGGCGTCACGATCGGCCGTCCCATGCCGCTGCTGCTGACCCGCAGGTCCGAGAACGCCACCGTCACCCAGTGCCACACCGGTACGCGTGACCTCTCCAAGCACCTCAAGCACGCCGACATCATCGTCGCCGCCGCCGGGGTGCCCCACATCATCAAGCCCGAGGACGTGAAGCCGGGCGCGGCCGTGCTGGACGTCGGCGTCAGCCGGGACGAGAACGGCAAGATCATCGGGGACGTCCACCCGGGCGTGGCCGAGGTCGCCGCCTGGATCTCCCCGAACCCCGGCGGTGTCGGTCCGATGACCCGCGCCCAGCTGCTCGTCAACGTGGTCGAGGCGGCCGAGCGCGCCGCGTCCGCCGCCGCCTGACCCGGCGGACCCGAATCCGGAAGGAACCCCATGGGTGCTGGTAGGAGCCCGGCCCGCCCGGCCGTCGAGGTGGACGTCGCCACTGCGGACGCCGCCACGGCGGGCGAGGGCGCGCAGGGCCGGGCCGCGTCGAACGCGTCGAACGCGGACGCGGCCGGCGAGGCCACGGCGAGCGAGGTCGTTCCGGGCGGGGGTGCGCCCGGCGAGGCCACGTCGAACGACGCCGCTCCGGGTGAGGACGCGTCCGGAGCGGCAGCTTCGAACGAGGCTGCTTCCGGCGAGGGCGGTGACGCCGGTTCCGGTTCGTCGCGGCGGCCCCCCCTGTTCACCCGGGACACCGCGCGCCCCGAGGGCGGCGGCCGGGCCGCGCCCGGGGACGCGCCCGCACCGGCCCGGCAGTGGCCGCTGCTCGCGGTGCTCTGCGTGGCCGGCCTCGGGCTGCTGATCGTGGCCCTCGACCCGTTCACCGAGGCGTTCCGCGTCGGCACGATCCTGATCGGTGCCTCCCTCATAGGCGGAGCGGTGCTGCGGCTCGTGGTCCCGTCGGTCGGCATGCTGGCGGTCCGTTCCCGCTTCACCGACCTGGTGACGTACGGACTCCTCGGCTTCCTCATCGTGATGCTCGCGCTGGTGGCCCAGCCCAAGCCGTGGCTGGACATCCCGTTCCTGGAGGACGCGGTCCACTTCACGATCCGCTGATTCCCGCCCGCACGACAACGGCGCCGCCCCTGTGGGCGGCGCCGTTGTCGTGGCGCCCGTCCCTTCCCCCGAGGAGGGACGGACACCGGGATCGGGGGGCCACCGGAACTCGCGTTCCGTATTGTGGCGACTTGCGTGGCCTTGCCCCCGTCCTGACTTCAGCCTCGTGGACGGCGGAGGGCGGTTCAAGGGAACCCTGGGGCCTGTGGCACGGAAGTGACCATTCCGCCACGGTGTGATTGCCGCGCAACGGTGTCGGCCCCGTTCCGTACGGCTCCCCGTAGAACGACGGACGAGGCCGTACGACGTGTGCTCATACGCGTACGAGCGCACGTGCGAGTGCCCGTACACGGACCGAGCGCGTACGAGCGACACGGACCCGCACGCGTACGAGCGATACGGGTGCGTCGTGCGCACGGGTGGCCGGGAAACAGCCCCGAAAAGGCGGCGAAGGGGAAGGGAACGAAGAGGGAAGTGGACACGACCGGTTGAGCAGAGCGGGACGGCTCGCGCGTGGTGCCGCAGGGGGCCGGACGGCCAGGAGGTTCCGGGTCGGATAGCCTGGCCGCTGGATATCTCTTCACGTCAAGATTCAGGGATGTCCAGCTCCAGGGGCCAGGAACCCCCACCGCCAGCTGTCTAACGGAGATCGCCATGACCCGCACTCCCGTGAATGTCACCGTGACCGGCGCAGCCGGCCAGATCGGCTACGCACTGCTCTTCCGCATCGCTTCCGGCCACCTGCTCGGCCCGGACGTGCCGGTCAACCTGCGCCTCCTGGAGATCCCGCAGGGCCTGAAGGCCGCCGAGGGCACCGCGATGGAGCTCGACGACTGCGCCTTCCCGCTGCTGCGCGGCATCGAGATCACCGACGACGCCAACAAGGCGTTCGACGGCGCCAACGTCGCCCTGCTGGTGGGCGCCCGCCCGCGTACGAAGGGCATGGAGCGCGGCGACCTGCTCTCCGCCAACGGCGGCATCTTCAAGCCGCAGGGCAAGGCGATCAACGATCACGCCGCGGACGACATCAAGGTCCTCGTCGTCGGCAACCCGGCCAACACCAACGCGCTCATCGCGCAGGCCGCCGCCCCGGACGTACCGGCCGAGCGCTTCACCGCGATGACCCGCCTCGACCACAACCGCGCGATCTCGCAGCTGGCCGCCAAGACCGGTGTCGCCGTCTCCGAGATCAAGAAGCTGACGATCTGGGGCAACCACTCGGCGACCCAGTACCCGGACATCTTCCACGCGGAGATCGCCGGCAAGAACGCCGCCGAGCTCGTCAACGACGAGGCGTGGCTGGCCGACACCTTCATCCCGACCGTCGCCAAGCGCGGCGCCGCGATCATCGAGGCCCGTGGCGCGTCCTCGGCCGCCTCCGCCGCCAACGCCGCCATCGACCACGTCCACACCTGGGTCAACGGCACCGCCGCCGGTGACTGGACCTCCATGGGTATTCCGTCGGACGGCTCCTACGGCGTGCCCGAGGGCCTTATCTCGTCCTTCCCCGTCACCACGAAGGACGGCAAGTACGAGATCGTCCAGGGCCTGGACATCAACGAGTTCTCCCGCACCCGCATCGACGCGTCGGTGCAGGAGCTCACCGAGGAGCGCGACGCGGTTCGCGAGCTCGGCCTCATCTGACCCGTTCCTTTTGGGACGTACGTCTTCACGCGCGTACACCACCGCCCCCGGCGACGACTGCGGATGCAGCGCCGCCGGGGGCGGTGGCGTACCCGCCCGCTGTCCGACCGGCCATGCGACCGGCCGTGCGACCGGTCGGACAGCGGATGGTCAGTGGGTGGTCAGCCCTTGAGCAGTTCGTCGGCGGTCTCGCGCAGGGAGGCCATGGCCAGGTGCTGCAGTCCGGGGCCGAACGTGATCCGGGTGGCGCCCAGCTCGCCCAGGCGGCGCGGCGGAGGCCCGTCGGGCAGGGCGACCGCGTTGAGCGGCCCCGGGACGGCGGCGGCCAGCCGGGGCAGGGCCTCGGGCGGCGCCATGATCGGGTAGACGCAGTCCGCGCCCGCCGCCACGTACGCCTTGGCGCGGCGGACCGTCTCCGCCTCCTGATCCGTGCCGTCGGGGACGCCGCGGACGTACGTGTCCACGCGGGCGTTGACGAAGAGCCGGTCACCGGCCGCCGCGCGCACCTCCGCAAGCCGGTCCGCCTGCCGCTGGACGTCGACGAGGACGCCGTCGACCGAGTCCTCCAGGTTGCAGCCGACGGCACCGGTCTCCAGAAGGCGTTCCACCAGCTCTGCGGCCGGCAGTCCGTACCCCGCCTCGATGTCCGCCGAGACGGGAACGGCCGACGGGACGGCGCGCACGATCCTGGTCACGGCCGCGAACATCTCGTCGGCGGGTGTCTCCCCGTCCTTGTGGCCGAGCGAGGCGGCGATACCGGCGCTGGGCGTGGCGAGCGCGGGGAAACCCGCCTCGACGAGGACACGGGCGCTCGCCGCGTCCCAGGGACCCGGGAGGATCAACGGGTCATCGGGTGCGCGGTCGAGGTGGAGGGCTCGAAGGACTGACGCGGTCATCGTGGACTCCCGGGAGAAGAGGGCCATGTGCGGGGCGGGTGCGCGGAGTGTGAGCGGGGGCGTGCGGCGCGATCGGAGCCTGCGGGCGGGCCCGGAGGCGTATGGGGATGCGCCGGGCCTTTGCGGCGGCATGCTAGGTGAGCGGGCACGCGGGGCACGGGGGACGCGCAGGGCGTAAGAGGCGCGCAATCCGCGCAGAGGTATGCGGAGGTGCGCGGGGCACGAAAGGCGCGCGGCCAGCGGAGTGAGCCGTGAGACCTGCGGTTCATGACCCATGGCCTGCGCTCCCATGTCCCGTGACACCAGTACCTCCGGGTCCCGTGACACCAGCACCTCCGGGTCCCGTGACACCAGCACCTCCGGGTCCCGTGACACCAGCACCTCCGGGTCCCGCGAGACCTGCGCCCCCGCGTCCCGCGAGAGGCCCCGCGAGAGGTGAGATGCGCCCGCAGAGGTCCGTACGGCGGAGGCCGCGTACAGACGTGACCCGTGCGACGGGAGCGCACGGACCCGGTGCGGCACCGGCCGGTACCCGTCAGTGCTTGTTGTCGCCCGGCTGGTAGTGACCCGGGACCATGCGGGTGGTCACGGCGAACCGGTTCCAGGCGTTGATGGTCGTGATCGCGGCGACGAGATGGGCGAGCTCGGTCTCGTCGAAGTGCTTGGCGGCGTTCTCCCACACCTCGTCCGGCACGAACCCGTCGGTCAGCACGGTCATCGCCTCGGTCAGCTCGATGGCCGCGATCTCCTTGGGCGTGTAGAAGTGCCGCGCCTCCTCCCACGCGCTGAGCTGGACGATCCGCTGGACGGACTCGCCCGCGGCCAGGGCGTCCTTGGAGTGCATGTCGAGGCAGAAGGCGCAGTGGTTGATCTGGGAGGCGCGGATCTTCACCAGTTCGCCCACGACGGGGTCGAGACCCCCGCGGGACGCCCTGTCGAGCCGGACCATGGCCTTGTAGACATCGGGCGCCAGCTCGGCCCAGGCCGTACGGGGGGTGTGCTCGGGGTTGAGCTCGGAGGTGGTGGGGGCGTTCTCGTTCGTTGTCATGGGGACGACGCTACGGGAAGGTGGCGCAGCGATATGGTCCATTTCCATGAATGATTCCTGGGCCACTTTCGGAGCCGACCTCCACCTGGAGACGAAGGGTTCGACCGGACTGCGGGCGGGGCTCATGGACGCCCTGCGCGAGGCCGTGCGCACGGGGCGGCTGACCCCCGGCACCCGGTTGCCGTCCTCCCGCATCCTCGCCGCCGACCTCGGTATCGCCCGGAACACCGTCGCCGACGCGTACGCGGAGCTGGTCGCGGAAGGATGGCTCACCGCCCGGCAGGGATCGGGCACCCGGGTGGCGCGGCGGGCCGAGCCCCGCCGGACGGCCACGCGGGCGGTGCCGCCCCGTCCGGTGGGCTCCCGGCCCGCCCGCAACCTGATGCCCGGTTCGCCGGACGTCTCCTCCTTCCCGCGCGCCGAGTGGCTCAAGGCGTCCCGGCGCGCCCTGACCGCCGCCCCCAACGAGGCCTTCGGCTACGGGGATCCGCGCGGGCGCGTGGAACTGCGCACCGCGCTCGCCGGCTATCTGGCCCGCGCCCGCGGCGTGTACGCGGACCCGGAACGGATCGTGATCTGCGCCGGCTTCGTACACGCCCTGAAACTGATGGGTACGGTGCTGCGCAGGCGCCGGGTGCGCGAGGTGGCCGTCGAGTCGTACGGACTGGATGTGCACTGGCGACTGCTCGCGGACGCCGGACTGCGCCTGCCCAGCCTGTCGGTCGACGGATCAGGGGCCAGGACCGGCGATCTCGCCGGAATGCGCGGGGTGGGGGCCGTGCTGCTGACACCGGCCCACCAGTTCCCGACGGGCGCACCGCTCCACCCCGACCGGCGGGCCGCCGCGGTCGACTGGGCGCGTCGCACGGGCGGGCTGATCCTAGAGGACGACTACGACGGCGAGTTCCGTTACGACAGGCAGCCGGTCGGTGCCCTGCAAGGGCTGGATCCGGAACATGTCGTGTACCTGGGCACGACGAGCAAGTCCCTGGCACCCGGGCTGCGGCTGGGGTGGATGGTGCTGCCGGAACGTCTGATGGGGGAGGTGGTCGAGGCGAAGGGAAACAGCGACTGGTCGTCGAGCGCGCTGGAGCAGCTGACGCTCGCGGAGTTCATCGAGTCGGGCGCGTACGACCGCCACGTACGCGCGATGCGTCTGCACTATCGCCACCGCCGTGACCAGCTCGTCGCCGTCCTGGCGGAACGGGCCCCCGACGTCCGGGTCAGCGGCATCGCCGCCGGTCTGCACGCCGTGCTCGAACTTCCGGAGGGCGGCGAGGCGTCGGCGCTGCGCGCGGCGGCGTGGCAGGGGCTCGCGCTGGAGGCGTTCTCACGCTTCCGGCACCCCGAGGCCGCGCCGGGCCGTGACGCCCTGGTCATCGGCTACGGGACACCGACCGAAAGTGCCTGGGCGGGCGCGCTGGACGCGCTGGTCCGCGTTCTCGCGTGAGGCGTGACCGGGGGCGCGGGGCCGTAAGAACATGACCAGGAGCACGCCTGTTCCGGAAATGCCGGTATGAGGAACGGGGCAGGTGCGGCGCCCCTACGGACCGGGGCTCGCGGGCGGCGGCGTCACGGCCGGCTCGATGGTCGACCGGACGTAGATCCGAGTGGTACCAGGCCTGAACTCGTGCGCGAACAGGTCGACGCAACGCCGAAGGTGCACGCCTTCGGGAGAGTTGAGGCCGTCGGGGCACAGGCTGGCCCGCCGCAGTCCCCGCACGAGCGTCTCGGGTTCTGCCAGCCCGAGATGGGAGAAGGCCGCGGCGGGCCGGTAATCCTTCTGCTTCGGACGGAAGTTTCCGGTCATCCTGGTGCCCTCCGGGAGAAGTCGGCCCGTGTACGCCTCCGCCTCCTTGCTGGGCAGGACGAAGGACAGCAGTCCCGTGTCATGGCGCTCGCCCACTTTGTAGCCCGCACGCCGGTCCGATGCCGCTTCCGGAATACGGACACCCATCTGCCCGCTCATCCAGGCCGGGGTGGCTCCCGCCTCCCAGCAGCAGTTCATCTCCCGGTCCAGCAGGTCCGACTCCACGTCGTCGACGACCCAAGCAAACACGCCGATCAACGCGGCGGCGCCGACGGCGCAGGCGGCGAACGCCAACGCAACGACGATCAGCCGTCGTCGACGATGCCCGGGCCGCTCGGCGGCGGAAATCTTGCTGGAATTGCTCACCGGTTGAATCTCTATCGTGCTTCCTGCTGCTCGCGGCCGGGGTCTGTGCGGCCCCTCACGCGCGAACGCACCCCGCCCCTGCGAAGCAAGTGTGGCGGTGTTCGAGTTCACGACTGCTCAGTGCTGCCCTCGTCATGACGGACCGTACCGTCCATGCCGAATGTGTCCTCGTGTGTGTGGGGGATCTCTCCGAGGACCTGGCTCACCAGGAGGTCGCGGAGGGGGTCGGTGATGTGCCAGGAGTGTGGGGTGGGGTGGTGGTCGTACAGCGTGCACGGGCTTCGGGGGCCGGTGGTGAGGTGGTGCAGGGTGGCGGGGCACTGGGGTAGTTCGACGAGGTGGTGCGTGTGGCGTCGGCCGGTGCCGGTCCAGAGGAGCCACAGGTCGTGTGTGGCTGGTGGGTGGACTGCCCAGAGGCGTGCGGCGTGCTGGGTGTGTTGTGCGTCGTGTTCGCCGAGTTCGCACAGTGCGTGGCCGTCCATGCCGGTGTCGGGTGGGTTGTCGGGTCCGTCGGGCATGGTGGTGAGGGCGACGAGAGCTTGTATTTCGGGAATGTTGGTGAGGGCGGTGCATTGCAGCATGTCGGTTCTCCTCCGTGGTGGTGCTGGGGGGCGGGGCGGTACGGGGTCTGCCTGGGCGGCTACGGGAGTGCGACGACGGTGACGTCGTGCAGTTCGCGGTGGAGGCGGGAGGCGAGCATGCCGGGGAGGCGGGGTTCGGCGTAGGGGGCGAGGACGTCGTTGTCGGAGGTGTGCCATCCGGTGTCGGTGAGTTGGTAGAGGGTGCCGGAGACCCCGTGGAGGCGGGGTTTGCGTACGCGCAGTACGGCGTGCTCGGTCCGGCGCAGGAAGGGGCATTGGTGGAGGGAGATGTGGGCGTGTTCGGTGCACAGGGGTGGCATGGAGGTGATGGAGCGTTCGGGCCAGGTCGGGGGTGAGTCGGGGCGGTGCCAGTCGAGGAACAGCCATCCTTGTTTGTTCCGGTCGGCGGGGGTGCCGCAGATCTGGCAGAGCATGTTTTCCATGCAGGTGCGTTGGCGGTGGACGTGCATGCGGTTGTACTGCACGCGTCCGGTGGTGGAGTGGTCCATGCGTACCCACAGGTTGCCGTGGTGGTCGCGGTCTTCCGGTCGTGGGTGGCGGTAGGCGAGCCGGGGCCCGCTCCGGGCGAACTCGATGGTCAACTCGGCTTCGCGTACGGGCTGTTCGGTGGTGCGCGAGGCGACGTACGGCGTCAGGAGGGGCATGAGGGCGCTTCCCTTTCCGGCAGGCGGGGCGAGGGCGATGGGGAGGGAGGAAGGGGGGCACGGGCTGTGCCGGTGACGTGAGGGGGGTACGCGGCCATCAGCGCACGAAGCGCGGGTGCGGGCGCAGGCGCGGTCGCGGTCGCGGGGGCAGACGTGGGCACGGGTGTGGGTGCGGGCCGTCACACGTATGGGGGAATCCGTGGGGTGCCCGGTTCCGGGTCCAGTCCGTTCGCGATCCGTGCGGCCTGGCCGTGGTGCCACCGGAGGGCGAGCCGAGGCGTCGTGGCGAGGGTTGCGCCGAGCCGGACGCTCGTGCGGCCGTCACCCGCGTGTGCTGCGGAGGGGGAACGGTCTTGTCACAGCAGCTCACCACGGCTGCGTCGGTTGGCGCGGGTGAGCTCGGCGCGCAGCCGCTGTATCGGGTCGGCCGGCCGCACGTCCTCCGGATCGACGGTCCACTCGACCCCACCGCCGACGGGGCGCAAGGACCACTTCCCGCACCACTCACCGCGGAACTCACCGACCCGGTCCTGTGATAGGTCCACCATGACCGTGCCGGGGGCTGGGGTCGGGATCGGGTTCGGGGCTGGAGTCGGGGTGTGCGGGGGTTCCTGTTGGTTCGAGGCGCCGTTCTTCGCGGACATGAACCACTCCTCTCCGTAGTGATTCCACTACCAAGGCGGCTCAGCGTGACCTACAGTCAGCGTCCCTTCAACTAGCTGGAATCGAAGGAAGAGAGGGATCCCAACGTGGTCAACCGCAAGGAGTTAAACCCCGAATCAAGCCCGGAGGCGGCCTATGGAGCGCGTGTGCGCAGGCTGCGCGAGGAGCGCGGCTGGAGCCAGGAGGATCTGGCCGGAAGAGCGGCATATTCCAGCCAGCATATTTCGGCAGTTGAAACTGCTCGGAAACCGCCAACCCTTCCCTTCTCCCGCAAGGCTGATCTCGTGTTCGGTACTACCGGTTCCGCTGCATCGTTCGAGCGCGAGTGGCGCGAGATGCGGCACGGCGTACTGCTGGAGGGCTTCCCGGAGTACGTCGGCTATGAGAGCCGGGCGGTGGAGATCAGGCTGTTTGAGATCGGGCTCATTCCTGGATTGCTCCAGACGCCGGAGTACGCACGGGCCTTGGTCGACGGTGATGTGTGGCGGGGGTCCATCACGCACGAACAGGCCGATGAGCGCGTCGCGTTCCTGGCGGGGCGGCAGGCGGCGCTGGCGGGACCCCGACCGCCCATGGTGCTGGTGGTGATGGACGAGAGCTGTCTCCACCACGCCGTCGGCGGGCCCGAGGTCATGACGGCCCAGCTTCAACGGCTGGTCGAGGTTGCATCCCTTCCTAACTGGATGCTTCAGGTGTCGCCCTTCGGGATAGGGGCACGTCGCTCGTTCAATCTGCCGCTGTACCTGCTGACGCTGTCGGACCGCACGGTCATGTCCTACGCCGAGTCCGCCCAGCAAGGCCGCCTGGAACGTGAAACCGCTTCGGTGGTACCGCTACTGACGGCATACCATCAACTACAAGCCGAGGCGTTGTCCCAGGCGGAATCCGTAGCGTTGATCAATCAGTTGCGAAAGGGCCTCCAGTGACGACCGAATCCCCCCGCTGGTTCAAGTCTTCGTACAGCTCGAACGGCGGCGCCTGCGTCGAGATCGCCGTCAATCTCGCCGCCTCGCGTGGCGTCGTCCCCGTGCGCGACTCGAAGGACCCGAGCGGTCCGGTGCTGAGCGCCTCTGCCAGTGCGTTTGCGTCCTTCGTTGCGGGTGTCAGGGCTGGAGAGTTCGGCGCGTTCTGACCGTCCGGGTCGCGTACCGGTTGAGGTTGCCCCATCGTGCATTGCATGGTGGGGCTTCTTAGGTCGCAGTGGACTTGGCTCTGCTACAGGCTGAAGCGCTGGCCCAGGCAGAGTCCGTGATCCTTATCAACCAGTTGCGAAAGGGCACTCCGTGACAACCGAATCCCCCCGCTGGTTCAAGTCTTCATACAGCGGCAACGGTGGCCAGTGCATCGAAGTCGCCGGCAACCTCGCCGTCTCACGCGGCGTCGTCCCCGTCCGTGACTCCAAGGTCCCGGGCGGTCCGGTGCTGAGCGCCTCTGCCAGTGCGTTTGCGTCCTTCGTTGCGGGTGTCAGGGCTGAAGAGTTCGGCGCGTTCTGACCGTCCGGCTGGCGTACCGCTTGAGGTTGCCCCATCGTGCGTCGCATGGTGGGGCTTCACCGTGCAAGAACACGCCATGGGGCGATGGGATTCAACCGTCGACGCGTACGTGGGAAGCGGCTACAGCGCGACACTGTCCTACTTGAGTAGGTGAAGGGGCATCCTCATGGGCGGAAGCGAGTTCTGGCTGTTCAGCAGCCGTGCATCAGGCCGGGACTCGGCTCTGTGGAGCTACAGTGCGGGCTGTCCGCTTCCCGGGCACGTTTCGGTGCCGCTTCCGGCGCGTTGGCGCATCGTGGTGGGCCGGTCGGTGCTCCTACTCCTGCCCCGCAGACGGGGCACGAGCCTGCACACTGACCCGGCTCGAAACGATGGTTGGTGCTGTCGCACATATCAGTTCCTCCGCGGTGGGGTGGTGCTGATAGGTGGTGCACTTGCGCCTCGCCCGCGTGCGCGGGGACCACCAGGTCGACGGGGGCGGCGTACAGCTCCGCGTGGGACCACCCCCGCGTGCGCGGGGACCATACTGTCGGCTTCGCCACGCTGCGTCCCATCGCGGGACCACCCCCGCGTGCGCGGGGACCATCCACCCCGATGACGGCGGCCGCGACGACCGTGGGGACCACCCCCGCGTGCGCGAGGACCATCTGCGTTGGCAGGCAGGTCTTGCTCTGCAACAGGGACCACCCCCGCGTGCGCGGGGACCATCCCCGTCCGGGTCTCGGCCGCGACCGAGGACCGGGACCACCCCCGCGTGCGCGGGGACCATGGGCCGCCGGTGGAACAGCGCGCGCAGAAGGTGGGACCACCCCCGCGTGCGCGGGGACCATGAAGCAGACGTCCACGAACGCACCACCGCGGCGGGACCACCCCCGCGTGCGCGGGGACCATAGGCTTGGCCTGTGCAGCGTGGCGGCATCTGGGGGACCACCCCCGCGTGCGCGGGGACCATTTCGTCTCTTCTCCCCATCGGTCCATGCCGATGGGACCACCCCCGCGTGCGCGGGGACCATTCTGCACGGCCCGTGCGAACGCGTTGATCTCGGGGACCACCCCCGCGTGCGCGGGGACCATCGCGCTGAGGCGGCGGCCGTGGCCGAGCAGCAGGGACCACCCCCGCGTGCGCGGGGACCATAACTTCCACCCCATGGGTGATCACTCCCCTCCGGGACCACCCCCGCGTGCGCGGGGACCATCCACAGCAGTGAAGAAGCCCAACCGCCTCGTGACCACCACCCCCGCGTGCGCGGGGACCATCCGCCGTCACCATGGCCGTGATCGCAGCGATGGGGACCACCCCCGCGTGCGCGGGGACCATGGGAAGCAGGCGGCGCCCGTCGCCGCGCGCCCGGGACCACCCCCGCGTGCGCGGGGACCATGGACGAAAAGCGTTTCTATAAGCACGCTGACGGGGACCACCCCCGCGTGCGCGGGGACCATGAATACACAGGGCAGGGCGGTGCTCGCGGTGACGGACCACCCCCGCGTGCGCGGGGACCATTCCTTGACGAGCGTGCGGGGAAAGTAGGTGTCGGGACCACCCCCGCGTGCGCGGGGACCATCACCCGCGACAGCCCCGATGGTCGAAGGCCGGGGGACCACCCCCGCGTGCGCGGGGACCATGACCTGCGTCGCGAAGACCTCCCCGGTGACCGGGGACCACCCCCGCGTGCGCGGGGACCATCACGTCCTGGTCATCGAGCGAGGCTGGGACCCGGGACCACCCCCGCGTGCGCGGGGACCATCCCTGATCCCCGAGTCAAAGTGTCCTTTTCGGTGTGCCGGAGTGGTCGCGTACCGCCGCTGCGCACATCTCCGGCTTCGTGAAACGCTGTGGCTTGGAGACTACTCGGCGACGGTTCCTCTCCGGCGGAGCTTGTCGGCGCGTAGTCGCTGTCTGATAGTGCGTCGGCTCAAGCGGTCCGCCCTCCCATCCCCTCTCCCGCTGCGTGTCTTCCTCGGCCAATGGCTTTGAGGCGAACGGTAATTGAAGTTACCCGCGCACTTGCTCGCGGTGTACGCCCGAGGCGGCCCGACGGGGCCTTCTCGCCCTGGAAAGAGCCTCTCGTCCTCTCGTCATCCCCGCAGTGCCGCCCGGCGCGTGAGTGGTGTCCGGTGCGGGCCTCGTGCCCCCACTTCCCGGCGCGATCCGCCGCGTTCTAATCTGACAAACGGCCGTACTGGCTGGATTCATGCGACGGGGGAGACGGAAACATGACCATACGCAAGTTGAGGTCGAGCACCGTGGTGCTCGGCGGGATGGGGATGCTCGCCGCGGTGATCACCTCCTGCGGTTCGGAGCCGGACAAGCGGTGTGTCGACCCGCTGAGCCACAAGGAACTGCCCAGCTACAAGTGCAAGAGCGGCAGTGGAAGCGGCAGCAGCAGTGGGAGCGGCGGCGGTTCGTACTACTACGGCGGCAAGAGCAGGGACGGCAGGGTGGAAGGCGGCAGTTTCGACAAGGCGGCCGTCGAACGGGGCGGCTTCGGCTGTTCTGGCACCGGAGGCGGCTGAACCGGTATGGAACGTCGCACCACGCAGCCGCGTCCCGGCTGGCAGGAGACGGTCGAGAGCCAGGGCATCGTCTACCCGCTGACCCGTTACCCCGACGGGTCGCTGCGGCCGTATTGGGACGAGAGTGCCTACTACGTCTTCTCGCTGCCCGAGGTCGAGGCGCTGGAGGAGGTCGTCGAGGAGCTGCACACGATGTGCCTGGCCGCCGCCGCGCACATCGTGGAGCGGGACAGGTTCGCCGAACTCGGCATCACCGACCGCAGGTTGGCGGCTCTGATCAGGGAGTCCTGGCGGCGTCGCGATGAACTTCCGTCCATCTACGGCAGGTTCGATCTGCGCTACGACGGGACCGGGCCGGCGAAGATGCTGGAGTACAACGCGGACACCCCCACCTCGCTGGTGGAGGCCGCGAGCGCCCAGTGGTTCTGGATGGAGGACCGCTTCCCGGACGCCGACCAGTGGAACTCGCTGCACGAACGCCTCGTCGAGGCATGGCGTCGGCAGGCCCCGCTGCTGCCGTCCGGACCGGTGCACTTCGCGCACTCCGAGGGCGACGAGATCGGCGAGGACCTGATGACGGTCGCCTATCTCCGGGAGACCGCCGAACAGGCCGGCCTCGACACGGAGGCGCTCTCCGTGGAACAGATCGGCTGGGACCGGCTGACAGGCCGGTTCGTGGACGAACGTCTGGGGTTCATCCGCAGTTGCTTCAAGCTGTACCCGTGGGAGTGGCTGGCGACCGACAAGTTCGGGCCGCACGTCCTGGACACCCTCGACAACGGCGGCGGCACCGGTTCCACCTGCTGGATCGAGCCCGCCTGGAAGATGCTCCTCTCCAACAAGGCGCTGATGGCGATCCTCTGGGAGCTCTATCCGGGCCACCCGAACCTGCTCGCCTCCTACCTCGACGGCCCACGCGAACTGGCCGGGCACGGTACGCATGCCGGGGCCGGTTACGTCGCCAAACCGCTGCTGGGCCGGGAAGGCGCCGGGGTCACGATCCACGAGCCGGGGAGCCCCGAAGTGCTGCGCGACGAACCGTGCTGCTACCAGGAGTTGGCGCCCCTGCCGGACTTCGACGGCAACCGGGTCGTGCTCGGGGCGTGGGTCGTCGAGGGCGAGGCGGCCGGTCTCGGCATCCGGGAGTCGGAGGGGCTGGTGACGGACGAGTACGCCCGATTCCTTCCCCACGTCATCCTGTGAGACCTTCCCGCCCCCCACGTCATCCTGTGAACGGGTCCCGGGGTTCCGGCGTTCTGAACGGGTGCCGGGGTCCTGAACGGGTGCCGGGTGCCGGATGCGGGGTGCCGGGGCCGTTCGACGGTCCCGGCACCCTCGGGATCTCCCGGGGTGCGTCGGGAGTCGTCGGCTCAGTCGCGCAGTACGCCGCGGATCCGTTCCAGGCCCCAGTCCAGGTCCTCCTTGCTGATCACCAGCGGCGGGGCGATCCGGATCGTCGAGCCATGGGTGTCCTTGACCAGCACGCCCCGGTCCATCAGCTTCTCGGAGATCTCCCGGCCGGTGCCGTGGCGCGGGGCGATGTCGACGCCCGCCCACAGGCCGCGCCCTCGTACCTCCTCCACCGCGCCGCCGCCCACCAGCAGGTTCAGCTCCTGGTGGAGGTGTTCGCCGAGTTCGGCCGCCCGCTGCTGGTACTCGCCGGTGCGGAGCATCGCGATGACCTCCAGGGCGACCGCGCAGGCGAGCGGATTGCCGCCGAACGTCGAGCCGTGCTCACCCGGCCGGTACACACCGAGCACGTCCCGCGAGGAGACCACCGCCGACACCGGGACCACGCCACCGCCCAACGCCTTGCCGAGCACGTACATGTCCGGCACGACCCCCTCGTGCTCGCACGCGAAGGTCTTCCCGGTGCGGCCCAGGCCCGACTGGATCTCGTCCGCGATGAACAGGACGTTCCGCTCCCGGGTCAGTTCGCGCACCCGGGGGAGGTAGCCGGGCGGCGGCACCAGCACCCCGGCCTCGCCCTGGATCGGCTCCAGCAGCACCGCCACCGTGTTCTCGGTCATCGCCTCCGCGAGCGCGGTCAGGTCCCCGTACGGAACGATCTCGAACCCCGGTGTGTACGGGCCGAAGTCCTCCCGGGCCTCCGGGTCCGTGGAGAAGCTGATGATCGTCGTCGTACGGCCGTGGAAGTTGTTCGAGGCCACGATGATCTTGGCCATGCCGTCCGGGACGCCCTTCACCCGGTAGCCCCACTTGCGGGCGGTCTTCACCGCGGTCTCCACGGCCTCCGCCCCGGTGTTCATCGGCAGGACCATCTCCATGCCGCACAGTTCGGCGAGCTGCGTACAGAAGTCGGCGAACCGGTCGTGGTAGAAGGCGCGCGAGGTGAGGGTCACCCGCTCCAGCTGGGCCCTGGCCGCGTCGAGCAGGCGCCGGTTGCCGTGGCCGAAGTTGAGCGCCGAGTACCCGGCGAGCATGTCGAGATAGCGCCGGCCCTCGACATCGGTCATCCAGGCGCCGTCCGCCGAGGCGACGACGACGGGCAGCGGGTGGTAGTTGTGCGCGCTGTGCGCCTCGGCGGAGGCGATGGCGTTGTCCGTGGTCGACACGGGATCTCCGATCGTCGTGCGGCATGGGCGGAGGGTGGTGCCCACTTTGTATCGTCGGTCACAACCGGGGCGAGGAAACCTGCGATCCACGGCGCGCCCGCCCGGTCTCCGCGACGTCGCTGTCCGTGTCCCTGCGGCGCGCCCGCCCGAACCTCCTGTCACATCGCTGTTCGTGCCCTCGCCGCATGCCTGCCCGGCCCCGCGACATCGCAGTCCACACCCCCGCGCCGTGCCCGCCCGGCCCCCGCGCCGTGCCCGCCCGGCCGCCGCGGCGTCCCTGCCCGTGCCGCGCACCGCGCCCGCCCGGCGCCCCTGCCGTACGCCCGCCGTACCGCCCGGCGCCGCCCGCCGTACCGACCGCCCCGGTCCCGTGCCGTCCGCGCCGCACGGCTGCGCCACCGGCTGCCGGAGCTGCGTGCGGCACCTGAGACAATGGGGCCATGGCCTCTGAACGTCCCCGCGTGCTCTCCGGAATCCAGCCCACCGCAGGCTCGTTCCACCTCGGCAACTACCTCGGCGCGGTGCGCCAGTGGGTGGCGCTGCAGGACTCCCACGACGCCTTCTACATGGTGGTGGACCTGCACGCGATCACCGTCCCGCAGGATCCCGCGCAGCTGCGCGGGAACACCCGGCTCGCCGTCGCCCAGCTCCTCGCCGCCGGTCTCGATCCCGAGCGCTGCACGCTCTTCGTTCAGAGCCACGTGCCCGAGCACGCCCAGCTCGGCTGGGTCATGAACTGCCTCACGGGCTTCGGCGAGGCGTCCCGCATGACGCAGTTCAAGGACAAGTCCGCCAAGCAGGGCGCCGACCGCACCACCGTCGGCCTCTTCACGTACCCGATGCTGATGGTCGCCGACATCCTGCTGTACCAGGCCGACCAGGTCCCGGTCGGCGAGGACCAGCGCCAGCACCTGGAGCTGACCCGCGATCTCGCCGAGCGGTTCAACGGCACCTACGGCGACACGTTCACCGTGCCGGACCCGTACATCCTCAAGGAGACGGCGAAGATCTACGACCTCCAGGACCCGTCGTCGAAGATGAGCAAGTCGGCGGCCACCCCGAAGGGTCTGATCAACCTCCTCGACGAGCCGAAGGCCACCGCCAAGAAGGTCAAGAGCGCCGTCACCGACACCGACACCGTCATCCGCTTCGACCGGGCCGAGAAGCCCGGCGTCAGCAACCTGCTGACCATCTACTCCACGCTCACCGGCACCGGTGTCGCGGATCTGGAGCAGAAGTACGAGGGCAAGGGCTACGGTGCGCTCAAGACCGACCTCGCCGAGGTCGTGGTCGACTTCGTCACACCGTTCCGCACCCGCACCCAGGAATACCTGGACGACCCGGAGACGCTGGACTCGATCCTGGCCAAGGGTGCCGAGAAGGCCCGTGCCGTGGCGGCCGAGACCCTGGCCCGGACGTACGACCGGATGGGCTTTCTGCCCGCCAAGCACTGAGTCCAAGGACCCTGGCGGTTTTGTCGCCCCAGGCGTCACACTGGCGATGGGAAATCCACCGGGCGGATGGCCGGAAAAGGGCTGTTCACCATTGAGGACCACCGACCTTCGAGGATTGAGGAGAACGACGTGGGGACCGTAACGCTCGGCGTTTCGATCGCGGTCCCGGAGCCCTACGGCAGTCTGCTCCAGGAGCGGCGCGCGAGCTTCGGGGATCCTGCCGCGTACGGCATTCCCACCCATGTCACCCTCCTTCCGCCGACCGAGGCCGCCGCGGCCGACCTGCCCGCGATCGAGGCGCATCTCGCCCGGATCGCGACGGCCGGCCGCCCCTTCCCGATGCGGCTGTCCGGGACGGGCACCTTCCGGCCGCTCTCGCCGGTCGTCTTCGTGCAGGTCGTCGAGGGCGCCTCGGCCTGCTCGTGGCTCCAGAAGCGGGTCAGGGACGCCTCCGGGCCGCTGGTGCGCGAGCTCCAGTTCCCGTACCACCCGCACGTGACCGTGGCGCACGACATCCCCGAGCAGGCGATGGACCGGGCGTACGAGGAGCTGGCCGACTACGAGGCCGCCTGGACCTGCGGTTCCTTCGCGCTGTACGAGCAGGGCCCGGACCGCGTGTGGCGCAAGATCAACGAGTTCCCGTTCGACGGCGGGGGTGGCACGCCCGCCGTGCCCGCGCAGGGCGGCTCCTCCGTGGACGAGCCCTCCCTGCGGTCCTGACCCGTCCCGCGTGCGCGTCCGTCCCGGTCCCGCCGGGGCGGACGCGCACGCTATCGGACCGGGGGCGTACGTGCGTCACATCGGCAGGCGTCGGAACAGCGGGCGCGGCACGTGCCGCAGCGCCGACATCACCACGCGCAGCGCGCCGGGCACCCACACCGTTCCCGAGCGTCGTCGCAGCCCCGTCACGATCGCCGTCGCGACCGCGTCCGGCGTCGTCACGAGAGGCGGTGCCTCCAGCGGTGCCGCGGCGATCCGGGACGCGGCGTCCCCGTACGCGGCGAGCCGTGCGGCCGTGATCGGTGAGGTCACGGACTGTGACGGCGCGGACCGCGGCGGCATCGGCCGCGAGGCCGTGGGCCGTGGCGCCGTGGGGCGCGGTGCCGCGGGCCCGGCGGGCGTCGCCGTCTTTGGCCGTACGACGCCGGGGCGCACGACCATCACGTGCACCCCCGTGCCGCGCAGTGCCTCTCCCAGGCCCTGGGCGAACGTGTCCAGGCCCGCCTTGCTGGATCCGTAGATGAAGTCCGCGCGGCGGGCCCGCTCGCCGGCCACCGAGGACAGCACCACCAGCGAGCCGTGCCCCTGCGCCTGGAGTCTGCCGGCGCACACCAGCCCGGCGGAGACGGCTCCCGTGTAGTTGGTCTGGGCGACCCGGACCGCGCCCAGCGGTTCCTCCTCGTCCCGTTCCTGGTCGCCCGCGATGCCGAAGGCGAGGAGCACGACGTCGATGTCGCCCTCGGCGAAGACCTTCCCGAGGACCGTCTCGTGGGTCTCGGGGGCGAGGGCGTCGAAGTCGACCGTGCCGACGTCGGCGCCGTGCGCGCGCAGCTCCTCCGCGGCCGATTCGAGGGCGGGGGAGGGGCGCCCGGCCAGCCGGACGGTACGGGTGCGCGCGGCGACCAGCCGGCGCGCGGTGGCGAGGGCGATCCTCGACGTGCCGCCGAGCACGAGCAGGGACTGCGGAGCACCGAAGGCGTCCTTCACGGAACACTCCTTGCGGACGGGGATGCGGACGGGGATGGGGATGTGGACGGGCACGCGGGCGGGCGGGGCCGGGAGCGGCGCCGGAGAAGGAACGGGGCGGGGCGCGGCGGGGCGCGGCCCGCCCCGACCGGTCAGGTCAGAGCGACAGGCGCCGCGACAGGTCCGAGCGGAAGGCCCCGTTCGGATCCAGTTCCGCGCGCAGCGACCGGAACTCGTCCAGCCGCGGGTACATGGCGGCGAGCATCTCCGGCCGCAGCCGCGCGTCCTTCGCCAGACACACCCGGCCACCGGCCGCCGCCACCTCCTCGTCCAGCGAGTCCAGGAACCGGCCCAGACCGGGCAGGGCGGCGGGCAGGTCGAGGGCGAGCGTCCAGCCGGGCACCGGGAACGAGAGCCAGCCCGGGTCGCCGGTGCCGAGCCGCTTCAGCACCGCGAGGGGCGAGGCGCAGCGCCGCCCCGAGATCCGGCGCACGATCCGGCGCAGCGTCTCCTCCTGCCCGTGTCCGACGACGAACTGGTACCGGACGAATCCGGCGTGGCCATGAAGACGGTCGAAGCGGTCGAAGCGGTCGAGGAGATCGAGGCGGTCGGGACGTTCCGCGCGGTTCGGGCGGCCGTGAGGGGCCGGGCCGTGCGGGCGGTCGAGGCGGCTGCCGTGCGAGGGGCCGTCCATGGGGTGGAAGAACGCGGACAGCCGCTGGAGTTCGCCGATCCGGTAGGACGGTGCCCGGCGGTAGCGGAGTTCGTTGAGAAGGGCCACGGAGGCGCGGCCGAGCGGTCCCGCCGGAACGAGGGCGGGGGCGGCGGGCAGTCGTGGCGGGCGGAGGGCGAGGGGTGCGCGCCGGGCGCCCGGCGGGAGCGTGTACGGGGGCGCGTGCTCTCCTCGGGTGAGTACGGAACGTCCCGTCGACCGGCCCCGGGCCTGGAGGTCGATCCAGGCGGACGAGTAGCGGTAGCGGTGGTCCCCGGAGGAGAGCCGGGCGAGCAGGTCGTCCAGGTCGACGGCCCGTTCGGTGTCGACGGACATCCACGCGCTGCCGACACGGTGCAGCCGCAGCGTGGCCGAGAGGATCACCCCGGTCAGCCCCAGCCCGCCCGCGGTCGCGTCGAAGAGGGCGGTGCCGGGCCGGACCGTACGGATCTCGCCGTCGGCGGTCAGCAGCTCCAGCTCCCGCACGTGGCGGCTGAAGGAGCCGGAGACGTGGTGGTTCGGGCCGTGGACGTCGGAGCCGATCGCGCCGCCGACGGTGATCCGGCGGGTGGCCGGCGTGACCGGCGGGAACCAGCCGAGCGGCAGCAGGACCTCCATCAACCGGTGCAGGCCGACCCCGGCGTCGCAGACCACCAGACCGGCCCCGGCGTCGATGGTGCGGATACGGTTCAGCGCGGTCATGTCGAGCACGGAGCCGCCGCCGTTCTGCGCCGCGTCGCCGTGGGCCCGGCCGAACCCCCGGGCGATGGAGCCGCGCGGCCCGCAGCCGCGCACCGTCGCCGCCGCCTCCTCGTAGGTGCGCGGGCGAAAGCGCAGGGCGGTCGTCGGGGCGGTACGGCCCCAGCCGGTCAGGGACACGGTGTCGACGGACATGACGGTGACCGTATCGCCTGAGAAAACCCATTCGGGGGATTTATCAATGCGCTCACCTATATGGGCGATTCAAGATGTTTCGACGTGTTTCGACTCGTTCGCCGGGGAGGAGAGTTTCAGGTTTCGACGTCCGGACGGGTAGTCGTATGTCATGGACTGGCTGAAGAACCTCCCCGTCATCGGGCCGATCGTCTCCCGGCTGATGGCGACTCACACCTGGCGCTCCTACGAGACCCTGGAACGGGTCCACTGGACCAGGCTCGCGGCGACGATCACGTTCATCAGCTTCCTGGCGCTGTTCCCGCTGATCGCGGTCGGCGCGGCGATCGGTGCCGCGCTGCTCACCGAGGGGCAGCTCCACCGGATCGAGAACGTGCTCGCCGAGCAGGTGCCGGGCATCTCCGACCAGCTCGGCATCGCGGACCTGGTGGCCCACGCCGGGACGGTCGGGGGGGTCGCCGGTGCGATGCTGCTGTTCACCGGCATCGGCTGGATCGGCGCCCTGCGGGACTGTCTGCGCGCCGTGTGGGGAATCGACGACGCGGACACGGGCAACCCGGTCGTCCGCAAGCTCAAGGACGCGGGGCTGCTGCTGGGGCTGGGCGGAGCCGCGCTGGCGACGCTCGCGATCTCCTCGGCCGGTTCCGTCGCCGTCGGCTGGACCGCCCGGCTGCTGGACATCCCGGACCGGGGCGCGGGCGGCGTGGTGCTCCAGGTGGCCGCCCTGCTCGTGGCGGTCCTCGCCGACTTCCTGCTGGGGCTCTACCTGTTGACGCTGCTGCCCGGTGTGGAGCCGCCGCGCCGCAGGCTGCTGGTCGCCGGTGTGATCGGCGCGGTCGGCTTCGAACTCCTCAAGCTGCTGCTCGGCGGCTACATGCGAGGCGTCGCCTCGAAGAGCATGTACGCCGCCTTCGGGGTGCCGGTGGCGCTCCTGCTGTGGCTCAACTTCACCGCGCGGCTGCTGCTGTTCTGCGCCGCCTGGACGGCGACGCCGAGCAACGGCGAGGAAGCCGGTGAGGACGAGGGCGAGGACACCGGCGAGGACGACGGAGGGGGCGCCGGGCCCGTCAGTGACGGGAGCGGCGACGCACCAGGTCCGGCAGCGGCCAGCGCCGGTTGATCAGGAACGCCGCTCCGCCCACCAGCGCCACGACACCCGCGGCGATGCCCAGCGCGATCCCGGCACCGCTCCCGCCGCCGTGGGAGGCCGCGGTCCCGGCGGCGTGCGAGGAGCCGCCTCGGCCGTCGCCCGTCCCGTTCGCGGCCGTGGGGCCCTTCCCCGTCCCGCTGCCGGTGTCGTCCCCCGTACCGGTCCCGGCGGACCTCGGCGGCACCAGCTCGCCGACCGGGGTCACCTTGCCGCTCGCCCCGAAGCCCCAGTCGAGGAGGCTCGCGGCCTCCTTGTAGACGGCGTGGTGCTCCTCGGACGACGGGTTCATGACGGTGACGAGCAGCACCCTGCCGTCGCGCTCGGCGACCCCGGTGAAGGTGTTGCCCGCGTGCGTGGTGTAGCCGTTCTTGACACCCGCGACGCCCTTGTACGGGGCGACCCCGTCCGCACCGGTGAGCAGCCGATTGGTGTTCTGGATCGCGAAGGTCTCGCGCTCCCCGTTCTTCTTCTTCTTCCCGCCGGGGAAATCCGCCTCGGCCGTCGAGCAGTACTCCCGGAAGTCCGCCTTCTGGAGGCCGCTGCGGGCGATCAGCGTCAGGTCGTACGCGCTGGAGACCTGCTCGGGAGCGTCGTACCCGTCGGGCGACACCACCTTCGTGTCGAGCGCCTGCAACTCCTCGGCGTGCGCCTGCATGTCGGCGACCGTCCGGGGGACGCCCCCGTACATCGCGGACAGCGCGTGCACGGCGTCGTTGCCCGACCGCAGGAACACCCCGAGCCACAGGTCGTGGACCGTGTAGGTGAGGTTCTCCTTGACCCCGACCAGGCTGCTCCCCTCGCCGAGATCGGCGAGGTCCTCGGGCCGCACCGTGTACGTCCGGGTCTTCGGCTGGAGCTTGGGCAGCACGGTGTCCGCGAAGAGCATCTTCAGCGTGGAGGCGGGCGGCAGCGGCCAGTGCGCGTTGTGCGCGGCGAGCACGTCGCCGTTCTCCGCGTCGGCGACGATCCACGATCTGCCCGTGAGGCCCTTGGGCAGGACCGGCGCCCCGGCCCCCAGCTTGACCTGCGTACCGGCCCGGCTCAGCAGCTCGCCGCCGACCTGCGACATGTCCGAGGGCGGCTTCGGCTTCTTGTCGGAGGAGTCCTTGTCGGCCGCCGATGCCGGATTGACGACAAAGGCGGACAACATGGCGGCAGATGCGACCGTCAGCGCGATCTTTTTCAGTGCGGACACGGTCGGAAACGTACAGGGTGAAGATATGAACGCGGGCGCGGATAGCCTGACCCGCCGTATGCTCCGCCAGGACGGCCCACCCCGGGCGACCTCGCCGGAGCGCGGCGGTGATACTGGGTCCATGAAGCTCAGCCGCCCCGTCTCCTGGTTCCTGCTCGCCTTCGGGGTGTGGAGCTGGGTCATCTGGATCACTTTCGTCAAGAACCTGTCGAAGGACGCCAGCGGGCTCGCCTTCGACGACGCGGGTGACCCGACTGCCTACTTCTGGGTGCATCTGCTGCTCGCCGTCACGTCCTTTCTCCTGGGGACGGCAGTCGGGGTGATCGGGTTCCGAGGTCTGCGGGCCCTGCGCCGCGAGCGTCGATAACCGGACGGACGAGCGGCGGGGGAGACGCACATGACCGTGGCGGGTTTCGCGCTGGTGGTGCTCGTGGTGCTCGCGCTGCTGGCAGGCGTGCACCGCTACCTCTGGCAGCGCCTCGTCGGCGACACGACGACCAGGGGCAGCGCCCTGCGCCGGGTCGGCACGGTGGCGGCGTACCTGCTGCCGCTGCTGAGCATCGGCGCCCTGGTCGCCGGGCGCGTCGGCGCTCCCTTCCCGCTCCAGCAGGCACTGGCCTGGCCGGGCTACCTGTGGCTGGCTGCGGTGCTGTACCTGACCCTCGCGCTGCTGGTGGGCGAGGTGGTACGGCCGGTGCTGCGACGGGTGCTCGCGCGCCGGGACGCCGTACGGGGACGCGGGGACGCCGTACGCGGGCGGCAGGACGGGCGCGCGGCGGGCGAGGTCTCGCGGGGCGGGGCCGCGGACGCGGGAGGGGCCCCGGCGGCGTCGGCTGCCTCGGTGGCGGCTTCCCCGGCGGCGGAGGGGACGCCGGCTGCGGCTTCCCCGGTGGCGCAGACTTCCTCGGCCGTGTTGGTGGGTGACGGTGACGGCGGCTCCGCAGCCGCGCGCACCGACTCCGGGACTGCCGGCACCGGCACCGACAGCGGCACCGTCACCCCTGCCACCGTCCCCGTCGCCGCCTCCGCCCTCACGCGTCGCCTGTTCGTCGCGCGGGCGGTCGGGGGCGCCGCCGCCGTCGCCGGGCTCGGCACGGTCGGTCACGGAACGTACGGCGTGCTGCGCGGGCCGCGGGTCAAGCGGGTCACCGTCCCGCTCGCCAGGTTGCCGCGCTCCGCGCACGGTCTGCGGATCGCCGTCGTCAGCGACATCCATCTCGGGCCGATCCTCGGCCGCGCCCACACCCAGCGGATCGTCGACACGATCAACCGGACCCGGCCGGATCTGGTCGCGGTCGTGGGCGACCTGGTGGACGGCACCGTCGACGACCTCGGTCCGGCGGCGGAACCGCTCGCCGGGCTGGACGCCCGTCAGGGGAGCTTCTTCGTCACCGGGAACCACGAGTACTACTCCGGCGCCGCCCAATGGGTCGACCACGTGCGGGAATTGGGCCTCCACCCGCTGGAGAACGCCCGGGTCGAGATCGACGGATTCGACCTCGCCGGTGTCAACGACATCGCCGGGGAGACCGAGGGACAGGGCCCGGACTTCGAGGCCGCGCTCGGCGACCGTGACCCCGCGCGCGCCTCCGTCCTCCTCGCCCACCAGCCCGTCGTCATCGACGACGCCGTCGCCTGGGGCGTGGACCTCCAGTTGTCCGGACACACCCACGGCGGGCAGCTCTGGCCGGGCGACATGGTCGCCGGACTCGCCAATCCCACCGTCGCCGGGCTCGACCGTTACGGCGACACCCAGCTGTACGTCACGCGCGGGGCGGGAGCCTGGGGGCCGCCGGTACGGGTGGGCGCACCCTCCGACATCACCGTCGTGGAGCTGGCCTCGCTGCGGGCCTGACACTCTGTTGTTGTCTTGTTACAGACCCTATTGAAACGCCCAAGGTTTCAAGTACCGAACAAAAGGCTATGAGTCCCAGTTTTGGTCTTCCAGATGTGAAAATCGTGTGATTGGGTGAACGCCGACGTGCGGTGGTCTGCGTGTCTGTGCGCGACGCCGAGGTGGGGCTGGCAATAGGGAGATCACGTCCATGCGGTCGATCCGGGTACGGATTCTCGCGATTTTCGCGGTTTTGGTCATCGCCGGCGTCGTCGTCTGGCAGTTGCTCCCCTCCAACGAGGTGAATCGCGATCCGATCCTGGTCGGCACCACGGACGAGGTGACCTCACTCGATCCGGCCGGTGCGTACGACGTCGGTTCCTGGGCGATGTACGGCAACGTCTACCAGTCCCTCCTGACGTTCAAGCCCGGCGGGACCGTTCCCGAGCCCGACGCCGCCGAGAGCTGCCAGTTCATCGGCCAGAAGCTCCAGACGTACCAGTGCAAGCTCCGGGACGACCTGCACTTCTCGAACGGGCGCCAGATCACCGCCGACGATGTCAAGTTCTCCTTCGAGCGCATGATCAAGATCAAGACGGATGTCGGTCCGTGGGTGCTGTTCCCGAGCCTGAAGAACGTGGTGACCGAGGGCCGCACCATCACCTTCAACCTCTCCTCGCGCGACGCGACGTTCCCGCAGAAGCTGGCCACCGGAGCCGGTTCGATCGTCGACCGCGAGTCGTACCCGGCGAACAAGCTCCGGATCGGGAACACCGTCGACGGCTCCGGCCCGTACCTGCTGAAGTCGTACCAGCCGGGCAAGGTGGCCGAGTTCGTTCCCAACCCGCACTACAAGGGCGCGGTGAAGAAGTCCGGTGTGCCGGTCACCGTGCACTACTACAAGGGGGCGGAGGGGCTGCTGGCAGCCTGGAAGGGCGGCAAGCTCGAAGTGACCCACCGGCAGCTCCCGCCGGCCACGCTCGCCGCGCTGAACCCCGGCGACCCCGACCTGCGCGTCACCGAGGCGGACAGCGCCGATATCCGCTTCCTCGTCTTCAACGTCCGCCCCGACTCCCCGTTCGCCGACAAGAAGGTCCGGCAGGCGGTCGCCTCGGTCCTCGACCGCGGGCCGCTGGTGACCGACGTCTACCAGGGCACCGTCGAGCCCCTCTACTCACTGATCCCGCAGGGCGTCATCGGGCACAGCACGCCGTTCTTCGACGCCTACCCCTCGCCCGACTCCGAGCGCGCCAAGAAGCTGCTGCAGGACGCCGGTGCGCAGACCCCGGTGGCGATCACCATCGCCTACGGCCGGGGCGACGAGGCGTCGGTCAAGGAGAGCGCCGAGATCCGCCGCCAGCTGGAGAAGGAGGGGCTGTTCAAGGTCACCCTCAAGTCCGTCGAGTGGCAGCGGTTCCAGAAGGAGTACGCGGCGGGCAAGTACGACGCGTACGCCATCGGCTGGTTCCCCGACTACCCGGACCCCGACACGTTCAGCCAGCCGCTCGTCGGCAGCCAGAACAGCCTCCACAACGGCTACTCCAGCAAGAAGATGGACTCCCTGATCTCGTCCACGCTCCAGTACAGCGACCGCGGGCGCACCTCGTCGGACTACAAGGAGCTCCAGGCGCTGGTCGGCGAGGACGTGCCGCTGCTGCCGCTGTGGCAGAAGAAGGACTACGTCCTCAGCAAGACCGCGGTCTCCGGCTCGCAGTACCTCTCGAACGGCACCGGCATCTGGCGGCTGTGGGAGCTGCGGCGGATCTGACGGACGGCGCGGGCGTGCGTGCCGCCCGAGCGGTGCGCACGCGGCGGGCCCGCCGCCCGGTCGGATTCGCTGCCGGTTCCTCGGCGGTTCACGGGATGGGGCACCGGGGTCCCGGTGGCTGAACTATCGTACGAACGTGGACCAGTTGATCACCGAGGACCCGGCGTACATAGGCCCGTACCGACTGATAGCCCGCCTCGGCGCGGGCGGCATGGGCCTGGTGTACCTCGGCCGTTCGGAAGCGGGCCGGACCGTGGCGGTGAAGGTGGTGCAGGCCGAGCACGCCCAACACCCCGAATTCCGCAAGCGGTTCGCGCGCGAGGTAGCTGCCGCCCGCCGGGTGGGCGGGGCCTGGACGGCGGCCGTGCTCGACGCCGACACCGAGGCGCCGGTGCCCTGGGTGGCGACCCAGTACATCCCCGGCCCCGACCTGACCACCGTGGTCGCCGAGGACTTCGGCCCGCTGCCCGAGCACTCCGTCCGGGTTCTCGCCAACCGCCTTGCCACGGCCCTGGGTTCGGTGCACGAGGCGGGGCTGATCCACCGCGACCTGAAGCCGTCCAACGTGCTGGTGACCGTGGACGGGCCGCGCGTGATCGACTTCGGCATCGCGCGGGCCATGGACAGCCTCGGCCCGGACAGCCTGCACACCCGCACGGGGATGCTGATCGGCTCGCCCGGCTTCATGTCGCCCGAACAGGTGCGAGGGCTCGAACTCACGGCGGCCAGCGATGTGTTCTGCCTGGGCGCGGTCCTCGTGTACGCGGCCACCGGCCGCCTCCTCTTCGGTGCCGCGGAGTCCGGTCTGAACGCGCACCTCTTCCGGGTCGCGGAGGAGGAGGCGGACCTGACCGGCGTGCCGGAGTCGCTCGTCGATCTCGTACGCGCGTGCCTGCACAAGGACCCGGCGCGGCGGCCCACACCCGCCGAGGTGGCCGCCCGTACGGCCGCGGACGAGGCGGGGGAGTGGCTGCCCGGCTCCGTGCTGGCCCAACTCGGCCGTCATGCGGCCCAGTTGCTCGACTTCGCGCCGGAGACCCGAGCCGCGCGCCCGGACCCGCGCATCCCGGCCGGGCCCGAGCCCGCCGTCCCGTCCCCGCAGCCCGAGCCCACGGTTCCGTCCCCTCGGCCCCAGCCCACGGGGCCCGCCGTGCAGCCGCCCCGGCCGGTCCCGCCGCCGCCCGCGTACACACCGACGGCCTGGGCGGGGTACGGCCCGGTCCCGGCCGGTGCCGCGGGCTCCCTCCCCGGACGGTGGTGGGGGCTGGTGACGGCCGTGCTGGCGCAGATGCTGGTGCTGCTCGGCGCGACGACCACGAGCGTGGCGCTGCCGGCCGTCTACGCCGACCTGGGCCTCTCGCCCGACGACGTGCGCTCGATGACCGAGGGCAGGGTGCTGGCCTTCGGCTTGCTGCTGCTGCTCGGTGGGCACCTGTGCGACCTCCTGGGCCGCAAGCGGTCGGTGGTCGTCGGCCTGGCCGGTTTCGCGGTGGCCTGCGCGGTCGGCGGCTCGGCCGGCTCCGCCGGTGCGCTCATCGGGGCGAGCATCCTGCAGGGCGCGTTCGCCGCGCTGCTCTCGTCGGCCGTGCTGGCCCTGGTGTCCAGCGGCTTCACCTCCCCCCGCGAACGCGGCGTGGCCTTCGGGATCTACGCGGTGGTCATCGGCAGCGGTACGGCGATCGGCCTGTTCGCCGGCGGGTGGCTGACCGAGATCCTGACCTGGCGCTGGTGCCTGTACGCCGCGGTCCCGGTGGCGGTCGTCGCCGCGATCGGTACGGCCCTGCTCGTGCGCGACCACCCGGCCCGCACCCCGGCGCGTCCCGACATCCCCGGTCTGCTGCTCGGCACCGTCGGCCTCGTCGCCCTCGTCCACGGCTTCGTCGAGGCCGGGGAGCGCGGCTGGACCGACCTCCTGGTCGTGGTCCTCCTCGTGGGCGGGGTCGCGCTGCTGGCGGCCTTCGCGTGGTGGCAGACCAGGGCGGCCGGCCCGCTCCTGCCGCCGTACGTCTTCAAGGACCGCGACCGCGTCGGCTCCCTTCTCGCCCTGGCCCTCGCCGGTGTGGGCGTGTTCCTCGTGTGCCTGATCCTGAGCATGTACCTCCAGGGCGCCCTCGGTTACAGCCCTGGCTTTGTCGGCGTGGCCGTGCTGCCCATGGCCGGTGCGGTCGCGATCGGCTCCGTCCTGGTCTCCGCCCCGCTGTACCGCAGGCTGGCGCCCCGCGTCCTGATCGTGTCCGGGCTGGTGCCCGCGGCGATCGGCCTGCTGCTCCTGACCGGTCTCGACGCCGACGGCGCGTATGCCACCCAGGTGCTGCCCGGCATGCTCCTCTTCGGCTTCGGCATCGGCCTGGCCTTCATGCCGCTCCTCGCCACCGCGACCGGCGGGATCTCCCCGCAGGACTCCGGCGGGACGGCCGCGGCGGTCTGCGCGGCCCAGCAACTGGGCGGCTGGGCCGGCATGCCCCTGTTCGGCAGCCTCGTCGCGGGGGTGGTCTCCGTACGGATGGGCCACGCGCCGGGTCTTCCGGACGGCCTGGCCGAGGCGGCCGAGCAGGGGGTCCTGCGCGGCGGGCAGTCGCTCCCCGGGCAGCTCCCCAGCACCGTGGCGAAGCTCAACGCGGCGGTCCTGGAGGGATACTCCGTCGCCCTCTGGTCGGCGGCCGGGCTCACCCTGCTCGCGAGCCTGCTCGCCGGGCTGCTGGTCACGGCCAGGTCTCCCGGGCGGTGACACGCCGCCGGCCCGCACGGCCGGGGCCGGTCACCCGCCCCGGCCGTGTCCCTTGCCCGGCACTGTCCACGAGGGCGGGCAGCAGACGTTCAGCGCCCCGGGCAGCGCCCGGATCGGGACGGCGGTGTGCGCGAGTACCGACAGCACCCGCGCGCAGCCGGGGCAGACGTCCGCCGGATACGCTCCCGGTATGAAGATCATGGTGGGTGCTCTTGCGGCTGGGGCGGGATTCGGGGCGGTCACCTCGCTCATCAACGCGCTCTCCTCCCCGTACGCGGAGCTCGGAGCCCCTCTTGTCGGCACCGTCTGGGCCGGCGCCGCCAAGCTGCTCAGCCTGCTGGTGGACGCGGGTTGGTCCTGGGCCGCGCTGGCGGTGGCGATGGGCTGGCTGGCCGGGACACCGCTCCGAGGCGCGTCGGCCGGGGCCCTGGCGCTGTTCGCCGCCACGGGGGCGTACTACGTGACGGACGCCTTCGCCATGGGGGCCGACACGGACCTGGTCAGGTGGTGGGTGGCGGGACTGCCGCTCGGGCTGATCCTGGGCGCGGTGGGTGCGGCCATCAGGCGACCCGGACTGATCGGCCTGCTCGCGGCGTTGACGGTTCCGGTGGGTGCTGCCGTGCAGATGGTCGTGCTGCCGCCCCGACCGCACCTCACCTTGACCCCGGTGATCGTTCTCGCCGAAGTCATCGTCTGGACGGGCGCCGTGCTCGGTGCCGGCTGGGCCGTCCACCGCTTCCGGTCCACGAGGCGTGCGGCCGTGGCCGGGTAGCGTCGCAAGCACCGGACGCCGCACGGCCCGGCCTCCGGCCGAACGACGGCACTTCGAGGGCACGGCCTAGTGCTGTGACCGGGAAGGTTCACCGGCTCGCGACGCCCGGCACGGCACCTCGCGGTGTTGTCGCATCACCCGCGTACGTCCAGTACGCGGACGATGCTCCGCCTTGCGATGCACCGCACCGGACGCCGCTCCTTCCGGGCAAACCTTCCCGGTCACAGCACTAGGCCACGCGTCCGGCGGCGCCCGGCAGGAACTCCACCAGCACCTCGTGGATCTGCCGCACCAGCGGCCTCAGTGCCCGGAACCGGGACAGGGCGATGGCGCGTGCGGCGATCGGTGCGGCGCGCTCGACCAGGCGGCGGCTGCGCCCGGTGTGCTCCGTGCGGTCGTACACCCAGTACAGCACCAGGCCCATCTGCATCAGCCACATCAACTGCGGCAGCAGCTCGGCCAGTTCGGGATCGGCCTTGGTGTCGGAACCGGCCAGGCAGCGCCGGTGGATGGAGATCGCGGCTTCCCGGGCCGCGACCGAGTCCGCCGAGAACGGGCTGAGCGGACTCTCCGGATCGGCGGCGTTCTTGAAGAACTGGGCGGCGAAGCGGTGGTACGGCTCCGCCACGTCCAGCCAGGTGAGCAGGACCCCGCGCACCCGCACCGCGAGGTCCTTGTCGCCGTCCAGGACCGGCCGCACCGCCGCCTCGTGCTCGGCGGCGAGCCGGTCGTAGAAGCCCTGGACGAGGTGTTCCTTGTTCGTGAAGTAGTAGTAGGCGTTCCCGACGGAGACCCCGGCCTCCTGGGCGATGGCCCGCATCGTCGTCTTGTCGTAACCGCGCTCCTGGAAGAGCCGGAGGGCGGTTTCGAGGATGAGTGTGCGGGTCTGCTCGCTCTTGGGGACCCTGGCATCCTTCCCCTGGGATGCCCCGGTTTCCTTCACGTCCTTCGCTTCCTTCACCACAGCCCCGAGCGTATCCGCCCCGGTCGGGCCACGGCTCCGCGGACCATTCTTGAACGTGTTCAGGCATGGGTGGGCCGATGCCGGTCGGCGTGATCGGCCTGAAAGGAGGGGGTGGGGGATCCGGGCGCCCGGCCGACGGCTCCGGCTGCGAGGGCGGCCCTCGGCCTTGCGGTCGCGCCGGTCGCCGGAAGGCCGGCCACCGCGCCGCGCGCCGTACGGCCCGGTCCCAGGCCGTACGGCGGCAGTGTGAAGGGGAGCGGGGGCGACGACGGTGCATGGGAGGGGCGTCGCCCTGGTGGAGCGTCAGACGCTCATCGCGCGCGCCGAGTTGAGCTGAGACATCACCCACGGGAAGGTCTCCGGACCGGTCGCCGGGATCATCGTCGAGTGATGCTTCCCGTCGCTGGTCACCGAGACCTGGATGAAGCCCGTCGTCTTCTTCTCCTTCATCAGGAGGAAGAGCAGACCGACCAGGCAGAGCAGGGCGAAGACGATCGCCAGCACGATCGCGACCGTGGGGATCCGCTCCTCGGTGTGCGACAGGTCCGTGGCGGACCACACGGCGCCCTTGAGCGGCATGGTGCCGACCGGCGTGATGATCTGGTCGTTCACGATGGTGATGTCCCCGAGCGCCAGCAACGGGGCGCCGGCCATCGGCGCGCCCGGCTGCGCATGGCCGTGACCGGGCACCATCGGCTGGGCCGCGGGCCCCGGGGGGTAGCCGTAGGCGGGGCCGGGCTGCGCGGCGGATTCGGGCAGCGGCTGCGGGTACCCGTAGGCCGGAGCCCCCGCACCGGCGGGCCCGTTCCCCTGCCCGTTCTGCTGGGGTGGGCCCCACTGGTACGAGTTGTCCGCATGCGGATTCGGATCGCTCAACGTTCCCCGCTCTCGATCAAGCCTGTGCCCCGGGCTCTGTCGCGCCGGCAACGGCACACCGGTGTCCGTTCCGCACGACCGTACCGCCCGAACCGGAACCGCGCAGCAAGCGGTCCTGCATCCGGCGGGACCGGTTCGGACACGACCGGTTCCGCCGGACACCGGCCGAACCGCCGTTACCCGGCCGACGGGTACCGGGTCACATCCGTCACCTTGCACTTCGTGTCCGCCGGAGAGTCGCCCAGCCCCTGGGCCTTCTGCGTGGACTTCTGTCCCGGGGCCAGATTGTTCGCCGCGGCCATTCCCTCGGCCACCCGCGTACCGGACCCGTCCACGAACTCCACGGTCACGATGTAGTTCGACTTCACGTCGCCGTGGTTCACGATCTCCACGTCGACGGACGGCCACTTGGTCAGGTCGTTGACCTCGCACTTGGACAGCTTCACGTCCGCCGCGGCGTCGGCCTTCGCGTCGTTCTTCTTCTCGGCGGGCTTCTCGGCGCCGGGCTTCTCCCCGGAGGCGTCGTCCTTCGCCGGTGCGTCCTTCCCGGGCGCCTCGTCCACCGACGACTCGCCCGAGGAACTGCCCTCGTGCACGGTCCCGGTGCTCACCACGGACACGACCAGGGCCCCGCACCCGCCGAGCAGCACCAGGCCGCCGAGCACGGACAGGGTGATGATGAGCCCGGTCCGGCGCTGCTTCGGCGGCGGTACCGGCGCGCCCCATCCCGGCCCCTGCGGGTAGGGCTGCTGCTGGTACGGCTGCTGCGGGGACGGGCCACCCCACTGCGGAGGCTGCTGCGGTTGCTGCGGCTGAGAGCCGGGCGGCGGGAAGCCCTGAGACATGCGTGATCCCCCCAAAGGATGCTGGCGTGAGGAGACACGGTACGTCCTGGCCGGAACGTGTCGCATCAGAAGTGCCGGAATCGTGACGGAACTGTGCAGGTCGTGGCTTCTTGCGCGGAGGTCGCTTCTCGCACGGAGGCTGCTCCTCGCGCGGCCGGAGAGGGGCGGGCGGTTCCGGGCGTCCTCCTGCGGCCGGTACGGCGAACGGCCCCGTCCCGCGCCGAAGCGCGGGACGGGGCCGTGGGAGACGGCGGTGCCGTGAGCGGCCGGTCAGAAGCGGCGCGTGATCAGCGCCCGCTTGACCTCCTGGATCGCCTTGGTGACCTCGATGCCACGCGGGCAGGCGTCCGTGCAGTTGAAGGTGGTGCGGCAACGCCACACGCCGTCACGGTCGTTGAGGATCTCCAGGCGCTGCTCGCCGCCCTCGTCGCGCGAGTCGAAGATGAAGCGGTGCGCGTTGACGATCGCCGCCGGGCCGAAGTACTGGCCGTCGTTCCAGAACACCGGGCACGAGGACGTGCACGCGGCGCACAGGATGCACTTGGTGGTGTCGTCGAAGCGCTCGCGGTCCTCGGCGGACTGCAGGCGCTCGCGGGTCGGCTCGTTCCCCTTGGTGATGAGGAAGGGCATGACGTCGCGGTACGCCTGGAAGAACGGCTCCATGTCGACCACGAGGTCCTTGAGGACCGTGAGGCCCTTGATGGCCTCGATCGTGATCGGCTTCTCCGGGTTGATGTCCTTGATCAGCGTCTTGCAGGCGAGCCTGTTCTTGCCGTTGATCCGCATCGCGTCGGAGCCGCAGATGCCGTGGGCACAGGAGCGGCGGAACGTCAGCGTGCCGTCCAGGTCCCACTTGATCTTGTGGAGCGCGTCGAGCACACGCTCCTTCGGATCGATCGTGATCTGGAAGTCCTGCCACTGGGCCTCTTCGGAGACCTCGGGGTTGAAGCGGCGGATCCGGAAGGTCGCCGTGATGTACGGCGAGGCGGCGGACTGCGCCTCGACCTTGTCCAGAGTCGGGGTTGCCATCAGTACTTACGCTCCATCGGCTGGTAGCGGGTCTGGACGACCGGCTTGTAGTCGAGCCGGATCGACTCGGTGCCGTCGTCGGCGACCTCGCGGTACGCCATGGTGTGGCGCATGAAGTTGACGTCGTCGCGGTTCGGGTAGTCCTCGCGGTAGTGACCGCCGCGCGACTCCTTGCGGGCCAGCGCGGAGACCGCCATGACCTCGGCCAGGTCGAGCAGGTTGCCCAGCTCGACGGCCTCCAGGAGGTCGGTGTTGAACCGCTTGCCCTTGTCCTGGATGGACACGTCGCGGTACCGCCTGCGCAGCTCGGCGATCTTGTCGACGGCCGTCTTGATGGTCTGCTCGGTGCGGAACACCATCACGTTGGCGTCCATGCACTCCTGCAGCTCCTGGCGGAGCGCGGCGACCCGCTCGGAGCCCGTCGAGTTGCGAAGCCGCTCGATCTGCTCCTCGACCAGCTGCGCCGGGTTCTCCGGGAGCGGCACGAAGTCGCTCTTGGCGGCGTACTCGGCGGCACCGATGCCGGCGCGGCGGCCGAACACGTTGATGTCGAGCAGCGAGTTGGTGCCCAGGCGGTTGGCGCCGTGCACGGACACGCACGCGACCTCGCCGGCGGCGTACAGGCCCGGGACGACGGTGGTGTTGTCGGCCAGCACCTCGCCCTCGACGTTGGTCGGGATGCCGCCCATGGCGTAGTGCGCGGTCGGCTGGATCGGGATCGGGTCCGTGTAGGGCTCGATGCCGAGGTACGTACGCGCGAACTCGGTGATGTCCGGGAGCTTGGCGTCCAGCTGCTCCGGCGGCAGGTGCGTGAGGTCGAGATAGACGTGGTCGCCCTCGGGACCGCAGCCGCGGCCCTCACGGATCTCCGTGTAGATGGAGCGGGAGACGACGTCACGGGACGCGAGGTCCTTCATGACCGGCGCGTACTTCTCCATGAAGCGCTCGCCGTCCTTGTTGCGGAGGATGCCGCCCTCACCGCGGGCGCCCTCCGTCAGCAGGATGCCCATGCGCCAGATGCCCGTCGGGTGGAACTGGAAGAACTCCATGTCCTCCAGCGGCAGACCGCGGCGCCACGCGGCGGCCTGGCCGTCACCGGTCAGGGTGTGCGCGTTCGACGTCACCTTGAAGAACTTGCCGGTGCCGCCGGAGGCGAAGATGATCGACTTCGCCTGGAAGACGTGGATCTCGCCGGTCGCCAGTTCGTACGCGACGACGCCCGAGGACTTCGTGACGCCGTCGACGTCCTGGAGCAGCAGGTCGAGGACGTAGAACTCGTTGAAGAACTCCACACCCTCCTTGACGCAGTTCTGGTACAGCGTCTGGAGGATCATGTGGCCGGTGCGGTCCGAGGCGTAGCAGGACCGGCGGACCGGGGCCTCGCCGTGGTTGCGGCTGTGGCCGCCGAAGCGACGCTGGTCGATGCGGCCCTCGGGCGTGCGGTTGAACGGCAGGCCCATCTTCTCCAGGTCGAGGACCGAGTCGATGGCCTCCTTCGCCAGGATCTCGGCGGCGTCCTGGTCGACCAGGTAGTCGCCGCCCTTGATCGTGTCGAAGGTGTGCCACTCCCAGTTGTCCTCCTCCACGTTGGCCAGCGCGGCGGCCATGCCGCCCTGCGCGGCGCCCGTGTGGGAGCGGGTGGGGTAGAGCTTGGTGAGCACGGCGGTACGGCTGCGCTTCGTGGACTCGATGGCCGCGCGCATGCCGGCGCCGCCGGCGCCGACGATGACGGTGTCGTACTTGTGGATCTGCATGATTTCCTCTGGTCCCTCTGGCCCGGCGCCTAGCGGATGTTCGGGTCGAAGGTGAAGATCACCAGCGTGCCCAGCAGGACGGTGAACACCGTGGCGGTGTACAGGAGCATCTTCAGCCAGAAGCGGGTGTTGTCCCGTTCGGCGTAGTCGTTGATGACCGTACGGAGGCCGTTGGCGCCGTGCAGCATGGCCAGCCACAGCATCGCCAGGTCCCAGATCTGCCAGAACGGCGAGGCCCAGCGGCCCGCCACGAAGGCGAAGCCGATCTTGCTGACGCCGCCGTCCAGCACCAGCTGGATCAGCAGGTGGCCCAGGACCAGGACGACCAGGACGATGCCCGACAGGCGCATGAAGAGCCAGGCGTACATCTCGAAGTTGGTGCGCGAACCCTTGGGGGTCTTGCCGGTGCGCTTGCGCGGCGGCTCGATGACCGGGGCCGGGTTGTCGACGTCGTAGAGGCTGACGCCCTCGACGGAGCCGATCGCGGCGGAGGACTCGGTGGACATGGGCCTCAGCTCCCGAAGACTTCGCGTACGGCGTGACCGAGGACCGGGTACAGGGCCCCGACCATCAGCACGATCCAGATGCCCACGACGGACCAGAGCATCTGCTTCTGGTAGCGCGGGCCCTTGGCCCAGAAGTCCACGGCGACGATGCGCAGACCGTTGAGCGCGTGGAAGAGAATGGCGGCCACCAGGCCGTATTCGAGCAGCGCGACGATCGGCGTCTTGTACGTGGCCACGACGTCGTCGTACGCCTCGGGGGAGACACGGACGAGAGCGGTGTCCAGGACGTGTACGAACAGGAAGAAGAAGATGAGGACACCGGTGACTCGATGAGCCACCCAGGACCACATGCCTTCCCGGCCGCGGTACAGCGTTCCAGCCGGCACGGAAAAACCCTCCGGGAGCGGGGATCGGGGCCGGCCGGCTTGACTGTCGGTCTGGCCCGGCCGGGTACGGTCCACCGGCCCCGGCCATCGTAGCGACGGTTTGTCGGTTCGTTCGCGCCGGGGCCTGTGGTGTGATCAAAGTGGCAATCAAACAGCCACGGACGGGCTAGAACGGGACGTGTCGACACGGCCGGATCGCCCCGTTCCGTTATGAATCCGATATCAGACCGATGATGCGACCCCGGGCGAGTCGCCTCATCTCATCGGCCGTGGTCACCCGTTCCTGGTCGGGTTCGTGGCCCAGCCGGGCCCGGATCCCGGCGAGCACCTGGTCCGGATGCTCGGCGGGGTCGTACGCGTCCAGGCAGATCACGAAGACGTGCCCGAAGCGGCTCTCGTACGCTGCGTGGGCGGCCCGCAGTGCCAGATGGGCGGAGTGCGGGGCGGTCTCGCGCAGCCCCGGCGCGGGCTCGGCGGCGAGCGCCTCGGCGA
Source organism: Streptomyces sp. CB01580 (assembly GCF_001905795.1). Taxonomy (GTDB): domain Bacteria; phylum Actinomycetota; class Actinomycetes; order Streptomycetales; family Streptomycetaceae; genus Streptomyces. Next base: position 40,050 of record NZ_LIXJ01000002.1, read on the forward strand.
GGTCCGCGGGGGGCATGTCGTACCCCGCCTCCTCGGCTGCGGCCAGCAGCGCGCCCGGATCGGGGTACGGGCGGTGGGCGGCCAGCCGTCGCGCCCAGCGACGGCTGCCGCAGCAGGCGAGGAGGGCGGCTTCGGTGTCGGCGGGCGGCAGGGCGTTGAAGCGGGCGAGACCGGGGAAGCGGTGGGGGTCGGGCGCGGACGCGGGGGCGGGTGCCGCCTGGCCGGGGTGCTGAACGGGCAGGGCCGTGCGGATGGCCGGCTGCCGCGGTCTCTCCGGGAGGCCGGCGTGGGACTCGCTGGACCTGGACAGCGTGGTGCTCCTCGGATCAACGGGTTCTGCGCACCTGGAGTCGATGGGACGGGTGAGACCAGGCGGAGACAGGGTGAAGGGAGAGACGAATGGGCCTCAAAGCTAGCGAGGCCGGGCAACAGTCGTATGACGGATACGCGAACGTCACCCGGACGGGAGAGTTTCGGATCGCCTGAGGGACCGTTGGGATGTATCCAAACGTTTCGGCGGTCGTGTTCCAAGGAGCTCGTCGGCGTTTCGCCGTCACGGCGTGTCGTCGGACCCGGCGTTCGTTCGCCCCGGCGACCCGGCCGTCCAGGTGTCTCCCTCCGTGCCATGGAGGGGCGCAGCCCACCGTTCGCTCCCGACCGCTTCCCCCCTTTCCTTTCTCATACCGGAGGTTTCTGACCGATGTCGCCCTCACGCGGCGCCCTCGTGACCGGGGCGGTCCTCACCGCGGCGGCTGCCGTGACGGTCGCCGTCGTCGTCTGGCCGGAAGGCCCTGGCGGCGGACCGGGGGAGACGGGGGCCCGTACCCCCATCGGCTCCCCGGCCACCCCCTCGCCGAACCGGACCTATCCGCTCTCCACCGCCCCCCGCACCATTCCGGCCGTGCGCGAGCACATCGCGGCGCGCGGCCCCGGCTGGCGGCCCGGACCGGACGCCGGGGTCGTCCTCGCGGGCGGCAGCGGCGCGCTCGCGGACGAGGGCCGGTTGCTCGCACAGGAGCTGAGCATCCACTACCGGGGTGACGTGCCCGCCCGGCCGGGCGACGTGGAGCTGGCCCTCACCCCGGGCAAGGGCACCCCGGAGTCGTACACCCTCAGGGCCCGCGACGGACGGGTCACGATCAGCGGACCCGACCAGGCCGGTGTCTTCTACGGGACCCGCACCCTGAAGCAGTCGGTGCGCGCCGACGGCGTGATGCCCGAGGGCGAGGTGCGCGACCGTCCCGACCGGCCGCAGCGCGGATTCAACCTCGACATCGCGCGCAAGTACTACTCCGTCTCCTGGATCGAGGACCGGCTGCGCGAGATGGCCGACCTCAAGCTCAACCAGTTCGGCCTGCACTTCTCCGACGACCAGGCGTTCCGCATCGAGTCCGAGACCCATCCCGAGGTGGTGTCGCCGCAGCACCTGACCAAGGCCGAGGTGCGCCGGATCCTCGCCCTCGCGAACCGGCTGCACATCCAGGTCGTTCCCGAGATCGACTCGCCCGGTCACCTGGGCGCGGTCCTGAAGGCCCACCCCGGCCTCCAGCTGCGCAACGTGTCGGGGGCGCCCTCGCCCGGTTCGCTCGACATCTCCGACCCGGGGGCGGCGAAGCTCGTCGACGAGCTCCTCGGCGAGTTCACCGAACTGTTCACCGGCCGGTACTGGCATCTCGGCGCCGACGAGTACCTCGCGCTGATGGCGCGGAACCCGGCGGCCTCCTACCCGCAGTTGCAGCGCGCCGCACAGCAGAAGTACGGGCCGCAGGCCGGCATCAAGGACCTCGCCACCGGCTGGCTCAACGACCGCGCGGCGGTGGTGCGTCCGCACGGCAAGCAGCCCAAGGCGTGGAACGACGGCTTCTTCCGGGGCGGTGTCGTCCACGCCGACAAGGACATCGAGGTCGAGTACTGGACGGGCAGGGAGTACGGCGCCCGGCCGCCGGAGGAGTACCTGGGCGAGGGGCGGAAGGTGGTGAACCTCAACGACGAGTTCCTCTATTACGTGCTCGGCCAGCCCAACAACTTCGTCTATCCCACGGGCAAGCGGATCTACGAGCAGTGGACCCCGCTCGTGCTGCGCGGTACCAAGCCGGTCGCGTCGCGTTGGTCCGGGCAGATCCTCGGCGGGCGGTTCGCCGTCTGGGGCGACCTCCCGCAGGCCCAGACCGCGGAGCAGGTGGCGGCAGGGGTCAGGATGCCGCTGCGGGCGACCGCCCAGAAGCTCTGGCACCCGGGCAGGCCGACGCTGAGCTGGGACCAGTTCCAGGCGCTGGCGAAGCGGATCGACACGGCGCGCTGACCGGGTCGGACTCGGCAGGAGGAACGGCGGGGCGGGCCCGACAGGAGGAGCGGCGGCCGACGGGGCGGAGAACGAGGACGACCGGGGCCGCCACCCCCGGCATGACTGATTCTCAGATGGCTCCTGACCTGGGCTTTTGTGGAAATGGTCCAGGATCCTGGTTTCTGCCTGGACTGGCGTTCCTCGTGGTGCTTCTGCCTGTTCCTGAGCACTGTTGGTCACGCGTTGGCCACGTGGTGACGCATCGCCGCTCGGAGCGCAGTCGGCGCCCCGAGCGGTCGCAGGTGCGACTGGGTTTTCCTCCGATCAGCAGGCCAGAGCCGGCTGCGCCCTGTCGTCGAGCATGGCGCAGAGCGTCGTACGGGCTCGTGAGACCCGGGATCTGATGGTGCCGACGGGGCACGAGCTGGTGCGGGCCGCGTCGTCGTACGGCATGTCCAGTACCTGGGTCAGCAAGAACGCCTCCCGGCGGTCGTCGGGTAGTGATTCCACCAGGGCCATGAGGGCGATCCCCTCCTCGAAGCCGGGTAGGTCCCACGGCTGGGCGCACTCCGCGGCGTACTGCCAGTCGGGGATGTTGGCGAGCCGAGGCCGGGAGGCGGCGCGCCGGAGGCTGTCGACGACGGTTCGGCGGGCGATGGTCAGCAGCCAGGCACGAGCGGAACCGCGGCCCTGGAAGAGGTGGATCGTGCTGACGGCACGCAGGAAGGTCTCCTGCATCAGGTCGTCGGCCCCTTGGGAATCGTCGGCGAGGGCGGCCACGTACCGCCGTACGTCGTTGTGGAGCGCGCGGAAGACGCGTTCGAAGGCGTCGGCGTCGCCGGCTGCGGCATCGACGGCCCATGCGGTGACGTCGTCTTCCGTCGCCGCAGGGTGTCTTAGGGCAGGAAACATGGAGAATGCGGTCCTTCCGGAAATCCTGGACAGGGCATTGCCGACCGGCATGCGCGGTCCAGGGAGAGGGAGATTTCGCCCGCGTCGCGATGCGCGGGCATACGTCGGCGGCGGATGCCGCGGCCGACGTGATCCAGCTGTCAGCGGACAGCGGTCTCCCCCGGAGGTCCCCGGGTGACGAGCGTGTGAACGAGCAGCCGCGGGCGCGGACGCCCGCCGGAACGGTCGACGCCGGGCGCGGGGGGCGCGGACGGGAGCGGGCGGATCGCATCGAGAAGTGACAGGGGGAGGCGGAAGCGGTCCACCAGCGCCCGCAGAATCTGGAAGGCCGCACGCTCGCCGCGAGCCAGCCACAGGCCGCACAGCACGGCCGCTGCCGCGTGCGCGGCCAGCATTCCCCAGGAGGCCGTGCCGGTCATCGCCCCCATGTCGTGCACGGGCTGGGCCGCGTGGGCGCCGTGGGCGGCATGTCCGAGCGCCGATATCGCGGAGGAACCGCCTTCGAGGCTGGGCAGTCGCATGCTGTCGGTGAGACCGGCCTGCTCGGCGACGTCATAGGCTCGCGCTGCCGCGCCGGTGTCGCCGTGCGGGCCGCAGAGCAGGGCGTCCGCCCATCTCAGCGCGAGCGTGGACTCGCCACCTGCCGACGGGGGCGCCTGCTGCGCGGTCTGGACCAGCGTGAAAGCGCCATGGAGCGCTGCCTGCATCGCGACGGTGAGAGCCACGACCGCGGCCTGGCCCCGCTCCCTGCCGGCGACGAGCCACGCCAGTGCGCCGACTCCTCCCACGCACAGGGCCAGGGACCACCAGGGGAGCGGATCACCCGACATGAGTACGTGGCCGCAGGCGGCAAGCGCCACGCACACGACCGCGAACAGCGCGGACCGTGTGGCGCGAAACCACCACCCCACCGACATGCCAACCGATCCTGGCATTCCCTGCGCGACACCTCCAGACCGGGTCCCGCGCGGCGGGTTCCAGGCTTCGTTCCCACCGCTTCCGCGCCCCTGCTGCCCGCTCACCCGGCACATGAGGTGTCGTACGGCAGCGTCTTCCGGTTCCCGGCTCCCCGCGGGTTTCGGAAGCATCGGGTGCGCGCGGGCGGCCTGCTGTGCTTCCACGCCGGAGGGCAGGAGAGCTTGGGCCCGGATGCCGCGGGAATCACCCCGGTATTCGGGCCTCGGGCTCCCGCCCGGGGTCCGGCGAGCGTGAACGAGAGAGCGCGATGACCGGATCCCCCGAACCCCTGGCCACTTTCTGCGGGAACGGCGACTGCGGGTGCCCACAGATGTTCGTCGACGAGAGCGCTCCGGCCGAGCGCCGGGTCGTGATCACCGACGACTTCGGGCAGCGAGTGCAGATGAGCGCGGACCAGTTCGGGTCCCTGATCGAAGAGGCCAAGGCCGGCCGCCTCGACGCAGCCGTCAGCTGCACCTCGCGTCGGGATCCCTCCACATACGGGCGGCCGAGGGAATGCGTTCATCGGGCGCCGGTGCCGGACGGCTTCGGCCGCCCGGCACGACAGTGGTCGCGCGGCGTCTCCGCGCAGCTCCCGGGGTCACCCGAACGGAGGCTGTGACGCTATTCACCCCGCGCCGGGGAACTCCGGTCGGGGCGTCTTCGACTTCTGGACTGCCACGAGCCGTTCTCTCACGGCTCGCTTCGAGAATGTCGAGGAGCACTCTGTGGAGCAGACGGCAGACCCCGTGCCCGAAGCGAAGACCGTTCGCTTCCCACCGCCCGCGTTGTGGGGATTTCTCTTCCTCCTGGGGGTGCTGTTCGCCGGCGCCTACGCCGTGGGGGCCGCTGTGGGCCCGGTCGCGCCCGGCATGCACGGCCCCGGGATCACCGGCGACTCGCCCGCCGGCGACGGGGACATGCCCATGGACCACGGGGGTGGGCACTGATGACATCTGATGCGGCGCCCACAGTGGTGGTGACTGACATCGCCGTGGGCGGCATGACCTGCGCGGCCTGCGTCCGACGGGTCGAGCGCAAGCTGGGAAAGCTGGACGGTGTCACGGCGGAGGTGAACCTCGCCACCGGCCGGGCCCGGGTCAGCCACCCCGCGCGGGTGACCCTGGACGAACTGACGTCGGCGGTCGAGACTGCCGGGTACACGGCACGACTGGTCGTGCCGTCGGCGGAGGAACAGCGGCCCGCGCGAACCGAGGACTCCGCGGAGGCCGACGCCGAGCAGGAACGTGAGCGGCTGCTCATCACCGCGGCGCTGTCCCTGCCCGTGCTCGTCCTGTCGATGGTCCCCCCGTCGCAGTTCGACAACTGGCAGTGGCTGTGCTTCGTGCTCGCCGCGCCGGTCGCCGTCTGGGGGGCCTGGCCCTTTCACCGGCGTGCCCTGGGCGGCCTGCGCCACGCCACCACGACCATGGACACGCTGGTCTCCCTGGGCGTACTGGCGTCGTTCTGCTGGTCGGCGTACGCGCTGTTCCTGGGCGGAGCCGGGGCGCCCGGCATGCGGATGCCGTTCAGCCTGGTGCCCTCGTCCTCCGACGGGATGGCTCACGTCTATCTCGAAGCGACGGTGGGCGTACCGCTGTTCGTTCTGGCCGGCCGCTTCCTGGAGGGTCGGGCCCGGCGGGGGACCGGTGCGGCACTGCGTTCGCTCGCACAGCTCGCCGTGAAGGAGGTGACGGTCCGCCGCCGGGGCTCGGACCAGCTGCTGCCGATCGAACGGCTGCGGGTCGGCGACGTGTTCGTGGTCCGTCCCGGTGAGCGCGTCGCCACCGACGGAGAGGTGACCGAGGGCAGCTCCGCCGTCGACCTGTCCCTCGTCACCGGCGAGTCCGAGCCCGTCGAGGCCGGCCCGGGAACCTCCGTGACCGGCGGATCGGTCAACGTGGGCGGTCTGCTTCTGGTGCGGGCCACGGCGGTCGGCGCGGACACGCAACTCGCCCGCATCACGAAGCTGGTGACGGACGCCCAGGCGGGCAAGGCGCGGGCACAGCGGCTGGCCGATACCGTCGCGGGTGTCTTCGTCCCGGTCGTCCTGGCCCTGGCGGCCACGACGCTCGGCTTCTGGCTCGGCGCCGGCGCCGACCCGCAGGCCGCGATCACCGCCGCCGTCGCGGTTTTCGTCGTCGCCTGTCCGTGCGCGCTGGGGCTCGCGACGCCTACGGCGCTGATGGCGGCCACCGGACGCGGCGCACGACTGGGCGTCCTGGTGAGCGGCCCGCAGGTGCTGGAGGGGCTCCAGCACGTCGACACCGTGGTGATCGACAAGACCGGGACCCTCACCTCGGGACACATGAGCGTCGGGCGGGTCACCGTGGTGCCCGGCGGACTGGACGCGAACGAGGCCGTCCGGCTCATGGGCGCCGTGGAGCAGGGCTCGGAACATCCGCTGGGCCGGGCGATCTCGGCCCACGCGCGCCGTGCGGCCGGGGACCGCCCCCTGCCCGCCGTGTCCGGGTTCCGGGCCGCCGCGGGGCACGGTGTGAGCGGGCACGTGGACGGACACGAGGTGGAGGTGCTGGCGCCCGACGGCACGGAGCTGCCCGCGCCCCTGCGAGCGGCCCGGGAACGGGCGGACGAAGCGGCCCGTACGGCGGTCCTGGTGCGGGTGGACGGTGCGCCTGCCGCGATCGTGGAGGTGGCCGATCTCGTACGACCCGGCAGCTACCGTGCCGTCGACCGGCTGCGCAGGCTCGGCGTGCGTTCCGTGCTGGCCACCGGCGACCGGGCCGCTGTCGCGCGGGCGGTCGCGGAGGACCTCGGCATCGCGGAGGTCCACGCTCGCTGCACACCGCAGGACAAGGCCGAACTCGTCGGCAGGCTGAGGGCAGAGGGCCGGCGGGTCGCCGTCGTCGGAGACGGTGTCAACGACGCGGCCGCACTCGCCGGCGCGGACCTGGGCATCGCCATGGGCACCGGGACCGACGTGGCGATCGGCGCCGCCGACGTCACCCTCGTACGCAGCGACATCGAGGCTCTGGCGGACGCGGTCCGACTGGCCCGTCACACACTGGGCACCATCCGTGTCAACCTTGTGTGGGCCTTCGGCTACAACGCCGTGACCGTGCCGCTGGCCATGGTCGGTCTGCTCAACCCCGTGGTCGCCGCCGTCGCGATGTCGCTCAGCTCGGTTCTCGTCGTCGCCAACAGCCTGCGCCTGCGCACCTGGCAGCCCTCGCCGGCCCGGCAGCCCCGTCCTCGGTCCGCCCCGCGGAACATCCTGTGACGCCTCCGCCCGCTCCCGCCGCGGCGAAGCTCATATCCCCTCCCTCTCCCTCTCCTCAGTGGAGCGCACGCTCATGAAGAATCTCTACCGGGGTCCCGGTCTCCGACGAGTACGGGAGGCGGCCGGGACCGGCGCGGCGGTGGCCGTCGCCGCCATCGCCGCTGTCGGCGGCCTGTCCGCCTGGACCACCGCCGGGTACGCGGGCAGTCCCGCGAAGATCGAGGTGCGGGAGGCCCGCGTGCTTCTTCCGGTGATTCCCGGAAGGGACACCAACGCCTACTTCCACATCGTCAACACCGGGGGTGCACCGGATCGGCTCCGCTCGGTCACTTCCCCCGTCGCCGAGCGGGGCGTCGAGCTGACCGCGCACCGCATGAACGCGACGAACGGGGCCTACCGGGAACGGACGGAGACCGTGGAAGTCCCGGCGTACGGGGAGGTCGAGATGTCGCCGTACGGAGCGGCTGTGACCCTTCCCGCCGACGAGACATGGCGGCCCGGGGACCGCATCACGTTCACCCTCGACTTCGTACGGACCGGCCGTGTCACCGTCGACGCCGTCGTCAGGCCGGTCACCCTGGGGTCCGCACCTTGAGGACGTCGTGGCGGCCTTTGAGAGTCCGCCGCCACCTCCTCGCACTTTTGACCGGATTTTCTCGGCCGTGACGGGAACTCGGGCGGATAGGCGTTCGACTTTTGATACGAAGCGGCCACCGACCCCCGGGAGGCCGCGGCCGCAGGGGTGCGGGGGCGGGACCCCTGAGTCCGATCCCCTCGGCGGCAGGGCGGAAAGGAAGTCGTGATGCAGTCGACCGACGAGCAGTTCGCCGCGATACGTGATGAGTTCGGCCCCGACTCGCTTGCGCGGGTGGAGGAGATGATGGCGCCGGGAGGGCTCCCCAGGCACCCGCTGCAGGCGGGCGCGAAGTGGATCCTGCCGGGGATATCCCAGAAGCCCTGGCACGACCCGAGGAGCGATCCGGGCATCGCGTCGCTCGTGGAGGCTCTGGAAGGCGCGCATGGGGCGATCAGCGCGGAGCACGAGAGGGCCTGGCGGACGAAGCGTGCGGCCTTCTCGGACTACGAGCACTACCTGACGCGCCAGGACGACTGGCAGTCCCTCTACCTCTACCGGGACGGGGAGCTCATGGCGGAGTCGGCCGAGATCGCTCCCACCGCGTTCGACATCGTCAAGAACGTCGCGGTCGGCCACGGTCTCATCTGCCCTCTGCTGGAAAGCCACTTCTCGACGCTGCTGCCGGGTACCCGCATCGCGCCGCACTGCGATCTGTGGAACTTCAGCATCAACCTCCACTTCGCCGTCGACATCCCGGACGACTGCGACATCACTGTCGCCGGTGAGACGCGCGTCTGGGAAGAAGGCCGCTGTCTCCTCTTCGACTACTCCTTCGAACACCACGCGGAGAACCGGGGGAACCGCCCGAGGACCTGTCTTCTGGCCGATCTCTGGCATCCGGAGACGACCGTCCCCGAACGGCAGGCGCTGACCGTCCTGGTGACGGAGGTGCGGAAGCTGCTGGCGCAGACGTGACCCTGCGCGGCGCGCCGGACCAGGAAGAGCCGGAACCGGGCACGTACCGCCGCTACTGACACACCGACACCCTCCCGGGCCCCCTTGCGCATGCGGTCACTCCACGTGTTTCCGCACCACCCATCGCGCCGGGAGCGCACACCGGTGCCCGTACCTCGACTCCCGTCCCTCGTCCCGCCCACTGCGGCGACGTCCGGCGTGCCCTGACGCACTTCCCCAGGCGTTCCGCCCCCCGTCACCTCGTTCACCGAGCTCTTCACCAGAGAGGGATCGATCATGTCCGCGACCGCAGACGAGCACGCGGCAGCACGTCAGCGCCTTGGCCTTCCGGTGGTCCTCCTCGCTCTGGCCCAGCTCGTCATCTCGCTCGACTACAGCATCGTCTACGTGGCGCTGCCCGACATCGGCGCCTCACTGGGCTTTTCCGACCACGACCTCCAGTGGGTGGTCAGCGCGTACGTCGTCACCACCGGAGGCTTCCTGCTGCTCGGCGGACGCGCGGCGGATCTCGTGGGCCGCCGGAGGATGTTCGTCCTGGCCACGGCGATATACGCGTTCTCCTCCCTGCTGGGCGGGCTCGCGCAGTCGCCCGGCATCCTGCTGGCCGTACGCGCGGCCCAGGGGATCGGCGGCTCTTTGCTGTTCCCGGCCACGCTTTCGCTCATCAACACCACGTACGCCGAAGGGCCGGTCCGCAACCGGGCGCTCGCGGTCTGGGGCGCGGCCGGCGCGGGCGGACTGTGCTTCGGATCGCTCCTCGGCGGCGTTCTGGTCCACGGGTACGGCTGGCCCTCGGTGTTCTTCGTCAACGTCCCCGTGGCCCTCGCTCTGGCCGTCCTCGGACGCCTGCTGTTCGCCGCGGACCCGCCCCGGGACCGCACGCGGCGCTTCGACGCCGCAGGGGCGCTGGCCGCCACCGGCGGGCTCACACTGCTCGTCTTCCTGCTGGTGTACGCCCCCGCGGAGGGATGGACGCGCCCCGCGGCCCTGGCCGCCGCAGTCGCGGGGCTCCTCTGCCTGGTTCTCTTCGCCGCCATCGAGGGGCGGGCGCACGATCCCCTGATGCCCGTCCGTCTCCTCCGTCGCCGCGGGCTGGTCGCGGCCACGGGGGTCGCGGCACTGTTCAGTGCGACGTTCAGTTCGCTTCCGTACTTCCTGACCCTCTACTTCCAGGCCGTGCGGGGCTACGACGCCTTCGTGACGGGGCTCTGCTTCCTCGTCCCGGCGGTCGTCGTCGCGGCCGGCACCCAGGTGGGGGCTCGTGCCGTCACCCTGTTCGGCATGCGGCGCCTGCTGGTCGGCGGACTGGGAATCGGGGCCGTCGGCGCTCTCGCCCTGGTGCCGGCCGTGGCGGCGAACGGTTCCTATCCGGCGCTGCTGCCGGGGATCGTGCTCATGAGCGTGGGGCAGGGCGCCGCGTGGACGGCTCTGTGGATCGCCGCCGCCTCGGGAGTGGCGCCCGGTGATCAGGGCATCGCCTCGGGGATCGCGTCCACGTCCCTCCAGGTGGGCGGCGCGGTCGGCCTCGCGCTGCTCGTCGCGGCGGCCTCCGGCATCGGCCAGGAGTCGTCCGTCCCGGTTCTGGTCGACGGCATACGAACGGCTCTGCTCCTGACTTCCGGGGCGCTGGCGCTCGGCTCGTTCGCCGCTCTCCTGATCCGTTCGAACACCTCGTAACGATGTCGCCGCCCCGCAAGAAGGCCCCACCGACACCAATTCCCAGGAGAACCATGTCCGCGACACCCACCGACCGGTCCGCCGTGCTGAGCGGCGTCGGCGGTTGGCTGCCCCGGCGCAAGGTCGGCAACGATGAGCTGGCGGACCGGCTCGACACCGACGACGCCTGGATACGCTCCCGCACCGGTATCCGCAGCAGGCATCTCGCTGCCCCGGAGGAAGCCACCTCCGACCTCGCCGTCGAGGCGGGCCGCAGGGCGCTCGCCAACTCCGGTGCCGACACGGCCGATGCGGTCGTCGTGGCCACCACCACACCCGACCGCACCTGCCCCGCCACCGCGCCGCTGGTGGCCGCACGGCTCGGCCTGACCGGTGCGGCGGCCTTCGACGTCGGCGCCGTGTGCACCGGGTTCGTCTACGCCCTGGCAGCGGGGGCGGGACTGATCATCTCGGGAGTCGCGAGCCGTGTCCTGGTGATCGGCGCGGACGTGTACTCCCGCATCGTCGACCCCGAGGACCGGCAGAACGCCGTCGTCTTCGGCGACGGCGCGGGAGCCGTTGTCCTGCGGGCCGGGCATGCTTCGGAGACCGGTGCCATCGGGCCGTTCGACCTCGGCAGTGACGGAGCGCACGAGGACATGATCACGGTCGCGGCCGGCGGCTCCCGCCTCCCGGCCGACCCCGGTCGCACTTCGCGTGCCGAGCGGCATTTCGCCATGCGCGGCAAAGAGGTGTACCGCCACGCGGTCGCCCGGATGACGGACTCGGTCCGCACCGTATTGAACCGGGCCGGCTTGGACGTCCAGGACATCGACCGCTTCGTTCCCCACCAGGCCAACCTGCGCATCCTGCGCACAGTCGCCACCGACCTGGGCCTCCACATCGACCGATGTGCCACCCACGTGGAGACGGCCGGCAACACCGGCGCGGCCTCCATCCCCCTCGCCCTGGCCGCCGGCCACGCCAACCGGGCCCTGCGGCCGGGCGACCGGGTCCTGCTCACCGCCTTCGGAGGCGGTCTCACCTGGGGCTCCTGCCTTCTCACCTGGCCCGCGCTGCCCCCGACCGCCGAACCGCCCCACCACCGAGAGGAATCCGCCTCATGACCGCCACCTACCAGCAGTTGGTGTCGATCCTCAGCGCCCTGCACGACGCGCCCGCCGACCACTTCAGGCCCGAGGCGACCTACGCCGACCTCGACGTCGACTCACTGACCATGGTCGAGATCAGCATCCACATCGAACGCCACCTCGGCGTCACCGTCGAGGACAGCGAACTGGTCCCCGACCTCACGCTCGGTGCGACCGCCGTGCTGATCGACACCCGCCTGGCCGCCTGACACGGCGGCAGCCACACATCTTTCCGCCACGACAGAAGGAGCACCACCATGCGCATCACGGACCACGCCGGGACCTCCATCGGCACCTCCGTCGAGGACTTCGACCACACGTCGGCTTCCGAAGGCGACATCACGGCCCTCAAGGAGACCGTCTACCGACGCAAGATCGCCGTTCTGAAGGGCCAGGACCTCTCCCCGCAGGCGTTCCTGGAGCTGGGCCGCCGCCTGGGCCGCCCGGAGACGTACTACGAGCCGATGTACCAGCACCCCGAGGTGTCCGAGGTGTTCGTCTCCTCGAACGTGCCGGAGAACGGCAAGCAGATCGGTGTGCCCAAGACGGGCAAGTTCTGGCACGCCGACTACCAGTTCATGCCGGACCCGTTCGGGATCACCCTGATCTACCCGCAGGTCATACCCGCGAAGAACCGCGGCACGTACTTCATCGACATGGGAGCGGCGTACGTGAAGCTGCCCGACGACCTGAAGCGGGAGATCGCGGAGACCCGCTGCCGGCACTCGGTTCGCAAGTACTTCAAGGTGCGCCCGCACGACGTCTACCGCCCGCTGTCGGAGATCCTCGACGAGGTGGAGCAGAAGACGCCCGCCGTCCTCCAGCCGACCGTCTTCACCCACCCGATGACCGGTGAGCAAGTGCTCTACCTCAGCGAGGGCTTCACCGTCGGCATCGAGGATGCCCAGGGCAAGCCGCTCGACGAAGAACTGCTCCAGCGGCTCTTCGCGGCGACCGGTCAGCTCGACCGGACCTTCGAGCACGAGAACATCCATCTCCAGAGCTTCGAGAAGGGTGACCTGCTCGTCTGGGACAACCGCAGTCTCATCCACTGCGCCCGGCACACCACCACACCCGAACCCACGGTCTCCTACCGCGTCACCGTCCACGACGAGCGCAAGCTGCACGCCGGTCTGGAAGCGGCATGACCCGGACCGCTCGCACCGTGGAAGCGCGCCCCGTGCAGACCTTCGCCACGGACGAGGACCTGCTGCCCCGGGTGCTCGCACCGTACAAGGAGCACTGCCGCTACCTGCTCACCGCGGAGGTCTCAGGGCTGCCCGACGGGCTGTCCCGGGTTCGGGCGACGTTCGCGATCCCGGAGTCCTGCTACATCGACGACACCGGCCACCTGAACTCGGTGGAGGTGAACATCGCCTACAACCAGATGATGTATTACCTCGTCGCCAAGTCGGTGAAGGAACAGCTGCTGACCGGCTTCGAAAGCTGGACGCTGGAGGACTTCTGGCGCCACCAGCTGCCGGACATCCTCATCGCCCGGTTCGCCTCCCGCTTCCAACGGCCGGTCAGCCCACGGGACTTCTCCGGTGAGATGGCGTTCCGCTCCGTCGACCTCCGGTCACCCGGCCGCGGCCCCCTCCTCATGGCCACCACCGCCTACCGCTACTGGGACACCGAGGGAGGCCGGTGCGACGGCGACGCCACCCTCGCCTTCGTCAACATCACCCGACCCGAAGCCCGCTCAGCGGCAGGCACAGACAGGACGGACACCTGACATGGGCACCCTTGACGCCCCGCAGCCGGGCACCCGGCTGCACCACCGGCCCACCACCCTCGTCGACACCGCCCGCTTCCACGCCGAAGGGCAGCCGGACACCCCGGCCGTCATCTGCGGCGACACCACACTCACCTACGCGGACCTGCACCGGGAGAGCAGCCGCGCCGCACAGGCCCTGCGCGCCGCCGGTCTCACAGCCGGTGACCGGGTCGCCTACCTGGGCAAGGAGTCGGAGCGGTACTACGAGATCCTCTTCGCCTGCGCCAAGACCGGCACCGTCCTCGTCCCGGTCAACTGGCGGCTGACGTCACCGGAGGTCAGCCACATACTCCAGGACTCGGGCACCCGACTGCTCTTCGTCGAGGAAGAGTTCCGGCACATCGTCGACAACATGCCGATCGCACCGCCCGAACACGTCGTCGCGCTCGACGCGGCCGAGGGCTACACCGTCTGGAAGGCCCCGCACCCCGGAGCCGACGAGGCGTACGCGGCGACGCGCGACACCCCGGTGGCGCAGCTCTACACCAGTGGCACCACCGGGCTGCCGAAGGGCGTCGTGCTGGCCCACCGCAGCTTCTTCGCCATCGCGGACGCCATGGCCGAGGCGGAGGTCGACTGGATCGACTGGCGTTCCGGTGACATCGCGCTGGTCGGCATCCCCGGCTTTCACATTGGCGGACTGTGGTGGGCCACACAGAACTTCAACGCCGGGACCACGGTCGTGGCGATGCGCGCCTTCGACGCCGCCGTGGCCGTCGAGCTGATCCGGCGGCTCGGCATCACCACCGCCTGCGTGGTTCCCGCCATGCTGCGGATGATGCTGACGCGGCCGGGCGTCACACCGGCCGACTTCGCGACCCTGCGCAAGATCGTCTACGGCGGATCGCCGATCTCCGAGACCCTGCTGGAGCAGAGCCTGGCGGTGTTCCGCTGCGAGTTCGCCCAGATCTACGGGCTCACGGAGACCGGCAACACGGCGGTCTGCCTGCCGCCTGCCGTCCACGAGCCGGGATCGCCTCCCATGCAGGCGGCGGGCCGCCCCTACCCCGGCGTACGGGTCCAGGTGACCGACGATCAGGGCGTCCCGCTGCCGCCCGGCGCGGTCGGCGAGGTCCGCCTGGCCACACCGGCGCACATGGTGGAGTACTGGAACCTCCCCGACAAGACCGCCGAGACCCTCGTCGACGGCTGGATCCGCACCGGGGACGCCGGTTTCGTCGACGAGGACGGCTACGTCTTCATCCGCGACCGCATCAAGGACGCGATCCTCGTGGCGGGCGAGAACGTCTACCCGGCGGAGATCGAGAACGTACTGGAACACCACCCCGGCGTCGCCGAAGCCGTGGTCGTCGGCGCGCCGGACGACCGCTGGGGCGAGTACGTCCACGCCTTCGTCGTCCCGGCCGACCCGGGCGGCCCGGCCCTGCGCGCGCGCGACCTGCACACCTTCCTCACACCCCGGCTGGCCGCGTTCAAACTGCCCGCGAAGTACGAGTTCATCGACCACGTCCCCCGTAACCCCAGCGGGAAGATCCTGCGCCGCGAACTGCGCGACCGGTTCTGGAGCGGTCCGGGCCGCAAGGTCAACTGACCTCCGCCGCCCGCAGCGCGAAGAGAGAGGACCACCATGCCCGCTGCCCTCACCACCCAGCAGTTCCGCGCCGATCTCGCCGAACTCCTCTACCAGGAGCCCGAGGAAGTCGACCTCGACGACAACCCCGCCGGCGCCGGACTCGACTCCCTCCGCCTCATCACACTGGTCGAGCGCTGGCAGGCGTACGGCATCGACGTCTCCTTCATCGATCTGGCCGAACTGCCCTCCTTCCACCACTGGTGGCGGCTTCTGGACGAACGGCAGAAAGAAGGACGTCATGACGACGCCTGACAGCGACCGCCCCCACCACCGGCTGCTCGGGGCACAGGAGGGCATCTGGACCGGCCACCAGCTCGACACCTCCAGCCCCGCCTACAACACCGCCGAGTACGTGGTGATCGAGGGCCCGGTCGACATGGACATCTTCGAGGCCGCGCTGCGCCGGGCGGTCGAGGAGACCGAGGCTCTGCACTGCGTGTTCGCCGCCGACGACGAGGGCCGTCCTCAGCAAGTCGACATCCCGGCACCCGAGTGGCACCTCCACACCGCCGACGTCTCCTCGGCGCCCGATCCGCGAGCCGAGGCACTGCGCTGGATCGGCGCCGACATCGCGCGCCCCGTCGATCTCACCCGCGGACCACTCTTCGGGCACGCCCTGTTCCGCCTCGCCGCCGACCGCCACCTCTGGTACCACCGCGTCCACCACATCGCGCTGGACGGCTTCGGCCTCTCCCTGGTCGCACGGCGCGTCGCCGACGTCTACACCGCGCTCGCCGCGAACGCGGCGGTCGGCCCGAGCGGATTCGGCACCCTCGCCTCGGTACGCGAGGAGGAGGCTGCCTACCGCGGGTCCGAGCAGTTCGCCCGCGACCGGGACCACTGGACGCACCGGTACGCCGACCGGCCCGAGATCGCCACACCGGCGGCGAGGTCCGCTCTGCCGACTGCCTCCTTTCTCCGGGACGAGGGAGATCTCGACGCCGGGACCACAGCGGCGCTGCGGGCCACGGCCCGTGCCCTGTCGGTGTCCTGGTCGGAGGTCCTTCTCGCCATCACCGCCGCCCACCTCCACCGCGCCACCGGAGCACCGGAGATCGTGCTGAGCGTCCCCGCGATGGGCCGCTTCGGCTCCGTGTCCCTGCGCGTGCCCGCCATGGTCCGCAACGTCCTGCCGCTGCGACTGGCCGTCGGCGCGGACGACAGTCTGCGGGCGCTGGTCGCTGCGGTCTCCCGCGAGGTGCGCTCGGCCCTGCCTCACCAGCGCTACCGCTACGAGCAGATCCGGCGCGACCTGCGGCTGGTGGGCGCGGGGAGGCGGCTCTCCGGCCCGGGCGTCAACATCATGCCGTTCGCCTATGACCTGCGGTTCGCCGGACATCGCAGCACGGTGCACAACGTCTCGGCCGGACCCGTCGACGACCTGGCGTTCAACGTGTACGACCGCTCCGAAGGCACATCTCTGCGCTTCGCCGTGGACGCGAACCCCGACCTGTACACCGCCGCCGAGGTCGCCGGTCACCGGCGCGCCCTGTTCGACCTGCTGACGGAAGCCGTCGCGGAACCAGACCGCCCGTTCAACGCCCTGCCCTCCGCCTCGCTCGCGGCACACTCCACGCCGGTCCACGTACTGGAGGGAGACCCGCTCCCCGCGCCACCCCGCCCGGTGCTCGCCCTCATCGCCGACCACGCGGCGCGACGCGGCAGCGCGGTGGCCGTGGAGGAGAGCGGCCGAAGCATCGGCTACGCCGAACTCTTCGGCGAGGCACGCCGGACCGCTCACCTGCTCGCCGGCCATGGAGTGCGCCGCGGCGACCTGGTGGCCGTCGTACTGCCCCGCGGCATCGCGGCTGTCACCGCCCTGCTCGGCATCATGGCCGCGGGTGCCGTCTACTGCCCCCTCGACCCGAACGCCCCGGCAGACCGCACCACCGCGCTGCTCACTTCCGCCGCGCCCGACCTGGTCCTCACCACAGCGTCGTACGCGCCTCTCTTCCCGGACCACGCCGTGCTGCTGGTCGATGCCGAGCCGCACACCACATCGACGCACCCGCCCATGTCCGCACCGGAGTTCGGGGAACTCGCCTACGTCATCCACACCTCCGGCACCACAGGAGAGCCCAAGGGCGTCGAGGTCGGACACGGAGCACTGGCCCACTTCGTCGCAGGGGCCGGACTCCGCTACGGCCTGGGCCGCACCGACCGCGTCCTGCAGTTCGCCCCCCTGCACTTCGACACCAGCATCGAGGAAATCTTCCTGACCCTGTGCACCGGCGCCACGCTGGTCATCAGGCCGCAGGACATGACGGACTCGATCCCGCACTTCCTGGCCGAGTGTGATCGCCTGGGCATCAGCGTGCTCGACCTGCCGACCGCGTACTGGCACGAGTTGGCCTATGCCCTGTCCACCGGGGCCGGCGCACTGCCAAGCACGGTGCACACCGTCGTCATCGGCGGCGAGGCCGCACTACGAGAGAGGGCCGCCCGCTGGCGCAAGGCGGTCGGCACGGATGTCCGGCTTCTCAACACCTACGGGCCGACCGAGGGGACGGTCGTCGCCACGGTGGCCGATCTGCACGACACGGCTCTCGCAGCCGACGACACCCCGGTGGGCCGCCCCCTGCCCGGCAGCCGGGCGGCCGTTGTCGACGGGGAGCTCTGTCTGCTGGGCCCCGCCCTCGCCAACGGCTACCGCGACCGGCCACAGGAGACCGCGGAGCGCTTCGTCCCGCTGAAGCGGCTGCCCGGCTCTCCACGCGCGTACCGAACGGGCGACCTGGTGGAGCTGGGCGAGGACGGACTCCTGCGTCATCTCGGCCGCGCGGACGACGAGTTCAAGATCAGCGGTCACCGTGTCCAGCCTGCCGAAGTGGAGAGCGCCCTGCTCTCCCACCCCGGAATCAGCGACGCGGCCGTGGTCGGTCAGGTGCTGCCCGACGGCACCCGCAGGGTCACCGCCCACCTCGTTCCCGCCGGACCGAGACCACCAGCGTCAGCGGTCCGCGACCACCTCCGCGCCCGGCTGCCCGGACCGCTGATCCCCGCCTCGCTCACGTTCCTGACCCGCCTGCCCCGCACCGCGTCGGGCAAGACGGACCGTGCCGCACTGCTCTCCCAACTCCCCGCGCTCCCTGACGGTGCCGAGGACACCGGGCGAGCCCTCACGCTGGAGGCCACCGTCACCGGCGTGTGGCGCCAGGTACTCGCGGCCGACGACCTCACCGCGCACGACGACGTCTTCGAACGCGGAGCTCAGTCCCTCCAGGCCATCCAGGCCGCCAACCGCCTGGCCACGGAGCTGGGCAGGGAGGTGAAGGTCGCGTCGCTCTTCCAGTACGCCACTCCCGCCGCCCTCGCCGTCTTCCTCGGGGCCGGAACACCTGTGTCCGACAGCCCGGCCGACTCCGTGCTGCCGTCCTCCCTGGCGGCCGACACCGAGCTCGCCCTGGAGATCCGCCCCGGAGCAGGGACGGCCTCCTGGCCACCCCGGCGGTTCCTGCTCACCGGAGCCACAGGATTCGTGGGCACCCACCTCCTCGCACGGCTTCTGCGGTCGACGGAGGCGGAGGTGGTGTGCGCCGTCCGGGGCCAGAGCCCCGAGGAGGCTCTGGCGCGCGTCCACGCCGCTCTGGAAGCGGCCGGCCTGGCGCTGCCACCGGAGGAGCACCATCGCGTCACCGCTCTCCCAGCAGACCTGTCCCTGCCGCAACTAGGCATGACGGAGGACCAGTGGAGCGAACTCGGGTCCACCGTCGACGCCATCGTCCACAACGGCGCGGCGGTCAGTGTCGTCCGCGACTACACCGCCCTCCGCCCGGCCAACACCGAATCCACCCGCTGCCTGCTGCGTCTGGCGGCCCCGCGCGGCATCCCGGTGCACTACGTCTCCACGCTCTCGGTCGGCCCACCGCGCGCTCTGAGCGAGGAGTTCGAGGAGACGTTCCTCACCGCGCACGAAGGACTGCGCTACGGCTACCAGCAGACGAAGTGGGCGTCCGAACGCCTCCTCGAACGGGCCGCCGAGCGCGGCCTGCCCGTCACGGTCCACCGGCTCGGCCGCGTCGTCGGCCCGATCGCGGCGGGCACGGTGAACCGCCAGGACTTCCTGTGGACCGTCCTGCGCGCCGGAGTGCCTGCGGGCATCGTGCCCGACCTCTTTCCGGAGGAGTCCTGGATCCCCGCCGACCGGGTCGCGGCCGAGATCGTGGCGACCGGACCCGGCAGACGCCGCCCCCACGCCGTGGTCCACCACCACGCCGGAACTCCGGTGCGCCAGAAGGACCTGCACCGCTGGCTGCGCGAGTACGGCTACGAGATCGAGACCCTTCCACTGGACGTCTGGCGAGAGCGGATCCCCCCGAACACGGGGGACGCCGCAGCGGTCCTCGCCTTCTTCGACTCCCTGCCGCAGGGTCCGGACGGGCCGGACGGGAACCTCGGGCTCGCGACCGTACGGGCCGACAACGTGCGGGAGAGCCTGGCGTCGGCCGATGGCCCGCTGCCGTCCGTCCATCCGGCCACCGACCGGGCCGCCTTCTTCCGCCAGCTGGATCACTGCGTGGCTACCGGAGCACTGCCCGCACCGTCGGCTCCGGATTCGCCACGACCTTTGGGAACTCGCTCCGGGCGCCGCCCGACTCTTGATACGAACCCTGGCCGACAGCCGGCCTCACACTAGGAGCACACATGTCCACCAAGCGGTTCGCCGCCCTCGGAGTGATAGCCGTCGTCGGAGCCGCGACCGCCGGATGCGGGGGCCCGACGGGCGAGACGGCGGCGGAGACCAAGCAGCCCGCCGCGTCCTCGGCCGCCGGCTACCCGGTCACGCTGGAAAACTGCGGGGTGAAGCAGACCTTCACCAAGGCACCCGGCAGAGTGGTCGTCATGAACGGCGCCTCCGTCGCCGAGGTCTCCACGCTCCTGGCCCTGGGGCTTGAGGACCGCATCGTCGTCAACCAGCAGAGCTACGGCATGTCCGAAGTGCCCGGCCGCGCTGACGCGATCAAGGCCCTGCCCAAGGGCGACATCAAGCTCAACGACGCCTTCGACATCCCCCGCGAGGCGATGCTCGGCCAACGTCCCGACCTGGTCCTGTCCACCACCGCGTACGGCTTCGACGCCAAGAACGGCTTCGCCACCCGCGACCAGCTCAAGGACGTGGGCGCCAACACCTACATCTCACCGCAGGGCTGCGACCAGGACACGTCCAGGATGACGATCGAGGACAGCCGGGCCCTGCTCCGCGACATGGGCAAAATCTTCGGCGTCAGCGACCGCGCCGAGAGGCTGATCGCCGAGTCCGACAAGCGCATCGCGGAGGTCGTGGAGAAGGTCAAGGACGAGAAGAAGCCCAACGTCCTGGTCCTCTTCTCCAACATGACGATGGGCGGCAACGACTTCAGCTCTGTCGTCGCCAAGGGCATCTACAACGACATCCTCGCCAAGGCCGGGGGCACCAACGCCTTCGAGTCGGCCTCCAAGACCTCCTTCGCGGACCTGAGCAAGGAGAAGGTGGCCGCCGCCGACGTGGACGCCCTCGTCGTCATCAGCTACAACGACCCCGACCCGACGGCCTACGCCAAGAAGCTGCTCAAGGAGTTCCCCCAGTGGTCGGCGGCGAAGAACGACGCGTACGTGGTGCTGTCCGACTCGATCTACCTCGGCCCCAGCAACGACGTGGCCGTGGAGAAGATCGCCAAGACGCTCCACCCCGACGCTCTCTGACCGGACTGCGCCTCTCCCTCGGTGTCCTCGTCCTGCTCGCCGCACTGCTCGCCGCCGTGATCACGGCGATCAGCATCGGCGCGGTCACCGTACCGGTGGCGGACGTCTGGAGCATCGTGGCCCATCACCTGACGGGCCATGATGCGGTCGCCGACCCCGCGCTGGACCAGATCGTGTGGAGCTTCCGCACGCCCCGCGTCCTCCTCGCGGCCCTCGCGGGCGCCGGCCTCGCGGTGGCCGGCGCCGTCCTCCAGACCCTGGTCGCCAACCCCCTGGCCGACTCCACCGTGCTCGGCTTCTCCTACGGAGCCTCCTTCGGCGCGGTTCTGGTCATCACCTTGGGCGGGATCGGCATCGGCGGAGTGGGGGTTGCGGGCGCCGCGTTCCTCGGCGCTCTCGCCACCGGAACGGCGGTCTTCGCCCTGGGACGGCGTCGCGGACGCCTGGCACCCACCCGCCTCGTCCTCGCGGGCGTGGCGGTCGGCTACGTCCTGCTCTCCGCGACCAGCTTCGTGCAGCTCTGGGCGACGCCCACCGAACTGCGCACGGTGATGTTCTGGATGCTGGGCAGCGTCGCCGGAGCCCAGTGGGAACAGCTGCCCGTGGTCGCGACGATCGTCCTGAGCTGCACCGCCCTGCTCGGCCTGTTCGGACGGCGGCTCAACGCCGTCCTGGCCGGCGACGAATCAGCCACCGCACTCGGCGTGGACGTCAACCGGCTGCGCGCCGTCCTGCTGGTCATCACCGCGCTGCTCACCGGTTCGGTCATCGCGGTGGCCGGCGGCATCGGCTTCGTCGGACTGATGATCCCGCACCTCGTACGCCTCACCGTCGGAGCGGACCACCGGCGACTTCTCCCGCTCACCGCGCTGCTCGGAGCCGTCTACCTCGTGCTCGTCGACCTCCTCTCCCGTACCCTCATCCGACCGAACGAACTGCCGCTCGGCATCCTCACCGCCCTGCTCGGCGCCCCGTTCTTCGTCTGGCTGTTGCGCCGTAACAAGGGCTTGGACACCGTATGAAGCTCACCGTCGACCAGGTACACGTCGCACTGGAGGGGACCCCTGTCCTGCACGGGGTCGACCTGGAAGTCGGCCCCGGTGAGGTCGTCGGCCTCGTCGGCCCCAACGGCAGCGGCAAGTCCACCCTGCTCCGCGCGATCTACCGGTCGCTCCGCCCCACCCAGGGTGTCGTCAGGGTTGGAGAGGACGACGTCTGGCGCCTCGCGCCCCGTGCCGCCGCCCGCCGAACCGCCGCAGTCCTCCAGGACCCGGCCGGCAGCACGGGGGGCCTGTCGGTGACCGAGATCGTGGCGCTGGGCCGCACACCTCACCACGGGCTGATCGGTCGCGAGGGCCCGGACGACCGGCGTTCCGTCGCCGAGGCGATCGACCGCTGCGGGATCAGCCACTTCGCCGACAGGGAGTACGCGTCCTTGTCCGGGGGCGAACGCCAACGAGTCCTGCTTGCCCGAGCCCTGGCGCAGGGGCCCCGCCTGCTGGTCCTGGATGAATTGACCAACCACCTCGACATCCGCGCCCGGTTCGAACTGCTCGACCTGATCCGTTCGACCGGAGTGAGTACCCTGGCCGTCCTGCACGACCTGGACTTGGCCGCCCGGCTCTGCGACCTGATCGTCGTCCTTGACCGCGGGAGGGCGGTGGCCGTCGGCTCCGTACTCGACGTCCTCACTCCCGACGTGATGCGCGAGGTCTTCGGCGTCGAAGCCTCCACGAGCCGGCACGGTGACGGCGTCGTCCGGATCGCTTACGCGGCCCGTCCCCTCGCGAACCCCGGAGGCCCCACGGGCCTTGAGACTTCGGCCACAGAGAACTGACGCACGCGTAGCCACCCGGGGCGCGGTGCCCGCACAGAGAGACCGGCGCCTACGGCTGCGGGGAGTGTGGATCGCCGCAGTGACCCCCGCCGTGAGCCACGGCCCACCAGATAGGAGGGCGGAGCCGGGAGGCCCGGAGCGAGGACTGGGCAGCGTGTCACCTCGGGCGCTCTGGCGGCTGCGTTGGTCACGCGTTGGTTATGCAGACGGTCCGTGACCCGCATATTACCTGGTCAGAGGGGTCAAATGGGGCGACGACCGGGGCCGCCACCCCCCACAGGAGAGGCCCCGGTCGTCTTCCACGGGGCCGTAGGACGACCCCGTATTCCACTCAGCGCCGCCGCGGCGATTTCTGTCACACCGCACTCTGTCCGAGGAATGTTGCAGGTTGTACAAGCCGTGGACGTACTCACGCGTAAGGTCGTAGCGTGCTGAGTCGCGCAGGGTGACACGGCAGTGATGACCAGCTGCTATTCAAGACAGCAGGGCAGGTTGAGGGAGTGCTGGGGGACGACGCCGAGCTGACTGCAGCCGTACTCGCGGCGCAGGGCGGGGACGAAGATGCCTTCCGTACCGTGTACCGCGCCGTGCAGCCGCGCTTGCTCGGCTACATACGGACACTCGTGGGGGAGTCGGACGCCGAGGACGTGGCGTCCGAGGCGTGGCTGCAGATAGCCCGCGACCTCGGCCGCTTCAGCGGCGACGCGGACCGGTTCCGAGGCTGGGCGGCGCGCATAGCCCGCAACCGCGCCCTGGACCATCTGCGGATGCGCGGCAGGCGTCCCGCCATAGGCGGCGACGAATCGGAGCTCTCGGACAGGCCGGCCGCGTCCGACACCGCCGACGAGGCGATGGAGGCCCTGGCCACCGGCAGCACGATGTCGCTCATCGCCCAGCTGCCGCAGGACCAGGCCGAGGCCGTGGTGCTGCGCGTGGTCGTCGGACTGGACGCCAAGAGCGCGGCGCAGACGCTGGGCAAGCGGCCGGGAGCGGTGCGCACCGCCGCGCACCGGGGGCTGAAGCGGCTGGCCGAGCTGCTGCGTGTGAATGGTGCGAGCGGTGTGAACGGCGTGGGAGTCGAGGGCGACGGAGAAGCAGGAGGAGCGGGAGGAGCGGAACAGGCGGACCGCGTTCGCGCGGACGATCCGGCGGACCAGGGCGCGACGGGCCGGACGACGGAGCTCGGTGCCGTGCCCGCCCAGCGTCCCGCACACCAGGGGCTGGCGGCCCCGGCCGGTGTGACGCATACGCGTCCTTGGACGCAGAAGGACATGTGATGGCCGACGAGCGGTACGAATGGCTTGACGAGGACGCGGCGGAGCACCTGCTTCGCGGCGAACCGGTCGCTTCCCTCGACGGTCACCAGGCTACGGAGGCGCAGGAGCTGGCGGCGGCACTGGAGACCGTCGCCCGGACCGCCCGCCCGGCCACCGGCGAACTGCCGGGCGAGGCCGCGGCGCTCGCCGCCTTCCGCGCCGCCGCGCACTCCGCGCCTTCCGTGCCCACGAACGCGGGCGATCTCGCCACGAGCGCGGAGACGTCGGAGCACGCCGAGGTCACCGGGCACGCGGAGGAGGCGGGCGAACCGGTCACGGTCGGCGTGCTCGACCCCGTCCGTATCCACTCCGCCACCGGCACACCCGCTTCGACCGCCCCGTCGGCCGCGGGCTCCCCGGCGGCGGGCCGCGGCCGTGCCCGCTCCCGTTCCCCGCGCCGGAACAGACCCGTGCGGTTCGGCCTGGTCGCCTCCTTCGCGGGCTGCGCGCTCGGCGGGGTGGCGATGGCCGCGAGCGCGGGCATGCTCCCCGGGCCGTTCGGCGGCCACGCCCCCGCGCCCGCGAGTTCCGTGTCGGCCGACGCGTCTCCCGATGCGGTCGGCTCACAGGACATCACCGGCACGCACCCGCCTGCCGATCCGCCGGTCTCCCCGGACGCGCCGCCCTCCGCGCCCCGGACCGGTTCCTCCGCCCCCGACGACCGGGACGCCGACAGGAGCGGTGAGGACGCCGACCCCGGCAGCGGCGATGGCCGGACGACCGGCCGCGGGCCGGATGATTCCCCGCACGGCAAGGCGTCCGAGAAGCCGGGGAAGGGGACCTCCAGCCGCTGGTACGCCGAGGCGAAGCGGGCGTGCCGGGACTACCGCGACGGCGACCTGGACGACGACGGCAGACGCGCCCTGGAGGCGATGGCGAAGGGTGCCCGGAACCTGGAGCGGTTCTGCGACCGGATACTCGCCAAGGAGGAAAAAGGGCGGAACGGGCAGGGTGATCAGGACGGGCAGGGCGGGTCGGGCGACGGCGACCGCACCGGCGAGGACAGCGACGACGACGGTCAGAGCCAGGGCCAGGGTGTCGCGAACGAGCGGGGCGAGGGGAACGGGCGGGGCGAGGGGAACGGGCGGAACCAAGCCTTCCCGGCGGCCCGGTTCACCACCGCTCCGAAGCGGCCGTCCGTGACCCCGACGCCGCGGCGGCCCGCGTCACCGTCCGCCTCGCCCTACGTGGCACCGCCCGCCGCCTCGCCGTACCCGGCACCGTCCCCCTCGCCGTCCGCGATCCCGTCCGCGATTTCGTCCTCGGCGTACCGGGCGGCGGATGGCCCGGCGGCCGACTCCTCGGGTCGCGGGCCGTGCGCACGGGGCTGCGGCAGCGCCGCCCACCATCAGGTGTGACGTTTTTCGAGACCGTGACGCAGTACTGAATGCCGACTGGTCATCGGCAGCGCGACGAGCCGAGGTTCCCCCCGTACCTGTGGCTCAGCGCATCGGCGCGGGTGGGACATGTTCCCCCTGTCCCGCCCGCGCCACCCCGCTTCCGGCCGAGGACTACGGCCCTCAGCCGTGGACGACGACCTTGTCCCCCTCCTTCACCTGGGCGAACAACGCGGCGATCTTCTGCTCGTCGCGGACGTTGACGCAGCCGTGCGAGGCTCCGGCGTAGCCGCGGGCCGCGAAGTCCGCCGAGTAGTGCACCGCCTGGCCGCCGCTGAAGAACATCGCGTACGGCATGGCCGTGTGATAGATCGTCGACACGTGGTGCCGGGACTTCCAGAAGACGGAGAAGGTGCCCTCGCGGGTCGGCGTGTACTGGGAGCCGAAGCGGACGTCCATCGACGAGACGACCCGGCCGTCGACCATCCAGGACAGCGAGCGGCTGTTCTTGCTGATGCACAGCACCCGGCCCGTCATGCAGCGCTTGTCCGGCTTGGTGACGGGCAGGGTGGTCGGCGGGCGCAGTTCGGTCGCCGTCGGCGGGCGCGTCATGTCCAGCAGTCGCTGCCAGGTGACGGTGTCCGTCTCGCCGGTGGCGGCCAGGCCGCGCTTGGTCTGGAAGGACCGCACGGCGGTGGCCGTGACCGTGCCGTAGTAGCCGGTGGGGGAGCGGTCGAAGTGACCGATCTGCCGCAGTCGGGCCTGGAGCTCGCGCACCCGGTCCCCCTGGGTGCCGCTCGCGATCAGTGGCGTGCCCTGCGGGTCCGGTTTTGTCGACGGCTCGGGTGCGGCGGTCGGCCCGGCGGTCGCGGTGGCCGTCGGGGAGGCCGACGAGGGCGCGGCCTTCGGGGGCGTGGGCGACGCGTCCGGGGAGGCCGACCGCCGCGCGACGGGCTTGGCGTCGTCGCTCGGCGTGGACCCGGGCGGCGCCGGTGGCGGCGCCGAGCCGTCGGCGGCCGGCGCCTCGCAGCCGGCGGTCGCGACGGCCGCGGCGAGCACGGCCAGAGTCGCCTTGGCCGTGGCCCCTGCCCAGCTCCGTCTCCCGTGCCCCGCCCGGCCTCTGCCGCCCGTCCGCGCGGTGGGCGGTGCGGTGTCCGGCGACCCGAGCGGTGCCCCGCCCCGCGACGCGTCTGCCGTGGTGCTGCGTATCATCTCGGCCCCCTGCTCCTCCGGGTTGTTCCAGTGTCCCCAAGGGCTGTCCCGTGAGCCCCGGCGGGCGCGCGACGACGGCTGTGGCACCTCGCCGCTTTGTCGGAATGTCCGCATACGTCCGGTATGCCGACGCCCCTCCGCCCTGCGATGCGCCACATCGGACGCCGCGCGCTGATCCACCATGGATTACCGGGCAGCCCTCAGGGGCGGATTCCCGCCCTCCCGGTTGTCAAAGCCCGCACATGACGGGGCAACCCGCGCATGATGGGGGGAAGCGGTCACGGCGGCCCCCGGGCCGGGCGGGTGCTGTGAGCAAGGTCCCAGCGTCCGCCCCTCCATCGGCCTCGTGCCCGCCGATACAGTCCGTCGCGGGAACCCCCTCATTACCGGTAAGTAGCTTGTGGTCGACAAGCGGCTTGGTGAAGCAGCTTCAGCGGGAGGCACAGCAGATGACGCGTGAGTCGGAGTCGGGACTGCCGATCGAGCCGGTGTACGGACCGGACGCACTCGACGGCTGGGACCCCGCGGAGAAGCTGGGGGAGCCGGGCTCGTACCCCTTCACGCGCGGGGTCTACCCGACGATGTACACCGGCCGCCCGTGGACGATGCGGCAGTACGCGGGCTTCGGCACGGCCACCGAGTCCAACGCCCGGTACAAGCAGCTGATCGCCAACGGCACCATGGGGCTCTCCGTCGCCTTCGACCTCCCCACCCAGATGGGCCACGACTCCGACGCGCCCATCGCGTCCGGCGAGGTCGGCAAGGTCGGGGTCGCGATCGACTCGGTCGACGACATGCGGGTCCTGTTCGACGGCATCCCGCTGGACAAGGTGTCCACGTCCATGACGATCAACGCCCCGGCCGCCCTGCTGCTGCTCCTGTACCAACTGGTCGCGGAGGAGCAGGGCGTCGGCGCCGAGAAGCTGACGGGCACGATCCAGAACGACGTGCTCAAGGAGTACATCGCGCGCGGCACGTACATCTTCCCGCCCGGCCCCTCGCTCCGCCTGATCGCGGACATCTTCAAGTACTGCCGGGCCGAGATCCCGAAGTGGAACACCATCTCGATCTCCGGGTACCACATGGCGGAGGCCGGTGCCTCGCCCGCGCAGGAGATCGCGTTCACGCTCGCCGACGGCATCGAGTACGTCCGCACCGCCGTCGCCGCGGGCATGGACGTCGACGACTTCGCGCCCCGTCTCTCCTTCTTCTTCGTCTCCCGTACGACGATCCTCGAAGAGGTCGCGAAGTTCCGCGCCGCCCGCCGGATCTGGGCCCGGGTGATGAAGGAGGAGTTCGGCGCGAAGAACCCCAAGTCGCTGATGCTGCGCTTCCACACCCAGACGGCCGGGGTGCAGTTGACGGCCCAGCAGCCCGAGGTCAACCTGGTGCGTGTCGCGGTCCAGGGCCTGGCGGCGGTCCTCGGCGGCACCCAGTCGCTGCACACCAACTCCTTCGACGAGGCGATCGCCCTGCCGACCGACAAGTCCGCCCGCCTCGCGCTGCGCACCCAGCAGGTCCTGGCGTACGAGACGGACGTCACCGCGACCGTCGACCCGTTCGCCGGTTCGTATGTCGTGGAGAGGATGACGGACGACGTCGAGACGGCCGCCCTGGAGCTGATGCGAAAGGTCGAGGACCTGGGCGGCGCGGTGCAGGCGATCGAGCACGGCTTCCAGAAGAACGAGATCGAGCGCAATGCGTACCGGATCGCTCAGGAGACCGACAGTGCCGAGCGCGTGGTGGTCGGTGTCAACCGCTTCCAGCTCGACGAGGAGGAGCCGTACGAGCCGCTGCGCGTCGACCCGGCGATCGAGGCGGAGCAGGCGGCCCGCCTCGCGAAGCTCCGCGCGGAGCGCGACCAGGGCGCGGTGGACGCGGCGTTGACCGAGCTGCGGAAGGCGGCGACGGGCACGGACAACGTCCTGTACCCGATGAAGGACGCGCTCAGGGCGCGGGCCACCGTCGGCGAGGTCTGCAACGCGCTGCGGGAGGTGTGGGGGGCGTACGTGCCGACGGACGCGTTCTGAGGCCCCTCTCTCCGGGAATTCACCGCCTCTCCGAGAATTCACCTCTTCCGTCTGGACGGAGTGTCGTACCCACGTGCGACACTCCGTTCATGCTGGGTGTCACCGACCTTCCTACCTATCTCGCCGGTCTGGCAGTGATCGTGCTGCTGCCGGGACCGAATTCGCTGTACGTGCTGTCCGTCGCCGCCCGGCGCGGGGTGCGCACCGGATACGTGGCGGCGGCCGGGGTGTGGACCGGGGACACCGTGCTGATGACGCTGTCCGCGCTGGGTGCCTCGTCGCTGTTGCGGACCACACCGGTGCTGTTCGCCGTCGTCAAGTTCGCCGGTGCGGGCTATCTGACCTGGCTGGCCATCGGCATGCTGCGGTCGGCTGTGGCGATGTGGCGCGAACGGCACCGGCGGATGGCCGAGCTGACGGAGGAGAGCGCGGGGGCGGAGGCCGCCGGGGCGATGGAGCGGCCCTACCGCCGGGCTCTGGTGGTCAGCCTCTTCAACCCGAAGGCGATCCTGTTCCTGGTCTCCTTCTTCGTGCAGTTCGTCGACCCCGGATACGCGTACCCGGCGCTGTCGTTCCTGCTGCTGGGCACGCTGTTGCAGATAGCCAGCGTCCTCTATCTGACGATGCTGATATTCGGCGGCACCCGCCTGTCCGCCGCGTTCCGCCGCCGCAGGAGGCTGTCGGCGGGCGCGACCTCGGCGGCGGGGCTGCTGTTCCTCGGGTTCGCGGCGAAGCTGTCGTTCAGCAGCGTGTGACGGGGACTGCGACGAGCGCTTCGAGGACGGGCTGCGGCTGATCGTCGCGGGCATCGAGGCCCGGTACGGGGGAGCACGCCTCCAGTGCCACGAGCGTACGGAAGGCGACGACGGCCCCGCGCTCGGCGTGGGTCTCGTCCCCGCACAAGTCGGCGATCTCCCGCACCAGTTGGTTCATCTCATGGGCGGGCGGGATGCGACGCGAACCGCGCCCCGTGCCGTCGAGCAGCAGCCCCAGGGCGTACTGGAGCCGCCGCCCCTCGTCGGATTCCGCGCGCAACGAGGCGATCTCGCGGCGCAGTTGTCCGGAGGCGCGGTCCACCTGCACCTGGATGCGGTGGTCGAGCAGATTGAGCGCGGGCCGCAGGGCGCGCTTCGTCAGGCGATTGCGCAACAGGGAGGACATGGGTGGGAACGCACGCCCGTGCGATACGCGCGGCCCACCACCGGATGATGGTGATCGGATGAAGTCTGGGTGTCCTTGCGTCGTCGTTCTCGCGAGGCGCGTCCGGGGCGTGCGGGGAGTGGACCACGGGCCACGCCCGAGCACGCCTGAGGGCGGCCGTACAGCCGCCGCCCTCAGGCGTGCTCGGGCGGTCCCCGTCAGCCCGTCGCCGCTCGCCTCAGCGTGCGGGCCTTGCGGGCGAGGCGGCGGACCGTCGCGTTGCGCGGGATGAACGCGAGCTGCTGGGGGACGGCGCCCGGCAGGCCCAGCGCGGTCAGCCGGCGCCGCTTGAAGTAGCGCCGGATGTCGTCCCGGTACCGGCTCAGGTAGCGCTCGGCCTCGGGCCGCAGCCCGGCCTGGAGCTGCGGCTGCATGGCGTAGCCGACCGCGCTGATCAGCCCGGTCGGCTTCCCCCGGACCTCGTCGGCGGAGGGCGGCGACCAGCCGGTGACGGCGGACGGATCCTCCAGGTCGGGCAGCAGCGCGTCGACGATCGTCAGCGGGATGCGGTTGCTGTTCTGGTACGGAGCGAGCCGTTCCAGCACGGTGTCGGTGCCGACGCGGGCCACCGGGAGCCCGTAGAACGACGCGGCGGTCAGCAGCGCGGTGGAGAAGCAGCCGACGACCAGGGCCGGCCGCATGGTCCCGAACAGCGTCTCGGCGAGGACGGGACTGTCCAGCACGGTCAGGTCGGCGCCGAGCCGTTCCGCCTCCAGCTCCAGCAGCCGCGCCCAGTGGGCCGGTGCGCTGGGGTGCGGCTTGAAGACGACCCGGGTGTGACCGAGGGCGACGGCGCCGCGCAGCATCCGCGCGTGCAGCTCCTCCTCCTGCTGGGGTGTGAGGATGCCCAGCGTGGAGAGGTACTGACCGAGCAGCAGGGCCGGTGCCGATGCCGGTCCCGAGGAGGTGGGAGAGGCGCCGAACGTGGCATCCAGCGAGGCGTCGAGGGCCGCAGATCCGGCCAGTTCGTCCAGCACCTCCAGGAAGACATCGGTCGGTACGACCTCGGACCCGACGCCGAATTCGGTGAGCAGCAGCGGCCGCAGGCCCGGCACCAGGTCCAGATGGAGCAGCCTGCGGATGCGGGTGCCGAGCAGCTGGTCGAGCCTGCTGCGGGTCGGGCCGTAGCTCATCAGGCCGTCGGCGTAGATGTGCACGGGGCTGTCGCCGAAGACCACGGCGAGGGCCTGGGCGGGGTTGGCCTGGATGGACTCGCAGGCGATCTCGACGGGCCCGTCCCCGAGATGCCACTCCCTGCGCACGGCCCGCTGCCACAGCGAGGCGTCCTGCTCCCTGGGCGACCATCCGGCGGGGTGGAACGGACGGATGAATTCGTTCCAGGAATACACGTCGTCGAATTCGGACTCCAGTTTCTCGAAACCGGGCCTGCGGTGGAGCGGTGTGCCCAGTTCGGGAGAGGCGGAGGTGTCGCTCACGACGAGAATGCGACGGTGTTCGGACCGGGGACCGAACAGGCCCGCACGCAACGCGGCGACGACCGTCGCGGCGGCGTACTGCGTGCACGCGGAGAAGATCTGGGTGGTGGACCGGCCGACCGGTGCCGTGTACGTACCGGACATCAGGCCGCGACCTCCCGCGACACGGAGCGGCGGCGTACCCGGCGCAGCCGGTCCGCACGGCGGTCGCCCAGCGAATTCAGCGTGTCCGCGAGAATGTCCTGGGGCATGCGCCGCAGAGAGGCCGCGCTCAGGGTGCGCAATTTCCGTGCCACTGCTGGTTCGAACCTTTCGATGGATTCCAGGTGATGTGCCATGACCGCGCAATAGGTCCGTACGGCCTTCGGCAGCAGCCGGTCGGCCTCCGGATCCTGTGCCGTTTCTTCGAGCACCTGGTCGAAGGCCCGGATGAAGTCGAGCTGTCGCACGTCGCCGATCTGCGTGAGCGAGGACGCCACCCCGCGGCGGTAGAAGACCCCCTGGAGCCCGACCACCGCGAAGGACTCGGCCTCGCGGTGCAGACGCCAGATCCAGGGCCGGTCCTCGGCGGTGCGCAACCCGTCCCGGAAACGGAGCAGCCCCGACTCGACGAGCCGGCGGTGATAGGCGCCGGCCCAGGCGTACGCGTAGTCCACGGGCGTCGACCGGTCGGCCGGCAGGATCACGTCGCGCGGCCGCATGACGGTGTCGCGCACGCCGTGCGGGACCTGGTGGACCGTGCGCGTCCGGTCCGTGAACTGCACATGGTCCGTACGGACGAAGTCGCAGCCCAGCCCGGTGACGGCGGCGAGCAGCCGCTCGTAGTACCCGGGAACCACCCAGTCGTCGCCGTCGAGGAAGGTGAGGTACTCGCCCCGAGCCGCGTCGATCCCGGTGTTGCGGGCGGTGGCCAGGCCCCCGTTCGTCTCGTGTCTGACCAGGACGGCACCCGGGATCTCGCGCTCCGCGCGCGCGAGGATCTCCGGCGTCCCGTCGGTCGAACAGTCGTCGACCAGGATGAATTCGAAATCCTCGCGGGCATTGGCCCGCAGGCTTCGCAAGGTATCGGAAGCATATGCCTGCACGTTGTAGAACGGCACGATGACGGAGAGCTTGACCACCTGCCACACGCTAGGTGCGGGGTCGTCATTTGCCTTGGCCCCGGAAAGGACGACAGGTGAACGAAGAATGTCGAAATGATGAACCGGATCGATTGCTTGCCCGGTGCGGGGTTTTTGTGAGGGTGATTCGCCGATCGTCGGCGGGCTGTTAACCAGCTGTTGTGGTCGCGTTGGGCCGCGAATCGAAATGCCTTCCTAAGTTCTGGGGCGTGGCTCCACGTACCGATAAGACGACCGCCCTCCGGGTAGCCGTGCTCGCCGACTCCGACACCCGGTGGAAATGGGGCGCGCTCACCGCGCGCCGTCTCACCGCCGGCGACCGGGGTGGTCCGGCGCAGCGCGTCGAGATCAGCGGACTGCTGCTGCGCGGCCGGTCCACCCCGACCCCGCGCCAGCTCGCCGAGGTCGGAGACGTCGGCATAGCGTCCGACCGGGTGCGCGAGGTCACGGCCGTCGAGTTCCTGCACGAGGTACGGGACGAGGGGTACGACGTCCTCGTCCTCGCCCTCGTCGGGGGAGCCGTCCAGGCGATGCTGCACGGGCTGGCCGCGCTGGGACCGGCGGCCCGGCCGTTGGTCGTCACCGGCTACGTCGGCGTCGTCTACGAGAAGCTCGCCGACGGGCTGCTGCTGCGGCACGGCGCGGACGTCGTGCTCGCCAACTCCCGCCACGACGCGGAGCGTTTCCGCACGGTGTACGAGGGGGTCGGCGCCGACGCCTCGGCCGTCACGGAGGCCGCCCTGCCGTTCCTCGGCGGCGAGCCGTACCGCCCGAAGGAGGGCCGCGACACCGTCGTCTTCGCCGCCCAGCCCTCCGTTCCGGCCTCCCGCGCCGAACGCACGTACCTGCTGCGCCGGCTCGTCGAGCACGCCCGGCTGCACCCGGACCGCGAGGTGCTGCTGAAGCTGCGGTCCAAGCCGGGCGAGCACACCACGCACATCGAGGAAATCCCCTACCAGCGGCTCGCGGAGAGGATCCCCGGCGGACCGCCGCCCAACCTCCGTCTGGTGTACGGACACATGGGCGAGGTCCTGGACGGCGCCGACCTGCTGGTCACGGTCTCCTCGACGGCCGCTCTGGAGTCCCTGCACCGGCGCATCCCGACCGCGGTCCTCACCGACCTCGGCGTCCGCGAGGCCCTCGGCAACCACCACTTCATCGGCTCGGGCCTGCTCACCTCCTGGGACCACCTGGACGGCGGCCACCGCCCGGAGCCCGCCGCCGGATGGCTGGCCCGCCAGGGGGTCGCCGCCGACGGTACGTACGCCACCGCCTACGACGCCGCCCGCGCCCGCGTGGAGGACCTGCTCGCCGTCGGCCGGCTGCCCGCGATCGCCCCGTACTACACGCCCGCCACCGCCCCCGGCTACCTCCCCGGCATCCTCGCCCGCCACCACCTGGGCCCCGACGGCCGCCCGCTGCCGGGCACGCAGCGGCCGCGCGAGACCGGCGGGCTGCGCGGCGCGGTCCGCGAGGCGGTACGGGAGGCGGCGCGGGGCGCGTACCGGCAGGGCGTCCAGCGGGTCGCACCCGTCATCCGGCGGATGGGCGAGCTGTGACCGCCGCGCCCGGGGCCCCCGGCCCCACCACCGTCGCGTCCGGCAACGGCGCTTCCGGAGCAGCCTCGCCGACCATCCCCGGACCCGCCGCCACCGCGGCCGGACCCGCCGCCCCGTACCCACCCGTCCACCGGCCCCACCACCCACCGACCCCGACTCCAGGAGCAGCGATGACGCCGCCCACCGTGCTCGCCGTGATCCCCGCCCGCGGGGGATCCAAGGGCGTCCCGGCCAAGAACCTCGCCCAGGTCGGCGGCGTACCGCTGGTCGCCCGCGCCGTACGCGCCTGCCTGGCCTCCCACGAGGTCACGGACGTCGTCGTGACGACCGACGACGCGGCCGTCGCGGACGCCGCCCGCGCTGCCGGTGACACCTCCGGCACCCCGGAGCGGCTGCACATCGTGCGGCGCCCCGCGGCCATCGCGGGGGACCGGGCGAGCAGTGAGGACGCGGTGCTGCACGCCCTGGACGCGTACGAGGCGATGCGCGACCGTGCCGCCGACGTGGTGCTGCTGGTCCAGTGCACCAGCCCCTTCGCCGTACGGGAGGACATCGACGGCGTCGCCGCCGCGGTCGCCCGCGAGGGAGCCGACACGGCGGTCACGGTCGCCCCCTTCCACGGCTTCCTCTGGCGCGACGGCAGCGCCCTGGAAGACGGCAACCACGGCGTCAACCACGACAAGTCCGTCCGCCAGATGCGCCAGGACCGCCCCGAGGACCTGCTGGAGACCGGCGCCGCGTACGCCATGGACGTCGCCGGGTTCCGCGCCCACCGCCACCGCTTCTTCGGCCACACCGCCCTGGTGCGCACCGACCCCGAGCGGGTCCTGGAGATCGACGACCCGCACGACCTGGCCCGCGCCCGCGCGCTCGCGCCGCTGCTGGACCCCTCCCCGCTGCCCACCCTCGCCGACGTCGACGCGGTCGTCCTCGACTTCGACGGCACCCAGACCGACGACCGGGTCCTCATCGACGCCGACGGACGCGAGATCGTCGCCGTCCACCGCGGCGACGGCCTGGGCATCGCGGCCCTGCGCAAGGCCGGGCTGCCGCTCCTGATCCTCTCCACGGAGCAGAACCCGGTCGTCGCGGCCCGCGCCCACAAGCTCCGCATCCCGGTCCTGCACGGCATCGACCGCAAGGACCTGGCCCTCAAGCAGTGGTGCGACGAACAGTCCATCGCCCCCGAACGTGTCCTCTACGTGGGCAACGACGTCAACGACCTGCCGTGCTTCGCACTCGCCGGCTGGCCCGTCGCCGTCGCGAGCGCCCACGACTCGGTGCGCGCCGCGGCGCGTGCCGTCACCACCACGCCGGGCGGCTCCGGCGCGATCCGCGAGATCGCCGCCTGGCTGCTGGGCCCCACCCTCACGAACCCCACCGAGTCCCCCAAGTGATCCCGGGTCCCCCCAAGACCCACACCCCGAGTTAAGGAAACACACCTCATGAGCACCTCCCGCCTGCGCACCCTCGGCACCCGCACCGCGGGCCCCGGCCGCCCCGTCTACGTCACCGGTGAGATCGGCATCAACCACAACGGTGACCTCGACAACGCCCTCGCCCTGATCGACGTGGCCGCCGACGCCGGCTGCGACGCCGTCAAGTTCCAGAAGCGCACCCCGGAGATCTGCACCCCGCGCGACCAGTGGGACATCGAGCGCGACACCCCCTGGGGCCGCATGACGTACATCGACTACCGCCACCGCGTCGAGTTCGGCGAGGACGAGTACCGGGCCATCTCCGAGCACTGCGCCCGGCGCGGCATCGACTGGTTCGCCTCCCCGTGGGACACCGAGGCCGTCGCCTTCCTGGAGAAGTTCGACGTGCCCGCCCACAAGGTCGCCTCGGCCTCCCTCACCGACGACGAGTTGCTGCGCGCCCTGCGGGCCACCGGCCGCACCGTCATCCTCTCCACCGGCATGTCGACCCCGAAGCAGATCCGGCACGCGGTCGAGGTCCTCGGCTCGGAGAACATCCTTCTCTGCCACGCCACTTCGACGTACCCGGCCAAGGCCGAGGAGCTGAACCTGCGGGTCATCAACACCCTCCAGCAGGAGTACCCCAACGTCCCGATCGGCTACAGCGGCCACGAGACCGGCCTCCAGACGACCCTCGCCGCCGTCGCCCTCGGCGCCGTGTTCGTCGAGCGCCACATCACCCTCGACCGCGCCATGTGGGGCTCCGACCAGGCCGCCTCCGTCGAGCCGCAGGGCCTCAGCCGCCTGGTGCGCGACATCCGCACCATCGAGGCGTCGCTCGGCGACGGTGTCAAGAAGGTGTACGAGTCCGAGCTCGGCCCGATGAAGAAGCTCCGCCGGGTCGCGGGCGTCGTCGCCGAGAACGAGGCCGCCCCGGCCGCCGAGCCGGTCGCGGTCTGACGGGCCGACCGGTGAACCTCGCCTTCGTCGAGAGCCCGGTCCAGCTCCTGAACGTCCTGGAGTGGGCCTACGCAGAGGGAGGCGACGACCACGTCCTGGCGGACGTCACGGTCGTCGTCCTCCCCCCGGTCGACCCGATGTCGCGCGGCCAGCTGCGCCGGATGGCGGAGCTGGCCCGCGACGAGGGCGTCAACGTCCGATGGCAGGAGGCGCGCGGCGGTGCGGGCGCGCCCCTGAAGACCCTGCGCGCCCTGACCGGACTGCTGCGCGGCGCGGACCGGATCGTCATAGGGGACCCGTTCTCCCGTTACGTCCAGTTCCTGCTGACCATGGTCCGCGCCCGCCGCCTCACGGTGGTCGACGACGGCACGGCCACCATGGAGTTCGTCGCCCAGCTCGCCCGCGGCGAACGCCTGGTGCGCTGGCACCGCAAGGGCAGCTCGGGCCCGCGCGAACTGGTCCTGGCCCCGGTCACGGCCCGCGCCCGCAGCCGCTTCACCCCCTCCGCGACGCGTACCGTCGAGGTCTTCACGGCGATGCCGGTCGAGGCCCCGCCCGGCGTCACCGTCACCCCCAACACCTTCGCCTGGACCCGCGCCCGCTTCGGCCCGCCGCGGCTCACCAAGGGCGCGGACATGGTCGGCACCTCCCTCGTCGAGACCGGCGTGGTCGACCAGGACCGCTACCTGGAGATCGTCGCCTCCCTGGCCCGCACCCACCGGGCCGCCCGCTACTTCGCCCACCGCCGCGAGTCCGCCGAGAAGCTCCATGCCCTGGAGGCGGCCACCGGCCTGGAGATCGTCCGCCCCGACCTCCCCCTCGAACTCATCGCCCGCCGCGGCCCCATCGGCCGCACCGTCCTGAGCTTCCCCTCCACGGTCGTCCACACCCTGCCGATCGCCCTGACGGGCACGGAGGCCAGGGTCGCGGTCTGCGACATAGCCCCGGAATGGCTCCGCGACACCGCCTCCCCCCGCGCCCACGGCTTCCTGACCGGGGTCACGGAGACCGCCCGCGACGTACAACGCCTGGCGCCCTGGCGGGCGACGGCGGTCGGGGAGGCGTGAGAGCGGCCCGACGCGGGCCCGACGGGAATCGGCGCGGGACAGCCGCGCGTGATCGGACCGTGCCCCGGGGCACCATCACGGGGTGCCCCGGGCGGTTCGTCGGGGACGCGGCGCGCGCCCGTGCCCTCAGGCGTTCCGGCGCGCCAGCATGCGGGACAGCAGGTTGTGGGTGGCGCGCTGCACGTGCGGGTTCACGAAGCCGGGCTCGTAGAGCGCCAGCGGCCAGTAGAACGTTCCGGCGACGAAGACCTGCGTGCCCCGCTCGTCGACGCACAGGCTGGTGTTCTGCACGGTATGGCCCCGGCCCAGCCGGTCGTCGTAGGGGGACGCGGAGAGCAGCGTCTGCGTGGTGCCCGCGGGCCGGGGCATGGCCGGATCGAAGCCGTCGGCCTCGACGGCGATCAGATCCGGGATCCTGTCGCCGTCCCGCAGACCGGTGCCCGACCAGAACCAGTGGCCGCTCTCCCGGACGACCAGGGGCGCGGGCGTCTTGAGTATGCCGTTGTACTGGACGCCGAGCAGCCTCTGCTCCGCGTGCCGGTGCTTCGTACCGAGCTCGCGCCACCGCACCGTGGGCCCGCCCGGCCCCGGTTCGGGGTCGGTGGTCTCCTTGTAGCAGGTCACCACACGGTTCGGACCGCCGCCGTCGGCGTCCTCGACGCGGATCTGGAAGTAGATGTTGTTGGCGGTGAGGAACGCGAGATGGGTTCCGGCGGAGACGGCGCGCTCGGCGCAGTCGCGCATCTCCCTGGACCAGTACTCGTCGTGTCCGGAGAACATCATCACGCGGTGCTTCGAGGGGTCGACCCGGCCCTCGTGCAGGTCCACGCTGCTGGCATACGTGATGTCGTAACCGGCGCTCTCCGCCCACCGCGCCGCGCTGGTGTCCAGCTCGAACCAGTGCGGCGTACCGGACTGCGGGTAGGGCCGGTCGAAGGAGACCTTGAACGCGCGGTCCTCGGGTGCGCCCCACACGCCTTCGGGGCTGTAGCCGCGGTACAGGTTCTTTCCGGTGCGTCCGTCGTAGGGCCAGAGGTTGTACGCCTGGTACGTGGTGAAGGGGACGACCATCAGGATGTCGGAGCGGCGCTCGGTGTCGCGTACGACGAAAGGCGTGCAACTGCCGTACCCGTCCTCGGTCGTGAAGACCGCCACGTAGATCCCCGACCCCCACGACCCCGGTACGCGCAGCGTCCACGAGGCCGGCCAGTCGCAGGCGATGAGCCGGGCGTCGCCCTCGGCGGCCGGCCTGGGCCGCGGGTGCACGGGCACCGGGTCGCTGGTCAGCAGATGCCGGGTGCCCGTTCCGTCGTAGTGCCCCACGCGGTGGACGGCCACCGTGCACGTCTGGCTGCGGTGCGACGACAGGTGGAAGTCGATCGACTCCCCGCGGCCGACGGAGGTCTTCGACGCGTAGCCCTGGATCTGGCCGACGGTGTCGGAGACCTTCTTCGTGCCGCCCCGCAGCCTGTTCCATTCCTTCGGGACCGCACGACTGCGCGGCACCGAGGGGCTGTTGCTGACGTGTGTGGCCGGGGTGGTTCCGTCCTGCGCCCGGCATCCGGCAAGAGCGGCAGCACCGATTCCGAACGCAGCCAACGCCGCTCTACGGGACACCTTCGACACAGACACGCTCCGAGACCTGGACGCCGGGCCTGGTGCCCCGCACGCGGACATGGGCGACCGGCCGACGCGGGAGTCCCGGCGCCGTACCCGTCGGCGACCGTTTCCACTCCTGGTGAATGTGACCGATCGTGAAGGATGATGGGGAGAAGGTGTGGTTGGTTGCCTGCGGAAGGCATCGCGATGAACAGAGCGGCTGAAATGTAATTTTTAGTCCGAAATCACATAACTCTCGCCGATTCGGGTTGGTGTGAGGCGTGATGGCCCGATTCTGCCGCCCCTTCCGTCGGTCTTCCCTCCGCCGGGCCCGCCTGTCGGCCCTCTTCTTCGGCTCCCGCTGCCGGTCCGGGGCGGGCGGAGGAACCGGTGTCCGCGCACCCATGCCGGAGGTGTGGCGGGAAGGTGCCACCCCGAGCTCGGAGCGGCCCGCGCTCAGGGTTTGTTGGGGTCCATCCCTGATGGTGGGAGGGGGCGGCCCGGAGCGAGTATCGGCCCATGGAACGAAGTGAAGTGACAGGCCGTCATATTCCTTTCGTCGGTGCGGCCCTGATCGCCGGACCCGTCCTGATGGCGGCGTACGGGGTGGTGCGACTCGTCGGGCGGGGGCTCGACGACTACGGGCCCGGGGTGTGGTGGTCGGCGGCCCATCTGCTGTTCCTGGCCGGGGTGTTGGCGTTCGTGCCGGTCTTCTTGGGGCTGTGGAGGGCGGCGGGCGTACTGGGCGGCAGGGGAGTGGCGGTCGGGGCGGCGGCCCTGATCGGGCTGGCCGGTGCGGCGGCGGTCGCGGTGCAGGCGGGGATCGACCTGGTCGTCGGGTTCCTCGCGGCGGACGAGGACGCCATGAGCGAACTGTTCGAGAGGGTGCAGGACGTGCCCGGGGTGGTGCCGCTCGTCTACGCCGTGGTGCCGATGCTGTTCTGGCTCGGCCTGCTGGCCCTCGTCGCCCTGCTCGCCCTCTTCCGCCCGGACCTGGTGCCGGGGCGGACCCCGCCGCTGGTGCTGGTCGCGACGGTGCTGATGGCGGTGAGCCTGGACCTGCTGCCGGTCGGCGGGCTGTGCCTCGGGCTCGCACTGCTGCCGGTGCGGCGTGCGCTGTCCGACGCACGGAGGTGAGGGAGGCGAGGCGGAGGAGGAGCGTGAGAGGGACGAGGTGAGGGGCGCGGGCCCGTTCACTCGAACGGGCCCGTCTTGCGCCCCGCGTGCGCCCGGCGATCGAAATGCGCGAGTTTACCCACCTCGTCGTCAGCTCACACGCAGCGACCCGGTCATTTATTCGTCTGTGTGGCTGAACTTTTCTTGTTTCATGGTCAGTTGAAGGGGGAAGAGACGTACCCTTCACCGGGTGAACCACTTGATGTCCCGCGCGTCCGATGCTGTTCCCACGACCTCTGGCGACCCCCTCCCCGGCACCCTGTCCGACACCCTGCGCGCCGAGTTGATCGCCTTCCGGCGCGACCTGCACATGCACCCCGAGCTGGGCAACCAGGAGTTCCGCACCACCGCGGCCATCAAGGCCCGGCTGGAGAAGGCCGGGCTGCGGCCCCGGGTCCTCTCCACCGGGACCGGACTCGTCTGCGACGTGGGCACGCGGGACGACTCCACCCGGCCGATGCTCGCCCTGCGCGCGGACATCGACGCCCTGCCGATCCCGGACACCAAGTCGGGGGTCCCGTACCGCTCCACCGTCCCCGACCGGGCCCACGCCTGCGGACACGACGTCCACACCGTCTCGGTCCTCGGCGCCGGGCTCGTGCTCGCCGAGCTCGACCGCGAGGGGCTGCTCCCGAACCCCGTGCGCCTGATCTTCCAGCCGGCCGAGGAGGTGCTGCCCGGCGGGGCGCCCGACGCCATCGCGTCCGGGGCACTGGAGGGCGTCGGCCGGATCATCGCCGTGCACTGCGACCCGAGGGTGGACGTGGGGCGGGTCGGGCTGAAGGTCGGCGCGATCACCTCCGCCTGCGACCGGCTGGAGATCGGCCTCGACGGCCCCGGCGGGCACACCGCCCGGCCGCACCTGACCACCGACCTGGTCACCGCCGCCGCCAAGGTCGCCACCGAGGTGCCCGCGCTGCTGTCCCGCCGCGTCGACGCCCGCGCCGGACTCGCCGTCACCTGGGGACGGCTGCATGTCGGGCACGCCTGCAACGTGATCCCGCAGCACGCCGAGCTCTCCGGCACCGTGCGCTGCCTGGAGCTGGCCGCCTGGCGCGAGGCGCCCGACCTGGTGCACGCGGCGGTCGACGAGGTCGCCGGGATGTACGGCGCCAAGACCTTGATCAACTATGTCCGCGGCGTCCCGCCCGTCGTGAACGACGCGTCCGTCACCGATCTGCTCGCCGCCGCGATGACCGCGCGCCGCGGCGCCGACGCGATCGAGAGCACCGAGCAGAGCCTGGGCGGCGAGGACTTCTCCTGGTACCTGGAGCACGTCCCCGGCTCCATGGCCCGCCTCGGTGTCCGCACCCCCGGCGACAGTGCCCGGCTCGACCTGCATCGCGGCGATTTCGACGCCGACGAACGGGCCATCACGGTCGCCGTGGAGCTCTTCACTGCCTCCGCGTTGCTGCACGGCAACCATCCGTGACCGAAGGTGTCACCCCCCGTTCGCGACGATCCGATAACGGCTTCCGTACGGGGCCTTATCTGACATCTACGCGCGTTACGATCGCCGCGAAACCAGCGCCGGAAGAGGCGCTTCGGTCAGGTTTGAAGGAGCCTTCCCTTGCGCCGGGTATCCAAGATCACCGCTGCGTGTGCCGTCACCGCGACCCTCGCGCTCACTGCCTCCGCGTGCGGTGGCAAGTCCTCGTCGGACGCCGGTTCCGACTCCAAGGAAGCCAAGGCCGCCATCGCGTACGACGTCGGTGGACGCGGCGACCAGTCGTTCAACGACGCCGCCTACGCCGGCCTGGCCAAGGCGGAGAAGGAGCTCGGCTTCAAGGGCACCGAGGCCGAGCCGTCGGACGGCGAGGCGGACGCCGACAAGGTGCAGCGTCTCACCACGCTGGCCCGCGCCGGCAACAACCCGGTGATCGGCGTCGGCTTCGCGTACGCGCCCGCCATCGAGAAGGTCGCGGCGAAGTTCCCGAAGACCACCTTCGGCATCATTGACGACTCCTCGAAGACCGGCAAGAACATCGCCAACATGGTCTTCAACGAGGAGCAGGGCTCGTACCTCGCCGGTGTCGCGGCGGCCAAGGTGACCAAGTCCAAGACGGTCGGCTTCATCGGCGGTGTGGAGACCCCGCTGATCAAGAAGTTCCAGGCGGGCTTCGAGCAGGGTGTGAAGGACACCGACCCGTCGGTGAAGGTCCTGTCGCAGTACCTGACCCAGCCGCCGAATTACGACGGCTTCTCCAAGCCCGACCTTGGCAAGGCCGCCGCCCAGGGTCAGCTCGACAAGAAGGCCGACGTCATCTACTCGGCGGCCGGTCTGGCCGGCTCCGGGTCCATCGAGGCCACCGCGAAGGCGGGCAAGTGGGCCATCGGCGTCGACTCCGACCAGTACAACCAGAAGGGCCTGGCCGCTTACAAGGACCAGATCCTGACCTCGGTCACCAAGGACGTGCCGGAGTCCGTCTTCGACCTGATCAAGTCGGTCAAGGACGGCAAGCCGCAGACCGGTGAGGTCCGCTACGGCCTGGACAAGGACGGCGTCGGTCTGGCCGACTCCAACCCGGCCTTCACGAAGATGGCCGACGTCACCGCCGCGGTCGACAAGGCGAAGAAGGCCATCGTCGAAGGCAAGATCACCGTCAAGACCGCCCCGTAACGGCCTTTGTCTACGACCGGTCCGTCGTGAGCCCGGAGCGCGTGCCCCCATCGCCGCTCCGGGCCCGCGGGCGCTTTACGCGGACGGGTCCGGTGCGGCGTTCCCTCCGCACCGGACCCGTCCTTCTCGCGGGGACCCCGAGTCCGCTCCGTACGGGCCACGAAGCCGGGTTTTCGGTTTCGTCGCACGTCGGAGTCTCACGATTCGGGAGCACTACGCGCGTAGATCACCCCTTGCCGCGATAGCTTCAGCCCGCCCCTGTCCCCCCATGTCCCCGCTCCTGTCCGGCCGAGGAGAGTGCGTCATCAACGCGTCCAGTAGTCCCCCCGCCGTGGAACTGCACGGCATCACCAAGCGCTTTCCGGGCGTCGTCGCCAACCGCGACATCGACATCACCGTCCGCAAGGGCACGGTTCACGCCCTCGTCGGCGAGAACGGTGCCGGCAAGTCCACCCTGATGAAGATCCTCTACGGCATGCAGAAACCGGACGAGGGGACGATCAAGATCGATGGGGCCGAGGCGGTGTTCGGCAGTCCTGCCGACGCCATCGGCCGCGGCATCGGCATGGTGCACCAGCACTTCATGCTCGCCGACAACTTCACCGTGCTGGAGAACGTGGTCCTCGGCGGCGAGAAGCTGCACGGCATCGGCTCCGCCGCGCGCCGGAAGATCATGGAGATATCGGACGCGTACGGTCTGGGCATCAGGCCCGACGCCCTCGTCGAGGACCTGGGCGTCGCCGACCGCCAGCGCGTGGAGATCCTCAAGGTCCTCTACCGGGGCGCGCGCATCCTCATCCTGGACGAGCCGACGGCCGTCCTCGTGCCGCAGGAGGTCGACGCGCTCTTCGACAACCTGCGTGAGCTGAAGGCCGAGGGCCTCACCGTCATCTTCATCTCGCACAAGCTGGGCGAGGTGCTGTCGGTCGCCGACGACATCACGGTGATCCGCCGCGGCACGACGGTCGGCACCGCCGACCCGGCCACGACCACCACCAAGCAGCTGGCCGAGCTGATGGTCGGCAGCGAACTGCCCTCGCCCGAGACCCGCGAGTCCACGGTGACGGACGTCCCGATGCTCCGGGTCGAGAACCTCGCGCTCGGCGCGACCGACCCGGACGGCGCGACGCGTGACGTGCTGGCCGGCATCG
The DNA here is from genome assembly GCF_001905795.1 of Streptomyces sp. CB01580. GTDB lineage: Bacteria > Actinomycetota > Actinomycetes > Streptomycetales > Streptomycetaceae > Streptomyces. Next base: position 83,895 of record NZ_LIXJ01000002.1, read on the forward strand.
ACTTCACCATCCGCAAGGGCGAGGTCCTGGGCATCGCCGGTGTCGAGGGCAACGGCCAGACCGAGCTGATCGAGACACTGATCGGGATGCGAGCCCCCGACCGCGGACTGATCACGCTCGACGGCGAGGACATCTCGCACACCCCCACCCGCAAGCGGCGGGAGAGCGGCATCGGATACGTCCCCGAGGACCGCCACCGTCACGGCCTCCTGCTGGACGCCCCGCTCTGGGAGAACCGGATCCTCGGCCACGTCACCGAGAAGCCCAACAGCCGGGGCGGCCTGCTGGACATCAAGGCGGCCCGCGCCGACACCGAGCGGATCGTGCGCGAGTACGACGTCCGCACCCCCGGCATCGACGTCACCGCGGCCTCCCTCTCCGGTGGCAACCAGCAGAAGCTGATCGTCGGCCGCGAGATGAGCCACGAACCGAAGCTGCTGATCGCCGCGCACCCCACCCGCGGGGTGGACGTCGGGGCACAGGCGCAGATCTGGGACCAGATCCGCGCGGCCCGCCGCGAGGGACTCGCCGTCCTGCTCATCTCGGCGGACCTGGACGAACTGATCGGACTGTCCGACACCCTGCGTGTCATGTACCGCGGCCGGCTGGTCGCCGACGCCGATCCCGCCACCATCACCCCGGAGGAACTTGGCTCGGCCATGACCGGCGCCGCCACCGGTCATCTCGAGGCAGCACCGGAGGACGAGTCCTGATGAAGAAATTCGACAAGGACCGGCTGGTCCTGGGCTTCGCGGGCCCGGTCCTCGCCCTGGTCGTGGCCTTCGCGCTCACCACGGTGGTGCTGCTCGTCTCGGGGAAGGACCCCTTCGAGCCCTACCAGCTGATGTTCGACTCGGCGACGTACGCGGACGTCCAGGTACTGATCATCAACCAGGCCGGTACGTACTACCTCGCCGCCCTCGCGGTCGCGGTCGGCTTCCGGATGAACCTCTTCAACATCGGCGTGGACGGCCAGTACCGTCTCGCCGCGATGGCGGCCGCGCTGGTCGGCGCCTCCGTCGATCTGCCGGGGCCGCTCCACCTCGCGCTCATCGTGATTGTCGCCGTGCTGGTCGGCGCCTTCTGGGCCGGTATCGCGGGCTTCCTGAAGACCACCCGCGGGGTCAGCGAGGTCGTCTCGACGATCATGCTCAACTCCATCGCCACCGCGCTGGTCGCCTGGCTGATCCTGCCGAAGAACTTCGGTGTGCAGCCGGCCGGGTCCAACAACCTGACCACGGGCGACATCCCGGAGTCCGGCTGGTTCCCCGGCCTGTCCCTGGGCGACGAGGCGGGCGAGATCTACGGCTTCACCTTCGTCGCGGCGGCCCTCGGCATCGTCTACTGGTTCGTGCTGAACCGCACCCGGTTCGGCTTCGACCTGCGGGCCACCGGCGAGAGCGAGAGCGCCGCGCAGGCGTCCGGCGTGGACGCCAAGAGGATGGTCCTCACCTCGATGCTGATATCCGGGGCGGTGGCCGGTCTGGCCGGCATGCCGACGCTCCTCGGCGACACCCATACCTACAGCCTCGACTTCCCGACCGGAATCGGCTTCACGGGCATCACCATCGCCCTGCTCGGCCGGAACAACCCGCTCGGCATCGCCTTCAGCGCCCTGCTGATCGCCTTCCTGGACAAGACCTCCTCCTCCCTTGACCAGTTCGGGTACGAGAAGGAGATCGCCACGATCATGCAGGGCCTGATCGTCATCTCGGTCGTCGTCAGCTATGAGCTGGTCCGCCGTTACGCAACCCGCCGCCAGCAGCAGAAGGTCGGCGAGGAACTCGCCGCAGGGCACGCCCTCACGACCGAGAAGGAGGCCGCACTGTGAGCGCCACCGAAGTCTCCGCCGCGAGCGTAGCCCCGAAGAAGAGCGGCGGCCGCCGCAAGCTCTCCCTGCCGGTCGTCCTGCTGATCATCGCGGGCGCCCTGGCCCTGGTCTCGCTGGTCCGGCTGATCAGCGGCGCCAACGACGTGACCTCCGTCGGCCAGGTCGCGGGCGCCCTGGAACTCGCCGTCCCGATCGGGCTGGCCGGGCTCGGCGGTCTGTGGGCCGAGCGCGCGGGCGTCGTCAACATCGGCCTCGAAGGCATGATGGTCCTCGGCACCTGGTTCGGTGCCTGGGCCGGTTTCCAATGGGGTCCCTGGGTGGGTGTGCTGTTCGGCATCCTCGGCGGGGCCCTCGGCGGACTCCTCCACGCGATCATCACCGTCACCTTCGGCGTGAACCACATCGTCTCCGGCGTGGCCATCAACATCCTTGCCGTCGGCCTCACCCGCTACCTCTCCAACTTCGCCTTCGACGGCGTCGAGGGAGGTTCCTCCAAGCAGTCCCCGCGGATCGACGCGATCGACCGGATCACCGTTCCGGGGCTGTCGGACTGGCTGCTCGACCTCCAGCAGAGGCACTGGTTCCTGGTCTCCGACATCGCCGGGATGGCCGGCGGTCTGATCACCAACCTGTCCTGGCTGACCGTTGTCGCCCTGCTGCTGGTCCCCGGCACCTGGTGGGTGCTGTGGCGCACCTCGTTCGGCCTGCGGCTGCGTTCCTGCGGCGAGAGCCCGGTCGCCGCCGAGTCGCTCGGCGTCAACGTCTACAAGTACAAGTACATCGCCGTCGTCGTCTCGGGCGGTCTGGCCGGACTCGCCGGGGCCTTCCTCGCGATCGTCTCCACCGGCATCTACCAGGAGGGCCAGACCGGCGGCCGCGGCTACATCGGTCTCGCCGCGATGATCTTCGGCAACTGGATGCCGGGCGGCCTGGCGCTGGGAGCCGGACTCTTCGGCTTCACCGACAGCCTCAAGCTGCGCGGCGGCGCCGAGAACGTCCACGCCATGCTCCTGCTGCTCGCCATCCTGCTGATCGTCGTGCTGTTCTGGCAGCTGTACCGTAAGAAGTACGTGGCCGCGGTCGTCTCGGCTGCCGTCTCGGCACTGCTCTTCACCTGGTACGCGCTGACCGACCAGGTCCCGAGCCAGTTCGTCGACGCCGCCCCGTACGTCACCACGCTCCTGGTCCTCTCGCTCTCGGCACAACGGCTGCGGATGCCGAAGGCGGACGGGCTGGTCTACCGGAAGGGCCAAGGCAAGTGACCGTCCCCGCCGAGGTCGACTGGGCGGCGCTGCGCAGCGCCGCACGGTCCGCCATGACGCGTGCGTACGTCCCCTACTCGCACTACCCGGTCGGGGCCGCCGCGCTCGTCGACGACGGGCGGATCGTGTCCGGCTGCAACGTCGAGAACGCCTCGTACGGCATCGGGCTGTGTGCCGAGTGCGGACTGGTCTCGCAGCTCCACGTCACCGGCGGCGGGCGGCTGACCCACTTCACCTGCGTGGACGGGGCGGGCGAGATCCTGGTGCCGTGCGGCAGGTGCAGGCAGTTGCTGTACGAGTTCGGCGGGCCGGAGCTGGTCCTTCAGACGCCGGACGGGCTGCGCACGCTCGACGAGATGCTGCCGCAGGCGTTTGGACCGGGGCATTTGAAGCCGTAACGACCTCGCTCACGATTGGCAGTGCGACGCCGCTGACGATCGTGGGCGAGGTCGTAACCGGCGGCACGGGGCCGCCGTGGCCCTCCCGTGCGTCGGGAGGGCCACGGACAGGGCCATCCCCGCCGCCACCCTCTATGCGCGTAGAGTCATACGGGACTCTTGCGCACGTACGTACAGGCCGGAAGGACTCCCAGGACATGGACGCCATCTCCGTCATCCGCACCAAGCGCGACCGGGGCGAGCTGAGCCCCGAACAGATCGACTGGGTCATCGACGCGTACACGCGCGGTGAGGTCGCCGACGAGCAGATGTCCGCGCTGGCCATGGCGATCCTGCTGAACGGCATGAACCGCGCCGAGATCGCCCGCTGGACCGCCGCGATGATCGCCTCCGGCGAGCGCATGGACTTCGCGTCGCTCTCCCGGCCCACCACCGACAAGCACTCCACCGGCGGCGTCGGCGACAAGATCACGCTGCCGCTCGCCCCGCTGGTCGCCGCGTGCGGCGCCGCCGTGCCGCAGCTCAGCGGCCGGGGTCTCGGCCACACCGGCGGCACGCTCGACAAGCTGGAGTCCATCCCCGGCTGGCGCGCGCACCTCACGAACGAGGAGATGCTGAACGTGCTGGACACCACCGGCGCGGTGATCTGTGCCGCCGGTGACGGGCTCGCCCCCGCCGACAAGAAGCTGTACGCGCTGCGCGACGTCACCGGCACCGTCGAGGCCATCCCGCTGATCGCCAGCTCGATCATGTCCAAGAAGATCGCCGAGGGCACCGGCGCACTCGTCCTGGACGTCAAGGTGGGCTCCGGCGCGTTCATGAAGACCATCGAGGACGCCCGCGAACTGGCCTCCACCATGGTCGCGCTGGGCACCGACAGCGGCGTGCGGACGGTCGCCCTGCTCACCGACATGGCCACCCCGCTCGGCCTGACCGCGGGCAACGCCCTGGAGGTGCGCGAGTCCGTCGAGGTGCTGGCGGGCGGCGGCCCGAAGGACGTCGTGGACCTCACCCTGGCCCTCGCCCGCGAGATGCTGGACGCGGCCGGACTGGAGGACGCCGACCCGGAGAAGGCCCTCGCCGACGGCTCGGCAATGGACGTCTGGCGCCGCATGATCTCCGCCCAGGGCGGCGACCCGGACGCCGCGCTCCCGGTCGCCCGCGAGCGGCACGTGGTCACGGCCCCGGCCACCGGCGTGCTGACCCGGCTGGACGCGTACGACATCGGCGTGGCCGCCTGGCGGCTCGGCGCCGGCCGGGCCCGCAAGGAGGACGCGGTGCAGGCGGGCGCGGGCGTCGAACTGCACGCCAGGCCCGGCGACCCGGTCACGGCCGGGCAGCCGCTGCTGACCCTGCACACCGACACGCCCGAGAAGTTCGAGTACGCCCTGAAGGCCCTGCCCGGCGCGTACGACATCGCCCCCGAGGGCACCGACTTCACCCCGACGCCGGTCGTGCGCGAGCGCATCGCGTAACGCGCAGGCGCGCGCATCGCGCCCCGGACCACCGGACGGGACCCCACTCCCGTCCGGGGAACGGCAACGGCCCGTCCGGACGGATTCCTCCGCCCGGACGGGCCGTTCCCGTGTACCGGTCGTTCCTACTTGCCGAAGTAGGCGTTGTAGATCGCCACCGAGGACTTGTTGCCCTTCTTGTCGACGACGTCGGCCTTGTAGGAGATGGACTTCCCCTTGGCCGGGTTCTTCACCGAGAGCTTGCCCGACTTGACCGCGGTCTTCTTCCAGGTCTTGCCGCCGTCGTAACTGACGTACACCGTAAGAGACTTGAGGTTCTTACCGGCGGCCGTGCCCTGGACCTGCACCGGCACGGAGGCGGTCTTGCCCGCGGTGACCTTGCCGTCCAGCGTCACATTGGGCGTGAAGCGGACCGTGGAGACCGGCAGCGCGGTCGGGGCACCGGTCTTCTTCGACCGGAAGGTCCAACTGGCGTCGACACGGCTGGAGACGGCCGACACCTTGGGGGAGACCCGCACGGAGGTGGTCAGCCGGTAGTCGGCCGCGCCGGACGGCACGGAGATGGGCTCGCCCTCCAGCGGGTTCTCGTTCTGGACGAGCTTCTTGCCGTTGCGGTACAGCACGGTCTTGACCGAACTGTAGGACTGCGCCCCGAGGTTGCCGCTTCCGTCGGCCGTCAGCAGCACCTGCCCGCCGATTTCGTCGCCGTCGCGGAGGAGCCCCAGGTCGGTGCCGAGCGCGGGGCCGAACACCGCGGTGTTGGCCTTCTTGGTGTACGTGCCGCCCGCCTTGAAGGTCTGCGGGTCGCCGAGCGTGTAGTTGGACTCGATGTCCGGGTAGCCGTCCGGGTCCACCCCGCCTTCCTGCAGGAAGTCGAAGGACCACTTCACCTTGTCGGCGGTGGACACGTACGCGGTGACGATGCCGGGGATCTTGTGCGTGGACAAGTCTCCCCAGGAGCCGGACGAACCGGGGAGCAGGCCCCATGCCCCGACCGCACCGGTCTTGCCCTTGACGGACGAGCCGAGAGCGAGGTTCACCTTGGCCATCTGACCGGCGGTGAACTTCCGCTTGTACCCGGTCGCGGCCTGGGTCACCGGCCCGCCGACCGCGATGTCGTACCGGGTCGCGGCCCCCTTGGTCCACGTACCGATCCACTGCTGGGAGAGCGAGCCGTCCGTCACCTTCGGGCCCAGGTGCGCGGTGCGCAGACCCTTGTACGACTTCAGGTACCAGCCGTAGCCGTAGCCGGTCTGCTCGGTGTTGAACTGGAGCTCAGGCGCGGCCAGCAGGTCCTTCGTGCCGGTGACGGGCAGAGTGATCTCCACCGGCTTCGTCGTGCGCGCGTCGAGGGTGACGCTGGTGTTCTTGCTGATGTCCAGCTTCGGCTGGGTCAGCCAGTCGGTGCCCTTGGTGCTGTCCTCCGGGTCGGTGTGGACAGCCGTGTTGAGCATGTAGCCGCCCTTGGGCACGCGCACCTTCGCCGTGCCGTTCTCGCCCGTCGGGTGGAGCCAGGTGCCGAACGCCGGGCCGGAGAGTCCGGCCAGGTCGTTCTCGTAGAACGTGGCGGGCTTGCCGTCGCGTCCGATGACCTTGAGGGTGAGGTCGTACGACTCGATCTCGCGCTCGACCGCGGCGGCGGTGCGGACGGTCTGGCCGCCGCCGGTCCCGACGACGTACGCCGAGTAGCTGCCGTCGGCGTTGCCGCCGAGCCGGGTGTCCACGGTCAGCGGCACGTCGACGGTGCCGCCCGCGGGGACGGTGACCTTGTCCTTGCCGAGGGTGAAGAAGCCGGCCGGGGCGGGCTCGCCCTTCGGCCCGGTGGCGGTGACCGCGAGGTCGAGGGTGACGTCCGTCGTCCCCAGGTTGCGGTACGTGATCTGCTTGGTGACCGGGGTGTCGTCGGTGTGCGGCCACTGCTGCACGCCGAAGTTCAGCGACACCGGGTCGGCGACGACGGTCTGGGCGATCGCCCGGTCGACGGCGATCCGGCCCGAACCCTGCTGGAACGGGGTGTACGCGCCCGGCTTCGTCGAGGCCGTGAGGGCCCCCTTGAGCTCGGTGTACTTCCAGTCCGGGTGCTGCTGCTTGAGGAGCGCCGCGGCACCCGCGACGTGCGGGGTCGCCATCGACGTACCGGAGATCGTCAGGTAGCCGGCCGGGTTCTGGCCCTCTTCCCGGTCGATGACGGAACCGGGGGCGGCGGCGGCCGTGATGTCCACGCCGGGAGCGGTGACGTCGGGCTTGATCGCACCGTCGCCGACGCGCGGGCCGCGGCTGGAGAAGTCGGCCAGCTGGTCCTTGTCGTCGACCGCGCCGACGGTCAGCGCGGCGTCCGCGCTGCCCGGGGAGCCGACCGTACCGGGGTCGTCGCCCTCGTTGCCCGCCGCGATGGCGAACAGCACGCCCTTGTCGGCCGACAGCTTGTTGACGGCCGCTTCGAGCGGGTCGACCTCCGGGGTGTCCCCGCCGCCGAGGCTCAGGTTGACGACGTCCGCGCCCTGCGCGACCGCCCACTCCATGCCCGCCAGGATGCCGGAGTCGTCGCCGAAGCCGTTGTCGTCGAGCACCTTGCCCGCGAGCAGCTTGGCGTCCGGGGCCACGCCCTTGAACTTCCCGCCGGACTTGGCGCCCGTACCGGTGGCGATCGACGCCACGTGCGTGCCGTGGCCGTACCGGTCCTTGGCGTCGGACGAGGTGGAGAAGTTCTTCGCCTCCAGGACCTGGCCCTTGAGGTCCGGGTGGGTGTCGTCCACACCGGTGTCCAGGACGGCGATCTTGACGCCCTTGCCGGTGTAGCCCGCCTTCCAGGCGGCCGGGGTGCCGATCTGCGGGACGCTCTTGTCGAGGCTCGCCCTGCGTACGCCGTCCAGCCAGACCCGGTCGATCCCCGCGGCCGTGGTGCGCTGGACACCGCGCGACGGCTTGCTGGTGAGCGCCTGCCAGATCTCCTGGGCGTCGTCCACCGGCGTGGTCACCGACTCGGCGTTCAGCGAGTTCAGGGTCCGGCCGACCCGGGTGGCGCCCGCATCGTGGACCTCGGCCTTCGCGGCCGACGCCCGCGCGCCCCGGTAGGAGACGATCAGCTTCAGGCCGGACTTCTGGGCCTTGCGGATCTCCGCGCGGTTCAGCTCGGTGATGTCGAACAGCCGGCGGTCCAGCTTCCCGGAGTTGATCAGCCGGTGGGCGTCGGCGGGGACGAGCAGGGTGTGCCCGTCGCGCATCTGCCGCTGCACGGGTATGTGTTCACGCCCCTTCGCGGGCAGGAACCGCAGCACCCGGCCCTTGGCGTCCACCGTGACGCGGTCGCCGGTGATGAGCGTCAGCTCGTGCGTCGCCCCGGCGGCGGTGCCCGCCGACCGGGCGGGCGTCGGCTGGGCCGCGGCCGGGGTGGTCATACCCGCCGCGAGGGCCACGGCGGCGGCCGCGGCGATGGTCGAGACACACGCGCTTCTCACGTGTTTGCGCAACTCTCCCCCTGGAGAATCAGGCGGCCCACGAGGGCCACTGGTCAGTCGGTCCGACGGCACGGCCGTGGCAGCCGAACAACCGAGCAGCTCAAGGCTGAACAGCCGGGCGGCAAAAGGCCGAACCGTCGGACCGCTGGTACAGACCGGTCGTGTAGCTAGAGGGGGAATTGATCGCACAGGTTCACAGGTGGCGTATAGATAAACGTAGTTGACGCAAGTTGTTCGCTGACGGAGCGCTTGCGGGCACCGAACGGGACCCGGAGGGCGGGGTGCGGCCCGCCACGGGGCGGTGATGAGGCCACACGGCGCCGAGCGGACGGAAAACGGAAGCGATGAGTTTCGGCCGCGGGACCGGTCTGTCCGACGTGGAATCGATGACCCCGAAGGTGCTCGTCGTCACCGGCCGCGTCACGCGGGTCGCGGTACCGGGACTCTGCGCCGAGCTGGAGTCCCTGCTGTACGACGCCGAGGGTGCCGTACGTGTCCCGGACGACCGGGTGGACTGCGATGTGGGCGGTGTCGCGCGCGTGGACCTGGTCCTGGTCGAGGCCGTGGCACGCCTGGGACTCGTCGCCCTGCGGGCGGGCGGCAAGCGCCTGCGCCTGCGCAACGCACCCCCCGAACTGCTCGCCCTGCTCGACCTGTTGGGGCTGTCCGGTGTGCTGGACGTGAACCACGGGGCGGAACGTGGGGACCGCGGGCCGGGGCCCGGGGCAGGCGGGCCGCCCCCCGAAGGCCGCGGCTCCGGACCGGGGGCCCGGGCGCCGGGGCCGGAGCCGTGACGTACGGGGGGCGAGGTCCGGGACCCGGGGCGCACCCGGCGAGGGGCCGTAGGTGGCGGAGGGCCCGCCGAGCCGCTGCGTGGCGCCCAGCCCCCGGCCACCGGCACCACCCAGCCCGCCACGAGCCCGTTTCCGTGCACCGCGTCCCATGCCGCGTCGGCCGCGTCCCATGCCGCGTGGGCCGGGTCTCACACCGCGTCGGCGTCCACCCGGTCCGGCAGCCCGAACAGCGGGAACCAGCGGGGCGTGTCCAGGAAACAGTGCATCCCCGTGATGGAGCCCTCCGAGATGTCGATGACCTGCACCGCCCACGGCACGAACCCCGGGCCGTCCGGATTCGGCTTGTAGTGCGCGAACGCCGGGGTGCCGTTCGCCTCCGTCGCCACCAGTCGCGAGCCCGCGCAGGCCGCGCCGATGGTCTGCATGAAGCCGGTGATGTCGGCGTGCCCCCGGAGCCAGAGGTCGAACGGCGGCATGGTCATCACGGCGTCCTCGTGGAGCAGCGCGGTCAGCGCCGCCATGTCGTACTCCTCGAAGGCGGCGACGTACCGTTCGAGGAGTTTGCGCTGCTCCTCGTCGAGCGGGTTCGCGGTGTCGACGGGCTTGCCCGCGTGCTCCGAGAGCGTGGCACGCGCCCGCTGGAGGGCGCTGTTCACCGAGGCGACCGAGGTGTCGAGCAGCTCGGCGACCTCGCTCGCCCTCCAGGCCAGTACCTCGCGCAGGATCAGCACGGCCCGCTGCTTGGGCGGCAGATGCTGCAACGCCGCGACGAACGCGAGCCGCACCGACTCGCGCGCCACCGCGGCCTCCGCCGGGTCGTCGACCGACGGCAGGATCCGCCCGTCCGGCATCGGCTCCAGCCAGGTGTTCTCCGGCAGCGGGTTGAGCGCCGCGTCGGCGAGCGGTGTCGGGCCCGACAGGTCGACCGGCCGGGCGCGCTTGCTGCCCGCGTTCAGCATGTCCAGGCAGACGTTGGTGGCGATGCGGTACAGCCAGGAGCGCAGCGACGAACGCCCCTCGAACTTCTCGAAGTTGCGCCAGGCGCGCACCAATGTGTCCTGTACGGTGTCCTCCGCCTCGAAGGCCGAGCCGAGCATCCGGTAGCAGTAGCCGGTCAGCTCGATCCGGTGTCCCTCCAGCAGGCTGTCGATGTCCGCCGTCCCCGCCGGCACCGTCAGATCACTCATCGCTCCACCCCTGTTGCCCTGTGACACCGATCACTTCGGTACTTCGGACGCTATCGGAGCCCACTGACAACGGGGGTGGGAAGAGGCCAAGCCGTGCCCGCCCCGGCGCACCGCGTACGGGACGGCGAGGACGACGCGGTGCGGACGGACTCGGGTGCCGGCGGGCCCGGGTGCGGAATCGGGCGGGTGCCGACGGGCTCAGGTGCGGAAGCGGTCAGGGGCCGATGGGCTCAGGTGCCGGGCTTGCGCCCGTACACGTACACGTCGTCGCCGTTCTTCAGCAGCTTCCAGTACGCCTTCGCGTCGGCGTCCCGCATGTTGACGCAGCCGTGCGACCCCGGGTTGTTCCACATCTTCAGACCGACCGAGTGGAACGCCTGCCCGCCGTCGAAGAACTGGGAGTACGGCATCGACACGTGGTAGATCGTCGAGACGTGGTCGATGTGCCGCCAGTAGACCTTCTTCAGCCCGGTACGGGTCTCGTACCCGTCCCGCCCGGTCCGCACCGGCACCGGACCGAACTTCAGCTTCCCGCCGTCCTGGATCCAGCTCAGCTGCCGGGTCAGGTCCACACACGCGATGCGCCCCTTGTTCGTGGGGCACTTCTTGTCCTTGTTCGGGGTCTTGCCGGCCGCCTTCTGGGCGGTGAGGGTCTTCATCGTGCGCCAGGTGACCGTACCGGCGTAACCGATCGCGGGGGTGACCCCGTAGGTGTTCTGGAACGACCGGATCGCCTTGCAGTCGGCGGCCGACTGCTTGCCGTCGACCGGCCGGTGCAGGTACTTCTCGACCTGCTTCTGGTACGGCCCGGTGGATGCCGTGCAGGACGCGGCCTGCGCGGATCCGCCGGTGCCCAGGACGACGGCGGGCACCGCCGTCAGACCGGCCACGGACACCGCGAGTACGCGCCGCGTCCGGACCCCTCGTGCTTTCCCTGCGACTCTCATGCCGCCGAACTCCTCTTCGCGCTCAGACAGGTGCTTCCGGCCACAGCACTAGACGCGCGTCGAGGAGTGGTTGGTTGTGCGCCGAATGTCTCAGTTCGATACAGGTGCCGACGTGCCTGGTCAGGTGCCGTGCCGGGGGCTTACGGACGTCGCCGTCGGTGCTGCGGGCACGCTGCCGGGACCCGGTCGACGCCGTGCGGCCCGCGACCCGTACAGCGTGACCGTGACGACGCCGAGAACCGCGAGCAGCCCCAGTGAGACCGTTCCGGACCAGCCGGCGGCGTGGAAGGCGACCGCGCCGAGCGTGCCGCCCGCGCTGGACCCCAGGTAGTACGCGGACTGGTAGAGCGCCGAGGCCTGGGCCCGGCCCTTCGTCGCCGTACGGCTCACGGCCGAGGAAGCGACCGCGTGTCCGGCGAAGAAGCCCGCCGTGATCAGCACCAGTCCGAGGAGCACGAGGGCCACGTCGTCGGCGAGCGAGAACAGCAGTCCGGCGGCGGTCGTGGAGACGGCCAGATACAGCGCGCCCCGGCGGCCGAGCCGGGCGACCAGCTTTCCGGCCGCGGCGGAGGAGACCGTACCGACGAGGTAGACGAGGAAGATCGAGCCGACGACACCCTGCGGAAGGTTGAACGGCTCCGCCACCAGCCGGTAGCCGATCACGGTGTAGACCGCGCCGAACACCGTCATGAACAGCGCGCCGATCGCGTACAGCCGACGCAGCAGCGGATCGGCGAGATGCCCGCGCACCGTCCGCGCCACGGCCTTCGGGTTCAGCGAACCCGGGGTGAAGTGCCGCGCCTTGGGGATCATGAAGTGGAACGCGACCGCGCAGGCCGCGGCGAGCAGCCCGACCGCGCCGAGCGCCGCCCGCCAGCCCCACAGCTGGGCGATCCAGCCGGTGAGGATCCGGCCGCTCATGCCGCCGATGCTGTTGCCCGCCACGAACAGTCCGATCGCGGCCACCAGCGCCTTGGGCCGCACCTCCTCCGCCAGGTACGCCATCGCGGAGGCGGGCAGCCCGGCCAGTGCCGCGCCCTGTACGGCGCGCAGTGCGACGAGCCAGCCCAGCGAGGGGGCGAAGGGCACGAGCAGCCCGACCAGTACGGCGACCGTCAGCGACGCGGTCATCATCTGCCGCCGCCCGAACCGCTCGGAGAGCGCGCTCAGCGGCAGCACGCACAGCGCCAGCGCGCCCGTCGCGGCGGAGACCGTCCAGCTGGCCTGCCCGGCCGTGGCGCCCAGCGAGGCGGAGACGGCGGGCAGCAGGGCCTGCGTGGAGTAGAGGAGCGCGAAGGTCGCGACACCCGCGGCGAAGAGGGCGAAGCTCATCCGGCGATAGCCGGGGCGGCCGGGTTCGAGGCGGTCCGGTTCGGCGGGACCGGCCGTGGCCGCAGGCCCCGCGACGGCGGTCGCGGCGGCGGGTACGGGGGCGTCGGCGGCGGGGGACGGCTGGGGCGAGGCGACCACGGTGATCGTGGCCGCCCCGGTACTGGCAGGAGGCATGCTTCGAACGTAGGGCCCACCGTTTCATGCGTCCAATGCATGAAACGGACATAATTAATCCCATGGTGCATGAACCCAGCTCACAGCCACGGCTGTCACCCAGCAGTTACGAAGAAGACATTCGGGCCGTCCTCGCACCACGCCTCGCCCACTTCGCGGCGGTGGCCCGCCACGAGCACGTCACCCGTGCCGCGCACGAGCTGGGCGTGCCGCAGTCGACGCTCTCGCGGTCGATGGTCAGGCTCGAACAGGACCTGGGGGTCGCCCTGTTCGCCCGCAAGGGCCGTACCGTCGCGCTCACTCCCGCGGGCCGCACCTTCCTGGCCTCCGTCGAGCGGGCCCTGTCCGAGGTCGAGAAGGCCGCCGACTCGGTACGGGCCGACGCCGACCCGGCCACCGGCAAGGTCGCCTTCGGCTTCCTGCACACCATGGGCTCCGAGACCGTGCCCGCCCTGCTCCGCGCCTTCCGCGCCGACCACCCCGGCGTACGTTTCCAGCTCGTCCAGAACTACGGCGAGGCGATGATCGAACGCCTCCGGTCCGGCGGCCTCGACCTCTGCCTCACCTCACCCGTCCCGGACGCCCCCGACCTGGTGGCCCGCCGCCTCGACGAACAGCGGCTGCGCCTCGTCGTCCCCGAGGACCACCGCCTCGCCACCCGCCGCCGCATCCGCCTCGCGGAGGCCGCCGACGAGAAGTTCGTGACCCTCGAACCGGGCTACGGCCTGCGCCGGATCACCGACGACCTGTGCGCCCAGGCGGGCTTCAGGCCCCGGGTCGCCTTCGAGGGCGAGGAGGCGGAGACCCTGCGCGGCCTCGTCGCGGCCGGCCTCGGCGTGGCCCTGCTGCCCCCGCCCGCGGTGGCCCGCCCCGGCGTCGTCGAACTGACGGTGACGGCCCCGAGGGCGGCCCGCGAGATCGGGGTCGCCTGGCTCGACGGCCACCCGGACACCCCGCCCGTGGCGGCGTTCAAACGCTTCCTGCTGTCGCGCCGGGGACACCTGCTGCCGGACTGACGGCGGGCACGTGCCACAGGAGGGGCGTCGCACAACAGGCGGGTTTGACGACACGGCTCGTGCCGCCCCGCGACGTACGGCCGCGCAGCATGAGCAAAGCCCCGCCGTTCCTCCCGAACCGGGGGTGTGGCGGGGCTGTCACCGTGGTCGAGATCGGTGCGTACGGGATCGGGTGGTCAGTCCGTGCCGAACTCTCCGGCCTTGACACCCGCCACGAACGATGCGAAAGCGTGGGCAGGGACGGACAGCACCGGGCCGCGCGGGTCTTTCGAGTCGCGAACGGGAACCATCCCGGTGGTGGACGTGCTGCGCGGGGCCCACTCGACACAGGAACCGCCGTTGTTGCTGTAGGAGGATTTGACCCAAAAGAGGGACGCGGAGTCGGTTGTCACGGGGTGCCCTTTCGTAGCTCGTGAATCAGGTCCACGGAAGCTGTCTGTGACAGAGATACGGCCTGCAACTGATGGTAGGCCCTCACCAGCGGCAACACGGACGGCAGTTCGCGGTCCAGATGTCCCTGTGTCTGTGACTCGACGTAGGAGACCACGGATCGGTCCTGAAGGGTCAGCAGGTTCACCAGCCGGTCGAAGGGGCGACGCTCGCCAAGGCTGTAAGGGGCAAGCTGGAGCATGGTGTTCGGCTGCGCGGCGAAGTCGATCAGGTGTTGCAACTGTGCGTCCATGACTGCGGGGCTGCCGATAGGTCTGTGGATGCAGCTTTCGTCCAGCACCGCGACCACCAAGGGCGGCAAGGTGCGTACCAGCGCCGTTTGTCGCTCCATGAGGAACGACACCCGTTCATCCGCCTGTTCACGTGTGATGGCACCCAACTCAACGGCGCTGTCGGCCAGGGCTTGGGCGTACTCGCGCGTCTGAAGCGGGCCAGGTATCAGGCCCGACTCAAAGAGCTTGATCTCCGCCGCCCGGCCCTCAAGCCCGACGTACTCAGGAAAACCTTGAAGCAGCACACCGTGCCGGATCTCACGCCAGGCGCGTTCGAATGTGTCGGCCGTTCCTTCGATTCCGAACGCGGCATCAACGGCGGTCGCGAACTTGCGGGTTGGCGACTTACGCCTATTTTCAACTCCCGAGACATGCCGCCCGGAATACCCGATTCGCTCACCGAGGTCGTCCTGCCTCCAGCCGCGCTCCTCCCGTGAGCTGCGTAACCGTGCGCCAAAGGCTGCTTCCGGGCTCGCCTCCGGGTTTAGCTCATTGCGGTTTACCAATGTGCCCTCCCTGAACGGGACGTTGAATACCTGCTCACTGTAGGCCGATGCTGAGCGCTCCCGTAGTGGAAGCGCTACAGAGAGGAGCGGTCGTGCCTGCAAAGAGCGGCCCCCCGAGCAGCGGACAGGAACCCCCACAACTCCCGGCCCTCGGCACGCTCATGGTGGATACCTCGCATGGTGTGCGGGTGGGGGAGTTCCGTGGAACCGCCGGCCCGTACTGGTCGTTGCGGCCGGTCGGTGGCGGCGCCGAGTGGGAAGCCGAGCCCGCCCGCGTCCGCCCCGCCGACCCGATAGAGCGACTGCGCGCCGAGATCACCCGCGCCAATCGTCGCAGCCGTGGCGAACTGCTGTGACAGCGCCGGTCCTTGCAGAGGTGTACGCGGGTGACGCGCGGACGACCGTCCATCTCGGGGGAGCGCTCGTCGCGTCCCCGCGGCTCGCCCTCCGTTGGCTGCGAGGCCAGGCCGAACGACTGGCGAACGGACTGGACCCGGACCCCGGCGCCCCGTGGATTCCCCGAGCAGCATTACGAGCGGTGCCCCCGGCCGAACGCGACGCACCGGCCGAGCTGCGCGCCTGGGCCGCCGACGACAAGTGCCGGGGCGAGGCGCTTGACCGGATCGCCTCGGGAGGCGAGTTCGAGTTCGTCGTTCGGGACGGGGCGTGTTGGTACAGGCTCACGGCCCGCCCCTTGCTCATACCGGATTTCACCCGAAAGGCGGACGCGTTGATCAACGTGCAGTCCCTCATCGCCCCGCCCGGCTGCCCCATGTCGTGAAGACGGCATGTCGTGAAGACGGCGGCAGTCGGGTGCGCTCCGCCCCGTAGGCGTAGCCCGAAGACCGTAGAGAGAAGATCGGCGCCCGCCGACCACCGACAGAAGATCAGGAAAGCCGTGGCATTGCTGACCCCGTTCGTTGCTTTGCGTAGTGACGAACTGACCGTTTCCGTATCGGAGTTGAAGGTCGATTTCGCTGCGCGCGGACCCCAACTCGCCTATCGGAAGCCTCGCCAGGGCGACCGGGACCATCACGGAAACCTGTGGGTTCGCATGTCGGAGTCCCCGGTGGGGCGCCCTGTGTACGCCTCCATGCATACAAGTCGGCAACGCCGTTGCATGGAACGCCTGTTGTGCCAGGTCTGCGGCGAACCGGCCGACCGAAACGAACAGGGATGGCTGTTCCTCGACTGGCGACGCCCGGACTCGCCGCGGACCTGGCCCGAGAGGTCCATCACCTCCATGCCGCCCCTGTGCGTCGAGCACGCCCGCGTGTCCGTACGGCAGTGCCCGTTCCTCCGCCGTGCCGAGTACGCCGTACTGCGCGTACGCAAGCCCCAGCTCTACGGCGTCTCGGGCACCCTCTACCAACTCGCCGACACTGGATGGCACACCTCCGAGAACGACGTACTCTCCCCGTACAGCAGCCCCCGTCTCCCCGGCATGCTCGCCTCCCGCCTCCACCGCCAGCTGCGCGGCGTGATGGTCGTCGACCTGCCGTAGCCCCCGCATCGCCTCCGTCGGCGGTGGGGACCTCCCAAGGCTCCGGACCGCTCACGACTGCGCTGGCAGTTGCCGAGTAGTCTCCATGACGCTTGGCCGCTTTGCCGCATGAGCTTCGTGCAAGCTGAAGGAGTGACGAATCGGTGGGACAGATGGGTTTTTGGTCGCAATGTCGCGATTCAAGGAAGTGAGTAAAATCGGCCGTCCCGCCACCTAAACTGGCAGGTCAGGAACTGTGCTCCCCGCGCGTGCGGGGATGGTCCCGCCGCTGCCTGCCTCTCTTCGGGAATCTCGGTGTGCTCCCCGCGCGTGCGGGGATGGTCCCTTTGCAACCATAGTGAAGGGTAGTGAAGGGTTGTGCTCCCCGCGCGTGCGGGGATGGTCCCTGGGCCCAGTTACGGCCCGCGTCATCCTCCGAGTGCTCCCCGCGCGTGCGGGGATGGTCCCCCGCCCGACCCGGTCCCCGTCACCTGCCAGTCGTGCTCCCCGCGCGTGCGGGGATGGTCCCTCCACCGTCAGCTTCTTCTCCGGGCTGCCTGGGTGCTCCCCGCGCGTGCGGGGATGGTCCTTTGAATCTCGGCGTCTACGAGAACCACCACCGACGTTCAGTCACGGAACGAGCCCGCGGAAAAGGAGTGTCCCAATGTGCCCAAGCTGGGGAGCGTCGAGCACCTGGGCGTTGATCTCCGTGAACCCTGCCCCGCGGCATGGGTGGAACAAGTCCAAGGTCAGCAGGCTGGAGAACGGCAGGCAGACTCCGACGCCCGATGATCTGCGCAAGTGGGCGAACGCAACCGGCCGGCCCGAGGCGTACGACGAGCTGCTCGCACGCCTCCGGGGCTTCGAGTCCCACATCCGGTCATGGCGGCGGCAGCTTGCCTCAGGGCACAAGCCCGTCCAGGACACCCACCTGTGCGCTCATGCCGACGCCTCCGTCTTCCGTGGCTGGGAATGCTCCATGATCTTCGGGATTCTCCAGACACCGGACTACGCCCGGTCGATCTTCACGAGGTACGCAGAACTGCAGAGGTCGCCACGTGACACCGAGGGAGCGGTCCGGTCCCGCATGATGCGGCAACAGGCGCTGTACGACTCCTCGAAGCGATTTCACCTCATCCTGTGGGAAGCCGCCCTGCATGCCCTCGTCTGCCCGCCATCCGTGCTCGCCGCCCAGCTCGACCGCCTCGCCGGAGCCATCGGCCTCGACACGGTGCAGCTGGGGATCATCCCTCTGTCCGCCCCCCTCAGGATCCCCCCGGCCACCGCCTTCTGGATCTACGACGACCGCGAGGTGGTCGTCGAGAACTGGCACGCGGAGCTGTGGATCGACGACGAATCCAGCGTGGACACCTACCTGCGGACCTGGAAGACACTTCGAGAATCCGCCATGTACGGCGCTGACGCGCAGAACCTCGTCAGTGCGGCTCGCCGGGCGTTGAACTCATGATGAGGCTCCCCGGGCGCCGGGCAGACGGGGTGTCGCCGCAGCGGGAGCCCTCACCCTCGCAGCGACTTCCCGAACCCCGCCGCCAGGGGCATCCGCAGGCCCAGTGGCGGTGGGGCCGCGAGGGCGTCGGCGACGGGGCGGGCGTAGGGGTGGCCGAGGAGCGAGCCGCGGATGAAGTTCGTGGCCAGGGCCGTGACTTCGGCGCGGTGCTGGCGCAGGGAGTGGCCGTCGGAGTGGACCTCGAAGCGGCAGGTGTCGCGGTTGGTCTTCTTCGCGCGTGCGGCCAGGTGGAAGGAGAGTTCGGGGTCGGTACGGGCGTCGTTCGTGCCGTGGACGAGCAGGACCCGTCGGCCGAGCAGGTGCTTGACCGGTTCTGGTTCCGGATTCGGTTCGTCCGTCGTGTTCGGGGGGAGCCAGGGGGCCATCGCCAGAACGGAGTTGACCGCCGTGTGGCCGCCCGCGCGGAGGGCGGCCCGGCCGCCCATTCCGTGGCCGGCGAGGCAGACGGGGACGTCGCCGTAGCGGCGTACGACTTCGTCCGCCGCCCATTCGGCGTCCGCCGCGAGCCGGGCGTCGGTCGTGTTCCAGCCGCGGCAGCGGTAGTGGACCACGTGGACGGCGAGGCCGTCCGTGCGGCCGGCGCGGGCCAGGGTCCGGGCCAGGGGGAGCTGGAAGGCGTACGAGAAGAGGGAAGGGCGGCGGTGCGAGGCGGGTTCGCCGTCCGGGAGCAGCAGGACCACGCCGCTGACCGCGGTCGGTGCTCCGGCCGTGCCGACGGCCCGTCCCAGTCTCGCGGCGGGTAGGGGGAGCGCGCGCTGTGCCATGACAGAACAGTGTCAGAAGGACGGGTGTACTCCACCCGTCTTCGCGGTCACTGTTACGTATCGACGAGCGACATTCTACGCGCGTAGGAGCTAGAGTGCCCGAATGATGAGTCCCACCCCGCACGTGCCCGGCCGGGATCAGATCCGGCGTGCCCCCAAGGTCCTTCTCCACGATCACCTCGACGGTGGTCTGCGCCCCGGAACGATCGTCGATCTCGCCCTCGCGAGCGGATACGCCGGACTGCCCGAGACCGAGCCGGACAAGCTCGGCGTCTGGTTCCGCGAGGCGGCGGACTCCGGGTCGCTGGAACGCTACCTGGAGACGTTCGCGCACACCTGCGCCGTCATGCAGACCCGCGAGGCGCTGGTCCGGGTGGCCGCCGAGTGCGCCGAGGACCTCGCCGCGGACGGTGTGGTGTACGCCGAGGTGCGGTACGCCCCCGAGCAGCACCTGGAGGCCGGTCTGACGCTCGAAGAGGTCGTCGAGGCGGTCAACGAGGGGTTCCGCGAGGGCGAGCGGCGCGCTCGCCGGGACGGCCACCGCATCCGCGTCGGCGCGCTCCTCACCGCGATGCGGCACGCCGCCCGCTCCCTGGAGATCGCCGAACTCGCCAACCGCTACCGCGACCAGGGCGTCGTCGGCTTCGACATCGCGGGAGCCGAGGCGGGCTTCCCGCCCACCCGGCACCTCGACGCGTTCGAGTACCTCAAGCGCGAGAACAACCACTTCACCATCCACGCGGGCGAGGCGTTCGGTCTGCCGTCGATCTGGCAGGCCATCCAGTGGTGCGGCGCCGACCGGCTCGGCCACGGCGTCCGCATCATCGACGACATCCAGGTCGCCGAGGACGGCAGTGTGACGCTCGGCCGCCTCGCCTCGTACGTACGGGACAAGCGCATCCCGCTGGAGCTGTGCCCGACCTCCAACCTCCAGACCGGGGCCGCCGCCTCGTACGCCGAGCACCCCATCGGGCTGCTCCGGAAGCTTCATTTCCGTGCCACCGTGAACACGGACAACCGGCTGATGAGCGGCACGACCATGAGCCATGAATTCGAGAAGCTGAGCGAGGTCTTCGGATACACGCTCGACGACATGCAATGGTTTTCCGTCAACGCGATGAAGTCCGCGTTCATTCCTTTTGATGAACGTCTGGCGATGATCAATGATGTGATCAAGCCCGGCTACGCCGAGCTCAAGTCGGAGTGGCTTTTCCAGCAGACCGCCGCGACCAGCGCTTCTTCCTCTCCGGGGGAGTGATATACGCGGTTTCGAAGACGGCCGGTCCGTGCGGGCGCGCGGAATTCACCGGCCGTTTTCGCTGCGCGGGATGTTTGCGGGAGGGGTGGCGAGCTGACTACTTTTCAGAACTGCTCGTCCAGAGTCGCTCAGTCCCCCTCCCCAAGGATGAACTCCCCATGAAGCATTCTGCTGCCAGGACCCTCGGTGTCGCCGCGCTCGGTGCCGCTTTCGCCGCCGTCACCGCGGGGACCGCCTCCGCCGCAGTGCTGCCGACCGACGCCGCGGCCACCGCGCTTCCGGTCGCCGGTTCCGCTCTCGGTGCCGCCGCCAAGCCCGGACCGGTCGAGGAGACCGCCACCAAGCTCCTCGGCACCGGCCAGCAGAAGCTCGTCGGCGATGTCACCACCCCGGTCAAGGGCCTCCTCGGCGGCCTGCCGGCGGGTGGCGCGAAGACCGGCGGCCTCTCGACCGGCGGCATCCCGCTCGGCTGATCCCGTAACGGGCACGTGTGGCACACGCCTGTGGGGCGGGCTTCCGGATTCGGCTGCCCGCCCCACAGGTGTGTCGTGTCAAAGGCGTGTCGTTCGTGTCGTGCGTACCGTCCCGGGTGCCGCCGCCTGTACTGCGGAGTCCTGCTACGGGGTCACCAGGCAGTGGCCGACGACTCCTCCTCGGAGGGGAACAGCACCCACAGCGCCAGGTACAGCAGGAACTGCGGCCCCGGCAGCAGACAGGACAGCAGGAAGATCACCCGCATGGTTCCCGCGGAGGTGCCGAAGCGCCGTGCCAGCGCAGCGCACACTCCGCCGATCATGCGTCCGTCTCGGGGGCGGGCAAGTGCGGCCATGGTGGGCTCCTTCGCGAACCGTTGGTGGGGAGCAGTTCCGTCGTGCTCCCGATGCGTCCATCGTCGCTCGGCGAACGGGGGCAAAACGTCGCTCTACGGTGCCATTCCGACCCTGGGAATCGTCGGGGTCGAGCCCTGAGTCGTCTCGTCCGCCGTGCGCGTAACGGGCTTCGTCCGCCGCCGCTTCCTGCGTCGCAGCCGCGCCCGGCACATGGGCACCACCAGCAGGTGGGCGAGCGCCACGCCGATGGTGTTCAGCAGCAGCGAGTCCACGTCGACCCGCTGTCCGGGCACCCCGGTCTGCGCCAGCTCGATGCCCAGCGAGATCAGTGCTCCGGCGGCGACCGTACGGGCCATCGAGGCCCACGGGGAGACGAACAGCCGGCCCCCGGCCATGGGCAGCAGGACGCCGAGCGGGGCGAGCAGCAGCAGCCCCTCGCCGATCCGGCGGGCGGCCTCGACCGGGCCGAGGGAGAGGTCGGCTCTGATGCCGGCGAGTGGTCGCAGATTCGAAGCGGTCATCCACGGCACATCGAGCGGACGCAGGGTCAGCCACGCGACGAACAGCAGATGCGCGAGGAGGAGAACGATCCCGGCCGCGCGGAAACGGATGACAGTCTGGCTGTCCGAACCTTGACGCACGCCCCCCTAGACGCGTCGGGCGGTGGGATCGGTTCCGGGCCCCGGCTCAGTCGCCCGTCCCCGTCCCCGCTCCCGCGTCGGTGTCCGTCTCCGTACTCGCGCCCGTGCCCTGGCCCTGACCCTGGCCGGTGCCCGCGTCCGTGGGGGCCGTCAGCGGCGTCTCCGTCTGCGGCCTGGCCTTCGTCTCCGCGGTGCAGAGGTAGCCGCGCGCCGGGTACTTCCCGGGGCCGCCCAGGACCACCGTGCCGTTCGGCGCGAGCGTCGTGCTCTCCGCGAACGTGCACACGATCTGTGCGAGTGCCTCGGTCGGCAGGTCCTCCGGCTGTTCGCCCAGCCGCAGCGTGCCTTGGGGGTCGCCGACGCGCGCCGCGCCTATCCGCAGCTTCTCCGGGACGGCCGTGGTGAACCCGGCCCGTCGCTCGTCGTCGGACGGTCTGCGCCGCAACTCCTCCAGGAGCGCCCGCGCGACGCGGGTCCGGTCCGTGGTCGCCTCGTCGACCTGGACGGTGCGGTCCACCGTGGCCAGCTGCGAGGAGCAGACCAGATGGATCTGCATGGGTATGCCTTGGAGGGCCTGCGCGGTCACGTCCTGCGCGGGTATCGAGCACGGGACGCGGGACGGCGCGGGACCGGCGTCCACCGGCACGGACGTGGTCCTGATCCCGCAGCCCGCGGCCAGCACGGCCGTGAGCGCGGCCCCGGCCAGCGCCGCCCCCGAACGGCGTGCACGGTGGTTGCTGCCCATCACGTCGCGTCGTCCTCCTCGTCCGAGCACCTCGTGTCGTCCCCGCCGGTGCCGTCGGCCCCCTCGGTCCCGGAACGGGTGAGCGACTCGGCGTCGCGCGGCAGCCGCAGGACGAACACCGCGCCGTCGCCGTCCGGCGAGTTCGAGGCCGTGATGTCGCCACCGTGGACGTGCGCGTTCTCCATCGCGATCGACAGACCGAGACCGCTGCCGTCGGAGCGCGGGCGCGAGGCGCTGGCCTTGTAGAAACGGTCGAAGACGTGCGGCAGGACGTCTTCGGGAATGCCGGGGCCGTGGTCGCGGACCTCGATGACGAGTTCGTCGCCCTCGGTCCGCACCGCGACCCGTACCGGCGAGCCGCCGTGCTTGAGCGCGTTGCCGATCAGGTTCGCCAGGATCACGTCGAGCCGACGCGGATCGAGCCGGGCCATGATGCCGCGCTCGGCGTCCAGGTCCACCGCGTCCAGCCAGGCACGCGCGTCGACGCAGGCGGTGACCTGGTCGGAGACGTCGACCGTGTCGAGCACGAGCCGGGCCGTACCCGCGTCGAAGCGGGTGACCTCCATCAGGTTCTCCACCAGGTTGTTGAGGCGCCGCGTCTCGCTCACCACCAGATGCACCGCGGGCGCGATCATCGGGTCGAGACCGTCCGCCTCGTCCTCCAGCACTTCGGTGACGGCGGTCAGTGCCGTGAGCGGGGTACGCAGTTCGTGCGACATGTCCGCGACGAACCGTCGACTGGCCTCCTCCCGCGCGCTCATGTCCGCGACCCGCTTCTCCAGCGCGTCGGCGGTTCTGTTGAACGTCCGGGAGAGATCCGCGAGTTCGTCGGTGCCGGACACCACGAGCCGGGTGTCGAGCTTGCCCTCGCCGAGCTTGCGTGCGGCGTCGCCGAGCCGCTGCACGGGCCGCAGCACGGTCGTCGCCGCCGCCTGCGCCAGCAGGGCCGAACCGATCAGCGCGAGCGCGGTGGCGATCCCCAGCGACCAGGCGAGGGAGTTCAGGTCCTGCCGCTCCTGGTCCAGCGACTTCAGCATGTAACCGGTCGGGCCGCCGCCGGTCAGCCTCGTACCGCCCACCAGGTACGGCGTGCCGCGGATGCTGGTCCGCTGCCAGAACAGGTGGTATTCGTACGTGTTGTCCGCGCCCACCTTCTGTTCCTCGGTCACCGCCTTCTGCAGCGGCGTCGGGACGTTGTCGAGCGTGAACGTGTCCAGGTCGGAGTTGCCGACGATGGGCTTGCCGGCGTCGCGCTCGTCGACCAGCAGCACGCTGTACCCGGGCGAACTGCTCGCCATCTGGACGGCGGCGTTCTGCAGATCGTCCTTGGTCGGCCGCAGCGGCAGCGACGCCGCCCGGTTCTGCATCTCCTGCCGGAAGTCCCCGAGCGCCGCGTCCTGGGTACGCGTCAGCACCGCCTCGCGGTTCAGCCAGTAGGCGATGCCCGAGGCCGACACCGCGGCGGTCAGCGCCACCAGTCCGAACACGACGACGAGGCGCAGACGCAGGCTCGTCCAGCGCAGCCCCGCGAGCAGGCTCCGTTCGGCGACACCGCTCACTGAGGCGAGTCCAGTCGGTAGCCCACGCCCCGAACCGTACGGATCAGGGTCGGCGACGACGGCACGTCCTCCACCTTGGCGCGCAGCCGCTGCACACAGGCGTCCACCAGCCGGGAGTCGCCCAGGTAGTCGTGCTCCCAGACCAGCCGCAGCAACTGCTGCCGCGACAGGGCCTGGCCCGGCCGACGGCTCAGCTCCAGCAGGAGCCGCAGCTCGGTCGGCGTGAGCTGGAGGTCCTCGCCGTTCTTCGTCACGGTCATCGCGGACCGGTCGATCACCAGGTTCCCGAAGACCGCGGAGTCGGTGGACTCGCGCTCGCCCCGGCGCAGCACCGCCCGGATGCGGGCGTCGAGCACCCGGCCCTGCACCGGCTTCACCACGTAGTCGTCGGCACCGGACTCCAGTCCGACCACCACATCGATGTCGTCGCTGCGCGCCGTCAGCAGGATGATCGGCAGCTGGTCGGTGCGCCGGATGCGACGGCACACCTCGAAGCCGTCGATACCGGGCAGCATCACGTCCAGCACGATCAGGTCCGGTCGCTGCTCGCGCAGCAGTTTGAGGCCGTCCTCTCCCGTCGCCGCGGTGGCCACACGGTGGCCCTGGCGTGACAGCGAGAGTTCGAGGGCCGTGCGGATGGAATCGTCGTCCTCGATCAGCAACAGGAAAGGCACGATGGTCATTCTGGCCCATGGTGGAGCCTCAGTTCGACCGCCGGCGCCCACACGTACACCCGCCGGGCGGGTCACGCGACGACGACAGGCCCTGTGACACGGCTGTGACAGTCGGGGGACAGCGTGATGAAACTGCCCCGGCAAGCTCGTTGGCACACGGAACGGCCGGACTCCACCGATGGGGGGCGCGAGATGAACGCAACTCACAGCATCACCGCAAGCGCAGTTGTCACGCGTCTCCACGATGTCGGCCGGAGCGCCGAGAAGTCCGGTGCCAAAGCGGGCACGGCCCTGCTGGAACGGGGCCGGGAACACGGGGGAGCACGGGGGTGCGCCCGCGGCGCCGGGCGTTCGCACACGTCGTCGTCCGCGTCCGCCGACCAGGGCCGACGGCCCTGGATGGCGGTGGTCGACGCGTCCGTGGGGGGGAAGCACGGGGAAACCGCGTACGGGGAGGTCACGGGGGAGCGGAAGGCACCGGCACGGGCCGAGGACGTCGACACGGCGTTCACGGCCTACGTCCGGGAGCGCCGCGCCTCCCTGTACGCGACCGCCTATCACCTGACCGGCGACCGGTTCGAGGCCGAGGACCTGCTGCAGAGCGCCCTCTTCTCGACGTACCGCGCCTGGGACCGGATCAGCGACAAGGCGGCGGTCGGTGGCTATCTGCGCCGCACCATGACCAATCTGCACATCAGCGCCTGGCGCAGGCGCAAGCTCAACGAGTACCCGACCGAGGAGTTGCCGGAGACGCCCGGCGACACGGACGCGATGCGCGGCACGGAGCTGCGCGCCGTGCTGTGGCAGGCGCTGGCCCGGCTGCCCGAACTCCAGCGCACGATGCTGGTCCTGCGTTACTACGAGGGCCGCACCGACCCGGAGATCGCGTCCATACTCGGCATCAGTGTCGGCACGGTGAAGTCCAGCATCTGGCGGTCGCTCCGCCGGCTGCGCGAGGACGAGGTCCTCAGCTTCGGCCGTGACCAGCAGGAGTCCTTCGGCGAGTTGGTGGCCTGAGGGCGGGGGGAACGGGGGAACCACGGGGGCGCCGCTTCGGGGGAGGCGGCGCAGTACAGGGGGAAGGGAAACACCGCGGGGGCGGACGGGCTGGGGGGCCTGTCCGCCCCCGTCGGCGTGTGTGAGGGGTGGGTCGTCGCGCATGGGGGTGTGCGGGGCGCGTCGCCCGTGACGGTGTGCGCGGGCGTCGCCCGTGACGGTGTGCGCGGGCGTGGCCTGTGGGGGTGTGCGCGGGGTACGACCGTGCGGGGCGTCGGCCGTCACACCGTTCCGCGTGCCGTGGGGGTGCGGCGGCAGCGGCCGGCCGCCGCGGCCGCCAGCCGCCC
Source organism: Streptomyces sp. CB01580 (assembly GCF_001905795.1). Lineage (GTDB taxonomy): Bacteria > Actinomycetota > Actinomycetes > Streptomycetales > Streptomycetaceae > Streptomyces. The sequence goes on from NZ_LIXJ01000002.1 coordinate 109,822, forward strand.
CAACGCCTCCTCCTTGTTGCAGGGGTGGGCGCCCAGTGCCGCCTGCCGGGCCACGATCCGCCGCTCCGCCCGCATCAGCCGCCAGCCGCGCCGCAGCAGGAACGGCACGGACTTGCGGCTCTCCCGCAGGTCCCGCAGCAGCCGGCGGCGGAACGTCGTCGTCGGGCGGCCGCGCAGGCACAGCGCGTCCGCGAGCACACCGAGCTCCTGGCAGCGCTCGACTATGTCCGCCGCGAAGATCCCCTCGGCCACGAACAGCGGTGTGCGCGCCATGTGGAGGGTCTCCCGGCCGACCCGGGAGCTCGTGGAGATGTCGTACACCGGGACGTCCGTGCGTCCGGTGCGGCACAGCTCCTGGATCGCCGCGACCGCCGCGTCGGCGTCCCAGGACCGTACGGAGTCCCAGTCGATGTCCGTGCTGCCGGGAACGAGCGGCAGCGTGGGGTCGTCGCCCTCCTTGTAGAAGTCGTCCAGCCGCAGCACCGGCAGTTCGGTGCGGGCGGCGAGGTGGGACTTGCCGGAGCCGGACGGTCCGGTGAGCAGCACGACACGAGTCGGGATCGGTTGGGAATTCACAGGACACGAGTGTGAGGCATTGACCCGGGCAGGGGATCCCCCGGTGGTCGTGTTGGTATCGAGCATCACACCTCAACTACGCTACGCAATCAATTGCTTACTCGGCCGTATCGATCAGGTGGGAACTCATGGCACGTCACGCACTGAACACCTCCCGGCGCCACGCCCTGCTGAGGGCGGGTCTGACCATCACCGCAGCGGGCGCCGCGCTGGGCGCGGGAGGCGCGGCGGCCCAGGCGGCTCCGCTGCCCCTCGTACCGGCCACGGGTGCCGACACCGGCGTCGAGGCGGCGGGCAGCGCGGTGACCGGAGCGGTCGAACAGCCGCTTCGGAGCGGCATCGCGCCGGTCACGCAGCTGCGGCTCGACCCGCTGGCGGGTACCGGCACGGACCCGCTGGACAACACCGTCGGCACGCAGATCGCCGACTTCAAGCCGCTCACCACGGGCGTCGTCACCGACCCGCTGACCAGCGGGGGGACGGTGAAGGACCTGCCGGTGGCAGGGCAGGCGGCGGGTCTCCTGAACGGCTGACGTCGGCGCGCGGAGACGGCGGCGGCCCGCTCCCCGGACTTCCGGGGAGCGGGCCGCCGCCGTGCTGCCGGAGCACCGCGGTGCGCAGTGCCGGGCCTCGGCCCGGCCCCGGCTCAGTACGAGGAGCCCGACACGCCCAGCGCGCCCGTCGGGTGCCAGACCGTCTTGGTCTCCAGGAAGGCCGTCAGCCGGTGGGTGCCCGGATCGGCCGACCAGTCGGGGGCGCCCTCCCCGTCCACAGGCTGTGGACGCAGCACGCGCTTCAGGTTGTCCGCCGCCGCGACCTCCAGCTCCTTCGCCAGGGCCGGGTCCGCGCCCGTGAGGTCGATGGCGTTGACGTCCTGGTGGGAGGCGAGCGGCGTCGCGATCTCCGCCGTCCTGCCGGACAGGATGTTCACCACGCCGCCCGGCACGTCGGAGGTGGCCAGCGCCTCGCCCAGGGACAGGGCGGGCAGCGGGGACGCGGCCGAGGCGACGACGACCGCGGTGTTGCCGGTCGCGATCACCGGGGCGAGCACCGAGACCAGCCCCAGGAAAGAGGACTCCTGCGGCGCCAGGACCGCGACCACTCCGGTCGGTTCGGGCGTCGACAGGTTGAAGAACGGGCCCGCGACCGGGTTCGCCCCGCCCACGACCTGGCCGATCTTGTCGGTCCAGCCCGCGTACCAGACCCAGCGGTCGACCGTCGCGTCCACGACCGCCGCCGCCCTGGACTTCGACAGGCCCTCCGCCTCCGCCACTTCGCGGACGAACTGGTCCCGGCGGCCCTCCAGCATCTCCGCGACGCGGTAGAGGACCTGGCCGCGGTTGTACGCGGTCGCGCCCGACCAGCCGCCGAACGCCTTGCGGGCGGCCACGACCGCGTCCCGCGCGTCCTTGCGGGAGGACTGGGGGGCGTTCGCCAGCCACTTGCCCTTCGAGTCCGTCACCTCGTACACCCGGCCGCTCTCGGAGCGGGGGAACTTGCCCCCGACGTACAGCTTGTAGGTCTTGAACACGCTCAGACGGTTCGGACGGTTATCGGACATCGAGGTACGCCTCCAGGCCGTGACGACCGCCCTCGCGGCCGAAGCCCGACTCCTTGTAGCCGCCGAACGGCGAGGTCGGGTCGAACTTGTTGAACGTGTTGGCCCAGACGACGCCCGCCCGGAGCTTGTTCGCCACCGCGAGGATGCGGGAGCCCTTCTCCGTCCAGATGCCCGCCGACAGGCCGTACTGGCTGTTGTTGGCCTTGGCGACCGCCTCGTCGGGGGTGCGGAACGTCAGCACGGACAGCACCGGGCCGAAGATCTCGTCGCGCGCGATGGTGTGCGCCTGGGTGACGTTCGTGAACAGCGTCGGCGCGAACCAGTAGCCGGCGGTGGGCAGTTCGCAGGGGGCGGTCCAGCGTTCGGCGCCCTCGGCCTCGCCCGTCTCGGTGAGCGCGGTGATCCGGGCGAGCTGCTCGGCGGAGTTGATCGCGCCGATGTCGGTGTTCTTGTCCAGCGGGTCGCCGAGCCGGAGCGTGGACAGCCGCCGCTTGAGCGCGTCCAGCAGCTCGTCCCGGATCGACTCCTGCACGAGCAGCCGCGAGCCGGCGCAGCAGACCTGGCCCTGGTTGAAGAAGATGCCCGTGACGATGCCCTCGACGGCCTGGTCGACCGGGGCGTCGTCGAAGACGATGTTGGCGCCCTTGCCGCCCAGTTCGAGGGTCACCTTCTTGGAGGTGCCGGCGACCGAGCGGGCGATCCGCTTGCCGACCGCCGTGGAGCCGGTGAACGCCACCTTGTCGACGTCCTGGTGCTCGACGAGCGCCGCGCCCGCGTCCCCGTAACCGGTGAGGATGTTCACGACGCCCTTGGGCAGGCCGGCCTGGCGGCAGATGTCCGCGAAGAACAGGGCGGACAACGGGGTCGTCTCGGCGGGCTTCAGCACCACCGTGTTGCCGGTGGCGAGCGCCGGGGCGACCTTCCACGCCAGCATCAGCAGCGGGAAGTTCCACGGGATGACCTGGCCCGCGACGCCGAGCGGGCGCGGGTTCGCGCCGAAACCGGCGTGGTCCAGCTTGTCGGCCCAGCCCGCGTAGTAGAAGAAGTGCGCCGCGACCAGGGGCAGGTCCGCGTCCCGGGTCTCCTTGATCGGCTTGCCGTTGTCGAGGGTTTCGAGGACGGCGAGCTCGCGGCTGCGTTCCTGGATGATCCGGGCGATCCGGAAGAGGTACTTGGCGCGCTCGGAACCGGGCAGCGCCGACCACTTCTCGAACGCCTTGCGGGCCGCCCTCACGGCCCGGTCGACGTCCTCGGCGCCGGCCCGCGCGACCTCGGACAGCACCTCCTCGGTGCTCGGCGAGACCGTCTTGAAGACCCGGCCGTCGGCCGCGTCGGTGAACTCGCCGTCGATGAACAGCCCGTACGAGGGCGCGATGTCGACGACCGCGCGCGACTCGGGTGCGGGCGCGTACTCGAACGCGGAAGCGGATGCGCTCGTGGAAGCGGATGCGGATGTCATGGGGATCAGTCCACCGTCACGTAGTCGGGGCCGGAGTAACGGCCGGTGCTGAGCTTCTGACGCTGCATCAGCAGGTCGTTCAGCAGGCTGGAGGCGCCGAACCGGAACCAGTGGTTGTCCAGCCAGTCCGTGCCCACGGTCTCGTTCACCAGCACCAGGAACTTGATCGCGTCCTTGGACGTGCGGATGCCGCCGGCCGGCTTCACGCCGATCTGCACCCCGGTCTGCGCCCGGAAGTCGCGCACCGCCTCCAGCATCAGCAGGGTGTTCGCGGGTGTGGCGTTCGTCCCGACCTTGCCGGTCGACGTCTTGATGAAGTCGGCGCCCGCCATCATGCCGAGCCAGGAGGCGCGGCGGATGTTGTCGTACGTGGACAGCTCGCCGGTCTCGAAGATCACCTTCAGCCGGGCGTCGGGGCCGTCGGCCCGCGCGCACTCGGCCTTCACGGCCAGGATCTCCTCGTACACCTTGAGGTAGCGGCCGGAGAGGAAGGCGCCGCGGTCGATCACCATGTCGATCTCGTCGGCCCCGGCGGCCACGGCCTCGCGGACGTCCGCGAGCTTCACGTCGAGCGCGGCGCGTCCGGCCGGGAAGGCCGTCGCCACGGACGCCACCTTCACGCCGGAGCCGTCGAGCGCGGCGACGGCGGTCTCCACCATGTCGGGGTAGACGCAGACCGCCGCGGTGCGCGGGGTCGTGCGGTCGGTCGGATCGGGGTGGACGGCCTTGGCGGCGAGGGCCCGGACCTTGCCCGGGGTGTCCGCGCCTTCCAGCGTCGTCAGGTCGATCATCGAGATGGCCAGATCGATGGCGTACGCCTTGGCCGTCGTCTTGATCGAACGGGTTCCGAGGGACGCGGCGCGCGCTTCGAGGCCGACGGCGTCGACGCCGGGCAGCCCGTGCAGGAAGCGGCGCAGCGCACTGTCGGACGCGGTCGTGTCCGAGAGGGGGGTGCCGCCCTGCTCGAACGCGGTCGAGAGCCTGGGGGAGGGAGCTGTGGTGGGCATGGTCACCAGATGAGCATATCTACGCGCGTAGCGGCGTGTACAGGGGGTGGGGTCCTCCGGGAACTCGTGCGGGGACGGCGGGGTCCGAGCCTTCCGAGGGCCTGTGGGGCTCCGGTTCCTGCGGGGGACCGCGGGGTCGGTGCCGGGGCGGGATCCGGTGAGATCCGGCCGCCCTCCCGGACGCGGGCGACGTCAGGCAGAATCAGGCCCATGACGAGCCCCACACCGCCCGCAGAGCCGACCTACGCCGACCGGACCTTCCGGTCGTCCGCCGGGATCGTCGGCGGTGTCCTGCTGCTTCTGTTCCTCTGCTGGCTCGGCGGGGACGCCCTGGTCAGGGGGCACGGCCGGACGCCCTGGCTGGCCCTTGCCGGGCTGCTGACCGTGGTGCCGCTCGTCGTCGCGTTCTCCGTGCGGCCCGCCGTCTTCGTGAACGACCGGCGCATCCGGATCCGCAACCCGTTCCGGACGATCACGCTGCCCTGGACCGAGGTCGCGGATCTGCGCGCCGGATATTCGAGCGAGCTGTTCACCGAGGACGGCACCAAGTACCAGATGTGGTCGATCCCGGTGTCGCTGCGGCAGCGCAAGAAGGCGGCCCGGTCCCAGGCGCGGGCCTCGACGGGGGACCCCACCGGCCGGACCTCGGGGCCCGCCGATGTCCGCGACACCACGTCCCGGATGGCACCGGCCGACCGGACCATGTCGGATCTGCGGGAGATGGCGGAGCGGGCCAAGGCAGTGGCTTCGGACCAGACGGCCGAGGCTCCGGAAGCTCCCGGCTCGGCGCGGTGGGCGTACGAGGTGATCGCACCGGCGGTGGCGGGCGTGGTGTTGTTCGTCGTGCTGCTCGCGACCGGCTGAGACGCGCCCGCGCGGGAACGGTGACCAGGACCGGGAAGCGGGCCCGGGGCGGGGCGTCTCGCCGCCGGGCGCGCTCCCGTCAGGCGCGTTCGAAGTGGTGTGTACGGCCGACGACCGAGAAGCCGCGGCGCTCGTACCAGTGGCGCGGCCAGTCGGTGGCATCGGCGGTGAGGAACCTCGTACCGCAGTCCGCGTCGGCGGCCAGGCGCAGGGCGGTGGTCAGGACGGCGTCCGCGTGGCCGCGCCCGAGATGGGCCTCCGAGGTGATCAGGTCCTCGATCTGGGCCGTGCCCGTCGCCGGATCCAGGTAGAGGTCGGCCCAGGAGGCGACCTCGCCGTCCTCCGCACGGGCGCCGATGAAGTGCACGATGTCGGCCCCGCGGTGGCGGGCCCCGCGCCGGTCGACGAGGTGACGTATCACTTCGTCGTCGGCGTCCGGGAGGAAGCCCCGCCAGCGCCGGGCCAGCGGAATCCGGAACGCGTCGAGGTCCACCACCTCCGCGCCACCGCCCTGCGGCACCGGGCCCGTGTGCTGCATGACCAGGCAGACGGAGTGGGAGTAACCGGCCCGGACCAGCGGTCCCGCGCATGCGCTTGCGAGTTCGTCGTCGAGCACGGAGACCAGCCGGTACGGCAGATGCCCCAGCACCTCGTCCGCGACGGCGGGCAGTGCTTCGGGGCCGGCCGTCCCGTCGGCGGCCGGGTCGATGACGAGCTGGTTGTTCCCGCGGGAGTGGGCGAACGCGTCGTCGAGCACGGCGAATCCGCCGGGGACGTCGACGGTTCGAGCAGCCTGGCGGCGGGCGAAGTCCGACAGGAAGGTGTTGATCCGTCGCAGTTCCGGGGGAGGCATACGCGGCAGCCTAGTGCCGGTCACGGCACTAGCGACCTCGCCCACGATCGGCAGTGGGAGAAGAAGCGGTGTCCGGGGCCTTCGAATCCGAGGCGGAGGAGGGAGGTGCCCGGGGCCGGTCAGGGCGCCTGGACACCGGAGCGGCCCTGGTCTTCGTCGGCCACGACCTGGCGGTCGTCCAGCACATCACGGACGAGGCCCTGCTGATGCGTCGTGGCACGGTGGTGGAGCAGAGGCCGACGGTACGGGTCCTGACGGAGGCCCAGGATCCGTACCCCCGGCTGCTGCCGGCCTCGGTGCCGCGGGCCGGGTGGGACCCGGCGGACGCCGTGGAGGCGCGGGCCGCCATGCCCGGAGCAACCGGACAGTTCGGGGTCGGCCCAGCCCCTCCTCAGACGCCGGCCGGACCATTGGCCGGGTCGACGGTCCGGTGCTCGGTCGCGGCGGTGGGCGGCGAGGTCACGCGGCGGTCCACCGCGTCCCCGGCGCCGTCCGAGGGCGCCGGTACCGCCGCCGTCCGCCCGGAACCGGCCCGGCGAAGCGAGCGCGGGCGCGTGCGCCGGGAGGGGACGGTCAGCACCCCGAGACAGGCGACGACGAGGACGATCCCGGCCCAGCCGAGGACGGGCAGCCGCTCGCCCACGACCAGCACGGCGAACACCGCCGCCACGGCGGGCTCCAGCAGGGACAGGGTGGTCGCCGTGCTGACCGGCACGCGGGCCAGGCCGAAGCCGAACAGGACGTACCCGGTGAACATCGGTACCAGCGCCATGTAGAGGCCCACGCCCGCGTTCGTCCAGGAGGCGACCAGCGGTGCCCCGGTGGCGAGCAGCACCGGCACGAGCATCAGCCCGCCCAGCCCGAACACCGAGCCCATGGCCGCTCGCGACGGTACGCCATGGGTGATGAGGCGGTGCGCCGCCCACGCGTACACGGCGTAGGTCACGCCTGCGAGCAGTCCGAGGCCCACGCCGACGACGGTCCGGACGGCGGAGTCCGAACCGGGCCCGGATCCCGAGCCGGCCCCTGCCGCCTCGGCCGCGCACAGCAGCACGGTGCCGGCCACGCCCAGCGCCGCGCCCGCCGTCCAGCGCCGGGACAGGCGCCGTCGGTCGATGGCCCGTTCGATCAGCGCCGAGGCCAGTGGGGCGGAACCGATGGAGACGACCGTGCCCACCGCGACACCGGCCAGACGCATGGAGGTGTAGAACGCCAGCGGGTACAGCGCCACCCCCGCCCCGCCGACGAGCACGGTCCGCCACCGCGCCCGGAGGCCCGCGCGGAAGCGTGCGATGCTCCGCCCGGCCACCGCCGCCTGGAGCAGCCCGCCCAGGCCCATCGCCGCGGCTCCGATCGCCAGTGGCCCCACCTGTGGCGCGAACGTCGCCGCCGTGCCCGTGGTGCCCCACAGCACCGAGGCCACCAGCACGGCGAGCGCTCCTGCCCCCGCTCCCGCGCCCGTGCCGACGGAGTGGTCGGCGGTCCGCGTCACAGGTCGTCCACCAGGCGCGCCGCCAGGTCGCGGGCGTGCCGCATCCGCGCGTCGTCCCCTTCGAGGCCCGCGCGCACGATGGCGCCTTCGAGCAGGAACGCCAGGTGCTCGGCCGTGGCGCGGACCTTCTCCTCCCGACCGGGCAGCAGCTCCGTCAGGTGCCCGGCCAGGATGGCCTCCACCTCTTCCTTGTGCTGCCGCACCACCGTCCGGCCCTCGTGACCGTTGGGCAGTTCGGCGGCGGCGTTGAGCAGCCCGCAGCCCCGGAACCCGTGCTCGTAGGCGAGCCGGGCATGATCGGCGTACGCGTCGAAGACGGCGAGCACGGCCTCGCGCGGGCCCCGCGCTCCGGCCAGGCGCTCCCGGTAGAGGCCGAGCCATTCCTCGTGCCGGGCCCGGAGGTAGGCGCGGACCAGATCGGCCTTGGAGTCGAAGTTGTTGTAGAGGCTCATCTTCGCCACGCCGGCCTCGGCCGTGATCGTGTCGATCCCCGTCGCCGCCACGCCGTCGGCGTAGAACCGGCGCGCCGCGGCATCGAGGATCCGGGTCCGCGCGGCCCCGCGCCTGCGCGTCACCGGCCGTTTCCCGGTGGCTTCCGTATCGGGCATGGCGGCCCCCTCTCCGTTATTAGGTAGACCAGTCTATCTAATAACGGAGAGGGGTGAGGGTGGGCGGGGTATGTGGTGGGGCCCGGCTCGATTCCGGCGATCCGGTGCCCGTGTCATGTCGTGTCGTGAAGGGGCGGGTGGCTCAGTAGTCCCCGTCGTCACCCCCGTCGTCGCCCCAGCCGCCGCCGTGGCCGTGCCGGACCACCCGGAAGCTCGCGCCCACGCCGTTGAACACGGACACGCCTCCCTGGACGTGCTGCGGGATCACGCCCGAGGTGTCGCCGTACGGGCCGACGGTCGCGATCGGGCCGCCGTTGTCGCAGGTCGCCCCGGAGAAGACCTCGACGGTCATCCGGCTCTCGTTGAAGATGTTGAAGCTGGTGGAGCCGAGGCCGCTGGCCGCGGTGATGCAGCCGTCGGGGTAGGCGGGGTACGTGCGCTCGTTGAAGTGGATGCGGCCCACGCGGTGATGACCCCCGCCGTGTCCTCCGCCGTGGCCCCGACCCTCGTCGTCGCCCCCACCCCGGCCGCCGCCGTCCTCGTCGTCGCCCCGGTCGCCGCCGCGGCCCTCGCCGCCCTCGTCGCCGCGACCCTCGCCGCCGCCGCCGTCCTCGCCGCCTCGGCCCCCGCCGCCTTCTTCTCCTCCGCGCCCCCGTTCGTCGCCCCCGCTCTCGGCGCCGCCCGCTCCGGTGGCGTCCTTGCCTCCCTTCGGTGCGGTGGCCCCGTCGTGCGCGACGGGGGCGGGTGCCTGCCGGGCGGCCACCGGGGGTTTCTCGGGCTTCTCGGGGGCGTCGGCCGAGGTGGGGCCGGAGCCGGTGGCCGCCAGGGCCGCAGCGGCCGCGGCCGCGACGGCGACGGTGGTGGTGGCCGTGATGATGGTGGAACGCGTGGCCATGTCACTTTCTCCTGTCTGGGAGCGGTCGGTTGAGTAACCGACCCGTGACTGAACGTACTTTTACTCACCATTCATGTCATGTCGGGGCATATCGAACGGATGGCGTCGGTGTGCCACCGGGGCAGCGGACCGTGCCCGGCTCGGCGGCGCCGGGGCCGTGCGCCGCTGCCGGTGCTGCCCGGCCGGCTCCGGCCTCGGCAGGGCCCGCCCCGGTCGCAGGGGACCGGGAATCGGAGCTGGTCGTCGGCCCCGGCCCGGGATCGGGCCCAGGAACGGGTCCGGGCCGTGTCCTCGTACCGGCGCCGCACAGCAGGCGGCAGTACGAGGACACGGCCCGGCGGGCACCAGGGCGTCAGATCCCGGCGGCCACCGCCAGATCACGCTTGATCGCGTCCAGCAGTCGCGCCGCCTCCGCGCGGGCCTCGGGCAGGCCGTCCGCCGAACCGACCGGCACCACGACCTCCAGGTAGCACTTCAGCTTCGGCTCGGTGCCGCTGGGGCGGACGATCACCCGAGCGCCCCGGAGGTGGTAGCGCAGCCCGTCGGTGGGCGGCAGTTGCGCGCTGCCCCGCGACAGGTCCTCGGCCGAGACGACGTCGAGACCGCCGAGCGCGGCGGGCGGACGCTCGCGCAGCCGCCGCATGGCGTCGGCGATGACCGACAGGTCCTGCACCCGCACCGACAACTGGTCGGTCGCGTGCAGCCCGTGCTCGACCGCCAGGTCGTCGAGGAGATCGAGGAGCGTACGGCCGCGCTCCTTGAGGAAGGAGGCGAGTTCGGCGACGAGCAGCGCCGCCGTGATGCCGTCCTTGTCGCGCACGCCCTCCGGGTCGACGCAGTAGCCGAGCGCCTCCTCGTAGCCGTACCGCAGGCCGTCCACCCGGGCGATCCACTTGAAGCCGGTCAGCGTCTCCTCGTACCCGAGGCCCGCCCGCTCGGCGATCCTCCCGAGCAGCGAGGAGGACACGATCGACTCGGCGAACACGCCCGCGGCGCCCCGGTCCACCAGATGGGCGGCGAGCAGCGCGCCGACCTCGTCGCCGCACAGCATCCGCCAGCCGCCGTCGGCCGCCGGGTCCGGGACGGCGACGGCGCAGCGGTCGGCGTCCGGGTCGTTGGCGATGACGAGATCGGGCCCGGCCCGGCGCGCGGTCGCGAAGGCGAGATCCATCGCACCGGGCTCCTCCGGGTTGGGGAAGGCGACGGTGGGGAACGCCGGGTCGGGCTCGGCCTGTTCGGCGACGAGCACCGGCTCCGGGAACCCGGCGCGGGCGAAGGCGGCGGTCAGCACGGAGGTGCCGACGCCGTGCATCGCCGTGTACACGACCCGGGCGGTGCGCGGCGATCCGGCGGTGAGCACGGCGTCCGTACGGGCCAGGTACGCGTCCAGGACCTCGTCACCGAGGATCTCCCAGCCCTCCTCGGGGCGGGGCACGGTGTCCAGCGGGCCGACCGCGGCGATCTCGGCGGCGATCCGGGCGTCCGCCGGGGGGACGATCTGCGAGCCGTCGCCGAGGTAGACCTTGTAGCCGTTGTCGCGCGGCGGGTTGTGGCTGGCGGTCACCTCGACGCCCGCGACGGCCCCCAGATGCCGAATGGCGTACGCGAGCACCGGGGTGGGCAGCGGGCGCGGGAGCACGGCCGCGCGCAGGCCCGCGCCGGTCATCACGGCGGCGGTGTCGCGCGCGAAGTCGGCCGACTTGTACCGGGCGTCGTACCCGATGACGACGAGCCCGTCGCCCTGCCCCTCGGCCTTGAGGTACGCGGCGAGCCCGGCCGCGGCCCGGATGACGACGGCGCGGTTCATCCGCATCGGCCCGGCCCCCAGCTCGCCGCGCAGCCCGGCCGTGCCGAACTGGAGCGTGCCGGCGAACCGCTCGGCGATCTCGGCGGCGCTCCCGGCGTCATCGGCCTCGATGAGCGCGGCCAGCTCGTCACGGGTCTCGGGGTCGGGATCCTCGGCGAGCCACGTCCTGGCCCGGGCCATGAGGTCCTGCTGCATGGGTCCGCCTTTCTGCGGGGTGGGTTGGGGGAGCGGCGACGCCCGTCCGGGCGCGGAATCCGTTCCGGGTCCGTCGCGTCGGGTCCGTCACGCGCGCCGCGACCGGCGCCCGGCTCAGATGCGTTCGAGCACGCGGGCCAGCAGCGCGCCCATCCGCGTGGCGGAGTCCCGCCCCGCCTGGAGGACCTCCTCGTGGTTGAGCGGTTCGCCGCTCAGCCCGGCCGCCAGGTTGGTGACCAGCGAGATGCCCAGCACCTCGGCCCCCGCCTCGCGTGCGGCGATCGCCTCCAGCACGGTGGACATGCCGACCAGGTCGCCGCCCATGACCCGGACCATGTTGATCTCGGCGGGCGTCTCGTAGTGCGGGCCGGGGAACTGCACGTACACACCCTCTTCGAGGGTGTCGTCGATCTCCTTGCACAGCGCGCGCAGCCGCGGCGAGTACAGGTCGGTCAGATCGACGAAGTTGGCGCCGACGATGGGCGACGCCGCGGTCAGATTGATGTGGTCGCTGATCAGGACCGGCTGGCCGGGACGCATGCCCTCGCGCAGCCCGCCGCATCCGTTGGTCAGGACGACCGTCTTGCAGCCCGCGGCGACGGCTGTGCGCACGCCGTGCGCGACGGCGGCGACCCCGCGGCCCTCGTAGTAGTGCGTACGGCCCAGGAAGACCAGGGCCCGCTTCTCGCCGATCCGGTACGAACGGATCGTGCCGCCGTGCCCCTGCACGGCGGGCGCCGGGAAACCGGGGAGTTCGGTCACCGGGAACTCGGCCTCCGGAATGCCGAGCGCGTCGCCCGCCGGAGCCCAGCCGGAACCCATCACGAGCGCGACGTCGTGGGTCTCGGTACCGGTCAGCTCGCGCAGGCGGGCGGCGGCGGCGTCGGCGGCGGCCCGGGGGGCGCCCTGGATGTTGTCCGGAATAACTGATGCGTTCACGCGGACGAGCGTAACCGCTGATTCCCTACGCGCGTAGATGCCCACGCGCAGAGACTGCGCAGGCTTTCTCGTGCAATCACACAAAATTGCCGGTGGCGAGGGGAATTCCGGACGCGCACGGGCCGGAAAGGCTCGCGCGATCCGCGACCCGCGATCCGCGACCCGTGGCCGGGCCCGTGCGGGACCGGGGACGGACGCGGCGCACGGCCAGGGGGCAGCCCCGTGGCCGGACACGGCGCGCGGACGGCATCGGGGCCGGGGCCAGGTCCGGCACAGGAGCGGGTCCGGCACGGCTCGGCAGATGTCCGGCACGGGCCGGCGGAGGCCCGGCGCGGGTCAGCAGGGGCGCTTGCGCATTTCCATCACGTAGTCGTGCGGTGCGCCCGCGGACTCCGCCGCGTCCGCGATCTCGCCGAGGTAGCGGGCGGAGGGCAGGCCGCCCTCGTAGCCGTTCAGCACGTACATCCAGGCCGGTTCCTCGCCGTCCAGGGTGTGCACGCGCACCCGCATCCGCCGGTAGATGTCGAGGCCGACGCCCTCCCAGCGGTCCATGGAGTCCTCGTCCATCGGCGCGATGTCGTACAGCGCCACGAAGACCTGGGAGCGGGGGGCCTCCACCACCGTGGCGAGCGCGCCTTCCCAGCCCATCTGCTCGCCGCCGAAGGTCAGCCGCCAGCCGTTGAGCCAGCCGGTGCCGCGCAGCGGGGAATGCGGTGCGCGGCGTGTCATCAGCCGCGCGTCGAGGTTGCCGGCGTACGCGGCGTAGAGCGACATGTGATCGAGGGTACGGGAGGTAGCGGCCGGATCGTCGATTCCGGGGCGCAAGACCCCTTACGGGGGTCGCCGGGGCCGTCGTGGGCCACCCGCTCGCGGTAGTCGGCGTGCGGGGGCAAGAGGCCCCGCACGCACGGATGGAGGGCCCCGGGGCGAAGCACCTTGGCGCGTGCGGGACAATGAAGTACGTACTGCATTCCCCCGGGGCGATCCCCCGGACCCCCGGCCGGGGTGGCGGACGGCCGCGGGATGACACATACGAGGCGGACTTTTCGTGACCCGGATCGTGATCATCGGCGGCGGACCCGGCGGCTACGAGGCGGCGCTGGTGGGCGCCCAGCTCGGTGCGGAGGTGACCGTCGTCGACTGCGACGGCCTCGGCGGAGCGTCCGTGCTCACCGACTGCGTGCCCTCGAAGACCCTGATCGCCACGGCGGAGGTGATGACCACCTTCGACTCCTCGTACGAGGAACTGGGCATCATCGTCGCCGACGACACCCCCCACATCGACCAGGCGGCCCGCGTGGTCGGCGTCGACCTCGGCAAGGTCAACCGGCGTGTGAAGCGACTGGCGCTCGCCCAGTCCCACGACATCACCGCCTCCGTCACCCGCGCGGGGGCGCGCGTGCTGCGCGGCCGGGGCCGTCTGGAGGGCCTCCAGGCCGCCGACGGCTCCCGTACGGTCGTCGTGACCGCCGCCGACGGCACGGAGGAGCGGCTCACCGCCGACGCCGTGCTGATCGCGACCGGCGGCCACCCCCGGGAGATTCCGGATGCGCAGCCCGATGGCGAACGCATCCTGAACTGGACCCAGGTCTACGACCTCGACGAACTCCCCGAGGAGCTCATCGTGGTCGGCTCCGGCGTGACGGGCGCCGAGTTCGCGGGCGCGTACCAGGCGCTCGGCTCGCGCGTCACCCTGGTCTCGTCCCGCGACCGGGTGCTGCCGGGCGAGGACCCGGACGCCGCCGCCGTGCTGGAGGACGTCTTCCGGCGCCGCGGCATGAACGTCATGGCCCGGTCCCGCGCCCAGGCCGCCAAGCGCGTCGGCGACCGTGTGGAGGTCACCCTGGCCGACGGACGGGTCATCTCCGGCACGCACTGTCTGATGGCCGTCGGGGCGATCCCGAACAGCGCGGGCATGGGCCTGGAGGAGGCCGGGGTCAGGCTCAAGGAGTCCGGCCACATCTGGACCGACAAGGTCTCCCGCACCACCGCTCCCGGTGTCTACGCGGCCGGTGACGTCACCGGGGTCTTCGCCCTCGCCTCGGTCGCCGCCATGCAGGGCCGGATCGCGATGTACCACTTCCTGGGCGACGCGGTGGCCCCGCTGGACCTGAAGACGGTGTCCTCCAACGTCTTCACCGACCCCGAGATCGCCACCGTCGGCTACACCCAGGCCGACGTCGACTCCGGCGCGATCGACGCCCGTGTGGTCAAGCTGCCGCTGCTGCGCAACCCGCGCGCCAAGATGCAGGGCATCCGCGACGGCTTCGTCAAGATCTTCTGCCGTCCCGGCACCGGCATCGTGGTCGGCGGCTGTGTCGTCGCGCCACGGGCGAGTGAACTGATCCACCCGATCTCGATCGCGGTCGACAACAATTTGACGGTGGAACAGATCGCAAACACGTTCACCGTGTACCCGTCCCTGTCGGGTTCGATCGCTGAAGTGGCGCGGCAGTTGCACACCCGTAAGCGGGCGGGCGACGCGTAGGCCCCTTTGGACCTGGGGGAACCCGGCGGTCGTCGACGACACCCGGCAACTCGGGCCGTGGAACGACCGTCGGACGATCAGTACGGAACAACAACAGGGCCGCTTATACCACTTGGCGGCCCGTTGTATGTGCAACTTCTGCTATTCGGTGCAAAGTGCTGAAAACGCTCGGGCGATCACGTTACTGTCAGTTTCGTGTTCGCTGCAGAACGTCGCCAATTGATCCTCGAAATGGTGCGCGCCAACGGGGCGGTATCGCTCCGTGAGCTCGCCCGTGTCGTCCAGACCTCCGAAGTGACCGTACGGCGGGACGTGCGGGCGTTGGAGGCGGAAGGACTCCTCGACCGCCGGCACGGTGGTGCGGTACTGCCGGGTGGGTTCACGCGGGAGTCCGGCTTCCCGCAGAAATCCCATCTCGCCACGGCGGAGAAGACCGCTATCGCCGATGTGGCCGCCGGACTCGTCGAAGAGGGCGAGGCCATCGTCGTGGGGGCCGGTACGACCACTCAGGAGCTGGCCCGCAGGCTCGCGCGCGTGCCCGGCCTGACCGTCGTGACCAACTCCCTGCTGGTCGCCCAGGCGTTGGCCCATGCCAACCGGGTGGAGGTGGTGATGACCGGCGGCACGCTGCGCGGTTCGAACTACGCGCTGGTGGGCAGCGGGGCCGAGCAGTCCCTCCAGGGGCTGCGGGTCTCCCGGGCGTTCCTCTCGGGGAGCGGGCTCACCGCCGAGCGCGGCCTCTCCACGTCCAACATGCTCTCGGCGAGCGTGGACCGGGCCCTGGTGCAGGCCGCGGCGGAGGTGGTGGTCCTGGCGGACCACACCAAGCTCGGTTCCGACACCATGTTCCAGACGGTGCCGACGGATCTCATCACCCGTCTCGTGACGGACGAGCCGCCCGGCCACGACGACCGCGCCGCCACCGAACTCCAGGCCCTGGCGGACCAGGGCGTGCAGATCGCGGTGGCCGGTGCGGGAAGCGGAAGCCCGGGAACGGCCGAGTCGCCGCCGTCGGGACGGCAGGTGCGCCGCGACATGCCACTGCCCGGCCAGCGCCGTACCCGCGGCGGCCCCGGGAAGCCGGCAGCACCGCTGCGCGGCGCCGCGGTGCTGCCGGATCAGGGGCAGGCGCAGCAGGACCGGGCGAGGGTGGCGGACCTGCGACGCCGATAGGCACGCGCCCGAGGAGACGCGCGGCCCATGGGCCCGGCAGCGGCCGGTGCCGGCCCCGTGCGGGCCCGCGGGGCCGTTACCGGTACGGCTCGATGGCGCCGACAGTGCCGACGAGGCTGGTGGTTCCGGTGGTTCCGGTGGGGTGCGCGCGGGGTTCAACCGCCCTCCGCGCCGGGCCCCTTCAGCCCGCAAAGGGTCAACATCAGCAGTCGGTCCGCCAGTTCGGGGTCGTCCGGCGACTGCTCCGACGCCAGCGCGATCGCGTTCGTCAGCTGCATCAGGTCGTCGATGGACACCTCGGCCCGTACGGCCCCGCACGCCTGCGCGCGCGCCAGCAGGGCCGCCCCCGCCTCGCGCAGCGGCACGTTGCACTGCGCGAGGGCCGAAGTCTCGTCCCGTGACGTCGACATGAGCGCCTGCGCCAGGCCCCGGTACGCGCCCGCGTGGGTGATGATCGCGCCCAGCCACTCCACCAGACCCCGGCACGGCTGCTCCGCCGCCGCCAGTTCGCGGGACCGGCCGATCAGCTCGGCCAGGGCCTCCTGGAAGACGGCGTTCATCAGCGCGTGCCGGTTCGGGAAGTGCCGGTACAACGTGCCGATCCCGACACCCGCACGGCGTGCGATGTCCTCCAGGGCCGCGTCGGTGCCGTGCTCCGAGAAGGCGGTGCGGGCCGCGCTCAGCAGCCGGTCGTAGTTGCGGCGCGCGTCCGCACGCATGGGCCGCGACGGCGTCCGTGCCGTGCTCGTCGCCGTGCTCGTCACCATCGGGCCTCCCTCGTCATCCGCCCCGTGATCCAGGATGCCATCGCGGACGGGCGGGCCGGGGACTCCTCGCGCGAACGACCGGGCCCCCGCGGGTGCCTTTTCGGCTTTCGCGGGGGCCCGGTGCGGGGCGTCCGACGGGAGACGTCCGGCGCGGAACGTCCGGAACGGGGCGTCCGACGCGGAACGTCCGGTGCGGGGTGGCCGGTGGGGTCCGGCCGCCCCGACGGATGTCAGTCCTTGATCTCGCAGATCACGGCGCCGGAGGAGATGGAGCTGCCGACCTCGGTGGTGAGTCCCTTGATGGTGCCGGCGCGGTGGGCGTTCAGCGGCTGCTCCATCTTCATGGCCTCCAGGACGACGACGAGGTCGCCCTCCTGCACCTGCTGGCCCTCCTCCACGGCGATCTTGACGATGGTGCCCTGCATCGGGGACGCCAGGGTATCGCCGGAGACCGCGGAGCCGGACTTCTTCGCCGCGCGGCGCTTGGGCTTGGCGCCCGCCGCGAGACCGGTGCGGGCCAGGCTCATGCCCAGCGACGACGGCAGCGAGACCTCCAGGCGCTTGCCGCCGACCTCGACGACGACGGTCTCGCGACCCGCCTCCTCCTCGGCCTCCGCGTCGGCGGGGGCGGCGAAGGGCTTGATGTCGTTGACGAACTCGGTCTCGATCCAGCGGGTGTGGACCTTGAACGGGGTGCCGTCGGCCGGGGCGAACGCCGGGTCGGCGACGACCGCGCGGTGGAACGGGATGGCGGTGGCCATGCCCTCGACGTCGAACTCGGCCAGTGCGCGGGCCGCCCGCTGAAGGGCCTGCTCGCGGGTCGCGCCGGTCACGATCAGCTTCGCCAGCAGCGAGTCCCAGGCGGGGCCGATCACGCTGCCGGACTCCACGCCCGCGTCCAGGCGGACACCGGGGCCGCTCGGCGGGGCGAAGACGGTCACCGTGCCCGGTGCGGGCAGGAAGTTCCGGCCCGGGTCCTCGCCGTTGATCCGGAACTCGAAGGAGTGACCCCTTATGACCGGGTCGCCGTAGCCGAGCTCCTCGCCGTCGGCGATGCGGAACATCTCGCGCACGAGGTCGAGACCGGTGACCTCCTCGGTGACCGGGTGCTCGACCTGGAGGCGGGTGTTGACCTCCAGGAAGGAGATGGTGCCGTCCGCGCCGACCAGGAACTCGACCGTGCCCGCGCCGACGTAACCGGCCTCCTTGAGGATGGCCTTCGACGCCGCGTACAGCTCGGCGTTCTGCTTCTCGGAGAGGAACGGCGCGGGGGCCTCCTCGACCAGCTTCTGGTGGCGGCGCTGGAGCGAGCAGTCACGGGTGGAGACCACGACCACGTTGCCGTGCTCGTCGGCCAGGCACTGCGTCTCCACGTGGCGCGGCTTGTCCAGGTAGCGCTCCACGAAGCACTCGCCGCGGCCGAACGCGGCCACGGCCTCGCGGACGGCGGAGTCGTACAGCTCCGGGATCTCCTCCAGCGTGCGCGCCACCTTCAGCCCGCGGCCGCCGCCACCGAAGGCGGCCTTGATCGCGATCGGCAGTCCGTGCTGCTCGGCGAACGCCACGACCTCGGCGGAGCCCTCGACCGGGTCGGGCGTACCGGCCACCAGCGGGGCACCGGCGCGCTGCGCGATGTGACGGGCGGCGACCTTGTCGCCGAGGTCCCGGATCGCCTGCGGCGGCGGTCCGATCCACGTCAGGCCCGCGTCGATGACGGCCTGGGCGAACTCGGCGTTCTCCGACAGGAAGCCGTAGCCCGGGTGGATCGCGTCCGCCCCCGAGTCCTTGGCGGCCTGGAGCACCTTGGCCATGTCCAGGTAGCTGGTGGCGGGGGTGTCACCGCCCAGGGCGAACGCCTCGTCGGCCGCGCGGACGTGCAGAGCGTCACGGTCCGGGTCGGCGTAGACGGCTACGCTCCCGATCCCGGCATCCCGACATGCCCGGGCTACGCGGACAGCGATTTCGCCACGGTTGGCGATGAGCACCTTGCGCACGATGGCTCCCTCCTTGAAACAAGCTGAGTTTAGGGACTACCGACACGGCGCTACGACCCGTCCCCAATGGTGAGCTTTCCCACACGGAGTGTGATTCGAGGCTTGCTCAAGTCGCGAAATCCCTTGTGGCACCACGGTACGCCGGGATTCATGACCGCACAGTAGCCACGAGGTGTGGTCCGGGTCTCTGTTCATGCGACCAGCCGCGTCCGGCGTTTCTTTGTCGAGTCCCCACTAATGGACGAACGATTCTTTGCCCGGCGCACGAAAGGGTGCGAGCCGTCCGGGGTGCGCGCGGGGTGAGAGACGGAGTGGCGCGGGTGCGGGACAGGGTGCGGGCCGCGCGAGGTCTTGTCCCGGGCGTTACCGGTTAGTAGGGTCCGCGCTGTCGGACGTACTGCAGGTAACACGTACTACGGGTGACAGGAGGTGTGCGCCGTGATGCGCAGACCGGTGGCGTTCGTGGCCGCGCTCGCGTTGTTCGCGGAGGCCGTGGGCGTCGTGCTCGTCAACGGCATTCTCGCGACGGTCGTCGAGAACCAGGACATGTCCCTGGCCGGTCTCGAATCCGGCGCCATGTCCGGCGGCACCTGGGTGATGGGCGGCGTGTCCGGGCTCTGCCTGCTGCTGTGCGCGCTGGTCCTGCTGCTGACCGGCGTCCGCGACCGGGCCCCGGGCCGGCTCGGCCGCATCGCCCTCATCGTCTGCGCCGTGGCGCACGGGGTGCTGGGGGCGGTGGCGGTGGGGCTGCTCGGCTGGATCGCGTTCGCGTTCCTGATGACGGTGCTCGGGCTGATCGTGCTGACGCTGGTGGTGTACGGCCCCGAGGGCGATCGGCCCGTCGGCGTCGAACCGTCCGCCGCCCGGGGGCCCGCGGACGGCGGATCCGAGGACGGGACCGGGCCGGGTGCCCCGGCGGCGGTCTGACGGGACGGGTTCGACGGAGGGGGTCCGACCGGAGGTGGCACGGCCCGCGGGGGCCGGACGGCCGGCGAGGACCGGCTTTGCCGCGGCCGGCCGAAGGGGACGACGCCGGGGGCCCGGCGGGAGTGGCCCGACCGGGTGGCCGCTGGAGGGGGGCGACGGGGAGGGCTCAGGCCCACAGGTCGGTGACGGAGATCCCCAGTTCGCCCAGGAGCCGGCGCAGCAGCGGCAGCGAGAGCCCGATGACGTTGCCGTGGTCGCCCTCGATCGAGTCGACGAACGGGGCCGAACGGCCGTCCAGGGTGAACGCGCCCGCCACGTGGAGCGGCTCGCCGGAGGCCACGTAGGCGGCGATCTCGGCGTCCGTCGGTTCACCGAAACGGACGGTCGTGGACGCGGTCGCCGAGGCCGTGCGTCCGGTGGCGGTGTCGACCACGCTGTGGCCGGTACGCAGCACCCCGGCGCGGCCGCGCATGGACTTCCAGCGGGCGGTGGCCTCCTCGGCGTCGGCGGGCTTGCCGAGCGCCTGACCGTCGAGTTCGAGGACCGAGTCGCACCCGATGACCAGGGCGCCGGCCGTCTCCGGCAGGCCGGCCACGGCCGCGGCCTTCGCCTCGGCGAGCACCAGCGCCAGTTCGGCCGGGGTCGGGGCGCTCAGCGCGTCCTCGTCCACGCCGCTGACGATCACCTCGGGCGCGAATCCGGCCTGTCGCAGCAGACCGAGACGGGCGGGGGAGGCGGAGGCGAGCACGAGACGGCGCTGATCTGTCATACGCGCCATCGTAGAAGGGGCGGAAGTCCGTCCGACCCGCCGGTCGGCCTTCCGTCAGGGCCGAAGTCCGCGGTGCCGCTGTGCCGGGGTCCGTCGGGCCGTTCCGCCGGTCGCGGGTCCCGGTCGCTCTTCTCAGCGGATTCCGAGCACCAGCATTCCGACGAGCATCGCGAGAGCGAGCACCAGGCCCGCGCGCCGGATCATGTCCTGGGCGTCGCGCAGTTCCTTCGGCGGCTTGTTCTCGGGATCGGACCACAGCATGACCCGATCCTGCTGCGGCCACGCACCACGGCGCCTGAGTACCCGTACTCAGGCGCCGTGGTGCCTACGGGCCAGATCGTGCCCGGCGCGTCACCCGGGCCAGTACGTCCGTGCCCAGGCGCGCGGCCCCGGCACATGGCGCGCACGGCGGGCGATGCGCCCCGGGTCGGCCCACTGTCCGGGCAGCGCCGACCCGCCGGAGGACGCGTCGGACGCCGCTGCCGTCGTCGCCGCGGCGCGCGCCCGGACCACCGTGAGCGCGGCGGCCAGCTCCTCGGGGGTCGGGTTGCCCCGTACGACCTTGATCATGGCAATGACCCTTTCCGGAGGGGGAGTTGTGCGGAGCGGCACTAGAGGGGGATGTTGCCGTGCTTCTTCGGGGGCAGGGACTCCCGCTTCGTGCGCAGTTGGCGCAGCGACTTCACGATGTGGGCGCGGGTGTCGGACGGCATGATCACCGCGTCGACGTAGCCGCGCTCGGCCGCCACGTACGGGTTGAGCAGCGTGTCCTCGTAGTCGGTGATGAGCTCGGCGCGGATCGCCTCCGCCTCCTGGGGATCCGTGGCCGCGGCGATCGTCCGGCGGTGCAGGATGTTCACCGCGCCCTGTGCGCCCATGACGGCGATCTGGGCGGTCGGCCAGGCCAGGTTGATGTCGGCGCCCAGGTGCTTGGAGCCCATCACGTCGTACGCGCCGCCGAACGCCTTGCGGGTGATCACCGTGATCAGCGGGACGGTCGCCTCCGCGTAGGCGTAGATCAGCTTGGCGCCCCGGCGGATGATGCCGCCGTACTCCTGGTCGACGCCGGGCAGGAAGCCGGGGACGTCGACGAAGGTCAGCACGGGCACGTTGAACGCGTCGCAGGTGCGGACGAACCGGGCGGCCTTCTCGCTCGCGTTGATGTCGAGGCAGCCCGCGAACTGCATCGGCTGGTTGGCGACGATGCCGACCGGAGCGCCCTCGACCCGCCCGAAGCCGGTGATGATGTTCGGTGCGAACAGGGCCTGGGTCTCCAGGAATTCGCCGTCGTCCAGCACGTGCTCGATGGCGGTGTGCATGTCGTACGGCTGGTTCGCGGAGTCCGGGATGAGCGTGTCGAGTTCGAGGTCCTCGTCGCTGGTGGTGAGGTCCGCCTCCTCCGGGAAGACCGGCGGCTCGGAGAGGTTGTTCGAAGGGAGGTACGACAGCAGCGACTTGACGTACTCGATGGCGTCCTTCTCGTCGCCCGCCATGTGGTGCGCCACGCCGGAGACGGTGTTGTGGGTGCGGGCGCCGCCGAGCTGCTCGAAGCCGACGTCCTCGCCGGTGACGGTCTTGATGACGTCGGGGCCGGTGATGAACATGTGCGAGGTCTGGTCGACCATGACGGTGAAGTCGGTGATCGCGGGGGAGTAGACCGCCCCGCCCGCACACGGTCCGACGATCAGCGAGATCTGCGGGACGACGCCCGAGGCGTGCACGTTGCGCCGGAAGATCTCCGCGAACAGGCCGAGCGCGACGACCCCCTCCTGGATGCGCGCGCCGCCTCCGTCGTTGATGCCGATGACCGGGCAGCCGGTCTTCAGCGCGAAGTCCATCACCTTGACGATCTTCTCACCGTAGACCTCGCCGAGCGAGCCGCCGAAGATCGTGAAGTCCTGGGAGTACACGCAGACGGGGCGGCCGTCGACCGTGCCGTAGCCGGTGACGACGCCGTCCCCGTACGGACGGTTCTTCTCGATGCCGAAGTTCGTCGACCGGTGCCGGGCGAACTCGTCGAGCTCCACGAAGGAACCCTCGTCGAGCAGCAGGCCGATCCGCTCCCGCGCGGTCAACTTGCCCTTCGCGTGCTGCTTCTCGACCGCCCGCGCGGAGCCCGCGTTCGTCGCCTCGTCGATGCGGCGCTGCAGGTCCGCGATCTTGCCCGCGGTCGTGTGGATGTCGATCTCTTCCGGCTCGGACATCGGGTGGCGGCTCCCTGCCTGGTCACGGGGACGACTGTGGTGCTGATCATGATCAGGTGCTGGACACCGGCTGATCAGGTTCTGTCAGGTTCTGGAACACCTACTGATCCGTAGCGTATCGGCGTGGATACGGTTCAGCAGTGCGTCATTTACCACACCTAGTCTGGCTTGCATGACACCTTCGGATGCGCCTCACAGCCGCTGGTCGGACCTGGACCGACCGCCCCTGAACGTCCCCGCG
Source organism: Streptomyces sp. CB01580 (assembly GCF_001905795.1). Taxonomy (GTDB): domain Bacteria; phylum Actinomycetota; class Actinomycetes; order Streptomycetales; family Streptomycetaceae; genus Streptomyces. The sequence continues at coordinate 132,641 of NZ_LIXJ01000002.1, forward strand.
CTGCGCCGCGGGCTGCTGCGGCCGGGCGGCCTGTGGACCTCGCTCGACGTCGTGGAGACCACCGGGTCCACCAACTCCGATCTGGCCGCGCGGGCGGCGTCCGGGCTCGCCGAGGGCACGGTGCTGGTCGCCGAGGAGCAGACGGCGGGCCGCGGCCGGCTCGACCGCACCTGGACGGCCCCGGCCCGTTCGGGCCTGTTCTTCTCCGTCTTCCTCGAACCCGGCGACATCCCGGTCGCACGGTGGGGGTGGCTGCCGCTGCTCACCGGCGTCGCCGTGGCCACCGGGCTGGCCCGCGCGGCGGGCGTCGACACCGCACTGAAGTGGCCCAACGACCTGCTCGTCACGGTGGCGGGCGAGGAACGCAAGACGGGCGGCATCCTCGCCGAGCGGGCCGGGGACGGCGTCGTCGTCGGCACCGGCCTCAACGTCACCCTGCGCGCCGCCGAACTGCCCGCCCCCACCGCCGGATCGCTCGCCCTGGCCGGGGCCGTCTCCACCGACCGGGAGACCCTGCTGCGGGCCGTACTGCGCTCGCTGGAGCACTGGTACGGCCGCTGGCGGGAGGCCGGCGGCGACGCGGCGGCCAGCGGGCTCCAGGAGGCGTACGCGGCGGGCTGCGCGACGCTCGGCCGGCCGGTACGTGCCGAGCTGCCCGGTGGCCGCACGCTCACCGGCGAGGCCGTGGCGATCGACGGCGACGGCCGGCTGGTCCTGTCCACGGACGAGGGCTTGCGCGAACCGCTGTCCGCGGGCGACATCGTGCACCTGCGGGGAGCCGGGGGCGAGCTGACCTGACGCGCCCCGGGACGTTTCACCGGGCCCACCCGCGCACCGGGCCCCGGGACGTCCCGCACGGCCGCCCCGGCATGTCCTGGACCGGTCCGCCCGGCGACCGGGACGCTCCGCCCGGTCGGCCGCCCACCCGCGTCCGGGACGTCCCGTCCGGTCGTCGGGGGAGCTCCTGCCCGGTCGCCCCGGGGACGTCCCGCCTGGTCACCCCGCGACATCGGAGTACGGCTCACGGACGTGAGCCACGGCACACCTGCCGTAAAGTTGAGGCGATCCACCGACAGATCGGCAGGGAAGTGCGCAGGGAACGGGCAGGAGGCGGCTGGTGACCGTCGACGACACGACCTCCGGCGCGGGCGAGGAGCCCCCGTCGGAACCCTCGGTCCACCCGACGCCGCATCACGAAGTCGACCATACGGCGGAACCGACCGACGACCCCCTCGCGATCCGGCTGGAACAGCTCATCCTGGGCGCCGACCGCCGTTACACGCCGTTCCAGGCGGCCCGGACCGCCGGTGTCTCGATGGACCTGGCCTCCCGGTTCTGGCGGGCCATGGGCTTCGCCGACATCGGTCAGGCCAGGGCGCTCACCGAGGCCGACGTGCTGGCGCTGCGCCGCCTCGCCGGTCTCGTCGAGGCCGGGCTGCTCAGCGAACCGATGGCGATCCAGGTCGCCCGGTCCACCGGGCAGACCACCGCCCGGCTGGCGGAATGGCAGATCGATTCGTTCCTGGAGGGGCTGACCGAGCCGCCCGAGCCCGGCATGACCCGTACCGAGGTCACGTACCCGCTGGTCGAACTGCTCCTCCCGGAACTGCAGGAGTTCCTGGTGTACGTGTGGCGGCGCCAGCTCGCCGCCGCCACCGGCCGGGTCGTGCAGGCGGCCGACGACGAGGAGATGGTCGACCGGCGCCTGGCCGTGGGCTTCGCCGACCTGGTCGGCTTCACCCGGCTGACCAGGCGGCTGGAGGAGGAGGAGCTCGGCGAACTGGTCGAGGCGTTCGAGACCACCGCCGCCGACCTGGTCGCCGCCCACGGCGGCCGACTCATCAAGACCCTCGGCGACGAGGTCCTCTACTGCGCCGACGACGCCGGGACCGCCGCCGAGATCGCGCTGCGCCTGATCGAGGCGATGAACCAGGACGAGGCGATGCCCGCGCTGCGCGTCGGCATCGCCTTCGGCACCGTCACCACCCGTATGGGCGATGTCTTCGGTACGACGGTGAACCTCGCCAGCCGGCTGACCTCCATAGCGCCGAAGGACGCCGTGCTGGTGGACGGCGCGTTCGCGGAGGAACTGACCCGCACCGGCGACGCCCCGGCCTCCGAGGCGCAGGCCGCCGAGCAGGCGGCGGCGGCCGAGAAGGAGCGCCAGGAGGGCCTGGAGCCGACGGCCCTGCCCACGTACCGCTACGGGCTGCAGCCCATGTGGCAGCGGCCGGTGCGTGGCCTCGGAGTCGTCGAGCCCTGGCTGCTGGCCCGCCGCGGCACGTCCTGACGCCGTCCGCGGCCCTTGCCGCACGTCCTGGAGGCCGAGCCCACTGCTTGCGGCTGCTTGTGCAGGCCCGCGGGGCGTTCCGACGCGACCCGCGTCGCCGTGGCACGTCCTGACGCCGGGCGCACCCACTGCTCGCGGCGCGGCCCGCGGGGTCCTCGGGCGGGGGTCGGTGCCCCGGCGCCTCCGTGCGGCCTCGGCCGGGCCGCTGTAGGAGCCGCCCCATAGGATCCCTCCGGTAACGCTCGTTAACCGGAGGGGTGAAGTCATGACCGTCGCGTCCGTCACGTCCGAGCAACGGTTCGGGGAGTTCGTCGTCGTACGGGTCCACGAGGGGCAGGAGCACGTCGCCGAGCTGGTCCTCGACCGGCCCAGGGCCATGAACGCGGTGTCCACGGACATGGCCCGCTCGATCGCCGCCGCCTGCGCCGCGCTCGCCGCGGACCCCGCCGTCCGGGTCACCGTCCTCACCTCCAGCCACGAGCGTGCCTTCTGCGTGGGCGCCGACCTGAAGGAGCGGAACTCCTTCACCGACGCCGAACTGCTGCGCCAGCGTCCCGTCGCGCGCGCCGCCTACACCGGGGTGCTCGAACTGCCGATGCCGACGATCGCGGCGGTGCACGGCTTCGCGCTCGGCGGCGGGTTCGAGCTGGCCCTGTCCTGCGACCTGATCGTCGCCGACCGCACGGCCGTGGTCGGCCTGCCCGAGGTGTCGGTCGGCGTCATCCCGGGCGGCGGCGGCACGCAGCTGCTGCCGCGGCGGATCGGCGCGGCGCGCGCGGCCGAGCTGGTCTTCACGGCCCGGCGGGTGGAGGCGGCCGAGGCGCACGAGACCGGTCTGGTCGACGAACTGGTCGAGGCGGGCCGGGACCGCGAGGCGGCGCTCGCGCTCGCCGGGCGGATCGCCGCCAACTCCCCGGTGGGCCTGCGGGCCGCGAAGCGGGCGCTGCGGCTCGGGCACGGCCTCGATCTGCGGGCCGGCCTGGAGGTCGAGGACGCCGCGTGGCGGTCGGTGGCCTTCTCGGGCGACCGGGCCGAGGGTGTGGCCGCGTTCAACGAGAAGCGGAAGCCGAACTGGCCCGGCGAGTGATGCGGGCGCGGCGAGGCGGGCGATGCCGGGCGATGCGACGGGAACGCCGCCGACGGGACGGGAGCGACGGCGACGGGGCGCGTGCGGAGCCGGGCGGCGCGGACCGGGCGGCGCCCTGAGCGGACCGGTCGAGCGGCGCCGCGCGGCGCCGAGCGAAGTTACGTTGAGTGTTCAAAGAGACACGCAGTGAATATTTTCCGCGCCTCAAGCTGATCAAATCACCACAAAACTACATAAGCTGTGGTGATGGGTGGTGAAGATGCACGGCTGCGGGCCGTGGTTGCGCTTGCGCAGGCGATGGCGGCGGCGCACACCCCTCGGGGGTCGTGGCGAGCGGCCGCGCTGGGGGCGTGCGAGGCGCTGGGCGGCACGTTCGCCGCGCTCTCCGTGTGGGAGCGCGGGGGCGGTCGGCTGCGTGTGCTGGTGAACGCGGGTGAACGGGGCGAGGGGGAGGAGGAGTTCCCCGAGGACGAGACGTACCCGGTGCACCGGTTCCCGGAGATCACCGAGTTCCTGCACGAGCGGTGGGCCGCCGGTGGCGAGCCCGACGCCTGGGTGGAGACCGCCGACGGGCCGGTGGACGGTGCGTCGGACGGGGGAGCGTCCGGGCGCGGGCGCGGCTACCGCCACCAGCGGGTGGTCGCCCTGCGCCGTCGCGGGCGCGGGTCCTGCGTGGTCGCGCCGATCGTCCTGCACGGGCGGGCCTGGGGCGAACTGTACGTGGCGCGCCCGGTGGGGGAGCCGGTGTTCGAACGGGGGGACGCGGACTTCGCCACCGTGCTGGCCGCCGTCGTCGCCGCCGGGATCTCCCAGGCCGAACGGCTCGAAGAGGTCCGCAGGCTCGCGTTCACCGATCCGCTGACCGGGCTGGCCAACCGGCGCGCGGTCGACGTGCGGCTCGACGAGGCGGTGGAGCGGCATCGCGTGGACGGTGCGGTGGTCAGCCTGGTCGTCTGCGACGTCAACGGCCTGAAGCGGGTCAACGACACGCACGGCCATGCGGTCGGCGATCGCCTGCTGGAACGTTTCGGTTCGGTGCTGTCCCGGTGCGGCGCCATGCTGCCCGGCGCGCTCGCGGCGCGGCTCGGCGGCGATGAGTTCTGCCTGCTCGCGGTGGGCCCCGAGACGGACGAGGTGGTCCGGGTGGCCGGCGAACTCTGCGAGCGTGCGGCCGAGTTGGAACTGGGGGACGGGGTGGCGTGCGGGATCGCCTCGACCGGCGACCCGATCGGCCCGGTGATCTCGGCGCGGCGCCTCTTCCGGCTCGCGGACGCGGCGCAGTACCGGGCGAAGGCGGCCCGCTCCACGGGGCCGGTGGTGGCGGGGCGCGATGGCGAGGTGCTGCGGCTGGCCGACGCGCCGCCCCGGTCCCCGCACGAGCGACGCCATCTGCGCGGCAGCCACCGCTGAGCGGGCGCGCCCGTGGCCCGGCGGCGGACGTGCGACCGGCCCCGGCGTACGCGCGGGCGGTCCATCGGTCCATCGGTCCATCGGTCCGTGGGCGGGGCGCGGCGGGCGCGTGAGCGGGACGCGGGTCGCATGCACGGAGTGCGGGCCGCGCGAACAGGGCAGTGGAGGCGTGAACCGGGGCACAGGTGGTGTGAACGGGGTACAGGCGGGGCGGCGGGCCGTGTGACCGGATCGGTAAGGAGTCAACCGCACGACCACTGGTGACATGGCGGGATTCAGTCCGTACGCTGCTGAATATGGATATGCACACAGTCGTGGTGGGGACGTCCGGAACCACGGCCCAGGACGTCATCGCCGTGGCCCGCGACAACGCTCGCGTCGAGCTCTCCGAGGCCGCCGTGAACGCGCTCGCCGCTGCTCGCGAGGTCGTGGACGCGCTCGCCGCCAAGCCCGAGCCGGTCTACGGCGTCTCCACCGGATTCGGGGCACTCGCCACCCGGCACATCGGCCACGAACTCCGCACACAGCTCCAGCGCAACATCGTCCGTTCGCACGCCGCCGGCATGGGCCCGCGGGTCGAGCGCGAGGTGGTCCGCGCCCTGATGTTCCTGCGCCTCAAGACGGTCGCCTCCGGGCGCACCGGGGTGCGCCCGGCGGTCGCGCAGACCATGGCCGACGTCCTCAACGCGGGCATCACCCCGGTCGTGCACGAGTACGGTTCGCTCGGCTGCTCCGGCGACCTGGCTCCGCTCTCCCACTGCGCCCTGACCCTGATGGGCGAGGGCGACGCGGAGGGCCCCGACGGCGTCGTGCGCCCCGCGGGCGAACTGCTCGCCGCCCACGGCATCACCCCGGTGGAGCTGCATGAGAAGGAGGGGCTCGCCCTTCTCAACGGCACCGACGGCATGCTCGGCATGCTCGTCATGGCCCTCGCCGACCTGCGCAATCTCTACACCTCCGCCGACATCACCGCCGCCCTCTCCCTGGAGGCGCTGCTCGGCACGGACAAGGTCCTCGCCCCCGAACTGCACGCCATACGCCCCCACCCGGGCCAGGGCGCCAGCGCCGACAACATGCTGCGGGTCCTCGCCGGATCCGGCCTGACCGGCCATCACCAGGACGACGCCCCGCGAGTGCAGGACGCCTACTCGGTGCGCTGCGCACCCCAGGTCAACGGCGCCGGGCGCGACACCCTCGCCCACGCCGCGACGGTCGCGGACCGCGAACTGGCCGCCGCCGTCGACAACCCCGTCGTCCTGCCCGACGGACGGGTGGAGTCGAACGGGAACTTCCACGGCGCGCCGGTCGCGTACGTACTCGACTTCCTGGCGATCGCCGCCGCCGACCTCGGTTCGATCTCCGAGCGCCGCACCGACCGGATGCTGGACAAGAACCGGTCGCACGGGCTGCCGCCGTTCCTCGCCGACGACGCGGGCGTGGACTCGGGCCTGATGATCGCCCAGTACACCCAGGCCGCCCTGGTCAGCGAGATGAAGCGGCTCGCCGTGCCCGCGTCGGCCGACTCGATCCCGTCCTCCGCGATGCAGGAGGACCACGTCTCCATGGGCTGGTCGGCGGCGCGCAAGCTCCGTACCGCCGTCGACAACCTCGCCCGGATCATCGCCGTCGAGCTGTACGCGGCGACGCGTGCCATCGAGCTGCGGGCCGCCGAGGGGCTCACCCCCGCCCCCGCCTCACGGGCCGCCGTCGAGGCCCTGCGCGCGGCGGGCGTCGAGGGGCCGGGGCCGGACCGCTTCCTGTCGCCGGACCTGGCCGCGGCGGACGCGTTCGTCCGCAGGGGAGCGCTGGTCACGGCGGTCGAGCCGGTCACCGGGCCGCTGGCCTGAGCGGACCGCGCGGGCGGGCGATCCCGGTCGGCGCCGCGGCCGTTCGAGGTCGGGAGAGGACTCTGCGCGGCTTCGGGACAGGGCCGAGTGGGCCCAGTGGGCTCAGAGCGACGAGGTGTCGGCACGGCGGATCGAGTAGGTGACGAAGGCCGCGCCGACGCCCAGGAACGCGGCGCCGCCGAACAGGTACGGGGTGGTGTCGACCCCGCTCCCGGTGTCGGCGAGCTCGGGGCCGGACGACGCGTTCACGGCGGTGGCCGCCCCGGGGCCGTGGGCGTCCGGGGTATCCGAGGTGCCCGGGTCGGCGGAGGCGCCAGCGGAGCCCGACGCGACCGGGGTGAGGGAAGCGGCCGAGGCGTCGGACGCGGCCGAGACGACCGTCGGGTCCGTGCCCCGGTCCGCCGAGCCCGTGCTCCGGCCTGTCGGGCCCGTCACACTCGTCGTGGTTCCGCCCGTCCCGTCGGTCCGTTCGTCCGTCGCGTTGGCGGACGGGACGAACCACAGAGCGGCCAGCAACGTGCCCGCGGCAGTGGCGGTCAGAAGCGGGCGGCGAGCGACGGCCACGGACGAACCCCCTTGTCACAGCCGTGAGTCAGGCATGCGCACCGATGCTAGTGAAACCAGCGGGTCATGGGAAAGTCGCATGTTCGTGGCCCCCCGCGCCCCGCGCACGAGCCGTTCGCTCCGGGGGTGTCACGGCGCGTCGGGCTCCGGGCGGCATGGTGTCGGAAATCACGGCCCCCGCCGCCCTCGAAGCCGCCGGGAAGGGGGTTGTGGCGGGGGAGTTGTCGGCGGCGTCCCGCACAATGGGAGAAACCTCGACGGACACGACGACGCGAGCCGTGCCGCGGACCGGGGCCGACTCCCGGACGGCCCGGCTCCCGTGAGCGGGACGCGGATCGGCACGGGACGGGGACACGGATCGGGACCGGGGCACAAGTCCGGGACCGGAGTCGACCGGACCGTACCGGAGCGTGCTGTGTATCGGGCCCGCAACAATGGCAGGCGCCGGGGAACCACCGCCGCCCGGGACGCGTCGATCAGTGTTGTTCCCCACATCTTCAGGGGATGTGGAACGAAGGGCCCATGCCATGGGTTCTGGGTGTGTTGACGGGTCTCGCCGGTCACCGGCGGCTCCGCTCGGGGTTTTTGGGGAATCGGCAACGATGGAGATGCGTGTGATGACGGACAGCAAGCGGCGCAGGGCCCTCACGGTCGCGTCCGCACTGCTCGGTGGCGTACTGGCGCTCACGGCCTGCGACAGCGGCAACGCGGACGGTGGCGCCGAGGGCTCGAAGAAGTCGCAGACGGCCGAGGTCGACAAGGCGGCCGCCAAGGACGCGTCGGAGGCGCAGATATCCATCGCGCCGAAGAACGGTGCGACCAACGCGAGCATCAACAACGCCGCCAGGGTGACCGTCGCCAAGGGCACGCTGACGCAGGTCGCCATGACCACGCAGGACGGTGCGGAGGTCAAGGGCACGCTCGCCGCCGACGGCAAGAGCTGGCAGCCGGACGCCCAGCTGGAGCGCTCGACCACGTACAAGATCAGCGCGACGGCCAAGGACTCCAAGGGCCGCGAGGCGCACGAGAACACCTCCTTCACCACCGTGTCGCCCGACAACAGCTTCATCGGCAACTTCACCCCCGAGGACGGCTCCACCGTCGGCGTCGGCATGCCGGTGTCGATCAACTTCAACAAGCCGATCACGGACCGGAAGGCCGTTCAGGCCGGTATCACCGTGACGTCCAGCAGCGGCCAGGAGGTCGCCGGCCACTGGTTCAACAACCAGCGCCTCGACCTGCGCCCCGAGAACTACTGGCAGGGCGGCTCCACCGTCACGCTGAAGCTGGACCTGGACGGTGTCGAGGGCGCGGACGGCGTCTACGGCGTGCAGCAGAAGACGGTCACCTTCAAGGTCGGCCGCAACCAGGTCTCGACGGTCGACGTCGCCGCGCGCACCATGACCGTCGCCCAGGACGGCAAGACGATCAAGACCATCCCGATATCCGCCGGTTCCTCCGCCAACCCCACGTACAACGGACAGATGGTGATCTCCGAGAAGTACAAGGAGACCCGGATGAACGGTGACACGGTCGGCTTCGGTGGCGAGTACGACATCAAGGACGTCCCGCACGCGATGCGGCTGTCCACCTCCGGCACCTTCATCCACGGCAACTACTGGGGTGCGCGGTCGATCTTCGGCGGCGCCAACACCAGCCACGGCTGTGTCGGCCTCGCCGACGTGAAGGGCGCGGGCGACGCGAACCAGCCCGCTGCCTGGTTCTACAACAACTCGCTCGTCGGCGACCTCGTCGTCGTCAAGAACTCCCCGGACAGGACCATCACCCCCGACAACGGTCTCAACGGCTGGAACATGAACTGGGCGGAGTGGAAGGCGGGCTCCGCGGTCTGACGGCCACGCGGCTCCCTCCGCTCCCTTCCGTGGCGCCGGACGCGCCTTGGCAGCACCGGAGGCGTTTCCGTCGTACCGGACGCGGCCGGACTCCGCGTCCGTACGGAGCCCCTCTTCCGCACGCACGAAGGCGGCGGCACCCGGATCCTCCCGATCCGCGGCGCCGCCGCCTTCTGCGCGGCGCGGCGAACCGGCGCTGTCCGGAGCGCACCGACGTGTGCCGGTCCGGCGGGGCCGGGACCGAAGTCGAACCGTCGACCGCGCAACGCGGCCTGTCGGTGCCAGGGCGTGTTTCGAAAGTCCCGTCCGGCCCGCAGGCGAACGACGCTACTTTCGAAACATGCCCTACGCAGTGCTGCGACCGGAAAGGTTCACCGGCTCGCGGCGTCCGGTGCGGCACCTGGCCGCGTTGTCGCATCACCCGAGTACGTCCCGTACGAGGGCGATCCTCTGCCTTGTGATGCACCGCACCGGACGCCGCGAGCTTCCCGGCAAACCTTTCCGGTCACAGCACCAGCGTGCTCATCGCCGCTCCCGCTCGACTACTGAACGGAACCATCCGTGCGACTCTCTGCGCAGCCCGCCGTCGAGACGGCCGGATCGTCCGCCCGGCGTGTGCGTACAGGAGGGGCCGAGCGGGGCGTCTTCCTGCGGCGGTACCGCGTGCCGCTCCTGGCCACCGCCCTGTCCGTGCCCCTGTACGCGTTCTGGGTGGCCTTCCTCGCCACCGGCGGCGGAGACCTCGCGGCCCAGGTGTTCTGGTCCGGTTTCGTGGCACGGCACCCGGGGGCTCCGTACAGCCTCTCCTGGTACGGCGGCATCCATGTCGGCAACTACAGCGTCGTCGCACCGCAGTTGATGGCCCTGCTCGGGGTGCGGACCGTCACCGCGCTCTCGGGGGTGGCCGCCTCCTGGCTGGCGGCGGCCCTGTTCGTGCGCAGCGGGATGAGGAATCCCTTGTGGCCCGCCCTGGTGGCGACGCTGACGCTCTGGTTCAACGTGGCCTCCGGGCGGTCCACGTTCGCCCTGGGGGTGGCGCTCGCCCTGGTCTCGTGCCTGGTGTTGACGGGTGGTGCGTGCCGACCGGTCGTGGCCGCCGTCTTCAGCGCCCTGGCGACGATGGCGAGTCCGGTCGCCGGGCTCTTCCTGCTGGTCGTGGGCGCGGGTCGGCTGCTGAACCGGGAGTGGCGGAAGGCGGCCGTGCTGTGTGTCCCGGCGGTGGCCGTGGTCGGACTGACCACGCTGTTGTTTCCCTTCAGCGGCGAGATGCCCATGGCCACCAGCGATGTCTGGAAGCCGGTCCTCTTCGGCGTCCTGCTCGTCGTGCTGGCGCCGCGGGAGTGGCGGGTGCTGCGGCTCGGCGCCGGGGTCTACGCGGCGGGGGTCGTGCTGACCGCTCTCGTTCCTTCGCCGGTGGGCTCGAACGTCATCCGGCTGGCCGAGCTGTTCGGGGCCCCGGTCCTGCTCGCCGCGCTCCTGGCCCATGGGGTGCGGCTCTGGCGGAAGGTCGCCCTCGGCGCCGCGCTGGCGCTGTCCCTGCAATGGGTCACCCAGCACGCCGTCCACGTGCTGGAGATGTCGACGCCGGTCCCGGCGTGGGCCACCGGGACGAAGGGAGTGGTGGCCGCTCTCGATCGCCTCGGCGCCGACCGCACCCGCGTCGAGGCCGTACCGGCCATCGATCACCGCGAGACCACCGTCCTCGGCCCGCACGTCAACCTGGCCCGCGGCTGGAACCGTCAGCTCGACGTGGAGCGCGGAGCACTCTTCTACGACGGATCCTTCTCCGCCGAGAGCTATCGCTCCTGGCTCGACCACTGGGCGGTGGGGTACGTCGTCCTGCCGGAAGGCACCCCGGACTGGGCGGCGAAGGAGGAGGCCGCACTCGTGCGCGGCGAACCGGACTGGCTGCGGCTGGTCTGGCGCGACCCGTACTGGCGCGTCTACCGGGTCGAGCGGGCGACACCCATGGTCTCGGGCGCCGGCGCGTCCGTCGTCGGCGGCGACAGTGCCGGGCTCGTCGTGCGGGCTCGCGAGCGCGGGTCGTTGACCGTCCGCGTCGCCTACTCGCCCTGGCTGCGGGCGGACGGCGGATGTCTGGAGCGCGCGGGTGAGTGGACCCGGCTGAGGGTGCCGGGGGCCGGCGACTACCGGATCGGTTCCTCGTACCTGCCCTCCCGGCAGGGGAAGTGCTGAACGCCACCCCGTCCTGCTGAGCGCCGCTGTGCCATCCCGATGGGGCGCCGCTGCACCGTCCTGATGGGTGTCGCGGCCCCGATGGCTCATGCCCGGCGCCGGCCCGGTTCGTACCGGACGTCGTCGTGCGCGCGCCGGACATCGCGCGCGGACGGTCCGTACGGCCGCGTCATGGTGTAGCCGGCTGCACCATGACTCCGGGTGGGTGGTCCCTCGTGGCGGACCGTCCCGGCCGGTGATGATGAAGTCCTCACCCGTCGACCCCCGACCACGGAGGAATCACCATGAAGTCGCTGCTCTGGATCGTTCTCGTCGCCGCGCTCGCCGCCAATGTCTTCGCGAGCTTCGGCGTGCCGAAGGAGAGCACGCAGATAGTGCTGAGCGTCGTCTCCGGTCTGATCGTGATCGGATCCGGTACCGGGCTGTGGATGCTGCGCGACCGCAAGGAAGCCTGAGCCGGACGCCGTAGCGGTATGTCGCTTTTGTTGTGAATCCGAGGGTGGGTTCCGGTCGAGCCGGGACCACTATGTGGATGCCGTGGTGTACCTCGTGGGGCGCACTGGGACAATCGAAGTGCCACACCGGTTCTGTACGTCGCCTTCGTGAGCCGCCAGAGCGTGCGATGTCTGGGCGACGCCCTCAATGGGGAGGGGGACCGCTGGTGTCCCCGGGACGGGGCACTTTCGCGCGCGACTCCGACCCATGGAAGGTCTTGATCAGATGCAGACCACCCCTGAACCCGTCACCCCGCACGCCACCGAGAGCCGGGTCATCGAGCCGCTGTACGCCGAGATCCTCCGCCGCAATCAGGGCGAGAAGGAGTTCCACCAGGCGGTGCGGGAGGTCCTGGAGACCCTCGGCCCGGTCCTCGTGAAGCGGCCGGAGTTCGTGGACGCCCGGATCGTCGAGCGGGTCTGCGAACCGGAGCGCCAGCTCATCTTCCGCGTGCCGTGGTCGGACGACTCCGGGGACATCCACGTCAACCGCGGCTTCCGCGTCGAGTTCAGCAGCTCCCTCGGCCCGTACAAGGGCGGCCTGCGCTTCCACCCCTCGGTCAACCTCGGCATCGTGAAGTTCCTCGGCTTCGAGCAGATCTTCAAGAACGCGCTCACCGGCATGCCCATCGGCGGCGGCAAGGGCGGCGCGGACTTCGACCCGAAGGGCCGCTCCGACGCCGAGATCATGCGGTTCTGCCAGTCGTTCATGACCGAACTCCACCGTCACCTCGGCGAGTACACGGACGTCCCCGCCGGTGACATCGGTGTCGGCGGCCGCGAGATCGGCTATCTGTTCGGCCAGTACAAGCGGATCACCAACCGCTACGAGTCCGGCGTCCTCACCGGAAAGGGCCTCGGCTGGGGCGGCTCCCAGGCGCGTACCGAGGCGACCGGCTACGGCTGTGTGCTCTTCACCGCCGAGATGCTGCGCAGCCGCGGTGAGTCCCTCGACGGACAGCGCATCGTCGTCTCGGGCTCCGGCAACGTCGCGATCTACGCCATAGAGAAGGCCCAGCAGCTCGGCGCCACCGTCGTGACCTGCTCCGACTCCGACGGCTACGTCGTGGACGACAAGGGCATCGACCTCGCCCTGCTCAAGGAGATCAAGGAGGCCGGCCGGGGCCGGATCTCCGAGTACGCCGCGCGCCGCGGCGAGCACGTCACATACGTCCCCGGCAGCGGCGTCTGGAACGTCCCCTGTGACGTGGCCCTGCCCTGCGCCACCCAGAACGAGCTGCACGAGGCCGACGCCCTCGTCCTCGTGCGCAACGGTGTGAAGGCGGTCGCCGAGGGCGCCAACATGCCCACCACGCCGGAGGCCGTGCGCGTCCTCCAGGAGGCGGGCGTCGCCTTCGCCCCCGGCAAGGCCGCGAACGCGGGCGGCGTGGCCACCAGCGCCCTGGAGATGCAGCAGAACGCCTCGCGCGACTCGTGGACCTTCGCCCACACCGAGGAACGCCTCGCGGAGATCATGCGCCACATCCACGACTCCTGCTACGAGACCGCCGAGCGCTACGGCAGCCCCGGCAACTACGTGGTCGGTGCCAACATCGCCGGCTTCGAACTGGTCGCGGACGCGATGCTGGCGCAGGGCCTCATCTGATCCCTGCGCCCGGCGACACTTCGGGCCCCCACCCTCCGGAGGGTGGGGGCCCGTGGTGCTCGGTGCTCGTCACTCCCCAGTCGGAGCGACCCCGATCGGGCAGGAGACGTCCGTGCCGCCGATGCCGCAGTAGCCCGCCGGGTTCTTGTCCAGGTACTGCTGGTGGTACGCCTCGGCGGGCCAGAACGTGCGGTCCTCGGCCGGGAGGATCTCCGTGGTGATCGTGCCGTGGCCGGAGGCGGTGAGCACCTTCTGGTACGCCTCGCGGGAGGACTCGGCGGCCGCCGCCTGCTCGGGGGAGTGGGTGTGGATCGCCGAGCGGTACTGCGTACCGACGTCGTTGCCCTGGCGGAAGCCCTGGGTCGGGTCGTGGGACTCCCAGAACAGCTTCAGCAGTTGGGCGTACGAGACGGCCCTCGGGTCGAAGACGACGCGGACCGCCTCCGTGTGACCGGTCAGTCCCGAGCAGACCTCCTCGTACGTGGGGTTCTCCGTGTAGCCGCCCTGGTAGCCGACGAGCGTCGTCCAGACGCCCTCCGTCTGCCAGAACGTGCGCTCGGCGCCCCAGAAGCAGCCGAGCCCGAAGTCCGCGACCTCCAGGCCCTCCGGGTACGGGCCCAGCAGCGGGTTGCCGAGGACCGTGTGGAGGGACGGGACGGCGAACGTGGGCCCGGGGCGGCCCTTCAGGGCCTCCTCGGGGGTGGGGAGCTGGGGGGTACGGCGGTACGGAAACATGCGGGGGCTCCTCCTGGCTGCGGATACATGGCCATAACGCGAGGAGGGCGCCGGGGATTCCGGCGCCCTCCCTGTACGCGTCGCACGGTCCCTGTACGCGTCGCACGGTCCTCGTACGCGTCGCACGGTCCCCGTACGCGTCGCACGGTCCTCGTACGCGTCGCAGGGGCGGTCGTCGTGCCCGGCGCGCGGGCGGTCGTCGTGCCGCGACGCCCTATCGCGGCAGCGTCGCCGGGTTTCCGCCGTTCGCCTCGTACCCCGCGACCGCCAGTGCGCGGTGGACCGTGTACGCGGCGGCCGGGTCGGGGTTGTGGGTCCACGGCAGCGCGCCCACATGGCCGTCGACGCGGATGATCTGGTTCATCGCCTCCGACCAGCGCTCCATCCGGACCAGGAAGAAGACCAGCAGATGGCGCACGTGGGCGAGCATCGGATCGTCCGGCCGGGCCGCGTGCACCGCGAACAGGGCGCCCTCGACCGCCTTGGTCACCACCGCGCTCCGGTAGAAGCCCTGGACGAGGTTGACCTCCGGCAGGTGTTCGTACACCGCGAAGAGCGGCAGCGCCGCCAGCAGCGAGCCCTGCGGGGCGCGGGCGGCGGCCGAGGTGGCGAAGCGGTCGGCCTCCTCGCGGGAGCCGTGCCACTTCTCGCACCAGTAGTGCAGCGCGGCGAGGTGCGCGCCCATGTGGGCCGGGGCGCGGTCGATCACCTTCGCCCACAGCTGGTCGAACTCCTCGTGGGAGTGACCGAGTCCGCGCGCCACGGCCAGCTCGACGAGATACGGAACGGGGTCGCCGGGCGCCAGCAGCGCCGCCTCGCCGCAGACCGTACGGGCCTCCTCCAGGATGATCCGGAAGTCGTCCGTACCCGCGGTCGACGAACGCCACGCCTGCTGCACCAGGAACTCGGCGTGCACCGCCGCTCCTCCGGCGTCCTTCGGCGCCTCGGCGCGCCAGGTGCGCAGCCACGCACCACCGACACCGGGCCGCTCCGCCAGCTCCAGCGAGGCCGCACCGGCGAACGCCTGCACCCGCTGCCAGCGCACCTCGCCCTCCTTGGGCGTGCCGGCCAGCAGCTGGGAGGCCGCACGCCAGTCCTGGGAACGCTGGACCACTTCGAGTACGTCGAGGAGATCCTGGTCCGGCCCGGGCAGCCGGATGTCCAGCTCCTCCTGGCGTGCGAAGCCGTAGGCGTCCGGGTCGGCGGCGTCCGGTGAACCGGGTGCGACCTGACGGATTCCGCCGCGGCGGCGCAGCACGAAGGGGCCGATGACCGCGGTGAGCATGCACAGTGCGATCAGGAACCAGAGAATCTCCATGCCCCCATTGTCACCGGACGGCCCGGAAGCCGGGTGGGGGACCTCGTGACGAACTACGCTCGGGCCCCATGAGCGACCAGCACAGCTTCGAAACCCTCGCGATCCACGCGGGAAACACCGCCGATCCCCTCACCGGCGCCGTCGTCCCGCCCATCTACCAGGTGTCCACGTACAAGCAGGACGGTGTGGGCGGGCTGCGCGGCGGCTACGAGTACAGCCGCAGCGCCAACCCGACCCGTACCGCCCTGGAGGACAACCTCGCGGCCCTGGAGGGCGGCCGTCGGGGGCTGGCCTTCGCCTCCGGCCTCGCCGCCGAGGACTGCCTGCTCCGCACCCTGCTGACCCCCGGCGACCACGTGGTCATCCCGAACGACGCGTACGGCGGCACGTTCCGGCTGTTCGCAAAGGTCGTCTCGCGGTGGGGTGTGGAGTTCTCGGTCGCCGACACCTCGGACGTGTCGGCGGTACGGGAAGCGATCACCCCGCGCACCAAGGCGATCTGGGTGGAGACCCCGTCCAACCCGCTGCTCGGCATCACCGACATCGCCGCGATCGCCGATGTGGCCCGCTCGGCGGGGGTGCGGCTGGTCGTCGACAACACCTTCGCCAGCCCCTACCTCCAGCAGCCCCTCGCCCTGGGGGCCGACGTGGTGGTGCACTCCACCACCAAGTACATGGGCGGTCACTCGGACGTCGTCGGCGGCGCGCTGATCGTCAACGACCCCGGTCTGGCAGAGGAGTTGGCGTACCACCAGAACGCGATGGGGGCGGTGGCCGGACCGTTCGACGCGTGGCTGGTGCTGCGCGGCATCAAGACGCTCGCGGTCCGCATGGACCGGCACAGCGAGAACGCCACGAAGATCGCCGATCTGCTGACCCGTCACCCCAAGGTCACCCAGGTTCTCTACCCGGGGCTGCCCGAGCACGCGGGGCACGAGGTCGCCGCCAAGCAGATGAGGGCGTTCGGCGGCATGGTGTCCTTCCGCGTCGCGGGCGGCGAGGAGGCGGCGGTCCAGGTCTGCAACCGGGCCGAGCTGTTCACCCTCGGTGAGTCGCTGGGCGGTGTCGAGTCCCTGGTGGAGCACCCGGGCCGGATGACGCACGCCTCGGCGGCGGGCTCCCCGCTGGAGGTTCCGGCCGACCTCGTCCGGCTCTCCGTCGGCATCGAGTCCGCCGACGACCTGATCGCCGATCTGACGCAGGCGCTCGGCTGACGGACCCGGCCCGGTCCGGATCCGGCCCGGCACCGATCCGGGGCCGGGGCCTGGTCCCGGTCCCGTTCCGGGACCAGGAACGGGAACGACCGGCAAGGACGCCGCCCCGGCCCCGCCGCGTATCCGCGCTCACCAGCCGTCCGCCGGGGTCGTCGCGGCGGGCGGCGTCCGCCACGGCTGTGCCGTGGCCGCCCACACCGTGAACGCGACCACCGCGGCGAACGCCACCACCAGCAGCAACCTGCGGGCGAGCCGCCGTCGGCGCAGCAGTCTGCCGCCGCGCGTCACGGCCCGTCGCGCCAGGTCGGCGGGCACCTGCGGGTGCGGGCCGTCCAGCATGCGCCGGACCTCGTCCTCCTTGTCGCCGCGCCGGCTCACGGCGCCGCCCGCATCGGCCGTCGTGGCTGCCGGGTCTTTCCGGGGCTCCGACGCGGTCGCCGCGGCAGCCACCGGGACGCGGGGCGGCGGGCGCCGCGCAACGTGGCCACCGAGCGGTGGCAGACCGCCCGGAGCCGGTCCACCGGAAGCCCCAGCAGCGCCGCCGCCTGTTCCTCCGCGACCCCTTCGTACAGACGCAGCACCAGTACCAGGCGCTCCTGCGGGGTCAGCGGGTCCAGCGGCCCGCCGCGCGGCCGGTGGTGGCGCCAGACCTCGTGGGCGAACCGGACGACCAGTTCCCGCCGGGCGCGGTCGTACGGGTCCTCGCCGCGCAGCCGTTCCCATCGCGCGTACGTGCGGGCCAGCGCGGCGGTGAGCAGTCGCTGGGCCCGCGGGTTGGCGCCGGGCGGGTGCAGGGGCTCGGTGGTGAGCAGCGTGGCCGTGTGCAGCAGCCGGCCCGCCGCGCCCGCCACGAAGGACTCGAAGTCCCGGGCGCGGTGCCGTTCGTGGTCCGCTCGGCGCTCTCGCACACGGCACATCCGAGCCGCTGCCGGGGCCCCGGGTCAAGAGGCGTGCGCCGACCCGGCCCCGCCCGGTCGGCCGGCGCGTCCGGTCCTCCGGGGAGCGGTCAGCCCGACGGGGACGTCTGGTGCGCGGTCTGCCGGGCGGCGAGCGCCGTGTTGAACCGGGTGAGCAGCGTGCAGAACGTCTCGCGTTCCTCGGCCGTCCAGCCGTCCGTGACCTGCGTCATGAGTTCGCGCCGGGAGCCGCGCACCTCGTCCAGCCGTGCCTGGCCGCGCGGGGACAGCTGGAGCACCACGGCCCGGCCGTCCTCCGGGTGCGAGGTGCGCTTGACCAGGCCCGTTTCGACGAGCGGCGCGACCTGCCGGGTCACGGTCGAGGAGTCGATCCCCATGCCCGCGGCAAGGGCCTTGACGCCCATCGGCCCCTCCCGGTCCAGCCGGTTGAGCAGCAGATAGGCGGCCCGGTCCATGGAATTGCGCACCTGGCCGACGCCGCCGAGGCGGGTCTGCTCGGCACGGCGGGCGAACACCGCGACCTGGTGCTGGAGCGCATCCAGGACGTGCTCGGTTTCCGTGGGCTCGGGGGCCGCGTCCCCGGAAGGAGACGCAGCTGTCGTCATGTCCTGAGGGGGCATGGCCGGGAGCTCTCTTCGTACGGTGTCGGATGGGTGGGGGACAGAGTACGCGGCCCCGGGGCAACGCGTACCAGTGCTGCACAAACCCGTGAACACCGGCGCAGTACGGGACCGTGGGCGACGCGGCGGATCTCCGTCGGGCTGCGAGACTTGCCGTATGGACTTCCGCACTCCCGGCCATCATCCCCCGCTCATCCTCGACGACGTCCGCGGGGCGCAGAAGATGCTCTCCGGCGTGGCCAGGGTGACGCCTATGGAGGGCAGCCGTCACCTGTCGGGCCTCGTCGGGGCGCCGGTCCACCTCAAGTGCGAGAACCTCCAGCGCACGGGTTCGTTCAAGCTGCGCGGCGCCTACGTGCGGATCGCCGGCCTGTCCCCGGTGGAGCGGGCGGCCGGGGTCGTCGCGGCGAGCGCCGGGAACCACGCGCAGGGCGTCGCGCTCGCGTCCTCGCTGCTCGGCGTGCGCTCGACGGTCTTCATGCCGGTCGGGGCGCCGCTGCCGAAGGTGGCCGCCACCCGCCAGTACGGGGCGGAGGTCCGGCTGCACGGCCATGTCGTCGACGAGGCACTGGCCGCCGCGCAGGAGTACGCGCGCGAGACCGGCGCGGTCTTCATCCACCCCTTCGACCACCCCGACATCATCGCCGGGCAGGGCACGGTCGGCCTGGAGATCCTCGAACAGTGCCCCGAGGTGCGCACAATCGTCGTCGGGGTCGGCGGCGGCGGGCTCGTCGCGGGTGTCGCGCTGGCGGTGAAAGCGCTGCGGCCCGACGTACGGGTCGTGGGCGTGCAGGCGGCGGGCGCGGCCGGCTACCCGCCCTCGCTGGCAGCGGGACACCCGGTGTCGATCGGCTCGCTGAACACGATGGCCGACGGCATCAAGGTGGGGCGGCCCGGCAACGTGCCGTTCGAGATCGTACGGGAGCTGGTCGACGAGGTCCGTACGGTCTCCGAGGACGAGCTGTCCAGCGCGCTGCTGCTCTGCCTGGAGCGGGCGAAGCTGGTGGTGGAACCGGCGGGCGCGAGCCCGGTCGCGGCGCTGCTCAGCGATCCGGAGTCGTTCCGCGGACCGGTGGTGGCGCTGCTGTCGGGCGGCAACGTGGACCCGCTGCTGATGCAGCGCGTCCTGACCCACGGCATGGTGGCGGCCGGGCGCTACCTGAGCCTGCGGCTGCGGCTGTCCGACCGGCCAGGGGCGCTGGCCACGCTGCTCGGCGTGCTCTCGGTGGTCGACGCCAACGTGCTCGACATCGGTCACGTCCGCACCGATCCCCGGCTCGGGCTGACCGAGGTCGAGGTGGAGCTCCAACTGGAGACGAAGGGGCCGGAGCACTGCGAGGAGGTCTCGGCGGCGCTGCGCGAGGCCGGCTATCTGGTGATGGGCTGAGGACCGCACCGGGCCGGGCCTTGTCGGGCCGGGCCCCACCGGGCCGCGTTGCCGTACGTGCTCCCGTGCGCGGCACCTCATGTGTTCACGTACGCGGCGCTTCGCCCTGTGAACGCGCGGGTGCCGCCGGTCCCTTCCGGGTCGGCGGCACCCCGCGTCGTCGATGCCTGCGGATCAGCCGGTGTAGGGCTTCGCCGCGAGGATCTTCACGCTCGCCATCTTGCCGTTCGGCAGCTCGTACTCGGCCACGTCGCCCGTGCGCTTGCCGTTGACGCCGGTGCCGAGCGGCGACTGCGGGGAGTACGTCTCGATGTCCGAGCTCGCGTACTCGCGGGAGGCGAGCAGGAAGGTCAGGGTGTCGTCCGGGTCGTCGTCGAACGCGATGGTGACGACCATGCCGGGCTCGACCACGCCGTCGTCGGCAGGTGCCTCGCCGACCTTCGCGTGCTCCAGGAGCTGGGAGAGCTGGCGCACGCGCAGCTCCATCTTGCCCTGCTCCTCCTTGGCCGCGTGGTACCCGCCATTTTCCCGGAGGTCACCCTCCTCACGGGCCGCCGCGATCTTTACGGAGATTTCCGTGCGCGCGGGACCAGACAGGTACTCCAGCTCGGCCTTGAGCTGGTTGTACGCCTCCTGCGTGAGCCAGGTGACGTTTTCGCTGGTCTGGGTCACAGGGTGCTCCTCGTCGGTACTGGGAATACAAAGCATCGCCCTACCCGTAAGCATGTGCCTCTACGGGTGGGCGAAACCACGAGCCTAACAATTCACCGGGAAAAGGGGGAGAAGGTAAATCATCAGGACTGCGTACGTGCAGGTCAGCGGCTGTCGGAGCCGCCGGGTGTCGCTGTGCGGCGGGTCAGTTCGCCGGGCCGCCGTCGGCGGTGCAGCCGATCAGTTCGACGCTCGTCGCCCTCGCGGTCGTACGCAACGACACGATGCGGTCCACGCGGCCGGTGCGGTCGTCGAAGCGGAAGTCCTTGCGGGCCACGTCGCTGCCGTCCTCGTGCTGGGCGCGGAGGGTGCAGTAGCCCTTGGCGTCCGCGTCCTTGCGCACCTCCAGGTGCACGTCGACCCGCTCGTCGGAGACGACCTTGCGCTTGATCATCTCGGCGCTGATCTGCTGGCCGGAGACGTAGTCGTAGCCCAACCACCCGACCACACCGAGGAAGGCGACGCCGAGCACCGAACCGATGATTTTGAGCCTGCGGTCGGCGCGCTCGTCCGCGGAGCGGCCGTAGCGGTTCTCCGGAAGCGCGTCGCGCACCGCCGTCATGATCGTTCCTCCCGTGCCGGGGACCGAGGAATTTTCCGCCCCCCGGTTCGGTCACTATAGAAGCCCCGGACCGCCACCCGACCACCACCCCGCGCCCACGTCCCGCGGGGACGACACACCACGTCGACGTCGACGACACACGACGTCGGCGTCGACGACACCGCGTAATCGCGACCGGATCGCGACCGATCACTGAGGACCGAGATTGACTGAGCAGCTGCGTTTGATGGCCGTTCACGCCCACCCCGACGACGAATCGAGCAAGGGCGCGGCAACGATGGCCAAGTATGTGTCCGAGGGGGTGGACGTGCTGGTCGTGACCTGCACGGGAGGCGAGCGCGGCTCCATCCTCAACCCGAAGCTCCAGGGGGACGCGTACATCGAGGA
This sequence comes from Streptomyces sp. CB01580, assembly GCF_001905795.1. Classification (GTDB taxonomy): domain Bacteria; phylum Actinomycetota; class Actinomycetes; order Streptomycetales; family Streptomycetaceae; genus Streptomyces. Next base: position 153,839 of record NZ_LIXJ01000002.1, read on the forward strand.
GAACATCCACGAGGTGCGCAGAAAGGAAATGGACGAGGCCCGGGAGATCCTGGGCGTCACGCAGGAGTGGCTCGGCTTCGTCGACTCGGGGCTGCCCGAGGGCGACCCGCTGCCGCCGCTGCCCGAGGGCTGCTTCGCGCTGGAGGACGAGGAGAAGGCCGCAGGACGGCTCGTCCGCAGCATCCGCGCGTTCCGGCCGCAGGTCATCACGACGTACGACGAGAACGGCGGGTACCCGCACCCCGACCACATCATGACCCACAAGATCACGATGATCGCGTTCGAGGGAGCGACGGACACCGAGACCTTCCCGGAGTCGGAGTTCGGGCCGGCCTGGCAGCCGCAGAAGCTCTACTACAACCAGGGCTTCAACCGGCCGCGCACGGTGGCGCTCCACGAGGCCCTGCTGGCCCGGGGGCTGGAGTCCCCGTACGGCGAGTGGCTCAAGCGCTGGAAGGAGTTCGGGCAGGAGGAGCGGACCCTCACCACGCACATCCCGTGCGCGGACTTCTTCGAGATCCGCGACAAGGCGCTGATCGCGCACGCGACGCAGATCGACCCCGACGGCGGCTGGTTCCGCGTCCCGATGGACATCCAGAAGGAGGTCTGGCCGACCGAGGAGTACGAGTTGGCGAGGTCTCTCGTCGATACCTCCCTCCCCGAGAGCGACCTCTTCGCGGGCATCCGCGACAATGCCTGATATGTACGCGACTCAGGCACTGACCGACCTCGTCACGCTTGCCGACTCGTTCGACAAGAACAAGGTGACCCCCGGCGTCCTCGGCTTCATCGTCTTCGCGATGCTCGCCGTCGGCGTGTGGATGCTGATGAAGTCCATGAACCGGCACATGGCCAGGGTCGACTTCGAGGAGGCCCCGGATCCCGCGGTGACGGCCGACGCCACCGCGGGGGCGGGCACCGCGAAGCGCAAGTAGGGCCGACGCAAGCGCGGGCGCGGAGGCGGAAGCGGCGCACGCGTCGAAGCGGGTGGAGCGGGCGCGGTGCGCCGCCCGCCGCGCCCTCGTCCCGCCGTGCTCGCCATGCCCATGACTTCCCGGGCGTGGCGGGCGCGGCCTCATGCCCGCGCGCCGCGCCCGGGCCCTCATGGCGCCGGGTGCCCTGCCCGTCGGCCGTGACCGGGTGTCATGCCCGTCGGCCGTACCCGGCGTCCGGCCGCCTCCCGCGATTTCGCGACGCTGCACGGCCGTGAACCACCGCGTGGTCCCGAGCACTCGCGTACGGCCGCGAACACCCTCCATGCGTTCTTCCGGTCCGCCGTCGCGGTGCCCTCGGCCTTCGTGTCTTCGTACCTTCACCCCCTTGGCGACCCCGGGCCGCACCGGTCGATGTGGCTACCGTCACACGAATTCTTCCGGGGTGATGTCGTCCGGACACGGGGTGCCGGGCGTATGCCTGGTGAGACCGAGGAGATCCAGGAGCTGTTTGTTGACCGTCGAGGAGTTCGAAGAGTTCTACGCGCGGACGGTCGCCCGGCTGACGGGACAGCTGTTCGTGATGCTCGGCGATCTGCACGAGGCGCAGGACGTGGTGCAGGAAGCTTTCGTCAGAGCGTGGAGCCGACGGCGTCAGCTCGACCGGGAGGGGCGGCCCGAGGCATGGATCCGTACGGTCGCCTGGCGTCTGGCGGTGAGCCGGTGGCGGGGCGTCCGCCGCACGGCGGACGCGTGGCGGCGCAGCGGTGTCCCGCCCCATGCGGAGGCGCCGGGGCCGGAGTCGGTGGCCCTGGTGGAGATGCTGCGGGCCCTGCCGCTCAAGCAGCGCCGCACGCTGGCCCTGTACTACGTGTGCGACCTGACCGTCGAGCAGATCGCGGCGGAGACCGGCCTGGCGCCCACCACCGTCAAGACGCACCTGGTCCGGGGCCGGGCCACGCTCTCGCACCGCCTGCAGGATCCGCGCACCGAGGAGGGGCCCCGTGCCTGAAGCCCACGACCCGCTGCGGTCGCTGTTCCGGGAGGCCGCCGACATCGGCCGCTCCCGGGCCCGTTCCGCCCCGCCGTCGTTCATCACCGAACGGGGGAGACGGGCGTACCGGCGCCGGCTCCTGACCCTCGCCGTCGGCGCCTGCCTGGCCGTCTCCGGCGCGGGCGCCGCTGCCGCCGCGCTCCTGCCCGGGGGCACGCGCACCGCCGTCCCCGCCACCACGCCCCCCGCATCCGGCCGCTCGACGTCGTCCTCCTCCGCGCCCTCCCTGTCCGGGAGCAGCCTGCCGCCCGGGCCCCCGGTCACCGGATCCTCGACGTCCGGATCCCCCGCGACCGGTCGCGGCGTCCTTTCCGACGAACCGGTCGCGCCGAGCCGGAGCACCAGCCCGCCACCGTCCTCCCTGTCGACCCCGTCACATCCGCCGTTCCCGTCGTCCTCCGGCCCCTGACCGCGTCGGCCGCGCGCACCCCGCGTCCGCCGTTCCCGTCCGCCTGCCCGCTTCCTTCCGCTGTTCGCCTCCTGTTCCCGTCCGCCTCCGGTCCGTCCGCGGGCGGCGCCCGTCCGGCCCGCCCGGCCCGTCCGAAGCACCCGAACCGTCCGGCCCGTCCGGCTCGCCCCACCCCGACCCCGGAGAACCCGAAGTGACCCTCCCTCCCCCCAGCAGGCAGCACGAGCACCGGCCGGCCCGGACCGGGACCGTCCCGAACCCGTCCGTCACCGCCCCGGCACCGGACAAGGGCGACCTCGGCCGGTCGCCGCGCCCGCTGCGGTGGCTCGCGCCCGCCGACCGCGAGGTGCTGTGGCTGTACCTGCTGACCCGGGTGGGCATCTGGACCGTCGCGTACTGCACCCGCTGGCTGTTCGCCGACGACGGCCGGAGCCGGCACGCCGGTGAGTTCTTCTCGTCGTGGCAGCGGTGGGACTGGTGGCACTACCTGCACATAGCCCAGGAGGGCTACTTCCCGGACGGGCAGGGGCCCTGGATGTCCGAGTGGGACAACAGGGAGGCCTTCTTCCCCGGCTTCCCCTTCCTGCTGCGGGCCGTCCACGTGGTCGTCCCGAGCTGGCCCGCGGCCGGTGCCCTGATCTCCTTCGTCGCCGGGGGCGTCGCCGTGGTGGCCCTCGCCCGGATCGCCCGGCTGTACCTGCCGCAGGACGAGGTCGGGCCCCGGGCGGCCCTGTTCTTCCTGCTCTCCCCGTGCGCGGTCTTCCTGGCCGCCGGTTACACCGAGGCGCTCTTCCTCGCCCTGGCCCTGCCCGCCTGGCTGGCCGCCCAGCGCCTCAACTGGCCGCTCGCGGCCGTGCTGACGGCCCTGGCCACCACCGTCCGGGTCAGCGGCCTCTTCCTCGCCGCGGCCCTCGCCGTCCACTTCCTGGTCACCGCCCGCACCGCCGCCCACTGGCGCCGCCTCCCCTGGCTGTTCCTGCCCGCCCTCGCCCCGCTCCTGTACAGCTGGTACCTGCACGCGCACACCGGCGACTGGATGGCCTGGAAGCACGCCGAGGAGCGCGGCTGGTACCGCGACTTCCACGCGCCCTGGGAAGCGTGGGCGAACACCTGGCACGCCGCCTTCGGCCACTCCCAGGCCACCGGGTACGCCCTGATGAGCCAGGCCGAGCTGCTCACCATGCTGGTCGGCGTCGCCCTGTGCGGCCTGCTGCTGTGGCGCAGGCGCTGGCCGGAGGCCGCGTACATCGGGCTGAGCCTGTGGGCCCTGGGCACCTCCTACTGGTACACGTCCATCCCCCGGGCGACCCTCCTGTGGTGGCCCCTGTGGGTCGGGCTCGCCGTGTGGAGCCTGCGCAGGCCCCTCGTCAAGACCGCCTATCTCGCCGTCGCCGCCCCCCTGATGACCGTCGTCGCCGTCACCTTCCTTTCCGGGCGCTGGGCCGGCTGAGCCGGGGCGGCCGGGACGGAGCGTGGTGGGCCGGCCGGGAGGGGGCACGGTGGAGGGCGGGCCCGTCCGGGCCGTGGGGGCCCGAGACGTGCGCCGCGTCCCATGGCGCGGGCGCGTCGTTCCCCCGGGTGCGACAGGATGGGGCCATGGCCAACCGACTCGCGCACGCCACGTCCCCGTACCTGCTCCAGCACGCGGACAATCCCGTCGACTGGTGGCCGTGGGAGCCCGCCGCGTTCGAGGAGGCGCGTCGGCGCGGCGTGCCCGTGTTCCTGAGCGTCGGGTACAGCTCCTGCCACTGGTGCCATGTCCTCGCCCACGAGAGCTTCGAGGACGAGGAGACGGCCGCCTTCATGAACGCGCACTTCGTGTCCGTGAAGGTGGACCGAGAGGAGCGCCCCGATGTCGACGCCGTCTACATGGAGGCGCTCCAGGCGGCGACCGGGCAGGGCGGCTGGCCGATGTCGGTGTTCATGACCTCCGAGGGCCGGCCGTTCTACTTCGGCACGTATTTCCCGCCCGAGCCGCGGCACGGCATGCCGTCGTTCAAGCAGGTGCTGGAGGGGGTGCGGGCGGCCTGGGCCGAGCGGCCCCACGAGGTGACCGAGGTGGCGGGGAGGATCGCGCGGGACCTGGCCGGGCGACAGCTGGACCTCGCCCAGGCCGGACCGCCCGGCGAGGCGGAGCTCGCCCGCGCGCTGCTCGAACTCACCCGTACGTACGACCCGGAGACCGGGTGGTTCGGCGGGGACACGAAGTTCCCGGCGGGCATGGTCGTGGAGTTCCTGCTCCGCCACCACGCCCGGACCGAGTCCCGGGGAGCCCTCGACATGGCCGAGGGGCTGTGCCGGGCGATGGCCGGGTCGAGCCTGTTCGACCAGCTCGGGGGCGGCTTCCACCGGTACGTACTGCGTCAGCGCCCCGGCGGACCCCTGGTACCGCACTTCGAGAAGATGCTCTACGACAACGCGCTGCTCTGCCGGGTGTACACGCATCTGTGGCGGGCGACGGGCTCGGAGGAGGCCCGCCGGATCGCCCTGGAGACCGCCGACTTCATGGTGCGCGAACTGCGCACCGCCGAGGGCGGTTTCGCTTCCGCGCTCGACGCCGACAGCATCGAGGACACCGACGGCGCCGGGAAGGCCGGGAACGCGGTCGGGTCCGGCCGCCATGTCGAGGGCGCGTACTACGTGTGGACTCCCGAGCAGCTGCGCGATGTCCTCGGGGAGCAGGACGCGGCCTTCGCCGCCGCGTACTTCGACGTGACGGAGGAGGGCACCTTCGAGGAGGGCTCCTCCGTCCTCCGGTCGGCCGGTGCGGAGCCCGACGCGGACGGGGAGCGGGTCGCCGACGTACGGGCCCGGCTGCTGGCCGCCCGTGAGGAGCGCCCCTGCCCAGGGCGGGACGACAAGGTGGTCGCCGCCTGGAACGGCCTGGCGATCGCCGCGCTCGCCGAGACGGGGGCCTGCTTCGACCGGCCCGACCTGGTCGAACGGGCCACCGAGGCGGCGGATCTGCTGGTCCGGGTCCACATGGGGGACACCGCCCGGCTGGTCCGTACGTCCAAGGACGGCCGGGCCGGTGGGCACGCCGGGGTCCTGGAGGACTACGGAGACGTGGCGGAGGGCTTCCTCGCCCTGGCCGCGGTCACCGGCGAGGGAGTCTGGCTGGAGTTCGCCGGTTTCCTGCTCGACATCGTGCTCCGCCACTTCACCGGCGAGGGCGGGCAGTTGTACGACACGGCGGACGACGCCGAGCAGCTGATCCGCCGCCCGCAGGACCCCACCGACAACGCGGCCCCGGCGGGCTGGACGGCGGCGGCCGGCGCGCTCCTCTCGTACGCCGCACACACCGGTTCGCAGGCCCATCGCGCCGCCGCTGAAGGGGCATTGGGCGTGGTGAGGACGCTCGGCCCCCGGGTGCCCCGGTTCATCGGCTGGGGGCTCGCCGTCGCCGAGGCGCTGCTCGACGGGCCGCGCGAGGTGGCGGTCGCCGGTCCGGTCGGGGGCGAACTGCACCGTACGGCGCTGCTGGGACGGGCGCCCGGCGCGGTGGTGGCGGCCGGGGAGACGGGCGGAGCGGAGTTCCCGCTGCTGGCGGACCGGCCGATGGTGGGCGGCGCAGCGACGGCGTACGTGTGCCGGCACTTCGTGTGCGACGCCCCGACGACGGATCCGGAGGAGCTGGCCCGGCGCCTGGGATCCGGCTCGTCGGGCCCGTCCGAGGCGGGCCGCCGCTCGTCCTGAGAGGCGGGCGAAGGCACGCCACCGGCCGGACACCGGCCCGGAGCCCCGGACGCGCTCCCGGCCGGGGCCGGGAGGAGCACCACGGCGTCGGGACGCGGCATCGGGGGACCGATTACAGCGTCAGGCCGTCTTCGAGCGCGTCCAGCGCCTGCCGGACGAGGGCCGGCAGATCGTCCTTCTGGCCGTGCTCGCCCCAGTACAGGGTCACCTCGCGCAGCACGCCCAGCGCCGCCGCGACGAACACCCGGACCACCAGGTCGTCGGCGCCGCGCCCGCTGCGCTCGGCCAGCACCCGGGCCAGCATCCTCGCCGTGTCCGACATGGTCTCCGTCATCCGTGCCCGGACGGCGGGGACCTCCACCACCAGTCGGGTGCGCCGGCGCACCTCCTCCTCGTCGCTCACGAGGAACGCCGGCAGCATCTCGCTCATGACGATCCGCAGCGACTCCAGCGGCGGTTCACCGGCCGGTCGGTCGCGCAGCGCGGCCTCCAGGACCGGGTCGTAGGCGTCGGTGAGGACGATGTCCTCCTTGGTCGCGAAGTAGCGGCACACCGTGCTCGGCGACACCTCGGCCGCCTCCGCGATCTGCTCGATCGTCGTCGTCTCGTACCCCTGCTCGGCGATCAGCCGGTACGCCGCCCGGCGGATCGCCGTCCGGGTCTTGAGCTTCTTCCGCTCGCGCAGCCCCGGCTGCGACGGAATCCCGGGCACGGCGGACGGCGCCCCGGAAACGGAAGGGGTACGGGAGGTGACGGTCATGGTCGTCATTGTCGGCCATCCATGGGTCCGGGGCCATGGACAGCCATGAACACGGCCCCGAACGAGGCGCGGCCGTGGCTCGGGAGCCACGGCCACTGGGCGAGGACGGCGGGTGACGGCGGGAAACGGAAGGCCGGGGAGCGGGCCGGACGGGCCGGCGGGGCCACAAGGGGCGGGAAGCGGGGGAGCGGGCCGACGTGGGCGGCGCGGGCAGGTGTGCGTGCGCAGCGGGGTGAGGCAGGGCGGCTCAGGAGTGGTTGTAGGCCACCAGCGAGATGCCGACGTAGTGCACGATGAACGCCGCCAGCGTCAGCGAGTGGAACACCTCGTGGAAGCCGAACCAGCGCGGTGACGGGTTCGGCCGTTTGATGCCGTAGATGACGCCGCCGGCGCTGTAGAGCAGCCCGCCGACGACGACCAGCACCAGCACCGCGATGCCCCCGGTGCGCAGGAAGTCCGGCAGGAAGAACACCGCGGCCCAGCCCATGGCTATGTAGCAGGGCGTGTAGAGCCAGCGCGGGGCGCCCACCCAGAACACCCGGAAGGCGATGCCCGCGGCCGCCGCCACCCACACCGCCCACAGCAGCGGCCGTCCGGTCGACTCGGGCAGCAGGAGCAGGGTCAGGGGGGTGTAGGTGCCGGCGATGATCAGGAAGATGTTGGCGTGGTCGAGGCGGCGCAGCACCGCCTCGCCGCGCGGGCCCCAGGTGCCGCGGTGGTAGAGCGCGCTCACCCCGAACAGCAGGCACGCGGTCAGGGTGTACACGGCACAGGCGATGCGGCCCCGGGCGCTGTCGGTCAGCGCGATCAGCGCGATCCCCGCGACGATCACGGCGGGGAACATCCCGGCGTGCAGCCAGCCACGCAGCCGTGGCTTCAGCGGGACGGTCGGTGCGGTCGGGACAGTCGAAACGGCGTCGGGTGCGGCTGTGTCCGGTCCGGCCGGCTCGGGCGCGGCTGTGGCGGCAGTCATCCCCGCATCGTACCTACGGGACCGTAGGTAACGGACGGAAGTGGCCATGCTCACGTGTGCGGCCCTCTGGACATATGGGCGCAAGGGTCGGATGATCAAATGAGTGCGGTCGGCACCGGATGAGCGCCAACGAATTCGAAGGGGACGAAGCGTCCGGGTCGCAGCCCCCACGGGGCCGAACAGCAAATACCCTCGACAAGGAGCGATCGTGGCGCGCGACATCGCGGCTCCCCTCACTGCCCCCACCAACCATCAGGCCCTCGTCTCCTGGGTGAACGAGATCGCTGCCCTCACCGAGCCGGACCGGGTGGTCTGGTGCGACGGTTCCGAGGCCGAGTACGAGCGCCTGTGCGGGGAGCTCGTGGCCAAGGGGACGTTCAAGAAACTGGACGAGACCAAGCGTCCGAACTCGTACTACGCAGCCTCCGACCCCAGCGACGTCGCCCGAGTCGAGGACCGTACGTTCATCTGCTCCGAGAAGGAGGAGGACGCCGGTCCGACGAACCACTGGAAGGACCCCGCCGAGATGCGGGCCGTCTTCACCGGTGAGAAGGGGATCTTCCACGGCTCCATGCGCGGGCGCACGATGTACGTCGTGCCCTTCTGCATGGGCCCCGTCGGGTCACCGCTCTCCGCGATCGGTGTCGAGATCACCGACTCCGCGTACGTCGCCGTCTCCATGCGCACCATGACGCGCATGGGCCAGGCCGTCCTCGACGAGCTGGGCACCGACGGCTTCTTCGTCAAGGCCGTCCACAGCGTGGGCGCGCCCCTGGAGGAGGGCCAGGAGGACGTCCCCTGGCCGTGCAGCACCACCAAGTACATCTCGCACTTCCCCGAGGACCGCGAGATCTGGTCGTACGGCTCCGGCTACGGCGGCAACGCCCTGCTCGGCAAGAAGTGCTACGCGCTGCGCATCGCCTCGGTCATGGCGCGTGACGAGGGCTGGCTCGCCGAGCACATGCTGATCCTCAAGCTCACCCCGCCGCAGGGCGAGGCGAAGTACATCGCCGCGGCGTTCCCGTCCGCCTGCGGCAAGACCAACCTCGCCATGCTGGAGCCGACCGTCCCCGGCTGGACCGTCGAGACCATCGGCGACGACATCGCCTGGATGCGCTTCGGCGAGGACGGCCGCCTCTACGCCATCAACCCCGAGGCCGGCTTCTTCGGCGTCGCGCCCGGCACCGGCGAGCACACCAACGCCAACGCCATGAAGACCATGTGGGGCAACTCCGTCTTCACCAACGTCGCGCTCACCGACGACGGCGACGTCTGGTGGGAGGGCATGACGGAGACCGCTCCGGCCCACCTCACCGACTGGCGTGGCAACGACTGGACGCCCGCGTCCGACACCCCGGCCGCCCACCCCAACGCCCGCTTCACCGTCCCGGCCGGTCAGTGCCCGATCATCGCGCCCGAGTGGGAGGACCCCAAGGGCGTGCCGATCTCCGCGATCCTCTTCGGCGGCCGCCGCGCCTCGGCCGTCCCGCTGGTCACCGAGTCCTTCACCTGGCAGCACGGCGTCTTCCTCGGCGCCAACGTGGCCTCCGAGAAGACCGCCGCCGCCGAGGGCAAGGTCGGCGAGCTGCGCCGCGACCCGTTCGCCATGCTGCCGTTCTGCGGCTACAACATGGGCGACTACATGGCCCACTGGCTGAAGGTCGGCGCGGACAAGCCGGACCAGTCGAAGCTCCCGAGGATCTACTACGTGAACTGGTTCCGCAAGAACGACGCGGGCAAGTTCGTGTGGCCCGGCTTCGGCGAGAACAGCCGCGTCCTGAAGTGGATCGTCGAGCGCCTGGAGGGCAAGGCCGAGGGCGTCGAGACGCCGATCGGCATCCTGCCCACCAAGGGCGCCCTGGACACCGAGGGCCTGGACCTCTCCGACGCCGACCTGGACTTCCTGCTCACGGTCGACAAGGACGTCTGGCGCGAGGAGGCGGGCCTGGTCCCCGAGCACCTCAACACCTTCGGCGACCACGCTCCCAAGGAGCTGTGGGACGAGTACCGCGCCCTGGTCCAGCGCCTGGGCTGACCCCACGGGGCGCGCCCCGTGCGCGGGCGCGCCCCCGCACGCCCCGTGGCCGGGCCATTGGACATCCGCCCTGACCTGTGGGGTCGACGGCCCGCCGCGGTCCGGCCCCCGGAACCCCCTCACGGTTCCGGGGGCCGCCCCGAGGCCCGCCCGTCACCCTCGTACAACGGCGTACGGGGGTGACGGGTGTACGGTCCCGAGCCCAGGGCGGAGCAGTGCGGGTGGCGCGCGTACGCAGGTGTGCGGTCCGGGCTTCGGGCGCCCTTTTTCGCGCAGAACGTCCGGGCAGCGCCGCATGCTTGCTCCCCACCGGTGTCGCCGTCACCGTCCAGCGCACCGACAAGAAGGGCGCCGGCAGGCTCACGTCCGCCCCCGTCGCGCCCGACGCCTCGAGGTCGACGACCTGCCCCGGGCCGCCGGGCAGGTGACGTACGAGATCGGCTACGTGGGTGACGACCTGCACACCGCCTCGACGGCTTCGGTGACGGTGCGGGTGTGCAACTGGCCCTGGTGGCAGTGGAGTTGGGGTCGGGCAGTGATTCGCCCATGGCCCGGCCGGGTCCGCCGTGCACCGGGTCCGCCGTGCACAGGGTCCGCTGTGATCGGGTGCCGTGCGCGGGAGGCGGAGGGACGTGGCCCGCACACGGATCAGCGGCGACGCAGCCGCTTGCGGACCTTCCGCGCGACCGCGCGCCAGTCCACGGCGACCAGCACCACACGCCCGTCCGGCCGCTGTGCCAGCCGCGCCGCCATCGGCCGGACCCCGTGCGCGTACAGCCGCTTGGCGCGTGCCCGGTCCGGGAGGGGGTGCCGCTTCCCGCCCCCGTCGGGTGCCGGGAGCAGCACCGGCACGTCGTGGCTGCCCCGGCCGTCGTCCGCCGTCACGCGAAGCAGGATGTCCCACCGGCCGGGGCGGTGGGCGTACCGGTGGAGGCCGAGCGGGTCCAGGACGACACGGGCGGTCAGCGGGTCGTCGGTGGGCGTGGCCCTCCCCACGGGAATCAGCACCTCGTAGCCGTCGGCGTGGCGCAGCGCGACGCTGTGCCGGACCCGACGCGAACCGGTGCCGCGATAGTGCGAGCTGCGCACCAGCAGGGCCGCCCGCCGTCCGCCGTCGAGCCACTCCAGGGCGTCGGGGCCGGGTTCGAGTTCGGCCCAGGCGAGGCTGTCGTGGCGGGACAGGGAGAGCAGTTCATCGATCCGCCCGCCCTCGCGCAGCAGCCGGGCGCGCAGCTGGACGAGCGGTGAGAATCCGGTCATGACCTCCTGCGGAATGAACTCGCGCAGCACCTCGCCCGCGATGCGGGCGTACGACTCCTGGTGCTCGGCGGAGGGCCAACGATGGTAGTTCGGACCGAACTTCGCCATCAGCTCCACCTTGGCGAACCGCACGAGCAGCTCGTTGCGCCGCTCGCCGGGCTCGGTCAGTTCCACGATCGAGCCCAGGGCCGCGCGCACCGCCGAGTAGAACGACTCGGCCGGTGGCTGCTGCTTCGTCAGATGGGCGAACCCCTCGCGATCGACGAGGTAGTAGCAGTCGTAGTCGGCGACCACCGAGATCGCCCGCGCCCGCAGATAGGCGGGGACGATGAACGGCTGTTCCTCCGCCAGCCGCACCCCTTCGGCGAAGCGCAGACCGTGTTCCACCACGAGCGAGCGCCTGAAGAGTTTCTGCGGGGTCAGGCTGAACATCGCCCTGGTCGACCACACGTCGCCCCGGTCGACGGTCGCGGCGAAGGGCTCGGTCGGGGCGCCCCGGCCCACGCCCCGGATCCGGCCCAGCACCACGTCCGAGTCGTTGCGCTCGGCGATCTCCACCATCCGCCGCAGCGCGTCCGGGCCCAGGTAATCGTCCGGGTCGGCGAAGAACAGGAACTCGCCCCTCGCCATGTCCATACCCCGGTTGCGAGGACCGCCGGGGGCCCCGGAATTGCTCTGGTGCACGACTCTGACGTTGGGGTGCCGCTCGGCCCACCCGTCCAGTACCGCACCGCCGGCGTCGGTGGAACCGTCGTTCACGGCAACGACCTCGACGCGCTCGAACCCCAGGCTCTGCCGCGCGATCGACTCCAGGCATTCGTCCAGGAAATCGGCGGCGTTGTAGACCGGGATGATCACGGTGACCGTTACGTCACTCATGTCGACCTCTCCGCAGTTGCTCTCACGCTCCGGACGGGCGTGACACCGTCCAGACCGTCGTTGTGCGGGGAGGGTTGCCTGCTGCGGACAGCGGATCCCAACGATGGCGCGCGCGACATCCGTCCGTCCGCGGCCGTTCACCGGGGCGTTCGAAAAAGGCGGCGAAAGGGGTATTTCTCCGATAGTTGAATGGCGCCCGGTCCACGCGCCTCGGCGGCCCGTGGACCGGGGCCGTCAGAGGGCGCCGACCAGTCGTGACGGGGTGCCGGACGCGGTGGGCGGGGCTGTCGCCGCCGTGTGGGCGTCCATGCGCTCGGCCGCGAGGATCGCGACGACGGTGTCGGCGCGGGACGCGGCCACCACCAGCGCCCGGCCCGCGAGGGCGTGTGCGCGGCGGTGGAGGGTGGGCGCGGGTGCTTCGCTCCGGCCGACGTGCCGGGCCGGCGGCGTACCGCGCAGCCGGGCGACCTGCTCGGCGATACGGTCGCCCGCCGCGTCCAGCCCCAGTTCGTCGGTGACCGCGAGCAGCGCGGCCAGGTGTCCGGCGAGCTGGATGTCCAGCTCCTCCTCGCGGGAGCGGTGCGGGAAGTCGCCGACGTGGTCGGCCGGTGTGTGGACCGATTTGGTGCGGATCGGCTCGTACATGGATGGCCTCCTGGTGTCGCAGTAGGGCCATCCTACATTAGATTTAGTCTAAAGTTGTCTGCGGTCGAGGTGCGGGTGGTGTCCGGCCGCGGCGGGGCCGGACGTCGCGGCCGGGTCCGTTCGGCGGGGCGGGCATCGACCTGTCAAGGCTGGCCGTATCCGTCCAGGAAGTGCGCGATCCTGGTCACCGCGTCCGTCAGGTCCTCGGCCGAGGGCAGGGTCACGACGCGGAAGTGGTCGGGCTCCGGCCAGTTGAACCCGGTGCCGTGCACGACCATGATCTTCTCGGCCCGCAGCAGGTCGAGCACCATCTGCCGGTCGTCCTTGATCTTGTAGACCTTGGGATCGAGGCGCGGGAAGAGATACAGCGCCCCCTTCGGCTTCACACACGTCACGCCCGGGATCCGGGTCAGCAGGTCGTACGCGACGTCCCGCTGCTCCCGCATCCGACCGCCCGGCAGCACCAGCTCGTCGATCGACTGCCGTCCGCCGAGGGCGGTGGCCACGGCGTGCTGGGACGGCATGTTGGCGCAGAGCCGCATGTTGGCGAGGATCGTCAGACCCTCGATGTACGAGGCGGCGTGCGCCTTCGGGCCGCAGACCGCCAGCCAGCCCGACCGGTATCCGGCCACCCGGTAGTTCTTGGAGAGCCCGTTGAAGGTGAGCACCAGCAGGTCGGGGGCGATCGTCGCGGTGGGGGTGTGGGTGGCGCCGTCGTACAGGATCCGGTCGTAGATCTCGTCCGAGCAGACGACCAGGTTGTGCCGCCGGGCGATCTCCGTGAGCCCGCGCAGCATCGCGTCGTCGTAGACCGCGCCCGTCGGATTGTTCGGGTTGATGATCACGAGCGCCTTGGTGCGGTCGGTGATCCTCCGCTCGATGTCGGCGAGGTCCGGCATCCAGTCGGACTGCTCGTCGCAGCGGTAGTGCACCGCCGTGCCGCCCGCCAGCGAGACCGACGCCGTCCACAGCGGGTAGTCCGGAGCGGGTACCAGCACCTCGTCGCCGTCGTCGAGCAGCGCCTGCATCGACATCTGGATCAGCTCGGAGACGCCGTTGCCCAGATAGACGTCCTCGACATCGAGCTCGATGCCCTTGGTCTGGTAGTGCTGCACCACCGCCCGCCGCGCGGACAGCAGCCCTTTCGCGTCGCCGTAGCCGTGCGCCCCGGAGAGGTTGCGCAGTATGTCCTCGAGGATCTCGGGCGGGCACTCGAACCCGAACGCGGCAGGGTTGCCGGTGTTGAGCTTGAGGATGCGATGACCGGCCGCCTCCAGCCGCATCGCCTCCTCCAGCACGGGGCCCCGGATTTCGTAACAGACGTTGGCGAGCTTCGTGGACTGGATGACCTGCATGTCCCGGAGCTTACGGCCGGGCCTCCGGGGGCGCCGGGCTTTCGTCGCCGGTTGCCCCGCCCGGCGCATCGGGTCGCCGTCACCGTGTCTTCCATAGCCATGCGTCCCCCGTCCCCGGACCGTGGGATCGCCGGTCGGGGACGGGGCGGGGCTTGGAATGGGCCGGAACGGGGACGTGACGCACACGGACGGGTGAGATGGGACACGTGCGTGTCCCGGACGCTCGCGTGGGCGGCGCGTTCCCGAGAGCTCCGGTCCGGGCAGGGGGCGGGCGCCCTCGGGGCCGGGACCGGAGTCTGGGCCGGCACCGGGCGCGTGGTCGGCAGGAAGGTGCGGGTTCCGCTGGTGCACGAGGGGGCGAATCCGGCCATCGTCGCTTTCGTCCGGGGCATCGGCGAGGACACCGTACGACGCATCGGCGAACTGTCCGATCAGGAGCCGCGCGGAATCGTCGGGGTGAGCGACGATCTCGCGGCGAGCAGGGCGGAGGGGACCGAACTCGACTACTACCACGGCGTGGTGACGGGCTCGGCCGTGCCCGGGGACCTGGACGCGCTGGAGGTCCCGGCGGGCACCTGGGCCGTCTTCGGGAGTTCGGGACCCTTCCCGCAGGCGCTCCAGTACCTGTGGCGGGACGTCTTCACCCAGTGGTTCCCGTCCCATTCGTACCGGAGCCGGCCGGGGCCCGAGATCCTGAGCACCCGGCTGTCGGAGGACGGCGGCCGGGCCGACGCCGAGCTCTGGATCCCGGTGGAGCACGTGACCGGCTGAGAGCCTGTCGGGTGACCTCTGGCCGGGCGGCCACGCCCTGGCACGCACGCTTCCGGCGTTGCCGGGATGTCCCGGTAGCGCCGCTACCAGGACATCCCGGGACATCCCGGCGCCTTGGAATCGCACGCACCACGTCGCGTCCGCTTTCCGGCCGAAGGTCACCCGACAGGCTCTGAGGCGGTCGGCGCCGGGTCCGGTCGGGGCACATGGCGGCTCCGGGTCGGCCCGTCGTGGACCGGGCCCGAGCATTGGCCGGAAATCGCCCCTTGTTGGGGATCCCCTCCGTACGCAAGCATGCGCATGTCAAATCGAAGGAACTTCGGTAGCCGGGGTCGTCGAGGCCCCGCGCATGTCGCTGGAGGGGACCCCCCACATGAAAAAGCCTCTCGTCGGTGCGCTCTTCGCCGTTCTGCTTCTCGGGGCGGGAACCGCACCCGCCGTCGCGGCCACCGGCCAGGAAGCGGCGACGGCCGGCAAGGCGGCGGTCGGCACGGCCGCGGCCGACACGGTCAAGGCGAAGGTCACGCCCCGGGCGGTCAACTTCGCCGGGACCGTGGCGCTCAGCAACTGTTCCGGCTCCGTCGTCCGTACGCCCGACTCCCAGCCCTCCGACCCCGCGCTGGTGCTCTCCAACGGGCACTGCATGGAGACGGGCTTCCCGGGCCCCGGTCAGGTGGTGTTCAACCGGTCGTCCAGCCGTAGCTTCACCCTGCTGAACGCCTCCGGCAGCGGCGTCGCCACGCTGCGGGCCAGCAAGATCGCGTACGGGACGATGACGGACACCGACATCTCGGTGTACCAACTCACCAGCACCTACGCGCAGATCGAGAGCAACTACGGCATCAAGGCGCTGGAGCTCAACACCGCGCACCCCGTCCAGGGCACCGCGATCACGGTGGTCTCCGGCTACTGGAAGCGCACGTACTCCTGCAACGTGGACGGATTCGTCTACCGGCTCAAGGAAGGCCAGTGGACCTGGAAGGACTCGGTCCGCTACACCTCCGCCTGCCAGACCATCGGCGGCACGTCCGGCTCCCCGGTGATCGACAACGCCACCGGCAAGGTCGTCGCGGTCAACAACACCGGCAACGAGAACGGCCAGAGCTGCACGGACAACAACCCGTGCGAGGTGGACGAGAGCGGCAATGTGACGGTGCGCAAGGGAATCAACTACGCCCAGCAGACCTACGGCCTCGTGCCGTGCATCGGCCCGGGCAACAAGTTCGACCTCAACCGGGCGGGATGCGCCCTGCCCAAGCCGTGAGCCGCTGAGCCCTCCGTCGCCGTGGCCGCCCGTGCCGACCGGGCGGCCACGGCGACGCCGTGCGTCGGGGTCCGGGGCTCGCGGGCTCGGGGCCTGCGGGCTCAGGGCCTGCCCGTGCGCCTGATCGCCGCCTCGATCCCGTCGAGCAGTACGTCGAGGCCGACAGTGAACGTCTTCCGTGCCTCGCGTTCCAGGAACGGCATCGTCTCCTCGTCGCCCTCGGCCGAGCCGTCGCCCGCCTCCTCGCTGTGCCCGCCTCCGCCGTCGCCCTCGTCCTCGCCCCTGTCCGTGACGGACGGCGGTCGCGGCGCGCCGGCGCGTTCCATCGCGCTCAGGCTCGGATAGCGGTCCGCGAAGTCCGGAGCCACCTCGCCCAGCAGCGCCGAGCGGGCGAACCACCACTCCTCGTCCGGCTCGCCCGTCGCCACCGCCGCCTCCCGCGCCTCGGCGACCGTTCCGGCGCAGCCCCGCACGAAGTGGGTCAGCGTGCCCACCAGTCGTCGCACCAGCCGCGCTTCGAGCCCGGTTCGGGTCAGCAGGCGTACGAGGGTGTCCAGTGCGGCGTACTCGTGCGGGCCGAGGACTGGACGGGCCTGGGAGACCTGGAGCACCCAGGGGTGGCGCAGAAGGAATTCGAGCGTGTCCCGCGCCCATGCGGTCAGCCCGGCCCGCCAGTCGTCGCCGCCCGGCCGCTCCCCTTCGGCGCCCGGGTGCCTGCCGCCCTCCGGTGCGTGAGCCTCGGTGAAGGCCGCGTAGTCGCGGGGCAGTTCGGCGTGGACCGCGTCGTACATGAGGTCCAGCAGCTCGCCCTTGCTGGGGACGTACGTGTACAGCGCCATCGCCGTGCGGTCCAGCCGCTCGCCCACCGCGCGCATCGAGAGCGCGGCCATGCCCTCCTCGTCGGCGACGGAAATCGCGGCGGTCACGATCGCGTCCACGCTCAGTCCCGGCCGGGGGCCCGGACCGGGGGTGCGACGCGGCTGCTCCGGCCGCTCCGCGCGCCACAGCAGGGACATCGAACGCCGGGCGTCGCCCTGTCCGGCATAGACCACCACTTGCAACTCCTTACGCCATAAAGTAATTTCGCCGAGGCGATTTCAATTCCTTATGGCGTAAAGTATCAGGAGAGGTCGGTGTCGGGATGGGTAACGCGTTGCCTGTGTCGTACGTGCGGGTCGTGGGCGTGGAGCGGATCACTCCGCGGGTCGCGCGTGTCTCCTTCGCCGCGGACGTGGGCGAGGGCGCGGACGTGCGGAGTCTCGCGGAGATCCTGGAGGACCGTCCCGATCAGCAGATGAAACTGTGCTTCCCCCGGGAGGGGCAGGACGTGCCCCGGCTCCCGGTGCCCGACGCCGACGACGCGCACGGCATGCGGTGGTACGAGGCGTACCTCGCGATCCCCGAGCCCGAACGTCCGCTCATGCGAAGCTTCACCGTGCGCGGGTACGACCGCGCGAGCGGTGTGATGACGGTCGACTTCGTGCTGCACGGTGACGACGGCCCCGCCGCCCGCTGGGGCCGGGGCGCGCGCCCGGGGGAGGTGCTCGGCATGGTCGGCCCGTCGGCGGCGTACGCCCGGCCGCTGCCCGCGGCCGACTGGTTGCTGCTGGCCGGTGACGAGACGGCGCTCCCGGCGATCGGGACGCTCCTGGAGTCCCTGCCGGCCGGGTCGCGCGCGGTCGTGTACGCCGAGGTCGCCGACGCGGCGGAGCACCGGATGCTGCACTCGCCGGGCGAGGTGTCCGTCCACTGGGTGGACCGGGACCGGGGCGGGGCATTGGTGGACGCGGTACGGGCGGCCGAACTGCCCCCCGGGCCGGGGGCCGCCTGGCTGGCCGGTGAGGCCGGGGCGGTACGGGCGCTGCGCCGTCACCTGGTCGGGGAACGCGGACTGCCCCGGAACGCCGTGGAGTTCAGCGGCTACTGGCGGGCGAACCTGACCCAGGACGACGCGCCGACCGAGGAGGACCTGGCCTGGGCCAGGGAACGGGCGGCGGAGGTGGCAGAGGCGACGAAGGCGGCGGAGGAGGTGACGGAGGCCTCGTAGCCCGCATGGCCCTCATGGGGCTCATGGACCTCATGGGCTCCGCCGGGGCCCGGGGGCGCTGTGGTCCTTATGCGAGGGCTTCCGGTCCTCGCCCCGTCCCTCACCCCGTACTGTCCGCCCCTCACCCCTGGACGGTCCGGCCCTCGCCGCGTACGGCGCGGCCCGCCAGTACCTGGGTCCGGCGGCCGTCCTCGATGACGAAGCGACCGTCGATCAGCACGTGCGGGATGCCGGTCGGAAGCGTGCGCGGCTTCTCGAACGTCGAACCCGCCGCCACCGTCGCCGGATCGAACAGGACCAGATCGGCGCGGTGGCCCTCGCGGACGTACCCGCGGTCGGCCAGGCGCAGCCGGCGTGCGGGGCGGGAGGTGAGGTGGGCGACGCACTCCTCCAGCGACAGGATGCCCAACTCCCGTACGTACCGGCCGAGATACCTCGGGAAGGTGCCATAGGCGCGGGGGTGCGGCTTGTCACCCTGGAGGATGCCGTCGCTACCGCCGGTGTGCACCCGGTGCCGCATGATCCGCCGGACGTTCTCCTCGTGGCCCACGTGCTGGAGGATCGTGGAGCCGAGCCGGTCCTCGACGAGCAGCCGGCGGGCGGTCGCCCAGGGGGCCTCGCCGCGCAGCCGGGCCGACTCGGCCACCGTACGGCCGACGTACTCGGCGAGGCCCGGCGCGGTGACTCCCGAGATCTCGATCGTGTCCCACTCGATCGGCACGCCGTGGCAGCCGTCCGAGCCCACCACCTCCATGTCGTGCCGTATCCGTTCCGCGGTGACGCCGTCGGCGAGGCGGGCCAGCACCGCGTCGGGGCCGCCCTCGCCCGCCCAGCTCGGCAGCATCGCGACGAGGGTGGTGCTGCCGGGGGTGTACGGGTAGCTGTCGAGGGAGATGTCGGCGCCCGCGTCCAGCGCCGCGTCGAGCAGGGCCAGCAGCTCCGGGGCCCGTCCCTCGTTCACCCCGAAGTTCATGGTGGCGTGGGCGAGATGGAGCGCGCAGCCCGCGTTCCGGGTCAGCCGCACCATTTCCTCGTACGCCGCCGGCGCGCCCGCCCCGTACGAGCGGTGGTGGGGGCAGTAGTAGCCGCCGTACCGGGCCACCACCCTGCACAGTTCGGTGAGTTCGGCGTCGTCCGCGTACATGCCGGGCGTGTAGGTGAGGCCGGAGGACATGCCGACCGCGCCCTCCGCCATGCCCTGGGCGACGAGTTCCCTCATGCGGTTCAGCTCGGCTTCGGTGGGCGGGCGGTCCACCCAGCCCATCACGTGCATCCTGACCGTGCCCTGCGGGACGAGATAGGCGGCGTTGACCGCGATGCCCCGGCCGTCGAATCCGTGGTCCAGACGGTCCAGGTACTCGCCGACCGTGCGCCAGTCGAAGTCGACACCGGAGTCCTCGGGCCCGCCCCCGTTCCAGCCGGCGATGGCGCGGCGCACCTCGGCGAGCGTCCGGTCGTCGGCCGGGGCGTACGACAGGCCGTCCTGGCCGAGGACTTCGAGCGTGACGCCCTGTGCGGCCTTGGCGCTGTGGTCGGGGTCGCGCAGCAGGGCCAGGTCGCTGTGCGCGTGCATGTCGATGAAGCCGGGGGAGAGCGCGAGCCCGTCGGCGTCGAGCACGCGGCGGCCCGAGGGGCGGGGGCCGGGCGCGTCCTCGGGGTGGATCGCGGCGATCCGGCCGCCGTCGACCGCCACGTCGGCGCGCCGGGCGGGAGAGCCGGTGCCGTCGATGACGTACGCGTCGCGGATGACCAGGTCCATGGGATCGCCTGTCTGTGGATCGAGCGACTGATCGGGGATCGGGGCCGATGGGGGATCGGGAGCGATCGGGGATCAGAAGAAGGTGCGGATGTAGTCGGTGACGGTGCCGTCCGCCTCGACCAGCGGGATCAGCTGCCACTTGTCGAAGCTGGTGCACGGATGCGACAGACCCATGCCGACCCAGTCGCCGACCTCCAGCTCGGCGCCGGGCTCGGTGCTCAGCCAGGTGTGCTGGTCGGAGAGCCCGCCGACCGTGATGCCCGTCGCGGGCCGGACCGTGCCGTCGCGCCCGGAGCGTACGACCCGGGCCTGCGGCAGATCGAGGTCGTACGCCGCGTCCCGCTTGCCCGCGTTGAGGAACGCCTGCCCGGGGGAGGGACGGGAGACGACCTGGGCCCAGAGCCGGAAGGCGGGCCGCAGAGCCCCCTCCTCGGGGACGCGGTTGAACGGGGTGAGGTGGCGGTAGTGGCCGTCGTCGTGCGAGACGTACGCCCCCGAGCGCAGCAGCTTCAGTACGGGGCGGGAGAGTTCGGGGATCTGTGCGAACACGTCCGCCACCGCGTCGAACCACGCACTGCCGCCCGCACTGATCACGATGCCGTCGTCGATGGCGTCCGCCGCGCGTCGCGTGGCCGCTCCGGCCTCTGCCGCGGCCGGTTCGGCTGCTTCCCCGGCCGCTCCGGCTTCTTCCGGTGCCGTTTTTGATGCCGCGAGCCGGCCTCCCCGGTCCTTCCGGCCGAACCTGCCTTCCCGGTCGAAGGCGACGGCCAGCGCGACGAGCCGCCGCAGCCACTCGCGGACCCGCTCGTCCGACGCGTCCGGCACCTCGCCCTCGTACCCGGCCACGCCCACCAACCGCAGGGTCCCGGTCGCGGCCACCGCGTCGGCGACCGCCGCGCACTCCGCCTCGGTGCGTACGCCGGTGCGTGCGCCCTCGCCCGCACCCAGCTCCACGACGACGTCCACGGGGCGGGACGCGCCCGCCGCCCGCAACGCCTCGTCCATCAGCTCCACGCCGCGCACCGAGTCGACGTAGCAGACGAAGCGGAACTCCGGGTCGCGGTCCAGCTCACCGGCGAGCCAGCGCAGGGCCGCGGCGTCGACGAGTTCGTTGGCGAGGAAGATCCGCCGGATCCCGTACGCCCGGTAGACCCGCGCCTGGTGCGGCACGGCGGCCGTGATGCCCCAGGCGCCGTGCTCCAGCTGGCGGGCGAAGAGCTGCGGGGACATGGACGTCTTGCCGTGCGGGGCGAAGGCCAGCCCGTGGCGCTCCGCGTACGACTCCAGCAGCGCGAGGTTGTGTGCGACCGACTCGGCGGACAGGGCGAGCACCGGGGTGGTGAAGCCGCCCGTGAAGAGATCGCGCCGTTCGGCGGCGAGGGCGCCGACGGTCAGGCCCTCCGCGTCGGGCGGGAGCGCCTTGAAGCGGTGGTCGATCAGCTCGTCGGCGAGTCCGGCCACGGGGCGGTCGGCGGCCAAGGGTGCCTCCTCGATCGAAGCGTCGTCACGGCGGAAGCCGCGGTTGCATCATATGCAACGTCCATTGCGTATATCGCTTGTCGCTGTCTAACATCCGAGCCGACACCGGGTCAATGGCAGCACGGCGCCGGGGCATCGGCGAGACCGGGCGCCACTCTCCGGGATCCGCCGCACCGTCCTGGCCGTCGCACCGCCGCCCCGACCACCGTACGGACCGCTCACCGGCCGCCCACCGCCATGTCGGCCGCCCCGAACGACCGCACCACCGATCACGCGAGGAGCCCCGAGTGCCCGGAACCCCGGCCAGGACCGCCGACACCGGCTCCGTCCCGCCCGTCGACGTCGTGTGCCTCGGCGAGTCCATGGTGACCTTCCTGCCGTCGCGGCCCGGCCGTCTCGCCGACGTGCCCTCCTTCAGCCGCGGCATCGGCGGCGCCGAGTCCAACGTCGCCTGCGCGCTCGCCGCGGCCGGCCACCGGGCGGCCTGGGTCAGCAGGGTCGGCGCGGACGGGTTCGGGGACCACCTCGTCGAGGCCGTCGCGGGGTACGGGGTCGACACCTCCGCGGTGCGGCGCGATCCGACGCGGCCCACCGGCATCTACTTCCGTACGGCGACGGACCGGGGCACCGACGTGCACGAGGTCGCCTACTACCGGGCCGGTTCCGCCGCCTCCGCGATGTCCCCGGACAACGTCCCGTACGAGGCGCTGTTCGCGGCCCGCGTGCTGCACCTGTCCGGCATCACGGCAGCGCTCTCCGCAGACTGCCTGGCCCTGCTCCGCGACCTGACCCCGCCCCGTCCCGGACGCCCGCTGGTCTCCTTCGACGTCAACCACCGGCCCGGCCTGTGGCGCGACGCCGCCGCGGGCCCCGGAGTGCTGTTGGACCTGGCGCGCGGCTGCGACCTGGTCTTCGTCGGCGAGGACGAGGCGGAGGAGGCGTGGGGGCTGAACGGGGCCGAGGCGATCCGCGCGGCGCTCCCCGGGCCGGCGGTCCTGGTCGTGAAGCGCGGTGCCGAGGGGGCCACGGTCTTCTCGCGTACGGGAGGCGCGGTCGCCGGAGAGGCGGGCGACGGAGCAGCGGATGCCGGAGCAGCGGACTCCGGACGGGCCGACACCGGACGGACCGGTACCGGGCGGACCGGTACCGGACGGGCCGGTACCGGGCGGACCGACACCGTCACCAGCGTCCCCGCCCTCCGCGTCGACGTGGTCGCACCCGTCGGCGCCGGTGACGCCTTCGCCGCTGGGTTCCTCTCCGCGACCCTGCGGGGCCTGGGCGTACGCGACCGGGTCCGGCACGGCCACCTCATGGCCGCCGCCGTGCTCACCGTCCCCGGGGACCTCACGACCCCGCCGTCCCGCGCCCGCGCCGACGCCCTCGCCGCGCTGGACGACGAGGCCTGGGGGAGACTTCGTCTCGGCCCCGGGTGGACGGGGGAGGAGCAGGAGGTACGTACGACGTGAGCGACCGCGACCAGCGAACGGGCGGGACGGGCCGGCCGGGCGCCCCGAGCGAGCACCCGGCCGAGCGCCCCTCCGGGCCTTCGACCGAGCACCCGTCCGGGCATCCGGCCACGGGTGGCGAGGGCCGCAGGGACAGCGAGGGCCGCGGGGACAGCGAGGTGCGCGCATGAGCCAGACCGTCGACCGCGCGCTGAGCATCCTGCCGCTGCTCGCCCAGGGGCCCGCCGACCTCGGACAGGTGGCCGAGCGGCTCGGCGTCCACAAGTCCACCGCGCTGCGCCTGCTCCGTACGCTCCACGAACACGGCCTCGTCTACCGCCAGCAGGACCAGCGCTACCGCCTCGGTGCCCGCCTCTTCGCCCTCGCGCAGGAAGCCGTGGAGAACCTCGACGTACGCGAGATCGCCCACCCCCACCTCGTCGAACTCAACGAGAGCTGCGGCCACACCGTGCACCTCGCGGTGTACGAGGAGAACGAGGTCCTCTACATCGACAAGGTCGAGAGCCGCTACCCGGTCCGCATGTACTCCCGGATCGGCAAGCCCGTCGCGATCACCGTCGCCGCCGTGGCGAAGCTGCTCCTCGCCGACCTTCCCGAACCCGAGCGGCGCGCCGTCGCCGAGAGGCTCGACTACCCCATGTACACGCCCCGTTCGACCCCGAACGCCGGTGCCTTCCTCAAGGAACTCGCCGTCGTCCGCGAACAGGGCTGGGCCACCGACCTCGGCGGCCACGAGGAGTCCATCAACTGTGTCGCCGCCCCCGTCCGGGGCGCGGACGGACGCGTGGTCGCCGCGATGTCGGTCTCCGCGCCCAACGTCGTCGTCACGGCCGAGGAACTCCTCACCCTGCTCCCGCTGGTGCGCCGCACCGCCGACGCCATCAGCCGGGACTACTCCGGCACCAACCAACCCAGGAGAGCCTGAACAGCCATGACCGAGAAGACCGCCCTCACCCCGAGCACCCACACCACGCCGCCGGCGAAGTTCTCGCACGGGGTGAAGAAGGGGAACATCCTCCAGGTCGCCGGCCAGGTCGGTTTCCTCCCCGCCGTCGAGGGCCAGGCACCGACCCCGGCCGGTCCGACGCTGCGGGAGCAGACGCTCCAGACCTTCGCCAACGTCGAGGCGATCCTGGAGGAGGGCGGCGCGACCTGGGACGACGTGATGATGATGCGCGTCTACCTCACGGACGTGGACCACTTCGCCGAGATGAACGAGATCTACAACGCCTACTTCGCCGAGCAGGACCTGAAGGCCCCGCCCGCCGCCCGCACCACGGTCTACGTCGGGCTGCCCAAGGGCCTGCTCATCGAGATCGACGCGCTCGCGGTCCTCGGCTGATCCGACCCCCGTGCGGGACCGCAGGGCCGCGGGAGCACCGCGCCGTGCTCCTGCGGCCCCGGCCGACCGACCCCGGCCCCCGGGAAACCGCCCGTCGGGCCCCGGCGGCCGTACCGCTCGGGCCTCAGCGGCTGTACGTCGTGCACAGGACGTTCTTGCCGCCGTCCACGTCGTAGATCCAGTAGTAGTTCCGGTCGTCCCGGCTCCGGGAGCAATAGCCCTGCGGATAGGTCTTCTGCGCCCGGTGGTACCCGGTGATCCGCAGGGTCGCGTTGAAGCCTGCGGGAACCTTCTCCGCGTCGCAGCTCCAGACGTTCATGAGGCGCGACTTGGTGACCTTCGTGCCGCTGATCCTGGCCACGAAGCACTGGCCCGTGCGGAACTGGCGCTCCACGCACAACGACACGCCGAAGTCCGGCACCGAGCCCGAGTGGTACCAGTACGTACGGCCGTTGCCCACCGGGCAGTCGCCGAAGCGGATCCCCTTCCGCGCGGACGTCACCCGCGTGTAGGCGTCGGCGGCCCCGCAGGACACCGTGCGCGGCACGGACGTGGACCAGTCCTCGTAGCCGTCGTCGTACGCGGTGAGGCAGTCCCCGGTCGAAACGTTGCGGAAGGCGGTGTCGGTGGCGTCGGGCGTGGGGGCGGGGTCGTCGACGGTGGAGGAGGACGAACGGGCGCCGCTTCCGGTTCCGCTGCCGCCACCGGAGGACGAGGTGTACCCGCCGCCGGACGAACTGGTGGACGTGCTGGTGCCGCCGTCGGAGTCCGGTTTCCACGGCTGCCAGACCAGCAGCACGACGAGGATCACCGGCAGGAGCCACCAGCCGCCGGAGGAGCCGTTCCCCGTCGCCGGGGCGGCGGCACGCGAGCCGGAGCCGGCGGCCGAGCCGGAGCCCGCGCCGGGGGAGGCCGACGGGCGCGAGGACGACGAGGCCCTGGTGCGGGCCCGTTCCTGACGGAGCCGTTCCTCGCCCCGTCGCTTCTCGGCCCGTTCGGCGTCGAGCCGGGCGGCACGTTCGCGCGCGGCCCGCTTCTCGGCCCGTTCCCGTTCCGCGCGCTCGTGCTCACGGGCCGCCCGCTCCCGTTCCCGCGCCCGCTTCCGTTCCTCCTCCCGCTGCCGCTCCCGCTCGCGCTCCCGTTCCTGGGCCTTCTCCCGTTCCCGCGCCTGCTCCTGCTCCCGTTCCCGGGCCCGTTCACGCTCCTGTTCCCGTTCGCGCTGCCTGGCCCTCTCCCGTTCCGCACGTGCCCTCTCCTCCACCGCGACGTCCCCGGTGTACACACGGGTCCGGGGCGGAGGCGGCACCGCCGACGTGCGCTGGTCCACAGTCGGTTCGTCGGCGCCGGCCGTCGCGGAGCGGCGCAGTTCGTGGCCTCGTCGCTCGTACTCCTCGATCAGTGCCGTCCAGCGCGGCGGCAGCCAGCGACTCCCGCTCTGCGAGAACGGCAACCCGGCCATCGACCGTCGGAACTCGCGCAGCACGTCCGCCGGTGCGGGACGGTCCGCCGACCGCACCGCCAGACAGGGACGGATCAGCGGGACGAGGTCCTTCGGCAGCCCGTCGAGGTGCAGTTCACCGCGCTGCACCCGCCCGAGCAGCGCGAGCGTGTCGCCGTCGGCCCGGTACGGGGGCCGTCCCGTGGCCAGATGGAAGAGGGTGGCGCCCAGTGAGTACACGTCGGACGCCGCCGTCGAGCCCTCGCCACGGGCCTGCTCGGGCGAGGTGAAGGCGATGGTGCCGAGGGTGAGGCCGGTCAGGGTGAGATCGTTGGCGTGCGAGATGCCGAAATCGATCAGGCGGGGGCCGGTCAACGGCAGCAGGATGTTCTGCGGTTTCACGTCCCGGTGGACGATGTTCCCGCGATGCAGCACGACGAGCGCCTCGGCCGTCCCGGCCGCCAGCCACCGTACCGCCGATGCGGGTAACACCCCTGCGGAGCGCACCAGTTCGGACAGGGAGGGGGCGGGTATGTAGTCGATGGCCATCCAGGGGATTCCGGCGTCCGGATCGGCCTCCCGCACGCGCGCCGTGAACGCGCTGTCGATCCGCTGCGCCACCTTCACCTCGCGGGCGAACCTGCGCCGGTCGACGGGGCCGGCCTCCCCTTCCGCCAACAGCGTCTTGACCGCTACGAGTTGTCCGTCCGCTGCCTGCGCGAGGTAGATCCGCCCCATCCCGCCGGAGGCCAGCCGCCCGAGCAGCCGGTACGCGCCGAGCGTCGCCGGATCTCTCTCGCCCAGTGCCTCCAGCCGTGGCCCCGCCATGTCGCTCCCCCCGTCGCCGCATGGTGTGCCGAACAGGGTCCCACGGGAACCCCGCGGCCGTCCCGTGCCGCGACGGCGCGACATCCATGACGGGCTCGTTCGGGCCGGGGGGTGTGGAAGCGCGCGCCGGGCACGAGCCCGGCTCCCCTCCGCGCACCGCACGTCGCGCGCCGCCGGACCGCTCGCTCAGTCGTCCCCCCTCCAGTACATGGGACCGCTCTGCATCCCGTAGTACCCCTTCGCGACATAGGGCGCGGGTTCTGAAGCCGCGCGGCACTGCACGGCGGAAACCCTCTGACACACGCAGCAGCGCCGCCGGGGGAGCGGCGGCGCTGCTGGTCAGGGATGCTGCACGGCGGTCGACGCCGTGGCGGGGTTACGGCAGTCCGTGGACGTGCGGGGCCACCGCGTTCGACCAGGCGTTGCCCGACTTGGCGTCCCAGTTGGTCGACCAGGTCATCGCGCCGCGGATGCCCGGGTACTTCTTCGAGGGCTTGAAGTTGCCGCAGTCGGTGCCCGAGGCCAGGCAGTCCAGGGCCGCGTTCACGACCGACGGGGAGACGTAGCCGCCGCCCGCGCCGCTGGTGGAGGCGGGGAGGCCGAGGCCGACCTGCGACGGGTCGAGGCCGCCCTCCAGCTGGATGCAGGCGAGCGCGGTCAGGAAGTCCACCGAGCCCTGCGAGTACACCTTGCCGTCGCAGCCGAGCATGGAACCGCTGTTGTAGTACTGCGTGTTGACGACGGTCAGGATGTCCTTGACGTTGAGCGCCGTCTTGAAGTACTCGCCCGAGGTCGACTGCATGTCGATCGTCTGCGGCGCCATCGTGATGACGAGGCCGGAGCCCACCTTCTGCGACAGCAGGCGCAGCGCCTTCGTCATGTACGTGGAGTTGAGGCCGTTCTCCAGGTCGATGTCGACGCCGGTGAAGCCGTACTCCTGGATGAGGGTGTGGATCGAGTTCGCGAAGTTGGTGGCGGAGGCGTCGTTGTTGACCGAGACGGTCCCCTTCTCGCCGCCGACCGAGATGATGACGTTCTTCCCGGCGGCCTGCTTGGCCTTGATGTCGGCCTTGAACTGGTCGACGGTGTAACCGTTCAGCCCGGCCGTGTCCAGGTTGAAGGTGACGGCGCCCGGCGTGGTCGTGGCGTCGGCGAAGGAGACCGCGATGATGTCGTAGTTCGCGGGCACGTCGCTGAGCTTCTGCACGGTCGCGCCGTTGTTGAAGTTCTGCCAGTAGCCGGTCACCGCGTGCTTGGGCACGGAGGGGTTCGGGTTGGGGGTGCCGCCGCCGTCCTTGGCCGTACGGGCGCTGACGGAAGCGGACTTGACGGACTCGCCGGCCGCGTTGGTGGCGGTCACGGCGAACTGGTACGCCGTGTCGGCGGCCAGGCCCGTGATGGTGGCGGAGGTCCCGGTGGCCGTGGTGGCCTTGGCGCCGTCCTTGTAGACCGTGTAGCCGGTCGCGCCGGACACCGCGTTCCAGGAGAGCGACACGGAGGAGGTCGTGGCCGTGCCGACCGCGAGACCGGCGGGCGCGCCGGGCACCTGCGGCGTCTCGCCGCCACCGTCGCCGCCGTCGGGGCCGCTGACCGAGACGTCGTCGACCAGGTAGGGGGCCTGCCCGTACCAGCCGTGCGTGTACACCGTGACCGAGGTGGTGCTCGGGCCGGTCTTGAACGTGGTCGTCAGCCGGGTCCAGCCGGTGGAGCCGGGCGACCAGGTGGAGACGTCGGTGGTCCCGGTGCCGTCGGCGCCGAGGTACGCGTATCCGCCCTGCACCCAGGAGCTGAGCGTGTAGGTCGAGTCCGGCTTCACCTTGACGGTCTGGGAGCAGCGCGCGTTGTCCGCTCCGGCCGGGGTGGCCTTGAGGGCGCCGGTGCCGCCGTGCACGGGGGAGGAGACCACCTCGCCGGTGCCGCCGGAACACGTCCAGTCGGCCAGCCCCGCCTCGAAGCCCGGGTTCTTGGCGACATTGACGTCGGCGGCCTGGGCGCTGCCGACGAGGGCGGTGGCGGTGAGCGCGCCGGCCGCGAGGACGGCCATCGCGGTGCCGAGCAGCGGCCGGGTGTGGCGCATCCGGGCTCTGGGCCCGTGGGCGGGGGAGAGTTCCACTGTGCTGCCTCCGTGGGGGAGTCGGGGGGAATCGGACGGTGAGGGCCGACGGGTGGGGGCCGACGGGTGGGGAAGGCGGACGCGGCACACGGGCCGCTGTCCGGGGGTGGACCGGAGGGCGGGCGGGGCGGGTTGACGGGCGGTCGGTGCTGCGGCGGTGTGTCCCCGGAGCACGGAAATGGGGTGAGGCTCGGGGACGAGGCCGGGGATGGGGGACGACTGGCGGGGAAGTAGGGGGAAACGGGGGCGTGTTCGGCCGTGTCGGCCGGCGGTACCGCTGCTGTCCGGGGAGTGACGGGGGGATGGAGGGGCGGGGATCCGGACGGCGGCGGTCGCCGCTGGCCGCTAAAGCTGGTCCAGACCAATCGAGTTGTCAAGACCTCTGGCAGCGACCGCAGTCGGGCGCCCGCCCGCCGGGCCGGATTCCCAGTCGCCCCGCCGTTCGTTCGCGAACGTCCCGTGAACACCCCGCGAACCCTTCACGATCACCGCCGCGCCTCCATGAATTGACGTTTTGTTGACCCTGCCCTGCCCCGTGCGGGTGACGTGGTCCGGGTGCTCGGACAGTGACCGCCCGCCCGCCGCCGGGTCGTCGGGTGCGCCGGTTCCGCATCCGGCCTGACATGCGGAGACGAATTCGGGCTCGCGGGCCGCCGGAAGGCCGATCCGTAACTCTCCGCAGTGGTACAGAAGTTAACGATTTTCGATTTGATCCGATTTGACGCGCGGGCGTTGACCCGAGGTCTTCCTCACGTTGTCGTACTGGCCTCCGGAAAGTGTTCTCTGCCAGGTAAGACGTGGATAAAGTGCTGAGGCAGAGCGCGGATCAGAAGTAATTGCGGCCGGCGTCATGACCGATGTTTGGCCGGAGTTGAAACGGGGAACGGTGTGCCGACCGCAATAGCAGTGACAAGTGCTGATCTGGTACTGCCTCCGACCGACCAGCAGACGCCGACCGCCGCGCTGCTGCAGGCTCCGGATGCCCAGCCGCTGGAGATGGCCATCGGGGACATGCACGTGCTGCTGGAGCAGCACGGCTACGTCGTCGTTGTCTACCCGAGTAGCATCGCTCCCGTCCATGAACGTCGGCTATACTCCGTGCGTTCCGTTCTGGAGAGCGATCGCATCGCTCTGCTCAAGGTGGACCTTCCTCCACTGGGCGTCGCCGTGCTCGTGCGGCAACTGCGCCAGTTGTCCATCTGCGACTTCAGCCCGGGAGTGGTCGCCTCCGCCGCCCGGCTGCTGTCCCACTACATCCATGCGGGCGCGCTGCTGCACTCCGTCACCAAGTTCGACAGGGTTCCGGTCGACCTCCGCACCCATGCCAAGTCCTGGGTGCCCGGCTCCCAGTTCGCGGTGGTCGCGAGTCCGGAGCCACAGCTCGTCACGATCGGCCCGAAGGCGGAACCGCCGACCGGCCCGGAATTCCCCACCGAACTGATGACCGCCAAGGGGCAGTCGCAGTCCGAGTGGGTCAAACAGACCCTCGCGCCCGCGTGGAAGGTCCAGACCGTTCACGAGGCCGCACTTCCCTCCGGCTCCCCCGGCTGGTGGGGAACCGGAAAGCTGGTGGAATTCGCCGCCTATCTGTCAGACATCTCCGTCCTGTACCAACTGGTGTGCTCCGTGCGTCGGGACATCTGCCGCTGGTGCGGAATGGAACTCATAGGTGACCTCTGCGGGTTCTGCTCCTCGCCGCTGCCCGCGGCGGAGAACCGAATGCCACATGCCGGTGTCCTCAGCCACGGAGCGCCCGCACCACCACGGTCCTAGCGCTTCCGCTTTCCTCCGTGGACGCCCTCCTGTCCGCTGCCCCACGCATCCGAATCGAACGAGGTTGTCCGGCCCATGAACTCCCGCCAGCGCCGCGGCGTGATACTCCTGCTCCTGTCGGTTCTGTGCGCCTTCGGCGCCTTCGCCGGCGTGCTCTCGGTGATCAGCGACGTCAACTCCAAGGTGGGCCCCGAGGTTTCGGCCTACCAGCTCAAGTCCGACGTCGCCCCCTACACCGCCCTGTCGTCCGGGCAGTTCGAGAAGATCTCGATGCC
The DNA here is from genome assembly GCF_001905795.1 of Streptomyces sp. CB01580. Taxonomy (GTDB): domain Bacteria; phylum Actinomycetota; class Actinomycetes; order Streptomycetales; family Streptomycetaceae; genus Streptomyces. The sequence continues at coordinate 184,392 of NZ_LIXJ01000002.1, forward strand.
CAAGCGCTGGCTCTCCACGAATGCCGTGACCGACCTCTCCGAGGTGAACGGCAAGATCGCCGTCACCCAGCTGCGCAAGGGCTCCCTGCTCCAGTCCGACATGATGCAGAAGCGCCCCGAACTCCAGCCCGGGGAGCAGGAGATCGCCATCATGATCGACGCCGCGACCGGCGTCGCCGGCAAGATCACGCCCGGTGCCACCGTCAACATCTACGCCACGTTCGCCGGTGAACGCGACGGGGATCCCTCCCAGTCGAAGGTCATCGTCTCCAACGCCAAGGTGCTGGACGTCGGCAAGCTGACGGCCCTGGAGCCGAGCCGCGACGGCAAGTCCAACATGGGCACCGAGGCCGTCCCAATCACCTTCGCCCTGAACACGCTCGACACCCAGCGCATCGCCTACGCCGAGTCCTTCGCGCAGCACGTACGCCTCGCGCTCCTGGCCTCCGGAAGCGACAGCACCATCCGTCCGGGCGACCGCACCTACACGCTCGACAAGGACAAGTGAGGATCGGATGACCACGAGGATCCTCCCGGCCGTCGGTGACGTCGACGCGGCCAGATCCGTCACCACCCTGCTCAGCCAGCTCCCCGACGCCGAACCGGCCGCTCCGGTCGGCGACTCGACGCAGCTCATCGACACCCTCGCCCGGCTGGCCGGCGAGTCGCTCGACGAGCTGCCCGAGGTCGTGCTGGTCCACGAGCGGATCGGTCCGGTGCCGGCACTGGAACTGATCCGGGAGGTCTCGCTGCGCTTCCCCGCGATCGGGGTCGTGCTGATCACCGCCGACGTCACCCCCGGCCTGTTCTCGTCCGCGATGGAATCGGGTGCGCGAGGCGTCGTCACCCTGCCCCTGAGCTACGAGGAACTCGTCAACCGCGTCCAGTCCGCGGCCCAGTGGTCCGCGGGCGTGCGGCGTCATCTGAGCACCGGCGCCGAGGTCTTCACCGGCCCCGGCGGCGCCGTCGTCACGGTCAGCGGCGCCAAGGGCGGCGTCGGGACCACCGTCACCGCCGTACAACTCGCCCTGGCGGCCCAGGCGTCCGGGCGCAATGTCGCCCTGGTCGACATGGACCTCCAGGCGGGCGACGTCGGCTCGTACCTCGACGTGCAGTTCCGGCGGTCCGTCGTCGACCTCTCCACGATCAACGACATCACGCCGCGCGTCCTGTCCGACGTCGTCTTCACCCACGGCACCGGACTGTCCCTGCTCCTGGCACCGGGCGAGGGCGAGAGCGCCGAGGAGGTCAGCGACCGCTCGGCCCGGCAGATCGTGAGCGCGCTGCGCACACGCTACGAGGTCGTGGTGATCGACTGCGGCAGCCAGCTGCAGGGCGCGAACGCGGCGGCCATCGAGATGGCCGACACCGCCCTGCTGGTCACCACCCCGGACGTCATCGCGGTGCGCGGTGCCAAGCGTCTCGTACGGATGTGGGACCGGCTCCAGATCCGCAAGGCGGAGGAGACGGTCACCCTCGTCAACCGCTTCACCCGCAACACCGAGATCCAGCCACCCCTCGTCGAGAAGATCACCGGAACGCGGATGGCCGAGACGGCCGTTCCCGCCAACTTCAAGGAACTCCAGGCCGTCGTCGACGCCGGCCGACTCCACGAGCTCGACTCCAAGAGCACGGTCAAACAGGCCCTCTGGGCCCTTGCGGGCGAGCTCGGCATCGTCAAGGTTCCTGAGAAGCCGGAGAAGAACGGCGCGAGGAGCGGCGCGAAGTTCAAGAACGACCGGGGCTCGATCGGCCGCCCACGCGGTGGCCGACGCGACGGCGACTCCCGGAACCGGGCGACGACCAAGGGGGCAAGTTGACCAATGGCACTCACCGAGACGACAGACACGGGGATACCGGGAAGGCATCGCGCCGATCCTTCCCGGCCGGGCGCCCACGGGGTCTCCCGGGTGCGCGGCCGGTCGCGTGACGGGCTGAACGGACGCGAGCGGGCGCACGGGCGGTCGCTGCTGCGTGAGCGGATGTCCGGGCGCGAGCGCGACCGGGGCCAGACCGCGATCGAGGGCCTGGGCATGACCCCGCTGATCATCCTGCTCGGCATCGCGCTCTGGCAGTGCGCCCTGATCGGCTACACCTTCTCCCTCGCGGGCAACGCCGCCGACCAGGCGGCGCACCAGGGTGCCATCACGGAGGGGACCCGGACGCTGGAATGCCAGGAGGCGGCCAGGAAGGACCTCCCGGACGCCTGGGAGGAGACGATGAGGACGACGTGCAGGCGGACCTCGTCGGGCATGTACACGGCCCAGGTCAGGCTCAAGGTGCCGGTGCTGGCGCCGGGAGTGCTCAACTGGCCGTTCACCGTCACAGGCCACGGCGCGTACCCGATGGAGGGCTGAGCGATGAGCGTGCGCACATCCGGCGGCACGGCCCCGGACACCACTGAGGCCACCCGTCGCGACCGCGGACAGGTCGCCATCGAGTACCTGGGCTTCCTGCCCCTGCTGCTCCTGGTCGGCCTCCTCGCGATCCAGACCGGCATCGCCGCGTACGCCGCCAACCAGGCGGGCACCGGGGCCCGTGCGGGGGCCCGCGCGGCCAGCATGTCCATGGGCGGTTGCGACAAGGGAGCGGCCAGGGACGCGATGAGCGGCTGGACCGCCAAGCGGGCCAAATTCCGCCCAGGCGGCTCCTCCTTCGACGAGGTCACCTGCACGGTCAGGGTCGAAGTGCCCGACATCATCCCCGGCGTCAACATCTGGGGCACGGCCGAACGCAGCTCCACGATGCCCCGCACCTGACCCCGGGCCGTACGGCACGGCCGTCCCGTAGGCGGTTCAACAAGCAAGTCGGAACGAGGAGTGAGCAATGAGTCTGCGGGCACGCATGAACGCCCCCGAGAAGAACGGCGGGGGGCGGGAGGACAGCCACATGGTGGCGGCCTACCGTGCCAAGCTGCTCGAAGAGATCGACCTGGCCGAGATGTCCTCGCTCGCCGCCGCAGACCGGCGGGCGAGGCTGGAGCGCGTCCTCAGCCACATCATCAGCCGCGAAGGTCCGGTCCTCTCGACCGTCGAGCGCACCCAGCTGATCCGCCGGGTCGTCGACGAGGCACTCGGCCTCGGCATCCTGGAACCGCTCCTGGAGGACGCGTCCATCACCGAGATCATGGTGAACGGGCCGGACCAGATCTTCGTCGAACGCAGCGGCAGGGTCGAACAGCTCCCGATGCGCTTCAGCTCGCACGAGCAGCTGATGCAGACCATCGAGCGCATCGTGTCGACCGTCAACCGCCGTGTCGACGAGTCGAATCCGATGGTTGACGCGCGTCTACCCAGTGGCGAGCGTGTCAACGTGATCATCCCGCCGCTGTCGCTGACCGGCGCGACGCTCACCATCCGACGGTTCCCCAGGGCCTTCACGCTCCAGGAGATGATCAGCATCGGCTCGCTCGACGAGCAGATGCTGATCCTGCTGTCCGGCTTCGTCCAGGCCAAGCTCAACGTCATCGTCTCCGGCGCCACCGGTACCGGCAAGACGACCCTGCTCAACGCGCTCTCCGGACTCATCCCGAACAGCGAGCGCATCGTCACCATCGAGGACTCCGCCGAACTCCAGCTCCAGCAGAGCCATGTGATCCGACTGGAGTCCCGCCCGGCCAACGTCGAGGGCAAGGGCCAGATCACCATCCGCGACCTGGTCCGCAACTCCCTGCGTATGCGCCCCGACCGCATCGTCGTCGGTGAGGTCCGAGGCGGCGAGTCGCTCGACATGCTCCAGGCCATGTCCACCGGTCACGACGGTTCGCTCGCCACCGTCCACGCCAACAACGCCGAGGACGCGCTGATGCGTCTGCAGACCCTGGCGTCGATGTCCGAGATCGACGTCCCGTTCGAGGCGCTGCACGACCAGATCAACAGCGCCGTCGACGTCATCGTCCAGCTCACCCGGCACGCCGACGGTTCCCGAAAGATCACCGAGATCGCCGTCCTGGACTCGCACGGCCGCGACCCGTACCGCATCGTCTCCGTGGTCCGCTTCAACGCCCGGCCGATGGACTCCGAGGGGCGGATCAACGGCGAGTTCCAGTACCTCCCGATCCCGCGCAGGATCGCCCAGCGCCTCTACATGGCCAGCCAGCCCATCCCGCAGGCCTTCGGGGTCGCCGATTCCGCCGAACAGCTCGCCACCCGAGAGGCCAACTAGGTACCGAGCCATGACCAATCTCCCTCTTCTCACGATCGGCGTCACCCTGCTGGCCGGTGTCACGGGCGTCGCCGGTCTGCACGCCTACTCCGGCGGCAAGGCCGACAGCGACGCCCTGGTGGACCGGCTCTCGCGCACCGGCTCGGTCACGGAGGGCGGGCGCCACCGCCGCTTCCGGGCCATCGACAGGAGGCTGCGCAAGACCGCCCTCGGCGAGAAGCTCGAACTGAAGCTGGCCACCACCGGCCTGGAGATCACCCCCGGCGAGTTCTTCGTCTACGCGATCCTCGCCATGGCCGCGCTGTGGATGATCGCCTCGTCCATGCTCGCCAGCTTCTTCGGCCCGGTCGCCGCCCTCATCGGCCTCTGGGGCACCAATGCCTTCCTGAACTGGCAGCGGACCAAGCGCACCGAACGCTTCATCAACCAACTGCCCGAACTCGCCCGCATCCTGGCCAACGCCACCCAGGCCGGCCTCGCCCTGCGCACGTCCATCGGCATGGCCGCCGACGAGATGGAGAACCCGGCGGGCGAGGAACTGGCCAGGGTCGCCCGCCGTCTCGCCGTCGGCGAACCCCTCGAGGACGCGCTCAGCGAGATGACCGACCGGCTGCCCTCCCGCGAACTCGTCGTCCTCGTCACCACCCTCGTCCTGTCCAACCGGGCCGGCGGTACGGTCGTCAGCTCCCTGCGCAACCTCACGGAGACGCTGGAGGAGCGCAAGGAGACCCGGCGCGAGGTCAAGACCCAGCTGTCGCAGGTGACCGTCACCGCCTACGCCGTCCCGATATTCGGCCTCGGCGCCATGCTCCTGATGAACGCGGTGATGCCCGGCGCGCTCGACCGCATGACCGGCGCCTTCATCGGCCAGGTCGCGGTGGTCATCTCCATCGCCCTCTACACGATCGGATTCATCGTGATCCGCCGTATGTCCCGGATCGACGTCTGATGGGCGGGGGAAACATGGACCTGCTGCTCGCCGGCCTGATGGGCCTCGCGGTGTACGGAATCACCGCCGGCATCCGTATGTACCGGCGCGATGCGAAGCTCCCGGGCGACCTCGCGATCGCCCTGGAGGTCGGCGCCACCCGTACCAGCGCCGTCGGCTCCGGCATCGACCGGCTCGGCATGCGCTGGGCGCCCGCGGTGCTGCGCATGATGGGCCCCAAGGCCGTCAACAAGAAGCGCCGCCAGATCGACCTCGCGGGCAATCCGGGCGGTCTGACCATCGACCGCTACGCCGCCCGCCGCGCCGTCTACGGCGGCCTCGGCGCGTTCGGCGCCCTCACGATGCTCATGCGCGGTCAGCTCTTCCTGGCCCTGGTGCTGATCGCATTCGGCATGTTCTGGGTCGAGGTCGGCATCTGGTCCGCGGTGCGCGTACGCCGTGACCACATCGACCGCACCCTCCCCGACTTCCTCGACGTGCTGGCCGTCGTCGTGTCGGCCGGTCTCGGCTTCCGCCAGGCCCTGGCCCGCGTCGCCGAGAAGTACGAGGGCCCCTGGGCCGACGAGCTCAGCATCACCCTGCGTCAGATGGACATGGGCGTCAGCCGCCGCGAGGCATTCGACCAGCTCCGCAAGCGCAACGACTCGGAGCAGGTCGCCATGTTCGTGACCACGCTCCAGCAGGGCGAGGAGCTCGGTGCCCCGATCGTCGAGACGTTGATCCAGATCGCCAACGACATGCGGCGCACCGACGCCCAGAACGCGCGCCGCAAGGCCGCCAGGGCCGTCCCCAAAGCGACCTTCGCGGTCACGACCTTCCTGCTCCCCGGAACGCTGGTGCTGCTGACGGTGGGCTTCGTCTACGGGGCCAACGTCGACTTCGGCTTCCTCACGGGCGGATGACGTGGACGGCGAGGCCGGCGGGTCCGGCGGGCAGGGCGGGACAGGGGAGGTGACAGGCTCATGTCTTTTCCACTCGGGGGAACCCAGACCGGACTGGACGCCGAGGTGCGCCGGGCGATAGCCGACCCCGGCTCGCGCCCGGCGTTCGCGATCCAGCTCAACGCGCTCCAGGCGATGTGCCGGCAGGTCTTCGGCTTCCGGCTCGCGATGATCGCCATGGCCACGCCGTTCGCGATCGCCCATACCGCCCAGGGCGCGCCCATGTGGCTGATCGGCTCGGCCATCCTCGTCACGTTCATGGGCAGCTACGTCCTGTTCCGCGACTGGGAGCGCTTCGGCCCCGTGCTGCTGCGCCACCCCTGGCTGCTCGGCATCGACGCCTTCTTCGGGGCCTTGTTGCTGGTCACGGCCACGCCCGAATCCACACTCGCCTACGTCACCGTGTGCACCCCGCTGCTGGCCGGTCTCGTCTCCGGCTGGCGGGGTGCGGCGGTCTTCGCCGTTCTCCAGGCCGTCATCGTTCTGGGCGTGTACGCCACCGGCTCGAAGCTGTACTCGGCCGACGCCACGGCGGTCCTCCTGCCAGGCTTCTGCGTCATCGCGGGGGCTCTCGGTGTCGCCCTGCGCAATCTGCTCCTCCGTTTCGGAACGGCCAGCCAGGCCCTGACCGAGACCCGCGCCCGCCTTGCGGTCAGCGAGGCCGTCGAGAGCGAACGCACCCGCCTCGCCCGCGAGATGCACGACTCGGTCGCCAAGACCCTGCACGGCCTGGCTCTGGCCGCCGACGGTCTGGCCGGATCGGCCGACCGCATGGACCCGTCCACCATCAAGCACCAGGCCGAACTGGTCGCCCGCGCCGCCCGGCGCGCCGCCGCCGAATCCCGGGAGCTCCTCTCCGACCTGCGCCGCGAGTCCGGACTCGACGGAGGGGTGGACGTCGTACGCGAACTCCAGGCCCGGACCGAGGACTTCGGTCGCCGTCACGACCTCACGGCCACCTTCCGCCTGTACGACGACATCCCCGTGCCGAAGGTCCCCCAGGCGGTCGCGCGCCAGCTGCTCACCATCGCCTCCGAGGCGATGGAGAACGCCCACCGCCACGCCTGCCCCACCTACCTCATCGTGCTCGCAGGCGTGAAGGGCGACGTCCTGCGCGTCAGCGTGTACGACGACGGCTGCGGTCTGCCCGCAGGCGTCACCCTCGACGACCTGCGGCACGCCGGACACTTCGGCCTCGTCGGCATGGTCGAACGGGCCGCGACCATCGGTGCCCGCATACGCATCGGAAAGGGTCAGGCGGCCAAGGGCACCGAGGTCCGCCTGGAACTTCCGGTCGCCGCTCTCAGCACCACGGCAGAAACGAAGCAACCCGGATGACCGGCCATCGACAGGCCACCGAAGCCGAACAGCGGCCGGACCCAACCGATCGAAATCCACCCTCACCCCCCATAGAACCCTGAGAGGAGGTCGCAGATGCCGGACGACGTCTCCCGCGCGTCGGACCAGAACTGGGCGGCGCGGAACAACGCCTCCCAGCACATGTCCTCGCACGTCACCCCGCTCACCTCAAAGACCGGTGCCCAAGCGTTCCCGGTCCCCGTACCCGTCACCCAGCAGTCCGCGGCATCCGAGTCCCTGCCCCCCTTCCCCGCGCCGCCGGCCCCACCGGCCGTCGGAGCCCTGCGGGTCGTCGTCGCGGACGACAACCCCGTGGTCCGGGCCGGCCTGGGTGTCCTGCTGTCCGGCCGGGACGACATCGACGTCGTCGCCGAGGCCGTGGACGGACGGCAGGCCTACGACATGGCCGTCCGGCACCGACCGGACGTCGTCCTGCTCGACGTCCGGATGCCCGGCGTCGACGGCATATCCGCGCTGCCGCACCTCGTGCAGGTGGCACCGGTCATGATGCTGACCTACAGCCGCGAGAACGAGATAGTCCACGAGGCGCTGCGCCTGGGCGCGAGCGGCTATCTGGTCCACGGCGAATTCACGGCCGACCAACTGGTACAGGCGGTACGCGACACGAAGAACGGTCGCGCCCATTTCACCGCCACCGCAGCCAACGCCCTCCTCGCCCACATGCGTCAGGGCCCGGTCCCGCGGGGGCGACCCCTTCCGGAGGGGCTCGGCACGGCCCTGACCACGGCCGTTCCGTACCAGGGCACGGGCGCCGACGGCCACGGTCCGGGCCTCGCCAAGCACCACGATGCGCCTGCATACACCCCCGAGCCCGAAGCCGCCCCACCTGCGACGCGACAAGCTCGACCGCCGCAGGGTCTTTCGCATCTGCAACCGGTTGTGGCACAGTCTTCCATGGCCGGGGGAGTGGGCACACCCCTCAACAGACAGCAGTACGGGCTGAGTTCACGGGAGGTGGAGGTCATGGAGCTGATCGCGTCCGGCATGAGCAATCAGCAGATCGCCGCCACCTGCTTCATCAGCGAGAAGACGGTCAAGAACCACATCAACCGGATCTTCACGAAGTTGCACAGTGCAAGCCGCAGCGAGGCCATCGCCCGCTGGCTCGGCACGGCTCCCGCGACGGTGCCCGGGGCGCGTGGGTCCGGTGGTCGCCGTGGCTGATCGTGCGAGCGTGAACGGTAACCGGATCGCCGCTGTACGTGCGGGGCGTGGGGCCCAGCACGCGCCGGCCGAGACCCAACTGACGCTTTGGGCCCGGGAATGGGCCCTGGGACCCTCCGGCGGACAAGGTGCTTCGCCGTATGTTTCTCACGTCGCCGGCGGCTCCGGCCAGGAGGAAGCCGGATCCGCGGGCGACGCCCACGAAACGTGCGAGTCGGCCGGCCACCGGTCGGCCGAACCCGGAGGGGAACCCCATGTCGAACATCACCCTGAAGACCGCCGTTCGCGTCAACGGTTGGGCCAACACGGCGGTCAGCGCCATCCAGAAGCGCTACGAGGCCAAGGACCGCGGCCAGACGGCGTTCGAGTACCTGGGCATCATCCTGGTGGTCGTGGCGATCATCGGTGCGATCGTCGCCACGGGCATCGGCAGCGCGATCTCGGAGCGCATCAAGGGCCTGGTGGATTCCATCACCGCCAGCTGATGATTGGTCGCCAAGGCCGCGATGCAGGGCAGGTTTTCCCCATCTACATGATGATGGTGGCATTCCTGCTCTTGCTCGCGTTTGCGTTCTTCGCTGTCGGTAAGGCTGCGGCATTGCGCAACGGGGCTCAGGGCGCGGCGGACTCAGCAGCGCTGGCCGCCGCATCCGAGTCCCGTAAGCAGTTTGAGGGCCCTTTTCTTGCTTCGCTTCCCGGAAAGATGCTGGACGCGTTTCTCCAGGGTCACCCGGTACTCGGCTGTCCTGCCGCGAGTGGGTTCGCATCTGAGAACGATGCGAAACTTGACAGATGTCAGGCGATGCCTGGCGGCTATCGAGATCGGATCGAGGTCGAGGTCACAGGCCGAGGTTCGGTCGACTCGCCAGTGCTTCCCGGTTCCGAGAAGAATCGGGCGGAGCGTACGGCAACGGCCGTGATCGAGTGGCGCTGCCCCGATTGGGAGTCCGTGGACTTCAACGACGACGGCGTCCAGGACATCTATTTCTTCTCCTGCAAGGGAGGGGACTTCCTGGAGATCCGGCCGAGCAGTCCGCCCCCGTGGGACCGGGTGAGCAAGATCCTCTTTGACGTGCGTCTGGTCGACGACTGACAGCGAACGACGAGTAAAGGAATCAGAATCCATGAGCATTCGGTGCTCCACCAGATCCCGAAGAGTCGTGGCGGCCGTCTCGCTGACGGCGGCCCTGGCTCTCGCAGTGGCCGGTTGCGGTACAGATGACGGCGGAAAGTCGGAGAGCAACGGTTCACCGTCCTCCGCCGTGCCGTCCACGTCCTCCGACTCCTCCGACGAGGAGAAGGGTGCCAAGCAGGAGGACACCGCTGCCGGGGAGAACGTGGACCCGAATGTGAAGCTCGCTGAGGTCAGGGGGCAGAACGGGGTCACGCTCATCGTTCATCAGGTCAAGCGCGACTCCGGCGGCTTCGTCACGGTGCAGGGCGAGATCAAGAACGAGAGCGGCGAAGCCCGGCCCGTAGCGGGGTGGGCCGGTTCCGAGAGTCTGATCGTGCAGAAGAATCCGAACTCCGTCGCAGGCGCCGCGCTGATCGACAAGGTCGGGAAGAAGCGCTACTACGTTCTTCGCGACACCGAGAACCGCTGCTTGTGCACGACGAACCTCGTGCCGCTCCAAGCCGGCAAGTCGGCCTCGGTGTTCATGCAGTTCCCGGCACCCCCTGCCACCACCACCGAGGTCGACTTCATGCTGCCGACCTTCGCCACCACCTCGCTGAAGATCTCTGGGTGATGGCCGACATGACCCACACCTCGACCCGCCGCAGGCCGACGCGGCTCGCGGGCCATGTCGTCGCGGTCGCTCTGCTCGCGGCGAGTTCCATGGTCCTGGGGGCGTCGAACGCGGTCGCCGACGACCCGAGCGTGCCGCCCGGCATGGAGGCCAATTCCGTGCCTCCCGTCCACATCGACCCCAACGATCCCGACCTGAAGATGCCCGAGGGCGGCACGCTCGCACCCGCGAAGGTCCTCGACATCGTCCAGGTGATCGAGGACGAGGGCGGTGAGGAGCGTCGCGAGGACAGCAACGCGAACGTCAAGTTCGCGCTCCAGGCCGAGGTCCTCTTCGGCAAGGACAGCGCGAAGCTGAGCCCCGCGGCGCACTCCCGCATCGCGGCCATCGCGGCCGAGATCAAGAAGCAGAACGCCACGAAGGTGCGGGTGTTCGGCTTCACCGACAACCTCGGTTCGGCGGCCCACGGTGACGTGCTGTCCAAGCAGCGCGCCAACGCGGTGCAGTCGGTGCTGGTCAAGGATCTGGGCTCGACCGTCGCCTTCGACATCCGGGGGTACGGCGAGCAGTATCCGGTCGCGAGCAACAGCACGGAGGAAGGCCGCAAGAAGAACCGTCGCGTGGAGGTCTCCTTCCCGCGCGGCGGCTCTTCCTGAGACATCCGCGCCGACGGCAGGGCCCGGTCTCGTGGGGACGCACCCCATGGGGCCGGGCCCTGCCGTGTCATGTCGTGTCGTGCCAGGAGGCCGGGCCGGCCGTCCCGGGCCGCCTCCGGCGCGGTTCGGTTCGCCGCGGGCGAGTTGCCGGGTCGGCGGAGCGGGCCGGGGCGAGGGCCGGTGGGGGCCGGTACGGCATGGATAGGGGCGCTTTAGGGTGGTCGGTGAAGCCACGGCACCGGCCGGGGAGCGGGAGGAGGGCGCGGAGCGTGAGCGGCGACGGGCGGGAGCTGGGCGAGGCCCAGCGCGAGCACTGGCAGCGGACCTACGGCTCGCACCCGGGCATGTACGGGCAGGAGCCCTCGCTGCCCGCGCGGCACGCCGCCGGGGTCTTCCGGGAGGCGGGGGCCGTGGACGTGCTGGAGCTGGGCGCGGGACACGGCCGCGACGCGTTGTACTTCGCGCGGGAGGGCTTCACCGTACGGGCCCTGGACTTCTCGGCCATCGGGCTGGAGCAACTGCGTGCCGACGCCGACCACCAGGGAGTGGGCGGGCGGGTGACCACCGCGGTGCACGACGTGCGCGATCCCCTGCCGCTGGCGGACGCGTCGGTGGACGCCGTGTTCGCGCACATGCTGCTGTGCATGGCCCTGTCCACCGAGGAGATCCACGCCGTGGCCGGGGAGGTCCGGCGCGTGCTGAGGCCTGGGGGCGTCTTCGTCTACACGGTGAGGCACACCGGTGACGCCCACTACGCCTCCGGCGAGGCCCTCGGCGACGACATCTACGAGCACGACGGTTTCGCGGTGCACTTCTTCTCCCGGGGCCTGGTCGACGCCCTCGCCGAGGGCTGGACCCTGAACGAGGTCCACGCCTTCGAAGAGGGCGAGCTCCCGCGTCGCCTGTGGCGCGTCACTCAGTCCCTGGCCCGTGAGGCCCGGATGACCACCACTCCCACCCCGCCCGCGGGCCTCACCGTCGACGGCACCGGCCTGCTCTGCGTCACGCTCCTGCTCCGCCTGAGGAAGGTGATCGACGGCGCGGAGGCGGGCACCGTCGTGCATGTGATCGCTACCGACCCGGCCGCCCCGCTCGACCTGCCCGCCTGGTGCCACATGACCGGTCACGATTACCTCGGCCCCGTTCCCGGCGAGCAGCCGGTGTACGCCTTGCGGCTGTCCGCGGACGCCCGCCCCACCCGGCCCGACCGGCCGTGGCACCGGGCCGGGGACTGACCCGTACGCGCCGTGGGCACGAGCTCTCCGTGCACGGGCTCTCCGTGCACGGGTTCTTCGGGCACGGGTTCTCCGGCCGGGCAGGCGCCTGCCTCCCCGGCCACCGCCCCTGACCCGTTTGCTTCGGCCGGGCGGCGGTGGGCGCGCGGCCTCGCATAGCGTGAACCATCGGGCACCCGGAGCAGTCGGCCGACGTGCGGGTGGCCTGCGGGCCGGCCTCCGTCCCCGGCCGCCCTCCCCGACCCGCGGAGGCCGCACATGAAGCTCGGCTTGCACTACTGGAACTACTCGACCCCGGCCGACCCCGCCCTCATCGCGCCGACCCTCGCGGAGTCCGTACGCGTCGCCGAACAGGCGGACATCGCCTCGTTCACCGTGATGGACCACTACTTCCAGATGGAGACCGGGCAGACCGTCGCCGACGATCCGATGCTGGAGGGGTACACCACCCTCGGCTACGCGGCGGCGCTGAGCGAACGGATGACGCTCGGCCTGATGGTCACGGGCGTGATGTACCGGCACCCCGGCCTGCTGGCGAAGATCGTCACCACGCTCGACGTGCTGTCCGGCGGTCGGGCCAGGCTCGGCATCGGGGCCTCCTGGTACGAGCGGGAGCAGTACGGGCTCGGCGTGCCGGTCGTCCCGGTCGCCGAACGGTTCGAACGGCTGGAGGAGACGATCCTCATCTGCCTGCAGATGTGGAGCGACGACAACGGCCCGTTCCGGGGCCGTCACTACCAGCTCGCCGAGACCCTGTGCGTGCCCGAACCGATCGGCGAACGCCCGCCGATCATGATCGGCGGCGGAGGCGAGCGGAAGACGCTGCGTCTGGTCGCCCGGTACGCGGACGCCTGCAACCTGTTCGCCACCGGCCCGGAGGAGGTCGCCCACAAGCTCGGGGTGCTGCGCGCGCATTGCGCGGCCGAGGGCCGTGACTACGACGCGGTCGAGAAGACCGTGATGTACAACGGGCCGGTACTGGAGAGGCCGGACAGATTCCTCGCCGACGCGGAGGCGTACGCGCGTCTGGGGGTCGGGGAGATCCAGGTCCTCCCGGACCGCCATCCGGTCAGCTTCACCCACCAGATCGCCGAGCACATCGCGCCCCGGGCGGCGCTGATCTGACAGGGGCGATCCGGACCGGGGCCCATGTGTCCAGGGCCGGGTCCATGCGTCCCAAGCAGGGCCCCGGCCCGTTGCTCAGACCCCGGTGGTGCCGTCGACGATCTCCCGGATCAGGTCGAGATGGCCGTTGTGCCGGGCGGTCTCCTCGATCAGATGCAGAACGATCCAGCGCAGGTCGGGATGTCTGCCGTCCGCGCGCGGACGCTTGGCGGGCGTGTCCAGGTCGTGGGACGCGACCAGTTCGCGGTAGCGGGCGGTCCGTGCCTCGTACGCCGACAGCACGTCCGCGAGCGGCATCTCCACCGCGATGCGCATCTCGCGGTCGGGGTCCTCCTCGGTCCAGGGCCCCTCGTCCTCACCGCCGAGGAACGCCACCTCGAACCAGTAGTACTCGACCCAGCTGAGGTGGTTGATCAGCCCGGCGATGGTCATCAGGGGAGAGCCGGGGAGCGGGGCCCGGCGGGCGTCCTCCGGCGAGATCCCCTCGCATTTGGCGCGTGCCGTGTCGCGTGCGTAGTCGAGGAAGGTGGCCAGCTGGGTGCGCTCGTCCCAAGCGGGAGGCGAATCGGTGCGTGTCATCGGCGTACACGATCTGGCATCCGGGAACCCCTGTCCACCGCATTGTCCCAATGGGGCCCGTGGCTGGGCCCGTGGGCCCACGCCCGGGCGGGCGTGGCTCATTACGCTCGTACCGACCAACCGTGAGCCTCTGGACGGCGCCGCCACGAGCGCCCGTCCGGCGTGTCCACGCGCACCTTGATCTGCACGCTCCACCTGATTCCGTTTCATGGGGTGATGTGTCGATGAGTGATGGTTTCTTCTACTCGTACCACCTCGGCTGGAGCCGCCCCGACGCCGAGTCGCTTCTCGGTGACCTCGACGCGGCGGGACTCCGGCTCAACCACCCCGTCACCAGGCGGGTCACGCTGATCGGGCCGGGGCCCGACCCGTGGGGCACCCTGTCGTGGGTGACGCGGGAACAACTCGTGCTGCTGGCCGGTCTGCAACGGATCGACAGCGTCGACTTCCTGCTCTGGACGGACGGCGGGACCGACGTTCCGGCACGGGTCAGGAAGACGGGCAACGGCGTCGTCGCGCTCGAATTCGGCCTCGGACAGCTGACGCGGGACGAGCAGGAACTCGCCGCGCGGGCCATCCGGGAGGCGATAGGGCGGGCATCGGTGCTCTGCATCGGGTTCGTCGTCGACCGGGAGGGCGCCTCCGCCGCGACCGACTGGAACGGGGTCGTCGTCAACGGGACGACGTTCTTCGACAGTTGGCCCGACACGCTCGCCGTGCGGCACGAGATCGCCGCGATGCAGCCGCAGTTGTCCGGGGTGGCGTCTTTCGACCAGTCGCCGTGGATGCTGTTCGGGAGCGAGGTCCCCAGCCGATAGGTGGCGGGGCGGTCCACGCGGTCGAAGGGTGTCCGGCGGACGCCGGCCTGGTCGACTCGCCTGCCGCCTGCCGCCTGCCGCCTGCCGCCTGCCGCCTGCCGCCTGCCGCCTGCCGTCTGACCGTCGGTCGCCGGTTCGTCGTCCGCGCATGACGATGAACCCGTGGCCGTAGAGGGGCCCGTCGAATCCGCGACCGCGGACCGCCACCGCCCCGCGTCCCCGCAGACCGTTACGTCCTCAGAGCCAGCCCCGCACAGCCGCGAAGCCCGCCAGCAGCCCCACCGCGAACGCACCCAGCATGAGCGCGAACAGCGCGGGCATCACCACCGGGCCCCATGCCCCCGGCCCGGCCACCGTGGCGTGCTTCGCCGGGTCGGCCGGGTCGTAGCTGACCCGGACGGGCGCCCCGACCTCGAAGCCGAACGGTCCCGGGGCGTGGTCGGCGAATTCGATCTCGCGGCCGTCGCGGGTCCGGAACGCGAAGACGTACTCGACGGCGTAGCCGCGGCCCGAGCCCGGGCCCCGGTCGACCGTACGGCGGTCCGCGCACCGCCCCTCGACGTGCTCACCGTGCCGGATCAGCCGCAGCACCCGGCGCAGCCGCAGCGCGGACCGGACGGCGAACGCGCCGAGGAGCAGGCCGAACAGAAGCAGGAAGGTGGCCGTGCCCCCGGGCAGGATCTGCATGAACGAGTGCCCCTGTCCGTCGACTCGACCGGGGTGCTCCTGATCCGTCGACTCGACTCCGTGAGTGCGCTGCTGCCGAGTGCGCCGATACGCGGCCGGACTGCTCCACGGACGCGCCGCCGCGTGTCCGCCCGACGCTACTTGACCGTGATCGACTCGACGAACGCGTCGAGGTCCTGCCGGCTCAGCGAGCCCTTGACCGCGTTGATCCGCACGGCGAACGGCACGTGCTTCGAATCGACGCCCGCGACCACGACGCCCGTCATCGGCGTGCCCTGCGCCGGGGTTCGGTCCTTGCCGCTCGACGTGAACTCGTAGTCGATCCTTCGGGCGTCCCGGGCGCTCTCCGGCCCCGTGAGCCGCACGTCCGAGGTCTCCTTGCGGGTCGTCCCGAGGCCGATGCCCGCACCCGCGGCGGCCGCGGCCTCAGCGGCGTCGTCCACGCCCGTGGCGAAGTCGAGCTGCACGGAGACCATGCCGGTGCGCAGCCCGCCCTCCTCCTTGAGCGCCACGGCGGCGTTCGCCTTCGCGCGTTCGGCGGCGGGCTGCTCCTTGTACCCCTTCTTCTCGGGGTAGCCGACGGACAGGCTCTTCGTGTCGAGCGTGCCCCAGCCCTCCGGGACGGAAGCGGCCTCGTCGCCGCAGCCCGTGAGCAGGGTGAGACCGATGGCGGCGGCGGTGATCGCGCCGATTGCCCGGGACATCTTCATCGTCGTCGTCATCGTCCATCGCCTCTTCGTCGTGCGTGATTTCCGTGCGCAGTCCGTCGAACGGGCGGCCGTACCCGTGGCCGGTGCCCTTTCCGGTGCCGGTGCCTTTTATGGCACCCGCGCCCTTCCCGGCACTACAGCTACAGGTACGGCCGCCCCTTTGGCTACCCGTCCCGGCGACCCGCGCCGGCACGGTCGTGCTCCCTCGTCCAGCGACTCCGCGCTACTTCGCGCAGTAGCTGTACGGGAGGTAGGAGCGCTTGTCGCCGTTCGGGGCCCCGAGGAACTCCGCGTCCGTCAGGGTCTCCTTCTTGTGCTCGTCCGAGATCGAGAACCCGAGGCTCATGCCGAGCGAGACCTCGAAGCCGAACTCCTGGGCGTCCGTCTGACCGTGGTACTTCATGGTGCTCGACAGGCCGTCCTGGAACATCAGCTGCTCGAACGGGTCGGTTCCGGTCGGCTTCTGCTGCATGGAGTGGTCGCCGAACATGTACTCGAACGGGGCGGTGTTGTTGCCGGAGCCGTTCAGCCACTGCTCCGCGACGGCCCGCCTGTCCTCGGTGGCCTGGTCGGTGTCCTTGCCGAAGATGATCGAGTTCGTCGTCACCTCGATGCCGGTGTCGCCGGAGGAGTCGCCGCCGCTGATCTTGCCGCCGCGCTTGTCGCCGTCCTTCTTGCCGTTGTCGCCGCTGATGTCGCCCTTGTTGGCGGTCGAACCGCCCTCATGGGTCTGGGTCATGTCGATGCGGACGATCTTGCCGGTCTTCTGGTCGCGGGTGACGGTGACCGCCCCGGTCCGGTTGTCCTTCGCGGAGGCGGCGCCGCCGTACGGGCCGGCCGTGCCGCTGACCTTGCCCTCCAGTTCGAGCTTGGCGGTGTACGTGTACGACTCGTTGCCGTTGACGTCGTCCTTGGTGATGGTCACCTCGGGGGAGAACTTGGCCTTGCCGCCGAGCTTGGCGCCCAGCCTGGACTCGTCGCCCGAGCTGATGGAGAGACCGCCGTCGGCGTACGCGTTGAGACCGATCGTCGAGTACGAGATCTTCTTGTCGCCGATCTTCTTCTCGACGTCCTTCTTCTTGTCGGCCCACTTCATGCCGGAGTACCAGCCACCGCCGTAGCCACCGCTGTACTTGGTGGAGGTCTCCCACATCTTCATCTCTTCGATGTCGTCGCGCATCTTCTGGGCCTCTTCCTCGCTCTTGAAGACCCAGGTGTCACCGTTGGTGATCTTGACGCCGCCGCCGACGTCCACGTCCGCCTTGCCGAGCTTGCCGAGCTTGACGCCAGGGGTGCTGGCGGTGGCTCCGGCGGACGCGGCGTCCGTGAACGTCATGTAGACCAGCTTGTCGTTGTCGTCGACCTTGCCGTCGCCGTTCACGTCCGTGTTGGCCTGGCTGACCTTCTGCTGGAAGCCGTACTCGTTGCCCCACTCGAACCAGCCGATCTTGACCTTGCCGCCGACGGTGTCGGAGATGCTGGAGACCTGGCACATCCTGGGCTCGTAGTCGGCGTCCGTCTTCGGCTTCGCGGTGGTGTCGCCGCCGCCGCCCGAGGAGCAGCTGCCACCGCCGCCGCCCATCGAGCTGATCACGCAGAGGATGCGCTCGCCGATCTGCCCGCCGATGCCCGCCACGGCCATCGCGCCGATCATCGTGACGACGAGGACGATCACCCCGAGGTACTCCATCGCGGTGGCCCCGCTGTCCCGCCAGGAGTACGGGTAGGACGTGGGCGACTCCTGGTCCTCGCGGTCCTCCAGCAGCCGGTGCACGGCCAGTCCCGCGGCGGAGCCGGTCGCCAGTGTGACGACCGGCATCAACGTGCCCTCGAAGCCCACGAGATGCCAGGAGACGGCGAGTCCGTAGACGACCGCGGCCACCGGGACACCCAGCGCGGCGAGCAGCGTCAGCACCCGGGACTCGCGCCGCTCGTACGGGAGCACACGGATCGCGGCGAGGACCGTGAGCACCGTGGTGATGACGTTCGGTACGTGCAGCAGGCCGAGGCGCCAGCCGAACGAGGCGAGCCGCTCCTCGGTGGCGAGCAGCTCGACGAGCCCGCGCGACACCAGGTATCCGGCGGCGATGTAGACGAGGGCGCCCGCGGCCCAACTGCGGGTCAGGGCGAAGAAGACGCCGCTGCCCGCACCGGAGGCACCACCTCCGCCCCCCGGTGGTATGTGGCCCGCGTTTCCGCTTCCCCAGCCCCCGCCACCCGTCACGGTTCTTCCTCTCCGACGCCCACGTGCCCTGCCCGTACCCGCCGTTGTGCATGCGGGTGTGGACGTGAGCGTACGGACGTACGAGCCGGGTGACCTGGGCCCTTGGCCCCAAAGTCGGGCCCAACGGCCGATGCCCCGCACCGCCCGCGAGGGACGCGCGGGAGAACGGGGCAGCGACGCGGCGAGGGCCGGAGGCGGCAGGTACGGGACGGGTGGCGGAGGTCAGTCCAGGTCGTCCGCGAACGTTCCCGCCCGCTCCGCCACTTCCGGCTTCCGCACCCGCAGCACCGCGAAGCCGACGACTCCGAGGACCAGCGCGCCGACGAACACGTACGGCAGCACGTTCAGCGGCCACTGGGGCACGGGCCACAGGTTGCGGTAGAAGACGTAGATCATCGCGGCGGCGCCGATCAGCCCCAGGCCCCAGGTGAGAAGCAGACCACGGGCCCCGATCCGGCGCACGAACAGGGGCGCGGCCAGACACACCAGGGTGTAGCTCAGCATGTAGCCGAAGACGCCGATGGTGTCGATGTACGTCGTCGCGTCCAGTGGCGCGGTCCCGGCGCCGACCACGAGCACCGCCGGGAGGGCGATGAACGGGGTGACGGCCCAGATCGCCGCGGACGGGGTCCGGTGGCGCGGGTGGGCGACACCGAGCCGGGCCGGCATCACGCCCTCGTTCGCCATGCCGAACAGCAGCCGGGCGGCGACGGTGACACAGGCCATGACCACGGCCACGAACGACGCGGCGAAGCCCGCGTGCAGGAAGAACTTCAGGAAGCCGAGACCGGACATCTCCGCCAGCTCGTCCATCGGGTCGGAGCTCTTCCCCAGCGCGTCCGCGCCGCCGAACCCGGCGACCTGCGCGTACGTCGCGAACATGTAGAGCACACCGGCCAGCACCGCGCTGCCCATCACGGAGCGGGGAATCGCCTTGTACGGGTCGGTGGCCTCGGCGCCGAGCGAGGCGGCGCCCTCGAAGCCGACGAAGCCGAGCACGCCCAGCACCACGGCGAAGACGATCCCGTCGAGGGTGGAGCCGCTCAGGCTCAGCTGGTCGGTGTCGATGACGTTCCCGCTCTTGAAGAAGGCGGGGAGCAGGACGACGACGATGAGGACGATCGACACGACCTCCAGCACGGAGGCGACCCGCGCCGCCGTCCGCACGCTGGCGATCGTCAGCCGCACGGCGACGGCGGCCAGCAGCACGTCGAGCAGGATCTGGCCGGTGACCCCGGTGACCCCGGTGAACAGGCCGATGCCGATCTGGTCGAGGGCGCGCGCCGTGTAGTATCCGGCGCCCGCGAGGGAGCCCGAGCCGATGCACACCGCCCCGATGAGCAGCGCCCATCCGGTCACGAAGGATCCGGGGGCCCCGAGCGAGAGCCGGGAGAACGCGTACAGCGAACCCACCCCGGCGCGCCTGCGGGCGAAGACGCAGATGCAGTACGCGATGGCCAGGACGGCGGCCATGGCCAGGAAGAACGAGAACCAGGCGCCGTTGCCCGCGGACGCCGCCATGCTGGCGGGCGCGAACGCGATGACGGCGCTGGGTGCGACGTTCGCGACGCTCTGCGCGCCGACCTCGAACGTGGAGACGGAGCGGTGGGCCAGCCCGTCGGCCTGCTGGTGCGCGGCCTGCGATCCGGTCCGGGGACCGGGCTGCTGCCCGGTCTGCTGTTCGGCGGTGCTCATCTGCGGTTCTCCTCCTTCTCCGTCTCCATCATCAGCAGCTGGCGCAGGGCGTGGCCCGAGGCGAGGTCGGCCAGGGCGTCGCCCGCCTCGTCCAGCGGACGGCGGGCCGAGATCATCGACTCCACGTCGAGGTCGCCGGACACCACGAGGTCCACCAGGGCCGGGATGTCGCGGGCGGCGTCGACCGAGCCGTAGTTGGAACCGAGGATGCGCTGGTCGGCCTCGGCGAGCGCGAGCGGGTCGAAGCGCGCGGTGTGGCCGGCCGGCGGCAGGCCGACGATCACGGCGGCGCCGCCCTGCCCGAGAGCCGCGATGGACTGCTCGGTGGTCTCGATCTTGCCGATGGCGTCGAACACGTAGTCCAGGCCCTCCGGGACCAGGGCCCGCAGCGCCTCGACGACATCGCCGTCCCGCGCGTCGACCGCGTCCGTCGCACCGAGCCTACGTGCCAGCTCCAGCTTCTCCGGTACGACGTCGACGGCGACGATCCGGCCGGCCTTCGCCAGCCGGGCGCCCTGCACGCAGGACAGCCCGACACCGCCGCACCCGATGACGGCGACCGTGGCCCCCGGCTCGACGCCCGCGGTGTTGCGCACCGCGCCGACCCCGGTGGCGATGGCGCAGCCGACCAGCGCGATCACGTCGAGCGGCGCGTCCTCGCGCACCTTGATCGCACCGGAGGCGGGGACGACGACCCGCTCGGCGAACGAGGAGACGCCGAGGTAGTGGTGGGCCGGCTCGCCGTCGATCGAGAGCCGGCTGGTGCCGTCGTACAGCACCCCGCCGGGCGCGACGACCTCGGCGACCAGGCTGCACGCGGCCGGGCGTCCGGAGACGCAGAATCGGCAGGTGCCGCAGGACGGGACCCAGGAGAGCACGACGTGGTCGCCCGGTTCGAGGCCGGTGACGCCCTCGCCGACCGAGGTGACCACGCCCGAGCCCTCGTGCCCCAGCACGACGGGGACGGGGTGGTCCCACTCGCCGCGGATGACGTGCAGATCGGAGTGGCAGACGCCGGCCGCGGCGACGGCGACCTCGACCTCTCCGGGGCCGGGCGGGGCCAGGGTGACATCGGTGACGGTCACTTCCTGCCCGGGTGAGCGGAAGACGGCGCCGCGCACGGTGCGTGCGGTGCTCTTCTGGGAGGACGGGGAGCTCATGGGCTACTCCTCGGGTGGTGCGGGGCGAGCAAGGGGGGAGGGGGAGGGCGGGCGTCACGGGGACGGGACGGCCACCGGGGCGCCTTGTTTAGCGCCATTAAACTTTCGTCAGAGTTTTACAGCACTAAACTCGACGGGTAAAGACCCTTCCGACATGTGCTCCGATATGTGTTCGTCCCCGGCCACTCCCCGTGACCCCACCGCCAGGTAGCGTGTCCGCCATGTCCGCAGCCCCTGACAGCCACATGTCCACGATCGGTCCGCGGCTGCGCGAGCTCCGCCTGGCGCAGGGGCTGACGCTCGCTCAGATCGCCGAGGCGGCGGGCGTCACCAAGGGCTTCGTCAGCCTCGCCGAGCGCGGCAAGACCTCGGTCTCCGTGCCCACCCTGATCCGCATCTGCGAGGCGCTGGGCACGGGCATCGCCGCGCTCTTCGACTATCCGGACCAGGACGTCGTCAAGAGCGGCCGGGGCGCCAGGCTGGAGATGGGTGGGCACGGCATCGAGGAGTTCCTCCTCACCCCTGCCGAGGAACGGCACGTCCAGGTCATGCGGACGATCCTGAGCCCCGGCGGCGGCTCGGGCGGCGCGTACAGCCTGGAGGCCGAGACGGTCTTCGCCTATCTGGTACGGGGCACGCTGCGGCTGACCGTGGACGGCGAGCCCAGGTTCCTGGAGGCGGGGGACTCGACGACGTTCTCGGCGCGTGCCGCCCACGCCTGGGACAACCCGGGCGGGGACGAGGCCGAGGTCCTGTGGTCGATCGCCCCGGCGCTGCCGCGCTCCCGTACCAAGCTCCGGTCATAGGGCGGCCGGGCGGGTACCCGCCCCTTCCGTGCTCGGCTGCCGCGCCCCGGAGCGTGCCCGTCGCTTTTCGTCCGGCACGTGCCCATCACCCTCCGCGCGCGGCCGGGCACCGTCTTCGAACCGCCGCCCGCCGTGCGGCGCCGACGGCACCTCGAAGACATCGACGGCACCTCGAAGACGTCGACGGCACTTCGAGGTCACGGCACTAGCGCACCCGGTCCGTCTCCTCCTGGACGATGCTCACCCGCGTCCCCGGCCGCAGCCCCCACGACTCCATCGCCCCCGCCTCCGACTCGATCACGTGCCGGGCCCGCAGCCGGGGCAGCCCGAGCCGGCCCGGCTTCATCGTGCGGACGGCGATCACGTTGAACTTCCGGTCCACGTACGCCACGTCGATGGTGAACCGCATCCCGAAGGTGTGCACGCTCCCGCACGGGGTGATCAGCAGGGCGCCGTCGATCCCGTCCTGTCCGAGCAGCCCCCGGCTCCTGGTCCGGTACGTGGCCGCGATCCGCAGCGGTATCGCCGGTGCCTCCGGTGTCTCCGGTGCTCTTGGCCCCTGCCCCTCACGTGCGTCGCTGACCGTCAACATGCCGTTGCCATTGCGCCATTGAGCCATGGCCACGACGGTAGCGTCCGGTGACGGCCGCTGGGTCCGGAACGGTACGAGGTGGGCCCCAGGACCCATGACCCGTGTCCGGCGCCCGCCTAGGGTCGGCAACGTGTACGCCATGCTGACAGCGCTCGCCGCACTCTGGGGAGCGGCGTCGGGGCTGCTGGTCCCGCGCGCCGCCTACCGGTTCTCCGTCGAACCGGAGGAGACCTGGCGCGACACCTGCCCCGAGGGCCACGCCCTGACCGGGGCCCTCGGCGGCTGGCTCGGCTCCGCGCGGTGTGCCGCCTGCGCGGAGGCGGTGCCGGTGACGACCGCCACGGCCGCCGGGTCCGGAGCCGGGGGCGGCGGTACGGGCGAGCCGGTCGGTGCTGCGGAGGACACGGCCGCCGGGCCGAAGGACGCGGATCCGGACTCGGCCCCGGACCCGGGCGACGCGCCGGGTGACGCGGACGCCGCGCTGCCCGGGGCCCGTTACGCGCCCGGTGTGCTCGTGCCCGTGGTCACCGCCCTCGCCTGCGCCGTCCTCGCGGCGGCCGTCGGCCCCCGCCCCGAGCTCGCCGTGTGGCTGCTGCTGGCCCCCGTCGGCGTGCTCCTCGCGGCCATCGACCGCCGGGTCCACCGGCTCCCCGACCAGCTGACCCTGCCCGCCGCCGGAGCGGTCACCGCGCTGCTCGGCGTCGCCACGCTGCTTCCGGCGCACGCCGGGAACTGGGTGTCCGGCCTCCTCGGCGGGGCCGCTCTCGGTGGCTTCTACTTCCTGCTCTT
>NZ_LIXJ01000002.1:207833-571852 GCF_001905795.1 Streptomyces sp. CB01580
AACCCGAACGGAATGGGCTTCGGGGACGTCAAGCTCGCCCTGTCCCTGGGCGTGGCCCTCGGCTGGTACGGCTGGACGGTCCTGTTCGTCGGCGGTTTCGCGGGCTTCCTGCTCGGCGCGTTGTACGGGTTCGGGCTGATGGTTCTGAAGCGGGCCGGGCGCAAGACGGGCATCCCGTTCGGCCCCTTCATGATCACGGGCGCGCTGCTCGGCATCCTCCTCGGCGGCCTGGCCGCCTGACCCCGCCCGCCGAATAGCGGTCGCGCCCGCCGTGCCCCGGCTGGCACGATCCCCGTATGCCCGGGACACCCGCAGAAGCACCACGACCAGAGCCAGGACCGGCGGCAGAAGCGACGGGAGCGGCGACAGGGGCGAGAGGGGCGCGAACGGCGTCGGAACGCGCACGCTTCGACGCCCTCGTCGCCGAGGCGGCCACCGCCCCCGTCGACGGCTGGGACTTCTCCTGGCTCGACGGCCGGGCCACCGAACAGCGCCCCTCCTGGGGTTACGCCCGCGCCATGGCCGACCGGATGGGCCGCGCCGGGGCGGCGCTCGACATCCAGACCGGCGGGGGCGAGGTCCTCGCCTCCGTACCGAGGCTGCCGCCCCTCGTCGTGGCCACCGAGGCGTGGCCGCCGAACGTCGCCCGCGCCACCGCCGTGTTGCACCCGCTCGGCGTGGCCGTGGTCGCCGACACGGACGAGCCGCCGCTGCCGTTCGGGGACGGCGCCTTCGACCTGGTGGTCAGCCGGCATCCGGTGACCACCTGGTGGCCGGAGATCGCACGGGTGCTCGCCCCCGGGGGCACGTACTTCTCGCAGCAGGTCGGCCCGGCCAGCGTCTTCGAACTGGTCGAGTACTTCCTCGGCCCGCAGCCGCCCGAGGTGCGCGGAGCCCGTGCCCCGGAACGGGCCCGGGCCGAGGCCGAGGCGGCCGGGCTCGACGTCGTCGATCTGCGGATGGAGAAGCTGCGTACCGAGTTCTTCGACATCGGCGCCGTCGTCTACTTCCTGCGGAAGGTGATCTGGATGGTGCCGGGCTTCACCGTCGAGAAGTACCGCCCGCGACTCGCCGAACTGCACCACCGGATCGAGACCGGGGGTCCGTTCGTCGCCCACACCACCCGGTACCTGATCGAGGCACGCAAACCCGGGTAGGCCGCGGTCTCTGCTCACGGACAGGGGTGCGACCCTGTACGGAGAGTACGTGGGAGGGAACTGGCCATGAGGACGGGCGACGAACAAGGAGCGCCGCGGGTACCGCGGCAGGGCAGGGCGGACTGGCTCAGGGGAGCGCGCATCGTCGGGGTGTACGGCGTCCGCTACCGGCCGGAGGGTCTGATGGGGGAGCCCGAGGCCGTCGAGTTCCTGCTGGCCGACGGGCAATCGGTGCTGCTGACCTGCGCCTCCGACTGGACCCTGCGGGTCGGTCCCGGTTCGTGGCCACGGCTGCCCACCTGGTGCGTGCCGTCCGGGCAGTGGGAGTTCGCCGCCGTGCCGAACCTGCCGCGGCCCCCCGCGGGCGGCTGGACCGTCACCCGTACCGAGGAGCGCAGGGATGGGCGGGGCGAGGTGTGCGAGGCCGTCATCCGGTGCGAGGACGGGCGTTTCGTCGTCATCGGCGGCGAGACCCTGGCGGTCCGTTTCACTCGCGACCACCACGGCGCACCGGCCACCGCCTGAGCCCACCCGGCCCGTGACGCGCCGCTCCGGGGCCGGGAGCGCATCGGAGTCCTGCGAGTCCGCAGAGTAATTGCGGAGTGGCGTGGCACGCAGCACCACTTACGAAGGGTTATGGTGGAAACCCCCCCTCGGGCCGGTCCGTAACCCCCCCCCCCCCACGGACCGGCCCGTTTTTTGCGCCGGATCCGGGCTCGGTGTCCAGGCGCCGTATCCGCGCCGAACCCTGTGCCACCGCCCTCCGCGCGGCACCCGTCCGGGGGAGGACCGCCCGTCTGCCCGGTGAGGGCGCCCCGGCCGGGCGGGGCCGTCAACGCGGATCGTCAAGGCCGCACCCCGAAGGCCATCCGCCTCCCGAGCCCGGCCCGTCCCCCCGTCCCCGGCTCCGGTCCCCGGCCCCGTCCGTCAGCCGCGTCCGGCCCAGATGTTGGTGCCCTCGGTGTCCACGGCGAAGGCGTCGATCTCCCGCAGCTCCTCGGCGGACAGCGGCGCACCGGCGAGCGCCGCGACGTTCTCCTCCAGCTGCCGCACGTTCGACGCGCCGATCAGCGCCGAGGTCATACGGCCGTCCCGCAGCACCCAGTTCAGCGCCAGCTGGGCCAGCGACTGGCCGCGCCGGGCCGCGATGTCGTTCAGCCCGTTCAACCGGCGGACCACCTCCTGGGAGAGCAGCCCGGGGTCCAGCGACTTGCCCTGGGTGGCGCGCGAGCCCTCCGGGATGCCCGACAGGTACTTGTTCGTGAGCAGGCCCTGGGCCAGCGGCACGAAGGAGATGCAGCCCATGCCGGCCGCCTCCAGGGTGTCGAGCAGCCCGTCGTCCTCGATCCAGCGGTTGATCATCGAGTAGGACGGCTGATGGATCAGGGCCGGTACGCCCATCTCCCTCAGCAACCGGGCGGCCTCGGCGGTCTGCTCCGCGTCGTACGAGGACACACCCACGTACAGGGCCTTGCCCTGCTGGACCGCGGAGGCCAGCGCCCCCATCGTCTCCTCCAGCGGGGTGTCCGGGTCGAAGCGGTGCGAGTAGAAGATGTCGACGTAGTCGAGCCCCGTCCGCCGCAGCGAGGCGTCCAGCGACGACAGCAGGTACTTGCGGGAGCCCCACTCCCCGTACGGGCCGGGGTGCATCTCGTAACCGGCCTTGGTGGAGACGATCAGCTCGTCCCGGTACGGGGCGAAGTCCTGCCGGAATATCTTGCCGAAATTGAGCTCGGCGGAGCCCGGCGGAGGCCCGTAGTTGTTCGCCAGGTCGAAGTGGGTCACACCGAGATCGAAGGCGCGGCGCAGGATCGCCCGCTGGGAGTCGAGCGTGCGGTCGTCGCCGAAGTTGTGCCAGAGGCCGAGGGAGACGGCGGGGAGCTTGAGCCCGCTGCGTCCGGTGCGGCGGTATTCCATGGAGTCGTAGCGCGAAGCGGCAGCTTGGTAGAAGAGAGGAGAATCAGTCACGTTTCCCTCCTTATCACGGACTTGTGACAGGCCGGGTTGGGCCCGTCTGCCGCCCGCGCAGTAATGTTGCGGTCCCGGGGACAGCGAGGGCACGCGCGGAGCGATGGACTTTGCGGGGCGGTGCGGCGATCCCCAGAGAGGCGACCCCGGACCCCGGTCGACGGGGCGGGCGGGCCCGCATGGAACCGAGAGGTGAACTCAGTGAACTTGCGCGACCTGGTGTACAGGCTCTATGCGCGCCGGGTGGAGGCCCGCCTCGACCACACCCAGGTGCCCAAGCACATCGGCGTCATCCTCGACGGCAACCGGCGCTGGGCGAAGGCGTCCGGCGGCACGGCCGCGCAGGGGCACCAGGCCGGGGCCGACAAGATCCAGGAACTGCTCGGCTGGTGCAGCGAGACCGATGTGGAGGTCGTCACTCTCTGGCTCCTGTCCACGGACAACTTCGACCGGCCCGAGTCCGAGCTGACCCCGCTCCTTCGCATCATCGAGAACACCGTGCGCAACCTCGCCGCGGACGGCCGCTGGCGCGTCCACCACGTCGGCACGCTCGACCTGCTGCCCGCGCACACCCAGACCGTCCTCAAAGAGGCCGAACAGGCCACCCTCGGCGTCGACGGAATACTGGTCAACGTCGCCGTCGGCTACGGCGGGCGCCAGGAGATCGCGGACGCGGTCCGCTCGCTGCTGCTGGAGCACTCGGCCAAGGGCACGTCCTTCGAGGAGCTCGCGGAGATCGTCTCCACCGACCTGATCTCCGAGCACCTCTACACCCGGGGCCAGCCCGACCCCGACCTGGTCATCCGCACCAGCGGCGAGCAGCGGCTGTCCGGCTTCATGCTCTGGCAGAGCGCCCACTCGGAGTACTACTTCTGCGAGGTCTTCTGGCCGGCCTTCCGCCGCGTCGACTTCCTGCGCGCCCTGCGCGACTACGCGGCCCGCCACCGCCGCTTCGGCGGCTGACACCGCACGGCGCGGGCACCGCCGCGCCCGGAACACCGCCTGCGGGGAACGGCACCCGGTAAAGACGTCACCCGAGCGGGGGACATCATCTGCGGGGGACGGCACTCACCAAGACAGCACCTGCCGGGACGTCATATGCCCCGGACAGCCGCACCGCACAACCGGGCCGTCACATGCCCGGGACACCTCACCCGGCCCGCTCGCGCCCACGGCGCGGCATGGCTTCGCGTGTTCGAGGGCATACCTCTGGCAGGTCGACGTCCGGTCGCAGGCAAGGCGGACGTCGTGTCCAAGTGAGCGGCATGGAGTCCGCTCGCCCGGGAGGCCCTTTGCACACGAAGGACCGTACACAGTGCGTCCGACGCGGAGGGCCGGTGCTCGGCCCGTGCATCGGGGCCGCAGCCCGGTCCGTCCTCTCCCATAGGGATGTTCCGCGACGCCGTCCACCCCAACCTCGTCCGAGGGGGTACGTCCTTCCGTGGTGACCAGCACAAAGCGCCGCATGTCCGACAGGCGCACCTACGTTCTCGACACCAGCGTCCTGCTGGCCGATCCCAACGCCATGGCCCGGTTCGACGAGCACGAGGTCGTGCTCCCGATCGTGGTGGTCACGGAACTGGAGGCCAAGAGGCACCACCCGGAGCTGGGGTACTTCGCCCGGCAGGCCCTGCGCCGGCTGGACGACCTGCGGACCCGGTACGGCCGCCTGGACGACCCCATCCCGCTGGGGGACCTGGGCGGGACGCTGCGCGTCGAGCTCAACCACTCCGATCCCGGCGTGCTGCCCGCCGGTTACCGGTTGGGCGACAACGATTCACGGATCCTCGCGGTCGCGCGCAACCTCCAGGCCGAGGGGTACGACGTCACGGTCGTGTCGAAGGACCTGCCGCTGCGCATCAAGGCGTCCTCGGTCGGGCTCCTCGCCGAGGAGTACCGCGCCGAGCTGGCCATCACCGACTCCGGGTGGACGGGCATGTCGGACCTGCCGCTGGCCGCCGAGCAGGTGGACCTGCTCTACGGGGAGGAGACGCTGTACGTCCCCGAGGCGGCGGACCTGCCGGTGCACACCGGGCTGGTCCTCCAGTCCGAGCGCGGCAAGGCCCTCGGCCGGGTCACCGCCGACGGGAACATCCGCCTGGTGCGCGGCGACCGCGAGGTCTTCGGCATCCACGGCCGCAGCGCCGAGCAGCGCATCGCGCTCGACCTCCTCCTCGACCAGGACGTCGGCATCGTGTCGCTGGGCGGCCGGGCCGGCACCGGCAAGTCGGCACTGGCGCTCTGCGCCGGTCTCGAAGCCGTGCTGGAACGCAGGCAGCACCAGAAGGTGATGGTCTTCCGCCCGCTGTACGCGGTCGGCGGGCAGGAACTGGGCTATCTCCCCGGCACCGAGGCCGAGAAGATGAGCCCCTGGGCGCAGGCCGTCTTCGACACCCTGTCCGCGGTCGCCGGGCGCGCGGTGATCGAGGAGGTGCTGGGGCGGGGGATGCTGGAGATCCTGCCGCTCACCCACATCAGGGGCCGCTCGCTGCACGACTCCTTCGTGATCGTCGACGAGGCGCAGTCCCTGGAGCGGAACGTCCTTCTGACCGTGCTGTCACGGATCGGGGCGAATTCCCGCGTGGTCCTCACGCACGACGTGGCCCAGCGGGACAACCTGAGGGTCGGCCGGTACGACGGAGTCGTCGCCGTGGTCGAGAAGCTGAAGGGGCATCCGCTCTTCGCGCATGTCACGCTCACCCGTTCCGAGCGTTCCCCGATCGCCGCACTGGTGACCGAAATGCTGGAGGAAGGCCAGATCTGATACGGGATACGACAGTTGGTGCCGCCCGGCGAGCGCAGCAGCTTAGCCGGGCGGCATCGTGCTGCGGTGGCATTTCCGTGAATCACTTGCTCCAAACGAGGTGTGAGCTTTCACACGCAACGGAGAATTGCGTCCTGGCGTGACGTTCCGGCAGAGTCTTGCTTCCGTCAGGCCCCGCATACGGCACACCCGCACCTCCAGAGGTGCCATGCACCACACAACTCAACAACCGTCCGCCGTATGCCGCCCGCGAGTACCACGCGGCGCTCCCCCTCCGGGGGCGCCCACCGGGCCCGTGCCTCCCGTGACCCAAGCAGTAGGGAGGCCAGTGCCAGGGGCACGATTGCGCCCGCGAGGTCACCTAAGCGGGCGGTGCTGGAAGGAAACCGTGTGAGCCGGATCTCGGTCCGGGGGTTCGCAGTGGCATCGGCCACCGCGGTCACCACCGTCGGCGCCGTCGTAGGCGTTGCCTCGGGCAGCACTCCCGCTGCCGACGACAACAACTTCGAGGCGACCGCAGCCGACACCACGCTGCTCGCAGACATCCCCGCCGGTCAGCAGGCCCAGGTGCAGACCGCCTCGCTCACGCAGCAGGCCGACGCCCAGGCGTCCGCGGCCGACGCGGCGGCGAAGAAGTCCGCGGAGGAAGCGGCCCGTATCCAGGCCGCCAAGGACGCCAAGACGAAGAAGCGGGCGGCCGAGGCGAAGCTGGAGCAGGAACGCCAGGCGAAGAAGGCGAAGGAAGCCGAGCGCGCCAGCCGTTCCGAGGTGCGCAGCACGGCCACGTTCGCCCAGCAGAGCTCGTACACCGTGGCCCAGGTCCAGGCGATCGCGCGGCAGATCGTGCCCGCCGACCAGTTCCAGTGCTTCAGTAACATCGTGAACCACGAGTCCACCTGGAACTACCGGGCGAGCAACCCGTCCTCCGGCGCCTACGGTCTCGTGCAGGCGCTGCCCGGCTCGAAGATGTCCTCCGCCGGTGCCGACTGGCAGACCAACCCGGCCACCCAGATCAAGTGGGGTCTCAGCTACATGGACGGCCGTTACGGCAGCCCCTGCGGCGCCTGGTCGTTCTGGCAGGCCAACCACTGGTACTGAGTTCCGGTACCGGGATCTCAACCTCGCGAAGCCCCTCACCGTCCTACGGTGGGGGGCTTCGCGCGTGTACGGTCGGGTCCGGACGGCCGGGCGGGCGCGGGAGCGCGGCGCGCGGCGCGTGGCGGGGAGCGGGAGCGGGGGAAGAGAAACGATCATGTCGAGACTTCCGGGGTGGCTCGGTCGCCTTGGCACGGAACTGACCGCACTGGGCGAGCGGCTGGAACGGCGCACGGCCGGGGCCGAGGGGGGCGAGGGTGCCATGGCTGACGAGGGCGCGCCGGTCGGGCCGCCGATGACGAGCACGTCCGTACCGGACGACGCGGTCCGGCGCGAACCCGCCGATCATGTGCCGCCCCCGCCCACGTACGCCCCGTCGGTCGCCGCCCGGCCCGATCCGGTCGAGGCGATCCCCTGGAGCATGCGGGTCGCCGCCGAGGCGGGCTGGCGACTGCTCGTCCTGGCGGGCACGCTCTGGGTGCTGGCGCAGGTGATCAGCACCGTGCAGCTGGTGGTGCTGGCGTTCGTCGCCGCGCTGCTCGTCACCGCGATGCTTCAGCCCACCGTCGCCTGGCTGAAGCGGCGCGGGCTGCCGCGTGGTCTCGCCACCGCGGTCACCGCGGTCCTGGGCTTCGTCATCATCGGCCTGGTCGGCTGGTTCGTGGTCTGGCAGGTGATGGACAACCTCGACACCCTCTCCGACAAGGTGCGGGCGGGGATCGAGGAACTGAAGCACTGGCTGCTCGACAGTCCGTTCCACGTCACCGAGCAGCAGATCAACGATGTCGCGAAGAACCTCAGCGACACCATCGGCACCAACACCGAGGAGATCACCTCCGCCGGACTGCAGGGCGTCACCGTGATGGTGGAGTTCTTGACCGGGGCGCTGCTGGCGATGTTCTCGACGCTCTTCCTGCTGTACGACGGGAAGCGCATCTGGCAGTGGGTGCTCAAGCTGGTGCCCGCCCAGGCCCGTCCGGGCTTCGCCGGGGCCGGGCCGCGGGCCTGGCGGACGCTGACCGCCTATGTGCGGGGCACGGTCATAGTGGCCATGATCGACGCGATCTTCATCGGGCTGGGGATCTGGTTCCTCAATGTGCCGATGGCGGTGCCGATCGCCGTGTTCATCTTCCTCTTCGCCTTCATCCCGCTGGTCGGCGCGGTGATCTCCGGGGCGCTCGCCGTGGTCGTGGCGCTGGTCACCGAGGGCGTGTTCACGGCGCTGATGGTGCTGGCCGTGGTGCTCGCGGTGCAACAGATCGAGGGCCACGTACTGCAGCCGTTCATCCTGGGGCGCGCGGTGCGCGTGCATCCGCTCGCCGTCGTCCTGTCCGTCGCGGCGGGCGGCATGGTCGCGGGCATCGGGGGAGCGGTCGTCGCGGTGCCGCTGGTCGCGGTCACCAACACGGTGGTCGGCTACCTGCGCGCCTACGGGCAGGAGGAGGCCCTGCGGCACTCCCCGCCGCCGCGCGGGGCGACCGCGCTGGACATCGCTCCCACACCCGTGCCGGGCTCACCGCCCGAGGTCCGGGACGGCGACGCGGGGAACGGCGGTGGCGGGAAGCACGGCGCCGACGGGCCGTGACCGGCGGCGATTGGTGCCGGGGAACCTCTTGCGGGAAACGCGAAGCGGAGAGCGGGAAGCGAGGCAGCAGGGGGAGCGGCGCGTGACGCACGGGAAGAGCCCCGGGGACGGTCGGTCGTCCTCGGGGCTCTTCCCGTGCCGGGTGCGGTGCCGGTCCTACTCGGCGAGCACGGCCTCGGCATCGAGGGTCACGCCGACCGCCTGGATCACCGAAGCGATCTTGAAGGCTTCCTGGATCGTCTCACGGTCCACGCCGGCCTTGCGCAGCACCTGCTCGTGGGAGTCCAGGCACTGACCGCAGCCGTTGATCGCGGAGACGGCGAGCGACCACAGTTCGAAGTCGGTCTTCTCGACACCGGGGTTGCCGATGACGTTCATCCGCAGACCCGCGCGCAGCGTCCCGTACTCGGGGTCCGACAGCAGGTGCCGGGTCCGGTAGAAGACGTTGTTCATCGCCATGATGGCGGCGGCCGACTTCGCGGCGGAGTACGCCTCCGCGGAGAGGTTGGCCTTCGCCTCCGGCTCCAGCTCGCGCAGCACCCTCGGCGAGCGCGAGGCGATCGCGCAGGCGAGGACGGTGCCCCACAGCTGCTGCTGCGGGAGACCACTGTTCCCGATGACCGAACCGAGGTTCAGCTTCAGGTCCTTGGCGAAGTCCGGTACGGCGGCCTTCAGTTCGTCGAGTGCCATGGCGCTGTCAGCTCACTCGCCCGCGAGGAGCGCGACCGGGTCGAGGGTGTCGTCGCCCTTGGACCAGTTGCACGGGCACAGCTCGTCGGTCTGCAGGGCGTCGAGGACCCGCAGGACCTCCTTGGGGTTACGGCCCACGGACCCGGCGGTCACCATCGTGAACTGGATCTCGTTGTTCTGGTCGACGATGAAGACGGCGCGCTGGGCGAAGCCGTCCTCGCCCTCGATGCCGAGCGCGCGCATGAGCTCGTGCTTCGAGTCGGCCAGCATCGGGAAGGGCAGGTCGGTCAGGTCCGGGTGGTCCTTGCGCCAGGCGTGGTGCACGAACTCGGAGTCACCGGAGAAGCCGAGGACCTGGGCGTCACGGTCGGCGAACTCGTCGTTCAGCTTGCCGAAGGCGGCGATCTCGGTGGGGCACACGAAGGTGAAGTCCTTCGGCCACGCGAAGACGATCTTCCACTTGCCCTCGTAGGTCTTGTGGTTGATCTGCTCGAACTCCTTGCCCTTCTCCAGCGAGACACAGGCGGTCAGGTCGAACTCGGGGAACTTGTCACCGACAGTGAGCACGCGCTCTCCTTGCAGCGTGGAACTCCCGGGTCGGGGGAGTTCCTGAGGGTTGGACGATCACCACCATGGCACAGAGTGCATTGATAGCGGAAATAGCTACAATCGGTCGTGATGATCGGAGGTGCCTATCAGTGGCGCGAGGTAATCACGGCGGCCAGGGGCACCGGACGAAGCAGCCCAGCCTGTCACAGCTGCGGGCCTTCACGGCCGTCGCGGAGCATCTGCACTTCAGGGACGCCGCGGCGGCCATCGGGATGAGCCAGCCGGCGCTCTCCGGGGCCGTGTCGGCGCTGGAGGACGCGCTGGGTGTGCAGCTCATCGAGCGTACGACGCGCAAGGTGCTGCTCTCGTCGGCGGGGGAGCGGCTCGCGGTCCGGGCGCGGGCGGTGCTGGACGCGGTCGGCGAGCTGATGGAGGAGGCCGAGGCGGTCCGGGCCCCCTTCACCGGAGTGCTCAGGCTCGGCGTGATCCCCACCGTCGCCCCGTATCTGCTGCCGACCGTGCTGCGCCTGGTCCACGACCGCTATCCCGAGCTCGACCTCCAGGTGCACGAGGAGCAGACCTCCTCGCTGTTGGAGGGGCTGGCCGCCGGACGGCTGGACCTGCTGCTGCTCGCCGTGCCGCTCGGGGTGCCGGGGGTGAGCGAACTCCCGCTCTTCGACGAGGACTTCGTGCTGGTCATGGAGCGGGACCACTGGCTGGGCGGGCGCGCCGACATTCCGCGCGAGGCGCTGCGCGAGCTGCCGCTGCTGCTGCTCGACGAGGGGCACTGCCTGCGTGACCAGGCGCTCGACATATGCCGGGAGGCGGGGCGCGCGGAGGGTGCGGCGGTCACCACGTCCGCGGCCGGGCTCTCCACGCTGGTGCAGCTGGTGGCCGGCGGCCTCGGGGTGACGCTGCTGCCGCGTACCGCGGTGACGGTCGAGACCGGCCGCAACGACGCGCTGGCCACCGGGTACTTCGCGGAGCCCGCGCCCTCGCGCCGGGTGGCGCTGGGGATGCGTACGGGCGCCGCGCGGCACGAGGAGTTCGAGGAGTTCGCGGTCGCGCTGCGCGAGGCGATGCGGACGCTTCCGGTGCGGGTGACGGCGGGGGAGTAGCGCCGGAGCGGGGACGAGAACGAAGAGGACGACGAGGCCGAGGAGCGTGAGGAGAACGAAAGGGGTGCGGTTCCCGGGAACTCTGGGAACCGCACCCCTGATCAGCCGGGACGACCGTCACTCCGTACGCAGGCCGTCCGGGCGCATCATGCGCCACAGCGGCGGCAGCGACAGCAGGGTGACGAGCAGGATCATCGCCGCGCCCGCCCCGGCCATCGGCAGGAACAGCCACCAGTCGGTCACGGTCTTGTCGATCATGCGGATCATCACGGCCCCCAGGCCGATGCCGCCGGCGACCGCGACCACCAGGCCGATGAGTACCGGGACGGCGGTCTGCCAGAGCACCGACCAGCCCAGCGTCGACCGCCGCGTGCCGAAGGCGACCAGCACCGACAGCAGGCGCTTGCGCTCCCGTAGCTGCTCCAGCTGCGAGACCAGCATCGCGGCGGCGATCAGCACCAGCGTCGCCGTCCCGCCGACCTGAAGGCCCCGCTGCACGGTGGCGTACTGCTCGTCACGGACCGTCGAGGTCAGGGCGACGACCCGCATGGCGGGGTCGAGCCGGGCCGCCGTGTTCCGCACGTACTCCGAGACGTCCTTCACACTCCGGTCCACCCGGAGCTGCGCGTTGGTCTGGGCGTGCGGCAGGGCGCCCGGGTCGATCGCGCCGGGCGTGGCCACGATGCCCGTGTGCTCCTGGCCCATCGGGTCGAGACGGGCGGCGACGGTCGGGGCGTCGGCGGGCAGGGTCCACAGCATCGACTTCTCGCCGGGCTGCTGGCCCGCCAGGTAGTTGAGCTCGACCGGCTTGCCCTTGCGGGCCGTCTGGTCCACCCAGTCGGCCGACTCCTTGTCCTTGGAGTGGACGACGAAGACGTCGCCGTCCGAGCAGGAGCGGAGCCGGG
The DNA here is from genome assembly GCF_001905795.1 of Streptomyces sp. CB01580. Taxonomy (GTDB): domain Bacteria; phylum Actinomycetota; class Actinomycetes; order Streptomycetales; family Streptomycetaceae; genus Streptomyces. The sequence goes on from NZ_LIXJ01000002.1 coordinate 219,665, forward strand.
CGATCTCGCGCAGGGTCGTGCAGTCGCCGATGGTCAGCGAGGTGGTGGGTTGGGCGTCGTCCTCCTTGTACTTGCCGGGCTTCATCGCGTACGCCTCGACCATGCCGATGACGTCGGTGACGCCCTTGGTGGCCCGGAACTGCTCGATGGTCCGGGCGGCCGTGTCACCGGTGGCGACGGCGGAGAACGTGTAGAACTGGGCCCGCTGCGTGTCCTGCCCGGTGAGCCGGTTGAACTCGTCGCCCACCGCCACGAACAGCATCTGCAGGGCCACCGCCCCCGCCACCGCGACCGTGATGCCGCTGACCGCGCGGGAGGCCGCGCCGCTGCTGAGCTGGAGCCGCCGGGTGGCGAGCTGCCAGGGCACCGGGCCGCCGCGCAGCCGGTTCACGCACGCGTCTATCAGCCAGGGCAGCAGCAGGGCGAGCCCGACCAGCACCAGCACGGCGCCGCCCGCGATCGGATACGGGTTCACGTCGCCGTGCATGTCCACCTTGCCGGTCAGCACCAGCACTGCCAGACCCGCGACCGGGATCAGCAGCCGCCACCAGAGCCGGCGTCCGCGACCGCGGTCGCTCCGCATGACGCCGAGGGGCTCGACCGCCACCGACCGCATGGCGAGCAGCGTGACGAGCACCGCCGCCACCGGCACCGCGACCACGACCAGCGCCGCGAGCCACGGGGCCGGGACCAGGTCGGCCGGGAAGGCGCTGACGCCCCACACCACGACCGTGCCCGTGAAGTGCCGCCCCACCAGGAAGAACGCCACACCGGCCAGCAGGCCGAGCACCGCCCCGAAGAGCGCCTCGCCGGCCGCGATCCGGCGGGTCGTCCGGACGTCCGCGCCGACCAGGCGCAGCGCGGCGAGCCTGCGGTCGCGCCGGTCGCCGCCGAAGCGCACCGAGGTCGCGATGAAGATCGCGACCGGCATCAGCAGGACGACGCAGATCAGGATGATCAGGATGACGAGGATCGGCGGCATGGGCTCGGCCGCCTTCGGGTCGCCGTAACCGGCGATCCGGTAGCCGCCGTTGTCGGTGGTCAGGGTGGAGCTGCCCGCGTAGAAGAGCAGTTCGCCCGGGGAGACCAGGCCCGGGTCGGCGACCGTGCCGGTGATCCGGTAGGGCAGCCGTTCCTTGAGCAGCCCGCCCTCCGGGGAGCCCAGCAGCTCCTTCAGCGCGGGGGAGACCACCATGTCGCCCCCGCCGGGGAAGCGCTCCACGCCCGGCGGCAGGACGGGGCGGGCCCCGTCCGGGCGCATCAGGTAGCCCCCGACGTCGCGGCTGCGGTACTCCGTCTCCGCGCTGACCCGGACCACCGTGGTGTCCGACTTCTTCACCAGGTCGTCCGGCGAGTCGGACGAGCTCTCGGAGCGCGCCTGGCTGCGCGCGGAACGCTCCTCCAGCAGGTGCGGCGCGGAGGCGGCCGCGAGCAGCAGCGCCACGCCGAGGCCGACGCCGACGGCGGTCAGCAGGGTGCGGATCCAGCCCTCGCGGCCGCCCGCGGCGGCGAACCGGACGCCCAGGGCGAGGTCGCGGGCCCAGGAGGCGGAGCCGTTGGGGCGGGGCCGGGCCCCGACGGGGGCCTTCTCGTGGACGGGTGCGGTCATGCCGGGTGCTCCAGATCGCGGACCCGGCCGTCGCGGACGGTGATGTCGCGGTCCGAGTACGCGGCGACCCGGGCCTCGTGGGTCACCAGCACCACGGCGACGTTGTCGGACCGGGCCGCCTCGGTCAGCAGCTCCATGACCCGCTCGCCGTTGAGGGAGTCCAGCGCGCCGGTCGGTTCGTCCGCGAAGATCACCTTCGGCGACGCGGCCAGCGCGCGGGCGACCGCGACCCGCTGGCCCTGGCCGCCGGAGACCTCGCCCGGGCGCTGGCCGGCGACGCCCTCGACCTCCAGGCGCTCCAGCCAGTGCCGGGCGGTGCCTTCGGCGGTCTTGCGCGGGACGCCGTTCAGCCGGAGCGGCAGGGCGACGTTCTCCACGCAGGTCAGCTCCGGGACGAGCTGGCCGAACTGGAAGACGAAGCCGAAGTCGGAACGGCGCAGGGCGCTGCGCTCGGCGTCGGACATCGCGGAGAGCTCGCGGCCCGCGTAGGTGATCGTGCCCCGGTCGGGGGTGACGATTCCGGCGAGGCAGTGCAGCAGGGTCGACTTGCCGGAGCCGGACGGGCCGAGCACGGCGACGACCTCGCCGGGGTGGATGGAGAAGGAGGCGCCGTCGAGCGCCGGGGTGGAGCCGTAGGACTTGTGCAGGCCGTCGGCGCCGAGCAGGGAACCATCGGGGATCACGCGGTCACCTCCGCGGCCAGCCGGTCCAGCCGGGCGGCGGTGACTTCGAGCCAGCGCAGATCGGCTTCGAGGTGGAAGAGCGCGTGGTCGCAGATCAGCTGGTCCGCGAGGTCGCCGCTGCGCTTGCGCTCGGTGAGGGCGCGCATGAGACGCAGGTGCTCGGCGCGCTGGGTGTCCAGCACGGCCTCGGCGCTGCGGCCGGTGAGCAGGGCCAGGACGACCTTGGTGTAGAGCATCGACTGGAGGTACGGCTCGGGCTTCTCCGGCTCGGCGAGCCAGGTGGTGACGTCGGTGATCCCGGCCTCGGTGATGGCGTAGCGCTTGCGCTCGGGACCGCTGCCGCTCTCGACGCCGTCGACCTCGACGAGGCCGTGCTTCAGCAGCCGGGACATGGTCGAGTAGACCTGCCCGTAGTGCAGGGGGCGGTCGTGGCCGAACCTCTCGTCGAACGCGCGCTTGAGGTCGTAGCCATGGCGGGGGCCGGACTCCAGGAGTCCCAGCAGGGTGTGGCCGATAGACATGCGGAGCACTGTACACGGTGTGTATACATCGGGTTTATACGTGGGTGGAGGCGAGAGCGGAGGGCGAAGGGGAGGGGGACGGCCGACGGCGGGGCCCGGAGCGGGTTCCGTCCGCTCCGGGCCCCGCCGTCGATGGGGTGCGATGCCCTTACGACCTCGCCCACGATGGTCAGCGGCGTCCACTGCCCATCGTGGGCGAGGTCGTTACTCCCGCTCCTGCTCCGGGGGCTTGGGCGGGCGTCCCCGGCGCGGGATCGGGCGGGCCGTGCCCGGCAGGCGGCCTGCCTCCGCCAGCGCCTTGCGCAACAGGAACTCGATCTGGGCGTTCGCGCTGCGCAGTTCGTCGGAGGCCCAGCGGGCCAGCGCGTCGTGCACCGCGGGGTCCAGCCGCAGCAGCGTCTGCTTGCGCCGCGGCGGTGTCCGGCGTGCCGGGGAGCCGGAGGTCCCGGACGGATTCGAAGACCGCTCCGGAGGCCCCAGGGAGCCGGCCGGTCCCGGGGGGCCGGGCGGCTCCCTGGGCTCCGGAGGTCCGGGGGTCTCGTCCGTCACTGGTAGAGGGTGCCCGTGTTGAGGACCGGCTGTGCGGCCCGGTCGCCGCACAGCACCACCATCAGATTGCTGACCATGGCCGCCTTCCGCTCCGAGTCCAGCTCGACGATGTCCTGTTCGGCGATGCGGGTCAGCGCCATCTCGACCATGCCGACGGCGCCCTCCACGATCTGCTGCCGGGCGGCGACGACCGCGCCCGCCTGCTGGCGCTGGAGCATCGCGGAGGCGATCTCGGGCGCGTACGCGAGATGGCTGAAGCGCGACTCGATGATCCGCACGCCGGCGGCCCGCACCCGGGCGGTGAGCTCCGCGGCCAGCTTCTCGGTGATCTCCTCGGCGTTGCCCCGCAGCGAGAGGCCGTCCTCCTCGTGCGCGTCGTACGGGTATTCGATCGCGATGTGCCGCACGGCCGCCTCGGTCTGGGTGGCGACGAACTCCAGGAAGTCGTCGACCTCGAACAGTGCCTGCGCGGTGTCCTCGACCTTCCAGACGACGATCGCGGCGAGCTCGATCGGATTGCCGTAGGCGTCGTTGACCTTCAGGACCGCGGTCTCGTGGTTGCGCACCCGGGTGGAGATCTTCTGGCTGCTGGTGAGCGGGTTGATCCAGCGCAGTCCGTCGGTGCGGATCGTGCCGACGTACCGGCCGAACAGCTGGATGACCCTCGCCTCGCCCGGTGCGACCATCTTCACACCCGTCATGCAGAAGAACGAGGCGATGGCGAGCAGGAGCCCGAGGACGATGATCAGGGCCCCCGCGGCGTTGCTCCCGTTCGAGCCGACGACGACGCCGGCGATCACGAGGGCGATGCCGGCGAACACCCCCAGCACGGTCAGCAGCAGGCCGAGCCCGCCGGGGATGCTGTGCGCGGTCGCCTCCCTCACCTGCGGATCGGGCAACTGCGGAGCGTCCGGCGCGAGGTCGGCGGCCGGCGCGGACATCGTGTGTCCGGTGCTTCGGTCGGTCATGGGGTCCCCCCGTGTGCTAGGCATTCAACGTGTAATCAATGTGATAACACATTTTCTGCTTTCGCAACCCTGGGCGCCTCTCGTGAGTCGGTTCCCTAGAGGGCGCGTGCTGATTGTCACGTCCGGAAAGGTCCGCATCGCTTGCTTTCCGTCCGCATGGACGGTGTTAGCTGAGTCGAGCCGACCTGTCCGGTCGAGCGGAGAAACAGGAGCGGAACAGCGATGGGTCGAGCGGATGCGCGACGAGCCCAGCGGCGCGGAGCGCGGCGGGCGCCGAAGAGGGGCGGCATACGCGGACTCTTCACCTGGCGGAAGATGCTGGGCGCCTTTTTCGGGCTCTGCCTGCTGGTCATAGGCGCCTGCGTGGGGCTCTACCTGTACGTGGACATACCCAAGGCCAATGCTCTGGCGGAGCGGCAGAGCAACGTCTACCGCTACAGCGACGGCAGCCTGCTGACCCGTACCGGCGACGGGGTCAACCGTCAGAACGTGGACCTCTCCGAGGTTCCCCTGGACGTGCAGCACACGTTCGTCGCCGCCGAGAACAAGACGTTCTACGACGACCAGGGCATCGACCTGAAGGGCACCACCCGCGGCATCCTGAAGACGCTCATGGGCAAGGGCAAGCAGGGCGGCTCGACCATCACCCAGCAGTACGTGAAGAACTACTACCTGTCGCAGGAACCGACGGTCAGCCGCAAGCTCCAGGAACTGGTCATCGCCATCAAGATCGACCAGAAGATGGACAAGAAGGGCATCCTCGCCGGGTACATCAACACCGCCTTCTACGGGCGCGGCGCCAGTGGCGTCCAGGCCGCGGCGCAGGCGTACTACGGGGTCGACGCCAAGGACCTGAACGTCGCCCAGGGCGCCTACCTGGCCTCACTGCTGCAGGCCCCCAGTCAGTACGACTGGGCGACCGCCACGCCGACCGGCAGGAAGCTCGTCCGGGAACGCTGGGACTACACGCTCGACAACATGGTCGAGATGCACTGGCTCGACAAGGCGAAGCGCGACACCCTGAAGTTCCCCGTCCCGATGAAGCCCAAGCCCGCCCCCGGCATGGAGGGCCAGACCGGCTATCTTGTCGAGGCCGCCAACCAGGAGCTCGACAGGCAGGGGATCACGGCGGAGGTGCGGCAGGCCGGCGGCTGGACCTTCACCCTCAACATCGACAAGAAGCGCCAGAAGGAGCTGGAGAAGGCCGTCGACCAGCGGCTGGAGTCCAAGCTCGACCGCAAGGGCAACAAGGTCGACGCGACCGTCCAGGCGGGCGCGACCTCCGTCGATCCGAAGTCCGGCGCGGTCGTCGCCCTCTACGGCGGCGTGGACTACGTCAAGCACTACCGGTCCAACGCCACCCGCCAGGACTACCAGCCCGCCTCCACGTTCAAGCCGCTGGTGTTCGCCTCCGCGCTGGAGAACGGGGCGAAGACCCAGAACGGCGACCTGATCGGCGTCAACACCCGGTACGACGGCACCAGCAAGCGGCCCGTCGTGGGCAGCAGCACCCCGTTCGCCCCGCAGAACGAGGACGACGTCAGCTACGGCGACGTCAGCGTGCAGAAGGCCATGAACAAGTCGATCAACTCGGTCTTCGCGCAGATGGTCGTGGACGTCGGCCCGGCGGAGGTGAAGAAGACCGCGCTGGCGCTCGGTGTGCCCGACAAGAACTTCCCCGAGCGCCCCGCCATCACGCTCGGCACGATGAACGCCTCCACCTGGGACATGGCGGGCGTCTACGCCACGCTCGACAACCACGGCAAGAAGGTCAACCCCTTCATCGTGAAGTCCGCCAAGCACAGCAGCCGGACGTACGAGCCGGTCGAGGGCATCGGCGAGCAGGCGATCAGCCGCAAGTCCGCCGACACCGTGACCTCGGTCCTGCGGGGCGTCGTGGACGAGGGCTCCGGTCACGAGGCCAACACCACGGCCTACGACGCGGCGGGCAAGACGGGTACCGCGGAGGAGAACAAGGCCGCCCTGTTCGCGGGCTACACCCCCGAGCTCACCACGGTCGTCGCGCTGTTCGGCGAGAACCCGCAGGGCGGTGCCCAGGTCAGCCTCACCGGCACCGCCAACGCCGGCCGGGCCAACGGTGGCGGCTTCCCCGCGCAGATCTGGGCGGACTACACGCTGGCCGCGCTGAACGGCGGCTCCGACGCGAAGTTCGACCTGGAGGACGTCGAACAGGGCGAGTCGACCGTGCGGCAGACCCCGTCGAACACGCCGTCGGCGCCGGAGAGCCCGACGCAGTCGTCGACCCGGGACCCGAACCCGCCGGAGCAGAGCCCGAGCCGGACGCAGGAGCCGCCGCCGGCCGAGACGCCCGACGTACCGTCGTCGAGCCAGTCGCCGGAGGGCCCGCCGAGCGAGACCCCGGGCCTGCCGGGCGGCGACGGCACGGACCCGGGCCGGCCGGGTGACAACGGCGCCAACAACGTCGTCGGCAACAACCCCGCCGCCCGGTGAGCGGGTGAACCGGCCATGACGGCATGGGTCGGGGGCGGCACCCGATGGTGCCGCCCCCGCCCCATGCCTTTCTCGCGCCGTGCTCCTTCGTCCGGCGGGCCGAGGAATCAGCCGCCGTTGACCTTCTTGGCCACCCGGTCGCCGAGATCCTTGTCCACATTGCGCCAGTACTGGAGCGCGCGCTCCAGGACCGGGGCGCTCACTCCCTCCAGCAGATGGCCGGAGATGTTGGACACCAGCCGGTCGCGGGCGGCGTCGTCCAGGACCTTGCGCACCATCGTGCCCGCCTGGCCCCAGTCGTCGTCCTCGCTGTGCAGCTTGTACGCCTCGTGCACCATCTCGCCCGCCGTGGCCCAGCCCGCCGGGTCGCCGAAGCGCTCGGTGTCCGCGGCCGGACCGCCGTACGAGTTCGGCGCGTAGACCGCTCCGGTGCGCGCGGGCTCGTACCGCATGGGGCCGTCCTTCGCGTAGGAGTTGCGGCCGAACCGGGGGCGGTTCGGGGGCAGTTGCGCGTAGTTCGGGCCGATCCGGTAGCGGTGCGTGTCCGGGTACGAGAACAGTCGGCCGAGCAGCATCTTGTCGGGCGACGGACCGATGCCCGGCACCAGGTTCGACGGCTCGAAGGACGCCTGCTCGATGTGGACGAAGAAGTCCTCCGGGTTCTCGTTCAGCGTCATCCGGCCGACCTCGATCTCCGGGTAGTCCGCGTGCGGCCACACCTTCGTCAGGTCGAACGGGTTGAACCGGTAGTCCGGGGCGTCGTCGAACGGCATGATCTGGACGTACAGCGTCCAGCTCGGGTGGTCACCGCGCTTGATCGACTCGTACAGGTCGCGGCGGTGGACGTCGCCGTCGACCCCGGCCATCCGGTCGGCCTCGTCCTGCGTGTAGAAGTCGATGCCCTGGTCGGTCTTGAAGCGGTACTTGACCCAGAACCGCTCGCCGCCCGCGTTCACCCACATATAGGTGTGCGAGCTGTAGCCGTTCATCTGGCGGTAGGTCTTCGGGATGCCCCGGTCGCCCATCAGCCACGTCACCATGTGCGCGGACTCGGGGGAGAGCGTCCAGAAGTCCCACTGCATGTCGTGATCGCGCACCGCGCTGTCCGGGCGGCGCTTCTGCGAGCGGATGAAGTCCTGGAACTTCATCGGATCGCGTACGAAGAAGATCGGCGTGTTGTTGCCGACCATGTCGTAGTTGCCCTGCTCCGTGTAGAACTTCAGGGCGAACCCGCGCGGGTCGCGCCATGTGTCCGGGGAGCCCTGCTCACCGGCGACCGTGGAGAAGCGGGCGAGCATCGCGGTCCGCTTGCCCGGTTGGAAGAGGTCGGCCTTGGTGAACTGGCTGATGTCGTTGGTCACCTCGAAGAAGCCGTAGGCGCCGGAGCCCTTGGCGTGGACCACTCGCTCGGGGACCCGTTCCCGGTTGAACTGGGCCATCTTCTCGATGAGGTAGTGGTCCTGCAGCAGGATCGGACCGTCGGAGCCCACGGTGAGCGAATGCTCGTCGCTCTCCACCGGGATTCCGGCGTTGTTCGTGGTGTAGGGAGTGTTCCTGGTCTTTGTTTCGTCGGACACGAGCGTCCTCCCGTCGGTGGGGGCTTCGTTCAGGTCGCCTTGTCCACGACTGAAGTCAACTCTGCCGACAGGAGGTCGGCAACATTTCGCTACCGTCCGTGCAGGGCTCTCCGCGCCCGGCAGTCCGCCCGGAACCGCGGGCCGCGCGGCCCGCGGTTCCGGACCGCGTCCTACGGGTGGTTCCGGGCCGGCATCTCGAACCAGACCACCTTGCCGGTCGACAGCCGAGTCGCTCCCCACCGCCTGGCCAGCCGGTTCACCAGGAACAGGCCGCGCCCGCCCTCGTCCATGTCCCGGGCCCGGCGCTGCCGGGGCAGCTGCGGGGCGTCGTCCCCGACCTCGCAGCGCAGGAAGTCGGTGCGCAGCAGCCGCAGGGTCACCGGTCGCTCCGCGTAACGGACCGCGTTGGTGACCACCTCGCTGACCAGCAGCTCCACCGACTCGGACAGCTCGTCGAGCCCCCACCGGCTCAGCGCCCGCCGGGCCAGCCTGCGGGCTCGTCCCGGGGCGGTCTCCTCCGGTTCCAGGTGCCAGTAGGCGACGTCGCTGGGCGCGATGCCGTCGAACCGGGCGGCGAGCAGCGCGATGTCGTCGTCCCGGTCACCGGGACCGAGCATGTCCAGGACGTCGTCGCACAGCGCCTCCAGCGGCGGCGAGTGGTCCGGGCCGGTCAGCCGGGCGGTGGCGGCGAGCCGTTCGCGCAGCATCTCGATGCCGGTCCAGACGTCCCGCAGTCGGGACTCCACCAGACCGTCCGTGTACAGGAGCAAGGTGGCACCCGCCGGGGCGTCCAGTTCGACCGCCTCGAAGTCCACTCCGCCGACGCCGATCGGGGCGCCGGGCGGCACCTTCAGCACCTCGGCACGGCCGCCCAGGTGCAGCAGGACGGGCGGCGGGTGCCCGGCGTTGGCGATGGTGATGCGGTGCGCGACGGGGTCGTACACCGCGTACATGCAGGTGGCCATGCGGTCGCTGCCGAGGCGCTGCGCCTGTTCGTCGAGGTGGTGCAGCACCTCCTGCGGCGGCAGGTCGAGCTGGGCCAGGGTCTGCGCGGTGGTGCGCAGCTGCCCCATGATCGCCGCGGAGGTCATGGAATGGCCCATGACGTCGCCGACGACCAGGGCGACCCTGCTGCCGGGCAGCGGGATCGCGTCGTACCAGTCGCCGCCGACCCGGGCCGTCTCGGCGGCCGGGAGATAGCGGGAGGCGAGGCGGACACCGGTCGGCTGCGGCAGCGAGTCGGGCAGCATGGTGCGCTGGAGCTCGTCGGCGATGTACGCCTCGCGCCCGTACAGCACGGCCTTGTCGATGCCGAGCGCGGTGTGCGTGGCGAGCTGGGCCGCGACCAGCAGGTCGTTGGACTCGAAGGCCGGCCGTTCCGCGCCGCGCAGGAAGACGGCGGCGCCGATCACCCGCCGCCGGCCGCGCAGCGGGGCCAGGATCGCGCGATGTCCGGTGGGTACGGACCGGTCGGCACCCAGCAGCTCGGGAAGCGCCGCGCGGGCCGCCGCGGAGTCCCCGAAGACCGGCCGCACCCCGCGCAGCACCTCGGCCAGCGCGCCGCCCGAGCGGACCTCGCACAGCTCGGCCGCGGGCGGCAGATCGCCGTGCGGGTCGACGACCGGCAGGCGCAGCCGCTCGATCTCGGACGGGGTGTCGGTCTCGTCCTCGTGCAGCCGCAGCCGGTCCGAGCGGCGCAGCCGCAGCACGAACGGGGAGACCGGCCGCTCGTCACCGACCGGCAGCGGGTCGCGGAGGTAGACCAGTATGGCGTCGGAGAACGTCGGCACGCTGGCCCGGCACAGTCCCAGCACGATCTCGTCGAGATCGATGCCGCGGGCGATCCGCCGGGTGGCGGCCCCGACGAAACGCAACCGGTCGCCCTCGCGGCGGGCGGCGGCCTGCGGGTCGGGTCCGGCCGCCGCGGCGGCCACCGGATTCCCGGCCGCGCCCGGTGCGCCGGCCGGGCCGGGGATCGCGGCGGAGGCATGGGAAGCGGCCGGCGCGGCGTCCTGCTGCCGCGGCCGGGTGCGTTCCTGCGGCCGTGCGGCGAGAGGCTGCCGGCCTTCGTGGGAGGTGGGATGCTCCGTCACGCGTGGGATTCCGTCCGTCCGGGCCGGTTGTATGAGGCAATTACCTCGTGGGGCGCTACTTTGCCCCGGCAAGAGCGGCGAAAACAACGGCTGTCACCGGATGCCCCCGAACGAGGGGCCGAAACCGGATACTCGCGGAGTGGTCCGGTGACAACGTTTCCGGCGACGGGGCGGGCGACACCGGGCACGTCTCCACCCCCTCGTAGTGGCTCATACGATTCATCCGACTGATGTGGCCCATACAGCTCATGCAGTGCGTGATGCCCGTGCGGTGACTTGTGGTCAGGTCCGGTGCCGCGCGCTCCGGTTGGAGTCGTGCGGCACTTCGGAGGACGATCCTACGGTTGCCCCCCTGGGGTGCGACAAGGGTCTCATGACGCCATGTGCGTGGGGGTACGGTCCCAGTCATCCGGGAGGGCCGGAACCCGCCAGCCCGGATCCGGCCGCCAGTGCTCCCAGCCGTCACGGAACGGCGTGCCCCAGTCCCGGATCACCTCGACGGCGGCCAGACCCGCCTCCCGTACCCGTCGCGCGGTTCCGGGGGCCAGCAGCCCGACCCGCTGCGCCTGGGCGAACTCGTCCTCGTCGCGCCAGACCCAGCTGCGGTCCGGGTAGACGGAGATGTCGAGAAAGTGGTCCTCGGAGTCGATGCCGCCGGCCCAGCGGGTGCGCGGCTCCTCCAGGTTCACGTACCAGCTGCGGAACTGCCAGCCGCTCTCCCAGAACAGCCAGATCGACCAGGGTTCACCCGGACGGGCGAGTTTCAGCACACCATTGCCGAGCCAGGGCGAGCGCGCGGTGGTGCGCGGGGCGGTGTAGCGGGTGGCGAGCGGCTCGTCGTGCACGTCGGTGCCGTCCGTCAGGACCGGCTTCACGCACTCGGTGCCGGGCGCCACCCACACCGCGAGCAGTTCGTCGGTGTCCTGCACGACGGTGACGGGGCGGCAGATGTGGACCGGCCCGGGGACGCGGTCCATCCCGCCGCCCCCGTTCCCGTCCCGCGGCGGTGGGACGTTGCCGCGGTAGCGCCACAGGATCTGGTCCCCCGGCGCCCAGTGCTCGTTGTATGCGGTGCCTGCCATGGGCAGATCTTAGAGGTGCCGCCCGCCGCCGGCCCCTCTCGAAGGCGCGACGGACCCGTCCGCCGCGGACCTCACGGACGGGTCATGCGCAGTACGTCCAGGGCCTCGTCGAGCTGCTCCACCGTCAGGTCGCCCCGCTCGACGTAGCCCGACTCCAGCACCACCTCGCGGATCGTCCGGCGCTCGGCCAGGGACTTCTTGGCGACCTTCGCCGCCTCCTCGTAGCCGATGTACTTGTTGAGCGGGGTGACGACGGACGGCGAGGACTCGGCGTACTCCCTGGCCCGCTCCACGTTCGCGGTGATCCCGTCGACCGTGCGGTCCGCGAGCAGCCGCGAGGCGTTGGCCAGCAGCCGGACCGACTCCAGCAGGTTCTTCGCGATGATCGGGAGCATGACGTTCAGCTCGAAGTTGCCCGCCGCGCCCGCGACGGCGACCGTCGTGTCGTTCCCGGTCACCTGGGCGGCGACCATCAGGACGGCCTCGGGGACGACCGGATTCACCTTCCCCGGCATGATCGACGAACCCGGCTGGAGATCGGGCAGGGCGATCTCGGCGAGGCCGGTGCGCGGCCCGGAGGACATCCAGCGCAGGTCGTTGGAGATCTTGGTGAGCGAGACGGCGATGGTGCGCAGCTGGCCCGAGGTCTCCACGAGGGCGTCCCGCGCCCCCTGCGCCTCGAAGTGGTTGCGGGCCTCGGTGAGCGGCAGCCCGGTGACGCGGGCGACCTCGGCGATGACGGCGGCGGAGAAGCCGGGCGGGGTGTTGATGCCGGTGCCGACGGCCGTGCCGCCCAGTGGCAGCTCGGCGAGGCGGGGGAGGGAGGCGTGCAGCCGTTCGATCCCGTACCGGATCTGTGCCGCGTAGCCGCCGAACTCCTGTCCCAGAGTGACGGGCGTGGCGTCCATGAGATGGGTGCGCCCCGACTTCACGACCGTCGCGAACTCGGCGGCCTTGCGCTCCAGTGCGGTGGCGAGGTGGTCCAGGGCCGGGACGAGGTCGTGCGTGACGGCGGCGGTCGCGGCGATGTGGATGGAGGAGGGGAAGACGTCGTTGGACGACTGCGAGGCGTTGACGTGGTCGTTCGGATGGACCGGGCGGCCCAGGCGCTCGGTGGCGAGGGTGGCCACGACCTCGTTGGTGTTCATGTTGGACGAGGTGCCGGACCCGGTCTGGAAGACGTCGACCGGGAAATGCGCGTCCCAGCGCCCCTCGGCGACCTCCTCGGCGGCCTCCCGTACGGCCCGGGCGATGTCCGGGTCGAGCACGCCCAGCTCGGCGTTGACCTCGGCGGCGGCCGCCTTGATCCGGGCCAGGGCCTCGATGTGGGCCCGTTCCAGGCGTTGCCCGGAGACCGGGAAGTTTTCCACCGCGCGCTGCGTCTGGGCCCGCCATTTGGCGTCCGCGGGCACCCTCACCTCGCCCATCGAGTCGTGCTCGACACGGAAGCCGGTGCCGTCGGCGGGGGCCTGCGCAGCCCTCTCCGCGGGGCTTTGCGCGGGCGCCCGCGCGGGGTCCGGTGCCGGGGTCTGTGCGTCGTCCATGAGTGCAACCTCCTGAAGAAGGTGAGCACTTATCTTGTTCCGTCTATTCCCAAGACGGCTACCGGCCAGTAAATACCGGGGGTAACAACAACCCCCGGGAGGCGCAGTGCAGCGCACCAGACACACACTCCGCCGCATGGTCGCGACCGCCGCGGCCATGGCAGCGGCATTCGGCGGCCTGGCCGTCGCGGCGGGGCCGGCGGGCGCGGCGGACCGGTCCGCCGCCGGCACCACCGCATCCACCCCCCTCTCCCCGGAACTGGAGGCCGTCCGGGCCGCCGAGGCCGTCAAGCTGTACGGCGACCCGGCCGAGCGCCCGCTCGCCGAGCGCAGGACCGGACTGATCTCGCTCGGCGACAGCGAGATCTCCGGCGAGGGCGTCGGCACGTACGAGTCGGGTACCAACGGCCCCGACAACTGGTGTCACCGCTCGCCCGACTCCGCCATCCACCGCACCGGCATCGCGGCCGACGTCACGTACAACGTCGCCTGCTCGGGCGCGTACACGGGCAACATCGTCATCGGCGGGTCGAAGCAGTACGCCGACGAACTCGTGCAGAGCGACAACCTCGCCATCAAGGCCCGCAACACCCGTATCAAGATGATCCTGCTGGTCGCCGGGGCCAACGACGACCTCCAGTTCGGCCCGGTCATGACCGACTGCGTCGAGCGCTGGATCCTCTCCAAGGGCACCTGCCGGCCGACGTACGAGGGCGGCTGGCAGCAGCGCGTCGACGGACTCGTCCCCAAGGCCGAGAAGACGGTGCGCGACCTGCGGACCGTCATGTCCGGCGCCGGGTACCGCGACAACGACTACAAGCTCGTGGTCATGGGATACCCGAGCCCGATCGGTCCCGACTTCTACGACAACCCGAACTTCCCCGGCAAGCTGCCCGGCGGCTGCGCGGGTTACGACTCCGACGCCGCCTGGGGCCGCAACGTCGCCGTGCCCGCCTTCGAGCGCGGCATGCGAAAGGTCGCGGCCGACACCGGGGCGGTCTACCTCGACAACTCGCGGCTGTTCCACGGCCACGAGGTGTGCAGCGAGGACACCTGGGCCCGCGGTCTGTACATCGACCTGGGGCACTTCCCGCCGGACGCCAACTCCGTCCGGCAGTCCTTCCACCCGAACGCGCGCGGCCACGCCGCCTTCGCCTCCTGCCTGACCCAGCTCTACGACTCGGGTCTGCGCGAGGCGAGCTGCGCCGACCCGGCCAGCACCGGCAAGCCGGCGCTCCAGCCGGTGGCGTGGGACGACGTCTTCGAGCCCCTCAAGAACCAGGCCACGGGGGCCTGCGTGGACGTCCCCGCCTCGGTGACCCGCAACGACACCACGATCGCGGGCTGGGAGTGCCACGGCGGCCGCAACCAGGGCTGGTGGTACGACTCCGGTACGAAGACCCTGCGCACGGAGCTGAGCCACGACCGCTGCCTGGACGTGCCGGCCGCCGACTACAAGGCGGGCGCCCGGCTCATCCTGTGGAACTGCTCGGGCGCGGCCAACCAGCGCTTCGTCGAGGAGGCGGGCACCCTGCGTCCGGCCGCCGCGACGGGGCTCTGCCTGATGCTCGCGTCGGCCAGGGACACGCTGCGGCTGCAGAACTGCGACGGGAGCGCGAACCAGCGGTTCGCGTGACGCCGTGGGGCGATGACGCCGTGACGCGCTGACAGCGGCGGGAGGGGTGGGACGGTCCGGACCGTCCCACCCCTCCCGTGCGTCGACCGGGCGCCGCAGGCCCTTCGGGCCCGTGCCGGGCCCTGCGCCGGCCGTCCTCGCGGTCGATCGCCAGATGTCAGTCGGACGCCATGAACGCGCCCAGGACGGCGGCCAGATGACCGGGATCGGCGGCCCCGCACAGTTCGCGCGCCGAATGCATGGACAGGCCGGGCACCCCGACGTCGACCGTCGTGACGCCCAGCCGGGCCGCGGTGAGCGGGCCGATGGACGTACCGCACGGCATCGCGTTGTTGGAGACGAACGGCTGCCACGGCGCGCCCGCCCGCTCGCACGCCGCCACGAACACCGCCATGCCCGTGCTGTCGGTCGCGTACCGCTGGTTGACGTTGACCTTCACCGTCGGGCCGCCGTTGGGCAGCGGCTGGTGACCCGGATCGTGCCGTTCCGCGTAGTTGGGGTGCACGGCGTGCGCCATGTCGGAGGACACGCAGAACGCGCCGGACAGGGCCCTGGCCCAGTCCTCCGAGCCGCCGCCGCGCGCGGCGACCGAACGGTTGAGCACCCGTTCCAGCAGCGGGCTCTGCGCGCCCGTCTCCGAACCGCTGCCGACCTCCTCGTGGTCGAACGCGGCCAGGACGGGGATGTACGCGGGCTCGTCGGGGGCGGTCGCCGCGGCCGCCAGCGCCGTCACACCGGCGTGCACGGACACCAGGTTGTCCAGCCGCGCCGACACCACGAACTCCCGGTCCGCGCCCAGGTATCCGGGCGGCTGGACGTCGTGGAGCATCAGGTCCCAGCCGAGCACGTCCTCCCGGTCCGCCTCCACGGCCCGCGCGACCCGGCGCAGCAGTGCACCCTCCTCGGGCGCCCCGAGCGCCCACAGCGGGGCGAGATGGCGCTGCCGGTCGAGGGCCAGCCCCTCGTTGACCGTGCGGTCCAGGTGGATGGCCAGCTGGGGCACCCGCAGCAGCGGTTCGTCGATCTGGACGAGCCGGGACTCGACGGTGCCGCCGGGCCCGCGCAGCGCCAGCCGCCCCGAGATGCCGAGATCGCGGTCGAGCCAGGTGTTCAGCGGGACGCCGCCGTACACCTCCACGGCGACCTGCCGCCAGCCTGCCGTCCCGGTGTCGGGTGTGGGTTTGACCCGCAGGTTGGGCGAGTCGGTGTGCGTGCCGACGATCCGGAAGGGGGTGTGGGCGGGAGCGCCCTCGGGGACGTACCACGCGATCAGGGCGCCGCCGCGGGTGACGAAGCAGCCACCGGTCGTGCCCGTCCAGTCGTCCGTGCCGTGCAGCTCTCGGAAGCCGGCCTTCTCCAGGCGCTGGGCGGCGCAGGCCACCGCGTGATACGGGGAGGGGCTGGCCTTGATGAAGGACAGCAGGTCGTCGGCGTGGCTGCGGTGGGGAAGCGGCGTCATACGGCGTCCGCCTTTCCGGTGTTCGACGGTGAGGTGACAGTGCCCGGGCCGCGTCCGGCCGCTCGGTGCGGGTCGGGTGCGGTCCGGGGCGTGGGGGGTGGCGGCTGGGCTGCTGTTTTCCGGGACTTCTTCCGGCTACGGGTCCCCGGCGAGGGCTCTCGGTCCCCCGCGACCGCGGAGCGCCGAGCACGTCGGGGCCCTCGACAACCCACCGCAGGGGCCCGGTGCGGCGCAAGTCCCCGGCACGCTCCGCTGCGTGAAAGCGGCGGTGCCGGACCGGCCTCCCGGGAGTCCGGGACCGGGGCGTGCAAGGGCGCGCGGCGCCCGTACGGAGGGGGTTCGAGGGGGGTCCCGAAGGTGGGCGGGGGGCGCGCGTACCGGACGCGCGCCCCTGTGCTGGGCCGGGTGACCGGTCCCGCGTGGACCGCCGCGAAATTGGCTGAAACTTGCCGTACGTGATCGCTGGTCACGCCCACCCCTCATGGCCGGTTCGGGGTGTGCGGGACGGCGTCGCGCCGTCGGGCTCTCGCCACATGGGCCGTGTTCCGGCCGCGACCGGGGCCCGCGGGCCGGCCCCCGGAATCCTCCGGGCCCACGGAGGGCGTACGCATGCCGAACGCGTACGCCGTAACGCATGCCGAACACGCGCGCCGGAACGCATGCCGAACGCGTACGCCGGAACCCACGCCGAACACGCGTACGCCGGAACGCATGCAGCCGCGCGCCCCGGAACGCGCGCCGCCGCGCACCCGGTCGTGGGGGCGTGCGCGCTCATGACCGGGGTACGCGGCGGTCGTGTGCCGTACTTCCGTACCTTCGTGGCTCCGTGCCCGCACGCGGGGACGGCCCCTGTCGCGCGAACGTGGCACTCGGGCTCGCATGTCGCGTTCGCGCGAAGGGGCGTGCTCCTCCGCGTCCGGGCGCGTGTTCTTCCCGGGGCGTCAGGCGAGGCCGGGGCCCCGCACCGGAATGCTGGTGAAGGTCGGCGCGGCGGCCGGCTCGGTGAAGAAGTCGTTGCCCTTGTCGTCGACGACGATGAACGCGGGGAAGTCCTCGACCTCGATCCGCCACACCGCCTCCATGCCGAGCTCCTCGTACTCGACGACCTCGACCTTCTTGATGCAGTCCTGCGCGAGGCGCGCCGCCGGGCCGCCGATCGAGCCGAGGTAGAAGCCGCCGTGCGCCTCGCAGGCGTCGGTGACCTGCTTGGAGCGGTTGCCCTTGGCGAGCATCACCTTGGAGCCGCCCGCCGCCTGGAACTGTGCGACGTAGCTGTCCATGCGGCCGGCTGTGGTCGGGCCGAAGGAGCCGGACGCGTACCCCTCGGGGGTCTTCGCCGGGCCCGCGTAGTAGACCGGGTGGTCCTTCAGGTACTGCGGCATCTCCTCGCCCGCGTCCAGCCGCTCCTTGATCTTGGCGTGCGCGATGTCGCGGGCCACGACCAGCGGACCGGTCAGCGAGAGCCGGGTCTTGACCGGGTACTTGGTCAGCTCGGCGAGGACCTCGTCCATCGGCCGGTTGAGGTCGATCTTCACACTCTGCCGTTCAGCGGCTTCGTCGCGGGCACCCGCCTCGTCGAGGTGCGCGTCCGTGGTGTCCGGCAGGAAGCGCGCCGGGTCCTTCTCCAGCTCCTCCAGGAAGACGCCCTCGGCGGTGATCTTCGCGACGGCCTGGCGGTCCGCGGAGCAGGACACGGCGATCGCGACCGGCAGCGACGCGCCGTGGCGGGGGAGGCGGACGACGCGTACGTCGTGGCAGAAGTACTTGCCGCCGAACTGGGCGCCGATGCCGATCTTCTGCGTCAGCTCGAAGACCTTTTCCTCCAGCTCCTTGTCCCGGAAGCCGTGGCCGGTGGGGGAGCCCTCGGCGGGCAGCTCGTCCAGGTAGTGCGCGGAGGCGTACTTCGCGGTCTTCAGCGCGAACTCGGCCGACGTGCCGCCGACGACGATCGCCAGGTGGTAGGGCGGGCAGGCGGCCGTGCCCAGTGAACGGATCTTCTCCTCCAGGAACTTCATCATGGAGGTCTCGTTCAGTACGGCCTTCGTCTCCTGGAACAGGAACGACTTGTTGGCCGAGCCGCCGCCCTTCGCCATGAAGAGGAACTTGTACGCGCCGCCGTCGGTGGCGTACAGCTCGATCTGCGCGGGCAGGTTGGAGCCGGTGTTCTTCTCCTCCCACATGGTGAGCGGAGCCATCTGCGAATACCGCAGGTTGAGCTTGGTGTAGGCGTCGAAGACGCCGCGCGACAGCGCCTCCTCGTCACCGCCCTCGGTGAGCACGTTCTGCCCGCGCTTGCCCATGACGATCGCGGTGCCGGTGTCCTGGCACATCGGCAGGACGCCCGCGGCGGCGATGTTCGCGTTCTTCAGCAGGTCGAGCGCGACGAACTTGTCGTTCGACGACGCCTCGGGGTCGTCCACGATCCGCCGCAGCTGCGCGAGATGGGCGGGGCGCAGGTAGTGCGAGATGTCGTGCATGGCCTCGGCGGCCAGGGTGCGCAGCGCCTCCGGGGAGACCTTGAGGAACGTACGGCCGTCGGCCTCGAAGGTGGAGACACCCTCGGAGGTCACCAGACGATAAGGCGTGGTGTCCTCTCCCAGGGGGAGCAGATCGGAGTACGCAAACTCTGGCATTACGGCCATTCCTCACTCGGCAGACGGCGGCTGGCCTCCCTCGGGCAGCGCATCCACCAGGGTAGAACCCCGTACGGACACCGAAGCTGTGAGGTAGGGCTCAGTCCGGGCATCCGCCCGAAGGGGTTCGTCCGGACGTCTGCCCGAGGGTGCTCGTGCGGGTGTCTGTCCGAGAGGGGGCGCGCGGGTGCGGGCGCGGTGTTGGCGAAACGGCTGCCGGCGGGGACGTCGCCGGGCGGCGCGCACGTGGTGCGGCCGGCCAGGGGTTTCATGGATGTGGGCACGGGCGCGACGCGGCGGGGCGCAGCCAGGGGTAGTCGCGATCTATCGCGTTTCGGTAGGCTGGGGCGGTGGACCTCGAAAAGCACCCCCAGAAGCCCGTAGCCCCGGCCGAGCCGGCCGGTATCCGTGCCTCCGACGCGGACCGTGACCGGATCGCGGACATCCTGCGCGAGGCCATGGCCGAGGGCCGGCTCACCGCCGAGGAACACTCCGAGCGGGTCGACGCGGTCTATCGCGCCAAGACCGTGGGTGAACTCGAACCGCTGGTGCGGGATCTGCCCGCGCCCGGCGGCGCCCGCCCGACCGTCGCCCCCGGCGTCCAGGGCCAGGAGGACGCGGCGGGCCCGGGCGGCCCGGCGGAGAGCCTCGTGGCGATCTTCAGCAGTTCGACCCGCAGGGGGCGCTGGCGGGTCGGCGGCCGTACGAACGCCTTCGCCTTCTTCGGCAGTGTGGAGATCGATCTGACGGAGGCACTTTTCGGCCAGAGGCTCACGGTGATCAACGCGACCTCCGTCTTCGGCAGCGTCGACATCAGGGTCCCCGAGAACATCTCGCTGCGCGGCGGCGGCACCGGTGTCTTCGGCAGCTTCGAGGTCTCCACGCTGGAATCCGCCGACCCCGAGGCGCCCGTGGTCGTCGTCAACGGGTATTCGGTGTTCGGCAGCGTCGACGCCAAGCCCAAGCGCGGGAAGTTCATCGAGGACCTCCAGGACCGGCTGCGCAAGCAGATGCGCAAACACCTGGGCTGAGGCGGCGGCGCGGGGCGTGCGGGAAGGATCCGTTCGGAATTCCCGAAACTCCTCCCGGACGTCGGTGCGCCACCTCCGAACCATCGCGGGCTGCCTCCGAGCGGCTCGCAAGGCGTTTCCAAGGCGCCCCCGAACCGATTCCGGGTCGCCTTCGAGCCGCTTCCGGGCCGTTTCGGAAGTGCCCCGGAACCGACTTCGGACCCTCCTCGAACCGCCCCGGAATCGCCTTCGAATCGCCTTCGAATCGCCTTCGAATCGCCTTCGAAATTCAGCCAAATCCCTGACCAGAGGCACTTGTGGGGCCCGGAACCGAGGGCCACTCAGTGCATAGGCGCACGCACAGCGGGTAGGGACTGCTGCATCGTCTTCTCGCTCCGAAGCCGTCGTCAGGAGTAGACCGTGCTGCAACTGCCGCATCAGCCCCTGCAGGTCGCCGCCGTTCCTCCCCAGCGCATTCCCGCTCGGGAGGACCAGGCCGGCCCCTGGCACTCGGAGGCGGTGTGCCGCCGCGACGAGGCCGGGCTGTTCTTCGCTCCGTCGAAGGAACCGACCGCCGCCAGGCTCGCGCGGGAGGAGTCCGCGAAGCGGGTCTGCGCGCGCTGCCCGGTGATGGTCGAGTGCCAGGAGCACGCGCTCATACAGCCGGAGCCGTACGGCGTGTGGGGCGGCCTCACCGCCGCCGAGCGTCGCGTGGTGCTCGCCCGGCGCAGGCGGCGCGAGATGGAGCTGAAGGCCTCGGCGGCGTCCACCGGGGCGCCGAACCGCGTCGCCGCGGCGGGCTGACGGGCACACGGCCGCGCAGCGCCGGCGAGCGGACGGCCGGGGAGCGGGCCCGTCCACGCGCGCGGGCGCCCTCGTGCACGCGAAGAGGCGCCCCACCGCACAATAGGGGCGCCTCTTCGCATACGTCCCCTGCGCTCGGGAACGGGCCCACGGGCCGGACCCACCGGTCCGCGGGGAAGGGGGTTACTTCGCGCGGTCGAAGTCGATCGCGCTGTAGGCGCGGAGCTTCGAGAGCCGGTGCGTCGAGTCGATCTTCCGGATGGTGCCGGACTTGGACCGCATGACGATCGACTCGGTGGTCGCCGTCTCCGCGCGGTACCGCACGCCGCGCATCAGCTCGCCGTCCGTGATGCCGGTCGCGACGAAGAACACGTTGTCGCCGCTGACCAGGTCGTCGGTGGACAGCACCCGGTCCAGGTCGTGCCCGGCGTCCAGGGCGCGCTGCCGCTCGGCCTCGTCCTTCGGCCAGAGCCTGCCCTGGATGACACCGCCGAGGCACTTTATGGCGCACGCCGAGATGATGCCCTCCGGTGTACCGCCGATGCCCATCAGCAGGTCCACGCCGGTCCCCTCGCGGGCGGCCATGATCGAGCCCGCGACGTCGCCGTCGGAGATGAACTTGATGCGGGCGCCGGTCTCCCGGATCTCCTTCACGATGCCCTCGTGGCGCGGGCGGTCGAGGACGACGACGGTGACGTCCTCGGGGGAGGAGTTCTTCGCCTTCGCGACACGGCGGATGTTCACCGAGACGGGCGCGTTGATGTCGACGAAGTCGGCTGCTTCGGGTCCCGTGACCAGCTTGTCCATGTAGAAGACCGCGGACGGGTCGAACATGGCGCCGCGGTCGGCGGCGGCCAGCACGGCGATCGCGTTCGGCATGCCCTTGGCGTTGAGCGTCGTGCCGTCGATCGGGTCCACCGCGATGTCGACCTCGGGGCCCGTGCCGTCACCGACGCGCTCCCCGTTGAACAGCATGGGGGCTTCGTCCTTCTCGCCCTCGCCGATGACGACGACGCCGTTCATCGACACGGTGGAAACGAGGGTACGCATGGCCTTCACGGCGGCCCCGTCGGCGCCGATCTTGTCTCCGCGGCCGACCCAGCGCCCCGCCGCCATGGCGGCGGCCTCGGTGACCCGGACCAGCTCCAGGGCGAGGTTGCGGTCGGGGGCCTCCGGGGAGACCTCGAGCTGGGACGGCAGATGATGCTCGGACATCGGAGCGCACCTTTCTGTACGGCGACGACCGGAAGAGGGTGCAATGACTCTATCGCCAGGTCGATAAAATGAGCAGACCGGGTCACTTTTGAGCGCTTGACCCGAGCGACGGGCCCGCCGTCTCTGATGCGACCATGGACCCGTGGCTAGCAAGCGAGGCAAGCAGACGGTGCGGGGGATGTTCCTGTCGATGGCGGTGGCCACCGGCACGGCAGGGCTCGTTTACATCTTCGTTCCGCACGACGAGAACGCCAACCCGGTCGAGGCGATCGACTACCGGGTGGAGCTGGTGACGGCGCGGCGCGCGGCGCCGTACCCGGTGGCCGCCCCGGACGGGCTCGCCAAGGACTGGAAGCCGACCTCGGTCAGCTACGACCGCAAGAACGGCGACAGCTGGCACCTGGGCTTCCTCGACCCGGACGGCAAGTACGTCGCGGTGGAGCAGTCCACCTCCCTGGCGGAGAAGTACGTGACCGAGGTCAGCCAGAACGCCAAGAACACCGGGCGCACCCGGCAGGTCGCCGGTGAGGCGTGGCAGCACTGGAAGGGCGACAAGTACGACGCCCTCGTGCTCCGGGGCAAGGACGGGACCACGGTGGTGACGGGGTCCGCCCCGACGGAACGGCTGGCGGAGATGGCCGCCGCGCTCAAGGAATCCTGACCCGCCGGATCCCTGACCCGCCGGATCCCTGACCCGCCGGATCCCCGACCCGTCAGGATTCCCGACCCGCCGGATTTCAGGCGCGTCGCCCTCGGGGCGTCCCGGCGCACGGAGCGCCCGGGGTGCCCCGAGGCGCGCTTCGGGCGGTGGTCCCCGTGCGCGTCACGGCGCATGGAAGAGGCCCCGGATCGGCAGCGAGCGGCGCTGCTCCGGGGCCTTCTTCCTGTCCGCGTCGCGCGATCAGACGGTCGTGATGACCTCGTCGTAGGAGAGGCGCGGCAGACGCGGGAACCAGGCGTCCTCGCCCGGCTTGCCGATGTTGACGACCATCAGCACGTTGTGGTCGCCGTCCAGGAACTCCTTCTCGATGCCCGCGGCGTCGAAGCCGGTCATCGGGCCGGCGGCCAGGCCGGCGGCGCGGACACCCAGGATGAAGTACGCGGCCTGCAGCGAGCCGTTGAGCGCGGCGGACGACTCGCGGACCGGGCGCTCGGAGAAGAAGGCGTCCTTGGCCTGCGGGAAGTGCGGCAGCAGGGCCGGAAGCTCCTCGTGGAACTCGTTGTCCGTGGCCAGGATCGCGACCAGCGGGGCGGTGGAGGTCTTCGGCTGGTTGCCCTCGGCCATGTGCTTCACGAGGCGCGCGCGGGCGTCGTCGGAGCGGACCAGGACGACGCGCAGCGGCGACTGGTTGAACGCGGTGGGGCCGTACTTGACCAGGTCGTAGATCGCCTGGACCTGCTCATCGGTGACCGGCTCGTCGGTGAAGGTGTTGGCGGTACGGGCCTCACGGAAGAGGAGGTCCTGCGCGGCGGGGTCGAGAACGAGGGACATGGTGCGGTACTGCCTTCCGGATTGTGCGCGTGGTTCGTGCAACGCGGAACACCGTAAGGCAGAGGTGTATTAACTTTCAACTAAACCCGGAGGGGAGTGATCCGTTCCACAGGACGCAGGCAACGTCCGTGGGACGGGTCAGTGCGTCAGGACCGGGCAGGGCGGCGTCGGCGTGGGGCATCCGGGAATCCGCAGCGGCCCCGGACGTCCTCGGTCGCCCCTGGACGTCCTCGGACACCGGAGTTAGTCGTCGTCGCCCGCCGCGCCGCCACCGTCCCGCAGGGGCGCGTCGTCGGCCTTCTGGGGGCCGGTCGGTCCGGCCAGGGCAGCGTCCAGCCGCGCGCGGGCGCCCTCCAGCCAGTGCCGGCACACCTTCGCCAGCTCCTCGCCCCGCTCCCAGAGAGCGAGGGACTCCTCCAGCGTCGTACCGCCCGCCTCCAGGCGGCGTACCACCTCGATCAGCTCGTCACGGGCCTGCTCGTATCCGAGCGTGCCCGTGGCACCGGCCGTCGCGGCCCCGTCGTCCGTCATATGCCTCACCCTACGTTCCGGCCCGCCTCGGGCCCTCGACCTCGTCGTCCGTCATCGCCGCCGTCCGCGCACCGCGCCGAGGGCGTGCGGTGCTGTCCTGCCCGTCGTGGTGCGGGCCCGCGTGGCGTGGTCCCTCGTAGCGCGGCACGGCCGGGGCTCACTCGGCCACCCGCACCGCGAACTCGCCTCCCGACACCCGCGCCCGGAGCACCTCACCCACCGGTCCCGCGTCCTCGGGAGCCCGCACCACATGGCCGTCCGCACGCTGCAGCACCGCGTATCCGCGCTCCAGGGTCGCCGCGGGCGACAGCGCGACCACACGCGCCCGGGTGTGGGCGAGCTCCGAGTCGGCCCGGTCCAGCAGATGCCCCAGCACCCGCCGGCTCCGTCCGACCAGGGCGTCGATCTCCGACTCCCGTTCGTCCACCATCCGCTGCGGGTGCTCCATCGACGGTCTGGCCAGCGCGTACGCCAGCCCCCGCTCCTCCCGATCCAGCAGCCCCCGGACCGACCGCAACGCCCGGTCCCGCAGCTGTCGCACCCGGTCCAGCTCCTCGCCCACATCGGGCACGATCTTCTTCGCCGCGTCCGTCGGCGTCGAGGCGCGCAGGTCGGCGACCAGGTCGAGCAGCGGGGAATCCGGCTCATGACCGATCGCGGACACCACCGGCGTACGGCACGCGGCGACCGTACGGATCAGCTGTTCGTCCGAGAACGGCAACAGGTCCTCCACGCTGCCGCCGCCCCGGGCCACGACGATCACGTCGACATCCGGGAGGTCGTCCAGCTCCTTCACGGCCTGGATCACCTGGTTGACCGCGTGCACCCCCTGCACCGCCGTGTTCCGCACCTCGAACCGCACGGCGGGCCACCGGCGGCGGGCGTTCTCCAGCACATCGCGCTCGGCCGCCGAGGCCCGCCCGCAGACCAGCCCGATCAGCTGGGGCAGGAACGGCAACGGCTTCTTCCGGTCGAGCGCGAAGACGCCCTCGGCGGCCAGCGACTTCCTCAGTTGTTCGAGCCTGACCAGCAGCTCACCGACGCCGACCGGCCGTATCTCCGTGGCCCGCAGCGACAGCTGCCCGCGGGGCGCGTACCACTCGGGCTTCGCGAGGACGACGACCCGCGCCCCCTCCGTCACCACGTCGGCGATCCGGTCGAAGACCTGCCGGAAGCACGTCACGCCCACCGAGACGTCCCGCGAGGGATCGCGCAGCGTCAGGAAGACCACACCGGCGCCGGGCCGCCGTGACAGCTGGGTGATCTGTCCTTCGACCCAGACCGCCCCGAGCCGGTCGATCCAGCCACCGATGAGCCGCGACACCTCGCCGACGGGCAGCGGAGCTTCGGCGGACGTTTGGAGAGCCATGCGAGTGAGCGTATCCGCCGGCACCGACAATCGGCCGCCCCCGAACCGGCCACGCCGTCGCCGTCCCCCACCTCGCTCCCGCACCGCGCGTCCGCCGGAACGCACAGCTGTCGGGACGCACTGCTGTCGGGACGTACATCCGCCGGGAGCGGGGCGTGCGGCTCCGTCACGCCGGTCGCCGCCCCCACTGCACCGCCAGCACCACCAACCCCACTCCCAGCCAGCACACCCCCACCACCTGGGCGCTCGCGGTCGCCGCCATGATCACCGCGACCAGCACCCCCGCACCCACCACCGGCACCAGCACATGCCGCCACCAGCTCGGCGGCCCCGCCATCCGGCGTACGGCGAACCAGCCGACCACCGACGCGTGCAGCAGCACGAACGCCGTCAGCGCCCCGATGTCGACGACCGACACCAGATGGTCGAGACCGTCGGGGCGCCGGGCCGCCCACACGGCGGCCACCAGCGTGATCGCCGCCGCCAGCAGGATCGCGAACCGCGGTACTCCCGACCGCGGATCGACCCTGGACAGCAGCGACGGCAACCGGCGCTCCCTGGCCATCGCGAACACCAGACGTCCCGCGGCCGCCTGCCCCGCCAGCGCCGCGAAGGCCGCCCCGACCGCCTTGCTGACCGCCACCAGATCGTGCAGCCAGGTTCCGACCGACGCGTCCACCGTGTCGTAGAACGCCGACCCCTGCGCGGCCGGATCGGTGGCCAGTTCCGCCGACGTCATCGGCTCCAGCAGAGCCGCCAGGTACCCCTGCGCCACGAACAGCGTGCCTGCGAGCACCAGACAGAACAGCACCGCCCGCGCCACCTTCGCCGAGCCGCCCGTCACCTCCTCGGCGAACGAGGCGATCGCGTCGAAGCCCAGGTACGACAGCACCGCGACCGACACCGCGCCCAGCACCGCCGACAGGGCGAAACCGGAGTCGCCCGTGAACGGGGTCAACCAGCCGCGCTGCGCCCCGCCCCGTAGGAGCACCGCCACCGCCGACACCAGGAATACCAGCAGCACCAAGATCTCCATCAACAGGACCGCGAACCCGACCCGGGCGGCGGCCCGTACGCCCCACAGATTGAGCAGCGTAGTCACGACGACGGCGAGCGCCGTCCACACCCATCGCGACACCGACGGCACGAGCGCGTTCAGCGCGATCCCGGAGAAGAGGTAGGCGACGGCCGGGATCAGGAGGTAGTCGAGCATCGCCATCCACCCCGCGACGAACCCCGCCCCCTCCCCGAGCCCCTTGCGCGCGTAGGCGAAGACCGAACCCGCCAGCGGGGCGACGCGCACCATCTGGGCGTAGCTGAAGGCCGTGAACGCCATCACGACCGTCGCCGCGACGTAGACCAGCGCGACCGCGCCGCCCGATTTCGCGTCGAGCGTTCCGAACACCCCGACGGGCGCCATCGGCGCGATGAAGAGGAGTCCGTAGACCACCAGATCCCGGAATCCGAGCGTCCGCCGCAGTCGGCCCGGCTCCTGGTGCGCGCCCTTCACCTCCGTGCCCACGTCGCCGCTGTCCCCGCCGTCGCCGCTGCCGCCTCCGGTCCCCGACATGAGCCCTCCGTCGATCGCGCACGCACCAGATCGCGTACGCATCAGTCTGGCGACCCCGTCGATCTTCCGCCCGTCCGGCGCGGCCTTACGATGGGGCCCATGACTGCTCCGACACCCCGCCGCGTCCTGCTCGCCGCTCCTCGTGGCTACTGCGCGGGCGTGGACCGTGCCGTGATCGCCGTGGAGAAGGCCCTGGAGCAGTACGGCTCCCCGGTCTACGTACGCCACGAGATCGTCCACAACAAGTACGTCGTACAGACCCTGGAGAAGAAGGGCGCGATCTTCGTCGAGGAGACGGCGGAGGTCCCCGAGGGCTCGATCGTGATGTTCTCCGCGCACGGCGTCGCGCCGACCGTGCACCAGGAGGCGGCCGAGCGGAAGCTCGCCACGATCGATGCGACCTGCCCCCTGGTCACCAAGGTCCACAAGGAGGCCGTCCGCTTCGCGCAGCAGGACTTCGACATCCTCCTGATCGGCCACGAGGGCCACGAGGAGGTCATCGGCACCTCAGGCGAGGCCCCCGACCACATCACGCTGGTCGACGGCCCCGAGGACGTCACCAACGTCGAGGTGCGCGACCCGTCGAGGGTCGTGTGGCTCTCCCAGACCACGCTCTCCGTCGACGAGACGATGGAGACGGTCGGCGCGCTCAAGGAGAAGTTCCCGCTCCTGGTCTCGCCGCCCAGCGACGACATCTGCTACGCCACGCAGAACCGGCAGACCGCGGTGAAGCAGATGGGCGCGGACGCCGACCTCGTGATCGTCGTCGGCTCCAAGAACTCCTCGAACTCGGTCCGCCTGGTCGAGGTCGCCCTCGGCGCCGGTGCCGGCGACGCCCACCTGGTCGACTTCGCCGATGAGATCGACGAGGCGTGGCTGGAGGGCGTCTCCACGGTCGGTGTCACCTCGGGCGCGTCCGTTCCCGAGGTGCTGGTCGACGGCGTCCTGGAGTGGCTGTCGCGGCGCGGCTTCGAGGACGTGGAGATCGTGAAGGCGGCCGAGGAGTCCATCACGTTCTCGCTGCCGAAGGAACTCCGCCGCGACCTGCGGGCCGAAGCCGCTGAACTGGTCGAGGGGAAGTAGCTCCGACCGAAGCCGACGAAGCCACCGAAGCGGCGGAGTCACCGATGCGGTCGGACCCGCCGAAGCGCCGGAGCCACCGATGAGGGTGGGGTCGCAGAAGCGCTCGGAACCGTCACAGCCGTCACAGCCGCCCACAGGCGCAGGGCGACCGCGGCGGCTGTGGCGGTTTCGCGCTCCGGGAAGTGGGCCGGGCCGCCTGCCCGTACCGTGGATTCCATGGAGATCTTCGGCGTGGACATCGGCGGATCCGGGATCAAGGGCGCTCCCGTTGACCTGGAGCGCGGAGACCTGGCGCAGGAGCGCTACAAAGTACTCACACCGCACCCGGCCACGCCCAAGGACGTGGCCGACCACGTGGCCGAGGTGGTCGGGCACTTCGGCTGGTCGGGGCCGGTGGGCATCACGTTCCCCGGCGTCGTCACCGACGGGTGCACCCGCTCCGCGGCCAACGTCGACAAGAGCTGGATCGACGCGGAGGCCCGCCGGATCCTGAGCGACCGGCTCGGCCTGCCCGTCACCCTCCTGAACGACGCCGACGCCGCGGGCATCGCGGAGATGGCGTTCGGCGCGGGGAGGGGCCGCGGGGGAACCGTGATCATGCTGACGTTCGGTACGGGGATCGGCAGCGCCCTGTTCACCGACGGCAGGCTCGTCCCCAACACGGAGCTGGGCCACTTGGAGCTGGACGGCCGCGACGCGGAGACGCACGCCTCCACCAAGGTCAAGGAGGACGAGGGCCTCGGCTGGCACCACTGGGCGCGCAGGGTGCAGAAGTATCTGATGCACGTGGAGATGCTGTTCTCGCCCGAGCTCTTCATCATCGGCGGCGGGGTCAGCCGCAAGGCCGACAAGTTCCTGCCACTGATCGAACACGTCCGGGCCGAGATGGTGCCGGCGGAGCTGCAGAACAACGCGGGCATCGTGGGCGCGGCGATGGCGGCGTCGGACAGGGCGTAGATCGGACAGGGCGCAGAGGCGCGGAAGCCGGAAGGGCCGCGGGGGCGTGCGTACAGTGCCTGTCCGCCGGGCGGCCGTGTACGAGCCGTGAGCCATACGCAAGCGCCCCCACGCAGACGTACACCCTGCGTGCGTACGCCCCGGCAAGGAGCGCGCACCGACCTGCGAACGAGCCCCCGAGCCCGGCTCGGGGGCTCCGCCCCGGCCTCGGGGGGCCCGAGGGCCCGGACTCGGCAACGGCCCGAGGCTCTCCGCACCGGCCGCCGCCGTGGTCAGCGCCGGGGACGGCGCGTCTCCCTCGGGTCGCGGGGCGCCTGCGCGGCGGACATCTCCCGGCGCTGCCGTTGCCGCAGGCGCATCATCCGTACCTTCCGCACGGTCGTGATGAGCCCGGCGACGAGCGTGCCGCCGTACAGCCAGCCCGCGTGCACGGCGAGGGCGGTGACGAGCGCCATGGTCTGACCGGCGAAACCTCCGTCACCGCCGGAGATCGGGATGATCCCGACGGCGAACGCGATCGGCACGATGATCGGGGCCGTCACCAGGTCTGCGGGCCGCACCCACAGCGCGGTCAGCGCGCTGACCGGCAGGAACAGCACGCCGTACACGGTCGCCGAGCCGTCGAACAGCAGCGAGTCGAGGCACGCCAGCACGAACATGACGGCGGCGGCGAAGAGCCCCGCGCCGATGCCGGTCAGCCGGGGATTGGGCAGCCTGCGGAGCGCGAGAACGACGGGCGGCACCGGCCGGGACCGGCCTCCCGGCTTCGCGTCCACCACCCGGTAGGCGGTGGCGGCTTCGTCGATGGTGCCCTGCGGGGACGGCGGGGCCTGCTGGGACTGGCCGCGCTGCGGGCGCTGCGGGGGACGTGTTCTGGGCTGCTCCACCGTGACAACGTAGGTCGCCGGACGGCAGGAAGCGGGTGCGGGACACGCCCTTTGGGTGACGTCGGGGGTGAGTTCGATGCCACACGGCCGAACGGGAACCGAACCACTCCTGACCGAGCCGGGTCCGCTCCCGGCCCGAACGGCCGACTTCCCACCGGCTTCCCGTCGGTTTCGCATCGGATTCCACGGCCCTCGGAACGCGGGGCCGCGCCTACGGGAGGTCCCGGAGGTCCCGGGCGGTCCGTGCCTGCGGGACCCCTGGGCCGCGCCCACGGGAACCCGGGCCGTCGATGCCCGCGGGGCCCCTGGGCCGCCCGGCCGTCCGTGCCCGCCGGGACGCCGACCCGTGACCGGCGGGCCCCGGGGACCGGGCCGGGCCCGTCGGAGCCTCGGGCCGTGCCTGCCGGAGCCCGGTTGCCGGACCGGCTGCTCGCCCCCGCCCGTAAACTGGAGAATCGGCCCACCCGGGCCGAGGCCACCCCGCCCTCCCATCCTTCAGGAAGTCGCCAACGTGTCGCTCACGATCGGAATCGTCGGTCTGCCGAATGTCGGCAAGTCGACCCTGTTCAACGCCCTGACCAAGAACGACGTGCTGGCGGCCAACTACCCGTTCGCCACGATCGAGCCCAATGTCGGTGTCGTCGGCGTCCCCGACGCGCGTCTGAACACGCTGGCGGAGATCTTCGGCTCCCAGCGGCTGCTGCCCGCGACGGTCGACTTCGTCGACATCGCCGGCATCGTGCGCGGCGCCTCGGAGGGCGAGGGTCTGGGCAACAAGTTCCTCGCGAACATCCGTGAGTCGGACGCGATCTGCCAGGTCATCCGAGCCTTCAAGGACGAGAACGTCGTCCACGTCGACGGCAAGGTCTCGCCGAAGGACGACATCGAGACGATCAACACCGAGCTGATCCTCGCCGACCTCCAGTCCATCGAGAGGGCCGTCCCGCGCCTCACGAAGGAGTCCCGCCTCCAGAAGGACAAGGTCGCGGTCCTCGCCGCGGTCGAGGAGGCCCAGAAGATCCTGGAGTCCGGCCAGACCCTCTTCGCCGCGGGCATCACGGCGGGCACCGAGAAGGGCAGGCTCCTCCACGAGCTGCACCTGCTCACCACCAAGCCCTTCCTCTACGTCTTCAACGTCGACGAGGACGAGCTGGTCGACGAGGACTTCAAGAACGAGCAGCGCGCGCTGGTCGCCCCCGCCGAGGCGATCTTCCTCAACGCCAAGATCGAGTCCGAGCTGATCGAGCTCGACGACGACGAGGCCCTGGAACTCCTCCAGTCCATGGGCCAGGACGAGCCCGGCCTCGCCACCCTCGGCCGCGTCGGCTTCGACACCCTGGGCCTCCAGACCTACCTGACGGCGGGCCCCAAGGAGGCCAGGGCCTGGACGATCAAGAAGGGCGCCACCGCCCCCGAGGCGGCCGGTGTGATCCACACCGACTTCCAGAAGGGCTTCATCAAGGCGGAGATCATCTCCTTCGAGGACCTGGTCGAAACCGGCTCGGTCGCCGAGGCCCGCGCCAAGGGCAAGGCCCGCATGGAGGGCAAGGACTACGTGATGCAGGACGGCGACGTGGTGGAGTTCCGCTTCAACGTGTGAGCGGATGAAGCAGCACCGCATTGGCCGGCCTGGCAAAACATGCAGGTGAGATGGGGTCGACTCTTTCGGGAGTCGGCCCCTTGCCGGTTTGCGTGCTGGATGGGTGCTGGACTTCCTGACGCATGGTCATCTGGACATGGCTGGAAGGCGGCGCCGAGGGGGCGTTGGCGGCTGACGGGACGCGCACGCGGAACCGCCCCGGTGTGTCGGCCCTCCCCATGAGGTCTCCGAGACCCTAGTGCCGCTCCCGGCAACGTTTGCCCCGTCGCACCATCCGGCACGCACTCCCCCAAGGCCTTAAGGGCCAGGGGGGACCCCCTTCGGCGTTGGCCGAGAGCCCACGTAGCCCTTCCCTAAGCTCTCGACTTCGTTCGAGCAGGGGAGACCCCATCCGAGGGCTTTCGGCCGCCTTGCGATCGCACGTACCGGACGCCGTTCCTTCCGGGCAAACCTTGGCGGTCACGGCACTAGTCGGCAAGTGGTTCGAGCATCGGTTGGAAGGAGGAGTCCTCCTCGTCGGAGGCGTACGGGAGGAAGCCGTCGGGAACGGTACGGGCGGCAGTGGCGAGGAGGCGGGCCAGGACTTCCCGCTCGGTGGCCGGGGGGAGCCGAAGGGTGGCGAGCAGTCGGTCGCGGACGGTGGGGTGGTCCGGGTGGTCGTCGAGGTAGTCGGAGTTGAGAGCAGGAGGGCGGAAGCCGGCCAGGGCGTCGTGCCAGGACGGGAGGACGATGGCGAGGGTGAGGGCCTCGGCCAGGGACTCGGCGATCAATGACGCCTGGCCCTCGGAGTCGGTGTAGAGGACGGGGCGGGGCCCGTCGGAGACGGCCGGGCCGCAGAGGTAGTGGGTGCCCCCCGCGTTACAGCCGGCGACGGGCTCCACCGGCAGGCTGTTGGGCAGGGCGATCGACTCGATCGGCTCGGTGCGGGCGAGGTCGAACTCGCCGTCGCAGGCCAGGTAGGAGGCGACCTCGGGATGCGCGGTGATCCTGCGGAGCAGGGCGGCGTCCGAGAGAGCGGCCGGGTTGAGGGCCGCGGCGATCGCAGGAGTGAGGGGGCTTCCGGCAAGGACGTGGCGGACGGCGTCGAGGGGGATGGGACGTTCGTAGTAATCCTCGAAGTGGGCCTGGACGGTCTCGGGGGAGCGGTCGGCCAGGAGGCGAAAGAGGAAGCCGGAGCCGTCCGGGTCGTCACTGCCCGGCGGGAAGGCGATGGCCGAGCCGGTGCGCCAGGCCGTGTCGCCGGTTTCCCGCCACAGACAGGCGGTGACGCGAGGGGCGTCGATACCCTCGTCGCGGAAGGCGGGTTCGTTCAGGAGCGGACTCAGCGCGGCAGGTACTTCGTCGATGACGCCGGGCCAGACCTGCTCGTCGTCCGTCCCGTACGGGCTCATCTCCGACTCGTGGTCGAAGCCGCGTATGAGCACGCCGGCCAGGGTGAAGAGTACGGAGAAGTCGTCTCCCGAGCCGTTCTTCATCAGGGCTGCCTCTTCACCAGGGCCCCAGGCCGTGTCGAAGGTGTGGCGGCAGAACCGCGGATCGTCGCCGATCGTGGCGTCCAGAAGCGCCAACGCGTGCAGATGAGCGCGGAGTTCGGCGGGGCCAGGGAGATGGGCGGCGGTCTCGTGCACAGTGCTCATGGCGCCATGCAAGCATCCGCCACTGACAACTCGGCACGGCCTGGCTCGGGCAGTCGTGCGCGCAGCCCTGTGGAGGACGTTCCGCGCCAACGTGTGACCTGGCCGGTGCAAGGCCGTCCGACCCGGGATGTCCGCAGCAGGGTAGGGGCGGTGGGTCCCATCCGCGCAGTCTCATCGGCCGACCGGTCGGCTCCGGCGTCAGGTATGTCCAGCCGGCGAAGGTCCGCCGGTTCAGTGCGTGGTGGGTGAGATGGCGCCATGTCACCGGCCTGGTGAATCGGCAGGTCGGCAGGGGCGGGCGGCCGGGCGGTTCGCGAGCATTCGGTTCAGGTGAGCAGCACTCAGGTGTTCGGGTGCGCCGGGCCGCCTCGTACGCCAGACGTACGGGACGGCCGTCGGAGGGATCCGCGCACCCGCCGATCAGGGCTGTCTGACCGTCAGTTCCCGTACGCTCGCCGGCTTCTCCGGGTCCGGTGCGGTGACCGTCAGGCGCACCAGGCGGGCCGTCGCGCCCGGGTGGTACGGGTGCCAGACGGTGCCGGTCGTCGAGGTTTCCAGGCGGTACGGGACGGAGCGCGCGTCCGTCCATTCCAGGTGGACGGAGGTCACCGGGGCGGCGCGTCCCAGGTCGACCGTCAGTGAGCCCGTCGCGCCGTCCGGGGACCAGGAGGTGGCCGGGCTGCCGTCGACGGCGGCCACCGCATACAGGCCGGGGGACTCGGAGGTCGCTGTCACCGGACGGCAGCGGGCCGCGTCCGTCGTGGCGGCGAGGTCGGGGCGGCGGGTGGGGAGGGCGAGGGTGCCCGTGAGGAGGCGGGGGCCGGTGGGGGTGTGGAGGGTGAACGGGGTGCCGGAGGTCAGACGGACCGTGGTCGTCAGGGGGCCGATAGCGATGTCGAAGACGCGGCCCCGGTAACGCAGGCCTGTCAGCGTGACGCCGCGGCCGAGCTGCGGGGGCAGCAGGGGGTCGAGCCGTACCCCGTCCTCGCGCAGCCGAAGCCCCGTCAGCCCGTGGGTGAAGACCTGGAGGAAACCGCCCTTCCCGGTGAGGAAGTCCTCGGCGGGGGCCCCGGCCAGCGGGTCCTGGGCGCCCGCCTTCGCGCCCCGTGCCTCGCTGAACAGGGCGTACGGGCCGCGCATGAACGGGCGCACGGACCGCTGGAGGTAGGTGTACGTCGCACAGCCGGCCTCCCCGATCGTGGCCGCGTCGATCGCGTGGACCGAGTCCGTCATGGCCGGACCGTCCGGGTCGGTGCGGGTGGCGTAGTAGTCGAGCGTGGCCGCGGCGGCGCCCGGCTCCATCGGCCATTCCAGCGGATAGAGCAGCAGCACCGTGTCGGCCTGCTTGATCGTCGAGCCGTTGTAGCCCGCGTACTGGAGGAACAGCTTGCGCGCCGGGTCGTACGGGATGCGCAGACCGTCCGCGACCCGTGTCCACTCGGCCGGTGCGGGGTGTCCGAGCAGGCGCGCGGCGCGGGCGGCGTTGCGCAGGGCGGTAGCGGCGACGGCGTTGGTGAAGACCCCGTCGGTGACGCCGTTGCTGTACTCGTCGGGGCCCGCGACGTCCTTGAGCGAATAGCTGCCGTCGCCGTTCGCGGTGGCCCGGGAGGTCCAGAACTCGGCGATGCCTCGGAGCAGCGGCCAGCCGTGTCCGGACAGCCAGGCGCGGTCCCCGGTCGCCAGGTAGTACTGCCAGACGGCGAGCGAGACATCGCCCTGGAGGTGGATCTGGGTGAGGCAGTGCGGGGGGTCCCAGCTGTGGCACTCCTTCCACAGGTCGCCCCGGCTCGCGCTCGTCCACGGGTAGAACAGGCCCCGGTACCCGAGCTTGCGGGCGTTGGCGCGGGCGGCTGCGCGGGTGCGGTAGCGGTACTCCACGATCGAACGGGCCGCTTCGGGACGGGTGACGAGCAGCCCGGGGTACATCCAGATCTCGGCATCCCAGAAGATCAGGCCGGCATAGTCGTCGCTGGTCAGCCCGGTCGGGGCGATGCTGTCAAGGGAGCCGGACCGGGTGGCGGTGAGCAGGCCGTACTGCGCGGATCGCAGCCATTTCCGCAGCTCGGGGCTGTCCGGTACGGAGATGTCGGCCGCCCATGCCCTGCGCCAGACCGCGGCGTTCGCGGCGAGTATGTCCGTCCAGCCGCGCCGGGCCGCGCGCGTCGACGCCGCGCGGGCGGTGGTGCGCGGGTCGGACGAGGTGAGCGTGGTGTCGACGCCGACGTACTTCTCGAAGGTGTACGTGCGCCCGGCGCGCACCTGGCGCGTGCTCGTCCGGTGCGCGCCGGTTGGCGAGGTGCCGGTCTGTCGGCTGCCGGTCTGTGGGTTGTCTGCCCGTGGGTTGCCGGACCCGTGCGTCGTACCCGGTCCGGAGGTGCGCAGGGTCTGGGCGATCGCGCCCGTCGTTCCGGTCCCCCGGGTGCGGAACGTGCCGTCGGGCTCCAGGTCGATGCGGCGCGCGCCCTGTGGGTCCAGCCGGGCGGTGACGGTCGCGGTGCCGTTCCAGCGCGGGGTCATGCGCAGCCGTACGGCGCCGGTGTGCGCGTCGGACCGGTCGGCGAGCACTTCGTACGTGAGGTCCGTCGCGCGTCCGTCGGCCGTGGTCCAGCGCAGCGACGTGCGCACCAGACCGCAGCGGAGGAACAGCGTCTGGCGGTAGCGCGAGATCCGGGCCGGTGGCGTGTCGGAGCCGTAGGTCTCGTCGCCGACGCGTACGTCGAGGGTCGTCCAGCTCGGCAGGGCGGCGATCACCTCGCGGCCGGCGGCGAGGTTCTTGTCGCGTCCGTACAGGCCGGAGACGAAGGCGCCGTCGTAGCGCGGGGTGAACAGCGGCCAGCCGGTCTTCTCGCCCGTCGCCGCGTATCCCGCGCCCGCGGCGGGCACCCGGTGGCCCAGGTATCCGTTGCCGACGTACGGGGTGTAGCCGCCGGCCTCCCCGAATCGTGTGGAGGACAGGGCCCAGGCGGGGTCGGCGTCGTGGTCGCAGTCGGTGGGCGCGGGCGAGCGGGGCACGGCCGCGTAGGAGGCGGGCGGCGGCGGTGCGATCAGGACACCCGCGACCAGGGACGTCAGGGATGCCAGGGACGTGAGGAGACAGATGCGGGAGAGGCTCACCGTACGAACGTAGGGAAGTGCGCTCCGGGCACAGGGGCACGGCGCGCGGCGCACGGGTGAACGCCGGGCCGGGCGCCTCGTCCCGGTGAGAGCTTCGTCCTGGTGGTGTTTCGTTCCGGTGAGTGCTTTGGCCCCGTGTCCCGTGTCCCGTGTCCCGTGTCCCGTGTCCCGTGTCCCGTGTCTCCTTGTCCCTGTGCCCCGTGTTCGGCTTCCTGTGTCAGGGGGCGAGGCCCGTCTTGAGGCCCGCGCCGCACAGCGGTACGACGATTTCGAGGTCCGTCCGGCCGCCGACCGCCGCCCAGCAGGCGACGCCCGTCGTCTCCACGTAGAAGCCCCGTGCGGCCAGGTCCAGTTGGGCCGCACGGATCTGCGCCTCGGTCACCGTGAGGAAGGTGCCGCCCGATGCGCGCACCGCCGCCAGGACGGCGCGGGCGCGCGGCGGGCAGGGGATGGCGATGCCCTCCGCGAGGGTCGGCGAAGTCGGCGCGGGCGTGCCGGTCGGGGCGCCGAGGAGGTCGTCGGAGCCCGTGTGGAAGGCGGTGGCCAGCGGCGATGCGGCCTCGGCCTGGACGGCGATCAGCGCGGGGCGTTCGTCGATCAGCCCCTGGGCGTGGAGTTCGGCGGTGGCGAGGGCGGCCCCGAGGAGAAGGGTGCCGTTGCCGACCGGTACGGCGATGGCGTCCGGCAGACGGCCGCCGAGGTCCTCCCACAGTTCGTACACATAGGTCTTCGTGCCGTGCAGGAAGTACGGGTTGAAGACGTGCGAGGCGTAGAAGGTGCCGGGGGCGTCGGCGGCGGCTCGGGCCGCTCGCGCGGTGGTCTCGCGGTCGCCGGGGACGATCTCCAGGTGGGCGCCGTGCGCCCGGATCTGCTCGGTCTTCTTCGGTGACGTGCCCTCGGGGACGTACACCGTGCAGGGGAGCGAGGCGCGGGCGCAGTACGCGGCGACGGCCGTGCCCGCGTTGCCGCTGCTGTCCGCGACGACCCGTTCGGGTGCCAGACGCCGGGCGAGTTCGGCGAGCATCACCGCGCCGCGGTCCTTGAACGAGAGCGTCGGCATCAGGTAGTCGAGCTTGGCCGAGACCGTGTCGGTGAGCGGGACGAGTGGGGTGCGGCCCTCTCCGAGGCTGGTCGTGGGAGAGGCGAGGGGCAGCACCTCTTCGTAACGCCACAGTGAATTGACGCGACCGGTCAGGGAGTTGAGGGACATCGGTCCGGCAGGCTCGAAGTTGAGGTCCCGGGGGCCGCCGCAGAGGGTGCAACACCAGGTCAGGGAGGTCGTGTCGGCGCGGGTGCCGTCCCGCGGGCAGAGATAGGAAGCCATGCCCGTCAGCGTGTCAGGTGTATGGCGGCTGAATGGCGAATGTATGGCATGCGTCAACGCACCCTTGTGCGAATCCCAAGGATCGGTCAACCTTTCGCTGTCGGCCGGGCCTTGGACGGCGCGGAATCCGAAGCAGTGGATTGTCATGTCCATGCTATTCGAGCTCATTCGGCTCGGCCCGCCCGGCACCGCTCCACCTTCACCTCCATGACCCCTGGACCCCACACCAGTGCACCGCGATCGAGGAGGAACCCTCGGATGTCAGTGATGCGTCACACCCCCCACGCCCGGCGAAGAGCCGCCGCCGCGAGCGTCATAGCCGGTGCGGCCCTCGCGCTCTCCACCGCGGCGGCGTTCCCCGCCACCGCGGCCGGTCCGGCGGCGGAAGGCCGGATCGAGAACGCGGGTGCCCCGGGCGCCATCAGCGGCAGCTACATCGTCACGCTCGACGAGTCGGCGGCCGACGCGGGATCGGCGAAGGGCAAGGCCCTCGCCAGGGAGTACGGCGCGAAGATCAAGCGGACCTACCGCGCGGCCCTCAACGGCTACTCGGTGGAACTCTCGGAGGACCGGGCGAAGAAGCTCGCCGCGGACCCGGCCGTCGAGTCCGTCGTGCAGAACCGGACCTTCAGGATCACCGGCACGCAGCCCTCGCCGCCCTCATGGGGGCTGGACCGGATCGACCAGAAGAACCTTCCGCTGAACCAGAGTTACACCTATCCGGACAAGGCCGGTGAGGGTGTCACCGCCTACATCATCGACACCGGTGTCCGGATCACCCACAACGACTTCGGCGGCCGGGCCTCGTACGGCTACGACGCCATCGACAACGACAACACCGCGCAGGACGGCCATGGTCACGGCACGCACGTGGCCGCCACCGTCGCCGGCTCGTCGTACGGCGTGGCCAAGAAGGCGAAGGTCGTCGGCGTCCGCGTCCTCGACAACAGCGGCTCCGGCACGACCGATCAAGTCGTCGCGGGCATCGACTGGGTGACGGCGAACGCCGTCAAGCCGGCCGTCGCCAACATGAGCCTGGGCGGCGGGGCGGACTCCGTGCTCGACGCCGCCGTGCGCAAGTCGATCGCGTCCGGCGTGACCTACGCGGTGGCCGCGGGCAACGAGTCGACCGACGCCTCCACCCGGTCTCCCGCGCGGGTCACCGAGGCCATCACGGTCGGCTCGACGACCAGCACGGATGCCCGCTCCAGCTTCTCCAACTACGGCAGTGTGCTGGACGTCTTCGCCCCGGGGTCGTCGATCACCTCGGCGTGGAACACCAGTGACAGCGCCACCAACACGATCTCCGGCACCTCGATGGCGACCCCGCACGTCGCCGGTGCGGCCGCCCTCTACCTGGCCGACCACCCGGCCGAGAGTCCCGCACAGGTCTCCGCCGGACTGGTCGCCGCGGCGAGCACCGGAGTGGTGACGAGCCCGGGCACGGGCTCCCCGAACCGGCTGCTGAACGTCGGCAGCGGCACCACGACCCCGCCGGGACCGAAGTTCGAGAACGCGACGGCGTACACCATCCGTGACAACTCCACCGTCGAGTCGCCCATCACGGTCTCCGGTGTCAGCGGGAACGCTCCGGCCACGCTGGGTGTGCCCGTCGACATCACGCACACCTGGATCGGCGACCTGAAGATCGACCTGGTCGCGCCCGATGGTTCGGTCTACAACCTGAAGGCGAGCGGAACGGGCGGCAGCAGCGACGACGTGGTCACCACCTACTCGGTGAACGCCTCGTCCGAGGTGGCCAACGGCACCTGGAAGCTGCGCGTCACCGACAGCGCGGCGGGCGACACCGGGCGGATCAACTCCTGGGGCCTGCAGTTCTGATGACGTCACGTCGGGCGGACCGTGCGGCTTCCCGGGTGGTCCGCCCGACGGATCGTTCGACGATTCGCTCGATGGCCCGGTCGATGCCCTGGTCGGCGGACGGCTCGCCGGGATGCCCCGTCGGCCGTCGGGCCACGGAGGCGTGAGCAGGGTCGGGGAGGGGCGAGGGACGGCCGCC
The DNA here is from genome assembly GCF_001905795.1 of Streptomyces sp. CB01580. Taxonomy (GTDB): domain Bacteria; phylum Actinomycetota; class Actinomycetes; order Streptomycetales; family Streptomycetaceae; genus Streptomyces. Next base: position 259,104 of record NZ_LIXJ01000002.1, read on the forward strand.
GTCGTGGCCGCTCCTCGCCCCTTGCGCGGATGCATGATGTACGGACGCATGTACGGTTTATCCCTGCGCGCGGAGCGCGTCATGCGCGCCGCTCCAATGGATCATCACTTCGAGTGAATCTCTGGCCTTTGCTTGCGATGGGCAACCGACCGTTGTCAATCTGTTGCAGACCGTCAACCTGTTGGGAGAGGCCTGTGACTTTCGGTGAGCAGCCCGCCTATTTGCGTGTTGCGAGCGATCTGCGAGAGAAGATCGTCAATGGTTCGCTGCCGCCGCGTACGCGCCTGCCGTCCCAGGCCCGTATCCGCGAGGAGTACGGGGTGTCGGACACCGTCGCGCTGGAGGCGCGCAAGGTGCTGATGGCCGAGGGGCTGGTCGAGGGTCGCTCCGGTTCCGGTACGTATGTGCGAGAGCGGCCGGTTCCGCGCCGGATCGCCCGCTCGGGGTACCGGCCCGTTTCGGGGGCCAGTTCGTTCCGTCAGGAACAGACGGCGGGCGGCGCGCGAGGTACGTGGGAGTCTCGCAGTGAGCAGGAGGAGGCGACCGGTCCCGTCGCCGAGCGGTTGGACATCGAGCCCGGCGACCGTGTGATGCGTACGAGTTACACCTTCCGCGAGGCGGGGGAGCCGATGATGCTCTCCACGTCCTGGGAGCCGCTCGCGCTGACGGGGCGTACGCCCGTGATGCTGCCGGAGGAAGGGCCGTTGGGCGGCTGCGGGGTGGTCGAGCGGATGGCCGCGATCGATGTCGTCGTGGACAACGTGGTCGAGCAGGTCGGTGCGCGCCCGGGGCTGGCGGAGGAGCTCCTGGCGCTCGGCGGTGTTCCGGGCCATGTCGTGATGGTGATCGAGCGTACGTTCTATGCGTCGGGGCGCCCCGTCGAGACGGCGGACGTGGTGGTGCCCGCCGACCGTTTCCGGATCGCCTACCACCTCCCGGTCAGGTGAGCGGCGCGCGGAGGATGCTGCCGTTCGCCGGGCCGCCGCAGGGCCGGGTTCCTTGACCGGCGAGCGGCCGCCGCCGGTCTTGCCCGTCATGCCCTGGAAAGCCTGTGGGGGTAGTCGGCCGAGGAGCCGCACGGCCGGCCGATGTCGTCGTCGACGTCGTCGTGGGGGCGCATCCGAGGGGATGCGCCCCTCTTGTGTGGCCGGATCGGTATCTCTTTGTGTAATTACGTATCCGTTCAGTAAAGGTCTGGCGTAGGGTCCGGCATATGCGTACCGCGGTTTCCTGGGGATTCTTAAACGAGCCGTTGAAGACGTGCGAGCCGTTCGGGGGAGGGGCGCGATGCTTGGGAGGGGCGCGATGACCGACAGTGGTGCCGAGCTCCCTTGGCTGGTGATACGGCAGGACGACAACGGCAATCGCTATCGCGTCGGCAGATACGCCACACGCGGCGAGGCTCAGGAGATGGCCGACAAGCTGGAGATCCACGGCCACGAGCAGCTCTATTGGGTGGAGCGCGCCGACCGGCGCACGCGGCCGTGACATGCCGGGCCTGTGAAGGCGCCGGTCTCTGACGTGACGGGGCCGGGGCGCACCGGGCCGTGGCGATGCACCCGCCGGGAATGCCGACCGGCCGTGGTGATGTGTCCGCCCGGGACGTCGACCGGCCGTGGTGATGTGTCCGCCCGGGAATGCCGACCGGCCGTGGTGATGTGCCGACCGTGGCGCCGGGCCGAGGGCGGTGGAGCGCCCGGGTGCGGCGCGGGGCCGGGGTGTCGTGCGAGGGCATCCGTGGGCGCACTTTCCCGCACCTCGTCCGGGCCCTCGGAGTTACGCTCCGGCTCATGAGCAATCGTGTGGTGGCGGCCGGAGCCGTCTTCGATCGGGGCCGCCTGCTGGCCGCGCGCCGCAGCGCCCCGCCCGAGCTGGCCGGCCGCTGGGAGCTGCCGGGCGGGAAGCTGGAGCCGGGGGAGACCGGTGAGCAGGCGCTCGTACGGGAACTCCGGGAGGAGCTCGGCGTGGAAGTGCGCCCACTGGAGCGCGTTCCCGGTGAGTGGCCGCTGAAGCCGGGGTACGTGCTCAGGGTGTGGACGGTGCGGCTGGTGTCCGGTGTGCCCGAGCCGCTTGAGGACCATGACGAACTGTGCTGGCTCGGGCCCGACGAGATCTACTCGGTCGACTGGCTGGATCAGGATCTGCCCGCCGTCGCGGCAGCAGTGCGATGCCTGCCGGACGGCGCCCCCGTCGATGTGCCGGGCGGCGCCCCCGCCGACATCTGACGTCGCGCCGCTCGCGGTGCCGGGGCCCGGATCCCGGCCCCCTGGGGACCGGTACGGCGCCGGGGGCGGACCGGCGCCGGGAGTGGTGCGAGCCGGTGGGTACGGTGTGCGCCGCTGACGCGGAGTCGGGCGGCGGTCGGCGCCGGTTCCCGCCGTTCCGGCGCGCGGTGCTCTCCCCGTGCGCCCCTCTCTCTGTGTACATCTGTTCGCGTGCGGGGTCATACACCCGTACGCCCCACGTGTCGATCCCGGCGATAGTTCGCCCCGAATATCGGGTATGAGCTGATTATCCCGTGTAAGCAGGGCGTACCCGTTGCTGGTCTTGGGAAGTGATCGGCGTGATCGACACCGAAGGCGACTGCGCCGAGTGGACCTTTCCCGCTGTGCCCGGCGCGGTGCGCACCGCGCGGCGCGCCGTTCACGAGGCGTTGCGCGGCTGGGGGCTCGACGCAGCTGTCGGGGATGTGACGGTTTTGCTGGTCAGCGAGTTGGTCACCAACTCCTTGCAGTACACATCGGGTCCCATCGGGGTACGGTTGCAGCGCCCCCATCCCAACGGTGACGCGGCCTCCGCCCACTCCGGCCTGCTCGTGGAGGTCTCCGATCCGCTTCCGGATCCGCCTACCGAACGCCCTGCGGGGCCCGACGACGAGGGCGGCAGGGGGCTGCAACTGGTGGCGTGCTCCGCTCGTCGCTGGGGGACCAGGCGTGGAAAGACCGGCAAGACCGTGTGGTTCGAGCTGGCGCTGCCTGGTTAGGAGTGGGGTGGGACGACGCGCACGGCGATCACCTGGTCGAGCAGAACCTGTCCGAAACGGACTGAGACCGTGCTGTGATCGTGAACGCCGTGTCGGTCGGGGCCGGAGTGCTGAATACTGCGGTCAGGGCCGGTCCGGTGTGTGAGCTGGAGGGGACGGTCGCGTGAGCGAAATACCTGGGACGGCGGGCGGCATCGTGTGGCAGAACAGTCCGCCCGGCTCGATCTATGACTACATCAGGGTCGCCTCCTTCTCGATCGGCGCCGATGGCCTGATCGAGCAGTGGAGCCGACGGGCCGCGGGCTTGTTCGGGATCGCCGCGGACGTCGCCGTGGGCATGGACCCGGTCGAGGCGTTCATGCCCGCCGAGCTGCGGCGGGACGGTCACCGTCGGGTCGGCGAGATCCTCGACGGCAGGGAGTGGACGGGCCTCGTCCCGTTCCGGATACCGGGGGAGCGGGGCGTCCGCGGGCTCGCCGAGCTCTATGTGATGCCGAGCGAGACCAAGACCGGGGAACGGGCCGCGCTCTGCATCGTCGTGGACGTCCGCGCCCTGCGCCGCATCGAGACGGACCTCGCCGCTTCACAGGCCATATTCGGCCAATCTCCTTTCGGCTTCGTGCTGTTCGGTACGGACCTCGCGGTGGTGCGTGCCAACGAGCGCTTCGCCACCGTCTTCGGCGGCAGGGCCGAGGACCACCGGGGGCGCACCGTCGACGACTACCTCTCCCGCACCGAGGCGGACCGTCTCACCGCCACCCTGAAGCGGGTGCTGGAGACCGGTACGTCCGTCACCGACCTCCAACTCGTCGGCCACGCCCCCGGCGACCCGGACCGCCGGTACTGGTCCATGAACCTCTACCGCGTCCACAGCGGTTCGGGCCGGCCCGTCGGCATCGCCGGGCTGGCCACCGACGTGACGGGGCGCCATATCGCCGCCCGGGAGGCGGCCAGTGCCCGCCGCAACCTCGCCCTGCTCAACGAGGCCAGCGCCCGCATCGGCAACTCCCTCGACCTGGAGACCACCGCCCGCGAACTCCTCGACGTCGCCGTGCCGGGCTTCTGCGACCTCGCCTCCGTCGACCTCTACCAGGGGCTGCTCACCGGTGACGACGCGCCGCCCGGGAGCTGGGACTCGCTCCGCCAGGTGTCCGTCGGCGGCTCGGCCGAACTGCGCCGGGTCGCCTTCGCCAGCGCCGTGTCGGACGCCCTGCCCACCACATCGGCGGACCGGACCGCACCCGCCCCCGGCGACGGCCCGCCCGCGCTCGGAGCCGTGCACCGGTTCCCGTACCACTCGCCCTGCGCCATCGCGCTGCGCACCGGGCACGTGGAGGACGTCCCCGGCGACGACCGCGGCTTCGTCCAGTCGACCCTGGCCGTGCCGATGGTCGCCCACGACACGGTGGTCGGACTCGTCCAGTTCTCCCGCACCAAGGGCAGCGAGCCCTTCGGTGAACGGGACCGTGGCCTGGCCGTCGAACTCGCCGCCCGTGCCGCTGTCTGTATCGACAACGCCCGTCTCTACCGGCGTGAGCACGAGCGGGCGTTGATCCTCCAGCGCAGTCTGCTGCCGCCCGGTGACCCCGAGGCCGCCGGTCTCGACATCGCCTGCCGGTACCTTCCCGGCAACACCGCCACCGAGGTGGGCGGCGACTGGTTCGACGTGATCGAACTCCCCGGCCATCGCACCGCCCTCGTCGTCGGCGACGTGATGGGGCGTGGCCTGCGCGCCGCCGTGGCCATGGGCGAACTGCGCACCGCCGTACGGACTCTGGCCCTGCTCGACCTGGAGCCGGCCGAGGTGCTCGCCGCGCTCGACGAGGTCGCGCGGGGGCTCGGCACCCCCGGCCGCGCCACCGGTGCCTTCCCCGGGGGTTCCGGCGGCGGAGCCCAGTGGCCCTCCCGGGCCGCCCACAAGTCCCGTGAGGCGGACCTCTCCGAGGTGTACCTGGCGACGTGCGTGTACGCGGTCTACGACCCGGTGACCCGGCGGTGCACCTTCGCCAACGCCGGTCACCTCCCCCCGGCGGTGGTCGAACCGGGCCAACGGGCCGTCATGCTCGACGTCCCGCCCGGGATGCCGCTCGGCGTCGGCGGTGAGCCCTTCGAGGAGGTCGAGGTCGAACTGAAGGAGGGTGCCCTGCTAGCCCTCTACACGGACGGTCTCGTCGAGTCCCGCGACCATCCGCTCGACGAGGGGCTCAAGGCCCTGCGCGAGGCGCTCGTCGTGCCGCGGCGGCCGCTGGAGGACGTCTGCGACCACGTCCTGGCCACGCTCGACACCCGGCACGGCGAGGACGACATCGCCCTGCTCATGGCACGCATCCGGGGACTTCCGGCCGACGCCGTCGGCGACTGGCGGCTGCCCCGCGAGCCCCGCTCCGTCGGCCGCGCCCGCGAACTGGCCCGTGAACAGCTGCTCGCCTGGGGCCTCGGAGAGCTGGTGGACACCACCGAACTGCTGGTCAGCGAACTGGTCACGAACGCCCTGCGGTACGGCGAGGGCGAGATCCGGCTCCGCCTGCTGCTCGACCGCACGCTCGTGTGCGAGGTGTGGGACGCGGGCCTGGTCCAGCCGCGACGGCGGCGGGCCCGCGACACCGACGAGGGCGGGCGCGGGTTGCAGCTGGTCGGGATGCTGAGCACGGGCTGGGGGTCCAGGCGGACGCCGCGCGGCAAGACCGTGTGGTTCGAGCTGGCACTGCCCGACGGGGCACCGGCTGCCGAGCCCACGCTGGAACAACTGCTCAGCATGTACTGAACCGGGCGGGAGGAGGGCCTACGCCCCCTCGTACGGCCGTCGGCGGGTTGTCGTCCCGGGGGTGGTACGGGTAGCGGTGCGCCGCCGGCGCCGGACGCGAGCGAAGGCGGCGGTCGCCGCGGTGCCGGCGAGGACGGCCAGCGGCACGATCAGGTCCACGGCACCCGCCCCGCCGTAGTCGCTGGTCCCGGTCCCGTCCCCGGGCCCGGGGACGGCGGGGACGGCGGCGTGAGCCGTCCGGAGGAGGGCCGGGAAGCACGTCGTCGACAGCACGGTGAGCGGGGCTCCGCCCGGTCCGGACCCTCTGGACCAGGTGGATCGTCCGCACCGGGCGGATCGGCCGGACCGCCCGGTCCGGGAGGGTATTCGGCTACGGCTCGCGAGTGATCTCACCTTTGTGAGGCTATGTCCACTGTCGGCGGCCCGCGACCGGGCGAAGACGCCGCCCGTGACCACGCGGACGGCGCCCCGGCGACCGTGTGGTCACGGGCGGCGCCGCCCCGCGTGCGGTCAGATGGAGAAGCGCTCCTTGACGAGCAGCGGACGCACCCGCGACCGGAAGCCACCCGTACGGAACGGCCTCTGCAGCAGACCCGGCCGCAGTGCCTGGGCCAGTGCGGCGGCGATCATCCCCTGGTCGAGGGCGAGCATGTAGTCGCTGACCCGCCCGGTGCTCACGTTGACGGAGTCCCGGAACCCGTATCCGGCGTGGTAGGCGCCGAAGTCGCGGTCGAGCGCGCGCAGGTTGGCGATCGCCTCGTCCGGCGCGTAGGGCAGGGCGAGGAACGAGGCGTGTGGGGTGACCACACCGTTCGTGAACGCCGACGGGGGCGGCAGCGGGGCGCCGTCCGTCGTGTACGTGCGGTCGGTGTTGGAGGCGTACCCGTCGACCTGCATGCCGAGCGCGTCGACGCCGTACTCCTGGTACCCGCCCTCGGGGATGTTGGCGGGGGAGAAGCCCCAGTACCCGTACCTGGCCTCCTCCATGCCGTGCTCGATCTGGCCCCGTACGTAGCGCCGGTGCGTGAGGCCCCAGGAGCGCGGCGACCACTCCGCCTCCGGCACGAACAGCGGCACCATCAGCGCCTCGAACATGGAACCGCCCCAGCTGGGGACGATCTTGCGGCCCCGGTGGGTGTAATGCCCCTGCCAGACGCGTACGCCGTCCATGGCGACGTAGGCGCCTTGCGGGTGCTGTTCCTGCTCGTGCTCGGGGAGCATGGTGCGCAGCAGGTGCCAGTAGTGGTCGGCGGGCAGCGAGCCGTCCGCGATGCCGAGGTAACTGGCCATGCGCGGCTCGGTGTTGAGCGCGCCGTAGTGGTGGCCGGTGGGTTCCCCGGTGTCGGTCCAGAAGCCGCCGCGCAGCTGCCCGGGTCCGGCGACGGGGTCGGCCGGGTCGTATGGGGTGTAGTAGTACGACCAGTCCGCGGTGGCCAGGATGCGGCCGATGCGGGGGCGCAGGGCGGGCGCGGCGTCGGCGGCGATCCGCAGACCGGTGACCAGCCAGGCGTTGTCGACGGACGACAGGAACGGTCGCACCGGGTCGTTGGTGCCGGGCCACTCGGTGATGACCGAACCGTCGTGCGCGTCGTACCAGTTGAGCCAGAAGCCGTGGTGGCGCTCCAGCTTCTCGACGGCCCGGACGGCGCGCTCCAGGCGGCGTTCCATCGTCGAGCCGTCGATGACGCCGAGTCCGGCCGCGGCGACGGTCGACCAGAGGCCGCAGCCGATGTTGGTCGGCGAGGTCTGGCGCGACTGGACGGGTGCGCCGGGGCCGCTGACGTCGATCTTGTCGACGGCGAGACCGAAGTCGGTCGTCATCGCTTCCATGGAGCGGTACGTGTCGCGGAACCAGCGCCGCAGCAGCGCCGCGTTCGAGCCGTGCGCGAGCCGGGCGGCGCCGGTGGCACCGGTGGCACCGGTGGTGCCGGTGGTGCCGACGGTGTTCGCGGCGGGTACGGCGCTCGCGGAAGATACGGACACCGCGCCGAGCGACAGGGCGGCTGCCCCTGTTCCCGCGGCGGTGAGAAACGTGCGACGGTCCATCAGAATCCTTCGAAGAAGAGCCACCGACTGTGGACGGTGGACGGATTTCGTTCGTCGGTCGTGCTGAGGGCGCGGGGCGCCGTGGTGCGTACGGCACCCGAGCGGGCGACGCGCGTCGGCGGGGCTGGACACGCGCGTCGCCCGCACGGGCGGGGTCGTACGGGAACCGGGCGGTCGTCAGGTGCCTCCGGGTTCCCGTACGGGCGGGAGCGTCGTCGGATCGCTCCCGGTCTCGGGCCGACAACGGCCTGTGGGCCGAGGTCGGTCGGTGGGCCGAGGCCGGCCGGGGCCGAGACGGGTCGGCGGGCCCTGTGGTCAGTCGGCGATGCGCGGCAGGGCGCGCGTGCGGCCCATCTCGCCCAGCCAGCGGGCGGACGGCTTGGGCAGCCGCTCGAAGGTCTCCGGGTCCCAGCCGATCAGTCCGAAGGTCGGCTTGTAGGAGCCCCACTCGTAGTTGTCGAGCGCGCTCCACGCCAGGTAGCCATGGATGTTCAGGCCGTCCTCCAGGCCACGGGCGACCTCGTTCAGCGCGCCGGTGTAGTAGTCGATCCGGCGGCTGTCGTCGTCGGTCGCGATGCCGTTCTCGGTGACGATCAGCGGCATGTCCTTGCCGATGACCTCGGCGGTGTGGCGCAGCGCGTGGCCGACGGCGGACGGGTAGTACTCCCACTGGGTGAGGGTGCGCTCGGCGTCGTCCGGCGTCGGGATCGGGCCCTCGGGGCCGATCTTGGTCCGGGTGTAGGACTGCACGCCGATCCAGTCGTCGCCGCGGGCGGCCTCGATGAAGACATCCTCGCGGGGATACCGGTAGGCCGCGGTGACCTCCTCGGCGCCGGGCAGGGCCTGGTAGACCTGGTTGGCGATGGTCCAGCCGACCTGGATGCCGGAGTTGATCGCCCGGACCTCCTTGACGGCCGCGTGGTGGGCGGCGATGACGGCCTCGGTGGTCTCGTCGTCGGGGGTCGGCAGGCCCGCGGGCGGGAAGCTGTTGTCGCCGCGCTTGGCCTGGCCCGCCATGACGGCGATCATGTTCGGTTCGTTGATGGTGCAGACGTGCGTGACGTCCTCGGCGATCACCGGTGCGCAGGCCGCGACGTAACGGGCGAAGAGATCGACCGCGCCCTCGGCGGTCCAGCCGCCGCGCGCCTCGAACCACTGCGGCACCGTGAAGTGGTGCAGCGTGATCATGGGGCGCAGGCCGCGTTCGACGGCGCCCTCGACCATGCGGCGGTAGTGGGCGAGTTCGGCGCGGGAGAAGCGTCCCTCGGCGGGCTCGATGCGCGCCCACTCGATGGAGAACCGGTAGTCGGTGAAGCCCAGGGCGGCCAGCACGTCCATGTCCTCGCGCCAGCGGTGGTAGCTGTCGCAGGCGTCCAGGCTGGGCTCCTGGATGTGGGTGCCCGCGGTGTGCTCCTTGACCCACCAGTCGCAGTTGGTGTTGTTGCCCTCGATCTGGTGGGCGGCGGTGGAGGCGCCCCAGAGGAAGCCTTCGGGGAACGGGACCTGGGTGTGAGTCATCGCGGAATGTCCTTCTGGTGCGTGAAAGGGGTGTGGCCGACGCGGGGTGTGGGGTGCGCGGCCTCGTACGTTTCGGTGGGGCGGCGGTCTCGTGCGGGCCGGTGCTGCGGACCGGCCCGTTGAACCGGTTCGCGTGCGCCGGTTCCGTGCGCCGGTCCCATGAACCGGCTCATGGAACCGGCCGCCCGGGGAAGGCCCGCCCGGGGCGATCTCCCCGAGGCGGTCCTCGAAGCGGTCTTCGAAGCGGTCTTCGGAGAGGCGGGCCGTTACTTCATGCCTGCCGTGGCGATGCCCTGGGTGAAGTGTCGCTGGAGCGCGATGAAGACGACCAGGACCGGCAGCACGATCAGGAACGAGCCGGCCATCAGCATGCCGTTGGAGCCGCCCGCCTTGTTGGGATCGGTGGCGAAGGTGGCCAGCGCGACCGGGAGGGTGTACTTGTCGGGGTCGTTGGTCGCGATGAGCGGCCAGACGAAGTTGTTCCAGGAGCCCAGGAACGTGAAGATCGAGAGCGTCGCCAGGGCGGGCTTCACCAGCGGCATGACGATCCGCCAGAAGATGTACCACTCTCCGGCGCCGTCCATCCGGGCCGCTTCCAGCAACTCGTCCGGGATCGACTGCATGAACTGCCGCATCAGGAAGACCCCGAACGCCCCGGCGGCGAACGGAAGCACCAGACCGGCGTACGAGTCGATCAGCTGGAGCTTGCTCATCAGCACGAACAACGGCAGCAGCATCAGGTTGCCGGGCACCATCAGCGCGCCGAGGACCAGCCCGAAGATCTTGTTGCGTCCGGCGAAGTTCAGCTTGGCCAGGGCGTACCCGAGCATCGAGCAGAACACCAGGTTCGAGACGGTGACCAGCACCGCCACGATCACCGAGTTCATGAAGTACAGCGGCAGATCGAGCTTGTCGAGCAGGTTCCGGAAGTTGTCCAGGGTCCACTCGGTCGGGAGCCATACCGGCGGGCTGGCCGTCAGGTCCTGCTGCGTCTTGAAGGCGGAGACCGCCATCCAGAGGAACGGCGCCGACATGACCAGCAGGCCGACGGAGAGCAGGACGTAGACGAGGACGCGCCCGGGGCCGCCGGTCCGGTCCTTGCCGGCAGACCGCCGCGAGCCCCCGGACCTCGACGGCAGCGGATCCCCGGACTTCTTCTCCGGCGCCGTCGGAACGGCGCCCGGTGCACTGGTGGCGCTCATTTCGTGTTGTCCTTCAGCAGTCGGAGCTGCAGCACGGTGATGCCCATGATCACTACGAAGAGGACATACGCCATGGCGCTCGCATAGCCCATGTGGAAGAAGTTGAAGCCCTCGCGGTACATGTTCAGCGAGACGGTGAGAGTGGAGTCCGAGGGGCCGCCCTGGGTCATCACGAACGGTTCCTCGAAGACGTTGAGGTAGCCGATGGTGGTGATCACCGTGGCGTAGAGGAGTGTGGGCCGCAGCAGGGGCACGGTGATGCCCTTGAACTCCTGCCACACGCCGGCCCCGTCCAGCCGCGCGGCCTCCCGCACCTCGGTGGGGATGGCCTGGAGACCGGCGATGAAGAGCACCATGACCGTACCGAGGTTGCGCCAGACCGCCATCGCGATCATGGAGGGCATGGCGAGCGTCTCGGAGCCCAGGAAGTCGGGCGCGGTGAGACCCACCTCGGAGAAGAGGCCCGCGACGAGTCCGTCGGTCGGGTCGAGCACGAACCGCCAGACCACGGCGACCGCGACGATGGTGGTCACCACCGGGGCGTAGAAGCCGACGCGGAAGAAGGTCCGGGCCCGGTCGATGCCGTTGTTCAGCAGTACGGCGACGATCAGCCCCAGGAAGATCGTCAGGGGGACCCCGATCACCACGAAGTACGCCGTGTTGAACAGCGACTTGAGGAACTTGTCGTCGCCGAACAGCTTGACGTAGTTGTCGAAGCCGATGAACTCCGCGTCCAACGGGTGCGTGACGTTGCGCAGCCCGAAGTCCGTGAAGCTCATCGCCAGCGTCGCCAGGATCGGGAACGCCATGAAGACGAGGAACAGGACCAGGAAGGGCGTGGAGAACAGCCAGCCGGCCACGTTCTGCACGCTCATCGAGCGTTTCCTGCCGTCCCGGCGACCCGCGGGCCCGGTGGCCGGGGACCCGGAGGCCCCCGGCCCGGCCTGCACCGTGGCCGACTCCGCGGCCTTTGAGGTCATGGTGCGCATGACTCCTACTTCACGAGATCTTGGTTACTTCACGAGAGCTTCGATTTCGGACTGAGCCGTCTTCAGCGCGTCCTCGGCGGACGCCTTGCCCTGGGTGACCTTGCCGATGGCCTGGTCGACCTTGTCGGTGATCTCGGTCCAGTTGGACAGCGAGGGGGAGGCCTTCGCGGTGTCCATCTGCTTCTTGAAGACCTGGAGGGAGGTGTCGTCGGCGAGGTCGCCGGAGGTCCAGGCGGAGGTGTTGGCCGGCAGGTCCTTGGTGCGCTTGTACCAGTCGGCCTGGCCCTTGGTGTCGGTCAGGTACTTGATGAACTCCGTGGCGGCGGCCTTGTGCTCGCTGTCCTTGGAGATCACCAGGGACGAGCCGCCGGCCATGGAGACGGAGGACTTGTCGGCGGGCACGTTCGCCACCGCCCACTTGCCCTCGATCTGCGGCTGGCTCTCGTTCAGCAGGGTGACGTGCCAGGGGCCTCCGAAGAACATCGGGACACGGCCGTTGCCGAAGTCCTTCACCACGTCGTAGCCGGGCTGAACGGACTTGTTGGACAGGCCCTTGTCGAAGTAGGAGCCGTACTCCTTGAGCGCCTTGACGGCCTCGGGGCTGTCGATGACGGCCTTGCCCTTGGCGTCGACGATCTCGCCGCCGGCGGAGTAGAGGAAGGAGTAGAAGTTCTGCACCGTGTCCAGGCCGCTCGGCTGGATGGACAGACCCCACTTGGTCCCGGCCTTCTTCTGGTAGGCCGTGGCGAGGTCCTGCATCTCCTTCCAGTTGGTCGGAGCCTTGGTGACACCGGCCTTCTCGGCCAGGTCGGTGCGGTAGTAGAGGACGCGGGTGTCGACGTACCACGGCACGCCGTACGCCTGGCCGTCCACCTCGCCCTGCTTCCAGCCGGACGGGAAGAAGTCCTTCTCGTCGAACTTCTTGGTGTCGACCGGCTCCAGGACGCCGAGTTCGGCGAACTCGCCCATGTAACTGCCGCCCATCTGCGCCACGTCCGGCAGGGTGCCGGCGGCAGCGGCGGAGACCAGCTTCTGGTGGGCGACGTCCCAGCCGACCGGGGTGACCTTCACGGTCACGTTCGGGTTGGCCTTGGTGTACTCCTTGGCCACATCCGTGAGCTTCTCGCCCTCGGCGCCCATGGCCCAGACGGTGATCGTCTGCTTCTCGTCCGCCGCGACGCCGTCGCCACCGGAACTGCCGCACGCGGTGACACCGAAGGTGAGCGCGGCGGCGACGGCGATCCCGATCGAGACGGTTCTGGTGGTGCGGGGCATGGAGGGCTCCTCCTTGAGCAATCCGGATGTATGCGCTGCCTGTAAGCGCATACATCACTCTGCGACAGGAATTCGGAGTTCCGCAAGAGGGTGCTAGGTCACACTCGTGCAACGCGCCGGACGCCTGGACGTTCGACTTGGCACGTTAGATGCACTGTTTGTGGAATTGGTAATGATGTGACCGATTGGCGGATGAATATGACGGATTGCGCATAATGGGTCACGGATTGTGCGGGGGTGCGGGGTGGCGGCTTCGGTACTGTCGCGGCCATGACTTCGTTCGAACACGATTTCCCCTTCGATCCGTCCTACGGGCGCACGCTCGACGACCTGCTCCGCGTCCCCGCCCCGGCCACCGCCCCGGACGACTTCGACGCCTTCTGGCGGGCCCGGTACGCGCAGGCGCGCGCGGTCGCCACGGAGCCGGAGCTGGGCCCGCTGGAGGAGGAACGCGACGGCGTACGGATCCACGGGGTGACGTTCACGTCGGTCGGAGGGGTGCGGCTCGGCGGCTGGGTCGCGCTGCCCGCCGAGGGGGCGTCGGCGGAATACGGATTCGTCATCGGGCACGGGTACGGCGGCCGCGAGGAGCCCGGCCCCGACGTGCCGCTGCCGCTGCCCCGGTCGGCGGCGATCCTGCCGTGCGTACGGGGTCTGCCCACGCGCGGTCTGCGGGAGGGCGTACCGGACGCCTCCGCCCGGCACGTCCTGCACGGCATCGCCTCGCGCGACACGTACGTCATAGGCGACTGCGTGGCGGACCTGTGGTGCGCCGCGTCGGCGCTGAACGAACTGGTCCCGGAGACGGACCCCCGGGCGGGCGGCCCGCGGCTCGGCTACCTCGGCGAGAGCTTCGGCGGCGGGCTCGGCGCGCTGGCCCTGCCGTGGGACGACCGGTTCGGCGCCGGGCAGTTGACGGTGCCCACGTTCGGCAACCACCCGCTGCGGCTCACCCTGCCCTGCGCGGGGAGCGGGGAGGCGGTGCGCGGACACCACCGCACGCACCCGGAGGTCACCGAGGTGCTGCGGTACTTCGACGCCGCCACGGCCGCGACCCGGCTGGAGCTGCCGGTGCTGGTGGCAGCGGCGCTCTTCGACCCGTCGGTGCCGCCGCCGGGACAGTTCGCCGTGTACAACGCCCTGCCCGGTGAGCGCGAACTCCAGGTGCTGAGCGCGGGGCACTTCGAGCACCCGGGGCGGGCGGCGGAGACGGAGGAGCTGTACGCGGCCCGGCGGCGGTTCTTCGGGGCGCATCTGAAGGCGTGACGGCGGCGGGCGGGTCCGGTGAGGCCCGCCCGGCGACTCGCTCCGGCCGACGGGGCCGGTGGGCGCGTTCCGGCAGCCCGGCCCGCGTCGGGGGAGGGATCGGGCCGTGGGCGGTTCCGGCGGGTCGGTCCGGGGCGAGTTCCCGCGGGCCGGTCCCGGCGGACGCCGCTCCGGGTGACCGCGGCTCGCGCGTCGTACTCGTGCGGGTGCGGGTACTGGTTCCGGTGCTCGTACCGGTCAGACGCAGCCGCAGCTGGCGCGGCGGACCACGGACACCGGCAGCATCAGCGACACCGGTTCCCGCCCGCTGTCGCCCAGTCGCTGCACCAGCAACTCGACCGCCTGCTCGCCGAGTTGGCGGATCGGCTGGCGCACGGTCGTCAGCGAGGGGCGGACGATCCGGCTCAGCGGAATTCCGTCGAACCCGGTCACCGCGATGTCCTCCGGCACCCGCACCCCGCGCCGCTCCAGCGCCCGCAGCGCGCCCACCGCCATCTGGTCGTTGGCGAACAGCATGGCCTCGGGCCGTTCGCCCTCCCGGTCCAGCAGCGCCTCGGCGGTCCGCGCGCCCTCCGCCTGCGTCATGATCTCTGCCCGCAGGTCCGGCGCGTCCGGCACCGGCAGCCCGGCGTCGCGGCACGCCTCCCGGAAGCCGCGGAACCTCGCCTCGGCGTCCGGCGACTCGACCTCGCCACCGACGAAGGCGAGCCTGCGCAGCCCGTGGTCCTCGATCAGGTGGCGGGCCAATTCGCGCTCCCCGTCGGCGTTCGCGACGACGATGTGGTCGAGATGGTCGATCTCACGCGGCCCGGCGAGCATCACCACCGGCAGCCGCCGCGAGATCACTTCGAGGTCCTCGGTCGGCACGGTCCGCGCCAGCACGGCGAACCCGTCGACCCGGCCCGCCACCTTCGCGACGCTCTCCGGTCCGCCCTCCAGCGACGCGGCGATCAGCAGCGCGTACCCGTGTCGGCGCGCCGCCCGCTCCATGCCGCGGATGATCTGGTCGGAGTAGAGCATCACCGCGTCGTCGGCGTCGCTGTCCGCCTCCGCGTCGGCCTCGGCGTCGGGGTCGGCCATGTCGGGGAAGCAGAGACCGAGCACGCCGGTGGTCCGGCTGGCCAGGCCCCGGGCGTTCCCACTGGGTACGTAACCGAGCTGGCGGGCGGCTTCGAGGACCCGCTCACGGGTCTGGGCGCGTACCGAATCGGGGGTGCGGTAGACCCGGGAGACCGTGGCAATGGAGACGCCCGACCGCTCGGCGACGTCATACACCGTTGGGGCGCTCACTCGATCGACCGTCCGTCCGTTCCCTCTCGCGCCCGTACGTCCCTGCCGCCGCACGTGCCGACCCTCGTTTGAAAGCGCATTCACCCTAGATCGCTGGTCACGCAAGGGGCAAGAGCATCCCAATAATTGACAGGCGGCCTTGCAAGGTGGCCTGTGCATCTTTACGTTGGCGCCATGCCGGAACCGACTGGGAACCCGCCCGCCGAACTGCCTGCCGCATCGTCCCCGGAGCCGGAGCCGGAGCCGGAGCCGGAGCAGGTCGCGCTGCGGCTGAGTGCCGTGCTCGGCCGGCTGCTGCGACGCATGCGCTCCACGTCGTCGGAGGGCCTGCTCACGCCGACGCAGAGAGCGGTGCTCGCCCGGCTGGACCGGGAGGGGCCGGCGACCACGGCTGCGTTGGCCCGTGCCGAGTACGTGCGTCCGCAGTCCATGCGGCTCACCGTCGGCGCGCTGGAGAGCCGGGGGCTCGTCGAGCGGGCGCCGGATCCGGCCGACGGCCGCAAGTCGGTCGTGTCGATCACGCGGACCGGGCTGGAAGTGCTGACCACGCTCCGGACCGCCAAGAACGACTGGCTCGCCGAGGCGCTGGCCGCCGAACTCGACGACGAGGAGCGTCGCACGGTCGCCGAGGCCGCGGAGCTGCTCGACCGGCTGGCCGGGGGGTGAGCGGGGGCCCGCCAAGGAGGACGCCCCGGAACGGTTCGCCGCGCCGCCGCGCCCGTCGCGGGCCGTTCAGCCGCCGCCTGCGCCCGCCGCCGCCCCTCGTGCGTCGACCTCCGGAACCGTCGACGCCGTCCGCTCGGCGGCCGACGGCCGCAGGCGCACGGAACGAGGGCCGTTGAAACCGCGGAAATCAGGCCGTGGAGCCGTGGGCCGCGGAGGACGGGGTGCGGAGCGTGCCGGGCATGGAACGCGGAACTCGGGCCGTGGGAACCACTGAACACGGGGGCGTGGAGCCACGGGATGCGGAGCATGACACGTGAGCCCCGGGTGCGCGGGCGCGTGCGACTCCCCGGTATTGCGCTGCGCGGGTGAGCTTCGGGAAGCCCCCGCCGTGTCTGCGCCGCCTCACGCGCGTGTGCGCTTTCAGTGGATGAGCGAACCAGTGTGATCAACTGCATATGCCATCCAAAACGCACAAATCCGGCCCGTCTCGGTGCGGGTGGGTCGGGCCGGCCCCGGAGGTATCAGCCATGTCCCACGTCGGCGTCCCGTGGGGGACGGCCCGTAAGCGCCGTTCGCTCGCGCTCCTCACGACGGGCGTGCTGACGCTCCCCGTACTGGCCGGCTGCACCGCCGACGACAGCGGATCGGCGACGGCCGCCGCCGCTCCCCAGGACGTCGCGGCCACGGGCCGGGGCTCGGTCGCCGCCGGGGGGACGGTCCACTGGGCGATCGACTCCGTGCCCGCCACCCTCAACGCGTTCCAGGCCGACGCCGACGGTTCCACCACCCGCATCACCGGCGCCGTGCTGCCGACCCTGTTCCCGCTGGACGCCCGGGGCAGGCCGCAGCTCAACCCGGACTACCTGGAGTCCGCGAAGGTGATCGAGCGCGAGCCCCGGCAGGTGGTGCGCTACAAACTCAACCAGAAGGCGGTGTGGAGCAACGGCCGGGAGATCGGGGCGCCCGACTTCGTCGCCCAGTGGCGGGCGCTGAGCGGCAGGAACTCGGCGTACTGGACCGCGCGCAACGCCGGGTACGACCGCATCGCGAAGATCGAGCGCGGCGCCGACGACCTGGAGGTCCGGGTCACCTTCGCCAAGCCGTACGCGGACTGGCGCTCGCTGTTCTCCCCGCTGTACCCGAAGGAGGTGACCGGCGCCCCGAACAACTTCAACGACGGCGCGCGGACCACCCTGGCGGCCACGGCCGGGCCGTTCCGGCTGAGCGGTGTGGACGCGAAGGCGGGCGAGGTCACTCTCGTCCGTGAGCCGCGCTGGTGGGGGAAGCCGGCCAAGCTCGAATCACTCGTCTTCCGCGCCGTCGCGCCGAAGGACCGACTCCAGGCCCTGACCGAGCGCAAGGTGGAGGTCGCCGACATCGACGTCGGCACGGCCAACCGGGTCGCCTCCGCGGCCCGCGGCAACGGTCCGAACGGACAGCCCCTCGCCCACGGGCCCGGGGCCGCGGACGACCCGGCCGCCGCGATGCGTTCCTGGGCCATGGCGTACGGCTCGAACGAGACGGAGGCGGCTGCCGCGCGAGCGGCCAGGGAGAAGGCCCGGGCCGCCGCGGAGGCGTACACGGCCGAGCAGAACGCGCTGCGCTCGTACGCGGTCCGCAAGTCGCTGGAGCCCGCGTACACCCAGCTCGCGCTCAACGGCGGGTCCGGGCCGCTCTCCGACGAGCGGGTGCGGCGCGCGGTCGCCCGGGCCCTGAACCGGCAGGAACTCGTCGACACCGTACTCAAGCCGCTCGGCCTGCCCGCCGTGCCGCTCGGCAGCCATGTCGCCCTGGCCGGACAGCCCGGGTACCAGGACGGCAGCGGCGCGCTCGGCGGCGAGGACAAGGAAGAGGCGCGGGCCCTGCTGGCCGACGCGGGCTGGACCCGCGAGGGCGCGATCAAGAAGCCGGGCAATGCGAAGGCGGGCAGCGAGGCCGAGAAGAAGAACGACAAGGACGACAAGGACGGCAAGAACGGCCGGAGCGGCAACGAGGGCCCAAGAGGCGTCGAGGGCGCGAACGGCGACGACGGAAGGAACGGCGGCCACGGCGACGGTCTGGACATCGTGGGGGATGACGGCAAACCCGGTGACACGGACGGAACCACCACCGGCCTGCGGATCCTCGCCCCCGCCGCAGCGGCCCACAGCGCCGCCCTTCTGCGGCAGGCGGGGCACCTGGCCGGAACGGGCATCCTCAAGGACGCCACCGCCACGATTGCCGCCCAGGACCAGCGGCCCGGCGGTGCGGCCGGTGCCTACGCCCCCGCCGGGACCGCCGCCCCGGCCCCGGAGACCGGACGCGGTCCGCTCGGCAAGGACGGCCAGCCGCTGAACCTGCGCTTCGTCCTGCCGTCCGGGCCCGGGTCGGAGCCGCTGCGCGCGGTCGGCGGCAAGATCTCGGCGATGCTCGACTCGATCGGCATCGGCACGTCGATCACCAGGGTCTCCGACGACAGCTACTTCCAGGACCACATCGCCGCCGGCGACTACGACCTGGCGCTCTACTCCTGGCCCGCCACCGCCTACCCGGCGACCGACAACCGCCCGATCTACGCCAAGCCGGTGCCGGCCGGTGACGGTTCGCTGGTGGTCGAGCAGAACTACACCCGCGTCGGGACGGATCACATCGACCAGCTGTTCGACAAGGCGGTCTCCGAGCTCGACGAGGGGGCGGCCCGGGACCTGATGAACCAGGCGGACGCCAGGATCTGGGCCGCCGCGGGCTCGATCCCCCTCTACCAGAGGCCGCAGCTCGTGGCGGCCGACGAGCGACTGGTGAACGTCGGGGCCTTCGGCTTCGGGACGCCCCACTACCAGGACATCGGCTTCAAGCGCCCGCAGCCCGCAGGGCCCCCGGCGCAACGCAAGCAGTAGCCGCAAGCACCGACCACGGCCACACCGTGCCGGGGTGCGGGACGTACGAGGACCGGCCACGAGACATACGAGGACCGGCCGTGAGACGTACGAGGACAAGACGTACAAGCGCTGGAGGAGCAGCAGGTCAGAGCGGCGCCGGAAGCTCAGAACCAGCTCAAGTCCCTTGCCTGCCCGGCTTCCCGGCGGGCAAGGTCGTGAGCACCCGCTGACCCGGGTGGCCGCTCACTCCCCCCACCTCCGGGCCTCGTCCCGGAGCCCAGCCGCTGTGGAGCCCCACCTCCGGAGCCGCTCAAGTCCCGTGTCAGACGTCCCACCGGGGACCGTGGCCGTGTCCTTCGGTGAAATCCGTCGGAAGACATGGCCACGGTGATGCGAACGAGCACCGCGCCGCGACGCGGTGAGCGCGTACGCCGACGGGGACGACGGGAGCGGGCGGCCGGCACCGATCAGGGCCGCGGCGAGCACGGATCCGCCGCGGCCCGGCGGGCGGGACACCGGACCCCGGCCCCGTCCGGAGCCCGCCGCGACCTCCGTTCCGGGGGCTGCGGGAATTCGCCGGGGAAGCCGCTACGGCGTCGGCCCTTTACGATGGTGGGTAGCCGTGGCGCGTACGCCCGGCGGGCGTACGAGGACCCGAGAGCGACTGAGACGCCTGATCCCACGATCCGAGAGAAGCTCAAGCCACACATGCCCACGCGCCATGACATCCGTAACGTAGCCATCGTCGCCCACGTCGACCATGGCAAGACCACCATCGTCGACGGCATGCTCAAGCAGGCCGGTGCCTTCGGCGCGCACCAGCTCGACTCCGTGGACGACCGCGTCATGGACTCGAACGACCTGGAGCGTGAGAAGGGCATCACGATCCTCGCCAAGAACACGGCGGTGAAGTATCACCCCAAGGACGGCGGGGACCCGATCACGATCAACATCATCGACACCCCCGGCCACGCCGACTTCGGTGGCGAGGTCGAGCGCGGCCTGTCGATGGTCGACGGCGTGGTGCTGCTGGTGGACTCCTCCGAGGGCCCGCTCCCGCAGACGCGTTTCGTGCTGCGCAAGGCCCTCCAGGCCCGGCTCCCCGTCATCCTGTGCATCAACAAGACGGACCGTCCCGACTCCCGCATCGACGAGGTCGTGAACGAGGCGTACGACCTCTTCCTCGACCTGGACGCGGACGAGGACCAGATCGAGTTCCCGATCGTCTACGCCTGCGGCCGTGACGGCATCGCCTCGCTGACCAAGCCGCAGGACGGCACCGTCCCGGCCGACTCGACCAGCCTGGAGCCATTCTTCTCGACGATCCTCCAGCACATCCCGGCCCCGCAGTACGACGACGAGGCCCCGCTGCAGGCCCACGTCACCAACCTGGACGCGGACAACTTCCTCGGCCGTATCGCGCTGCTCCGTGTCGAGCAGGGTGAGCTGCGCAAGGGCCAGACGGTCGCCTGGATCAAGCGCGACGGCTCGGTCCACAACGTCCGCATCAGCGAGCTGATGATGACCGAGGCGCTCACCCGCAAGCCGGCCGAGGTGGCGGGCCCCGGTGACATCTGCGCCGTCGCCGGCATCCCCGACATCATGATCGGCGAGACGCTGGCCGACCCGGAGAACCCGATCGCGCTGCCGCTGATCACGGTCGACGAGCCGGCGATCTCCATGGTGATCGGTACGAACACCTCGCCGATGGTCGGCCGCGGTGGCACCGGCAAGGGCGCGGACGCCAAGTCCGTCGTCAAGGACCGCAAGGTCACCGCCCGCCAGGTGAAGGACCGCCTGGACCGCGAGCTGATCGGCAACGTCTCGCTCCGTGTCCTCGACACCGAGCGCCCGGACGCCTGGGAGGTCCAGGGCCGTGGTGAGCTCGCGCTCGCCATCCTGGTCGAGCAGATGCGTCGCGAGGGCTTCGAGCTCACCATCGGCAAGCCGCAGGTCGTCACCAAGGACGTCGACGGCAAGGTCCACGAGCCGGTCGAGCGCATGACGGTCGACGTGCCCGAAGAGCACATGGGCGCCGTCACCCAGCTCATGGGTGTCCGCAAGGGCCGCATGGACAACATGTCGAACCACGGCTCCGGCTGGGTCCGCATGGAGTTCGTCGTCCCGTCCCGCGGCCTGATCGGCTTCCGTACGGAATTCCTGACCCAGACCCGCGGCACGGGCATCGCCCACTCGATCCACGAGGGCCACGAGCCCTGGTTCGGCCCGCTGCAGACCCGTAACAACGGCTCCCTGGTCGCCGACCGCGCCGGTGCGGTCACCGCCTTCGCGATGACCAACCTCCAGGAGCGCGGTGTGCTGTTCACCGAGCCCGGCACCGAGGTGTACGAGGGCATGATCGTCGGCGAGAACTCGCGCTCCGACGACATGGACGTGAACATCACCAAGGAGAAGAAGCTCACGAACATGCGGTCCTCGTCGGCCGACTCGTTCGAGGCGATCGTCCCGCCGCGCAAGCTCTCCCTGGAGCAGTCGCTGGAGTTCTGCCGCGACGACGAGTGCGTCGAGGTGACGCCGGAGGCCGTCCGGATCCGTAAGGTCAACCTGGACGCCCGCGAGCGCGCCCGTACCGCCTCGCGCGCCAAGCGCTGACGCCGGTCAGTACCTTTCGGCCCTTGTCAGTCCCTCTTCGGCCCGGCCCCTCCGCACACGGTGCGGAGGGGCCGGGCCGCTTCCGGGAAACGTCTTGTGACGGTCCGGTGGCACCCCGCGACGGCCCCCGGGACGGCCGGTGGCGCCGCGTCAGCGGGCCCTCGGGAACCGGGTGCGCGCGTTCCACGGACGTTCAACCCGTTTTCTTCGATCGGATGTCCGGTTATCGGGCGTCGCTCTCCGGAACATGTATTAACGGTCCGTTTCGGGGGTGTCTGTCTAGGATCGCTTTGTCCGTATTTCGGGTCTACGCGTGCGGTTGATGTTGCCAAAACGAGACCCTTTAGGTGTGGTTTACGGCCCAGCCGTCCTTAATAGTTGGCTCGATGAGCTCGGGTCAATGGGTCACGCACTGTGGGGAGTGCCGACTCACGAGCACACTCGGGGCACTGAACGATCGCCGTCAGGGGTGTCGGTGTATCACTCCAGTGCCCTTCTTGTAGTCAAAAGTGGACTCATGAGGAGGAAACCCATGCGTGGTGCCAAGAGCGCCAAGTGGGTCGCGGGAGCGGCAATCATCGCCCTGGCCGCGACCGCCTGTGGCGGCGGGGACGGCGACGACAAGGAGAGCGCCGGTAAGGGGGGCAATGGCGGCACGTTCCGGCTCGGTATCACCGAGCCCGTTTCCATCGACCCGGTGAACGCCCAGGAGTCCGAGGG
Organism: Streptomyces sp. CB01580; assembly: GCF_001905795.1. Lineage (GTDB taxonomy): Bacteria > Actinomycetota > Actinomycetes > Streptomycetales > Streptomycetaceae > Streptomyces. The sequence continues at coordinate 281,294 of NZ_LIXJ01000002.1, forward strand.
CATGCTCGTCGCCCGGGCCATCTTCACCCAGCTCTACGACGTGGCCACGGACGGCAAGCTCGTCCCGAAGCTCGCCGAGTCCGGTACGTCCGAGGACGGCAAGACCTGGACGTTCAAGATCAAGGCCGGCACGAAGTTCACCAACGGTGAGACCGTCGACGCCGAGTCGTTCATCCGTGGCTGGACCCGTGTCGCCGCGAAGGCGTCGGCCTCCGACGTCTCGTACCACATGGCCGGCATCAAGGGCTACGACGACCTCAAGAGCGGCAAGAGCGACAAGTTCGCCGGTCTGTCCGCTCCGGACGCCAACACCCTCAAGGTCGAGCTGACCGAGGTCGACTTCGAGTTCGACAAGAAGACCGCCCACGCGGCCTTCAGCCCGGTCCCGAAGGTCGCCGGCGCCGGTGACAACAAGAAGTACAACGACGCCCCGATCGGCAACGGCCCCTTCAAGATGGAGGGCAGCTGGGAGCACAACAAGTCGATCACGCTCGCCCGCAACGACGACTACGGCCTGAACAAGGCCAAGCTCGACAAGGTCGAGATCAAGATCCTGAACCCGAGCAACAGCTCCCAGCTCGAGTACACGGGCTTCCAGTCGGGTCAGTTCGACTTCGCGCGTATGCCCACGCCGCAGCTCTCGGTCGCCAAGGCCAAGTACGAGCCGCAGGGCCAGTGGTACTCGGCCGAGTTCTCCGGCATCAACTACCTGGTCGCGTTCAACAAGAACAAGCCGCTGAACAACGCCGACGCGCGCAAGGCGATCTCGTACGCGATCGACCGCGAGGCCATCGCCAAGTCCGTCTTCCAGGGCATGCAGAAGCCGGCCACCGCGTTCCTGCCGCCGTCCTTCGCCGACACCTACCAGGCCGGTGTCTGCACCTCCTGCGTCAAGCAGGACAAGGCCAAGGCCAAGGAGCTCGCCGAGAAGGGCGGCCTGAAGCCGGGCACGACCATCGACTTCGGCTACAACACCGGTGCCGGCCACGAGGAATGGGTCCAGGCCATCGCGGCGCAGCTGAAGGAGGTCCTCGGCCTCAACGTCAAGCTGGACGGCAAGCCGTTCAAGGAGGCCCTGGCCGCGCAGCAGGAGAAGAGCGCCAGTGGTCTGTGGCGTTCGGCGTGGACCGCCGACTACCCGACCGCGGACAACTTCCTCGCCCCGCTGCTGAGCACCGCCGGTATCGGTGAGGACCCGTCGACCGGCAAGGCGCAGGGCGACAACCGCGGCCGCTACTCGAACCCCAAGTTCGACAAGCTGCTCGACCAGGCCCGTTCCGAGAAGGACGCCGCCAAGCGCGCCGACCTGTACAAGCAGGCCGAGAAGATCGCGCTCGACGAGGACCAGGGTGTCATCCCGCTCTGGCAGCGTTCGCAGTACCGTCTGGTGAACACCAAGAAGTTCGCCAACTTCAAGATGAACTTCTTCGAGGACCCGGACCTCGCGGAGATCACGCTCAAGTAAGAGCCTTCTTCAGCAGGTAGGCGAAGGCCGTGGAGTCGGAGTAACTTCTTCGGCTTCCACGGCCTTCGCCCAGTACCGGGCGCACCCCTCTGACGGCGCCCGGCGGCGGCCGCTCTCCCGATCGGATGATGCCGCCCATCCCCACACTCAGTATGTGAAGGAGGCATCGTGGGCAGATATGTGATCCGCCGGCTCGGGCAGATGATCGTCGTCCTCTTCGGTGCGACCATTGTTCTCTTCTGCTGTCTGTTCATCCTGCCCGGCGACCCCGTGGGTTCGCTCGGCGGCGACAAGGCCCGTGATCCGGCCGTCGTGGCCGAGCTCCGGGAACGTTACGGACTCAATGACCCATTGCCGGTCCAGTACGGGCACTTCGTCCAGAATCTGGCCAAGGGCGACCTCGGTGAGGACTTCACCCAGCGCCGTCCGGTGACCGAGATCCTGAAGCCGAAGCTCGCGAACACCGCCGAGCTGGCCGTCGCGGCCATCGTCATCGACATCGCGATCGGCGTCTTCGCGGGTCTGATCGCCGCATTGTTCAGATATTCATTCTGGGACGTGTTGATCACACTGCTGACCACGTTGGCCGTCGGATTCCCATCCTTCATCATCGGTATGGTCCTGCAGAAGTTCTTCGTGGTGGACCTCCAGTGGTTCCCGCTGATTTCCGACGGCTCCTTCAACTCCCTGGTCCTGCCCGCCTTCACTCTCGCGATCCTCGACGCGGCACTGGTGGCGAGACTCATGCGCGGCACCATGCTGGAGGTGCTGCGGGCCGACTACGTGAAGACGGCCGTCGCCAAGGGCCTGCCCCGGCGCACGGTTCTCGTCAAGCACGTGATGCGCAACTCGATCATCCCGGTCGTCACCTACCTGGGAATCTCCTTCGGCAGCCTGCTCGGTGGTGCGCTCATCACCGAGGCGATCTTCAACTGGGACGGTATCGGGCTCGCCCTGGTGCAGGCGGTCCAGCAGCAGAACAACCCGATCATCATCGGCGTGGTGACCTTCGGCGTCGCCGTGTTCGTCCTGCTCAACCTGATCGTCGACCTCTTGTACGCGGTCCTCGACCCGCGCATCCGTCTCGCCTGACCCCAGGCAGCCCGTTCTAGGAGTCACACCCATGACTGAGCTCACCAAGAGCACAGCGGAGGCGGGGACCGCTCAGAAGGCGGCCGCTCCGGCCGAGGCCGAGCCGGCGATCGCCCGCGTCACCCAGTGGGGCGAGATCCGCCACCGCTTCATGGCCAACAAGCTGGCCGTGGTCGGCCTGGTGCTGGTCGTCCTGCTGTTCCTGACCGCCGCGCTGGCGCCGCTGCTGGCGCCGTACGACCCGCTGGCGCAGAACCTCAACAACACCCTCCAGGCGCCGGGCGGCGACCACCTCCTCGGCACCGACGCGCTCGGCCGCGACCAGCTGTCGCGCATCATCTACGGCGCCCGCATCGCCGTCATCATCGGTCTGGCCTCGATCTTCCTGGCCTGCCTCATCGGCGTCGTCATCGGTTCCCTCGCCGGCTACTTCGGCAAGGCCACCGACTCGGTGCTCATGCGCATCGCGGACGTCTTCTTCGCCTTCCCGCTGCTGATCGGTGCCATCGTCATCATCATCGCGATGGGCCGCGGCGTCGCCCCGGTGATCATCTCGCTGGCGGTCTTCTCCTGGCCGACCGTCTCCCGACTGCTGCGCAGCTCGATCCTGTCGGTCCGTGAGGCGGACTACGTGCTCGCCGCCCGCGCGCTGGGCGCCAGCACCTCGCGGATCATCATCCGGCACATCATTCCCAACTCGATCGCCGCCGTGATGGCGTACGCCGCCTTCAGCGTCGGCAGCGCGATCGTGGCCGAGGCCGCACTGTCCTTCCTGGGCGTCGGCGTCAGCCCCGAGGTCGCGGAGTGGGGCAACATGCTGTCGGCCGCCAAGGACTTCCTCGGTGTGAAGGACTACCTCTGGGTGTATCCCTCCATCGCGATCGTCCTGACCGTCCTTGGTTTCGTTTTCGTCGGTGACGGGCTGCGCGACGCCCTTGACCCGAAGCTGCGCTGAGAGGGCGGCACCACGACATGACTACTTCACACGTCACCGCACAGGCGCCGGGCAGGCGCTCCGGCGATGCCGACACGCCCGTCCTCGAAGTGCGCGACCTGCACGTCGAGTTCAAGACCCGCGAAGGCATCGTCAAGGCCGTCAACGGCGTCAACTACAGCGTCCGTGCCGGTGAGACGCTCGCCGTGCTCGGCGAGTCCGGCTCCGGAAAGTCCGTGACCGCGCAGGCGATCATGGGCATCCTCGACTCGCCCCCCGGACGGGTCGCCAAGGGCGAGATCCTCTTCCAGGGGCAGGACATCCTCCAGCTCCCGGAGAACGAGCGGCGCAAGCTGCGCGGCCCGAAGATGGCGATGATCTTCCAGGACGCGCTCTCCGCGCTGAACCCGGTCTACTCGGTCGGCAACCAGCTCGGCGAGATGTTCCGGGTCCACCAGGGCATGTCCAAGAAGGACGCCAAGGCCAAGGCCATCGAGCTGATGGACCGGGTGAAGATCCCGGCCGCCGGCAGCCGCGTCAACGACTACCCGCACCAGTTCTCCGGCGGTATGCGCCAGCGCATCATGATCGCCATGGCGCTGGCCCTGGAGCCCGACCTGATCATCGCGGACGAGCCCACCACGGCGCTCGACGTGACGGTCCAGGCACAGGTCATGGACCTGCTGGCGGAGCTGCAGCGCGAGTACAACATGGGCCTGATCCTGATCACCCACGACCTCGGCGTGGTCGCCGACGTCGCGGACAAGATCGCGGTCATGTACGCGGGCCGGATCGTCGAGCAGTCCCCGATCCACGAGCTGTACAAGCGCCCCGCGCACCCGTACACCCGCGGCCTGCTCGACTCGATCCCGCGTCTGGACCAGAAGGGCCACGAGCTCTACGCGATCAAGGGCCTGCCGCCCAACCTGCTGAAGGCGCCGTCCGGTTGCGCCTTCAACCCGCGCTGCCCCAAGGCGCAGGACATCTGCCGCACCGACGTCCCGGCCCTGCTGCCGGTGACCGAGACGGACGGCACCGAGCTGGCCGGCCGCAGCAGCGCCTGCCACTTCTGGAAGGAGCAGATCCATGGCTGAGGACAGCAAGAAGACCGACGCCGTGGACGCCACCCCCAACGTCACCGAGGTGGACACGGCCGATGTCGCCACGGAGGCCGAGGCGGTCGCCGCCCTCGACGCCGAGGTGGACCGGGGCGAGCCGATCCTCCAGGTGCGCAACCTGGTCAAGCACTTCCCGCTGACCCAGGGCATCCTGTTCAAGAAGCAGATCGGCGCGGTCAAGGCGGTCGACGGGGTCTCCTTCGACCTGTACCAGGGCGAGACGCTCGGCATCGTGGGCGAGTCCGGCTGTGGCAAGTCCACGGTCGCGAAGCTCCTGATGCTCCTGGAGACCGCCACCTCCGGCGAGATCTTCTACAAGGGCCAGGACATCACCAAGCTGTCCGGCAGGGCCCTCAAGGCCGTCCGCCGGAACATCCAGATGGTGTTCCAGGACCCGTACACCTCGCTCAACCCCCGTATGACGGTGGGCGACATCATCGGCGAGACGTACGAGATCCACCCCGAGGTGGCACCGAAGGGCGACCGCCGCCGCAAGGTCCAGGAGCTGCTGGACGTGGTGGGCCTGAACCCGGAGTACATCAACCGCTACCCGCACCAGTTCTCCGGCGGTCAGCGCCAGCGCATCGGCATCGCCCGCGGTCTCGCGCTCAACCCGGAGATCATCATCTGCGACGAGCCGGTCTCCGCGCTCGACGTGTCGGTGCAGGCGCAGGTCATCAACCTGATGGAGAAGCTCCAGGACGAGTTCAACCTCTCCTACCTCTTCATCGCGCACGACCTGTCGATCGTCCGGCACATCTCCGACCGCGTCGGTGTGATGTACCTGGGCAGGATGGCCGAGATCGGCACGGACGAGCAGATCTACGACCACCCGACGCACCCGTACACGCAGGCGCTGCTGTCGGCGGTCCCGGTGCCGGACCCGGAGGCCCGCGAGAACCGCGAGCGGATCATCCTCACCGGCGACGTGCCGTCCCCGGCGAACCCGCCGTCCGGCTGCCGCTTCCGCACCCGTTGCTGGAAGGCGCAGGACAAGTGCGCCGAGGAGACGCCGCTGCTGGCGGTGCCCGAGCGCTTCAAGTCGTCGGACTCGCCGGCCGCGCACGAGTCGGCCTGCCACTTCGCCGAGGAGAAGGACGTCGTCGGCGCGGCTTCGTGACCCGGCGCGTGCCACGGCACGTATGACGCGACGTGTGTGACACGGACGGCCCGGAACCCCAGGGGTTCCGGGCCGTCCGTCGTGTCCGGCCGTCCTGGCCGTCGAGTCGGTGTCCGGCCGCACGGCCGCACGGACACTCACCGCGGTGCCCGACGCTCCGTCACCCTCCGCTCGTCCGACGGTGCGTCGACCCGTCCGTCCTGCGGATCACTTGTACTGGATGCCCCACAGGTTGCTGCTCTTCTTGACCGGGGCGATGTTGTTGGACTTCTTCCAGGCCTTCACCTTCTTGCAGCTACCGCCGGGCTTCGCCTGGAAGGTGTACTTGGTGACGCTGAAGCCCTTCGCCTCGTGGTACATCATCAGGCGGCCCCGGCTCTTGCCCTTCTTCTTCTGGACCTTGGCCGCGTAGGTCCAGGTGTCGGACTTCGTCCAGGTCTTGCCCAGGGAGACGCTGAACGAGGCCGATGCCTTGGCGAAGACGACGCCCGCCTCGCTGCCGACCGTGGCGGTGCCGGTGGCCGTCCAGGAGCCGGTCTTGTTCTTCGCGTAACTGATGGTCACGCCCGGCTTCGCCCAGTCGCTGTGCACGTTGGTCGGAACCCAGACGGTCTTCTTGTCGCCGATCGAGTAGACCGGGGGCCCGTCGCATATGGCGCCGGCCGAGGCGGGTGCGGCGGAGACCGCTACGACTCCGGCGCTCAGCAGAGCGGTGGAGAGAACGGTGCTCATGACACGCTTCACGTAGATCCTCCGGATCCCAGGCGTTTTGTTGGGGACGCGTCACACTCTGGCAGTCAGGCCGCTGTTGCAGTACGGGACTTGAGTGACTGTCGAGGTTCGGTGGCCGGGCGCGGACGTGATCGTTTCTTTGTTGCGGGAAGGTGCCGGTCCGGTAACGCGCGCCCGTCCGGCGGTGTCTGTCCGTCGGTGGCGCGCCGTCCGGTGAGTGCCCGCTCGGTGCTGCGTGCGCGCTCGGTGGCGCATCTGTCGCGGCGGACCCGTGGACGCTTCCGGGCGGCGCCCCGGGAGGGGAAGGGGGCTCCCGCATGGCGTCGGGCCGTCAGATCGCCGTCCAGGGCCCCCTGGACCTCCGTCGGGCGGGGCTGCCCGGATCTCCGTCGGAGAGGTGACGGGTGCACACGTACGGCCGCGGACAAGGTGCATGGGTCGCGGGGGGAGGTGATATTCGACTGGAGGTGACACCGGGTGAGGGAGTGGTGACACGGAGCGATGCGACCGAGTACGAGGAGGAGGCACTCCATGCGCGGAGCCACACGGGCCGGGGGGATCGCCTGCTCGGTGGTCGTCGCCCTGACGGCGACGTCATGCGGAGGCGGCGAGGAGCTCCGCGGCGGTCCCGACGGAATCGTGAGGTCCTCCTGGGGCGACCCGCAGAACCCGCTGGAACCGGCGAACACCAACGAGGTGCAGGGCGGCAAGGTCCTCGACATGATCTTCCGTGGGCTCAAGCGCTACGACCCGAGGACCGGCGCCGCCACCGACATGCTCGCCGAGCGGATCGGGACCAGGGACAACCAGAACTTCACGGTCACCGTGAAGGACGGCTGGACGTTCAGCAACGGCGAGAAGGTCACCGCGAGGTCCTTCGTGGACGCCTGGAACTACGGCGCCCTGCTGAAGAACAACCAGAAGAACGCCTACTTCTTCGGCTACATCGACGGGTACGCCAAGGTCCACCCGGCCGCCGGCCCCGCCACCGCGAAGACGCTCTCCGGCCTCCGGGTCGTCGACGACCGCACCTTCACGGTCAGGCTGTCGCAGAAGTTCTCCCTCTGGCCCGACACCCTCGGCTACCCCGCCTTCGCCCCGCTGCCCCGGGCCTTCTTCACCGACCATGCCGGCTGGCTGGCCAAGCCCGTCGGCAACGGCCCGTACACCGTCGACTCGTACACCCAGGGCGCCGCCATGAGCCTGCGCAGATGGGACGCGTACCCCGGCCCCGACAAGGCGCGCAACGGCGGCATCGACCTCCAGGTCTACACCGACAGCAACACCGCCTACACCGACCTGATGGCCGGGAACCTCGACCTCGTCGACGACGTGCCCGCCGCACAGCTGAAGAACGTCGAGGCGGACCTCGGCCCCCGCTACATCAACACTCCGGCCGGCATCATCCAGACCCTCGCCTTCCCCTTCTACGACCGGAAATGGGCCGCACGGGAGGCCGCCAAGGTCCGTCAGGGCCTGTCCATGGCCATCAACCGGGAGCAGATCACCCACCAGATCTTCCGGGAGACCCGCACCCCCGCCTCCGACTGGACCTCCCCGGTCCTCGGCGCGCACGGCGGCTTCGAGGAAGGGCTGTGCGGCGCGCCCTGCGAGTTCGACGCCGCCCGGGCCAGGAAGCTGATCCAGGAGGGCGGCGGCATCCCGGGAGGCCGGCTCACGATCACGTACAACGCGGACACCGGTTCCCACAAGGAGTGGGTGGACGCCGTCTGCAACAGCATCAACCGGGTGATGGACGACAACAAGGCGTGCATCGGCACCCCGGTCGGCACGTTCGCCGACTTCCGCGGACAGGTGACCCGGCAGCGGCTCACCGGCGCCTGGCGGGCGGGCTGGCAGATGGACTACCCGCTGATCCAGAACTTCCTCCAGCCGTTGTACTACACCGACGCCTCGTCCAACGACGGCAAGTGGAGCAGCAAGAAGTTCGACGGCCTGGTCGACCGGGCCAACGCCGAGTCCGACCGGGCCGGGGCCGTCTCGACGTTCCAGGACGCGGAGAGGGTCCTGGCCGAGCAGATGCCCGTCATCCCGCTCTGGTACCAGAACGGCAGCGCGGGCTACTCGGAACGGGTGAGCCACGTGGCGCTGAACCAGTTCAGCGTCCCGGTGTACGAGGGGATCCGGGTCAAGTGACCCGCCGGGACCGGCATCCCGCCGAGCACCGTCGCCCCCGGCCACCGGGAACCACCCCCCGGGAGCCCTGATGGGACGCTATGTGATCCGGCGGCTGCTGCAGATGATCCCGGTCTTCTTCGGCACCACGCTGCTCATCTTCCTCATGGTGAACGTGATGGGCGACCCCGTCGCGGGCCTCTGCGGCGAGCGCAGGTGCGACCCGGCCACCGCCGCCCGGCTCCGTTCGGAGCTCGGCCTCGACAAGCCCGTGTGGCAGCAGTACGCGACGTACATGGGCAACGTCTTCACCGGCGACTTCGGCACCGCGTTCAACGGGCAGAAGGTCACCGAGCTGATGGCCAGGGCCTTCCCCGTCACGATCCGGCTCACCGCCGTCGCGATCGTCTTCGAGATCGTCATCGGCATCAGCCTCGGTGTCGTCACCGGACTGCGCCGCGGACGCCCCGTCGACACCACCGCCCTCGTCCTGACCCTGATCGTCATCTCCGTTCCGACGTTCGTCACCGGCCTGCTTCTGCAACTCCTCCTGGGCGTCGAATGGGGCGTCATCAAGCCCTCCGTCCCGCCGGGGGCGCCCGTCGACGCGCTCATCGTCCCCGGGCTCGTCCTCGCCTCGGTCTCCCTCGCGTACGTCACCCGGCTCACCCGGACCTCGATCGCGGAGAACGCCCGCGCCGACTACGTCCGCACCGCCGTCGCCAAGGGGCTTCCCCGGCGCCGCGTCGTCGTCCGGCACCTGCTGCGCAACTCGCTGATCCCCGTCGTCACGTTCATCGGCACGGACATCGGCGCCCTCATGGGCGGCGCGATCGTCACCGAACGGATCTTCAACATCCACGGCGTCGGCTACCAGCTCTACCAGGGCATCCTGCGCCAGAACTCCCAGACCGTCGTCGGTTTCGTCACCGTCCTGGTCCTCGTCTTCCTGACGGCCAACCTGCTTGTCGACCTGCTGTACGCCGTACTCGACCCGAGGATCCGCTATGCCTGAGCAGCAGACACCGGACGAGGCGATCTCACCGGGCGGCGCGGGCGGAGCGACGGGCCTCGCCCTGGAGGAGGGCACGACCCTCGAAAAGGCGCTCGGCGGCCCCGGGGGCACCGGACCCGCCGGGAAACCGCGCAGCCTGTGGTCCGACGCCCGGCGGGACCTGTGCCGCGACCCGGTCTTCCTCGTCTCCGCCCTGATCATCCTCTTCCTGGTGGTCATCTCGATCTGGCCGTCGCTGATCGCCGGCCAGGACCCCCTCGACTGCGACCTCGCCCGGGCCCAGGACGGCCCCCGCTCCGGGCACCCCTTCGGCTTCGACGGACAGGGCTGCGACGTCTACACCCGTACCGTCCACGGAGCCAGGAACTCGGTGACCGTCGGCATCTGCGCCACCCTCGGCGTCGCCCTGCTCGGCGGACTCCTCGGCGGTCTGGCGGGATACTTCGGCGGCTGGTGGGACGCCGTCCTCTCGCGCGTCACCGACGTCTTCTTCGGCATCCCCGTGGTCCTCGGCGGGCTGGTTTTCCTGTCCGTCGTCACCGGCTCCACCGTCTGGCCCGTGATCGGCTTCATCGTGCTGCTGGGCTGGCCGCAGATCGCCCGCATCGCCCGGGGCGCCGTGATCACCGTCAAACAGAACGACTACGTGCAGGCGGCCCGGGCGCTCGGCGCCTCCCACCCCCGGATGCTGCTGCGCCACATCGCCCCGAACGCCGTCGCGCCGGTGATCGTCGTCGCGGCCATCGCGCTCGGTACGTACATCGCGCTGGAGGCGACCCTGTCGTTCCTCGGCGTCGGGCTGAGGCCGCCCGCCGTCTCCTGGGGCATCGACCTCTCCGCCGCCTCCCCGTACATCCGCAACGCCCCGCACATGCTGCTCTGGCCCGCCGGGGCCTTGGCGGTCACGGTGCTCGCCTTCATCATGCTCGGCGACGCGGTGCGCGACGCCCTCGACCCCAAGCTGCGCTGAGGAGCCCGCCATGCTGCTCGAAGTGCGCGATCTGTACGTGGAGTTCCGCACCCGCGAAGGTGTCGCCAAAGCCGTCAACGGAGTCACCTGCGCCGTGGACGCGGGCGAGACGCTGGCCGTGCTCGGCGAGTCCGGCTCCGGCAAGTCCGTCACCGCCCAGGCAGTCATGGGCATCCTCGACACGCCCCCCGGACGGATCGGCGGTGGCGAGATCCTCTTCAAGGGCCGCGACCTGCTGAGGATGGGCAAGGAGGAGCGCAGGAGGATCCGCGGCCAGGAGATGGCCATGATCTTCCAGGACGCGCTCTCCTCCCTCAACCCCGTGCTCAGCGTGGGGGAACAACTCGGTGAGATGTTTGTCGTCCACCGGGGGATGTCCCGCAAGGACGCCCGGACGAAGGCCGTCGAGCTCATGGACCGGGTCCGCATCCCGGCGGCGGGGCAGCGCGTGCGCGACTACCCGCACCAGTTCTCCGGCGGCATGCGCCAGCGCATCATGATCGCCATGGCGCTGGCCCTGGAGCCCGACCTGATCATCGCGGACGAGCCCACCACCGCTCTCGACGTGACGGTCCAGGCACAGGTCATGGACCTGCTGGCGGAGCTCCGGAGCGAGTACGACATGGGCCTGATCCTGATCACCCACGACCTCGGTGTGGTCGCCGACGTCGCGGACCGGATCGCCGTGATGTACGCCGGCCGCATCGTCGAATCGGCCCCCGTCCACGACATCTACCGGGCCCCGGCCCACCCGTACACCAAGGGCCTGCTCCGGTCGATCCCGCGCCTGGACCAGAAGGGCCGGGAGCTGTACGCGATCAAGGGTCTGCCGCCCAACCTGTTGCGCGTCCCGCCCGGTTGCGCCTTCCATCCGCGCTGCCCGCTGGCCCGGGACGTCTGCCGGGGCGAGGTGCCACCGCTGTTCCAGGTGGCCGAGGACCGCGAGAGCGCCTGCTACTTCTGGGAGGAGGCGCTCGATGCGCGCTGATCACGCGACGCCCGCCGACCGGGGGAGCGGTCCGTCCCCGGGAAGCGCCCCTCTTGGGGTGAGCGACCGCGGCGAACCGATCCTCCAGGTCCGCGACCTGGTCAAGCACTATCCGCTGACCCGGGGCGTGCTGTTCAGGAAGCAGATCGGCGCGGTCAGGGCCGTCGACGGCGTCTCCTTCGACCTCGCGGCCGGGGAGACGCTCGGCATCGTGGGGGAGTCGGGCTGCGGCAAGTCGACCGTGGCCCGGATGCTGGTGCATCTGGAGCGCCCGACGGCCGGTGCGATCAGGTACAAGGGCGAGGACATCACCAGGCTGTCGGGGCGCGCCCTGAAGGCGGTGCGCCGCAACATCCAGATGGTGTTCCAGGACCCGTACACCTCGCTGAACCCGCGCATGACCGTCGGCGACATCATCGGGGAGCCGTACGAGATCCACCCCGAGGCGGCCCCGAAGGGCGACCGCCGCCGCAGGGTGCGGGAACTGCTGGACGTGGTGGGCCTGAACCCGGAGTACGTCAACCGCTACCCGCACCAGTTCTCCGGCGGTCAGCGCCAGCGCATCGGCATCGCCCGCGGACTGGCCCTGAACCCGGAGATCATCGTCGCCGACGAGCCCGTCTCCGCCCTCGACGTCTCCGTCCAGGCACAGGTCGTCAACCTGCTGGACCGGCTCCAGAGGGAGTTCGGGCTGAGCTACGTCTTCATCGCGCACGACCTGTCGATCGTCCGGCACATCTCCGACCGGGTGGTCGTGATGTACCTGGGCCGGATCGTGGAGACCGGCACCGACGAGCAGATCTACGACCACCCCACCCACCCGTACACCCAGGCGCTGCTGTCCGCTGTGCCGGTGCCGGACCCGGCGGTCCGCGCGCGGCGGGAGCGGATCATCCTGCACGGGGACATCCCCTCGCCCGCCGATCCGCCCTCCGGCTGCCGCTTCCGGACCCGTTGCTGGAAGGCGCGGGAGAGGTGCGCCAGGGAGGTGCCGCTGACGGCGGTCCCGGAGGTCTTCCGGGGGACGGACGGCCCGGCGGAGCACCCCTCGGCCTGCCACTTCGCGGAGGAGAAGCGAGTGGTGGCATCGGACGGACCGGACGGACCGGCTGGACCGGACGAGGAGGGCGGGGAGGGCGAGGAGGGCGGGGAGGACGGGACGCCGCCTTCCGGGAGCGGCCGGTCGGCCTGACCGCGAGGCGCACGGGCGGGACCCGGTGGCGGGGCCCGGTGGCGGGGTTCGGGGGCTCTTGCAACGCGTGGGCAACGCGGCCGTCGTGCCTCCGACACACGGCTGCGGCAGCATGGGCGGAGCACGGCCGTGCGGGTGCCATGGACCGGCCGGGGCGCCAACTCCCCCCGGCCGGTCGCCCGTTGATCGTCCGCTTGCCCGTTCGCGCAACACCCCGGCGATCCCCTTGCCCGGTGCCGGAGGACGGTGGAGTATCGCTCGGGTGATACTCACACGGGGGGCAAGGATCACGGGCGCCGTTCTCTGCGCCCTGCTCGCGCTGATCGTCGCGGGCTGGATCGTACGGGACCTGGGAGCGGTCGACGGACCGGGTCATTTGCTGCGGTACTGGACCGACTACGAGGACGCACGCCTGCCGGAGGTGCCCACCACCTCGATCGACGACCTGGTCCTGTTCGTGATGTATCTCGTCGTCGCCCTCACGGTCATGCGGGTCTCGGCGGCCGCCTCCGCGCTGGTCGCGACCGGGGTCCTCACGCTCGCCCTCCGGCTCCCGGGACTCTGGAACATCGGGACGTCCCCCATGGACGGCATGTACTCCGACGAGCTGCGCACCCGCGCTCTGGTCTGCGCCTTCGTGGTCATCGCGGTGGCGGTCGCGCTGATCATCACGGCGGGCGCGGGGCGCCGCCCGCCGGCCGACTTCTCCGAACAGGTCCCGATCCGGCCGGGTCAGGGCGCGGGCGTGCTCACCTTCCTGCTGCTGGGTGCCTCGGCGGCGACCATCGCCGCGTGGCAGATCCGGACGGTGGTGCGGTTTCCCGAGATCTTCTCCGACTGGTACCTGGGCGGGGAACAGGCCTCGCACGGGCTGATCGACCCCCCGCTGGGCTGGGCCGGTGCCGTCAACGCACTGCTCTGTCTGTTTGCGGGCGGGAGCGCGCTCGGCCGCGCCGCGTACGCCCGGCCGTTCGGCCTGATCGCGGCCGGGTTACTGCTGCCGGGCGCGGCGGGTGCGTTGATCCGCTCCCTGGACCAGGGCGTGCTGGGGCACTTCGGCGAACTGCCCACCGAGAGTCAACTCCTCGTGCTGAGCTGGACCTTCGAAGCGATCGCCGCTCTGGTCGTGCTCATCGCGCTGGCCGTCCGGGGCCCGGCCGGCCACCTCGCCCAGCCGTATCAGGGGTACGACCCGGGCTACGAGCAGGGCTACGGGTACGGCCCGGTCCCCGGCCCCGGAACCGGACCTGGACCTGTGCCCGGACAGGGCTACGGCTACCCCGGCTCCGGCCCGAGCCCGTTCGGGGCACCGCCCTCGCCCGACCGGCCGCCGCCGTTTCCTCCGCATCAGCCGCCGCCTCCGCCGTCCCAGCCGCCGCCGGGCTGGTGACGATCCGATGAAACATCGGAGGACGTCCGGTGAGGAGCCGGTGAAAGGCCGAAGGCGGGCCGGTGAAGGTTCGCAGGCGGGTCGGTGCGGGAGCGGTGAACGGCGAAACGGCCGCCGGGCACCCCGGCGGGGTGCCCGGCCCGGTTCGGACCTGTCGGGCGACCTCCGACCGGGCGGCCACGCCCCGGCGCGCACTCCCCCCAAGGCCGTAAGGGCCAGGGGGGACTCCCTCCGGCGTTGCCGGGATGTCCTGTTGGCTCCACTACGAGGACATTCCGACGCCTTGGAATCGCACGCGCCGTGCCGCGTCCGCCTTCCGGTCGAAGGCCATCCGTCAGACCCTCAGTCGCGCAGCCCCAACGACCGCTTCAGGAAGTCCACTTGGAGCAGCAGCAGGTTCTCCGCCACCTGTTCCTGCGGCGTCATGTGCGTCACCCCGCTGAGCGGCAGCACCTCGTGCGGGCGCCCCGCCGCCAGCAGCGCGGACGACAGCCTGAGCGAGTGCGCGACCACCACGTTGTCGTCCGCCAGACCGTGGACGATCATCATCGGACGTACCTGTTCCGCTGCCTTTGAGAGCCCCTCGTCCGTCAGCAGCGAGGTGTGCGCGTACACCTCCGGCTGCTCGGCCGGGTCACCGAGATAGCGCTCCGTGTAGTGGGTGTCGTAGAGCCGCAGATCGGTCACGGGTGCGCCGACCACCGCCGCGTGGAAGACGTCCGGCCGCCGCAGCACCGCGAGCGCCGACAGATATCCGCCGAACGACCAGCCGCGGATTGCAACCCTGCCGAGGTCCAGGGGGTAATTTTCGGCCAATGCGTGAAGCGCCTCGACCTGGTCGTCCAGGGTGAGCGCGAGATCGTCCTTGACGGCCTTCTCCCAGGCCGGTGAACGGCCCGGGGTGCCCCGTCCGTCCGCGACGACCACGGCGAAGCCCTGATCGGCGAACCACTGCGAGGTCAGGTGCGCATGGTGCGCGGCGAGCACCCGGCGGGCGTGCGGTCCGCCGTACGGATCCATCAGCACCGGAAGCGGACCATCCGATTCCTTGTAGTCCCGGGGGAGCAGCACGGCGCACGGAATCCGCCGTGCGCCCCCCTCGGTGAACTGCACCCGCGGCGAAAGCACCGGTTCCTGGGCGAAGTTCGCGATGGTGGCGATCCGCTTGCCGTCGCGGAGCACCTCGGCGCGCACCCCCGGCCACTGGAGCGACTGGGAGGCCAGCACCGTCACGTCGCCCGCGCGGACGGCCGAATGGACCCCGGCCTCTTCGGAGATCCGTTCGACGCCCAGCTCGTTGACCCGGTACACATGAGTCTCGCCGATCTCCGCTTCCGCAGCCTCCTCGCCCGCCGACGCCGACACCAGAATGTCCGAATCGCCGATGTCCAGGACCGCTCGGAGCTGCAACTGGGCGCCGGTCAGCAGTCGGTCGCCGACCGCGAGCACGCGTGCCCCGCCCTCGTCGGCGATCCGCACCAGGCGCCCGTCCGGTGCCCAGGCGGGTACCCCGGGGAAGATTTCCAGCCAAATCGGATCCTCGTCGACGTGCACCGTCCGCGTGGCGCCGGTCTCCGTGTCCACCGCGAGATGGAGCTGACTGCGCTGGTCACGGGCCTGCACCAGGAGCAGCGGAGCCCCCGCCGACGACCAGTGCACCTGGGCGAGGTACGGATAGTGCGCACGGTCCCAGACCACTTCGGTGCGGCCACCGTCCAGATCGGCCAGGAAGAGCCCCACCTCGGCGTTGGGCGTCCCCGCCGCCGGGTAGGCGACCTCGGCGGGCGTGCGGTCCGGGTGCGCGGGGTCGGCGATCCACCACCGCCGCACGGGGCTGTCGTCGACCCGGGCGACCAGCAGCCGGTCCGAGTCCGGCGACCACCAGAAGCCCCGCGAACGCTGCATCTCCTCGGCGGCGATGAACTCCGCCAGGCCGTACGTGACGTTCCCCGTCTCCGGTTCCGCCAGCGCCCGGTCCCCGTCGCCCTCGGCACCCACGACGCGCAGCGCGCCCTTGGCCACGTAGGCGATGTGCCGCCCGTCCGGCGAGGGGCGCGGGTCGATCACCGGGCCCGGTACCGGCAGCGCGCGCGCCGTGCCCGCCCGCAACTCCGCGACGTACACCTTCCCGGAGAGGGCGAACGCCGCCAACTCGGCCGCCGCGTCGACCGCGTAGCCGACGATCCCCGAGGAGCCCTCGCGGCTCCGCTCGCGCCGGGCGCGCTCCTGGGCCGACAGCCGTTCCGCGGAACCGCCCAGCAGGGCCTCGGGATCGGCGACGACCCGTTCCGTCGGAGTGCCGCCCTCGGGCAGGTCCAGCACCCACAGCCGGCCCGACCGTTCCGTTCCGGAACCTGACCGAAGAAAGACCACCCGCTTCCCGTCGGGTGAGATGGTGAACGCGCGCGGAGCGCCCAGACTGAAGCGCATGGTCCTGGCGTGCTGGCGAGGAAATGAGATCTGCTGCGAAGTCATGGCCCGAACCTAGTCCCCGATCCCCTGCCCAGTCCCCGATCCACCGTTCGTGCGCCCCTCGTGCTGCCGTGCCCCGATCAATGCGGTGGCACGGATAGTTATGATCCGTAGCGCTCGGTGGGTATGAACCCGCTGGCTCCACGTGTGCTGCCCGTCCCGACCGTACTGATGGAGGTGAACCGCCGTGGCACTCTCGATTTCGGCGGTGGTGCTGCTGGCGATCGTCGTCTTCCTGCTGATCCGGAAATCCGGACTGAAGGCCGGACATGCGGTGGTCTGCGCGCTTCTCGGTTTCTATCTCGCCAGCTCGTCCATCGCGCCCAGCATCGCGAACCTGACCACGAACGTGGCAGGGATGATCGGCAGTCTCAAGTTCTGAGGCACGGCCTCCGGGACGCGGGTTCCGGGGCACGGCGTCCGATCCCGAGACACGACTTCTGAGGCACGGTTCCGAGACAGCGGCTTCCGAGTACGGCCCATGAGGCACGGCTCGGCGGCGCGTCCCGGTTCGGCGGCACGGTGGTCCGACGGTACAGCGGTCCGACAGCCATGTGCAGGCGCGGTCGGCTCTCCAGGCGCTCGGCTCGTAGGGTGGTCCCCATGACGGACCACCCCGCCCGGCGCCTGCTTCTGGTGCACGCGCACCCCGACGACGAGTCGATCAACAACGGCGCCACCATGGCCAAGTACGTGGCCGAGGGCGCCCTGGTCACCCTGGTGACCTGCACGCTCGGCGAGGAGGGCGAGGTCATCCCGCCTGCCCTCGCCCATCTCGCGGCGGACCGGGACGACATCCTCGGCCCCCACCGCCGGGGCGAACTCTCCGCGGCCATGAAGGAACTCGGTGTCACCGACCACCGCTTCCTCGGCGGCCCCGGCCGCTACCGCGACTCCGGGATGATGGGCGCCGAGCAGAACGACCGCCCCGGCTCCTTCTGGTCCGCGGACGTGGACGAGGCCGCGGCCCACCTCGTGACGGTGATCCGCTCGGTGCGCCCCCAGGTCCTCGTCGCCTACGACCCCGACGGCGGCTACGGGCACCCCGACCACATCCAGGCGCACCGCGTCGCGATGCGCGCGGCGGAGCTGGCCGCCGACCCGGCCCACGACCCCGCGACCGCCCCGCACACCATCGCGAAGACCTACTGGAACCGGGTGCCGCGCCCGGTCGTCGAGGAGGGCTTCGCGCGGCTGCGCGAGACGGCACCGGACGCCTTCCCGGGCATCGCCGCCGTGGAGGACCTGCCGGGCGTGGTCGACGAGGCGGGGATCACCACGCGGATCGACGGCTCGGCCCACGCGGCGGCCAAGCGCGCGGCGATGCGCGCACACGCCACGCAGATCGTCGTGGACGGCGACTTCTTCGCCCTCTCCAACGGCCTCGGACAGCCCGTTCTCACCACCGAGTACTACGAGTTGGTGCGCGGTGTCCCCGGAGCCCCGCGGGGCGAGCGCGAGGACGACCTGTTCGCCGGCCTGCCGGACGCGGAGCAGGACGTACGTGCGGGCACGGAACCCGGAGCGGGCTCGGAAGCGGGCGCGGGCGCAGGGACGGGAGCGGGACGATGAGCGACGGCAGGCAGCGCGCCGCGCGCTCCGGGGCGCCTTCCCGGGACGTCCCGGCCACCGGACTGGCCGCGCCCCTCAACCCCGGCCGGATCGCCGGTTACGTGGGCCTCGCGGTCCTCGGCGCGCTCGTCGGGATCGCCGGTTCACTCGTCCAGGCGGCCTGGTTCCCCGGTGGGCTGCTGCTCGCCCTGGCGGCCTGTGCCGGGCTGTTCCACGGTGGGCGGCGTCTCCACGGCACCCAGCTCGGCGCCCTGGCCCCTGCGGCGGGCTGGCTGATTTCGATCGTGTTTCTGCTCGGCGGGCGGCCGGAGGGCGACTATGTCTTCGGCGACGCGGTGGGGCTTGCCCTCTTCCTGCTGGGCGGGATGGTCATCGCCGTGATCTGTGCCACCATGTCGCGGTCGCCCCATCCGGGAGCCGACAGCGGCCGACCTGGCAAGTAATGTGCCACGGCCGACCCCGTAATGCCCTTGGCCCGTCAGGGGGTCACGCGGTCGTTTCCCCCGGTCGAGGGGTGTCTGTCGGCGCTGGCCAGTATGGTGGTTCGCGCGCCGAGCCGTCCCCCGGCCCGCGGCAGGGGGGAAGTACGGGCGGCGGAGCCAATCGGGAGAACCTGCTTTGAGTCGTGAAACTGACAGTTCGTCCTCCGGGACCCAGGGGCGCGGAGGAGCCGCGTACCCCTCGGGGACGCCGCCGTACGGATCCCGCCAGTATCCGTCGCCGCACCCCTCGCAGGACGCCCAGGACGGGGCTCCGGAGTCCGCGGACCGGAAGCGGCCCGAGGAGCCGCGGACCGAGACGACGCTGACGACGCGTATCCGGATCAACATTCCGGGCTCGCGTCCCATCCCGCCCGTCGTGATGCGCACGCCCGTGAACGAAGGCGACGCCGCCGACATGGAGCGCACCAGCAGCATCCCGCGCCCCGGTTCGCCCGCGGCGGACGTGCCGGACGCCGTGCCCGACGCCGAAGCGGCGTCCGCCGCCACGCCCTCGGAACCGGCCTCTGACAGGCCGGCCGGCAGGGAGAAGAGCAGCAGCGACTGGTTCGCCCCGCGCAAGCCGCCCGTGAACACCTCGGTCACCGGCCCGAAGACCCCGGTCGCCGGTGGCACGCCAGGCGCCCCGGCCGGTGGCGGTGCCGCGACCGGTGCCCCGACGAGCGGCGCGGACGCCCGGGAGGGGGCCGCGGC
This sequence comes from Streptomyces sp. CB01580, assembly GCF_001905795.1. Classification (GTDB taxonomy): domain Bacteria; phylum Actinomycetota; class Actinomycetes; order Streptomycetales; family Streptomycetaceae; genus Streptomyces. The sequence goes on from NZ_LIXJ01000002.1 coordinate 300,683, forward strand.
CACCCCGCCCCGTGTCGAGCCGCCGTACTTCTCCGACGGTCCGCAGCACACCCCCGCCCCCGAGGCGCCCCGCTCCGGCGGCAGCGCGCTCGACGAGTTCGGTGTCCGGGCTCCCGAGGGCCCGGCGGCGGGCCCGGTCGGCCTCACCGCGGGACCGGCCGGCGGCGCCTCACCCCTGAGCCCGAACACCGCCACGAGCACCGGCTCCGGTGGCGGCGCGGTGCCGCGACTGTCCGACGACACGGCGGAACTGACGCCCCAGTTCGCCGCCGCGGTGCGTGCCGGATCCGACGGCAACGTCTCCGGTGACACACTCACCAGCGGCATTCCGGTCATCACGCCGGAGCCGCGCCCGGCGTCCTCGTTCCCGAGCGCGGGCGGGCCCGGTGGGCTCTCCGCCCGGCGCGCCGACGCGGCGCCCCGGGTCGAGGACGGGGCGATGGGCACGGGTCCGCTGGGCTCGGGCGGCTCCGCCGCCCCGACGCCCGTTCCCCCCGCCGGTTCCGCCCCGGCGTCCGCGCCCGCGAAGAAGAAGGGCCGCTCCAAGCTGGTGCTGCTCGGCGCGGGCGTCGTCGGTCTGGCCGCCGTCGCGTACGGCGCCGGGCTGCTGATGAACCACTCCGACGTCCCGAAGGGCACCACCGTCCTCGGCGTGGACATCGGCGGCGGCACCAAGGAGGAGGCCGTCGCGAAGCTGGACGCCGCCCTCGGCAAGCGTGCCGTGGCGCCCCTCCAGCTTTCCGTGGACGGCAAGAAGACCGAACTCGTGCCGGACAAGGCCGGACTCGCCCTGGACAGCCAGGAGACCGTGCGCGCCGCCGCCGGCAGCGACTACAACCCGATGTCCGTCATCGGTTCCCTCTTCGGTCAGAAGCGCGTCGTCGACCCGGTGATCCCGGTCGACGAGGAGAAGCTGGGTGTCGCGCTGACGGACCTGGCGGGCGTCTCCGGCTCGGCGAGCGACGGCACGATCAAGTTCGAGCCCAACAAGGCCATCGCCGTACCCGGCAAGGCGGGCAAGGGTCTGGACGTCAACCAGTCGATGATCTCGGTGCGCGACGCGTACCGGGCCCAGGTGCAGACCGGCAAGGCGTCCACGATCCAACTGCCCGTCACCAGCCGTGAACCCACCATCACCCAGGCCGAACTGGACCGGGCGATGAAGGAGTTCGCGCAGCCCGCGATGTCCGGCCTGATCACGATCAAGGCAGGGCCGAAGCAGATCCAGTTCGGCCCCGCCAAGTCGCTGCCGCAGATCCTCTCGATGGTGCCGGTGGACGGAAGGCTGGTCCAGCATTACGACAAGAAGGCCATCGACACCCTGTGCGACGGCGTCTTCGACGGCATCCTGATCACCAAGGGCGACGGCAAGAAGCACCAGCTGAACGCCGACGACGTGGCGGCGGCCATGCAGAGTGCGCTGCTCGGCAAGACCCCCGCCGAGCGCACCGCCACGATCGGCCTCGACGGCAACGGCTGACCGTCCCCCGCCCCGGCGGCTCGTGTACGCCCCGGGAGACCACACCCGCACCCGCCCCCCCGTCCGGACCCCCGGCCGGGGGGGCGGGTCCCGTATCCGCCGTCATGTGTCCGGCATGACGTGCCGAGCCGCGCGAGGCACGCGAGGCACGCGCGACGGTCGCCCGACTCGCCGCCGGCGAGGAACGGTCGAGGCTCGCCCGGGATCTGCACGACCTGCTCGTTGCTGGGGCCGAAGGAGTGCTTCCGTCCAGCTGTTCCGGACCCGTGGCGCAGTGTCGAGCAGTGGATCGGCTCGGAACTTCCGGCGGACCCGGAGGCAGTGCCGCGGCACACGCTGTATGGGTCGCAGAGTACGTACCGCAGAAGGCCGCCGGGCCGGTGGATGATCCGGTCCATCCCCGGCAGGCTGCGGCGGGCCGCCGCGCGTACGTCGTCGGCCGTGTGCTCCATGTCCAGCCACTGCGAGGCGAGCGCGGCGAGCTGGGGGAGCATGCCGCGCGGGACGTTCCGCAGCGCAGTAAGCACATCGTCCCGGACGCCCCGTCCCTGCCCGCGTGGCGCAAGTCTTCGTACAGCGGTGGCACCAGCGGTGACTGCCTTGAAGTGAACGATGGCTGCGCTGCCTGTGTCCCTGTGCGGGACAGCAAGAACCCGCATGGTCCGGCTGTCGTTTTCTCGGCTTCGGCGTGGACGCCCTTCGTCGCGGCGGTCAGGCGCGACGGCGGCGGTCTGCGGTACTGACGACGATGTGATGCACGGCGGTGGCGGTCAACTGTCGCCGTACGCAAGGGCCCCGCCCGGTCCTCGTACGCCTTTCCGGGGTGTACGGGGCCGGGCGGGAGTCGTCGAGGGCCCGCGGCCGTCAGCCCTTCTTGGACGAGTCGAGGTGGGCGAACACCACCACGTTGTCCTCGTAGTCCTTGGCCTTCTTGTTGTACACGCCGCCGCAGGTGATCAGGCGGAGCTGGGCGGAGGGGGTGTCGCCGTAGACCCGGTCGTCCGGGAACTTCGCCTTCTTGAACGTCTCGACGGAGTCCACCTTGAACGTGGCCACGGACTTGTCGGCGCGGGTGATGTCGACCGTGGACCCCGGCTTGAGGAACCGGAGCTGGAGGAAGACGGCGGGTCCGGTTTTCGTGTCGACATGACCCGCCACGATCGCGGTACCGCGTTCGCCGGGCGTGACGCCGTCCTTGAACCAGCCGACCAGGTTGCTGTCGTTCGGGGGTGGCGCGTTCAGCCGGCGGTCGGTGCCGAGGGCCAGTTCGGTGAACGGCGCGTTGACCGCGAGGGACGGGACGCGCAGCCGCGTCGGGACCGAGCGCAGCATGGCCGGGCCGTCGCCCTGGGGAGCGGGGAGCGGCGGCGCGTGCGAGCCGAGCACTTCCTCGGGCGGGGCCGGCATCGCGGGCGCCATGGCGGCGGTGGGAGGGGGCGGCACCTTGCCGTCGGCCACGTCGCCGAAGGAGTTGTAGATCATGATCGCGCCGAGCCCGGCCGCCATGGCGGGCCACAGCAGGTGGTGGTGGCGTGATCGGGAGGCGTGGGCCTTGCGGCCGGGGGCGGAACCGGGTGGCTGCGGGGCGGACATGGGAGTGCGCCTTTCGCTTGCAAGGAGCGGGGGCGGGGAACGGGGCCGAGTGGAGGGGGCGGAAACGAAGTCGCCGCGGCCGTCGCCCCGAGGGGCGACGGCCGCGACAACATGAGCGACCGATTGACGGGTAGTGGGTCGGGCCGTGGCCAACCCGGTCAGACGACCGCGTCACCCGCCGACCGACGACGGCGCAGCTTGTACGCGCCGACGCCGAGGCCGCCGAGCAGCAGCGCCGAACCGGCGGCCAGGCTGCTGCCGGTCATCGCCGTCCCGCCGCCACCGGTGTTGACGCCACCGCGCGGACGGCCCTCGTCGTCACCACGCCCGGAGTCGTCGCCGCCTCGGCCGCCTTCGTCACTGCCGCGACCGCCTTCGTCGCCGCCTCGGCCACCCTCGTCGCCGCCGCGACCGCCTTCGTCGCCGCCTCGGCCACCTTCGTCACTGCCGCGACCGCCTTCGTCGCCGCCTCGGCCACCCTCGTCCTCGGTGGTCACCTGGGCCATGAAGCCGCCACCGGTGTCCATGCCACCGCGGGGCTTGCCGCCTTCGTCGCCGCCTCGGCCGCCTTCGTCGCCGCCTCGGCCGCCTTCGTCGCCGCCGCGACCGCCTTCGTCGCCGCCTCGGCCACCTTCGTCACCGCCTCGGCCGCCTTCGTCGCCGCCTCGGCCACCTTCGTCACCACCGCGACCGCCTTCGTCGCCGCCTCGACCGCCCCCGTCCTCGGTGGTCACCTGGGCCATGAAGCCGCCACCGGTGTTGACGCCGCCCTGCGGACGGCCCTCGTCGTCGCCGCGTCCGTTGTCGTCGCCTCCTCGACCACCCTCGTCGCCACCGCGACCGCCTTCGTCACCGCCGCGACCGCCTTCGTCGTCGCCTCGGCCACCTTCGTCGCCGCCTCGGCCACCTTCGTCACCGCCGCGACCGCCGCGGTCGCCATTGTCGTCGTCCCCGCGACCGCCATGGTCGGAGCCGTGTCCTTTGTGCTCGTCGCCGCGCGAGGACGAGGAGCCGGGCGCCTGTGCCGTGTCCCCCGCCGTGGTCACGGCGTAGGCGGAGGGACCGGTGATGGCGAAGGCCGCCGTGACAGCGGCCGTAGCGAACAGTGTGCGGGCAGAGCGCATCTGAACACATTCCTTCCAGTCGCGACTGCGAAGAGTGACGGGGTGCCGACTCGGTGTGGAGCAGTGGCGACGTGATCCACCGTCAGCCCTAATGCGGTCGCGCGCCATCGGGGAGCGCCGCATTCGAGCGACGTCATGGGCTCATCGGGTGGCGAAGCGCCGATAATCACCCGTTGGATTGCATGCGGCGCGTCGAGAGGTTTGAGCGGCGGCCTTCCACCCGTTTGCCGAGGGTCGACGTGTCCCGGTCGGATGGTCGCGGCCGTGTCGGATGACTCGGTGTCAGGTGTCGACTCCGTGGTCGGCAGCGGCTGTTGGGGGCTGCCCATCGGTTTGGTGGGCGGCCGGCGAGGGCGCGGGGCGGGCGGTGTCCCGGTGGGTTTCGTCGTGAGGCCCGTCCGTGGCTCCACCTGGCGGCGTACGCGGACCGGGGAGACGCACCGAATCCGGGTCGCTCGTCCTCCGTCGCCTCTGCGCGGCCGAGCCCCTCCGCGAACGAGGTCAGCGGGTCCACACCGGCCCGGGGGGAAGGGTGGGCCCCTCTTGGAAGGTCGAATTCCGTTTGAGTCGGGTCAGGCATGCCTAAGTAGCTTGTTTCGGAGGTGGACCATGTCCGCTGCCTTCCAGGTGCCCTCGGCGCCGTCCCGGCGCACCGCCCTGCGCGGCATCGGCGCCGGCGCCTTCACGCCGGCCGGGCCGGTGAAGCGGATCGCCACCGCGATCATCCCGTCGCCGTCGGTGATCGACGCCGTGGACGGCTCGTACGACCGCATCGTCGGCATCAGCGAGTCCACGCTCCAGGCCCCGAGCCGGGCGCCATGCAGCTCCTGTTCGGCCTGCTCCGCTGGACCGGCACCACGACCCCGGCGCACCGGACCTGACCACCTGGCCCCGCCCCGCTCCGCCCCGGCGCACCGGACCTGACCACCTGCCCCGCCCCGTTCCGCCCCCTTGGCCCGGGGCGAGCGGTGGGACGGGCGGGTCGGCGTGCGGGTCGGTGTGCGGTCCGACGTCCCGGCCGGGGAGGCGCGGGGGAGGGAGGCACGGCGGGTGCGGGCGAAACAGCCCTCAGTTCAGCAACGCCCTTGCCGCCCGCGCCCGTTGGCGGATCGCCTGGGCCGCCTCGGGCTCGATCCCGGCGACCACGTCCGCGTACTCCTCCATCTCCGCCGCCCCGCGCAGGAACTGCCCGCTCTGCACGAGCAGTTGCGCGCGCTCGTAACGCAGCCGGGCCGGATGCGAGGGCAGCAGCAGGGAGAGGTCCACCGCCCACAGCGCCGCGTCCGTGTGCTCCGGGCGGGCCGCCGCCCACGCCCTGATGTTGTTCAGGATCCGCAGCACGATCTCCAGCGGCCGGGCCGGGGTCAGCATCGACTCCTCCAACGGCGCCCCCGTCGTCCCGGCCACCAGCAGCTCCGCGTCCTGCCCGGTCAGTGGACGGCCGCCCTCGAAGGGGTCGGCCAGTACGCGCTGCGACGGATCGCCGAACCCGACCACGAAATGACCCGGAAGCGCCACTCCGTACACCGGGCCGCCCGCCCGCCGGGCCACCTCGATCCAGACCACCGACAGCAGGATCGGCAGCCCGCGCCGCCGTCGCAGCACCTCGTGGAGCAGCGACGACTCCAGCCGCCGGTAGTCCGCCGACGAGCCCGCGAAACCGCACCGCTCGCCGAGCAGTTCCGCCAGCGCCGAGGCCCATGCCCGGGCGTCCCGCAGCCCGTACGGGAGCCGCCCCGCCAGCTCGTCCAGCTCGATCTGCGCCATGTCGATCCCGGTCGCGCTCAGGGCGGGGTCGGCCACGGCGGCCAGCAACAGGCAGAGCTCGGCCAGGTCCGGCCGTTCGGCGCGCGCCTCGGCGGCGAACCGCCGGAACAGCTCGTCCCGGCGGTCCGGGTCGTCGGGCCGCCCGTGCGGACCGGGCCGGTGAGCGTTCATCGGACTCCTCGCCCCGTCATGCCGACCGGAAGTGGTGGTACCGGTGGTGCACCGCGAACCCCATGCCGTCATACAGCGCCCGAGCGGCCTCGTTGTCCGACTCCACCTGGAGCCACGCCGCCGAGGCGCCCTCGTCCAGCGCCCGGCGGGCCAGCGCGGTCATCACGGCGGTGGCGAGCCCCCGGCGCCGGTGCGCGGGGTCCACCTCCACGGCCATGAACCCGGCCCACCGCCCGTCCACCACGCACCGCCCGATCGCCGCAGGAGCTCCGGCTGCCCCGGCCGCGGTTTCGGCACCTCCGCCCGCGTCGCCGGCTGCCCCGGCCGAGGTTTCGGCACCTCCGTCCGCGTCGCCGGCCGCTACGGACGCGAACCACACCGAAGGGCCGCCGCGCAGCACCTCCAGGACATGCGGTCCCGGGCGTCCCGGGGTCTCGAAGCGCTGGTAGCGGGAGAGCCACGCCTCGTCGAGGTCCCGGCTCAGCCGCACCCGCGTCACGTCCGCGTCGAGATCGGCGACCGGCGCCAGCGCGCCGACCCGTACCTCCGTCGTCGCCTCGCGCCGCCAGCCGCGCTCCTCCAGGGCCGCGCCGAGCCGTTCCTGGGTGCCCTCGGCACCGGTCGCGACCTGGACGTACGCGGGCAGTCCGCGCTCGCCGTACCACCGCTCGACGTACCGGAGCGCCTCGTCGAGCGGAACGCCGGGATCACCGAGCGGCAGCACGGAGTTGGCGCGCCGGGTGAACCCTTGCGCGGCCCGCAGCCGCCAGTCGCCCAGGGCCTCGCTCTCCACCGGGGGCCAGGCCCGGGCACAGACCCGCGCCAGTTCCTCGAAGGAGGCCGCGGGGACACCGCGCCGACGTGCCGGGGCGGCGGGGACGACCTTGCCCGCGACGAGATCCGATTCCGCGATGCGGACGGACTCACCGTTCTTCGTTGTGATCGACAGCACACCGTGTTCCCATGATGTGAGAACACCTACCGTGTCCGTGAACTTCGGGCTCTGCGCCCCCTGCGCCGAAGTGCGCCGGACTGATACCCGTTTGCCCACGTCAATCGGCGCAATTCGGACTTCGAGTCGTCCGCCGACGGTGAATTCCACAGCTCTGCCCGCCCCTCCTGTTCGGTTCGTGCCCGGGAACGGAGATACTAGGGGTGGGCATCGACGACGCCGCGCTCCCGCGCGAGAGCCAACGCCCTACCGAGGAGGAACGACAGCGTGACCTACGTCATCGCGCAGCCTTGTGTCGACGTGAAGGACAAGGCCTGCATCGAAGAGTGCCCCGTCGACTGCATCTACGAGGGCCAGCGGTCCTTGTACATCCACCCGGACGAATGTGTCGACTGCGGAGCCTGTGAGCCGGTGTGCCCGGTCGAGGCGATCTTCTACGAGGACGACACCCCGGAGGAGTGGAAGGACTACTACAAGGCGAACGTCGAGTTCTTCGACGACCTCGGGTCGCCGGGTGGTGCCTCCAAGCTGGGCCTGATCGAGCGCGACCACGCGTTCATCGCCGCGCTCCCGCCGCAGAACCAGTAATCGGCGGGCCGCACGTGCGTCGCCCGGTCCCGTACGGCTCGTCCCGTACGGGACCGAGGTGTTTTCGCGCCCCGGCGGTCGCAGCGGTTCCCGTGGGCTTCAGCGGCCCCCGTACGAGAAAGCAGAGATCGTGTCCGCAGGCTCCACCCGCACCCCCCGTTCCTCCCTCTCCTCCCGTCTCCCGGCCTTCCCCTGGGACAAGCTCGCGCCCTACAAGTCGACGGCCTCCGCACACCCGGACGGCATCGTGGACCTGTCGGTCGGCACGCCCGTCGACCCGGTGCCCGAGCTGATCCGGCGAGCGCTCGTCGACGCCGCGGACAGCCCCGGCTATCCGACGGTGTGGGGGACCACCGAACTGCGTGACGCGATCACCGGCTGGGTGGGGCGGCGGCTCGGCGCGGTCGGGGTGACGCACGAGAACGTGCTGCCGGTCGTCGGTTCCAAGGAACTGGTGGCCTGGCTGCCCACCCAGCTCGGTCTCGGCGCGGGCGACAAGGTCGCCTACCCGCGCCTGGCCTACCCGACGTACGAGGTGGGCGCCCGGCTCTGCGGCGCCGAGCCCGTCGCCTACGACGACCCCACGGAGCTGGACCCGGCCGGGCTGAGGCTGCTCTGGCTCAACTCCCCGTCCAACCCGACCGGCCGCGTCCTGACCAAGGACGAGCTGACCCGGATCGTCGCGTGGGCGCGCGAGCACGACGTCCTGGTCTTCAGCGACGAGTGCTACCTGGAACTGGGCTGGGAGGCCGAGCCCGTCTCCGTACTGCACCCGGACGTGTGCGGCGGTACGTACGAGGGCCTGGTCGCCGTCCACTCGCTCTCCAAGCGCTCCAACCTGGCCGGATACCGCGCGGCGTTCGTCGCGGGCGACGCGTCCGTGCTCGGCGAGCTGCTGCTGATCCGCAAGCACGGCGGAATGATGACCCCGGCCCCCGTCCAGGCGGCGGAGGCCGTGGCCCTCGGTGACGACAAGCACGTCGCCGAGCAGCGCGCCCGGTACGCGGAGCGGCGCGCCGCCCTGCGCACCGCGCTGGAGGCCCACGGCTTCCGGATCGAGCACAGCGAGGCGAGCCTCTACCTGTGGGCGACGCGGGACGAACCCTGCTGGGACACCGTGGCGTACCTGGCGGAGCTCGGCATCCTGGTGGCGCCGGGGGACTTCTACGGGCCGGCCGGCGACCGCTTCGTGCGGGTGGCGTTCACGGCGACGGACGAGCGGGTGGCCGCCGCGGTCAAGCGGCTGACCCACGGCTGACCCACGGCCGGACCCACGGCCGGACCCACGGCCGGGCCCGCGACCGGGCCGCGGGCCGCCCGGCAGGGCTCAGGGCTCGGGGAGCGCGCGCGAGGGGCCGCGGGAGTGCACGTACGCCGTGACTCCCGCGGCCCCTCGCGTGTGAGGTGACGACGGACCGGATCGGTCGACGCGACCGGATTCGGCCGGTCGAGTCAGCCGATCGGCAGGCCCGTGGTGGGCAGGCCGCCCTTGGTCGCGGAGCCCGCGGTGCCGCCGAGGACCTCGCCCGCGGTGCCCGCCGCACCACCGGCGGTCTTCTGCACGGTCGGGACGGTCTCGGAGCCCGCCTTGTCGACGGTCTTGCCCGCGGCCGGGAGGGTCGTGCCGACGATCTTGCCGCCGGTCTCCTTCGCCGTCTTGGTGCCCTGCTTCGACGCGCCGTCGACGGTCTTGCCGAGGCCGGAGCCGTCGACGGAGGTCAGGCCGCCGAGGTCCGGCGTCTGCGGGAGCGGCGCGGCACCCGCGGCTCCGGCCGCGCCGATCACGGGGGCGGCGCCCGCGGCGAGCAGCAGAGCGGCACGGGTGATCCGGCGGGTCAGGGGGAGGGACATGATGCTCCTTCGACGGAGTGAGGAATCTGTCTGTCCGTTGATCGGACGCAATGACAACCGTCATGGGGGCGGGAGAGGTTGCGGTGCGCCGAGGTAAAGAATCGGTAACGTGCCACGGTCCCCATGCCGGGGAGGCATGGGTGGATCCCCTGTTCCCCGTCGGGCTGACGTCCAGTCACTTCCCTTTGCTGGCAGGGTGATTCGGGGTGTCGCGGGCAGCCGGGAAAGGGTGGGCGCGGGGTGACGTCACGAGCCGGCCGGACGACACCTCCGGGTGACCGCCCGTACTAGCGCGCGAGCTTTATCCGGACCCTCTCCGTGTTCGATTCCCTGCCGCCGTCCTTGTCGCCGTCGGAGCCCCCGTGCTCCGTCCGCCAGCCCGCCCCGGCCTTCCACACCCGGTCCGCGTACGTGACCTCGTCCAGGCCGAGTGACGCGGACTGCGCGACCGCCCAGTGCGCCAGCTCCCAGCCGCGCCGCGTCGCGTCGTCCTCCCCGGCGTCGGGGGCCGTTCGCACCGGTACCGCGATCGTGCTCGTCGAGGGCGCGCCGCCCGCGCCCGGCGTGTCCTTCGCCGACGGCTGCGCCGAGGGCAGCACGTCCTTGCCGAAGGCGCGTACCAGCTCCGTCCGCACCTTCGTGGCGTCGGAGGCCGTGGCCGTCGTCCGCGGCGGATTGCAGTTCAGCGTGGCCGGTGCACGGCCGGTCAGGGCCGCCGACAGCAGCGCGGCGTCCGGCTCGTGCTTCGCGTACGCCTGCGGGAAGCCGCTGCGCTGGACCCGCTGCGCGGCGACCGTCAGCGGCAGCCGCGAATAGCCGGGGACCTCGGCCAGATGCCGGTAGAACTCGCCCGCGGAGTAGACCGGGTCCATGATCTGCTGCTCGGTGCCCCAGCCCTGCGAGGGCCGTTGCTGGAACAGTCCCAGCGAATCCCGGTCGCCGTGCTCGATGTTGCGCAGGGCGGACTCCTGCAACGCGGTCGCCAGCGCGATCGTCACCGCGCGCTCGGGCATGCCCCGCGAGGTGCCGACGGCGGAGATCGTCGCCGCGTTCGAGGCCTGCTCCGTGCTCAGCCGGTACGTGCGGCTCTCGCCGGTCGAGCCGTCGGTGGACTCCACGGTGCACCCTTGGGCGACCGTTCTGCCGGTGATGTACTGGATGAGCACGTAGCCGCCCAGGGCGGCGAGCACGACGAGAGCGGCCACGATACGGAAGAGACGGCCGAGGCCGGTGCGGCGGCGGGCTGGGGTGAGGGTCCGGGACACGGGGCCACCGTACTGGAGTACCTGTCCGGGACCGAGGGCCCCAGGGATCGTTCGCCGAGCGGGCAGGAGAGACGCCGGATCGGCCCACCGGACAAGTGGGACGGCCCGAACAAGCAGGACAGGAGGGGCAGGAGGGGCAGGCCGGACAGGCCGAACGGGCCGAACGAGGTGAGACAGGCCGGACAGGCCGAACGGGCAGCACGGCCGAACGGGGCCCGAGGCCCGGACGGGCACAGGGCCGGGGCTGCCGGGCGTGGTCGCTATGGTCGGTGCCATGACCGAAAGCACCCTTGATCTCACTCTGGACGGCCCCGCGCTGACCGCACGGCTCGTCGACTTCCCGTCGGTCAGCGGACAGGAGAAGGAACTCGCCGACGCCATCGAGGCGGCACTGCGCACGCTGCCGCACCTGACCGTCGACCGGCACGGCAACAACGTCGTGGCCCGGACGCACCTGGGCCGTGCCGAGCGGGTCGTGCTCGCCGGGCACATCGACACCGTGCCGATCGCCGACAACGTGCCGTCCCGGCTCGACGACGACGGCGTGCTCTGGGGCTGCGGCACCTCCGACATGAAGTCGGGCGTCGCCGTCCAGCTGAGGATCGCCGCGACCGTGCCCGAGCCCAACCGCGACCTCACGTTCGTCTTCTACGACAACGAGGAGGTCGCCGCGCACCTCAACGGTCTCGGACACGTCGCCGAGGCCCACCCCGACTGGCTGGCGGGCGACTTCGCGGTCCTCCTGGAGGGTTCCGACGCCGAGGTCGAGGGCGGCTGCCAGGGCACCCTGCGGGTCTTCCTGCGCACCGAGGGGGAGCGGTCCCACTCCGCGCGCAGCTGGATGGGGTCCAACGCCATCCACGCCGCGGCCCCGATCCTGGCGCGCCTCGCGGCGTACGAGCCGCGCCGCCCGGTCATCGACGGCCTCGAATATCACGAGGGCCTGAACGCGGTACGGATCGAGGGCGGTGTCGCCAACAACGTCATCCCCGACGCCTGCACCGTCGTCGTCAACTACCGGTACGCCCCCGACCGCACCGCCGAGGAGGCGCTGGCCCACGTCCGCGAGGTCTTCGCGGACTGCGGCGTCGCCGAGTTCGTCGTCGACGACCACTCGGGCGCGGCCATGCCCGGCCTCTCCCACCCGGCGGCGAAGGCGTTCATGGCGGCGGTCGGCGGCACCGCCCGGCCCAAGTTCGGCTGGACCGACGTCTCCCGCTTCGGCTCCCTCGGCGTCCCCGCGGTGAACTACGGACCCGGCGACCCGCTCCTCGCCCACAAGCGCGACGAGCACGTGCGGACCGACCGGATCACCCACTGCGAGGAGCGGCTTCGCTCCTGGCTGACCGGCTGACCTCAGGGATTCGCCCGCGCGTAACCTCCGTGGATCTAGGCTGACCTGACAGAGACGGTCATCACGGACGACGGATGGCTGTCGACCGTCGTCGGAGGGAGCAGGTCATGGGCAACCCCGAAGGAGCGCACGTCCCCGAGGAGCAGCGGCTCGGGCCGGTACTGCGCCGCAGGGAACAGGTGCAGCCCGGCACCACGGACCAGCGGTTGCTGGACACCGAGGGCGACTCCGAGTGGGTGCACACCGACCCGTGGCGGGTGATGCGCATCCAGTCGGAGTTCGTCGAGGGCTTCGGCGCCCTCGCCGAGCTCCCGAGCGCCATCAGCGTCTTCGGCTCGGCCCGGACCCGGCCCGGCGGACCGGACTACGAGGCGGGCGTGCGGATCGGCCGGGCCCTGGTCGAGGCCGGCTTCGCGGTGATCACCGGTGGTGGCCCCGGCGCCATGGAGGCCGCGAACAAGGGTGCGCGGGAGGCCAAGGGCATCTCCGTCGGGCTCGGCATCGAGCTGCCCTTCGAGTCCGGTCTCAACCCGCACGTCGACATCGGGGTCAACTTCCGTTACTTCTTCGTCCGCAAGACGATGTTCGTGAAGTACGCGCAGGGCTTCGTCGTCCTGCCGGGCGGCCTCGGCACCCTCGACGAACTCTTCGAGGCGCTCACCCTCGTCCAGACCGGCAAGGTCACCCGCTTCCCGATCGTGCTGTTCGGCACCGCGTACTGGAGCGGGCTCGTGGACTGGCTGCGGGACACGGTGGTGGCGCAGGGCAAGGCGTCCGACCAGGATCTGCTGCTGTTCCACGTCACGGACGACGTGGACGAGGCCGTCGACCTGGTGACCAAGGAGGTCGGCCGGTAGGACGTGCCGGTACGGCGCGACCGCGCCGGTGGGGCGTCCCGTGCCCGGCGGCCGCCGGGCAGGTCGTACCCGTCGGCCCGCGCACCCGGGAGCCGGTCCGTCGGGCCGGTCCGTCAGGCCAGTCCCCGCCGCGCCACGGCGGGCTCCCGGTGTCCCGCGATCGACGCGACCATGTCCAGCACCTGCCGGGTCTCCGCCACCTCGTGCACCCGGTACACCCGGGCGCCCAGCCACGCCGACACGGCCGTCGTCGCCAGCGTCCCGATCACCCGCTCCTTGACCGGCCGGTCGAGCGTCTCGCCCACGAAGTCCTTGTTCGACAGCGAGACCAGGACCGGCCAGCCGGTCTCCGCCATCTCGCCGAGCCTGCGCGTCGCCTCCAGGGAGTGCCGGGTGTTCTTCCCGAAGTCGTGACCCGGGTCGATCATGATCCCGTCCGGCCGCACCCCGAGCTCCACCGCCCGCTCGGCCAGCCCCACCGTCACCCGCAGGATGTCCGCCATCACGTCGTCGTACGCGACCCGGTGCGGCCTGGTCCGGGGCTCGGCACCGCCCGCGTGCGTGCACACCAGACCGGCGCCGTACCGCGCGGCGACCTCCGCGAGCTTCGGGTCGACGCCGCCCCACGCGTCGTTCAGCACGTCCGCGCCGGCCTCGCAGACGGCCTCGCCGACGTCGTGGCGCCAGGTGTCGACGCTGATCACCACGTCCGGGTGGCGGCGGCGCACCTCCGCGACGAACCCGACCGTGCGGCGGGCCTCCTCCTCGGCCGTCACCTCCGCGCCGGGACCCGCCTTCACCCCGCCGATGTCGATGATCGACGCCCCGTCCGCGACCGCCTGCTCGACCCGGGCCAGCGCGGGCTCGTCCCGGAACGTGGCGCCCTGGTCGTAGAAGGAGTCCGGAGTACGGTTCACGATCGCCATGATCACCGGCTCGTGCGCGTCGAACTCGCGCCGTCCCAGCCTGAGCGCACCGCTTCGCATCCCGCGTTTCTCCTCTGGTAGATCGCCCGTGGTCGCCTGCGACCCTAGTGCCCCCGCCCCGGTACGGGCCCGCCGGGCGAGGATGCGCCGGGCCGCCGGACGGGGAAGCGCGCGGCACCGGTTGTCGGTGGGGCGTGGCACCGCCGCACGGGGAAGCACGCGGCACCGGTTGTCGGTGGGGCGTGGCACGATCGGACGCGGACAGGTTTCCGCTCCAGGGGAGATGCGCGTGTTCTGGTTCTTGCTGCTGACGATGGTGGTGGTCGTGGCCACGGTGACCCTCGCGGTGGTCGGTGGCGGAAAGGCCGCCGTCCTCCAGGACGTTGCTCCCGAGCGGCTGACGGACCCGCTGCCCGCGACGCGCCCGGTCGGCCGCGCCGACGTCGAGGCGCTGCGGCTGCCGGTGGCCGTGCGGGGCTACCGCATGACGGACGTCGACGAGGCGCTCGACCGGCTCGGCGCCGAGCTCGCCGAGCGGGACGCGCGGATCGTGGAGCTGGAGTCGGCGCTGGCAGGCGCGCAGGCGGCCGCGGCCTCCGCCCCCGGTCTCCTCGAACGGCCGGAGGCCGGTGCGCATCCGGTGCAGGAGCGGCCGGAGGACGTGACGAGGCAGCCGCCGGAGCGGCCCGAGGACCGTTCCGAGGCGCCGTGGGAGACCTCGCGGCAGGACACCGGGCCCGAGGGGGACCCGGAGCAGGACCCCTGGCACGACCCGCAGCAGCACGATTCCCAGCAGAGCGACCCACGGCGCCACGAGCCCCGGGGGGCGGAACGACCCGGAGAGGAGCCCCGACGATGAGCGGCGGCACGATGACGGCACCGGACGGCGGCCCGCGCTGCCCGTGGGGGCTCTCCACCGAGGACTACCTCGCATACCACGACACCGAATGGGGCCGCCCCGTCCACGGCGACGACGCCCTCTTCGAACGGCTCTGCCTGGAGGCGTTCCAGTCGGGTCTGTCCTGGCTGACGATCCTGCGCCGCCGGGAGGGCTTCCGTTCCGCCTTCGCCGGGTTCAAGATCTCCGCCGTGGCGGAGTTCACGGACGCGGACCAGGACCGCCTCCTCGCCGACGCCGGAATCATCCGCAACCGGGCGAAGATCGAGGCGACCCTCGCCAACGCCAAGGTGCTGGCCGGCTGGCGCGACGGCGAACTGGACGAGCTGATCTGGTCCCACGCCCCCGACCCGGTCGGCCGCCCGGTCCCGCACACCGTCCAGGACGTCCCCGCGGTCACCCCGGAGTCCACGGCGCTCGCCAAGGACCTCAAGAAGTGCGGCCTCCGATTCGTCGGACCGACGACGGCCTACGCCCTGATGCAGGCGTGCGGCCTGGTCGACGACCACCTGGCCGACTGCGTGGCGCGCGGCGGCGGGGCATCCGGCTCCGCTTCCTGACCGGGGCCGGGGCGGAGCCGGACGCCCCGGCCCCGCCCCGCCCCGCGTCGTCGGCCGTGCGCGTATGCCCGTACGTACGCCGGAGACGGCTCAGCAGGTCACCGGCCGAGGTACGTCGGCTTCTCCTTGTTCAGGAACGCCCGCACCGCGATCGTGTGGTCCTCGGACTTGCCCGCCCGCGTCTGGAGTTCGTCCTCCTTCTCCAGCGCCTCGCTCAGGCCGTGGGAGGCGCCGAAGGCGAGTGACTCCTTGAGCGAGGCGTACGCCACCGTCGGGCCGGAGGCCAGGGCGCGGGCCACGGCGACCGCCTCGGCCGCCAGGTCGGCGGCGGGCACCAGTTTGTTCACGATGCCCAGCTCATGGGCTTCCCGCGCGGAGATCGAACGCGGGAAGAGCAGCAGATCGGCGGCGCGGCTCCGCCCGATCAGCCGGGGCAGCGTCCAGGAGACGCCCGAGTCGGCGGTGAGCGCGACCCCGGCGAAGGACGTGTTGAAGGAAGCGGTGTCCGCGACCACCCGGTAGTCGCAGGCGAGCGCGAATCCGAAACCCGCACCGGCGGCGACACCGTTCACCCCGGCCACGACCGGCTTGGGCATTTCGGTGATGGCCCGGACGATCGGGTTGTAGTGCTCCCGCACGGTGCTCAGCGCGTTGCCGCCGCCGGACCCACGGGCCTCGTCGAGCTTGTCGACGTGCTCCTTCAGATCCTGGCCGACGCAGAAGGCGCGTCCCGTCGCGGTGAGCAGCACGGCCCGTACGGCGGCGTCGGCCGCCGCAGACCGCAGGGCGTCGCGCAGCGCGACCTTGACCGCGGTGTCCAGGGCGTTCATCGCGTCGGGGCGGTTGATCGTGATCGTCGCGAGTCCGTCGCTCACCTCGTAGAGCACGCTGTTCGCCGTCTCGTCGGCCATTTCGCTGTCTCCTTCTACGCCTCGGACGATGTGCTGTCCGGGAAAGCATGGCCGACCCGGACACCGGCGAACATGTGACCTGCGTCTAACAATCGTGCTCAACCACGCTCCGGTGAGGGGGCGAAGCGACGGAGTATCGCAGCCTGATCGTCGAATTGGGTGGTTTTGGGAGCGCGCGTTGCGCAAGCGATGCCTACTGATGTTGGTCATTGGGGTCTGTGATGCGGGATAATGGCCAGGAAGCAATGTGTTCGATGCCGGTGACACAGCGCCTGTCATGGGGCCGCCGGTTGCGATGAGCTGGTTTCAGGAAGGGGAACGAGCATGGCGGCCATGAAGCCGCGGACGGGCGACGGCCCGCTCGAGGTGACCAAGGAGGGGCGGGGCATCGTCATGCGCGTTCCGCTCGAAGGCGGCGGTCGGCTTGTCGTGGAGCTGACTCCGGACGAGGCCGATGCGCTCGGTGACGCCCTCAAGAAGGTCGTCGGCTGAAGCAGAGGCGCCCACACTTCGTCACTGCCCCGGCACGGTCACCCGTGCCGGGGCAGTGACGCTTCGTGACCGGTTTTCCGCCCTCCCTCACGCAGCCGCCACCAACGCGTGGCCTGCCGTCACCATGCGACCGCGCCGCCATCATCCGGCCGCGGCGATACGCACCGTCCGCGGTCGCACGCTCCGGCGCCCCTTGGCCGTACGCTCCGGCCTCGACCCGTCGCGCTCCGCGCGTACGCCTCGTCAGCCCCGCCGCACCGCGCACAGCAGTCCGTTGCCCACCGGCAGCAACGTCCCCATCAGCTCCTGGCTCTCGCGCACCGCCCGCAGCAGCTCCCGCAGCCGCAGCACCTCCGTGGGCTGCGCCGCGGCGTCGACCGTGCGGCCGTCCGCGAAGACGCCCTCGAAGCAGACCAGCCCGCCGGGGCGCAACAGGCGCAACGATTCGGCGAGGTAGTCCAGGCTCTCCAGCCGGTCCCCGTCGCAGAACACCAGGTCGTAGCCGCCGTCCGCGAGCCGCGGCAGCACGTCCAGGGCGCGCCCGGGGATGAAGCGGGCCCGATTGGCGGCGAAGCCCGCCGCGCGGAACGCCTCACGGGCGAACTGCTGACGCTCGGGCTCCGGATCGACGGTGGTGAGCACCCCGTCGGGCCGCATTCCGTACAGCAGATAGAGTCCGGAGACACCGGTTCCGGTGCCGATTTCGGCCACGGCTTTGGCGTCCGTCGTGGCAGCGAGCAAGCGCAGCGCGGCGCCGGTGCCTGGTGACACCGGGCGGAGCCCCGTCTCCTGGGCCCGGTCCCTGGCCCAGAGCATCGCTTCGTCCTCGGCGACAAAGGCGTCGGCGAACGCCCAGCTCGTCTGCCGGTTGGCGGTAATGACCCTCTCCTGTCCCCGTAGTTGGCGCAACGGTGACTGTATCCGCTGTGCCCGGGAACCCGCAGATGGGACCGGACGTTGTACGGGGGCGGGGAGAGCCCGTGGAAAACGGCCCGGAGGACCGGGCCGGGGCCACGGGGCGCGGTTCCGGGGAGTTCCCCGGCCCCCAGCAGGAAAAAGGCTTATCCGGAGCTAACGGGCGAGGTGGTTATGGTAGGGGCTCCGCTGGACACCACCAGAGCCGATAGGGGAGGTGCGGCTGCGCCTGCGGATCGGGGAGGAGTGCTGAAGCGCTTTCTCAGGTCGGCGGGTGAGCCGAAATCCGTGACCGACATCGCTGACCGTTCTTCCGCCGTCTCCGCGCCGACCGCGACCTTCGCCTCAGATGCGGACTCCCAGGCGTGGACACCGCCCTCCTGGGAAGAGATCGTCAGCACGCACAGCGGCCGGGTCTACCGTCTCGCCTACCGTCTGACGGGCAACCAGCACGACGCGGAGGACCTCACGCAGGAGGTCTTCGTCCGCGTGTTCCGGTCGCTGTCGACCTATACGCCGGGCACGTTCGAGGGCTGGCTGCACCGCATCACGACCAACCTGTTCCTGGACATGGTCCGCCGCAAGCAGCGGATCCGTTTCGACTCCCTCGGCGACGACGCCGCCGAGCGGCTGCCGAGCCGTGAGCCGTCCCCGCAGCAGGTCTTCAACGACGCCCATTTCGACGCGGACGTGCAGCACGCGCTGGACACCCTCGCGCCCGAGTTCCGTGCCGCCGTGGTGCTCTGCGACATCGAGGGCCTTTCGTACGAGGAGATCGCCGCGACGCTGGGTGTGAAGCTCGGCACCGTGCGCAGCCGCATCCACCGCGGCCGTTCGCACCTGCGCAAGGCGTTGAAGCACCGTTCGCCCGGGGCCCGGCGCGTCGAGCAGCCGTCGCTGGCGGGCGCGATTCTGGCAGGGGAGGGCGGAACGGCGTGAGCGGCACGGGTCCGACCCCCGCGGAACAGCATCTGGGGGACCGGCTCGCCGCGCTTGTCGACGGCGAGTTGAAACACGACGCCCGCGAACGGGTGCTGGCCCACCTCGCGACCTGCGCCAAGTGCAAGGCCGAGGCGGCGGCCCAGCGCCGCCTGAAGAGTGTCTTCGCGCAGTCGGCCCCGCCCTCGCCGTCCGAGGGGTTCCTCGCCCGGCTGCAGGGCCTTCCCGGGGGCCCGGGGAATGACGACGACGGCCGGGGAGGACCGTTCGGCGACTCCGGGCGGTTCACCGACGGATTCCTGCCCGTGAGCCGTCGGCCCGGCAGCCGTACGGCCACCGGGCACGGTCCGGGGCTCGGCGGCTTCGGCTACCTCCCGGACGACGGGCACGGCTCCACCGCCGTCCTCCCGCGCGCAACCGCCCGCGCGGATCTCCGGCTGCCCGGCGGGTCCGCCCGCACCGGCTTCCGGATCCACGAGGCCGGCCGTGAGCCGGACCGGGCGGCATCGCGCGGCCGGAGGTTCGCCTTCGCCGCCGCCGGTGCCGTGTCGCTGGCGGCCATCGCCCTCGGCGGCGCCCTCCAGACGGGGGCCGGTACCAGCACCCCGGCCAGGGCGGCCGGCGCCGGGAACACCGTGACCCCGCCCGACACCGCCCGCGGCGAGAGCGGCGGCTCTGACCGCTTCCGCCGCGGCGGAAGCGGTCAGAGCGCCCCCACCACGACGGAGACGTACGACCGCGCGGGCACCCCCGCCGCCCCGCCGACCGTGCCGGAGACCACGCCGGCGCCGTACGCCGCTCCCGCGCTCTCCGCCTCCACCAACCGCCTCCCGGTTCTCTCGGACCTCTCCGGGGGCCCGGGGCTCCTGCACAACACCCTCGACGTCCAGGCCCTGCCCCAGGTGTCGGCGCCACCGCTGATACGTCCGACCGGGACCACCCCGCTGTTCGCCCAGGTGCTGGGGCGGCTCGCCCCGACGCCGACGCCGACGGCACCCGTGCCGTCCGTGCCGCCGTCCTGGACGCCTCCTCCGGCCACGGCTCTCCCGACCTCCGCGGACCAGGGCACGCCGCTCTCCTCCCGACGGTGAACGCCTCCCGGCGCTGAACGAGGTCTGCGCAGACAATCGCAAACCTGGTTGAATTCCGGGTGGAGTTCCGGGAGGGGCGCCCCGCCCGGGGCGCGGTGCCCGGTCGCGGCAGTTGCGGGGAGAACATGGAAGACGCGAAGTCCACCGGGCCGAAGGCGAAGTGGTGGAGCCGGCCCGCGCCGGGGCATGCCACCCGCCCCGAGCCGGACGGGCCGTCCTCCCCGCAGGACGCCACGCCGCCCGCCGACACGCCGGAGACCGCGCACATTTCGCACCCGGCGCACCTGGACCCTCCGGGCGACTCCGGGGCCCCGTCCCCCGAGGCGTCCCCGTCCCCCGGGGCCGGGCCCGGGGCGTCGCCCTCCACGACCGGGACCGCGTCCCCCGGGGCCGGGCCCGCTGCGCCCGCCCCGGCGGCGCAGCCGATGCGGCCGCTGCACGAGCCCGACGAGTACAGCACCCCGCCGTACGGGGAACCCGGCCCCTGGGCGCCCGCGCCCCCCGTGCAGCGGCCGGTCCCGACCCCGGCGCACGGCACCCCCGTGCCCGCGCCGTACGCGGGGACGAACGGCGCGGGTATCAGTACCGCACCGGCGCCCGGCTTCACACCCCAGGCGCCCCCGCTCCCGCAGCCCGGTGCCCGGTCGGCGCAGCCGGCACCCCCGGCCCAGTCGACGCAGTGGCTCCAGTACGACCCCTGGGGCGCCCCGCGCCAGCCGCTGACCCACCCCGGCCCGCCGCTCGGCGCCGACGGCGGGAGCAAGAAGAAGCGCCGGGGTTCCGTCCTCGTCGGCGCGCTGCTGCTCGCGCTGGTGGCGGGCGGGATCGGCGGCGGGATCGGCGCCTACGTCGAGCGCAACGGCGGCCTCACCCGCGTCGAGCTCCCGCAGGCCGGCCGGAACGACGGCGGCCGGGCCCCCGACAGCGTCGCGGGCATCGCCGCCAGCGCCCTGCCCAGCGTGGTCACGCTCCACGTCAGCGGTACCAGCGAAGCGGGCACCGGCACCGGTTTCGTGCTCGACAAGTCCGGCCACATCCTCACCAACAACCACGTCGTGGCCCCCGCCGGTTCCACCGGCCGGATCACCGTGACGTTCAGCGGTGGCGAGACCGCGCGCGCCGAGGTCGTCGGCAAGGACAGCGGCTACGACCTCGCGGTGGTCAAGGTCACCGGCGTGTCCGGTCTCAAGCCGCTGCCACTGGGCAATTCCGACAACGTGCGGGTCGGTGACCCCGTGGTGGCCATCGGAGCCCCCTTCGAGCTGTCCAACACGGTGACCTCGGGCATCATCAGCGCCAAGGACCGCCCGATCACCGCGGGCGGCGAGAAGGGCGACGGCAGCGACATCAGCTACGTCGACGCGCTGCAGACCGACGCCCCGATCAACCCCGGCAACTCCGGCGGACCGCTCGTCGACACCGACGCACATGTCATAGGCATCAACAGCGCCATCCGCGCCGCCGACGGCGGCTCCGGCACCGACGGCGGACAGTCGGGGTCCATCGGGCTCGGCTTCGCCATACCGATCAACCAGGGCAAGCGCGTCGCCGAGGAGCTGATCAACACCGGCAGGGCCACTCACCCCGTGATCGGTGTCACGCTCGACATGAAGTACACCGGCGACGGCGCCAAGGTCGGGGCCGAGGGCGCGGAGGGCAAGCCCGCGGTGACGCCCGGTGGGCCCGGCGCCAAGGCCGGGATCAGGCCGGGGGACGTCATCACCGAGGTCGACGGCCGACGGGTGCACAGCGGTGAGGAACTGATCGTGAAGATCCGGGCGCACCGGCCCGGCGACCGTCTGGACCTCGGACTGACCCGCGGCGGTAGAGAGCTGTCCATCTCTGTGACGCTCGGGTCGGCAACCGGCGGCTGACGGCCGTGGGGCGCTACCGCGCGGGCAGTCACGGCGGGTACCGTGGAGCCGGTCCGGACCGCAACCGCCCTGGTCGCGGAGAACACGAGGAGCGACAAGGTGTTCAATGACATAGGCGTCATGGAGCTGCTGACGCTCGCGATCCTGGGCATGCTGATCTTCGGCCCGGACAAGCTGCCCAAGGTCATTCAGGACGCCTCGCGCTTCATCCGCAAGGTCCGCGAGTTCTCGGAGAGCGCCAAGCACGACATCCGCGCGGAGCTGGGGCCGGAGTTCAAGGACTTCGAGTTCGAGGACCTCAACCCCAAGACGTTCGTCCGCAAGCAGCTCATGGCGGGCGAGGACGAGCTCGGGCTGAAGGAGATCCGCGAGAGCTTCGACCTGCGCAAGGACCTGTCCGAGGTCACCGACGCGGTGAACGGCAGGGAGCCCGCGGCCGTGGAATCCGCCGACTCCCGCGGCGGAGCGTCGAGCGGTTCGGCGATCGGCGGTGCGGGCGGGTCCGCCGGTACTCCGGACCTGCTCAAGAAGCGTCCGCAGCCCGTGAAGGACGATCACCCGCCATTCGACGCCGACGCCACCTGACGGTGGTCAATCCCGGGTCGTCCGGACGCTATGGCTATTCTCCATCTGTCCGGTTGTGAGGATGCCCGCGGGGGGCGGGCCGCTCCGGACCCCATGGATCGAGGAGGCGGCCGGGCAGATGGAGACGACCAGTCGGGTGGGCGCGGAGGACGCGCCGGGCACAGTCACCGCCGAGGGGACGTCGGCTGCCCGGCGCGTGGTCGATGGATTCCTGGCCGCTCCGTTTCCCTGGTACGGACTGGACGGCGCCTTCACCGGACCGCGCCGGCTGGTGCAGATCGGCGCCGCGGCGGACGGCCCGGTGCGGCACGGTTCCATCGGCCACGGCGACGAGCCGTCGGTACGCACCGACGCGAGTGGTGAACGGCAGCGGTTCGCGATCGTCGTGACAGTGGCCGGCGGCCCCGAACAGCGCAGCGGCGACGGCACCGGACGGCTGGACGCGACGACGGTCGCCTCCGCGGCGTGGCTGGCCGGGTCCGGGTTGCTCGCCTGCACCTGGCCCGCCCATCTGGACCACGCGCTGCGCGACGACTGGCTGAGCCAGCAGACGGAGACGGCGTTCGAACTCGCCGACGATCTGGACGGGCCCGCGTGGTCGACGCTGTCCCTGCCGGTGGACGGCGTCCCGGTGCCGTTCCACTACCGCGAGTCCGAGTTCGGCTGGGTGCTGGCGGGGTCGGCGCCCGGTGAGGTGCACATCGGCGCGTACGGGCGTGGGATGAGCGCGTACGGGCTGGGCTTCTCGGTCGTCGAGGACATCACGGCGTACGCGTAGCGGATGACGCGGGCCCGCCGTACGCGCGCGCGTACGGCGGGCCCGCCTCCAGTGAGCGGTCCAGCGGGCCGCGGCTCAGAAGCCGCGGCTCAGAACTTGTTGCGCGGGGTGATGCCCAGGGACATGCCGGACAGTCCGCGACGGCGGTTGCCGAGCTTGTCCGCGATGGTGCGCAGCGCCTTGCCCGCAGGGGAGTCGGGGTCGGACAGGACGACCGGCTCGCCCTCGTCGCCGCCCTCGCGCAGCCGCACGTCGATCGGGATGGAGCCGAGCACCGGCACCTCCGCGCCGACCGTCCGTGTCAGTCCCTCCGCGACCTTCGCGCCGCCGCCCGTACCGAACACGTCGACCATCTCGCCGCAGTGCGGGCACGGCATGCCCGACATGTTCTCGACGACACCGGCGATCTTCTGGTGCGTCTGCACGGCGATGGACCCGGCCCGCTCGGCGACCTCGGCCGCCGCCTGCTGCGGCGTCGTGACGACGAGGATCTCGGCGTTCGGCACGAGCTGCGCGACCGAGATCGCGATGTCGCCCGTCCCCGGCGGCAGGTCGAGCAGCAGGATGTCCAGGTCGCCCCAGTACACGTCGGCGAGGAACTGCTGCAGCGCACGGTGCAGCATCGGCCCGCGCCACACCACCGGAGCGTTGCCCGGGGTGAACATGCCGATGGAGATGACCTTCACGCCGTTCGCCGACGGCGGCATGATCATGTTCTCGACCTGGGTCGGCTTCCCGCTGGCGCCGAGCATCCGGGGCACGCTGTGGCCGTAGATGTCGGCGTCCACGACACCGACCTTGAGGCCGTCGGCCGCCATCGCGGCCGCCAGGTTCACCGTGACCGACGACTTGCCGACGCCGCCCTTGCCGGAGGCGACCGCGTAGACCCGGGTCAGCGAGCCCGGCTTGGCGAACGGCACCTCGCGCTCGGCCGTGCCGCCGCGCAGCGAGGCCGCCAGTTCCTTGCGCTGCTCGTCGCTCATCACGTCGAGCGTGACGTCGACCCGCGAGACGCCCTCCACGCGGGCGACCGCTTCGGTCACGCTCTTGGTGATCGTCTCGCGCATCGGGCAGCCCGAGACCGTGAGATAGACCGTGACAGCGACCGCACCGTCAGCGCCGACCTCGACCGATTTCACCATGCCGAGTTCGGTGATCGGGCGGTGGATCTCCGGGTCGTTCACCGTCGCCAGTGCCTCGCGCACCGCGTCTTCCGTAGCCATACCTCGATAGTACGGGTGCGCGCAGCGCTCGTTGAGGGTGGTGGTGGGCGACGGGCGGGAGGGTGCGCGCAGCGCTCGTTGAGGGTGGTGGTGGGCGACGGGCGGGAGGGTGCGCGCAGCGCTCGTTGAGGGTGGTGGTGGGCGACGGGCGGGCCTACGGCGCCTTTCGCTACGTGCGAGTAGCAGCCCTCAGCGGTCTTCGTCACTCCCGTCCGCGTGAGCAGGGGGACGGCCCCGCCGGTCGTCCAGGTACCTGACGAGATCCTCCAGTTCGGAGCGGATCCAGTCGCGGGTGGCGACCTCGCCCAGCCCCATCCGCAGGGCCGCGATCTCCCGGGTGAGGAACTCGGTGTCCGCGATGGAGCGCTCGTTCTGCTTGCGGTCCTGCTCGTAGGTGACCCGGTCGCGGTCGGTCTGCCGGTTCTGCGCGAGCAGGATCAGCGGGGCCGCGTACGACGCCTGGAGCGACAGCATGAGCGTCAGGAAGATGAACGGGTACGGGTCGAACCGCCAGGTGGGCGGCGCGAAGACGTTCCACATCAGCCAGGCGAAGATGAACAGCGTCATCCAGGCGATGAAGCTCCAGGTGCCCAGGAAACGGGCGATCCGCTCGGAGAGCCGGCCGAAACTCTCGGGGTCGTACTCGGGCAGCAGCCTCGGCCGCGGGGTCTTCGGCTGGTCCAGCCGGTAGCGGGGTGGGCGCACGATGCCCGAGGCACCGGTCGTCGCGGCCTTCGCGCGGTCCTCACCGGCCATGGGCGGCCTCCCCCTCGCCACGGAAGTCGGTCTCCCGCCAGTCCTCGGGCAGCAGATGGTCGAGCACGTCGTCGACGGTCACCGCGCCGAGCAGCGAACCACTCTCGTCCACGACCGGCACCGAGACCAGGTTGTACGCGGCCAGATAGCTCGTCACGGCCGGCAGCGGGGTGTCCGGGGTCAGGGGGACGAGGTCGCTGTCGACGATCGAACCCACCAGGGCGTACGGCGGGTCCCGCAGCAGCCGCTGGAAGTGCACGGTGCCCAGGTATTTGCCGGTCGGGGTCTCGTCCGGCGACCGGCACACGTACACCTGCGCGGCGAGCGCCGGGGACAGGTCCGCCTGCCGGACCCGGGCGAGCGCGTCGGCGACCGTCGCGTCCGGCCGCAGGATGATCGGCTCGGTCGTCATCAGGCCCCCCGCCGTCCGTTCCTCGTACGACATCAGGCGCCGCATGTCCGCCGCGTCGCCCGGGCGCATCAGTGCCAGCAGCCGCTCCTTGTCCTCCTCGGGCAGCTCGGACAGCAGGTCGGCCGCGTCGTCCGGGTCCATGGCCTCCAGGACGTCGGCCGCGCGCTCCTCCTGGAGCTTGCCGATGATCTCCACCTGGTCGTCCCCGGGCAGCTCCTCCAGGACGTCGGCGAGCCGCTCGTCGTCGAGCGCGGCGGCGACCTCCGACCGACGCTTCGGCGACAGGTGGTGCAGCGCGTTCGCCACGTCGGTCGGGCGCAGCCGCTCGAACGTGGCGACCAGGGTCTCGGCGCCCTGCCCCTCCTCCTCCAGCGAGAACCCGCTGACCGCCGACCACTCGACCGTCAGCGTCTCTCCCTTGCGCCGCAGGGCCCCGCCCCGGCCCCTGCGCACGAAGTACTTGTCGATCTCCCAGTCGCGGCGGGCCGGCAGCTGCTGGATGGCGACGTCGAGGACGGTGACCTCCTCGCCGGTCTCCACGAGCCGGACGCGCCGGTCCAGGAATTCGCCGAGCACCAGCCGCTCGGTCGGGCGCTGCTCGAAACGGCGCATGTTGACCACGCCGGTGGTGATGACCTGACCGGACTCGATCCCCGTGACACGGGTCATCGGAACGAAGATCCGGCGCCTGGTCAGCACCTCGACGACGAGACCGAGCAGCCGGGGCGGACGCCCGCCGACGCGCAGCATCGCGACCAGGTCGCGCACCCGGCCCACCTGGTCGCCGGTGGGGTCGAAGACCGGGACGCCGGCGAGATGCGAGACGAAGACCCTGGGGGCGCCTGCCGCCATGGTGCGTCTCCTTCTTCCGTCTCCTCCGGGGACGACGACTCCGACCGGGAACGGTTCCGGTCGGGTACGACTCCGGCGCGTACGGCTTCGCGATCTCTTCCGTGTACGACTTCGTCGTCCAGCCTGTTTGGCCGTCAATCATCCGTTATGACGGGATCAGGCTAGCCCGTGCCGCTCCGTGTCGCTCCGGCGGAGCGGTCCGTACGACTCCCTGCCGGACGGTGTGATCGGCACGGGTACGCTGCGGTCTGCCACCCCGCCACGCAGGTGAACCGCCGCACGGGTGAACCGCCACGCAGATGAGAGGCAGTGCGTCCAGTGACCGATTCCGTGCCGCCCGCCCGGGCCCGACGCCGGACCGCCTTCGGCGTCGTGCTCTGCGCGGGGCTGTCCGTCGCCCTCACGGCATGCGCGGGCGAGGACCCGGACAAGGGGACCAACGGCGTCGGCAAGCTCTCCGCCGAGCGGATCGAGAAGAAGGCCCAGTCCGCCGCGGACGGCGCCGACGCGGTGCACCTCGCGGGGACGCTGGTCGGCAAGGACGGCACGTACAAG
Organism: Streptomyces sp. CB01580; assembly: GCF_001905795.1. Lineage (GTDB taxonomy): Bacteria > Actinomycetota > Actinomycetes > Streptomycetales > Streptomycetaceae > Streptomyces. The sequence continues at coordinate 327,452 of NZ_LIXJ01000002.1, forward strand.
CTGGACATGCGGCTCAACGACAAGGGCGGCACCGGCTCCGTCGCCTCGAAGGACAGCACCTTCGAGCTGCTGCGGATCGGTGACGAGCTCTACCTCAAGGCGAGCGCCGCGTTCTGGAGCCACGAGGAGAAGCCCGGGGCGGACCCTGCGGCGGGCGGGGACGCCGCCGACAAGCTCCAGAACAAGTACGTCAAGGTGCCGCAGGACGATCCCACGTACAAGCAGCTGCGCGGATTCACGGACAAGAAGACCCTGCTCGACGGGGTGCTCACGCTGCACGGCACGCTCAACAAGGGCGACCGGACGAAGATCGGGCAGGTCCGCACCGTCCAGATCACGGGCGGCAAGGGCGAGGGCGGCACGCTCGACGTCGCCCTGGAGGGCACGCCGTACCCGCTGCGGTTCGCACGCGGCGGAGGCGGCGGGACCGTGACGCTGTCGGACTGGGGCCGGGAATTCCCGCTGGAGGCGCCGACGGAGCGGGACACGGTCGACTACGGCAAGCAGTTGCCCAGGACATCGCCCTGAACCCGGTCCGGGCCCGATGCCCGTCACGCGCGCGGTACGGGACGGCCGGGGGCGCGCCCGGCGTTCGCCGCATGCGCGGCAGGGGGCGAGGCGCGGGTCCGGGGCAGGCACCCACGCCGACGATCAGCCCTTGCGCCCGCGCTTCAGCAGCCGCGGCAGCCCGGCCGGCACCGGCCGTCGGGTGGTCGCGGGCGTCGGCAGCGGCGCCGCGGCCAGCGAGCCGTCCGGCAGCCGGGTGCGGACCTCGCCGGGGACCAGGCGCAGCACCCGGCACTCACGCGCCCACCGCTCCGGCATGTGCTCGGCGTCCGGTGCGTTCAGCCGCTTGTTCCTGAGTTCGCCGACGGCGGCCTCCCACTCCTCGGAGTGCGGCGCCGGCTCCGTCACGGTGGCCGTCCAGGCGACCAGTCGGCCGCCCTTGTCCTTGCTGCGCACGGTCACCTCGGCGGTGGACCCGTCGATGAGACCGGCCGGGAACGGCTGCTCGCCCGGGCCGTCGCCCACCAGATACACCGCGCCCTCGTGCCACACATGCCACAGGGCCCGGGCGGGGCCGGTGCCCCGCACCCAGACGAGACCGGACTTCTTGGTGGCCTCCTCGACCAGGGCCCGGTCCAACGGCGCGTCGGCGACAGCAGCAGTCATGACCCGAATTCTATTCGCAAACCGGGGACGGCCCCTGATGGGACGGCGGTTTTGGAGCCGACGGCAGCGACGGCCGGCTCCGGAGGAGGTGGTGCCGGTGACGGTCCGCCCCGGAAGCGGTGGCCGCCGGAGCCGGTGACGCGGGTCTGCGGCCGGCCGTGCGACCGGGCGTCCCCGGAGCCGGTGACGCGTGCCCGGAGCCGGCCCGCCGCGCCTCGACGTGCCCGGAGCCGGGCCTGTGCGCCTTGAGCATGCCCGGAGCCGGGCCTGTGCGCCTTGAGCATGCCCGGAGCCGGGCCCGTGCGCCTGAGCGTGCTCAGAGCCAGCCGTTGCGCTTGAGCGTGCGGTGGATCGAGAAGCAGACCACCCCGATGACGCCCAGCACCATCGGATAGCCGTACTTCCACTCCAGCTCGGGCATGTGGTCGAAGTTCATGCCGTAGACGCCGCAGATCATCGTCGGCACGGCGACGATGGCCGCCCAGGACGTGATCTTGCGCATGTCCTCGTTCTGCGCGACGGTCGCCTGCGCGAGGCTGGCCTGGAGGATCGAGTTCAGCAGTTCGTCGAAGCCGATGACCTCTTCGTGCACCCGTGCCAGATGGTCGGCGACGTCGCGGAAGTACTTCTGGATGTCGGGGTCGATGAGCCGCATCGGCCGTTCGCTCAGCAGCTGCATCGGCCGCAGCAGCGGCGAGACGGCCCGCTTGAATTGCAGGACCTCACGCTTGAGCTGGTAGATCCGGCCCGCGTCCGAGCCGCGCGGACTGCCCTTCGCGGGGGTGGAGAAGACCTCGGTCTCCACCTCGTCGATGTCCTCCTGCACGGCACCCGCCACCGCGATGTAGCCGTCGACCACGTGGTCCGCGAGGGAGTGCAGGACCGCGGAGGGGCCCTTGGCCAGCAGTTCGGGTTCGTCCTGGAGCCGGTGCCGCAGCGCGCGGAGCGAGCCGTGGCCGCCGTGCCGGACGGTGATGACGAAGTCCCGGCCGGTGAAGCACATCACCTCGCCGGTCTCCACGACCTCGCTGGTCGCGGTGAGTTCGGCGTGCTCGACGTAGTGGATGGTCTTGAAGACGGTGAACAGCGTGTCGTCGTACCGCTCCAGCTTCGGCCGCTGGTGGGCGTGGACCGCGTCCTCGACGGCGAGCGGGTGGAGGCCGAACTCCCGGGCGATACCGGCGAATTCCTCCTCGGTCGGCTCGTGCAGACCGATCCAGGCGAAGCCGCCCGACTTCCGTACCTGGAGCATCGCCTCGTGCGGGGTGCGGCAGGCGCCGCCCTCCACCCTGCGGCCGTCGCGGTAGACCGCGCAGTCCACGACCGCGCTGGAGGCGGACGGGTCGCGAGTGGTGTCGTAGACGTGGTGAATGGCGTTGTTCCTGCGCAGGGACGGGCGCACGGCGGCGCGCAGATCGCGGATCATCGACATGGCTGACTCCTTCACGGAGGGCCGTCGTCGGGCGCGTGGAACAGCCCGGAACGAGGACGTGGGACCACGTCCGCAAAGCGGGCGGCACCGGAACGACACGAGGACGGCGGTCGCTACGGACAGGCAGAAAAGGGGTGCTCTTCCGTCGTACGCGATGCCTTGACCCCTGACCGGGAAGGCTTCAGATCACCGGGGAGAGAGTGTGGGGCGGAAGAGCGGTCGTACTGCACGATCGACTTCGATCCATGGCAGCCCCACCTCCTCCAGCCGGTCCCCCGTGGGGGATGACGTGTCGTCGGGACCGAGAGGAACGCTTCTGCGTTACGCCCCGACCAGCGGCCAACACTATCAGCCGCCCGAGGGTCAATCCCTTACTTTGCCCATTCCATACGCGTCCTATGCTCGCTGGATGGGAGAAATTCTTGCTCTGGTCGAGGCCCGGCTGCTGACGGCCCTCGGCGAACCGGACGCGCGGGCCGCGGTGATCTTTCTCGGTACCGACCGGATCGAGGTGCTCCGCTTCATCGACGGCGATGTGGTGCGCTACGCCACGCTCGGCATGTCCGCGCACCCCATGACGGATCCGACCGCCACCCTCGTGGACCCGGTGAAGGGCCCGCGCGCCGAACTGCTGCTGTCCGTGCGCGCCGGACTCGCCGACACCGACAAGGTGCTGCGCCCGCTGGCGGTGCTGGCCGCCTCCCCGCAGGTCGAGGGGGTGATCGTGGCGCCCGGCGCCTCGCTGGAGACCGGTGAACCGCTCTGGCCCGGGGCGCCGTTCAGCTCCGTGCTGGTCGCCGAGCCGGGCGGTCTGGTCGAGGACCTGGACCTGGACCCTGGCCCGGACGCGGGGGCGAACGCACCGGGCCCCGGGACGGGCCCGGTGCGGTTCCTGCCGCTGCTGCCGATGACGGCCAACGAGGCCGCGTGGAAGCGGGTCCGCGGCGCGCAGGCGCTCCAGGAGCGGTGGCTCTCGCACGGCACGGACCTGCGGGACCCGCTGCGTGGCTCCGTACCGCTGGACGTTTAGCGCCCGTACCGGGCCCGTGCGCGTGGCCCGGTCGGCACGAGGCCCCGCCCACGACTGGGAGAAGGGAGTCGCGGGCGGGGCCGAAGGGGACGGGCCCGGGGGTGTGACGGCGTTCAGTCGGCGAAGGCCGTGACACCGTCCTCGGTGGCGTGCCGGGGCTCCAGCTCCCGCGCCTCGTGCGTCAATGCCGTACGCCGGGCCAGGACGACGACCGCGCCGATCACGGCCGTGGCCGCGGCGACCACGAACGGCATGTGGACATTGCTCCACTCCTCGATCTTCGGGGCGAGGTACGGGGCGGCCGCCGCGGCGAACCAGCGGACGAAGTTGTAGCCCGCGCTCGCCACCGGGCGCGGGGCGTCCGACACCCCGAGCGCCAGCTCCGTGTAGACCGTGTTGTTCATGCCGATGAAGGCGCCGGAGACGATCGTGCCGACGACGGCGGCGGTGTGGTCGCCGTACCCCAGGACCAGCAGGTCGACGGCGAGCAGCACCAGCGAGACGCCGAGCACCTTCAACGAGCCGAAGCGCTCCTGGAGCCGCGGGGCCACGAGCACCGAGAAGACCGCGAGCAGCAGACCCCAGGCGAAGAAGACCGCGCCCGAGCGGTACGGCGTCATGTCCAGTACGAACGGAGTGAACGCCAGGATCGTGAAGAACGCGTAGTTGTAGAAGAACGCCGAGGCCGCGACGGAGGCCAGGCCGCCGTGGCCGAGCGCCCGGATCGGGTCCAGCAGCGAGGTCTTCCGGGCGGGCCTGGGCTGCTCCTTCAGGAATGCCGTGATGCAGATGAACCCGATCGCCATCAGCGAGGCCGTGCCGAAGAACGGGTAGCGCCAGCTGGCGTCACCGAGCAGGGCGCCGAGCAGCGGCCCGCACGCCATGCCCAGGCCGAGCGCCGATTCGTACAGCAGGATCGCCGCCGCGCTGCCGCCCGCCGCCGCGCCGACGATCACGGCGAGCGAGGTCGACACGAACAGTGCGTTGCCCAGACCCCAGCCGGCCCGGAAGCCGACGAGTTCACCGACGGACGACGAGGTGCCGGACAGCGCCGCGAAGACCACTACGAGCGCCAGACCGGCCAGCAGCGTCCTGCGTCCGCCGATCCGGCTGGACACGAAGCCGGTGACGAGCATCGCCACGGCGGTGATCAGGAAGTACGAGGTGAACAGGAGCGATACCTGACTCGGCGTCGCCTCCAGGCCCTTGGCGATGGACGGCAGGATCGGGTCCACCAGACCGATGCCCATGAAGGCGACGACCGACGCGCCCGCGGTGGCCCAGACGGCCTTCGGCTGGCGCAGGATGCCGCCTGCTCCCTGATCGAACGGATCCTCTCCCTGCATGGGGCTTCTCGCTCTCCACTAGGTCACCAGTTCGTTGTGCGTTCCACAGAGTAAGTTAGAGAGACTAATGAATGCAAGTTACATCTATTTTCCCTGGTGAGGTCGCGACGCGGACGGATGATCGCCTTGACGCGGCGGCGGTCCTGGAGGACCGTTGGTCGCTATGAGGGGCGAACCCAGTTGCCCGAAGTGCGGAGGCCGGGTCAGGGCGCCCGGTCTTTTCGCCGACACCTGGCAGTGCTCCGTGCACGGCGGCGTGTACCCGCTGCAGCCGGTCGTGCCGCCCAGCGTCGAGGCGCTGGGCGTGGTCGTGCGCCGAGCCCGGGTGCCGGTGTGGATGCCCTGGCCGCTGCCGGTGGGCTGGCTGTACACCGGTGTCGCGAGCGCGGGCGACGAACGCAGCGGCGGCCGGGCGATCGCCGTCGCCTGCTCCGGACCCGGTCCGGTCGGCGGCATGGGGGAGCTGCTGCTCGTCACCGAGGAGCTCGGCGTGGGCCTCGGGGCGCGGTACGCCGGTGTCGACGGACCGGACCCGGGCCCGTATCTGGACGTCGACGGCCCGCCCGACGTCAAGATGCTCGCCGCCGGACGTCCCACCCCTCTCTGGCACGTCAAGGGTGCGCCGGAGGACCGCGCGGTCTTCGCGGGCGAGGCGCGCGGGCTCTGGCTCTGGGCGATCGTCTGGCCCGAGCAGTCGGGGCTGCTGATGTACGACGAGCTGGTGCTCGCGGATCTGCGGGAGGCCGGGGGGGAGATGGACCTCGTGCCGTGCGGGGCGCTCACACCCCGCCTGCTCGACTAGTGCCGCTCCCGGCAACGTTTGCCCCGTCGCACCGCCCGGCACGCACGCTCGCGGCGTTGGCCGAAAGCCCACGTAGCCCGCTACGAGGGCTTTCGGCCGCCTTGCGATCGCACGCACCGGACGCCGCTCCTTCCGGGCAAACCTTGCCGGTCACGGCACTAGGGCGTGTTTCGAAAGTCCCGTCCGGCCCGCGACGCCTGGCGCGGCGAGGTGCCGCAGCCTTCGTCGGGCGCCCGACGGGGATTTACGGGACAACCCTTGGGGCTCTCGCCCGTTCCGGGGCCCTGCCCGACAGCGTCCCGCCGGGCTCCCGGGCGTGGCCGGGTGCTGTTCGAATGCCGGTTATCCTTTGAATGTCCCCTTGAGGGTGCTGAAGATCCTGGTCGGCCTCGACGGCTCCGCTTCACCCCGCGGCCTCACCGGTGCGGTACGACGCCCGCTGTGAGGCCGCTCCGGCGCCCGCGCGCACCAGGTCTTTCTCGCCGGTCCGGCCAGGATCTCGAGCGCCCTTCCGTCCGTCCCGAGCCCTGGAGTACGCGTCGTGCGCATCGATCTGCACACCCACTCCACCGCCTCGGACGGCACGGACAGCCCCGCCGTGCTGGTGCGGAACGCCGCCGCCGCGGGCCTCGACGTCGTCGCGCTCACCGACCACGACACCGTGCGCGGTCACGCCGAGGCGATCGCCGCCCTTCCCGAGGGGCTCGCCCTCGTCACCGGCGCCGAGCTCTCCTGCCGGATCGACGGGGTGAGCATGCACCTGCTGGCGTACCTCTTCGACCCCGACGAGCCCGAGCTGGCGCGCGAACGCGAGCTGGTGCGGGACGACCGCGTGCCGCGCGCCCGGACCATGGTGCGCAAGCTCCAGAACCTCGGCGTCCCGATCGAGTGGGAGCGGGTCGCGAGGATCGCCGGGGACGGCTCGGTCGGCCGGCCGCACATCGCCACCGCGCTCGTCGAACTCGGCGTCGTCGAGACCGTCTCCGACGCCTTCACGCCCGAGTGGCTCGCCAACGGCGGACGCGCGTACGCGGAGAAGCACGAACTCGACCCCTTCGACGCGATCCGCCTGGTCAAGGCGGCGGGTGGTGTCACCGTCTTCGCCCACCCGGCCGCCGTCAAGCGCGGCGAGGTGGTGCCCGAGTCGTCGATCGCGCGGTTCGCCGCCGCCGGGCTCGACGGCATCGAGGTCGACCACATGGACCACGACGAGCCGACCAGGGCCAGGCTGCGCGGGCTCGCGCGGGAGCTGGGGCTGCTGACGACCGGGTCCAGCGACTACCACGGCAGCCGCAAGCCCGTCGCGCTCGGCGCGTACACCACCGACCCCGAGATCTACGGCGAGATCACCCGGCGCGCCACGGGAGCCTTCCCGGTGCCGGGCGCCGGCGGACCCCTCCGCACCTGACGGCCCGGCGGTCCGGCCGGGGCCCGCGTCCGCCCGGCGCCGGACACCCGCCGTTCTCGGCGCGACGGCCCGGCGCCCCTCGCGTTCCGTCCGGCCGCTCCCGTCCGCCCGTACTTCCCGTTCCGCTTCCGCGTCCTTCCCGGCCACCGGGGCCGCCCCACGGCTCCGGCACGCGTTCCCCCAGGCCGGTTCCTCTCCCTCTTCGTGCAAGGCTCACCGTGTTCGACATCGCTGTCTTCGGATCCCTTTTTCTCACCCTTTTTGTGATTATGGATCCCCCCGGCATCACTCCGATCTTCCTCGCCCTCACCGCCGGCCGCCCCGCCAAGACGCAGCGCAGGATGGCGCTCCAGGCGGTCACCGTCGCCTTCGGCGTCATCGCCGTCTTCGGCGTGCTCGGCCAGCAGATCCTCGACTATCTGCATGTCTCCGTGCCCGCCCTGATGATCGCGGGTGGCCTGCTCCTGCTGCTCATCGCGCTCGACCTGCTCACCGGCAAGACCGACGAGCCGACACAGACCAAGGACGTCAACGTCGCGCTCGTACCGCTGGGCATGCCGCTGCTCGCCGGACCCGGTGCGATCGTGTCGGTGATCCTGGCGGTGCAGCACGCCGACGGTGTGGGGGGCCAGATCTCGGTCTGGTCGGCGATCATCGCCATGCACATCGTGCTCTGGCTGACCATGCGCTACTCGCTGCTGATCATCCGCGTCATCAAGGACGGCGGTGTGGTCCTGGTGACCCGGCTCGCCGGAATGATGCTCTCCGCCATCGCGGTGCAGCAGATCATCAACGGCGTCACCCAGGTCGTCCAGAACGCGTGACGACGGGTGCGGACACCACGGCGCCCCCGTACGGACCGACCGTACGGGGGCGCTACGTCTGTCTGCGTCGTCGCGCGTTACGAGGCCGGGGAATCGGCCGGGCGGATGTAGATGCGCTGGCCCGTCGCCGCGGCCTGCTGCACGATCCGGTTGACGGAGGCGGCGTCCACGACGGTGCTGTCCACGGCGGTACCGTCGACGTCGTCGAGGCGCATGATCTCGAAGCGCATATGGCTTCCCTTCGTCTGATCCTCCTGCTGGAGAACTGCTGGGAGGACGGGTGACCCCGTCCACAAGGATGGGAGCGCCGACGCCGGTGTCCGCGCTCCGATACATGTGTAACGGCTTGCGCACTACAAACATTCCCTACGCTAAGGAAAATTTTTGGATGTCTAAGTATCAGCAGGTCATCCGGCACACCCCGGTCGCGCGGCCCGCGGCCACGTGCACGACCACGCGCACCACGAGGCCGGCATGAACGACGCAGAGATCCGCGACTCCCACGACGCAGAGATCCGCCATCGCGACGACGCGGCGATCCGCGACCGTCTGGACCGGACGAACGAACTGCTCCAGCGCGTGCTCGCCGAGGTGTCGAAGACCCCCTCGACCCACGCGATCTTCGTCGACGCGGGTTACGTGTACGCCGCGGCCGGCCTGCTCGTCACCGGCACCGAGGACCGCCGGTCCTTCGACCTCGACGCGGAGGGGCTGATCGAGGCGTTCATCGACAAGGCCCGCACGATCTTCGCGGACAGCCGGCTGCTGCGCGTCTACTGGTACGACGGGGCCAGGCGCCGCATCCACACCGTCGAGCAGCAGTCCATCGCCGAACTCCCCGACGTCAAGGTCAGGCTCGGCAATCTCAACGCCAACAACCAGCAGAAGGGTGTCGACTCACTGATCCGCAGCGATCTCGAATCGCTCGCCCGCCACCGTGCCATCAGCGACGCGGCCCTGGTCGGCGGCGACGAGGACCTGGTCTCCGCGGTCGAGGCGGCGCAGGGGTACGGGGCCCGGGTGCATCTGTGGGGCATCGAGGCCGGGGAGGGGCGCAACCAGGCCGAACCGCTGCTCTGGGAGGTCGACAGCCAGCGCACCTTCGACCTGGACTTCTGCCGCCCGTACGTCACCAGACGCCCCGTCACGATGTACGAGGACGACAGCCCGGCGCCTTCCCGCGAGGACGTCCGTTTCGTCGGCGCGCAGATCGCCGCGGCCTGGCTGGCCGCGCGGGGCCGCGAATCCCTCGCCGAGCTGCTGCCCGGCCACCCGTACCTGCCGGGCTCCGTCGACCAGGACCTGCTCATCGAGGCCGAACGGCTGCTCCAGCACTCGCTGCGCGGCCACGCCCATCTGCGGCGGTCCTTGCGCGACGGCTTCTGGCAGCACGTGCAGGCGCAGTACTGAGCCCGGGCGCGTTACCGCGCCGACGGCCCCCTCATGGTCCACGGTCCCGTGCCCGACCGAGCCGGACCTTCCACGGGTCCGCGCCCGGGACGGGACCCGGGAAGACGCTCAGGAAGGTGTTGCCGCCGCGCGAAGGGCGTCCCAGAAGGAGACGAGCGCGCTCGCGGTCCGCTCCGGGCGGTCCGTGTTCGGCGAGTGCTCGGCGCCCTCGATCCGGGTGCGGTGCGCGCCCAGCCGCCGGGCCATGTCGTCGAGCAGCGGCACCGGCCAGGTGTCGTCGCGCTCACCGGAGAGCACGTGGACGGGCAGTGCCGTGGCCAGGAGTTCGGCCACCCGGTCCGGCTCGGTCGCCAGCTGACGGCCGGTGGCGATCAACTGGGCGGCACGGTGGCGCAGCCAGCGTCGGCGCAGGGCCTCGCCGTTCGGCGTCACTTCCTCGGGCGGGTCGAAGGCGCGCACCGCCTCCCACACCTCGGCCATGGTCATGGTCGTCAGTGCGTCGGAGAGCAGCTTCACCTTGACCTGCTGCGCCTCGACGACCTGGGCGGGGCCCGACGACATCAGCGTCAGCGAACGGAACGGCGAGGCGTCGAGCAGGACCGCTGCGCGGGCGATCAGGCCGCCGAGCGAGTGCCCGACCAGATGCACCCCGCTCCCGTCGCCGACCGCGAGCGCGGACGCCTGCGCGAGCACGTCGCGGGCCAGCTCGTCCTGAGCGTAGGTCTCCTCGCGGTCCGTGCCGTCGGTCTCGTACTGCCCCCGGCCGTCCACGGCGACGATCCGGTATCCGGCGGCACCGAGCGGTTCGAGGAGCGCGACGAAATCCTCCTTGCTGCCCATGTAGCCGGGCAGCAGAAGGGCGGTGCCGCGCGTCACGCCCTGCGGCGAGGCGTCCAGCACGGCGAACTCGCCGCGCGCGGTGCCGAGCCGATGGGCGCGGGTACCGGGCGGCGGGGTGAACGTGGGCGGCCGACTCATGGGACGAGGTTATGTCCTGGGACACCGAACGGGCAGGACGCCCGGTACGAGAACCGTGCGGCAGGGCCCGGACCTCGCCCGGACCGGGACGTTCCCGGCAGGCCCGGGAACACGCGGACGCGCCCGGTCCGGGGGCCGAGCCCCGGACCAGGCGCGTCCGGTGTCGTGGGCTCAGCCCTCGACGCCGGTACCGGTGGCGGTGCGAGCCGTCCGACGCCTGCGCGGCTTCGTCTCGGCGTCGGCGGCCGGGGCCTCCGCCGCGGCCACGGCCTCGGCCTTCGGCTTCGAGGCCGCGCGCGTGCGGCGGCGGGGCCTGCTCTCGGGGACGGGCTCGGAGATCGGCGCGATCTGGAAGTCGACCTCGTCCTCGACGGGCTTCACGACGCGGGTGCGGCGGCGCGGCCTGGTCACCGTCTTCGCGGGTGCCGGCTCGGCGACCGGGGCGGTCTGGAAGTCGACCTCCTCCGCCACCGGCCGCGCCACGGCGGCACGGGTGCGACGGCGGCGCGGCTTCGCCGCGGGCTCGTCCTCGGCCGGGGCCTCGGCGGCCGGGACCTGGACCGTGTTCACCGCGGCCTCGGCCGCGGCGTCCGGAGCACCGGCGCGGGTCCGGCGACGGCGGCGCGGCGTACGCGGCTGCGCCGGGGCGTCGGCCGCCTCGGCCTCACCAGCGGGGGCGGGTACGGCGGCCGCGGTCTCCTGCGCGGGGTCCACGACGGCACCGCCCCGGGTGCGACGGCGCTGACGCGGCGTGCGCGGGGCGCGCTCCGCGCGTGCGGCGGGCGCGGCGGAGGACTTGCGGCCCCGGCCGCCCGTCTCGCCGAGATCCTCGATCTCCTCGGCCCCCAGCCCCGCACGGGTCCGCTCGGAACGCGGCAGGACACCCTTGGTGCCGGCCGGGATGTCGAGCTCCTCGTAGAGGTGCGGCGAGGTGGAGTACGTCTCGACCGGGTCGTTGAAGGCCAGGTCCAGCGCCTTGTTGATCAGCTGCCAGCGCGGGATGTCGTCCCAGTCGACCAGCGTGATCGCGATGCCCTTGGCACCGGCGCGACCGGTCCGGCCGATGCGGTGCAGGTAGGTCTTCTCGTCCTCCGGCGACTGGTAGTTGATGACGTGGGTCACACCCTCGACATCGATGCCGCGGGCGGCCACGTCGGTGCAGACGAGCACGTCGACCTTGCCGTTGCGGAACGCGCGCAGCGCCTGCTCGCGCGCCCCCTGGCCCAGGTCGCCGTGGACGGCGCCGGAGGCGAAACCGCGCCGCTCCAGCTGCTCGGCGATGTCGGCGGCGGTGCGCTTCGTGCGGCAGAAGATCATCGCGAGTCCGCGGCCGTCGGCCTGCAGGATGCGGGCGACCATCTCCGGCTTGTCCAGCGAGTGGGCCCGGTAGACGTGCTGGGAGATGTTCGCGACGGTCGCGCCCTCGTCGTCGGGCGAGGTGGCCCGGATGTGCGTGGGCTGCGACATGTAGCGCCGCGCCAGGCCGATGACCGCGCCCGGCATGGTCGCCGAGAACAGCATCGTCTGGCGCTTCGCCGGAAGCATGGTGATGATCTTCTCGACGTCGGGCAGGAAGCCCAGGTCGAGCATCTCGTCGGCCTCGTCCAGCACCAGCGCGCGGACGTGCGAGAGGTCGAGCTTGCGCTGGCCGGCCAGGTCGAGCAGTCGGCCCGGCGTGCCGACGATCACATCGACGCCCTTCTTCAGGGCCTCGACCTGCGGCTCGTAGGCGCGACCGCCGTAGATCGCGAGCACACGGACGTTGCGCACCTTGCCGGCGGTCAGCAGATCGTTGGTGACCTGCTGGCAGAGCTCACGGGTGGGGACGACGACCAGCGCCTGCGGCGTGTCGGTCAGCTGCTCCGGCGCGGCGCGGCCCGCCTCGACGTCCGCGGGGACGGTGACGCGCTCCAACAGCGGCAGACCGAATCCGAGGGTCTTTCCGGTGCCGGTCTTGGCCTGGCCGATGACGTCGGAGCCGGAGAGGGCGACGGGGAGCGTCATCTCCTGGATGGGGAACGGGGAAACGATGCCGACGGACTCAAGGGCCTCGGCCGTCTCGGGGAGAATCCCGAGTTCTCGAAACGTAGTCAGGGTGCTGCCTCTTCTGTGAGACGCGGTCCGAGGCGAACGCTGGGGGTCGTACCGTGCCGGGTTGGTCATCCGGCCGCGGAAGGGCCGGGTGGCGCGGGACCACTGCCGTCGCTCGAGCGCTCGTGCCGCTGAGGGGGCCCCTCATCTGCGGTCGTACGTGTCGTACGCCCCGCGCGGAGGGCTGTCGGGTCGGAGCCGATCGGGCCACCGACCGGGCATCCTGATTCAATTCGGTTTCGCGCCGTACGTGCATCCAAAATACTCAGTAGGCGCAATACCACTGTACCCCGGATTCGCGCATGTGTGTTGGGCGAATTCGTCGGAACGGTGGGATGTCACTGGCTGACCAGGACCTTCCGCCCCCCGCCGGGCGGGCTATTCTGCGCTTCATGGAGACGCCTGACAACGCCAACGAAGCCCCCGTGCCCACCGGAATCGCCGCCCAGGACTGGGCCGCCGCGTCCGCGGAGCCGCAGTACCGCGCGGCGGTCGTGGACCTGCTGGGAGCGCTGGCGTACGGGGAGCTGGCGGCTTTCGAACGGCTGGCCGAGGACGCCAAACTCGCGCCGACGCTCGCCGACAAGGCGGAGCTGGCGAAGATGGCCTCCGCGGAATTCCACCACTTCGAGAGGCTGACGGAGCGGCTGACCGCGATCGACGTGGACCCCACGGGCGCGATGGAGCCGTTCGCCAAGGCGCTCGACGAATTCCACCGCCAGACCGCGCCGTCGGACTGGCTGGAGGGCCTGGTCAAGGCGTACGTCGGCGACTCGATCGCCAGCGACTTCTACCGCGAGGTCGCCGTGCGTCTCGACTCGGACACCCGGTCCCTCGTCCTGGCCGTCCTCGACGCCACGGGGCAGGCCGACTTCGCGGTCGAGAAGGTACGCGCCGCGATCGAGGCCGACCCGCGTGTCGGCGGCCGGCTCGCGCTGTGGGCGCGCCGGCTGATGGGGGAGGCCCTGTCGCAGGCGCAGCGGGTCGTGGCCGACCGTGACGCGCTGTCGACGATGCTCGTGGGCGGTGTGGCGGACGGCTTCGACCTCGCGGAGGTCGGGCGGATGTTCTCCCGGATCACCGAGGCGCACACCAAGCGGATGGCCGCGCTGGGACTCGCCGCGTAGTCCCCGCAGCGCCTCGCGCCTGTGCGGCCCGCCGGGGGCGGCACAGGCGCGAGGCGCGCGGAACGGCGTCGGGTCGGGCGGGCCGCTCAGGCCGCCGCCGACCGTCCCAGACCGCTTCGGCTCCGGGGGCGGACCAGCAACGAGAGCGTCACCGCCCCGACCGACACCGCGCCGATCAGCACGGCGGCGAGATGTCCCGGACCCATCACCGAGTGCATGAGGAACACGCCGAACAGAGCCCCCAGGGCGCCCGTCGTGAAGACGGTGCGACGGGGCGGGAGCCGGTCCGGCAGAGAGCGGAGCGCCACCCAGGCGAGGGCGAGTCCGAGCACGACGGCGCCGAGAGGTTCCAGGATCACAGATGATCACCTCGCGAGTTGCGGGGCTGGTGGTGCGGTCACCTGCCGTACTACCCGAGGAACGCGGAACGCAACCCTCGTCGGCCCCGTGCCTCGTCGGCCCTGGTCCAGGCGGCGGAGCGGGCCGGAAGCGGAACGGGAAGCGGCCCGGCGGGACGTCCCGCCGGGCCGCTTCCACGACCGCCCCGTCGGGCGCGTGGCCTACAGCGCGCCGAAGCCCACGCGACGCGTGCTGGGCTCGCCGATCTCCACGTACGCGATCCGGTCGGCCGGCACCAGGACCTTCCGGCCCTTCTCGTCCGCGAGGCTGAGCAGCCGCGCCTTGCCGGCGAGAGCCTCGCCGACCGCGCTCTCGACCTCTTCGGCGGAAAGCCCGCTCTCCAGAACGATCTCCCGGGGTGAGTGCTGCACCCCGATCTTGACCTCCACGGCTATGTCCCTCCGACGGTCGGTTCCTGCGCGGTGAGCCGCGCCGTACCAGCACAGATTAGCCCGGTGAGGGGAGCCTTCAGGGGCCGGTGGGCCACGCCCGCAGCGAACACGCGCACCGGGCGCGGTACGCGGACGCCCGGACGTCCGGCGGACCTCCGGGCGCGCGGCCGGGGATGGTCAGTGCTGATCGATGCCGTGCAGCGGGAAGCCCGCGATGCCGCGCCAGGCCAGCGACGTCAGCAGCTGCACCGCCGTGTCGCGGGGAATGGACGACTGGCTGGAGAGCCAGTAGCGGGCCACCACCTGGGAGACCCCGCCCAGACCGACCGCGAGCAGCATGGACTCGTCCTTGGACAGGCCCGTGTCCCCCGCGATGACGTCGGAGATCGCCTCGGCGCACTGCAGGGAGACCCGCTCCACGCGCTCGCGCACCGCGGGCTCGTTGGTCAGGTCCGACTCGAAGACCAGCCGGAAGGCGCCGCCCTCGTCCTCGACGTACGCGAAGTACGCGTCCATCGTCGCTGCCACGCGCTGCTTGTTGTCGGTCGTCGACGCCAGTGCCGTACGGACCGCCTGGAGCAGCGACTCGCAGTGCTGGTCGAGCAGCGCCAGATAGAGCTCCAGCTTGCCCGGGAAGTGCTGGTAGAGCACCGGCTTGCTGACCCCGGCGCGCTCCGCGATGTCGTCCATCGCGGCGGAGTGGTACCCCTGCGCCACGAACACTTCCTGCGCGGCGCCCAGCAGCTGGTTGCGTCGGGCGCGGCGAGGCAGCCGTGTGCCTCGTGGACGCGCCGCCTCGGTCTGCTCGATGGCTGTCACGCCGCCTCCCAAAATCGTGATCGGACACGGCATTTCCGTGCACGTCGCGCCGTACAGCCATCGTACTTTCGGGTAACCCGGGCACGCGCGGCGCGGACGCAGAATTTCATGTACCGGACGACTGCGGTAGCCGGGGATTCCCCGATGAGCCGGGCGAAACGGGGCGTACTAGCGGTAATCGTCCTCATCCTGTGCCACCACACGGGCCTGTTCCACCGCATCCGCCACGTTCGCGCGCTCCCGGTCGATCTCCGTGAGCGGTTCGTCACGCCGCTGCTGGAGGTCGGCCCGCTGTTCGGCCGCGTCCGCGCGGGGCGTCTCCTGGTCGGGTTCGTCGGGCTGGACGTCCTCGAAGGTCTCGGGGTCGCTGGGGTCGACCGTCATGGTCAGTCCCTTCCTCGCTCGGAGTCGCAGGGGCGTCCCGTGCTCGCCGGTGGATGCGCGACGCGGCCGGGCCGCCTCGCCATACTGTCGGAACGCCCGGATACATCCAGTATGCGAGCGTTTCCCCGGCCCGGGGCGCCTCGAACCGGACACGGGGACGCCGGCGTACGACGTCCCGTCCGGGACCGCCGGGGCCGGGCGGCGGGCGTGAGGGCGTCCGCGGAGGACGCCGCGCAGCCTGTGACGGCGAACACATGAACCAGGGTGTGATCGTCTCGTAACATTGCCGCATGTCTTCGACCGAGCTCCCGGGCGCGAGCGCCGCCGCCGCGGTGACCCCCACCCTGAGCGCCGTCGGGGCCGCGGAAGGGGAGGAGCTGCGCTCCGTCGCGCTGCCCGGACTGACCCTCACCGTCCGTTCCCGGCCACCGGAGCGGACCGCACTGCCGCCCGCGCTCTTCGTGCACGGGCTCGGGGGTTCCTCGCGGAACTGGTCGGCGCTGATGCCGCTGCTCCAGGACGTGGTGGCGGGCGAGGCGCTCGACCTGCCCGGTTTCGGCGACTCGCCGCCGCCGGACGACGGCAACTACTCGGTCACCGGGCACGCCCGCGCCGTGATCCGTCTCCTCGACGCGACGGAGCGCGGGCCGGTGCACCTGTTCGGCAATTCGCTCGGCGGCTCCGTGGCCACCCGGGTCGCCGCCGTCCGCCCCGACCTGGTGCGCACGCTCACCCTAATCTCGCCCGCGCTTCCCGAGATCCGGGTGCAGCGCGGGGCCCTCCCCACGGGGCTGCTCGCCGTGCCGGGCATCGCGACGCTGTTCGCCCGGATGACCAGGGACTGGAGCGCGGAGGACCGCACCCGGGGCGTCATGGCGCTCTGCTACGGCGACCCGGCGCGCGTGTCCGAGGCCGGCTTCCGCGACGCGGTGGCCGAAATGGAGCACCGCCTGGGGCAGCCGTACTTCTGGGACGCGATGGCCCGCTCGGCTCGTGGCATTGTCGATGCGTACACGCTGGGCGGGCAGCACGGACTGTGGCGTCAGGCCGAGCGGGTACTCGCTCCGACCCAGCTCGTGTACGGCGGACGGGACCAGCTCGTCTCGTACCGGATGGCACGCCGGGCTTCCTCGGCCTTCCGCGACGCGCGGCTGCTGACGCTGCCCGATGCCGGGCACGTGGCGATGATGGAGTACCCGGAGGCGGTGGCCCAGGCGTTCCGGGCGCTGCTCGACGAACTCGGCGGGAGCTGATCCGCGGCGTGGGACGACACAGCCGAACGGGCCCCGAACGCGCGGGGCCCGACACCGACGCCGACGCCGCTCTCGCGAAGGCGACGGACGAGGGTCCGGAGGGTGTACGGCCAGGGCCCGGCAGCGGGCGGCGTCGCAGGCCCGCCGGCGCGGAAAGCCACGTCTCGTTCCAGCAGGCCGCGCACGTCCGCGGCGGTCACCCCGAACACCGGGAACCGGGCGGCGGTTGGGGGGCCGGGCCGGGGACCGGACGCCCCGCCGACGGCGAGCGCCCCGTACCGCGTCGGCCGATGGGGCAGGCGCGGACGGCGGACCGGGCGGAGAAGGCCGGTCGGGCGCAGGGGGCGCCCGCGAGTGCCCGGCCCGCGGGGACCAAGTCGCTGATACCGGGACCGCGCCGCGAGTTCGTCGAGGCGTTCGACACCCCGCCCACCCCGCCCACCCCACCCCCGCCGCGCGGCGAAGGCGGACCGGCGGCCGGCCGGGGGGCCGAGGGCTCCGGTGGCGGCACCGGGCAGCCCGAGGAGGCCGAGGAAGGCAAGGAGGGCCGGGGGAGCAAGGGCCGTACCTTCACCGGTATCGCCGCCGCCGCCGTGACCACCGTCCTCGCGGTGGTCGTGGCTGGGCAGGTCGCCCAGGACGACGGCGCGAGCAACACCGCGCGGTCGGCGGGCGTGGACCGGGACGACACCCGTGACGCCTCCCGCTCGGACGACCGGCCGACCCCGACGGCGCCCCGGGTCAAGCCCCTGACGTACGAGCAGAAGATGGCCAGGGCGTACCCGCTGGCCGCGAAGCTCCGGGGCCCGGGGAAGTTCGATTCCGTCCCCGGAACGGCGAAGGCCCCGGGGACGGGGCACAAATACCGCTACCGGATCGACGTCGAGCAGGGGCTCGGCCTCGACCCGGACCTCTTCGCCAGGGCCGTCCAGGAGACGCTCAACGACGACCGCAGCTGGGCGCACGACGGCGCGATGACGTTCGAGCGGGTCTCCTCCGGCGACCCCGACTTCGTGATCACCCTGGCCAGCCCCGGCACCACCGCGGACTGGTGCCGCAAGTCGGGCCTGGACACGACCGTGGACAACGTCTCCTGCGACTCCGCGGCGACCGAACGCGTGATGATCAACGCCTACCGCTGGGCGCAGGGTTCGGCAACGTTCGGGCCGGACGAACTCTTCGCGTACCGCCAGATGCTGATCAACCATGAGGTCGGCCACCGGCTGGGACACAACCATGTGAGTTGCCGCACGCCGGGAGCGCTCGCTCCGGTGATGCAGCAGCAGACCAAGTCCCTGGACATCGACGGCGTCAAGTGCCGCCCCAACGCCTGGGCGCATCCCGGACGTTGAGACGCGGGGGTGGAGGTCGGCGGGTGCGTCGGGTCCTCCTTCCGGTCGGACCGGATCCCGCGGACGAGCGGTGGCGCGGGTGCCATCACGCCGTCCGGCCGTCCACGAAGTGAGATGGCTGTCTCATTCTTCGTTGACATCGCCTGGGCGGTGATCCATATTTCTCGGCATGTCACGCAGCCCCGTCACCTCCGAGCGCGCCGCCATCGAGCTGGCGCTCATCGGTGTGACCGGGCACAGCGTCGCCGACATCCTCTGTTGCTGACGGCAGCCCGCGTGCGCGTCGGCCTTCCGCCCGAGCCCCGAACCGGCCCGGACGACGTTTCCTGACCCCCGCGCCCGGGCGTACCCGTCCGTGGGCGCGGCGACGACCGTATGGTTCCGGTCATTTTCCCCGTGCCGACCGGCTGTGTGCATCCGCGCCGCGCATCCCCCTGTGCGCTCCGCCGCCGCGCACCGGTCGTGCGCACCGACTTCTCGTCGCCGCCGCACGGACGCCCACCGTCCTTCTTTCCCGGCAGTCCTTCCGAGAGGTCACCTTCCGATGCGTCAACCGTCCGTCATATCGCGCCGCGCGGCAGCGGCCGCCGCCGTACTCGCCGTGGTCGCGGGCGCCGCGGCCTGCGGCCCCGAGGACAGCAAGGCCGACGGCTCCGGCTCCGGCGCGCCGGGCAAGCCGCAGAAGGGCGGCACGCTCACCGTCCTCAACAGCAGGCCCCAGTCCGACTTCGACCCCGCCCGGCTCTACACCTCCGGCGGCGGCAACGTCCCGTCCCTGGTCTTCCGCACCCTCACCACCCGCAACCGGGAGGACGGCGCGGCCGGCGCGAAGGTCGTCCCCGACCTGGCGACCGACCTCGGCACGCCCAGCAAGAACGCCACCGTGTGGACGTACACCCTCAAGGACGGACTGAAGTTCGAGGACGGTACCCCGATCACGAGCGCCGACATCAAGTACGGCATCGAGCGCTCCTTCGCCGCCGAACTCTCCGGCGGCGCACCGTACCTGCGCGACTGGCTGATCGGCGGGGCCGACTACCAGGGCCCGTACAAGGACAAGAAGGGCCTCGACTCGATCGAGACGCCCGACGCGAAGACGATCGTCTTCCACCTGAACAAGCCGGAGGGCGAATTCCCCTTCCTGGCCACGCAGACCCAGACGACCCCGGTGCCGAAGGCCGCGGACACCGGTACGAAGTACGAGGAGCACCCGATCTCCTCGGGGCCGTACAAGGTCGTGAAGAACGAGGGCGACGGCGAACGTCTCGTCCTGGAGCGCAACCCGCACTGGTCGGCCGACACCGACGAGGAGCGCAAGGCGTACCCGGACCGGATCGACGTGCGCTCCGGTCTCGACTCCGCCGTCATCAACCAGCGCCTCTCGGCCTCGCGGGGCGCCGACGCCGCGGCCGTCACGACGGACACCAACCTCGGCCCGGCCGAACTCGCCAAGGTCACGGGCGACACGAAGCTCGCCGACCGCGTCGGCACCGGTCACTTCGGCTACACCAACTACATCGCCTTCAATCCGAAGGTGAAGCCCTTCGACAACCCGAAGGTGCGCCAGGCGATCGCGTACGCCGTCGACCGTTCCTCCGTGGTCAACGCGGCAGGCGGCTCCTCGCTCGCCGAGCCCGCCACCACCTTCCTGCCCGAGCAGGCGGCCTTCGGCCACACGCCGTACGACCACTTCCCGGCCGGGAAGTCCGGCGACCCGGCCAAGGCCAGGGAACTGCTGAAGGAGGCCGGCCACGCCAAGGGGCTGACCGTCACCCTCACGCACTCCAACGACAAGGACTTCGCAACGAGCCCGGAGATCGCCACCGCGATCCAGGAGGCGCTGAAGAAGGCCGGTATCACCGTCAGGCTCCAGGGCCTGGAGGACAACGCCTACTCCGACACGATCCACGACGTGAAGAGCGAGCCCGGCTTCTTCCTCGCCGGCTGGGGCGCCGACTGGCCGTCCGGCGGCCCGTTCTTCGCGCCGGTCTTCGACGGGCGCCAGATCGTCGAGGACGGCTACAACTTCAACTCCGGCCTGCTCGACGACCCCGCGGTCAACAGGGAGATCGACGAGATCAACAAGCTGACCGACCTGGAGGCCGCCGCGAAGCGCTGGGGCGCGCTCGACAGGAAGGTCGGCGAGCAGGCGCTCACCGTGCCGCTGTTCCACCCGGTCTACAAGCGCCTGTACGGCGAGGCCGTCAAGAACGTCGTGATCAGCGACTGGACCGGTGTGCTCGACGTCTCGCAGGTCGCGGTCAAGTGACCACGGCCGAAGCAATGACCACGGCCGAAGCGCCGCCGGCCGAGGGGGCGGGGGCCGTCGTGGCCCCCGCCCCCGGGGCCCGTCCGTTCTGGCGGCGCTTGCGCGCCCGGCGTTCCGCCCTCGCGGCCGTCGTCGTCGCCCTGCTGGTCCTGGTCGCGCTCGCCGCACCGCTGCTGGCGGCCGTCGAGGGCCAGGACCCCACCACGTACCATCCGGATCTCGTCGACTCCGCCACCGGCGGGGTGCCGATCGGCTCCTTCGGCGGGATCGGTGCCGAACACTGGCTCGGCGTCGAACCGCTCACCGGACGCGATCTGTTCGCCAGAGTCGTCCACGGGGCACGGGTCTCGCTCGGCGTCGCGCTCGCCGCCACCCTGCTCCAGGTGGCCATCGGGGTCTTTGCGGGTCTCGCGGCGGGGCTCGGCAACCGCTTCGTCGACCAGGCGCTCAGCCGGGTCACCGACGTCGTGGTGGCGCTGCCCGTCATGGTGATCGCGCTCGGCGCGCTCGCCGTTGTGCCCGTGGGCTTCCCGCGCCCGGTCCTGATCGCCGTGATCATCGGCCTGGTCGGCTGGTCCGGCATCTCGAAGATCGTGCGGGCCCGGACGCTCGCGCTGAAGTCGCTCGACCACGTCGCCGCCGCCCGGCTCAGCGGCTGGAGCTCCTGGCAGGTGGCCCGGCGCGAGCTGCTGCCCGCGCTGGCCGCGCCCGTCATCACGTACGCCGTACTGCTCTTCCCCGGCAACATCGTCGTCGAAGCGGCCCTGTCCTTCCTCGGCGTGGGCATCAAGCCGCCGATGCCGTCCTGGGGGCAGATGCTCAGCGACGCCGACACCTGGTACCAGGCGGCGCCCACCTATCTGCTGATCCCCGCACTGCTGCTGTTCGTCACCGTGCTCGCGCTCACCGTCCTCGGCGAGGGCGTGCGCACCGCGCTGGACCCGCGCACCGAATCCCGGCTCCGGGTCGGCACGGAACGCAGACGGAGGAGTCGCGAGCGGAAGACCGGCACGGGGCCGGAGCACGGGGCGCGCGGGGCGGACCACGGCACCGGTCCGGAGCCGGGGCTCGGCACGGACCCGGGACGTACGAAGACCGGCACGGGTCCGGAGCGGGGGGCCGACGCATGAAGTGGTTCCTGCTCAGGCGCCTCGGCGGGGCGCTCTTCGTGCTGCTCGCCCTCAGCGTCGTCGTCTACGCGGCCTTCTACGTCGCCCCCGGGAACGTCGCGCAGATCGCCTGCGGTCCGCGCTGCTCACCGGCGCAGGTGGCGCAGGTCGGCGAACAACTGCACCTGGACGACCCGCTGTACACGCAGTACGCGCACTTCCTCCAGGGCCTCTTCGTCGGCCGCGACTACTCGACCGGGACCGGGGTGCTGCACTGCCAGGCACCCTGCCTCGGGCTCTCGTACCAGAGCGACCAGCAGGTCACCGAGCTGATCCTGACCAAGCTCCCGGCCACCGCCTCGCTCGCCGTCGGCGCCTTCGTGCTGTGGATGCTGCTCGGCGTCGGCACCGGGTTGCTCTCGGTGTGGCGGCGCGGCCGCGTGACGGAGCGCGTTCTCACCTGGATCACCCTGGCCGGCATGGCGACGCCGGTCTTCGTCATCGGACTGCTGCTGATCATCATCCTGGTCACGGTGCTCAAGGTCCTGCCGTTCCCCGACTACGTGCCCTTCACGGAGGCCCCGGAGCAGTGGGCCTGGAACCTTCTGTTGCCCTGGATCTCGCTGGCCCTGGTGTCCGCGGCCCCGTACGCCCGGATGACCCGGGCGTCGATGCTGGAGACGCTGGCCGAGGACCATGTGCGCACCTTCAGGGCGTACGGGGTCGGGGAGCGGGCGATCGTCGGACGGCACGCGCTGCGCGGTGCGCTGGCGCCGGTGATCGCGCTCGGCGCACTCGACATCGGCTCGATGTTCGGCGGCGCCGTCCTCACCGAATCCCTCTTCGGTATCCCGGGGGTCGGCCGTGAACTCGTCGACGCCGTAAGGAACATGGATCTCCCGGTCGTCGTCGGTCTGGTGCTCGTCACCGGATTCTTCGTCGTCCTCGCCAATACCGTCGCCGACATCCTGCAGGCGATGGCCGACCGACGGGTGGTGCCGGCATGAACCTGGTCGATGTCTCCGGTCTCTCCATTTCGTTCGGTGACGTGCGCGCCGTGGAGGATCTGTCGTTCTCGCTGGAGGCGGGGGGCGCGCTCGGCGTCGTCGGCGAGTCCGGCTCCGGCAAGAGCGCCTCGGCGTACGCCCTGCTCGGACTGCACCGCGGGACCGGCGCCGAGGTTCGCGGCTCGATCCGGGTCGCGGGCGTGGACGTGGACGCGGCGGACGACGCGGAACTGCGGGCGCTGCGGGGCGCGAAGGCCGCGATGGTCTTCCAGGACCCGCTGTCGTCGCTCGACCCGTACTACGCCGTGGGCGACCAGATCGCCGAGGTGTACCGGGTCCACAACCGGGTCTCCCGGCGGGCGGCGCGGGCCCGGGCCGTGGAGGTGCTGGACCGGGTCGGGATCCCCGACGCGGTACGGCGGTCCCGGTCCCGGCCGCACGAGTTCTCCGGCGGGATGCGGCAGCGGGCGCTGATCGCGATGGCCCTGGCCTGCGAACCCCGGCTGCTCATCGCCGACGAGCCGACGACCGCCCTGGACGTCACCGTCCAGGCCCAGATCCTGGACCTGCTGCACGACCTGCGGCGCGAGACCGGCATGGGGCTGCTGCTGGTCACCCATGACGTGGGCGTGGCGGCCGAATCGGTCGACGAGGTGCTGGTCATGCGGTCGGGCCGGGCGGTGGAACGGGGGCCGGTGGGCGAGGTGCTCGTGGCGCCGCGCGAGCCGTACACGCGGGCCCTGCTGGCGGCGGTACCGCGCATTCCGGCGAGTGGTCCGGGCGGCGGATCCGGTTCTGCGGGCGCGGTGGTGGCCCCGCGCGAACCGGCGGATGGTCCGAGCGGGGCGGCGGGTCCGAGCGGTGCCGGACGTCCGAGCGGTGCCGCGGGTTCGAGCGGTGCCGCGGGGGCGGGGGCGGCTCGTGGGCGGGGGGACTACGGCGGGGCGCTCGTCGAGGATGCCGGCGACGCCGGGGATGTCGGGGATGTCGGCGATGCCGGGGAGGCGCTTGTCGAGGCCGTCGATGTCCGGCAGGTGTTCGGCAGGGGCAGGTCCGCCCAAGTCGCCGTCGACGGAGTCTCTCTCACCGTCCGCCGCGGCGAGACCCTCGGCATCGTCGGTGAGAGCGGCAGCGGGAAGACCACCCTCGGCCGGATGCTCGTCGGTCTGCTGGAGCCCACCTCCGGGCGGATCGCCAGGGACGCCCGGGTGCAGATGGTGTTCCAGGACCCCGTCTCCTCCCTCAACCCGCGTCGCTCGGTCGGCGAATCGGTCGCCGATCCGCTGCGTGCGTCCGGGGAGCGCGACGAGGCGGTGATCCGGGCGAGGGTGGGGGATCTGCTGAAGCGGGTCGGGCTCGACCCCGGGCAGTACGACCGCTACCCGCACGAGTTCAGCGGCGGACAGCGGCAGCGCGTCGGGATCGCCCGTGCGCTGGCCGCCGAGCCGGAGCTGATCGTCTGCGACGAGGCCGTCTCCGCGCTCGACGTGACGACCCAGGCGCAGGTGATCGGCCTGCTGGAGCGGCTGCGACGGGAGCTGGGCCTGGCGCTGGTCTTCATCGCGCACGACCTCGCCGTCGTACGCCAGGTCAGCGATCGGGTCGCCGTCATGCGGCGGGGCAGGATCGTCGAGGAGGGCGAGGCGGACCGGGTGTACTCGGCCCCTCGGGACCCGTACACCAAGCAGCTCCTGGCGGCCGTGCCCGTGCTCGATCCGGCGCTCGCGGCGGTGCGGCGCGCAGCACGCAAGGAGCTGGCCGCAGCCTGACGGTGTGTGACCACTCGATACCTTAGCGCAACAGAACGCCGCTGGGCCAGGAAAGTTACGACGGTTCACCCCTTTCGGTGGTGCGACGGACAACCGTCCGCCGCACCACCGGCGTATCCCCTTACGGTCGTGCCGCTGTGGGTCGACGTGCCGACGGAGGCCGTCCACAAGGGAGATCGGGGGTGCGCTCGTGCGAATCGGATTCCTCACTGAGGGTGGTTGTCCGTGCGCGACCGGTGAGTCCGGGCTGTGGTGCGACCGCCTGGTGCGCGGACTCGCTCCGCACGAGTTCGCTCTCTTCGTGCTCAACCGCGCGGCCGACCAGGAGGAATGGGCCCGGGAACCGCTCCCGGCGAACGTCCGACAGGTACGGTCGGCCCCGCTCTGGACGCCCGACGAGGACGCCCTGGGCGGGCACGCCGCCGGCTCGCTGCTCAGTCGGATGACGACGGGGCGGCGCGGACGCGCGTACGGGCGGCGCGAACGGCGGCGCTTCGCGACGCACTTCACGACGCTCGCCACCTCGATCTGCGCGGCGCGCGCGCTGGACGGTGAGGAGCGCGCGCGGGGCAGTGCGACAGGAGCGCCGGGCGGGACGGGCGGCTCCGACGGCGTGAGCGCGGGAGCGGGCGCTGACGGACGCGCGCACGCGTACGCCGGTGCCATGGACGAGGGCTTCGCCGAAGGGCTGTACGGGCTCGCCGAACTGGCCCGCGAACACGGCGGTCTGCCCGCGGCCCTCCGCTCCGAAACGGCGCTGCGCGTACTCGAAGCCGCCTGCCGTGCCCCGGGCAGCGGGGGCATCGTCCGGACCGCCGTCGTCGCCGACCTCCTCGACCTTGCCCGCGAGATCGAGGAACTGCTGCGCCCCCTCTCGCTCGACTGGTACGACGACCTGGGCCTCGGCGCGGTCGACCTCTGTCATGCCGCGTCCGGTGGTGCAACGGCGCTCCCGGGACTGCTGGCCAAGCGCTTCTTCGGCGTGCCCCTGCTGGTCACCGAACACGGCGCGCGGCTGCGGGCGCACTACCTCGCCACAGCCCGAACACCCCTGAGCGCGCCGGTGCGCGCCGTGCTCGCGGGCTTCCACCGGCGGTTCGCCGCCGAGGTGTACCGGCAGGCCGCACTCATCACCCCTGGCGACACCCACGCCCGACGTTGGCAGGAGCGATGCGGTGCCGGACGCGAGAAGCTGCGCACCGTTCACCCCGGTCTGGACCCCGCCAGGTTCGCGACGCTGGGGGAGAGCGGTGACAGCGGTCCCGACGACACGCTCGTCTGGGTCGGCCGCGTCGAACCCGCCAAGGACCTGGTGACATTGCTGCACGCCTTCGAGGAGGTGCGAAAGGCCGAGCCGGGCGTCCGGTTGCGGATCATCGGCGCGGTGGCGCCGGGACCGGAGGGTGCCGACCATCTCGCGCGGTGCCGGGTGCTGGCCGCCCGGCTCTTCCCGGGCGAGGCGGTGGACGCGCGCACCGTCGACGGCGGCCCGGTCTCCCTCGGCAACGGCCCGGTCTCCTTCGACAACGGCCCGGTCTCCTTCCACGAACTCGGCGGGGCCGAGGTGCCGGACGTCGTGGACGCCTACGCCGCCGGCGGGGTCGTCGTGCTGTCCAGCATCGTCGAGCACTTCCCCGAGACCCTCGTAGAGGCGATGTTCTGCGGGCGGGCCACGGTGTCGACGGACGTCGGCGCGGTGGTCGAGGTCGTCGGCGGCACAGGACTCGTCGTGCCCCCGCGCAACCCCAAGGCGCTCGCCGATGCCTGTCTCGCGCTGCTGCGCGACCCCGAGCGCCGCGCACGGCTCGGTGCGGCGGCGCGCGCGAGGGCGCTCGAACTCTTCACCGTCGAACAGAATCTCGCCGCGTTTCGAGGCATCTATCTGGAACTGATCTCGCGCGTCCCGGGGCGCAGGGAGGACGAGACGGTGGCCGCCGACGGTCGGCCGCGCCCGTTCGCCACCCCGCCCGAGGCGCATGTCCTGGGCCCGTGGACGGCCTCGGGGGCCCTCCATGCGGAGCCCGTCGACCGCACGCCCGGCTGGGTCCTCGGGCCCCGGACCGTCTGCGCGGGAGCACGGGGAGCGGGTGACGGCGATGCGTGAACGAGGAACGGACAGGCGGAACCGCGGCGGCGAGCAGAACCGCGGCGGCGGGCCGGTGCGGGAGGCCGCAGTGGGCGACGATCACGGAGGAGAGACGATGAGCCGCCCGATCGACCCGATCGAGGTGTCCGGCGCAGCCGCCGCATCCGCCATCGGGTCCGCCGCTGGATCCGCCACCGGTTCCGGCGTGGGGTCCGCCACGGACGGAAGCCGGGGCCTCCGCTCGGGGGAGACGGCTGCCGGGCTCGTGCCAGGAACCGAGCGGGGCGGCGCCGCCCCGTTACGAGTCACCGCCTCCGCGTCACGGACGACCGGTCGGCACACCGCGGGAGTCCGGACCGACGCGTCGCGCGCCCCGGAGATCGCCCACCGCGTCCCGGCGCATCCACGCGCCGTCGTGCGCCAGGGTTCCGCCGACCCGGTCGGAGGTTCCGCCGACCCGGTGAAGGCGTTGATGCACCGCCACCGGGCGCTGTGCCAAAGGGCCGTGGACCCGTTGGAGATCGCCGCCGGGCTCGAAACCCACGGCGTGACCGATCGGGTCGCCGCCCGCTACCGGCACCGGGACGTCTTCTCGCTCGCCGAAGAACTCTTCGCCCGGGTGCCCGCCGTTGCGGAGGAGCCCGCGACCGCACGCCGCGCGCCGGCGCGTGACATCGCGACGCGTGCTGCCTGGACGCTCCGCGCGCTCGTGCCCGGCGTCGCCTGCGTGGCCACGCTCGGCGCGCTGAGGCTGACCGAGGGAGCGCTCGACGGCCGGGGGCGGCTCGCGATCGGCCTCGCCGGAACGCTCCTCGCGGTCATCGGCCTCGCTCTCGCCCTGCGCGTAGGCCCCCTGCGGGTGGCGGGCGGGTCCACGGCCGCCACCCGCGTGTACGGCTGCTGGCTGCTCGGCTTCGCCCTGTACGGCGACGCCCTGCTCCACCAGGTGCTCAGCGGAGGCCCGAAAGGGCCGTGGACGCTCACCCCGGCACCCCTGGCGGGGCTGGCGCTCTCCGTCGCCCCGGCCGCCTGGTGCGCGCACCTCTTCTCCGTACGCGCGCACCACGCCCTCGCCGTCAGCCGGACGCGGAAGCAGTTCTCCGCGGGCGTGCGCCCCCTGCTGTTCGGTGCCATCGCGCTCCACTTCTGCGTTCTCGCCGCGCTGCTCCACCTCGCGTACCTGGGGTTCGGCGGCGGCGCGTTCGCCGGGGCGGCCGCGCTCGGGGCGCTGCTCCTGGCGGCCCGGTTGCTGACCGTGCACGGCCACCCCGAACCCGCAACGGCCGCACTGGCCGCCGCCTGCGCCGTCGAGCTCCTGGCGCCCGCCCTGGTCATGACCGGTCGGCTGCCCGGTCTGCACGCCCTCGCCCGCCCCGTCGATGTCCTGGTCGCCACCGCCGGCACCGGGGCCGTACCCGCCCTCGCCTGCGGCACGGCCGCGCTCGCGCTGCTGATCACCGCGGCCGTCGTCCTTCCCCGGGCCTCCGCCCATGCCACCGACCGGCCGAACGCCACGGAAGCCATGGACACCACGCATGCCATGGACACCACGCATGCCATGGACACCACGCATGCCATGGACACCACGCATGCCATGGTGCGACCGGACGGCCCGGCCCATGCCGCGGACCGGCCGGACGGCTCGGCCCGCGCGACCGATGGGGCCCACGCCGCCGATGGGCCGGACGGCGACTCGGCCCGGCCCATCGCGTAACCGAAGCTCCCGGCCCGCTTCCGCGGCGCCGGGCCACGAACCACCCCCCACATACGAACCACTGGACCACGCGCATGCCCCGCGGAGCCGACGCCGCGGGTCCCGCGCCCCAACCCGTTCCACTTCCCGAAGGAGACACCGGACATGACCCCCCAAACCCCCGCACCGGCAGCAGGCCGTCGGCACCGAGGGGGCGCACGATGAGGGTGCTGCTGCTCGGAGCCAATGGATTCCTCGGCCGGTTCGTCGCCGACCGGCTGCTCGCCGATCCCGCCGTGCACCTCACGGCGCTGGGCCGCGGCGACGACGCCGACGTACGGTTCGACCTCGCCACCGGCAGTCCCGGTGCGCTGACCCGCTTCCTGGACGCCGTCCACCCCGGAGTCGTCGTCAACTGCGCCGGCGCCACCCGCGGCGGAGCGCGCGACCTGACCCGGCACAACACCGTCGCCGTCGCCACCGTCTGCGAGGCGATGCGACGCAGCGGCTGTACGGCCCGGCTCGTCCAGCTCGGCTGTGCCTCGGAGTACGGGCCCTCGCAGCCCGGTTCGTCGACCGCGGAGGACGCGCTCCCGCGCCCCGGCGGTCCGTACGGCGTCAGCAAGCTCGCCGCCACCGAACTCGTCCTCGGCTCCGGCCTCGACGCGGTCGTGCTGCGGGTCTTCTCCCCGGTCGGTCCCGGCACCCCGGCCGGTTCCCCGCTCGGCAGGCTCGCCGAGGCGATGCGCCGGGCCATGCAGTCCGGCGACGGCGAACTGAAGCTCAGCGGCCTCGGCGTGCAGCGCGACTTCGTCGACGTGCGCGATGTCGCGCGCGCCGTGCATGCCGCCTCGCTCTCCGCCGCGCAGGGGGTCGTCAACATCGGTACCGGCCGTGCCGTGCGCCTCCGGGACGCCGCCGCCGTCCTGGCCAGGGTCGCCGGATACGGGGGCGCACTCCACGAACTGGACGCGCCCCCGCCCCGGCTGCCCATCGGCGCCCAGCGCACCTCCAGCGAGTCGCTCATCGAGCACCTCTCGGCGACCCCGTCCCCCTATCCGGACGGTTGCGGGGCCTGGCAGCAGGCCGACGTCCGCACCGCCAGGGACCGGCTCGGCTGGCGTCCCCGGATCAATCTGGAGGAGTCGCTCGCCGACATCTGGATGGAGGCGGCGTGCCGTATCTGACCTCGGTCGGCACCGCCCGCAGGACCGGTGGTGCCACACCGCTCGGCTTCGGCGTACCCGGGTACGCGCACCCGCTGCTCGCCCCCACGGAGTGGGCCGAACTCACCCGCCCCGGCACCCCGCTGCACTGGGCCGTCCTCAACATCGACGACGGCCCCGGCGCCCGGCCCGATCCGCACTGCCTGGAGGCGGCGGGCCGCCTGCGCAACGCGCGGGAGCGCGCGCTGCACGGCGACGCCCCGCACGACTCCGTACGGGCGGCGGGCGGCCGGCTGCTCGGCCACCTCGACCTGGCCTTCGGCAGCCGCCCCTTCGGGGACCTGATGGCCGACGCGCAGTCCTTCCTGAGCTGGTACCGCGTCGACGGCTTCTACCTCGGCCGGTGCCCGTCCGAGCGGGCCGAACTTCCGGCCGTCCGCCGCCTCACCAGCACCCTCGCCACCCTCCTCGAACACGGCGCGCACGGCGGGTCCGGCGACGGGACGGGAAGCGGCGGGTCCGGCGACGGGGCGTACGGCGAGGGCGCGGGGGGCGGTGGAGGCATCGGGCGCGGAGCGTACGGCCGAGGCGCGGGGCCGCTGGTGCTGGGCGTCGGCACGCATCCGCATCCCGGCTACGCCGAGGCCGCCGACCAGTTGGTGACCTTCTCCGGGCCGTGGACGGACTACCGCTGGTCCCAGGTGGCGGAGTGGACCGCCGACTACCCGCCCGAGCGGTTCGCGCACTTCGTCCACGGTGTTCCGCGCACCCACCTCGACGAGGCCATGCGCATCGCGCGCTGGCAGGGCGCGGGCACCATCTTTTTCACGGACCGAGACGGTCAGTACGGGCAGAACGACCCATTTGCGGCGCTGCCCAGTTACTGGAACGAAATCGTCTCGCGGATCGGACCGGGTAACTCGGAATGAGAAAGGGCGTGGCAGTGTTACGGGAAGAACAACCGTACGCAGATGAAGTACGTAGAAACCGACCACCTGCATTGTTGAGGTCCCTGTGTCGCTGCCACCCCTGGTCGAGCCAGCTGCTGAGCTCACCGTCGACGAGGTCCGCAGGTACTCCCGCCACCTGATCATCCCGGATGTCGGGATGGACGGGCAGAAGCGGCTGAAGAACGCGAAGGTGCTGTGCGTCGGGGCCGGCGGTCTCGGTTCCCCGGCCCTGATGTACCTGGCCGCCGCCGGTGTCGGCACGCTCGGCATCGTGGAGTTCGACGAGGTCGACGAGTCGAACCTGCAGCGCCAGATCATCCACAGCCAGTCCGACATCGGCCGTCCCAAGGCCGAGTCCGCCAGGGACTCGGTCCTCGGCATCAACCCGTACGTGAACGTGGTGCTGCACGAGGGGCGGCTCGAGGCCGACAACGTGCTGGAGATCTTCGCGCAGTACGACCTGATCGTGGACGGCACGGACAACTTCGCCACCCGCTATCTGGTCAACGACGCGGCGGTGCTGCTGAACAAGCCGTACATCTGGGGCTCGATCTACCGGTTCGATGGTCAGGCGTCCGTGTTCTGGTCCGAGCACGGCCCCTGCTACCGCTGCCTCTACCCGGAACCGCCCCCGCCGGGCATGGTCCCCTCCTGCGCAGAGGGCGGTGTGCTCGGGGTGCTCTGCGCCTCGGTCGGCTCCATCCAGGTCACGGAGGCCATCAAGCTGCTCGCCGGTATCGGTGACCCGCTGGTCGGCCGGTTGATGATCTACGACGCCCTGGAGATGCAGTACCGCCAGGTCAAGGTTCGCAAGGACCCCGACTGCGCGGTCTGCGGCAAGAACCCCACGGTCACCGAGCTCATCGACTACGAGGCGTTCTGCGGCGTCGTGTCGGAGGAGGCCCAGGAGGCCGCGGCCGGTTCCACGATCACTCCCAAGCAGCTCAAGGAGTGGATCGATACGGACGAGAAGATCGAGATCATCGACGTCCGCGAGCCCAACGAGTTCGAGATCGTCTCGATCCCGGGCGCCCGGCTGATCCCGAAGAACGAGTTCCTGATGGGCAACGCCCTCCAGGACCTCCCGCAGGACAAGCGCATCGTCCTGCACTGCAAGACGGGTGTCCGCAGCGCCGAGGTCCTCGCGGTCCTCAAGTCGGCGGGCTTCGCCGACGCGGTGCACGTGGGCGGCGGCGTGATCGGCTGGGTCAACCAGATCGAGCCCGAGAAGCCGGTGTACTGAGCACCAAGCACCAAGCACCAAGCACCAAGCACCAAGCACCAAGCACCAAGCGCGAAGCACGAGGCGCGAAGCCGAACGCTCCGGAGGGGCCGTCCGCATGCCGCGGATCGGCCCCTTCCGCGTACCCCGCGGTCCTCTGGTGCCCGTACCCCGTCCCCCTGCACCCGGGGCACATCCCGTACCCCGGGGATCTCTCGTACCCCGCCGCCGCGTCAGGAGCAGGTCGTGCCGTCCGCCGGGACCTTCCCGTCGAGGAAGTACGCGTCCACGGTCGATGTCACGCACGCGCTCCTGCCGTACGAGCCGTGTCCCTCGCCCTTGTTGGTGACCAGGACGCCGACGCCCTTGCCCAGCGCGTCCGCCATCTTCCGCGCGCCCTCGTAGGGCGTGGCCGGGTCACCGGTCGTACCGACGACCAGCACCGGGGCGGCGCCCGGAGCGCCTACCTCCGGGTGGTCGTGCTCGCCCGCCACCGGCCACCGCGCGCACCAGCCGGCGGTGTCCCACGCCAGGAACGGGCCGAACACCGGGGACAGCTTCCGGAACTCCGGCAGCAGGGCCCTCGCCTCGGCCACCGTCGGCCGGGGCCTGCTGTCGGCGCAGGAGATGGCGCGCTGCGCATGGCTCTGGGTGTCGTAGTGCCCGTTCTCGTCACGGCCGTTGTACGAGTCGGCCAGCTGGAGCAGCAAGGTGCCCCGGCCGCGCTTCTCCGCCTCGTCCAGCGCCCGGCTCAGGTAGGGCCAGCTGCTCTCGGAGTACAGCGGCGTGACGATGCCGGTGACCGCCAGCGACTCGGTGAGCTCGCGCCCGGAGTCGGTGGGCAGCGGCTTTTGGTCGATGCGTTCCAGCAGCCGGGCGATGCGCCGCGTCCCGACCTTCGGGTCCTGGCCGCGGTCCTTGAAGTAGTTCTCCAACGCCCGCTGGAAGCCGGTCGCCTGGTTGCGGGCGTGCCCGACCGGGTCGGCGGTCGGGTCGACGACGGCGTCCAGCACGGTGCGTCCGACCTTCGAGGGGAAGAGATGGGCGTACGTGCCGCCCAGTTCGGTGCCGTAGGAGATGCCGAAGTAGGTGAGCTTCTCGTCGCCGAGTACCTGCCGGAGCAGGTCCATGTCGCGGGCGGCGTTCGACGTGCCGACGTACGGCAGGACCTTGCCGGAGCGGTGCGTGCAGCCCGCACCAAAATCCGTCGCGTCCTTCATGAACGCGGCCTCCTCCGCCGCCGTGTCCGGGGTCAGATCGATGTTCCGGAGGGCGCTCTCCTGCTTCTTGTCGGTGCGGCAGACGACACCGGCGCTGCGCGCGACTCCGCGGGGATCGAAACTCACCAGGTCATAGCGGGAGTTGAGCTTTCCGTACCCGTACGACTCGGCGGCGCGCGGCAGTATCGAGACCCCGGAACCTCCGGGGCCGCCGAAGTTGAAGAGCATCGAGCCGAGACGACGGTCCTTGTCCCGGGCCTTCTTGCGGATCAACGCGATCCCGATCGTGTCGCCGCCCGGTCTCGCGTAGTCGAGCGGTACGTCCACGATCGCGCAGCGCCAGTCACCGCCGGGCGCGCTGCCGCCCTCGGGGGCCGTGCAGCGCTTCCAGTCCGGCCGCTGCGAGGTGAGGGCGGCGGGCAGGGCGGGCGGGGGCGACGGGGTGCCCGGCGTGGCGGAGGACGGCGCGGAGGCGGCGCCGCGGTCCGTCCCCTCGGCCGCCCTGTCGTCCTCGGTGGTGCCGCAGCCCCCGAGCAGCCCTGTCAGCAGCAGCGCGGCCCCGGCCAGTGCCCCGGCCCGTGCGTGTCCGACCACGATTTCGTCCTCCCCTGTGCGCCGCGTCCCGTGCGTGCCCCGCCCGTGTTCGGGGGCGCGCCCGCGGCATGAACACCGTACGGGAGGAGTCCGACGGGCCGTTCGACGGCAGCGGCCGGGCGACGGAAGGACGCAGGACGGCGGACCGGGCGGGGCGACGGAGGACGGAAGGACGGCTACTTGCAGACGGTACCGGCGGCGGGCACCTTGCCGTTCATCAGGTAGTCCCCGACGGCCTTCTGCACGCAGGCGTTGTTGCTGTTGTACGCACCGTGCCCCTGTCCCTCGTACGTCATCTGCACGCCGACGCCCTTGCCCAGAGCGTTGGCCATGGCCCTCGATCCCTGGTACGGGGTGGCCGGGTCGCCGGTGGTGCCGATGACGAGGATGGGGGGCGCGCCCGGGGCGCTGACGTCCGGGGTCTTCCAGGCGCCCGCCACCGGCCAGCCGGTGCAGCTCATCAGGCCCCAGCCCAGGTAGTTGCCGAAGATCGGCGAGGCGGCCCGGAACGACGGGAGTCTCGATTTCACCTGGTCGGCCGTGAACCGCTGCTTGGAGTCGGCGCAACTGATGGCGGTGTTGGCGGACATCGAGTTGTCGTAACGGCCGTCCTGGGAGCGGCCGTTCAGCGAGTCGGCGAGGGCGAGGAGCAGCCCGCCGTTCCCGCCGTCGGCCTCGTCCACGCCCTGCTCCAGCAGGGGCCAGGTGGCCTTGGAGTAGAGGGACGCCGCGATGCCGGTGGTGGCCAGGGTCTGCGTGAGCTGCCGGGAGCCGAGCCCCGGGACGGGCTTCTTCTCCAGCCGGTCGAGCAGGTCGCCGATCCCCCGCTCGATCTCCTTCGCGTTGGAACCGGGCAGCTTGCAGGCGTCCCCGCGGGCCGCGCAGTCCTTGGTGAAGTTGTCCAGCGCGAGCTGGAACCCCTTGGCCTGGCCGAGCGAGGCCCGCTCGGCGTCCAGGGTCGGGTCGACCACCCCGTCCAGCACCGCCCGGCCGACGTTCTTCGGGAACAGGTGGGCGTAGACGCCGCCCAGTTCGGTGCCGTAGGAGATGCCGAAGTAGTGGAGTTTCTTGTCGCCGAGCACCTGGCGCATCAGGTCCATGTCGCGGGCGGCGTCGGTGGTGCCGACGTAGGGGAGTTCCCTGCCGGAGTTCTTGTGGCAGGCCGCGGCGAACGTCTTGGCGTCCTTGATGAAGGCGTCGACATCGGCCCTGGTGTCCGGGGTGCCGTCGGTCGCGTAGCGTGCGTCGAGCTGCCGGTCGCTCTCGCAGAACACCCCGGCGCTGCGGCCGACCCCGCGCGGGTCGAAGCTGACCAGGTCGTAGCGGGCGCGGAGCTTCTCGTACGTGGTGCCGAAGGCGGGCAGGGTGGCGACACCGGAGGCGCCGGGGCCGCCGAAGTTGAAGACGAGCGAGCCGATGCGCCGGGCCGGGTCCTGGGTCTTGGACCTGGCCCGGATGAGTGCCAGGTCGATCGTCCCGCCGTCGGGCCTGGCGTAGTCGAGCGGCGCCTTCATGGAGGCGCATTCCCAGCGGGTTCCGTCGGGCAGCGGGGCCGGGGCCTCCCCGCCGCCCTGTGCCGCGGACGGGGCGGGGCACGGCTTCCACATCAGCTTCTGGGACCCGAGCCCGCCGGGACCGCTGGTCGCCTCGGCGGCGTTCGCCGCGAGCGGGGGGCTGCTCCCGGGCACGTCCGGGCCGCTGTCGTCACCGTTCTTCGAGCAGGCGGTGAGCGCGAGGGGCAGGAGCACGGTGGCCGTGGCGGCGAGAGCGGCGGCGCGCAGGGCGGGGGAGGTCCTCATGTTGCCCATCGTGCGGCGGGGGCGGGACCCGTGCACGGGACACCGGTCCAAGCGGGTGGCAGGCCCTCAGAGCGCGCCCTTGCGGGTCAGGTGGTTGAAGCAGAGCCAGCCCGGGAGCACCGGCAGCCACAGCGTCAGCAGCCGGTACAGCAGCACCGCCGGTGCCGCGACCTCCTTCGGCAGGCCGACCGCGATCAGCCCGAGGGTCAGCGCGGGCTCGACCGCACCCATGCCGCCCGGGGTGGGCGCCGCCGATCCCAGCGCGTTGCCGGCCAGGAAGACCACCGCGATGCTCGCGTAGCTGAGCGTCGGCACGTCCGGACCGCTGAACGCCCGGATCGACGCGTCCAGGCACATCACGAACGTCCCGGTCAGCAGCAGCATCCCGCCGATGCCGGTCAGCAGCTTCTGCGGCCGCTGCACCACGTCCAGCATGCGCGGCACCACCCCGGCGAACAGCGACCGCAGCCGGGTGACGACGAACTTCCGCAGGAACGGGACCGCCGTCACCACCAGCACCAGCACGGCGACCGTCAGCAGCCCGGCGATCACGGTCCTGGACGGGGTGAGCGAGGACGGCGTCTTCTCCGTACCCGTCAGATATCCGAACGCGGCGAGCAGCAGGATGTGGCAGCCGAGACCGAACAGCTGCGAGGCACCGACGCTCGCCACCGCGAGCCCCGGGCGCACCCCGGCCCGTTGCAGGAACCGCGTGTTCAACGCCACACCGCCGACCGCGGCCGGGGCGACGAGCTTCACGAAGGACCCGGCGACCTGCGCCAGCACGGTCTTCCCGAACGGCACCCGCTCCGGCACGAAGCCCAGCAGGCTCATCGCCGCGGCGACGTAGCTCAGGGCCGAGAAGCCGACCGCGGTCGCCACCCAGCCCCACTCCGCCTGCTCGACGACCGCACCGAAGTCGGCCTGGGTCACCTGCGAGATGAGGAGGTACGCGGCGATCGCACCGGCGATGAAGCTGAAGAGGGTGCGCGGCTTGATGCGCTCCAGCCGGACCGGTTCGACCGGCGCCTGCGGTCGGATGCGCAGTACCTGTTGGCGCATCTGGGAGAGCAGATCCTCCTCGCGCGCCCCCTCCAGCGCCTCGTCCACGGCCCGCTTCTCGGCCTGCTTCTGCACGCGCAGCGACTTGCGCTCGGCCTTGCGCCCGGCCCTGGCGTCGGTCCTCCGGCCGGCTGCCCGCTCGTCCTCGTGGCCGGGCGCCGCGGCGGCGTACTCGTCGTGCGCGGTCTCCAGGGCCCTGGCGCGCTTGGCCGCGTCCGACGCCGCCAGCACCGCCTCGCGCTCGCGCTGCGAACGCTCCCGGGCGAGCCGCCGCAGCGTGGCCCGGGTGGAGCGGCTCAGCGCGATCGGCTGGAGCAGCGGCAGACAGTCCGCCACCGCGTCGGGCCCCAGCACCTCCAGCGCACCGGTGACCGCACGCTCGGCACCCACCCGCAGCCCCGTGGTGGTCAGCAGCTGGGCGACGTCCATCCGCAGGACCAGATCCCCGGCCGCGATCTCGCCGCCGCGCAGATCGGTCACGAACACCGTGCCGGAACGATCCACCAGGATGGCGTCGCCCGTGAGCCTGCGGTGCGCGATGCGTCGCGACTGGAGCGCCCTCACCTGCCGCCAGGCGCCGCGCAGCAGCTCGTCGGTGATCTCCGAGTCCTCCAGCGCGTCCAGGGAACGGCCGCCGATGTGCTCGTACACCAGCATCACGGCGTCGGGCCCGAGCTCGGAGGTGGCGATCAGCTTGGGCGCGTTGGCCCCGGCGGCGATCGCCGCGTACGCGAGCAGCGCCTCCTGCTCCAGCGCCTGACGCAGCGACTGGATCGAACGGTTCTGAGTGATGCCGCGCAGGGTGAGCCTGCGCCACACCCGGTAGTAGAAGCCCTGGGCCTGCTGCTCGCGGTCGACGACCGTCACGTCGAGCGGCGGCCCGTCCTCCAGGGTGACCAGATAGCGGCGTCCCCGGTCGTTCTGGTCGCCGGAGTCGGGGGTGTCCTCGGCGCGCATCGCGGTGACCGGGTGGAAGCCGACCCGGCGCAGACCGGCCATCAGGTGCTGACCGGTCGGCCGCACGTTGGGCGAGCCGACCGCGTACAGCGTGCCGTACGCCACGGTCCAGCCGATCAGCACGGTGAGGACGATCGAGAACGGGGTGGTGAAGCCGCCCACCAGCATGGCGAACGCGTCGAGCAGCAGTACCACCCACAGCACGACGCGCCAGCGCGGCCGTCTCGCCATCC
Organism: Streptomyces sp. CB01580; assembly: GCF_001905795.1. Taxonomy (GTDB): domain Bacteria; phylum Actinomycetota; class Actinomycetes; order Streptomycetales; family Streptomycetaceae; genus Streptomyces. The sequence continues at coordinate 364,808 of NZ_LIXJ01000002.1, forward strand.
CGACAGCCGTCATGTACGCGATCACGGGGGCGAGATAGCCGTGCACGGGGTCGGTGAGCGCGTCCCCGGGCTGCGGCTGGGTCAGGGCGTCCTTGATGGTGCCGGGGGCGGACTCGGCCACCCAGAGGTCGGCGGCGAGCGTGACGCCGTGCGCCAGTACGGCGGCGAGCACCCCGTCCGCGATCCGCAGTCCGTCGCGTTTGATCAGCCGTTCGATGGCGAAGACGACCGGAACGAGCAGGACGGCGATGCTGGAGACGAGCCCGGCGAGCTTGATCAGAGCGTCGGGCGCCTGGCCGGTGCCCTTGGTGATGTCCTGTTCGAGCCCGGCGGTGGTGCCGTGGGCGAACGCGGCGATCGCGAACAGGACGCTGATCGCCAGCATGCCGATGAGCAGCCGCATGAGGTCGGAGGGGCGGTGCACCCGGGCGGGGAGCAGCGGTTCGTCCCCGGAGACCCGCTCGGCCTGCTCCGCCGCGACGGTCGAGAGCGTCGAACCGGCCAGGTGTCCGGACGGCCCGGCATCCCTGCCCGGCGTCTTCGGTGCGTCCGGTGCCTGCGACATTTCCGGTGCTTCCGGTGCTTCTGGTGTTTCCGGTGCTCGTGACGCTTCCCGTGCTTCCGGTGATTCCGGGCGCGGCTCGGCGTCAGGGGCGTCCGCCGCCTCCGGTGGCTGCACGCCCTGCTCCTTCATTGCCTCTGAGTGTTCTTCGTGTTCTCGTATCACCGGTCACCGCCCGCACGATGGTGGCACGGCCCGGCGACAGAGAAGGGAATCAGGGTGCACCGCGCGGACACGCGAAGCGCAACATACGCTCCTTTGCCCTCGCGTGCACGCCTTGTGAGCGGGCGCACGCCGGTCGGAGCGGGCTGTCGGTGGCGTACGGCAGGATGGCTCGGATGAGCCAACACCGGACAGGTGCCGAGGGGACGGGCACGGACGAAACGGGCGCCGGGAGATCGCGTGGCGAAGGGCCGGCCGCCGGAGGGTCGCGTGGTGAGGGACCGGGCGGCGCCGCGACGGGCGACGCTCGGGCGGCCGACGGGACCCCGGAGCATGCCGACCGGATCCCGGAGTACGCGGAGCGGGTGCTCGACGTCGCCGACCTGATCCCGCCCGGCCGTGTCATGACCTACGGCGACATCGCCGAATGGCTGGGGGACGGCGGTCCCCGCCAGGTCGGCCGGGTCATGGCGCTGTACGGGGGCGCCGTGCCGTGGTGGCGTGTGGTGCGGGCCGACGGGGCGCTGCTGCCCGGCCACGAACTGCGCGCACTGGACCACTACCGCGAGGAGGACACCCCGCTGCGCGAGGCGCCGCGCGACGCGGAGGGCCATCTGCCGCGCCTCGACATGAAGCGGGCGCGGTGGGACGGCGTCATCGGCGATGCCGACGCGGGCGGGGAAGAGGACAGAGGTGCTCACATCTGACAGCTTCGGCCATTCGGGGGCGCAACGGGCGTCGCCGGGCCCGTGCGATCCGTCCGACATTCGGCGGGGGACCCGCGCGGATGCCTGGAGAGACCGGCGGAACACGGAATGCGACGGGGCGTACGCCCGCGTACGTGACGTGCGACACGGTGGGGGTGTCGGCGGGGCGTACAGCGGCGCGCGTGATGTGCAACACGGTGCGATGGCCGACGGGCAGCGCCGCCGCGCCCGCCACGCGGACCGACGCGCCTGATGCGACGCGCGAGGTGACGTGGGCCGGCGCGCGGGCCGCAGTGGCGCGTGGTGCGACGCGTACACGCGGGGCGAGCCCGATTGTGGTGCGTAACGTGACGAGTCGCGCAGTCGGCCCGCGCCGCTCCGCGCCCTCACTGGCGTAGCGTCGTCGGTCCGCGGCACGCGCCGCACCCTCGTCACCCGCACACCCACCCGCCCCCACCCGTACATCCACCAGGACCGGCGATCCACGTGAACTCCTCCACCACCCGACACAGTCCGCACCGTGAGGCACGACAGCGGACCACGGGCGCGTTCCGACTGGTGCGCACCCCGCCGGGTCCCGTGGACCCCCCTCTTCTGGACGCGGCGCAGCGTGCGGTGGTTGACCACCCCGGAGGGCCGCTCCTGGTGCTCGCCGGCCCCGGTACCGGCAAGACGACCACGCTCGTCGAGGCGGTCGCAGCCCGGGTGGCGAGCGGCCGCGATCCCGCCCGCGTCCTGGTCCTCACCTTCAGTCGCAAGGCCGCCGTGGAACTGCGCGACCGGATGGCCGTCCGGATGGGGGCCGCCCGCAGTCCGCAGGCCACCACGTTCCACTCCTTCTGTTACGCCCTGGTCCGCGCACACCAGGACGCCGACCTCTTCGCCGAACCGACGCGGCTGCTCTCCGGCCCGGAGCAGGACGTCACCGTCCGCGAGCTGCTGGCCGGCCAGCTCGAACTGGAGAAGGACGGCTTCCCGCACATCCGCTGGCCCGACGAGCTGCGGGCCTGCCTGACCACGCGCGGTTTCGCGGACGAGGTGCGGGCGGTGCTCGCTCGCAGCCGTGAACTGGGCCTCGGCCCGGACGCCCTGGCAGCCTTCGCCCGCCGCACCGGCCGGCCGGACTGGGGCGCGGCGGCCCGGTTCCTGGCCGAGTACCTGGACGTGCTGGACGCCCAGGGGGTGCTGGACTACGCGGAGCTGGTCCACCGGGCCGTGCTGCTCGCGGAGCGCCCCGAGGTGGCGGCATGGCTGACGGAGCGGTACGACGCGGTGTTCGTCGACGAGTACCAGGACACGGACCCGTCACAGGTACGGCTGCTGCACGCGCTGGCCGGGAATCAGGGCACCGGGAGCGTCCGGGGAACGGGGCCCGGGCACGGGGCCGCGGGCGGCCCGGGAGGCGGAGGCGGCCGGAGGGACGGGAACGGCCGGGACCTGATCGCCTTCGGTGACCCCGACCAGTCGATCTACGCGTTCCGGGGGGCCGATGTGAACGGCATCCTGGACTTCCCGGAGACGTTCCGCCGGGCGGACGGCACTCCGGCCCCGGTCGCCGTCCTCACGACTTCGCGCCGTTCCGGCGGCCGGTTGCTGGAGGCCACCCGGCTGCTCACCCGCCGGATGCCGCTGCCCCGGCTGCCCGCGGAGCAGGTCCGCGCCCACCGGGATCTCGCCGCCGTCCACGAGGGCGGCGAGGTGGAGGCGTACACCTACCCGACCGCCTCCACCGAGCTGGACAACATCGCCGATCTGCTGCGCCGGGCGCATCTGGAGGACGGCGTTCCGTGGAGCGAGATGGCGGTGCTCGTACGGGCCGGGGGCCGCACGATCCCCTCGCTCCGCCGGGCCCTGACCTCGGCCGGGGTCCCCCTGGAGGTCGACGGGGACGATCTCCCCCTGCGCCATGAACCGGCGGTCGCGCCCCTCCTGACCGCCCTGCGCGCGGTCGCCACGGCGGCACTGCTCCGGGGTGCGCCGGGCGCGGATGCCCGGGGTGCGGATGTCTCGGGCGAGGCGTCGGCGGCCTCGGTGACAGCGGCGGTATCAGGGACGCCAGAGGTGCCAGGCGTGCCAGAGGCACCAGGGGTGTCAGGGGCGTCGGAGGCGCACACGGCGCCCCCGACGTCGGAGCCATGCGAGATGCCAGAGGCAGCAGAGGCAGCAGAGGCAGCAGAGGCAGCAGAGGCACCGGAGGCACCGGAGGCACCGGAGGCAGCAGAGGCACCGGAGGAACCGCAGACACCAGAGGCACCAGAGGCAGCAGAGGCTGCAGAGGCACCGGAGGAACCGCAGGCACCGGAGCAACTGGCGTCACCGGCGGCACCAGAGGAACCGCAGGCACCGGAGCAACCGGCGTCACCGGCGGCACCAGAGGCACCGGCGGTGTCCTGGCTGGACACCGAGACCGCACTGTCCCTCCTGACCTCCCCCCTCGGTTCCATGGACGCGGCCGACCTGCGCCGCCTCGGCCGGGCCCTGCGCGACGAGGAGCGGGCCGCCGGGAACCGCGTACCGCCCCCCTCCGGCGACCTGCTGGCCCGCGCCCTCGCCGAACCCGAACGGCTCGTCACGCACGACCCGGCGTACGCCCGCGGAGCCCAGCGCCTCGGCGCGCTCCTGCGCAAGGCGCGCGAGCTGCTCGAAGGCGGCGGTACGGCGGAGGAGGCGCTGTGGGAGCTGTGGGCGGGCACCCCGTGGCCGACGCGCCTGGAACGCGCCGCGCTGCGCGGGGGAGCGGGCGGGCGCAACGCCGACCGTGACCTCGACGCCGTCTGCGCGCTCTTCGAGACCGCCGCCCGCGCCGAGGAACGCACCGGCGGACGCGGCGCGCTCAACTTCCTGGAAGAAGTGGACGCCCAGGACATCGCCGCCGACACCCTGTCCCGGCGCGCGCTGCGCCCCGACGCCGTACGGCTGATGACCGCACACCGCTCCAAGGGCCTGCAGTGGCGCCTGGTCGTCGTCGCGAGCCTGCAGGAGGGGCTCTGGCCGGACCTGCGTCGCCGGGGCTCGCTGCTCGAAGCGGACCGGATCGGCCGCGACGGCCTGGCCGAGCCGCTCACCCCCGGCGCCCTGCTCGCCGAGGAACGCCGCCTCTTCTACGTCGCCGCGACCCGTGCCCGCGAACGCCTCGTCGTCACCGCGGTCAAGGCGCCCTCCGACGACGGCGACCAGCCGTCCCGCTTCCTCACGGAACTCGGTGTCGAACCGCGCGACGTCACCGGCCGCCCGCGCCGCCCCCTCTCCGTCGCCGCGCTCGTCGCCGAGCTCCGCGCCCGCGCCGTCGACCCGGACGCATCCGAGGCACTGCGCGAGGAAGCCGCCCGCCGCCTCGCCCGGCTCGCCGCGCTCTCCGACGACGAGGGCCGGCCCCTGGTGCCCGCGGCCCATCCGCACCGCTGGTGGGGCCTGAACGAGCCGACCCGTTCCACCGTCCCGCTCCGCGACCGGGACCGGCCCGTGGCCCTCTCCGGAAGCGCCCTGGACCAGCTCGCCAACACCTGCGCGCTCCAGTGGTTCCTCGGTCGCGAGGTCAAGGCGGACGCCCCGGCGACCGCGGCCCAGGGCTTCGGCAACGTCCTGCACGTGCTCGCCGACGAGGTCGCATCCGGGCGCACCCCCGCCGACCTGGCCGTCCTGATGGAACGGCTGGACTCGGTCTGGGACGGTCTCGCCTTCGACGCCCCCTGGAAGTCCCGGCAGGAGAAGGAACAGGCCCGGATCGCCCTCGAACGCTTCCTGCGCTGGCACGTCATGGACCGCGCCGGACGCACCCATGCCGCGAGCGAGCACGACTTCGACGTGACCCTGGAGGCGGGGGAGTACCGGGTACGCATCCGCGGTTCCATGGACCGGGTCGAGCGGGACGCCGAGGGCCGGGCGTACGTCGTCGACTTCAAGACCGGCAAGCAGTCGCCCACCAAGGACGAGGTCGCCCGTCACCCCCAGCTCGCCGTGTACCAGCTGGCCGTGCGGGAAGGAGCGGTCGACGACGCCTTCGACGGCCGCCGCCCCGAACCGGGCGGTGCCGAACTCGTACAACTGCGTCAGCCGGCCCCGAAGAAGGAGGGCGGCGACACCCTGCCGAAGGTGCAGGCCCAGGAGCCGCTCTCCGGCGAGTGGGTGTCCGATCTGCTGGCCACGGCGGCCGGCCGGGTCCTGGACGAACGGTTCGCCCCCACGACGGGCGGACACTGCACGCACTGCGCCTTCCGCGCCTCGTGCAGCGCGCAGCCGGAGGGTCGCCACATCGTGGAATGAGCGGCATTGCCCGACGGCGACCGGTCGGTGCTCGGATACGACCGGTAGCGATCGATAGCAACCGGGCAGGGCTCAGTCGTGGTCGGCACGGCTCGACCAGGGGCGCCGGGGTCCGACTGGTTCCGACTGGTTCCGACTGGTTCCGACTGGTTCCGACGGGGATCGAAGGGCTTGGCGCCGTACGTTGTCGGTGGGGCCGGTTAGCCTCGATCGGGTGCCCCCACGTATCACCGATCCCGAGCAGCTGAAGGAACTCCTAGGGATCCCGTTCACCCCGGAGCAGACGGCCTGCATCACCGCGCCGCCCGCCCCACAGGTGATCGTCGCCGGAGCCGGGTCGGGGAAGACCACGGTGATGGCCGCGCGCGTGGTGTGGCTCGTGGGGACGGGACAGGTCGCTCCCGAGCAGGTCCTCGGGCTCACCTTCACCAACAAGGCGGCGGGCGAGCTCGCCGAACGCGTCCGCAAGGCCCTCGTGGCCGCCGGTGTCACCGACCCGGACGTCATCGATCCGGACGACCCGCCCGGCGAGCCGAGCATCTCCACCTACCACGCGTTCGCCGGCCGGCTCCTCACCGAGCACGGACTGCGCATCGGGCTGGAGCCCACCACACGCCTCCTCGCCGACGCCACCCGCTACCAGCTCGCCGCTCGCGTACTGCGCGCCGCCCCCGGTCCGTATCCGGCCCTGACCAGGTCGTTCGCCACACTGGTCAGCGATCTGCTGGCCCTCGACGCCGAACTGGCCGAGCACCTCGTGCGGCCCGAGGAACTGGCGGAGTACGACACCGATCTGCTCCACACGCTCGAAACGGCCCGGCTCACCAACGCCGAGCTGCGCAAGATCCCCGAGACCGCGCGGGCCCGCCGCGAGCTGCTGGACCTGACCCGGCGCTATCGCGAGGCCAAGAGGAGCCGCGACCTCCTCGACTTCGGCGACCAGATCGCGCTCTCCGCCCAACTGGCACTGACCCGCCCCGAGGTCGGCACGATCCTGCGCGACGAGTTCCGGGTCGTGCTGCTCGACGAGTACCAGGACACCTCGGTCGCCCAACGGCTCCTGCTCTCCGCCCTCTTCGGCCGCGGACCAGACGCGGCGTCGGCGACCGCAGGAACAGGGGCGACGCGGACCGCGCGGACGGAAGCGGCGGGGACCACATGGGCGGACGCGACGGTGAACGGCCACGGACGGACGGAGAACGGCCACCAGCAGACGGCGGACATGACGCCGACCGGCCACGGGCAGGCGGGGAACGGCCACGGGCAGGCGGCGGACGCGACGCCGACCGGCCACGCGGTCACCGCCGTGGGAGACCCCTGCCAGGCGATCTACGGCTGGCGAGGCGCCTCCGTCGCCAACCTCGACGACTTCCCGCTCCACTTCCCGCACGCCGACGGCACCCCCGCCACCCGCTACTCCCTCAGCGAGAACCGTCGCAGCGGCGGCCGGCTCCTCCACCTCGCCAACGGCCTCGCCGCGCCCCTGCGCGCCATGCACGAGGGCGTCGAGGCCCTGCGCCCGGCCCCGGGCGCCGAGCGCGACGGCACCGTCCGCTGTGCCCTGCTCCGCACCCACGAGGAGGAGATCGGCTGGATCGCCGACTCCGTCGCCCACCTCGTCAGGACCGACAAGCGCCCCGGCGAGATCGCCGTCCTGTGCCGCACCGCGGGCGACTTCCCGGAGATCCACGCCGCGCTGGTGGCCCGTGACGTCCCGGTCGAGGTCGTCGGCCTCTCCGGGCTGCTCCACCTGCCCGAGGTCGCCGACCTCGTCGCGGTCTGCGAGGTCCTCCAGGACCCGGGGGCCAACGCCTCCCTGGTCCGGTTGCTCACCGGCCCCCGCTGGCGGATCGGCCCCCGGGACCTGGCCCTTCTCGGCCGCCGCGCCCGCCTTCTCGTGCACCGCGCGGGCCACGGCGACGAGGACGGTCCCGATCCCGACCGGCGCCTCGCCGAGGCCGTCGAAGGCACCGACCCGGCCGAAGTGATCTCGCTCGCCGACGCGCTGGACACCTTCCTCGAATCGGGCGGCGAGGCGGACGACGGGCTGCCGTTCTCCGCCGAGGCCCGGGTCCGCTTCGCCCACCTGGCAGCCGAACTGCGCGACCTGCGCCGCTCCCTGGCCGATCCCCTCATGGACGTACTGCACCGGGTCCTCGCCACCACCGGCCTGGAGGTCGAGCTCTCCGCGTCGCCGCACGCGCTGGCCGCCCGCCGCCGCGAGACGCTGGCCAACTTCCTCGACGTGGCCGCCCGCTTCGCCGCCGTCGAGGGAGAGGCCACGCTCCTCGCCTTCCTGGGCTTCCTGCGCACCGCCGTCCAGTACGAGAAGGGCCTGGACAACGCCCTGCCCGGCGGCGAGAACACTGTCAAGGTCCTCACCGCGCACAAGTCCAAGGGCCTGGAGTGGGACGTCGTCGCGGTGCCAGGACTGGTCGCCGGTCAGTTCCCCAGCGGCCAGTCCCGCGACGCCTGGACGTCCCAGCCCCAGGTCCTGCCGCACGCCCTGCGCGGCGACACGGCCACGCTCCCCGCCCTCGACTCCCCGGACGCCAAGGGGCTCAAGGGGTTCAAGGAGGCGATGAAGGAGCATCAGCACACCGAGGAGCTCCGTCTGGGCTACGTGACCTTCACCCGGCCCCGTTCGCTGCTGCTGGGTTCCGGCCACTGGTGGGGGCCGACCCAGAAGAAGCCGCGCGGCCCGTCCGCCTTCCTGCACGCGCTGTACGAGCACTGCGCGGCCGGACACGGCGAGATCGAGGCATGGGCCGACGAACCGGCCGAGGGCGAGGAGAACCCCGCGCTGGAGGAGAAGCAGACCGACCGGGCATGGCCGCTGCCCCTCGACGACACCGCGCTGATCCGCCGCAGGGCCGCCGCCGAAACGGTCCTGGCACATCTGGACGCCCTGACCTCGGCGGAGGCCGACCCGGATGCACACGGGACGCGGGCCGCCGCCCCGGATCCGTACGACGCCCCGTGCGGGAACGCCCCCCTCCCCGCCGACGAGGCGTATCCGGACGAGACGTCTTCGGAGGATGCGTACCCCGAGGGGGCGTATCCCGACGAGACCTGCCCCGACGGGGCCGAGGACTGGGCCGACGACTGGGACGCCCTGTCGACGGAGCGCCCGCCCGCACCGGCCTTTGCACCCGCCTCCGCGCCGGGCACCGCCGCCTCCGTCCCGGCGGCCCGGGCCCCCGAGCACGCCGAGGAGACCCCCCGTCCTCCCGAACCACGCCGCACCCCCGGGGCGCACCGCCTCACCCCGGAGGAGCTCCGCGTGCTGGCCTCCTGGGACCGCGACCTCGACACCCTCGCCGGTGAACTGCGCCGCGCCCGCGCCACCGTGCGCGATGTCCTCGTACCCCCCACGCTCTCCGCCACCCAGCTGCTGAAGCTCGCGGACGACCCCGACGGCTTCGCGCGGGAGCTGGCCCGCCCCATGCCGAGGCCGCCACAGCCCGCGGCCCGCCGCGGCACCCGGTTCCATGCCTGGGTGGAGTCCCGCTTCGAGGAGCTTCCGCTGCCCATGCTCGGTCCGGACGAGCTGCCCGGCGGCGACGAGAGCGAGGCCGAGATCGCCGACGAGCGGGATCTCGCCGCGCTCAAGGAGGCGTTCGAGCGCACCCCGTACGCCCGCCGCACTCCCCACCGCGTGGAGACCCCGTTCCAGATCACCCTCGCGGGCCGGGTGATCAGGGGCCGGATCGACGCCGTTTACCGCACCGGGGAGGACACGTACGAGATCGTCGACTGGAAGACCACCCGCACCCGCACCGCCGACCCCCTCCAGCTCGCGATCTACCGCCTGGCCTGGGCCGAACTGCACGACCTGCCCCTCACCGCCGTCACGGCCACGTTCCTGTACGTGCGCAGCGGCGAGACCGTACGGCCCGCCCGGCTCCCGGGCCGGGCGGAACTGGAGCGGATCCTGCTGGACGAGCCACCTCCCGACGGCCGATAGGCTCGACACCATGAGCGACACCCCGGACAGCGCCGTCCACACGTACACCGAGCAGCACCGCACAGCCTTCCTCGACGACCTCGCCTCCTGGCTGCGCATCCCGTCCGTGTCCGCCCAGCCGGAGCACGACGGGGACGTACGGCGCAGCGCCGAGTGGCTGTCCGCCAAGCTGCGGGAGACCGGCTTCCCGGTCACCGAGATCTGGGACACCCCCGGCGCCCCCGCCGTCTTCGCCGAGTGGCCGTCCGGCGATCCGGACGCCCCGACCGTCCTCGTCTACGGGCATCACGACGTGCAGCCCGCGGCCCGCGAGGACGGCTGGGACACCGACCCGTTCGAGCCCGTGATCCGCGACGGCCGCATGTACGGGCGGGGCGCCGCCGACGACAAGGGGCAGGTGTTCTTCCACACCCTCGGTGTGCGGGCCCACCTCGCCGCCACCGGCCGTACCGCCCCCGCCGTCAACCTCAAGCTGCTGATCGAGGGCGAGGAGGAGTCCGGTTCGCCGCACTTCCGCGCCCTGGTCGAGGAACGGGCCGCCCGCCTCGCCGCCGACGCCGTGATCGTCTCCGACACCGGCATGTGGGACGAGAACACCCCCACGGTCTGTACGGGCATGCGCGGCCTCGCCGAGTGCGAGATCGAGCTGTACGGCCCCGAGCAGGACATCCACTCCGGTTCGTTCGGCGGCGCCGTCCCCAACCCCGCGACCGCCGTGGCCCGGCTCGTCGCCGCGCTGCACGACGCGGACGGCCGGATCGCGATACCCGGCTTCTACGACGGCGTGACGGAACTCACCGCGGCCGAGCGCGCACTCTTCGCCGAACTCCCCTTCGACGAAGCGAGCTGGCTGCGCACCGCCAGGTCCCGGTCGGCGTCCGGAGAGGCCGGCTACTCCACGCTGGAACGCGTCTGGGCCCGTCCCACCGCCGAGGTCAATGGCATCGGCGGCGGCTACCAGGGCGCGGGCAGCAAGACGATCATCCCCTCCTCCGCCCTGGTGAAGATCAGTTTCCGGCTGGTCGCGGGCCAGGACCCCGACCACATCCAGCAGGTGGTCCGCGCCTGGGCCGAGGCCCGGATCCCGGCCGGCATCCGGCACCGGATCACCTTCTCCCCGGCCACTCGCCCCTGCCTCACGCCGCTGGACCACCCCGCCCTGCGAGCGGTCTCACGCGCGATGGGACGGGCCTTCGGCCAGAAGATCCTCTTCACCCGCGAAGGAGGCTCGGGGCCCGCCGCCGACCTGCAGGACGTCCTCGGCGCCCCCGTTCTCTTCCTCGGCATCTCCGTCCCCTCCGACGGCTGGCACGCCCCCAACGAGAAGGTCGAACTGGACCTGCTGTTCAAGGGCGTGGAGACGACCGCCCACCTCTGGGGCGAGCTGGCCGAGGCACTCCGTTGAGCTTTTCGCCGAGCCCGCTGAACACCCGAACCGTCCCGGGGAGTAGGAAGCACCTGTGAGCACCTTCGACAACGCCGTCACGGACCGGCCCATCGGTCTCACGGCGCCCAGCGGCATCGACCGCGCGGCGCACCACCGCCTCGACGAGGCATGGCTGGCCGCCGCGTGGAGCCACCCGACCACGCGCGTCTTCGTCGTGTCCGGCGGACAGGTGCTGATCGACGACACCGCCGACGGCGGTACGGAGATCGTCATGACACCGGCCTTCGAGGCCCCGCTCACCGAGACCCACCGCTACTTCCTGGGCACCGACGCGGACGGCGTCAGCTACTTCGCGCTCCAGAAGGACTCGTTGCCCGGCCGCATGGACCAGCCGGCCCGCCCGGCCGGACTGCGCGAGGCCGGGATGCTGCTCGGCCCCCGGGACGCCGGACTGATGGTGCACGCGGTGGCCCTGGAGAACTGGCAGCGCCTGCACCGCTTCTGCTCGCGCTGCGGGGAGCGCACGGTCATCGCGGCGGCCGGCCACATCCGCCGCTGCCCGGCCTGCGGCGCCGAGCACTACCCGCGCACCGACCCCGCGGTCATCATGCTGGTGACGGACGACCAGGACCGCGCGCTGCTCGGCCGTCAGGTGCACTGGCCCGAGGGCCGCTTCTCCACGCTCGCGGGGTTCGTCGAGCCGGGGGAGTCGATCGAGCAGTCCGTGGCCCGCGAGGTCTTCGAGGAGGCGGGCATCACGGTCGACGAGGTCGAGTACGTCGCCAGCCAGCCCTGGCCGTTCCCGTCCAGCCTGATGCTCGGCTTCATGGCCCGGGCGTCCTCCGCCGAGATCGACGTGGACGGCGAGGAGATCGAGGAAGCCCGCTGGTTCTCCCGCGAGGAACTGACCGCGGCCTTCGAATCGGGCGAGGTCGTGCCCCCGTACGGCATCTCGATCGCGTCCCGCCTGATCGAGATGTGGTACGGAAAGCCGCTTCCCAAGCCGGGCAGCGTCGGCTGAGCACGTCTGCCGGACGCGAGACGACCGGCGGAGACGCGACGACGACCGTAGGACGCGCGAACGCCCCTCACCGACACCGGTGAGGGGCGTTGCCGCGTCGGCGGATCAGGCGGCGAGCGCCTGCTTCACCTGGGCCAGGGACGGGTTCGTCATGACGGCCTCGACGCCCGTCGAGCCGACCACCAGGACGGTGGGCACGGTCTGGTTGCCCCCGTTGGCCTTCTCGACGAAGGCGGCGGACTCCGGGTCCTGCTCGATGTTGATCTCGTTGTACGCGATGCCCTCGCGGTCCATCTGGCTCTTGAGCCGACGGCAGTAGCCGCACCACGTGGTGCTGTACATCGTCACAGTGCCCGGCATCTCTTCCCGCTCCTCTGTCTCGTCCGACTGCTGTCTCGTCCGACTGCGCGGTCCTGCTCGGTCCGCCCGGATGGGCAACGTACGCGAGCCGACCACCATTCCCGCCACCGCCCGGTCCGGAGACATCTCACACCGGGCCCGCGACAGCGGCCCTGTACGGGGCCCGGCCCCGTACGGAGCCCCGCGATCGAGCGGAGCGCAGCGATTAGTACGACGGACGGACCGCCCCTGTGGACAACCTCCGCACCGGTCAGGAGCGACCTGGCAGCATGGCGGGGTGACAGCAGCAACGCATTCCTCCCTCTTCCCACAGGTCCCCGAGTCGGCCGATGCCGTGCTCGACGGGCTCGACCCCGAGCAGCGCGAGGTCGCCACGGCCCTGCACGGCCCGGTGTGTGTGCTGGCCGGGGCCGGTACGGGCAAGACGCGTGCGATCACTCATCGCATCGCCTACGGGGTGCGCGCGGGGATACTCCAGCCGGCGAGCGTGCTCGCCGTCACGTTCACCCATCGGGCCGCGGGCGAGATGCGCGGACGGCTGCGCCAGCTCGGCGCGGGCGGGGTGCAGGCGCGGACGTTCCACTCCGCCGCGCTGCGCCAGCTCCAGTACTTCTGGCCGAAGGCGGTCGGCGGCGACCTGCCGCGGCTGCTGGAGCGCAAGGTCCAGTTGGTCGCGGAGGCGGCGACCCGTTGCCGCATCCGGCTCGACCGCAACGAGCTGCGTGACGTCACGAGCGAGATCGAGTGGTCCAAGGTGACCCAGACCGTGCCCGCCGACTATCCGGCCGTGGTTGCCCGGACCCATCGGGACGCCCCGCGCGATCCGGCCGAGATCTCCCAGATCTACGCCATGTACGAGCAGCTGAAGCGTGATCACGCGGTGATCGACTTCGAGGACGTGCTGCTGCTGACCGTCGCCATCCTCCAGGACCGTCACGATATCGCCGAGCACGTCCGCCGCCAGTACCAGCACTTCGTGGTCGACGAGTACCAGGACGTCAGCCCCCTCCAGCAACGGCTGCTCGACCTCTGGCTCGGGGAGCGGGACAGTCTGTGCGTCGTCGGGGACGCGAGCCAGACGATCTACTCCTTCACCGGAGCCACCCCCGAACACCTGCTGAGCTTCCGCAGCCGCCACCCGCACGCGACCGTCGTCAAGCTGGTCCGGGACTACCGCTCCACCCCCCAGGTCGTCCATCTGGCCAACGGGCTGCTCGGCCAGGCCCGCGGCCGTGCCGCCGAGCACCGGTTGGAACTGATCTCGCAGCGCGACCCCGGCCCCGAGCCCGTCCGTACGGAGTACGCGGACGAGCCCGCGGAGGCGGAGGGCACCGCCCGCCGCGTCCGCGACCTGATCGCCACGGGTGTCCCGGCCGGCGAGATCGCCGTGCTCTACCGGGTCAACTCCCAGTCCGAGGTCTACGAACAGGCCCTGGCCGACGCGGGCGTGCCCTACCAGCTGCGCGGCGCGGAGCGCTTCTTCGAACGGGCGGAGGTGCGGGAGGCGGGCACGGCCCTGCGAGGCGCCGCGCGCGCGGGAGGCAACGACCGTCTGCTGGACGACGCGGAGGACCTGGCGGCCCAGGTGCGCGCGGTGCTGTCCACCAAGGGGTGGACACCGAAGCCGCCCGCGGGTTCCGGGGCGGTGCGCGACCGCTGGGAGTCCCTCGCCGCCCTGGTCCGGCTCGCCGAGGACTTCGAACGGGCCAGGCCGGGGGCGACGCTCTCCGACCTGGTGGCGGAGCTCGACGAACGGGCCGCCGCCCAGCACGCCCCCACGGTCCAGGGAGTCACCCTCGCCTCGCTGCACTCGGCGAAGGGGCTGGAATGGGACGCCGTGTTCCTGGTCGGACTGACCGAGGGCATGCTGCCGATCGCCTACGCCAGGACCGACGAGCAGATCGAGGAGGAGCGGCGGCTCCTCTATGTCGGCATCACCCGGGCCCGTGTCCACCTCTCGCTGTCGTGGTCGCTCGCCCGCTCGCCGGGCGGACGCGCGGGACGCCGCCCGAGCAGGTTCCTGACCGGGCTGCGCCCCGGGACGGCGGCCCGCGGTCCGCACATCGAGGCGGCAGAGGACGGCGGCGCCGAACGGCGCCGGGGACCGGTCGCCAGGCGCACCTGGCGCGGCCCGGCCAGGTGCCGGGTCTGCGGGAAGACCCTCACCGACGCGGGCGAGATGAAGCTGATGCGCTGTGACGACTGCCCGTCCGACATGGACGAGGCGTTGTACGAGCGACTGCGCGACTGGCGGTCCGTCAGAGCCAAGGAGATCGGCCAGCCCCCCTATTGCGTGTTCACCGACAAGACGTTGATGGCGATCGCCGAGGCGGTGCCGGGCAGCGCGGGCGAACTGGCGGTGATCTCCGGTGTCGGCACGCGGAAGCTGAACCGCTTCGGGACCGCGGTTCTTGCCATTTGCGCAGGTGGGACGGGGGAGGAGGAGACGCCGGAGGCCTCCGGCGAGGCGTGAGGGAAACTCGTCGGAAAAATAGTTTGCGCCTGCCCCAGTCATCACCATAGGTTCTTAACCACAGGGACAGCGGCTTCTCTGAAGCCCTGGCTCTGTGCTGTACTTATTCGAATACGCAGGATCGGTCCGCCGGTCCCCCGAGACGCCGAGAGGAGGCGATTGAAGTGATCAGCATCATCAAGACCAACAAAATGACCGATCTCTCGGTCGTCTCCGCCTGCTCGCTCGGCCTCGTCTGCTCCCGCGATTTCTCGCTCCGTGGCACCGGTCTGTCCGCCGTCAGCCCGCTGTCCTCCGCGAGCTTCCCCGTGCGGGAGCGCAATGAGCGACCGGCTCAGGCACCGGCAGCAGCAGTAGTGAAGGGGCAGGCCCAGGCCTATGCCTTCGCCGCTGTCGGTGCGGGAGTGGAAGCCGGCGCCAAGAAGCAGACGACGCACCACCACACGATGTGGGCCTTCCGTGGGCCTGAACCCTGGAGTGATCCAGCCTGATTCAGCATCAGGCCGGCGCCTTCAGGGCCGCGGAACCCCACTCGGGATCCGCGGCCCTTTTGTTTGTCCGAACGGACGGACAGCCTGCCCGTCCATGCGGACGGAAAGCGCGAAGGAGCCTCGGGACAAGCAGCACCCGGTACCAGCCGCCCTCCGGCCAACAGGCCGGAACGACCAGACGAGGACACCACCCACCGTGCAACTCGAAGCGCACGCCCCGTCCGTACCGCTTTCCGACCCGATCCCGCCGCCCGGCCTCACGGAGGACTCCACCTTGACCCCCCTCACCACGCTCACCTCGCTCGATGACGCCATCGAGAACCTCGACGTACCCGTTCCCTGCCGCTCCTACGACCCGGAGGTCTTCTTCGCCGAGTCGCCGGCCGATGTCGAGTACGCCAAGTCCCTCTGCCGCACCTGCCCGCTCGTCGAGGCGTGCCTCGCCGGCGCCAAGGATCGGCGCGAGCCGTGGGGTGTTTGGGGCGGTGAGCTCTTCGTCCAGGGCGTCGTCGTCGCCCGAAAGCGGCCTCGGGGTCGTCCGCGCAAGAACCCGGTCGCGGCGTGACCGCCGCACTGGGGGTCATGGCCCCCAAACCCACGAAGCGCACCGGAACCATCGACCGTCCCCACACCCACGATCCCCGAAATCAGGCACCAATGCCCGTCCCCACATATGAGCCCGTCGGCTCCGCAACACCGAACGTCACGATCACCGGTGCGAACGATTCGCGCCAGAACAGGACCCGCGAGATGCAACTCATCCCAGAAGCCCTGGCCCGTGCCCATATGCACGAGCGCATGAGGGAGGCCGACACGCAACGCCGGGCCGTGCGCCTGGTCAACGCGCGTCGGATGCAGCGCAGGGCCGAGCGCGTATCGATGCGTGCCCGCCGAGCGCTGGCCATGGCGGTCATGCATTAGCACCCCTCTCGGCAGCAGCGCGGGAGGGCACTGATCCGGGCCGCTCACCGGCACCGCCCCGCCGGGCGACCGCTCCGCCCGGCGGCGACGGACCTGGTCCCCCACCCGGTTCTTCAGCACCCCTTCTTCAGTACCCCTTCCGCGGGGCCGGTCCGTTCGGGCCGGCCCCACGGTCGTTCGGCGCGCGGACCTCGGCCCGCAGCCGTACGCGCCGCGCCGCGCGGTGCGGCGCGCCACGGTGACCATCGGGTTATCGTCACGAGGTGGACGAGGAGACGCATCCCCGGAACGAGCGGTCCGACGGGCAGGACGCCGCGGTGGTCGCCTGCGCCCTGTGCGGCGCGTCCGTGAACAGCGAGACCCCACCCGCGACCTGGACCTGTTCCGTGGAGAACGGCAGCCGGCAGTACGTCTGCGACACATGCGCCCGCACGCACATCAGGGCGATCGAGAGCCGTCTCGACTCCGCCTGGTGGTGACGTCCGGGACGCGCGTGCCAGGCCGCGGGTCCTGCCGTCTCCGCCCGGCCGCCCCGGCTGCCCCTCCCGGTCCTCGGCCGTGTCGGCCGGGCCGACGGCCGCCGCCTACGCCCCGGCGACCGCGTCGTCGGCCAGTTCCTCCTCGACCATTGGTTCCTCCTCGACCATGGGTTCCTGCTCGTACTCCCACAGGAATCCCGGCAACCAGGATTCGAGTTCGTCACGCAGCCGTACCGTCGCGCCCAGCTGACACAGCACCCCGATCGTGCTCAGTGTCACCCGATGTATCAGCAGATAGGCGGGCGGCAGATTCAACCGCTTGCCCAGCTGATAGGCGGGGGAGCGCGGATCGCCGATCCGTGCCGCCTGGTTGCGCATCCAGCTCCGGGTGAAGGTGAACTCCTCCACCTGCGCCGGCTCGATGATCGGGAGAAGGTAGTCCAGCACGGCCTCCGCGTCGAGATCGGCCGACTCCTTGACGAAACCCTCCTCGCACAGCAGCTCGTACACTGCCCGCGCCTCACCCGCCAGTGCCAGCCGCAGCGAGTCCCCGATCGGCTGCGGGAGACCACCCGGCAGCCGGTCCACCGTGCCGAAGTCCAGTACCCCGAGCCGCCACTGCTCGGTCCCGGCGTTCTCACCGGACTCGTCGGCCCCGTCCGTCCCCTCCTCCGGAGGAAGCAGCCGGAAGTTGCCCGGATGCGGGTCGGCATGCAGCAGCCCGGTACGGGCCGGTCCCGAGAAGAGGAAACGGGCCAGCAACTGACCGGCCCGGTCACGCTGCTCGGGTGTGCCCTTCGCGATCACGTCGGCCAGCGGAACGCCATCCATCCACTCCGTCACCAGTACCTGGTCGGACTGGTGCACCACATCGGGGATCACCATGTCCGGATCGGCCGCGAACTCCTCGGCGTGGGCCTGCTGCGACCGTGCCTCCTGCTCGTAGTCCAGCTCCTCCGAGACCCGGTCGCGCAACTCCGTGATGAGCGGTTTGATGTCCATGCCGGGGATCAACGGACCGAGCAGCCGGGCGAATCTGCTGAGTTGCGTCAGGTCCGAGAGCAGTGCCGCTCCCGCGCCGGGGTACTGCACCTTCACCGCGACGTCCCGCCCGTCGTGCCACACCGCCCGGTGCACCTGGCCGATCGACGCGGCGGCCGACGGCTTGTCCTCGAACTCCAGGAACAGCTCCCGCCAGTCCTCGCCGAGCCGGGCGGCCAGCACCTCGTGCACCGTGCCGCTGGGCATGGGAGGCGCGGCGTCCTGGAGCTTGGTGAGCGCTGCGCGGTACGGTCCGGCCACCTCCTCGGGCAGCGCAGACTCGAAGACGGACAGCGCCTGGCCCAGCTTCATCGCGCCGCCCTTCAACTCGCCCAGCACCTTGAAGAGCTGATCAGCCGTCCGCTGCTGCACCTCCCGGGCCACGAGCTCCGCGGACTTGCCGCCGATCCGCTTGCCCAGGCCCCAGGTGGCGCGGCCTGCGAAGCCCAACGGCAAGGCCGCCAGCTTGGCGGTACGCGTGACCGCTTTCCGGGGAAGATCAGACATGAGCCCCTCCATATCCCAGACTGCCGTACCGCGTGCGGCGGTTACCCCGCCATTGTGTCGTGCGCCGTGTCGACCCCGGAGACGCGCTCCCTGACAGTGTGCCCGGCCGCTCCGCAGCAACAGTCGAGATGCGCCGTGATCCGCTCCGACCGCCAGTCCAACAGCGGCAGCGCGGTCTCCCAGCGGGTCCCCGTGCTCGCGGGCAGATCCCCGTCCAGAAAGGACAGCGCGTGCGTGGCGGCGAGACCGGCCACCGCCGTCGCCAGTCCCAGGTCGCACGCCTGCACGGCGGTCCGCCGCCCGGAACGCCACTGGGACAGCATCCGGGGCCACTCCTCGTCCGCCTCCGCGCGGGTCAGCGCCAGACACCCGGCGCACGCCGTTCCGCCTGGCAGGACCAGGGGGCCGACCACTCCTGTCGCCTCCACCACACTGGCGTAGAGGTGGGGGGTGCCGGAGGTGATCCACTGTTCTGCCGACCGCGGGTCCGGGACGTACACGCCGAAGCCGTCACGGGGGGCCACCACGATCAGCGAGAGCCCCGGCTCTCCGCTCTCCGAGGCACCCGCGGTCTCCGCCGTCCGAGGAGCCGAGCCGCCCGCGGATCTGCGCACCAACTGCCGGGCGGCGGTGTCCCTGCGCTCCCCGACCGCCGCCGGTGGCAGTCCGCCCGGCGAGACGTCCCAGTGCTCGGTGTGTCCGCCGTCCAGAACCTCCACCCGGCCCACGCCGGCCCCGGACAGCACCGCCGCGATCGCGGCGCCCACCCGGCCCGCACCCCGGACCTGCACCCGCATCGCCCGACGGGCCGCCAGTCGGCGCATCCCACCGCCCGGCTCCGGATGGACGACCGACAGCGACGCCAGATCGGGACGGTGCCGCTCCAGAGCGCCGGGTCGGTTCCTCAACGCGTCGCTCGCGGGACCGACGGACCGCACGTCCTCGATCAGGCCCGCATCGGTCAGCCGCCGGATCAGGGTGTCGACCTGATGGTCGGACAGGTCCAGTGCCCGTGCTTCCTCGCGCAGCAGCGGCAGGCCGCGCGTACCGTCGAGCAGTTCCAGAAAACTGCTCGTCGCGATATCCATCGGCCCGAGCGTCACCGCATGAGCGGGTGTCACCCCGAATTGGACCGTCCCTCGGCCGCGCCACGCGCGGCGCAGTGCGGGTTTCAACATCGGATACACGGCTTTCCCCCGGTCTGAGTTCTGCGAGTTCTGTGTTCCTCGTTCTGATATACGTGCGCCCCCTCCCGAAGATCGCCATGCGTGATCCACTCATGACTCACGCATCGGACCTGCGCGGGACGCGTTGTCAGAATGCGGGGCGGCGCCGAATCGTGCGGAAAGTTGTCCACAAGTGCGGTGTATTTGTCATTCAAATGGTGCACGTTGCGGAGTGGATCTTGTGTGAACCGTCCGCAGGCAGGACTTCCTCCGCCGTGACCGGGTAACGTCATGGCGTGCCCGCCGACCCGCCGCCCGGAATCGCCGGAGATCCCCCCGCGCGCAGCGCCCGACCACGCGGCCGAGGTGCTGTGGGCCGTCCGCCCCGCGCCTCGGCCACGAGCGCGGTCGAGGTCCGCAGGAGCAATCGCCGCAGCAGGACGGTTTCCGCGTACCGCGAGGGGGACCGCACCATCGTGCTCATCCCGGCCCGGATGTCGAAGGCCGAGGAGCAGCGGTGGGTGAACGTGATGCTCGACAAGCTCGCCGCCCAGGAGAGCAGGAGCATTCTCGGCGACGGTGAACTCGCCGAGCGTGCACAGCGGTTGTCCGCCCAGTACTTCGACGGCCGGGCCAGGCCCGTGTCGGTGCGGTGGGTGACCAATCAGAACACCCGATGGGGATCCTGCACCCCGGCGGAGGGCAGCATCCGGCTCTCGCACCGCTTGCAGGGCATGCCCGAGTACGTCGTCGACTACGTACTGGTCCACGAGTTGGCCCATCTCCTGGTGCCCGGTCACGGCCCCCGGTTCTGGCGGCTGTTGGAGGCGTATCCCCGTACCGAACGGGCTCGCGGCTACCTGGAGGGCGTGGTGGCGGCGGACCGGCTGCCGCATCTGCCCGCCGCACGGGGCGAGTGACGTCCGGCGATTCTGTACCGGATGTGTACCGGCTTGGCCCGATGTCCGGGATTGCGGTTAGCCTGGCGCGACGTATTCACCTTCGGGATGGGGGACGGTCGTTACGCATGGCCAGGGAATTCCAGCGCGGCCACAAGGCCAGGATCGGCGATCTCACCCCGGGGACGGACCTGTACGTAGGCGTGCAGATCGGTGGCCCGGGGCTGACCGTCGACATCAGCTGCTTCGGTCTCGACGCCGACGAGCGGCTCTCGGACGACCGGTATTTCATCTTCTTCAATCAGCCTAAATCGCCCGAAGAGTCCATTCAGCTCCTCGGTTCCCAGGCCGGTGACACCGAGTCGTTCCGCGTCACCCTGGAGCGTATTCCGGCGCACATCCGGAAGCTTTCATTCACCGCGACGATCGACGGCGCCGGCCAGATGTCCGGGATCGGCCCCGGATACATCCGGATCGTCGCCGGTGGCGAGGAGGTCGCCCGGTACGCCTTCGACGGTTCGGAGTTCACCACCGAACGCGCCGTGATGCTGGGCGACTTCTACCTCAAGGACGTCTGGCGGTTCGCCGCCGTCGGCCAGGGCTTCGACGGCGGTCTCGAAGCGCTCCTGAAGAACTTCGGCGGCGAGGTCGCCGAGGAGGAGCCCGCCGCCCCCCAGCCGCAGGGGTCCCCGCCGCCGTTCGCCCCGCCCGCGCAGGCGTCCGCACCCGCGCCGGCCCCGTCGTTCGGAGTTCCCGCCGCACCCCAGGTGCCGCAAGCTCCTCAGGTGCCACAGGTACCTCAGGCCCCTCAGGTACCTCAGGTTCCGACACCCGATCCCTCTTTCGGCGCCCCGGCCGCGCCCCAGGCTCCGCAGCCCGCCGCGTCGTTCGGCGTCCCGGCCGCTCCCACCCCGCAGCAGATCCACAACGCGCCGACGATGGTGGCGCCGATGGTGCCCACGATGCCGCCCGGCGGCACCGTTTCCCCGCCTGCCCCCGCTCCGGCTCCTTACGGACAGCCGCCGCAGCCGCCGCAGTTCGGCCAGGCTCCCGGTCAGCCCGCGCCCGTCGCGGCTCCCCCAGGTCAGCCGTACCCGGCCCCGTACGGCCAGCAGCCCCCGGATCCGTACGGGCAGCAGCCCCCGGGCACGGGCATGGCCACGGGAGTGCCGCACGGCGTACCGCAGTCCGGCGGCGGACTCCAGGCGGCCGTCAACCTCTACAAGGAGGTGGCGACCGGCCGGCGCTGGACCGCGCAGAACCACCAGTTGGTCCGGGTGGACCTCGGTCAGGACAGCGCCCCCGTCCTGGCCCGCCAGGGCAGCATGGTCATGTACCAGGGCAAGGTCGACTTCAGCTACAAGGGCGCGGGCTTCGCGGGCCGGATCGTGGGGAACGCCACGGGCCAGGAGATGCAGCTGATGCGCTGCACCGGCCGCGGCCAGGTGTTCCTCGCGGAGAACAGCGCCCATCTGCACCCCATCGAGCTGCAGGGCGACAGCATCTGCGTCTCGGCCGAACGCGTCCTCGCCTTCGACGAGTCCCTCCAGTACGAGGTGCGGCGCATCGAGGGGCACGGGATTCCGGGCGGGGCGCTGTTCACGATGGTCTTCCAGGGGACCGGCACCGTCGTGGTGATGACGCACGGCACCCCGGTGGTCCTGCCCGTCACTCCGACGACGTTCGCCGACAGCGACGCGATCGTGGCCTGGTCCGCGGCGTCCCAGGTGATCGTCTCCAGTCGGGTGCGGCTGCGCTACAACGCCTACCCGGGACACAGCGGGGAGTCGGTGAACCTTCAGTTCCGGGGCGCACCGGGCAACTTCATCGTCGTCCAGCCGTACGAGGTCTGAGGAAGCCGAAGCATGAACCAGCAGCTCGCGGGGTACGCCCCCGCACCGGTCACCGCCCGTATGGAGAACCACGGCAGCGCCATGCTGAAGGTGGCGATGGCGACGGGCCAGGATCTCTTCGCGCGCGTGGGCTCGATGGTCGCGTACGAGGGGTTCATCCAGTACGAGCCGAACCCGCCCGCCGTACGCCAGATCGCACGCGACTGGATCACCGGCGAAGGCGCCCCCCTCATGAAGTGCAGCGGGGACGGACTGCTCTACCTCGCCGACTACGGCGCGGACGTCGTCGTCGTCCACCTCGACAACGAGGCGCTGTCGGTCAACGGCACGAACGTCCTCGCGTTCGACGCGCAGCTCCAGTGGGGTGTCGAGCGGGTCAAGGGTCTCGCCAAGTTCGCCGGTCAGGGCCTGTGGAACGTGTCCATCTCCGGTACCGGCTGGGTCGCGCTGACCTCGCGGGGGACCCCCGTCGTCGTCAATTGCGGCAGCGGCGAGGACGAGACGTACGTCGACCCCGACGCGCTCATCGCCTGGTCCCCGAACCTGAAGGTGAAGGGCAAGCGCAGTTTCAAAGCGGCGTCCCTGATCGGCCGCGGCAGCGGCGAGGCGTTTCAGATGGCCTTCTCCGGTCAGGGCATCGTCGTCGTACAGCCGAGCGAGGACAGCACCGACCGCCTGCGGGCCCGGGGCTGAGGGGAGCGAGAGGACACCATGCAGAGCCCGCTTTTCCAGCACACCGAACAGCAGTCCGCGGACCGCTACACCCTGCAGAACGCGCAGATGCTGCGGGTCTCGCTCAGCGGCCACGACGACGTCCTCGCCCGCAAGGGCAGCATGGTCGCGTACCAGGGCCTGATCGAGTTCGACGGGGAGTACCAGTCGAGGGGACAGCAGCGCTCCCGCTCGCACACCGGTGAGGGCCTCGACCTCATGCGCTGCTCCGGCCAGGGCAGCGTGTTCCTCGCCAATCTCGCGCAGTACGTGCACGTGGTGGACGTCGACCACGACGGTCTGACGGTGGACAGCGCCTATGTGCTCGCGCTCGACTCCGGGCTGCACCACGAGGTCATCGCGGTGGACAGCCAGTACGGCATCTCCGGGTCCGGGAAGTACCAGCTCAACATCACCGGCAGCGGCAAGGTCGCGCTGATGACTTCCGGACAGCCGCTCATGGTGCAGGTCACGCCCGACAAGTACGTCAACGCCGACGCCGACGCGATCGTCGCCTGGTCCAGCTCCCTGCGGGTGCAGATGCAGGCTCAGACGCACTCCTCGGGAGTCTGGCGGCGCCGCGGCAGCACCGGTGAGGGCTGGGAGCTCAGCTTCCTCGGCCAGGGCTACGCGCTGGTCCAGCCCAGCGAGGTGCTGCCGCCGCAGAACGTGCAGATCGGCCAGGGGATCCGCGCCCAGTACGGGATGGGCCAGCAGGGCGCCTACGGCCAGAACCGGAACAACGCCTGGAACTGAGCCGCGCGGGCCGACATCGACGGCAGCACGGACACGGAGGGGACGGCCTCGAAAGCCGTCCCCTCCGTGCGGGCCGAAGCGCGCGGGCCCGAGCGTGCGGGCCGGCGCGGAGCCGGAAGGGCCCGGAAGGGCGTCGACGACGCCCCTTCGGCCGCGCGTCCCGATCGGTTCTAGGGACGCTGCTCCACCGCGGCGCGGACGCGCGTCATCAGCCGTACGACCGAGGCGTCCGCCACCGACGGGACCTCGTCGTACGTGAACCAGCGCAGGTCCAGCGACTCGTCGCTGATCTGCTCCGTGGCGCCCAGCGGCGCCAGCGCCGCGTACTGCACGTCGAGATGCCAGTGGCAGGGCGCGGGAATGCGGTGGCGGTCCAGCGTCACCGGCCCGCCCGGGAGCAGCGCGAGGCCGCTGATCCCGGACTCCTCGGTGGCCTCGCGCAGCGCCGCCGCGGCCAGCGTGCCGTCCTGCGGCTCGCAGTGGCCGCCCATCTGCAGCCACATCCGCAGCTTGCGGTGCAGGGTGAGCAGGACGCGGCCGCGTTCGGGATCGACGACCAGCGCGCTGGCCGTCAGATGCCCGGCGTCGCACGCCTTCCACATGCCGTCCGGATGCCGGGCCAGGTGGTCCAGGTAGACCTGCCGCAGCCCGTCCTGGTCCGGGTCCTGCGCGTCCTCGTAACCCTTGAGCACGAGAACGGCGTCGTCGTACAGGCTCACCGGTCGCTGTCGCCCTTGCCGTCGCTCCCGTGGTCGTCGGCCTCTCCGGAGGCCGCCCCGTCCGTGCCGGCCGTGGGCTTCTTCGGTTCCTGCGCGGCCTCGCCGAGCATCTTGTCCAGTTCGGAGAAGTCCAGCTGCTCGTGGTGGACGAACCCGTCCGGATCGTCCAGGTCCTGTGCCGTCGGCAGCATGTCGGGGTGCTCCCACAGCGCGTCGCGCCCGTCCAGCCCGCGGGCGTCGGTGAGCGAGGCCCACAGGCGCGAGGCGTCGCGCAGCCGCCGCGGACGCAGCTGGAGGCCGATGAGCGTGGCGAACGTCTGCTCGGCCGGACCACCGGAGGCGCGCCGCCGCCGCATGGTCTCGCGCAGTGCGTCGGCCGATGTCAGACGGGACTTGGCGGCCTCGTGCACCACCGCGTCCACCCATCCCTCGACCAGCGCGAGCGCCGTCTCCAGCCTGGCCAGGGCCGCCTTCTGCTCCGGCGTGTCCTCCGGCTGGAACATGCCCTGCTGGAGGGCGTCCTGCAGCTGCTCGGGCTGCGACGGGTCGAACTGGCCGACCACGTCCTCCAGCTTGCTGGTGTCGACCTTGATGCCGCGCGCGTATCCCTCGACGGCACCGAACAGATGCGAGCGCAGCCACGGGACGTGGGCGAAGAGGCGCTGGTGCGCGGCCTCGCGCAGCGCGAGGTACAGCCGGACCTCGTCCTGCGGGACGCCGAGGTCCTTGCCGAAGCGCTCGACGTTCAACGGAAGGAGCGCGGCCTTGCCCGCCGGGCCCAGCGGCAGTCCGATGTCGGTCGACCCGACCACCTCGCCCGCCAGCACGCCGACGGCCTGTCCGATCTGCTGGCCGAACATCGCGCCGCCCATCGACCGCATCATGCCGATCAGCGGGCCCGCCATCGCCTGCATCTCCTCGGGCAGCACGTCGCCCATGGCGACGCCCACGCGCTCGGCCACCGGGTCGACCAGCTTCTGCCAGGCGGGAAGGGACGCCTCCACCCATTCCGCACGGCTCCACGCCACCGTCGAGACCGAACCGGAGGGCAGCGACGTCACACCGTCCAGCCACAGGTCGGCCAGGCGCAGCGCCTCGTCGACCGCGGACCGCTCGGACGGGCCGACGCTCGCGTCCTTGGAACCGTCGGGCGTGCCCTGCGCGACCGTCTGGCGGGCGATCTGCTTGGCCATGTCCCAGTTCACGGGACCGCCCTCGTAGCTCAGCATCTGGCCGAGCTGCTGAAAGGCCGCTCCCAGGTCGTTGGGGTTCAGCGTGCCGAACATCGCCGCGAACGGGTTGTCCCCGCCCGCGCCGGGCCCGAAGCCGAACGGGTTCGCCGGCCCGCCCGAACCCTGCCCACCTCCGGTGGGGTCCTTCTTCTTGCCCTCGTCGCCGTTCTCCGGCTCCTCCGGCGGAAGGCCGAATCCGAATGGGGTGTCACTCACGGGTTTCCTCGGCTCTTAGGGCCGTCGGCGCGAACCGACGGCGACTGCCCGACATCACCATCCAGCGTAGACACCAAAAGTCCGCTCGGGGGCTCGGTGCTCCTCGGCCCCGGCCTGCGGCAGGATGGACGCCACCTGGTACGTACGCGTCATTCGGGTACGTACTGAAGACAACCGCTGGAGACGCCCGGTGAGTTCCCCAGATCCTCAGGTTCGCGCAGCGCGAAACCTTTCCGCCCCCTCGACCGAGAGCAAACCCGTGAAGAGCCGTTCAGGGAACCGTGGCCCCGTCGTCGCGGTCACCGGAGCCGCGCGCGGCGTCGGCGAGCTGCTCGTCGCACGCCTCGTGGCTTCCGAGGAGATCAAGCAGGTCATCGCCATCGACGAGCGCCGCGGAGAGGTCCCCGACGCGACCTGGTACCTCCTCGACGTGCGGGACCCGGCCATCGCGGAGAAGCTGCGCGGCGCGGACGTCGTGGTGCACCTGGCACTCGATCTCGACCTGGAGACCGACCCCGCCGCCCGCACCGCCTACAACGTGCGCGGAACCCAGACCGTGCTCACGGCCGCCGCGGCAGCGGGGGTCCACCGGGTGGTGCTGTGCACCTCCGCGATGGTCTACGGGGCGCTGCCCGACAACGACCTCCCGCTCGCCGAGGACGCCGAGCTGCGCGCCACGGCCGAGGCCACCGGTGTCGGGGACCTCCTGGAGATCGAACGCCTCGGCCGCCGCGCGCCCCGCGCCCACCCCGGACTCAACGTGACCGTGGTAAGGCCCGCGGTCCTGGTCGGCGGCACCGACACCGCGCTGACCCGCTACTTCGAGTCGCCGCGCCTCCTCGTCGTCGCCGGGTCGCGTCCCACCTGGCAGTTCTGCCATGTCGAGGACCTGGTCACGGCACTGGAGCACGCGGCGCTGGAGAAGATCGACGGCGAGTTCGCGGTCGGCTGCGACGGCTGGCTGGAGCAGGAGGAGGTCGAGGAGCTCAGCGGTGTCCGCCGGATGGAACTGCCCTCGGCCGTCGCCCTCGGCGCCGCCGCCCGGCTGCACCGGATCGGGCTCACTCCGTCGCCGGCGGGGGACCTGGCGTACACGATGCACCCCTGGGTGGTCAGCGTGAGCCGGCTGCACGACGCGGGCTGGCGCCCGCGCTGGACGAACGAGGACGTGCTCGCCGCGCTCCTCGAAGAGGTGGCGGGGCGGCACACCGTCGCCGGACGCCGCCTCGGCCGCAAGGACGCGACCGCGGCGGGTGCCGCCGGTGCGACCGTGGCGCTGCTCGGCACCGCCGCCCTGGTCCGCAGGGCCCGCAAGGCCCGCCGCCGCATCTGACCCCCGGCCCCCGGGGCCCGCACGGGGCTCCCCGGGCCGAGGCGGTCCGTGCGCGGACCCGGGACCGCGCGGACCGACGTCGCATACGCGTTCCCCCTTTGTCGGCCCGGTACGGCACCATGGGCCCCATGGTTCCCATGCACGACCACCCCGGCGAGTGGGCGTCGACCGACCCCGTCCGGCTGCTGGCGATCCGCGACACACCGTTGTCGGTCGACGAGGTCCTGCGTGCCGTCGGCGACGACGCCGCAGGAGGCACCGCGCTCTTCGTCGGCACGGTGCGCAACCACGACGGCGGTCAGGACGTCAGCGCGCTCGGATACTCCTGCCATCCGTCGGCGCAGGACGAACTGCGCCGGGTGGCCGAGAAGGTCGTGGCGGAATTCCCGGTCCGGGCGCTCGCCGCCGTCCACCGTGTGGGTGACCTCCGAGTGGGCGACACCGCGGTCGTCGTCGCCGTCTCCTGCCCGCATCGCGCGGAGGCGTTCGAGGCGTGCCGCAAGCTCATCGACGATCTCAAGCGCGAGGTCCCGATCTGGAAGCACCAGCGGTTCTCGGACGGCACCGAGGAATGGGTCGGCGCTTGCTGAGCGCAAGCCGATGGAGTGGTTGTCCGCCCCGATTTGCGTAATCGTCCCCCTGCCATGAGCGTGGGTCCTACAGACGGTTAATCTGCTGATCGGTCAGTTGCGGTCGCTCATGGGGCAGGGAGGTCGTAATGGCAGCACTTGCCTGGTTGTTGATTCCGCTTTTCGCCGCGCTCGGTGCGGCGATATGGGGCAGCTGGGTCACTCGTGATCACACATCCGGTGATGTCTCGGAACTGGCTGGGTACGCGCGGTTCCGTGAAGCGATGGAGAAATCGCATTCCGGTTCCGACGTCGTCTGACACCTGTCGTGCCCCGCGCAGTCGTCGCGGCGCATACGCAGTCGCCAATCCTTGCCCCTGAGCGGTCGGCGCCCCCCTGTTCCGGTGCCGGCCGCCGACGCTTCCGCGCGGGGCCGTACCGCACCGGGCTTCCGGCCTCCCGGGCATCGGACCCGACAGCGCACTGACAGGCCCTTCCCGTACTGTCGTTCCATGCCACGCCGCACCGCGACGATGCTCGCCGCCACCCTGATCCTCATCGCGCTGCTCTGCGCGGGGCTGCTGATCAAGGTGCCGTACTCGGAGATGTCTCCCGGGCCGACCGTGAACACCCTCGGCAAGGTCAAGGGCGAGCCGGTTCTGCAGATCTCGGGGCACAAGACGTATCCGACGTCGGGCAACCTCAACATGACCACAGTCAGGGTCACCGGCGCCGACTACCGCATGAACCTCGTCGGGGCCGTGTACGGGTGGCTGTCCCACGACAGCGTGGTGGTGCCGCACGACACCCTCTACCCCGACGGCAAGACGGAGCAGCAGTCCACACAGGAGAACGCCGAGGAGTTCAGCCAGTCACAGGAGAGCGCCAAGGTCGCCGCCCTGAACGAACTGGGCATCCCGGTGGCGTCGCGCGTCGTGGTCTCCACGGTCGTCAAGGACAGCCCCGCCCAGGGCAGGCTGCACGCCGGAGACGTGATCAAGAAGGTCGACGGCACGGACATCGAGCAGCCCGAGGACGTCGCGAAGCTCGTCACCCGGCACGAGCCCGGTGAGGACGTCACGTTCACGATCGTCCCGGCGAAGACGGCCCAGGCGGCCGAGAAGGCGGGCAAGGAGCCCGAGGGCAGCCGGAAGGTCGTCATCACCACCGCGAAGGCCCCGGGGGACAAGCGCGCGATCGTCGGCATCCAGGCCGCGACGGACCACACGTTCCCGTTCCGGATCGACATCGAGCTCGCCGACGTCGGCGGCCCGAGCGCGGGTCTGATGTTCTCCCTCGGTCTCGTCGACAAGCTGACGCCGACCGATCTGACCGGCGGCAAGTTCGTCGCGGGCACCGGCACGATCGACGACCAGGGCAAGGTCGGCCCGATCGGCGGCATCACCATGAAGCTGGTCGGCGCGCGGGACGCGGGCGCGCGCTACTTCCTGACCCCGGCCGACAACTGCAAGGCCGCCGCCTCCGACACCCCGGGCGGACTCACGCTGGTCAAGGTGAAGACGCTCGACGACGCGAGGAAGTCGCTGGAGAAGATCCGGACGGGGGACACGGCCGGTCTGCCGAGCTGTTCGGCCGGCTGACCGTGCCCCGCACGGGAGGCCGCGCTCCCCGAAGGGGCACGACGGTCCTGCGGTCCTCTATGGCGGCCGCTCAGTCCTCGAAGGTCGCGGCCAGCGCGTCGGCCAGCCCGGGCACCAAGCCCGCGCCCGTGCGCACCTCGCTCGGCGAGTCCTTCTCGCGCAGGCGCACGGCGCACTCGCGCGAACCGTCCCGGAGCACGGCCACGGTCATCCGCACCTCCTGGCGCTCCGGGTGCTTGGCGACCCACTTGGCCAGCTGGGCCTCGTCGAGCCCCTCGGGCACGGACGCCTCGGCGGACGGCGGCAGCATCAGCCGTTCCACGGTCAGCGCACAGCCCGCCACCGCGTCGGGCCAGGCGATCGTGGCGAGGAAGTCGTCCAGGGCGGTGCCCGCCGGAAGCTCCTCCTGCTCGATGGGCGTGAGGGAGGAGGCGGGGGCGTCGGAGTCCAGGCCGAGCTGGGCGGCGAGGCCGGGCTCCTGGACCCGCAGCCGGGCGGTGTCGACGAGGGCGAACAGCAGGGCGGGCCGGTCCCAGCCGAGGCCGGAGACGTACTCGTCGATCTCGAGCACGGCGACGGTGAGGGGGCTCGCGGCCATCGGGGGGCCTGAGGCGGAAACGTTGGACATGACCAATATCCTGCCTCCTTCCGCCCCGGGATCGGGAACTAGGTAAAGGGTCAGTAAGTTGCATAGGTGGGTCCTACGATTTCTGGACCCGCTTCATACGACCCGCGAACTACGAGGTGCGCACGTTGGCTTTCCAGATGCCGGACCGCGGCGGAGGCCCGACCGGGCCACGGATCAGAGTCGGCCGCCCGTCCCGGCGCGCCCGTACCCTGCTCATGACACTGGGCGTCCTGGCGGTTCTCGCCATGGCGTTCGTCATGTTCGCCGGGTTCTGGACCGACTGGCTCTGGTACCGGTCGGTCTCGTACTCGTCCGTCTTCACCACCACCCTGTGGACCAAGATCGGACTGTTCCTCGTCTTCGGACTGCTGATGGCGCTCGTCGTCGGCCTGAACATCTGGCTCGCGCACCGACTCCGGCCGCCGCTGAGCGCGATGTCGCTGGAGCAGCAGAGCCTGGACCGGTACCGGATGAGCCTCGCCCCCTTCAAGAAGTGGGTGCTGCTCGCGATCGCCGCGGTCGTCGGACTGATCGCCGGGGCCTCCGC
The DNA here is from genome assembly GCF_001905795.1 of Streptomyces sp. CB01580. Taxonomy (GTDB): domain Bacteria; phylum Actinomycetota; class Actinomycetes; order Streptomycetales; family Streptomycetaceae; genus Streptomyces. Next base: position 395,379 of record NZ_LIXJ01000002.1, read on the forward strand.
CTCCGGGCAATGGCGCACCTGGCTGATGTACGTGAACGGCGTGGCCTTCGGCCAGAAGGACCCCCAGTTCCACCTGGACGTCTCCTTCTACGCTTTCGACCTGCCCTGGTACCGCTTCCTGCTGGGCTTCGGCTTCGCGGCCACCGTGCTCTCGCTGATCGCCGCCGCGCTGACCCACTACCTGTACGGCGGGCTCCGCATCACCAGCCCCGGCGCGCGGGCGACCGGCGCGGCCACCGGCCATCTGTCGGTGCTGCTCGGCGTCTTCGTCTCGCTGAAGGCGGTGGCGTACTGGCTCGACCGCTACGGCCTGGCCGTGAAGTCCAGCGACTTCAAGGCGACGGACAACTGGACGGGTCTGCGTTACGTCGACGCCAACGCCTACCTTCCGGCGAAGACCATCCTGTTCTGCATCGCCGCGATCTGCGCCCTGCTCTTCTTCGCGACGCTCTGGCGCCGCACCTGGCAGCTTCCGGTGATCGGCTTCGGCCTGATGGTGCTCTCGGCGATCCTGATCGGCGGGCTGTACCCGGCCATCGTGCAGAAGTTCCAGGTCCAGCCGAACGAGCAGGCCAAGGAAGCCCCGTTCATCCGGAAGAACATCGAAGCGACGCGTGACGCGTACGACATCGACCGGGCGCAGGTGCAGGACTACTCGGGCAAGAGCACGACGGAGGACGACGCCAAGCTGCGCGCGAGCGCGGACACCGCCGCCAGCTACCGCGTGATGGACCCCAACGTCGTCTCCCCGGCCTTCCAGCAGCTCCAGCAGAAGAGGAACTACTACCAGTTCCCCAAGACGCTGGACGTGGACCGCTACAAGGACGCCTCCGGCAAGGACCAGGACACGGTCATCGGTCTGCGCGAGCTGAACCTCGAGGGCATCCCCAAGCGCAACTGGATCAACGACCACTTCACCTACACCCACGGCTACGGCGCCATCGCGGCCCGGGGCACGACGACGGGCAAGAACCCGAAGGGTTCTCCGGACTTCACCGAGTCGGGCCTGCCGACCACGGGTGACCTGGGCTCGTACGAGCAGCGGATCTACTACGGCGAGAAGACCGAGCAGTACTCCATCGTCGGTGGGCCCCAGAAGGAGCTCGACTACGAGGAGGACGGCGAGAAGACCACCAGCTACAAGGGCGACAGCGGGGTCAGTCTCTCCAACACCTTCAACCGCGCCGCGTACGCGGTGGCGTTCAGCGAGCCGCAGATCCTCTACTCAGGGGCCATCGGCGACGGCTCGCGGATCCTCTACAACCGCACGCCCAAGGAGCGCGTCGAGGCGGTCGCCCCATGGCTGACCATCGACGGCGACGCCTACCCGGCCGTGGTGAACAAGCGGATCCAGTGGGTCGTCGACGCGTACACCACCACCAACGGCTACCCGTACGCCTCGCGGACCACGCTCGGCGACACCACGGCCGACTCGCTGACCACCAACCAGCGCGCGGTCGTCGCCCAGCAGAACCAGGTCAACTACATCCGCAACTCCGTGAAGGCCACGGTCGACGCCTACGACGGCACGGTGAAGCTCTACGAGTGGGACACCAAGGACCCGGTCCTCAAGACCTGGCGCAAGGCGTTCCCCGGAACGGTGGAGTCCAGGGCGGACATCCCGCAGGAACTCGTGGAGCACCTGCGCTACCCGCAGGACCTGTTCAAGGTCCAGCGCGAGCTGCTCACCCGCTACCACGTCACGAACCCCGCCCAGTTCTACAGCGGCAGTGACGCGTGGCAGGTCCCGGACGACCCGACCAACAAGGACTCGGGTGCCGTCCCGCCCTACTACCTGAGCATAAAGATGCCGGACCAGCCGGCCCAGAAGTTCTCGCTGACCACCACGTTCACGCCGAAGGGACGTCCCGACCTCGGGGCGTTCATGGCGGTGGACGCGGACGCCGCCAGCAAGGACTACGGAACGATAAGGCTGCTCAGGGTCACCACCACGGTGAAGGGCCCCGGTCAGGTGCAGAGCGAGCTCAACGGCAACGACGACGTCGCCGAGTTCGTGAGGAACCTCAAGGGAACCGACTCCGACATCGAGTACGGCAACCTGCTGACCGTGCCGCTCGAAGGCGGATTCCTCTACATCGAGCCGGTGTACACCCGCGGTGGCACGCAGAACTACCCGCTGCTGCGCAAGGTCGCCGCCTCGTACGGCTCGAAGACCGTCTTCAAGAACAGCCTCGGGGAGGCGCTCAACGAGGTCTTCGGGGTGACGGGTGAGACCCCGCCGTCCGAGGAGACCAGCCGTCCGCCGGGCGAGACCACCCAGCCGCCGGCCACCGGTGAGGCGGCGCTGAAGAGGGCGATCGCCGACGCGCAGAAGGCCTACGCGGCGGGCGAGGCGGCCCTGAAGGAGCAGGACTGGACCGCCTACGGCAAGGCCCAGGCGGAGCTCCAGGACGCGCTGGAGCGCGCGGCGGCGGCCCAGCCCAAGTCGGGCGGCGGGAACGACGCGGACCGTTCCGGCGACCGGGGCGCGAAGCCGGACGACGGCGGTTCGAAGCCGGGCGACGGCGGTGCCGCGAAGCCGGGCGGCGACAGCGGCTGACGGTGACGGGCTCCCCGACCGGGTAGCCCGGTAAAGGTTCCACCCCGCGTCGTGGTACGGTTTCCACACAACGACGCGGGGTGGAGCAGCTCGGTAGCTCGCTGGGCTCATAACCCAGAGGTCGCAGGTTCAAATCCTGTCCCCGCTACTGGAAGACGAAGGCCCGGATCCTTTCGAGGATCCGGGCCTTCGTCGTGCCGTGTGACTTTCTCGTGGGACGGGGCGAAGGGCGGTTCGCGGGGCGCGAGTTGGGCCCGAACGTGTTTGACTTGTCTCTCTGTGGGCATGTCGACAAAACGCTGAAGTGACCTCACTGGCCGCGGTATACCAGTGTGCACGGGGTGCGGGTGGTGCGACGATGATATTTATGGGGGACAGGGCAACTCTGTTGGAGACAGGGCGGTTTGCACGGCGCCGCGTTCATCGGCCGGATAGCGTGGTGAATGCGGCTTTTGGTATTGCCACCACGGAGAACAGCGAGAGCACCGAGACCACTGGGACTGCCGAGACTGCGGGGTGTGCCGCGACCTTCGAAAGCACGGAGACAGAGAACGCAGCGGGTACGGAGAGCACGGAAGGCCCGGCCGCCGCGGAGCGCCCTGGGGCCCACGGGACTCCGGGGCTTGTCGAGGACACCGGGACCCAGGAGAGCCGGGAGGACTCCGGGGCGGGGGAGGGCCCCGGAGTCGCCGGAAGCCGGGAGGGCTTCGAGGCCACCGGGGCGCCGGGCGCCGGGGACGTCTCCGGGGACCCGGTGGACCAGGACCCGGCGGAGACTCCGGGGAGCGACGAGCACGAGGCGCGTCACCGCCGCGCCGCCGACGCCGGTGACACCACCTCCATGAGCACCCTCGGCGCGCTGCTGCTGCGGCGCGGCGAGCTCGACGGGGCCGAGCCCTATCTGCGTGCCGCCACGGCCGACGGCGACCGGGCCGCCGCCAACAACCTGGGCGTCCTCCTGCACCAGCGCGGGTACACCGACGAGGCTGCCGGCTGGTGGCGCGTCGCGGCCGTCGCCGGCTCCGCCGCCGCCGCGCACGCCCTCGGCCGGTACTACCGCGAGCGCGGGGACGAGCCGGGTGCCGAGTACTGGCTGCGGCAGTCCGCCGAGCAGGGCCACGCGCTGGGCGCGTACGCCCTCGCCGACCTGCTGGAGCACCGCAGTGACGTGGGAGCCGAGCGCTGGCTGCGCGCCGCCGCCGAACAGGGGCACCGGGAGGCGGCGTACCGCCTGGCGCGGATGCTGGACCCCGAGGCCGACGACGACCCGTACGACCGGTTCGGTCACCAGGGCCCGCGCCACGCCACCTCCGTGCGCCCGGGGGCCACGGGCGGCTTCGCGGTGCGCAAGGGCGGCGGTCCGGCGGGTCGCACGGCCGGCCGGGCGAGCGAGGCGGAGCAGTGGTACCGGCAGGCCGCCGCGCGCGGTCACCAACGTGCCGCGCTGCGCCTCGGCGCTCTCCTGGAACAGCGCGGCGAGCCCAAGGAGGCGGGCCGCTGGTACCTGATCTCGGCGAAGGCCGGCGAGCCGCGCGCCGCCTGCGCCCTCGGCTTCCTGCTGCGCGACGCGGGGGACGTGGAGAGCGCCGCCGTGTGGTGGCTGCGGGCCGCCCAGGACGGCGACGGGAACGCCGCCAACGCCCTGGGGGCCCTGCACGCCGCCCGGGGTGAGCAGCAGACCGCCGAGCGCTGGTACCGGGCCGCCATGACCGCGGGGGACGTCAACGGCGCCTACAACCTGGGGCTGCTCTGCGCCGCCCAGGACCGTACGGCACAGGCCGAGCAGTGGTACCGGCGCGCCGCGTACGCGGGCCACCGCGAGGCCGCCAACGCTCTGGCCGTGCTCCTCCTCCAGGCGGGCGACACGACAGGCGCCGAGCCCTGGTTCTCCAAGGCCGCCGAGGCGGGCAGCGTCGACGCGGCCTTCAACCTCGGCATCCTGTACTCCGGGCGCGGCGAGGAGCGTACGGCACTGGTCTGCTACGAGCGCGCCGCGGCGGCCGGTCATACGGAGGCCGCGCTCCAGGTCGGCATGGCCCTGCTGCAGCGGGGCGAGGAGCAGGAGGCCGAACGCCATCTGCGCTGCGCCGCCGGGGGCGGCAGCGCGGAGGCCGCCTTCCGGCTGGCCGGGGTGCTGGACTCGCGGCGGCCGCCCGGCCCGCCCGCGCTCGGGGAGCCGATGCCGGTGAAGACCGAGTGCGAGGAGTGGTACGAGCGGGCCGCCGAGCAGGGGCACCGCCGGGCCCAGGTACGGGCCGGGATGCTTGCGGCGGCGCGCGGTGACGTGGACAGCGCGGCCCGCTGGTACCGAGAGGCCGCCGAGGCGGGCAGCCGCAACGGCGCCTTCAACCTCGGGCTGTTGCTCGCCCGTGAGGGCAGCGAGCGGGAGGCCGCACTGTGGTGGACCCGGGCCGCGAACGACGGGCACGGGCGGGCGGCTCTGCGGCTCGCCCTGCTGTCCGCGCGCCGGGGCGAGCTCACGGAGGGGCAGCGCTGGTGCGCGCGGGCGGTCGAGCTGGGGCCGGCCGAGGTCGCCGAGCGGGCCGCACGCCTGCGGGAGGCGTTGCACCAGGAGCTCACCGCGTGAGGCGGTGGCCCGGCACCGGGGAGCCGGGGCCGGGCGCCGACGGGCCCCGGGGCCGTGCTGCCAGGGCCCGCGCGTCCGGTGAGCCGCATCTGATTTGCGCAGGTCCCGAGCGGTGACGTACTGTTCTACACACAACGACGCGGGGTGGAGCAGCTCGGTAGCTCGCTGGGCTCATAACCCAGAGGTCGCAGGTTCAAATCCTGTCCCCGCTACTGCAGACGGAAAGCCGGATCCTTCAAGGGATCCGGCTTTCCGCATGTCCGGCTGTCCTTCCCGGTGGACCGGTTCCCCCATGAGTCATGTCCTGCCGGACCGGCGTGCGCCCCGGCGCATCGCACGGAGGGCCCCGGCGTACACGGGAGCGTGTGCGCCGGGGCCCTCCAGGAGAACCGGGGTCCTGCGGGGAAACGGGGATTCAGCCGTCGGCCGCGCAGCCCGGGCAGATGCCGCGGTACGTCACCTCGACATCGGACACCGTGAAGCCGAACCGCTCGTCCGTCGGCAGGTCGGCCAACGGGTCGCCCGCCGGGTGCACGTCGCGGATGGTGCCGCAGTTCGCGCAGACCAGGTGGTGGTGGGGGCGGTGCGCGTTCGGGTCGTAGCGCTTGGCGCGGCGGTCGGTGGAGACCTCGATGACCTCGCCGAGCGCCACCATCTCGCCCAGGGTGTTGTAGACGGTGGCACGGGAGATCTCGGGCAGCTTCGCGACAGCCCGCGCGTGGACCTCGTCGGCCGTCAGGTGCACATGGTTTCCGTCGAGGACCTCGGCCACGACGCGCCGCTGGGCGGTCATGCGCCAGCCGCGTCCGCGAAGTCGTTCCAACAGGTCACTCATAAGCACAAGCCTAACAGTGGGGGGACCAGGTCCCGAACAGGTGTGAGTTTGGATGTTCCCTTGACTTGGACTAAGTCCATTGTAGGATCGGCTTTGGCATACGCCAAGGGACAGGCTGTGCACGACATGACGAATGTGCAGGAACGACGCAGGAGGCGCACGTGACGCAGGGACCGCTCACCACGGAGGCCGGGGCGCCGGTCGCCGACAACCAGAACAGCCAGACCGCGGGCGTCGGTGGTCCGGTGCTGGTGCAGGACCAGTCGCTGTTGGAGAAGCTCGCGCACTTCAACCGTGAGCGCGTTCCGGAGCGCGTCGTGCACGCCCGCGGCGCCGGCGCGTACGGCACGTTCACGGTGACCCGCGACGTCACGCAGTGGACGCGGGCAAAGTTCCTCTCCGAGGTCGGCAAGCAGACGGAGACGTTCCTGCGCTTCTCGACCGTCGCGGGCAACCTCGGGGCGGCCGACGCGGTGCGCGACCCCCGCGGCTTCGCGCTGAAGTTCTACACCGAGGACGGCAACTACGACCTCGTCGGCAACAACACCCCGGTGTTCTTCGTCAAGGACGCCATCAAGTTTCCCGACTTCATCCACACCCAGAAGCGCGACCCGTACACCGGCTCGCAGGAGGCGGACAACGTCTGGGACTTCTGGGGTCTGTCGCCCGAGTCGACCCACCAGGTGACCTGGCTCTTCGGCGACCGCGGCATCCCGGCCTCGTACCGCCACATGAACGGCTACGGCTCGCACACCTACCAGTGGAGCAACGAGGCGGGCGAGGTCTTCTGGGTCAAGTACCACTTCAAGACCGACCAGGGCATCAAGAGCCTCACCCAGGCCGAGGCCAACAAGCTCGCCGGTGAGGACCCCGACAGCCACCAGCGCGACCTGCGCGAGGCGATCGAGCGCGGTGACTTCCCGTCCTGGACGGTGCAGGTCCAGATCATGCCGGCGGCCGAGGCGGCCACGTACCGCTTCAACCCGTTCGACCTCACCAAGGTGTGGCCGCACGAGGACTACCCGCCGATCGAGATCGGGAAGCTGGAGCTCAACCGCAACCCGGAGAACGTCTTCGCCGAGGTCGAGCAGTCGATCTTCAGTCCCGCGCACTTCGTGCCGGGCATCGGTCCGTCCCCGGACAAGATGCTCCAGGGCCGGCTCTTCGCCTACGGCGACGCGCACCGCTACCGCGTCGGCATCAACGCCGACCACCTGCCGGTGAACCGTCCGCACGCCGCCGAGGCGCGCACCTACAGCCGCGACGGCTTCCTGTACGACGGTCGTCACAAGGGCGCCAAGAATTACGAGCCGAACAGCTTCGGTGGACCGGTCCAGACCGACCGGCCGCTGTGGGAGTCCACGCCGGTCGCGGGCGAGATCGGTACGCACGTGGCCCCGAGCCATGCCGAGGACGACGACTTCGTCCAGGCCGGGAACCTCTACCGGCTCCTCTCGGAGGACGAGAAGGGCAGGCTGGTCGACAACCTCGCCGGGTTCATCGCCAAGGTGTCGCGCGACGACATCGCCGAGCGCGCGATCAACAACTTCCGTCAGGCGGACGGCGACTTCGGCAAGCGTCTGGAGGTCGCGGTCCAGGCCCTGCGCGGCTGATCCGGGCATCCGTCGTCGACGGTGGGCCGGGTCCCTCCTCGGAGGGGCCCGGCCCATTGGTCGTCGGCGGGGCGGTCCGGCGCTCCTCGGGGCCGGTCCGCCGGTCTTCCTGGGGGCCGACCGGCGGGACCTCGCGGCCCTCGCCGGTCCGTGCGGTCGGTGCACGGGTCCGGGCGGGTCCGTGAGGGTCCGCTGGACGGCCCCCAGGGGGTCAGCCGGCGAGTTTCACGCGCTGACGGCGTCTGGTGGGCGTCCAGCAGCGCAGGATGTCGCGGACCGAGACGATGCCGACCGGGCCGTGGTCGTCGAGCACGATCAGATGGCGGAACCCGCCGTGCGTCATGGCCTCGGCGGCCTCCTCCAGGGTCCAGGTGGGGGCCGCGAAGACCACGTCGGTGGTGGTGTGGGCGGCGGCGGTCTCGACGTCGGGATTCCGTCCCGAGCCGACCGCGTCGAGGATGTCGCGCTCGGTGAGGATGCCGAGCCCGCTGTTGTCCTGGTCGAGGACGACCGCCGCCCCGATGCGGCGGACCGACATCAGCCGGGCGGCCTGGCGGAGCGTATGGGTCGGTCCGATGGTGAGGACCAGGGTGCTCATTGCGTCACGGACGAGCATGAGAGGGGTCACCTCCTTCGTGAAACGACCACACGAGTCGGTTCACAAGTTCACAAGCTGGGTGGGCTCTCAGACTCGCATCGATGCGGGACCGCAACAAGGGGGGAATGGGGCCGTCCGAGGGGCGCGCGGTGGTGCGCGACGCCCCTCGGGGGGCGCGGCCGGGGGTCGGGCGCCCCGAGGGGGCGCGGCCGGGGTCAGGGGCGCTGGTTGCCGGGGTTCAGGAGCGCCCGCCGAGGTAGCCGAGCAGTTCGTCGTGGAGCAGCCCGTTCGAGGCCGCCGCGTTGCCGCCGCCGGGGCCGGACACCCCGTCGAGGCTGGTGAACGTGCCGCCCGCCTCCTGGACGACGATCGCGTTCGCGGCCATGTCCCAGAGCGAGAGCTCCGGCTCCGCGCAGATGTCGACCGCACCTTCGGCGACCATCATGTACGGCCAGAAGTCCCCGTATCCGCGGGTGCGCCAGCAGGCCCTGGTCAGGTCCAGGAACCCGTCGAGCCGGCCCCGCTCCTCCCAGCCGTCCAGCGAGGCGTACGCGAACGAGGCGTCCGCGATCCGCTCCACCTTCGACACCTGGAGCCGGGTCGCGGAACTCAGGCTGCGCCCGGTGTACGCCCCGGCGCCCTTCGCCGCCCACCAGCGCCTGCTCAGCGCGGGCGCGGAGACCACGCCGACCACCGGCTGGAAGTCCCCGGCGTCGTCGGCCTCCATCAGACAGATCAGCGTCGCCCACACCGGCACGCCGCGCACGTAGTTCTTCGTGCCGTCGATCGGATCGACGACCCAGCGCCGCGGCCCGGTCCCCTCGACCCCGAACTCCTCGCCGAGGATCGCGTCGCGCGGGCGCGCCCGGTGGAGGTGACCGCGGATCAGTTCCTCGGCGGCCTTGTCGGCCTCGCTCACGGGCGTCATGTCCGGCTTGGTCTCGACCTTGAGGTCCAGTGCCTTGAACCGGTCCATGGTCGCGGCGTCGGCGGCGTCCGCCAGCACATGGGCGAGCCGCAGGTCATCGTGGTATTCGGGCATGTCGTCACAGTATCGACCGCAGGTGAACGGAGCCACACGACCGCGTGGCCGCCCGCATCGTGGACGTTTCCCGGGGCACGTCGGCGGCGCGGGCGCGCCCCGGGGCGGTCCGGATCAGTGGGACGAACCGGAGAGCTGGAGTCCGATGACCCCGATGATCACCAGCGAGATCGAGACCAGCTTGAGGGTGGAGACCACGTCGTCGAGGAAGACCATGCCGTAGATCGCGGTGCCCGCGGCCCCGATGCCGGTCCACACGGCGTACGCGGGGCCCACGTCGAGCTTCTTCAGCGACAACGTCAGCAGCCCGAAGCTGCCGAGGGCGAAGGCGGCGAACGCGATGGTCGGCCAGAGCCGGGTGAAACCGTGCGACAGCTTCAGGCAGACGGCGAAGCCGGTCTCCAGAAGTCCCGCGACCACGACCAGCAGCCACGCCATCGTCAGTGCCCTCCCACGTCGGTGACCGGCTTGCCACTTGAGTGTGATTATGCACTTACCAGTCTCGTTAGATCGCAAACGTACCGGAGCGATCACAAACGTGCCGGGCCGGTCGTGCACCTGCTCGGCCGGTCGTCACCACCTCCGGCCGGTCGTACACGCGTGCGGCCGGTCGCGAAGGCCGCGGGCCACCGCGCGGACGGGCGCGGATCAGTCGCCCTCGCGCCGCTCCCGGGTGGACAGCAGCCGCCGCAGCGAGTCCAGGCGCGCCGGGTCCGCGTGCCCGTCCGCCACCCAGGCGTCCAGAGCGCATTCCGGCTGGTTGCCGTCGTGGGTGCAGCCGCGGGGGCAGTCCTCGGTGCCGGGCTCCAGGTCGGGGAACGCGTGGATCACCCGGGACGGGTCGATGTGGTTGAGCCCGAAGGACCGCACGCCGGGGGTGTCGATCACCCAGCCCAGGCGGCCGGACAGCGGCAGCGCCAGCGCGGACGTGGTGGTGTGCCGACCGCGGCCGGTGACCGCGTTGACGACTCCGGTGGTACGTCGGCGGTCCTCCGGCACGAGCGCGTTGACCAGCGTCGTCTTCCCGACACCGGAGTGCCCGACGAAGGCGGTGATCCGGTCGGCCAGCTGCTCGCGCACCCGCTCGGCGGCCTCGCCGCTCTCCAGCTCCTCGCGGCTGGTGACGACGAACGGGACGCCCAGCGGTGTGTACGCCTCCAACAGCTTGTCGGGCGGGGCGAGATCGGACTTGGTGAGCACGAGGAGCGGGGACAGCCCGCCGTCGTACGCGGCGACCAGACAGCGGTCGATCATGCGCGGACGGGGTTCCGGATCGGCCAGCGCCGTGACGATCGCCAGCTGGTCCGCGTTGGCGACGACCACCCGCTCGAAGGGGTCGTCGTCGTCCGCGGTGCGGCGCAGCACCGAGCGGCGCTCGCCGATGCGGACGATGCGGGCGAGCGTGTCCTTCTCGCCGGACAGGTCGCCGACGAGGGAGACCCGGTCGCCCACCACGGCCGCCTTCCGGCCCAGCTCGCGGGCTTTCATCGCGACGACCGTACGGCCGTCGACGAGACAGGTGAGGCGGCCCCGGTCGACGGTGAGGACCATCCCCTCCTCGGCGTCCTCGTGCTTGGGGCGGATGTTGGTACGGGGCCGGTTGCCCTTGCGGTTGGGGCGGATCCGGACGTCGTCCTCGTCGGGGTTCTTGCCGTAGCGGCGCATGTCTCAGGCCCCGAGCATTCCGGTCCACATCCGCGGGAAGTCCGGCAGGGTCTTGGCGGTCGTCGCCACGTTCTCGATCTCCACTCCGGGGACGGCGAGGCCGATGACCGCGCCCGCCGTCGCCATCCGGTGGTCGTCGTACGTGTGGAAGACGCCGCCGCGCAGCGGGCGCGGGCGGATGTGGAGCCCGTCGGCGGTCTCGGTGACGTCGCCGCCGAGTTCGTTGATCTCCTTGGTGAGTGCGGCCAGCCGGTCCGTCTCGTGCAGCCGCAGGTGGGCGACGCCGCTCAGCGTGGACGGGCCGTCGGCCAGGGCGGCGACCGCCGCGATACCCGGGGTGAGCTCCCCGACCTCGCCGAGGTCGACGTCGATGCCGTGGACCCGGCCCGAGCCGGTGAACGTGAGGCCGCGCTCGGTCAGCTCGCAGCTGCCGCCCATCGCGGTGAAGATCTCGCGCAGCGCGTCACCCGGCTGCGTGGTGTGCTCGGGCCAGTCGGGGATGGTGACCCGGCCGCCGGTGACCAGTGCGGCGGCGAGGAACGGCTGTGCGTTGGAGAGGTCGGGCTCGATGGTCAGGTCGCGGCCGAGCAGCGCGGAGTGGGAGACCCGCCAGACGTTCGGCTCGCCGCCCGTCTCCGGCTCGTCGACCTGGGCGCCGACGGCCCGCAGCATGTCGACGGTCATCCGGATGTGCGGCATGGAGGGGAGCCGGGCGCCGGTGTGACGCACCTCCACCCCCTGGTTGAAGCGCGGCGCCGACAGCAGCAGCGCCGAGACGAACTGGGAGGACGAGGAGGCGTCGATCTCCACCGCCCCGCCGTCCAGCGCGCCGCCGCCGTGCACGGTCATCGGCAGCGAGCCGCGCCCGTCGTCGTCGATCCGGGCGCCGAGCACGCGCAGCGCGTCGATCACACCGTTCAACGGGCGCTCGTAGGAGCGGGGGTCGCCGTCGAAGCGGATCGGGCCGTCGGCCAGGGCCGCGACCGGCGGCAGGAAGCGCATGACCGTGCCGGCGTTGCCGACGTCGACCGTGGCGGGGCCGTGCAGACCGGCCGGGATGACCCGCCAGGCCTCGCCGGAGGCGTCCGGGGCGCCCGTGGCGGAGGAGCTCGACGAGACCGTCTCCTCGATGCCGACGCCCATGGCGCGCAGCGCCTCGGCCATCAGCAGGGTGTCGCGGGAACGCAGCGGGCGGCGCAGCCAGCCCGGCTCGGCGGCGAGAGATGCCAGGACGAGCGCGCGATTGGTGACCGATTTCGAACCGGGCACGGTGACGGTCGCGTCGACGGCTCCGCTCGCATGCGGGGCGGGCCAGAGGTCGGGGTGCACGGGGATTTCGGTCATGAACCTCACTTTAGTGGTTCACCGCAAACCGGAATCTCGATCAAACGGTCCGAAACCGGCGCGCAATCAAACCGTGGTGGACGCCAACCGGGCGCCAACCGGGCACGATGGCGTCGTGCCGGGTGCCTCCGGGCGTCAACCGGGCGCCGACGCGCACCGCGCCGGGCATCACCCCTTCGTGCGGATGCCGCCGGGCGCCGGATGCCGCCGCGCACCGGCCGGGCGCCGTCGTCGCGCGCCGGCTCACAGTCCGAGCAGCCGACGGCCCCCGCCGATCAGTGAGCAGAGCGACACCGCGTGGAACAGGAACAGCCAGAGCGCGGCCGGCACGTCCGTCAGCCGCGACAACTGGTCCGCGTCCGAGTCGGGCGCACCGCCGTGCCGCCGCTTCGCCTGGAGCTCGAAGGCGGGGCGCACCCCGCCGAGCAGCAGGAACCAGACCGCGCCGTACGCGAACAGCGACTGCACGGCGGGCGGGGCCAGCCAGGAGACCAGCAGGAACGCCGCCCCCGTGGAGATCACGGCCAGCGCCCCGTACACGTTGCGGATCATCACCAGCATCGCCGCGAGCAGCGCGGTGGTCAGCCATAGCAGCAGCGTGATCCTGCCGTCGGTCAGCAGCCAGGCCCCGCCGAGGCCCAGCAGCGGCGGGGCGGTGTACCCGGCCGCGGCGGTCAGGATCATCCCCATGCCGGTCGGTCTGCCGCGGCTGACCGTCAGCCCGCTGGTGTCCGAGTGCAGCCGTATCCCGGACAGCTGCCGTCCGGTGAGCAGCGCCACCAGCCCGTGACCGCCCTCGTGCGCGATCGTGATCGCGTTGCGGCTCAGCCGCCAGAGCGGATTCGGTACGACGGCGATCAGCGCGAGCGTCCCGGTCACCACCACGAGCCACAGTTCGGGCACGGGCTGGGTGCCGAGGAGGCGGTCCCACAGGTTTCCCGGATCGGTGCTGTCCATGGTGAGGGCGGCTCCTCCTGGTAGCGGCTTGCGGTATCGGCGTCCTGTCGCCGGGACGGTCGTGGCAGTCTGGCACTCATGTGCGGACGGTATGCGGCGAGCCGGCGGCCCGAGGATCTGGCCGGACTCTTCCACGTCGAGAAGTGGGAACCGGAGGAGACCCTGGTGCCCGACTGGAACGTGGCGCCGACCAAGGAGGTCCACGTCATATTGGAGCGTCCTCTCAAAGACGCCGCCGACCGGCGTCCGGTTCGCCAGTTGCGGGTTTTGAAGTGGGGACTCGTGCCGTCGTGGGCGAAGTCCCCCGAGGGGGCGGCGCGCATGATCAACGCCCGGGCGGAGACCGTCCACGAGAAGCCGTCCTTCCGCCGCCCCTTCGTCTCCCGGCGCTGCATCCTGCCCGCCGACGGCTATTACGAATGGGTCACCGGCTCGGAGGAACGGCAGCTGGAGGAGAAGGGGAGGAAGAAGCGGCCGCGCAAGCAGCCCTACTTCGTGACGCCCGCCGACGGATCGGTCTTCGCGATGGCCGGGCTGTACGAGTTCTGGCGCGACCGCACCCTGCCGGACGATCACCCGATGGCCTGGTGGGCGACCTGCACGGTGATCACGATCGAGGCGGAGACCGCACCGCTCGCCGTCGCCCCCGCGGAGGGCCCGGCCACACTCGCCGAGATCCACCCCCGGATGCCGCTGATGCTGACGCCGGACCGGTGGGACGCCTGGCTCGACCCGTCGCGCACGGACGTCGAGGAGCTGCGGGCGCTGTTGGCGCCGCCGCCGGGCGGGCTGATGCGCGCCTATCCGGTGGCCACGGCCGTCAGCAACGTACGCAACAACGGCCCCGAGCTGCTGGAGGAGCTGGCCGGCCCGGAGCTGGGCACGCTCTTCTGAGGCCCCCTTCCGGGGCGTTCCTCGGCGGGGCCGCGTTCCGTTGGCGCTCATGACGGTCCGCCTTCCCGGGTGCTCCTGGCGGGGCCGCCTTTCGAGAGATGACGGTCCGCCTTCCGGTGTGTTCGTTCCGGGACGGTTCCCGACCGGTCCCCACCGACCCGCGCCGGCGCGCGACCGGTCCCGTGCGGGCCGGGAGCGACGCCCCGCCCGGACGGGGCAGGATGGGAACCGTGAGTGCCACGGAGACGGAACGCAGGGTCGAGACGGTCGACACGGACGCCGGGCCGGCCCGGATCACCTGGCTGCCCGCGCGCGAGCCCCGGCTGGTGCTCGCCGTCGGCCACGGGGCGGGCGGCGGCATCGAGAGCCGTGACCTGTGTGCCCTGGGGGCCGCGCTCCCCGCGCACGGAGTGAGCGTCGCGCTCGTGGAACAGCCCTGGAGGGTCGCCGGGAAGAAGGTCGCGCCCGCCCCCAGGACCCTGGACACCGGATGGCGGGGTGTGTGGCCGGCGCTCACCGCGCCCGGCCTGCCCGTCGTCGCGGGCGGTCGCAGCGCCGGGGCCCGGGTCGCCTGCCGGACGGCGACGGAACTCGGCGCCCGTGCCGTCCTCGCACTCGCCTTCCCGCTGCACCCTTCCCCAAGCTCTCAGCTCCGTTCGAGCAGGGGAGACCCCATCGGGAAGCCGGAGAAGTCCCGCGCGGACGAGCTCCTCGGGGCCGGTGTGCCCACGCTCGTCGTGCAGGGCGGCAACGACCCGTTCGGTCGGCCCGGCGAGTTCCCGCCGGGGGAGTACGGGATCACCGAGGTGCCGTACGGCGACCACGGGTTCGCCGTACCGAAGAAGTCCGGCCTGACCGAGGACCGGGCGATGGGGATCCTGACCGACGCCGTGACCGCCTGGCTGACCCGCCTCGTATGACATTCATCCCAATCCGGACTTTCCGAGGTGAGGGGGCCGGCCCCGCGCGGACATTCGGCCCGCCCCGTGAGAACCCGGGAATGTTGAGCCAGGGGCGGCTGTTGTCGGTGACATCGGTACATCAACGTCGTTTGTGGAGAGGGAGTCCGTCGCATGGGTTCGACCATCTGCCCACGTCGCTCGAACGCCGCTGACCTGGAGTGGACGGTTCTGCACGCGGCGAATACCGCTCCGGAACGCACGCTGGGCGGCTCGGAACGACAGCCCGTCCCGGGGCAGGGTCGACTATTCTCCGATTCGAGCGGGTCCGGTTTCGGCTCCGCCCCAGCGTTGGAGGAGGTGGGTCCGGTCACTGGGACCGACACAGGTACCGACGACGGCCGCGCGCCGGAGACGGCCGCCGAGCGCAACGCGCGCTTCGAGCGGGACGCTCTCGGTTACCTCGACCAGATGTACTCGGCCGCGCTGCGCATGACGCGCAACCCCGCGGACGCCGAGGACCTGGTCCAGGAGACGTACGCCAAGGCGTACGGATCCTTCCACCAGTTCCGTGAGGGCACCAACCTCAAGGCGTGGATGTACCGCATCCTCACCAACACGTTCATCAACTCGTACCGCAAGAAGCAGCGCGAACCCCAGCGCAGCGCCGCCGAGGAGATCGAGGACTGGCAGCTGGCGCGCGCCGAGTCGCACATGTCGACGGGGCTGCGCTCCGCGGAGTCGCAGGCGCTCGACCACCTGCCGGACTCCGACGTGAAGGCCGCTCTCCAGGCGATTCCCGAAGAGTTCCGCATCGCCGTGTATCTCGCCGATGTCGAGGGCTTTGCCTACAAGGAGATCGCGGACATCATGGGGACTCCCATCGGTACGGTGATGTCCCGACTGCACCGGGGCCGCCGCCAGTTGCGCGGGATGCTGGAGGACTACGCCCGTGAGCGCGGGCTCGTCCCGGCCGGTGCCGGAGGGTCGGACGATCGGAAAGGCTCGGGCTCATGAGCTGCGGAGAGCCGCATGAGACGGACTGCTCGGAGGTCCTCGACCATCTCTACGAGTTCCTCGATCACGAGATGCCCGACAGCGACTGCACCAAGTTCGAGGTGCACTTCGAGGAGTGCTCCCCGTGCCTGGAGAAGTACGGCCTGGAGCAGGCGGTGAAGAAGCTGGTGAAGCGCTGCTGCGGCCAGGACGACGTACCGAGCGACCTGCGGTCCAAGGTGATGGGCCGGATCGAGCTGATCCGCTCGGGCCAGGTGGTCCCGGAGCAGGACGTGACGTCCCCGGGGACCGACCGGCCGACCGCCGCCAAGGAATGACGTCCGGCCGCTCCTGAGGCCCGAACGATCGTCGGCCCGAACAGCCTCACCCGAATGTGCTAATCGACTTCGTTGCCGCTCGGCAGGACGCGCGACTCGCTAGCGTGACGCCTCCATCGATGGAGCTGAGGGGCGGCGGGGCGGGTGGAAGCCACACGCGGGACGACACGCGCCTGCATCGGGACGGCCGCGGCCGTCGCCCTGACGTGCGGGCTTCCCGCGTTGCGGCCGGGGGCCGGGACACCGTGGGTCACCCTCGGACTGCTCACCGGCCTCTATCTCGTCTGTGAACTACCGGGGCGCTGGCCGCTCCTGGGCTCTGTGCCGATCAGCGCCGGGTCGTTCTTCCCGTTGCTGCTGGCAGGAGCTTTTCTGCTGCCACCCGCCGCGGCGGCCCTGGTCGCCGTCCCCGGCTCGCTGGCCGGCCGGGCGGAGGATCCGCCCGCCACGGCCCGGCGCGTCTGGCGGGCCGCGCAGCTCGCCGTCACGGTCTGGGTGGCCTCGACCGTCCACGTCCTGCTCGGCGGCCGGGCCGCGCTCGGCGGCACCGCAGCCGGTGGCGACCGGCTCCCCGACTTCCCGTACGCCCTGGTGCCGGCCTGCGCCGCCGCCCTGGTCTTCAGCCTCGTGCTGACCGCGCTGGACGGTTCGATCCTGGCCGTGGCCGAACGGGTGCCGGTCCGGCGCGCCTGGAACGGACTGCTGTCCCGCGCGCTGGGGCCGCACCTGGTGCACGGGCTCGCCGGGCTGATGATGGCCGTGCTGTGGCGCGGCCCGTACGGACCGCCCTCCGCCCTCATCGTGCTGCTGCCGATGTACATCTCGTGCTGGGTCTTCGCCCAGTCCCACCGTGAGCACGCCGCCCACCGCGCCACCATCCGGGCCCTGGTGCAGGCCGTCGACATCAAGGACACCTACACCCGGGGCCACAGCGAACGGGTGGGCCACGCGTCCGTCCTCATCGCCCGCGAACTGGGCATGGACCGGGGCCGCCTGGAGGTCCTGCGGTTCGCCGGCATCCTGCACGACGTCGGCAAGCTCGGTGTGCCGACCCGGGTGCTCCGCAAGGACGGACCGCTCACCCCGCAGGAGCGGCGGGTGATCGAACTGCATCCGGAGTACGGGCACGAGATCGTCCGGGGGATCGGCTTCCTCGACGAGGCGCGGGCCGCGATCCTGCACCACCACGAACGGCTGGACGGCAGCGGATATCCGTACGGTCTCAGCGGGCGGGAGATCCCCGAGTTCGCCCGGGTCGTCGCGGTGGCCGACGCCTTCGACGCGATGACGTCGACCAGGTCCTACCGGCGCGGACGGCCGGTGCACGCGGCGCTCGCGGAACTGAAGCGGTGCGCGGGCACGCAGTTCGACCCGCGGATGGTGCGGGCGCTGGTGCGCGCCCTGGACCGGCACGGCTGGCCGGGGACCCCGGCGGTGACGGCGGACGAGACCGTTCCGCGGCCCCGGAGTGCCGGGGCGGAGGCCCCCGGCACGGTCGACGCCGGAACGCCGCTTCCGCCCTCCCCGAGGCACGGAACGGACGCGCGACACGGGCCGGACGGGCCGCGTGCGCCGGAACGGCCCGGTGCGTCCCACGGGGCGGCACCCGCCGTCCCCGGTCCGCCACGGACCGCGGACCGTACGCGGTGATCCGCGCCCGAGTCCGGACCCGCGCCCGGCCCGGCGCGGTGCCGCCCGCCGTGCTCGCCGTCCGCGCCGCCGCCGGGCTCCTGGCCCTCGGCGGCCTCGGCCACACGCTCTGGGCCGGAGTCCACGACCCCGGCACGGCTCTCGCCTTCGGGCTGCTGATCGCCGTCGGTGAGCTGGCCCGCTGGGGCGCGCTGCCCGGCGAGCGCGAGCCCGCACCGCTCGGGGCCGCCGGCGCGCTGGCGTACGCCCTCCTCGGCCGGGTCGGCGGCGAACCGGCCGGGCACGACGTCCTCCAGGTGATCGCCGTGCTCCTCGCGGCGCAGCTCGTCGCCTGCGTGCCGCATCTGGCGCGCGGCAGTGCGCCGACGCCCGACCGGGTCGCCCGCCGCGTCCTGACCGTCGCCTTCGCCGCCGTGTGCTTCCAGCCGCTGCACGGCTCGGCGCACGCGGCGGGCCGGTTCGGCGAGGGGCCCTACCACGTGCTCCTCCCGCTGCTGCTCCTCGTCCTGACCGGGCTGTGCGACGCCGTGCTCGCCGCCCTGCTGGCGCGCTCGCGGTCCGTCCCGTACGGCCGCCGGGGCGCGGTCGGCGCTCCCGCCCCGTACGGGCCGCTGCTCCGCGACGAGCTCCGGGGGCTCGTCGGCATCGGCTCGGCGGTCTGCGCGACCGGTGTCGTGATGGCCCTCGGGGTCGCGGTCGCCGGGCTGTGGGCGCTGCCCGTGCTGTGTGTGCCGCTGCTGCTGACCCAGGTCGCGTTCCGCAGGTTCGTCGCGGTGCGCACCACCTACCGGCAGACGATCACCTCGCTCGCCCGCTCCACCGAGATCGCCGGACACACCCGGCCGGGGCATGCCCGCAGGGTCGCGGAGCTCTCCGTCGCCGTCGGCCGCGAGCTGGGCCTGTCCGGGAACCGGCTGCTGGTGCTGGAGTACGCGGCACTGATGCACGACATCGGCCAGCTCTCGCTCGTCGATCCGGTCCCGGACGGGGCCACCGCCACCCTGCCCGCCGCCGAGCAGCACCGCATCGCGCTGCTCGGCGGGGCGGTCGTCCGGCAGACCGGCGTGGACGGAGAGGTGGCGGTCGTGGTGGAACGGCAGGCCGACCCCTACCGCGAGCAGCCGTTGTCCGCCAGGATCGTCCGGGCGGTCAACGCATACGACGACCTGTCCGGGGAAGGTCTCATCGGGCCGCTCGGCGCGCTGGAACAACTCAGGCTCGGTACCGGGCACGACTACCAGCCCGAGGTCGTGGAATCGCTGGCCCGTGTTCTGGCCCGGGGCGGTCTGGTTCCCGTCCCGTCCGGGTAACCCATGGGTAATGAGCGGGCGTCCGGCCCGGCATGGTTGGATGCGAAGAGGGAGCGGAAAACGAGGGCGTGCTCTCACTCGGGACGGGCGGGAATCGTGAGGATCTTCGGGAAGGTACGGCATCGGCCCTCCGCCTCTTGGCGGCAGGCCACGGACCGCGCGTTCACGCTGATCGGCGACGGCCGGTACGAGGACGCGGGCGCGCTGCTGACACGCGCGGCGGACCTGGAGCCCTGGCTCTCGGAGTCGTGGTTCAACCTGGCACTGCTGCACAAGTTCCGGCACGACTGGGAACAGGCGAGGGCCGCCGGTCTGCGGGCCGTCGCGCTGCTCGACAAGGACTCCGGCGCTCCCGACTGGTGGAACGTCGGGATCGCCGCCACCGCGCTCCAGGACTGGCCGCTGGCCCGCCGCGCCTGGCAGGCGTACGGCCTGAAGGTGCCGGGTGCCGGCCAGCACACGTCGGCGGCGGGCAGCGAGCCCGTCGGCATGGAGCTGGGCAGCGCCGCGGTACGGCTGTCGCCGGAGGGCGAGGCCGAGGTGGTGTGGGGGCGCAGGCTCGATCCGGCCAGGATGGAGGTGCTCTCCATCCCGCTGCCGTCGTCCGGCCGCCGCTGGGGCGAGGTCGTCCTCCACGACGGTGTGCCGAACGGGGAGCGGGTGACCGCCGCCGGGCCCGCGTATCCGGTCTTCGACGAGATCGAGCTGTGGGCGCCGTCGCCCGTTCCCACCTGGGTGGTGCTGCTGGAGGCGGCCACGGAGGCGGACCGGGACGCGCTGGAGCGGCTGGCGTCCGACGCCGGGTTCGCCGCGGAGGACTGGTCGTCGTCCGTGCGCCTGCTGTGCCGGGCCTGTTCCGAGAGCCGGATGGAGAGCGACGAGGGCGACGGCGACCACCTGGACCCGCACGACCACAGCGAGCCGGGGCACCCGGGCCCGCTGGGGCACCGCACGGCCGGTGAGCTGTGGGTGCCGGAGCGGGAGTGCGGGATAGCCGCCCCGGCCGGGCTGGTGCGCGGGCTGCTGGACGGCTGGGTCGCGGACAGCCCGGACAGCCGCGAGTGGCGGGATCTCGAAGAAGTCTGCTGACCGGTGCCCGTAGGCTGTACGGGCACCGTCGCGGTGCCCGGGTGCTCGGGGCCCGGACGCCACGGATGGTTTCGGATGCCCGGGTTTCAGGTTTTTGAGGAAGGCGTACGGCGGACATGGCGCAGCAGGAGACGGACGAGCGGATCAGCGCCGACGACGAGGAATTCGTCGTCGACACCGAGGACTGCGAGGAGCGTGAGACGGCGCATCGCGAGCGCGGCACCTCCCGTCCGATCACGGTCGTGGGCAACCCGGTGCTGCACAAGGAGTGCAAGGACGTCACCGAGTTCGACGACGACCTGGCCCGGCTGATCGACGACATGTTCGCCAGCCAGCGGACCGCGGAGGGCGTGGGCCTGGCCGCCAACCAGATCGGCGTCGACCTGAAGGTCTTCGTCTACGACTGCCCCGACGACGAGGGCGTGCGGCACGTGGGCGCCGTCTGCAACCCCGTGCTGGAGGAGCTGGCGCCCGAGGACCGGGTGCTGGACGATTCCAACGAGGGCTGCCTCTCCGTGCCCACGGCGTACGCCCCGCTGGCCCGCCCGGACTACGCGGTGGTCCGGGGACAGGACGCCGAGGGCAACCCGATCAAGGTGCGGGGCACCGGCTACTTCGCCCGTTGCCTGCAGCACGAGACGGACCACCTGTACGGATACCTGTACATCGACCGGCTGTCCAAGCGCGACCGCAAGGACGCGCTGCGGCAGATGGCGGAGGGCACGCCGCGCTACGAGACCGTGCCGAACGACTGAGAGCGCTGATCACGGTCCACCGGTGGGCCCGGTTCCTCCCGCTCACGGAGGAACCGGGCCCACCGCGTTCCGCGCTCACCGGGTCGTCAACTTCCTGTCATCCAAGGGTGGTTGACGCGCGTCGACTCCTCCGACAGGCTCTCTGACCACATCCTCATCACGCCTTCGCAGCGACAGGGAGCCCTTCATGCTCAGACGCACCGCACGACTCCTGCTCGGTTTTGTCATGACCATGGCTTTCGCGTGGAGTGGGGCCGTGGTCACCGCGGGCACCGCGCAGGCGGACGGCTGCTACACCTGGACCCGCACGCTGTCCCCGGGCGCCACCGGCAACGACGTCGTCCAGCTCCAGATCCGGGTGGCCGGCTACCCCGGGTACAACTCCGTACTCGCCATCGACGGCTCCTACGGCCCGGCGACCACCGCCGCCGTCAAGCGCTTCCAGGCCGCTTACGGCCTGGCGGCCGACGGCATCGCGGGCCCGGCCACCCAGGCCAAGATCTACGAGCTGCAGGGCAACGACTGCACCCCGGCCCACTTCACGTACGCCGAACTCAACCAGTGCAACAGCACCTGGGCGGGCGGTGCCGTGGCGGCGGGCACGGCGAAGGCGAACGCGCTGAGCACCATGTGGAAGCTGGAGGCGCTGCGGCACGCGCTCGGAGACCAGTCGATCCGGGTCACCAGCGGCTTCCGGTCCCAGACCTGCAACAGCGCGGTCGGCGGCGCCGCCAACAGCCGTCACATGTACGGGGACGCGGCAGATCTCGGCGCGGGCCCGCACTCCCTGTGCACCCTCGCCAAGCAGGCCCGCAACCACGGCTTCAACGGGATCCTCGGCCCGGGCTACCCGGGCCACGGCGACCACATCCACGTCAACCAGGGCCCCAGCCACTACTGGTCGGCCCCGAACTGCGGCGTCTGACCCCGGCCCCGGCCCGGGCGCCCGCCGGGGCGTCCGGCCCGGAGCGCGACCGACGGCCGTCCCGGGTCAGGCGGCCGTCCCGGAGCGGGCGGCCGAGCCGCGGAAGGTGCGGCGATAGGCGTGCGGGGTGGTGCCCAGCGACCGGACGAACTGATGGCGCAGCGCCGCCGCCGTCCCGAAGCCGGTGCGCCCGGCGATCGTGTCCACCGTCTCGTCGGACGTCTCCAGCAGGTGCTGGGCCAGCAGTACCCGCTGACGCAGCAGCCAGCGGTACGGCGTCGTGCCGGTCTCCTGCTGGAAGCGGCGGGCGAAGGTGCGCGGTGACATGTGCGCCTGCGCCGCCAGCTGGTCGACCGTCATCTCCTGGTCGAGGTGGCGCTCCATCCACACCAGCGTCTCCCCGACCGTGTCGCAGCGGGTGCGCGGCAACGGCCGCTCTATGTACTGCGCCTGGCCGCCGTCCCGGTGGGGCGGCACCACCATGCGGCGGGCGATCGCGTTGGCGGTGTCGGAGCCGTACGCCTGCCGGACCAGGTGCAGGCAGGCGTCGATCCCGGCCGCCGTGCCCGCCGAGGTGACGACCGGGCCGTCGTCCACGTACAGCACGTCGGGCTCGACGACGGCGCGTGGAAAGCGCCGGGCCAGCTGGTCGGTGTGGCGCCAGTGGGTGGTGCAGCGGCGGCCGTCCAGCAGCCCGGCCGCACCGAGGACGAACGCGCCGGAACAGACGCTCAGCACCCGCGCGCCCCGGTCCACGGCCCGGCGCAGGGCGTCGAGGACCTCCTCGGGGTAGTCCCGGCCGCCGGAGTCGCCGGAGGCCGGCACGGCGATGAGGTCCGCCTCCTCCAGCCGGTCGAGACCGTACGGGGTGCCGATCGTGAACCCGGCGTGCGTCCGCAGCGCCGGGCCCTCGGCGGACACCACGGCGAAATCGTGGACCGGCAGGCCCTCGGCACTGCGGTCGAGGCCGAAGACCTCGCACAGCACCCCCAGTTCGAAGGGGTGGACCTCGTCGAGCAGCAGAGCGGCGACGTTGTTCAGCATCCCACCAGTGTGGCAGCAAATCGATGGTGCGTGGCAGTCCTGCCACTGCCGGAGGGTGGGCGCGCGGACGAGAGTGGAACCATGAACACGCTCCTGGACATCCTTGGCATTTCCGCTCTTATCGTTCTCTTCCTGCTGCCCACCCTGGCCGGACTCGCCCGGGAACGCCGCATCGACCGCGAGCTGCGGGAGGCGGAACGGGAACGCGCGGAGGCGCCGCCGGGAACGGCGGACGCCGCGCGGCCCGTCACGGCCGCGCGGCGTCCCCACCTCAGAAGCTGGGCCCGGGTCTAGGTCAGAAGTCCTCGTCGAGGTCGACCGAGCCCTCCACCGCCACCTGGTACGCGGACGGCCGGCGCTCGAAGAAGTTCGTCAGCTCCTGCACGCCCTGGAGCTCCATGAACGAGAACGGGTTCTCGGAGCCGTAGACCGTCGGGAAGCCGAGGCGGGCGAGGCGCTGGTCGGCCACGCACTCCAGGTACTGCCGCATGGACTCCGTGTTCATGCCAGGC
Organism: Streptomyces sp. CB01580; assembly: GCF_001905795.1. Classification (GTDB taxonomy): domain Bacteria; phylum Actinomycetota; class Actinomycetes; order Streptomycetales; family Streptomycetaceae; genus Streptomyces. The sequence goes on from NZ_LIXJ01000002.1 coordinate 418,992, forward strand.
AGGCCGTCACCGCACAGGTCGCGGCCGAACTGCAGCTCCGCCGCCACGGCCTCCTTCAGCATGTCGGTCACCTGCTGCTGGAGCTCGTCGTCGAAGAGGTCCGGCTCCTCCTTGCGGACGGTGTCCACGACGTCGAACGCGAAGCTCATGTGCATCGTCTCGTCACGGAACACCCAGTTGGTGCCCGTGGCGAGACCGTGCAGCAGTCCCCGCGAACGGAACCAGTAGACGTACGCGAACGCGCCGTAGAAGAACAGGCCCTCGATGCACGCCGCGAAGCAGATCAGGTTCAGCAGGAAGCGGCGGCGGTCAGCCTTCGTCTCCAGCCGGTCGATCTTCTCCACCCCTCCTTGCCCGTCCAGGGCGGCCATCCACTTGAAGCAGAACTCGGCCTTCTCACGGATGGACGGGATGTTCTCGACCGCCGCGAACGCCGCCGCCCGGTCGTCCGGGTCGGGCAGGTAGGTGTCCAGCAGCGTCAGATAGAACTGGACGTGCACGGCCTCCTCGAACAGCTGACGGCTCAGGTACAGCCGCGCCTCGGGGGAGTTGATGTGCTTGTAGAGCGTGAGGACGAGGTTGTTCGCGACGATCGAGTCGCCCGTCGCGAAGAACGCGACCAGCCGGCCGATCATGTGCTGCTCGCCCGGCGAGAGCTTCGCGAGGTCGGCGACGTCCGAGTGGAGGTCGACCTCCTCGACGGTCCAGGTGTTCTTGATCGCGTCCCGGTAGCGCTCGTAGAAGTCCGGGTAGCGCATGGGGCGCAGGGTCAGTTCGAAGCCCGGGTCGAGCAGGTTCTTCTCGGAGTTGGTGTCGGTCATTACTGGCAGGCCTCGCAGGACTCGGGGTTTTCCAGGGAGCAGGCGATCGCGTCCGCGTCGAGGACCGGAGCCTGCTGGGCGGGGACGGGAACGGGGGCGTTCGCCGCGGTACCGCCGGAGGCGGCGCGGGCGATCCGGGTGGCGGGGCGCGAACGCAGGTAGTACGTCGTCTTCAGCCCCTTCTTCCAGGCGTACGCGTACATCGAGGAGAGCTTGCCGATGGTCGGCGTCTCCATGAAGAGGTTCAGCGACTGGCTCTGGTCGAGGAACGGGGTACGGGCCGCAGCCATGTCGATCAGGCCGCGCTGCGCGATCTCCCACGCGGTGCGGTACAGCGTCCGCACGTCCTCGGGGATCCAGGCGAAGCCCTGTACCGAGCCGCTCGCCTCGCGCAGCGCCTCGCGGGTCCGCGCGTCCCACACGCCCAGTTGCTTCAGGTCGTCCACCAGGTACGCGTTGACCTGGAGGAACTCACCGCTGAGCGTCTCGCGCTTGAAGAGGTTGGAGACCTGCGGCTCGATGCACTCGTACACGCCCGCGATCGAGGCGATCGTCGCCGTCGGCGCGATGGCGAGCAGCAGCGAGTTGCGCATGCCGGTCCTCGCGACCCGGGCGCGCAGCGCCTCCCAGCGCTCCGGCCAGTTCGGCTCGGTGGCGTAGTGGTCGGGGTGCAGCACGCCGCGCGCGGCCCGCGTCTGCTCCCAGGCGGGCAGCGGACCCGACCGTTCCGCGAGGTCGCAGGACGCTTCGTACGCGGCCAGCATGATCCGCTCGGAGATCCGCGTGGACAGCGCACGCGCCTCGGCGGAGTCGAACGGCAGCCGCAGCTGGAAGAAGACGTCCTGGAGGCCCATGGCGCCCAGGCCCACCGGGCGCCACTTGGCGTTGGAGCGGGCGGCCTGCTCGGTCGGGTAGAAGTTGATGTCGACGACCCGGTCGAGGAAGGTCACGGCGGTGCGGACGGTGGCGTCCAGCCGCTCCCAGTCGATGTCCCCGCCCGTGACGAATGCGCCGAGGTTGACCGAGCCCAGGTTGCAGACGGCCGTCTCGCCGTCGTCGGTGACCTCCAGGATCTCGGTGCACAGGTTCGACGAGTGGACGACACGGCCCGGCTCGGCGGTCTGGTTCGCGGTCCGGTTGGCGGCGTCCTTGAACGTCATCCAGCCCTGGCCGGTCTGCGCGAGGGTGCGCATCATCCGCCCGTACAGCTCCCGGGCCGGCAGCGTCTTGCGGGCCAGCCCCTTCGCCTCGGCGGCCCGGTACGCGTCGTCGAACTCCTCGCCCCACAGGTCGACCAGCCCGGGCACGTCGGACGGGGAGAACAGCGACCACTCGCCGTCCGCGTCGACCCGGCGCATGAACTCGTCGGGGATCCAGTGCGCGAGGTTCAGGTTGTGCGTACGGCGGGCGTCCTCACCGGTGTTGTCGCGCAGCTCCAGGAACTCCTCGATGTCCGCGTGCCAGGTCTCCAGGTAGACGGCGGCCGCGCCCTTGCGACGGCCGCCCTGGTTGACCGCCGCGACGGAGGCGTCGAGCGTCTTCAGGAACGGCACGATCCCGTTCGAGTGCCCGTTGGTGCCCCGGATCAGCGAACCGCGGGCCCGGATGCGGGAGTACGGCAGACCGATGCCGCCCGCGTGCTTGGAGAGGCGCGCCACCTGGTGGTAGCGGTCGTAGATCGAGTCGAGCTCGTCGAGCGGGGAATCCAGCAGATAGCAGGACGACATCTGCGGGTGCCGGGTACCGGAGTTGAACAGCGTGGGGGAGGAGGGGAGGTAGTCGAGCCGGCTCATCAGTCCGTACAGTGCCGCGACCTCGTCCACGGCACGCGGGGAGTCGTCCTCGGCGAGCCCGGACGCCACCCGCAGCATGAAGTGCTGCGGGGTCTCCACGACCTGACGGGTGTGCGGGTGGCGCAGCAGGTAGCGGCTGTGCAGGGTGCGCAGCCCGAAGTAGCCGAACCGGTCGTCGGCGCCGTCGGCGAGGGAGCGTTCGACCAGCGCGTCCAGGGTGGCGGCGTGCGCCCGGACGAACGCGGCGGTGCGGTCCGCGATCAGGCCCTCGCGGTGGCCGACGGCGACGGACGCGGAGAAGGAGACCGCGCCCTGCCCCGCCGCCTCGTCCGCGATGGCGCGGGTCAGCAGCCGGGCGGCGAGCCGGGAGTAGGCGGGGTCCTCGGAGATCAGCCCTGCGGCGGCCTCGGTCGCCAGCGCCCGCAGTTCGGCCTCGTCCGCCCGGGCGCTGCGCCCGCGCAGCGCGGCGGCGGCCACCCGGCCGGGGTCGGTGTCGGGCAGGTCGACGGTGAGGGCGGTCAGGGTCCGCAGCAGCGCGGTCCCGGGCTCGTCGTGTGCGGTACCGGGTCCGTCGTGTGCGGTTCCCCCGGACTCGGCCGCCTCGGACACGGTCGCTTCGGACAGGGCGACTGAGGCCGGATCGGCTGGCGCGATGGTCACGCGGTGCTCTCCCTCGCTCGGCTCGGGGCCGGCGGGGGAGTGGGGCGGCCGGGCAGGCCGGGCCCGGGGCGGGGCAGCGCTGCGTACGGCGTCCACCGGCCCATCCGCGAGGCCCGGACGTCTGGCATCCGGATCGGTCGAACCGGATGCGCTGTCGGCAGGTCGTCGGACTCGCTCGGGACTGCGCAAAAGCGCACCGAACATACCGTTGCGGGACAGTTCCGGATTCGCACCGGATTCCCCTGCGGCGACAGCGAGCATGAGCATACATGTGGGGGCCGCTCGATGCGCCAGCCCCCAGATGTTGTGTCGGTCGATGCGGGCCGGAACCGTGGAACGCGTTCTGCGAGCCTTTCAGAAGACGGCGGACGGCCCGTCGCGGCCCCTCCGGAAAGGGGCGCGACGGGCCGTCCTGGGGCCCTGCGGGCGGGTCGCCGGAGCGACGCGGGGCGGCCGGGCGGACCGACCGCTCCCGGGTGCCGGAGCGCCCGGGAACGGTCCGGCGGCCGACCCGTTCCCGGGCCGCGGGGGCGGGCAGCCGTCGCGCGTCCGGGGAACGCCGGGGGCGGTGGCCGACCCGTTCCGGACGCGCGGGGAGCGGTCGGTGACCGCTCGATCCGAGCCGTGGAAGCGGTCGTCCTCAGTGGCCGCCGCCCGGAGCCGCCGCCGCGCTCGGGGGCTCGGGTACGGCCGGCGGCAGCTCCGCCCGGACACCCGGGTCGCCCGCGTCCGCGGTGTAGTCGGCCGGGGAGGTCTCGTCGACGCCGGCGGGCGCCTTCACCGCGTTCAGGACGAACGTCAGCACCACCGTCACCGCCACGTTCAGCATGAACGCCGTCAGGCCGATGTAACCGATCTCACCGATGCCGGGGATCTTCGCGGACGATCCGCCGAAGTGGGCCTGGGTCGGGCCGGCGACCCCGTACGCGGCGACCGTTCCGTACACCATGCCGACCGCCCAGCCCGCGAGCAGTGCCCAGCGGTGGAACCAGCGGGTGAACAGGCCGCCGACCAGGGCCGGCATGGTCTGGAGGATCCAGATCCCGCCCAGCAGCTGGAAGTTGATCGCGACCGTCTTGTCCATGGTGAGGACGAAGGCCAACGCCCCGACCTTCACCAGCAGCGACACCAGCTTGGAGACCTTGGTCTCCTCCTGCGGGGTCGCGTCCGGTTTCAGGAAGTCCTTGTAGATGTTGCGGGTGAAGAGGTTCGCCGCCGCGATTGACATGATCGCGGCGGGCACCAGCGCGCCGATGCCGATGGCGGCGAACGCGACGCCCGCGAACCAGTCGGGGAACATGTTCTCGAACAGCTGCGGAATGGCCAGCTGCCCGTTCTCCACCTTGATCCCGGCGGCGATCGCCATGAAGCCGAGCAGCGCCAGCATGCCCAGCATCAGCGAGTACAGCGGCAGGATCGTGGTGTTGCGCCGGATCACGTCACGGCTGCGGCTGGAGAGCGTCGCCGTGATCGAGTGCGGATACATGAAGAGCGCCAGCGCCGAGCCCAACGCCAGGGTGGCGTAAGCCCATTGGCTCGCCTCGCCGGGCGCCAGGGCGCCGGTCGGCTTCCCGCCGGGCGGGCCGGCGAACTTCTCCTGGGCGGCGGCGAAGATGTCGTGGAACCCGCCCAGCTTGATCGGGATGTAGACGATCGCCACCACGATGACCAGGTAGATCAGGCCGTCCTTGACGAACGCGATCAGCGCGGGGGCTCGCAGACCCGACGAGTAGGTGTACGCGGCGAGCACCGCGAACGCGAGCAGCAGCGGCAGGTCCTTGACGAACCAGTGCGTGTTCTCGCCGCCGCCGACGCCCATCACGTCCAGCACCGCCTGGATGCCGACGAGTTGCAGCGCGATGTACGGCATCGTGGCGAGGATGCCGGTGACGGCGACCGCCAGCGACAGCCCCTTCGAGCCGAAGCGCCCGCGGACGAAGTCGGACGTCGTCACGTACCCGTGCCGGTGCGAGACCGACCACAACCGGGGCAGGAAGGTGAAGATCAACGGATACACCAGGATCGTGTACGGCACGGCGAAGAAGCCCGCCGCGCCCGCCGCGTAGATCGCCGCGGGAACGGCGACGAAGGTGTACGCGGTGTACAGGTCGCCGCCGAGCAGGAACCAGGTGACCCAGGTGCCGAACGACCGTCCGCCCAGGCCCCATTCGTCGAGGCTGGCCTCGTTCTCGGCCCTGCGCCAGCGCGCCGCCAGGAAGCCCATGACCGTGACGGCCGCGAAGAAGAAGACGAAGACGCCGAGCGCGACGCCGTTCACACCGTTCTTCACGCCTGGTCACCCCCCTTGCGGGCGCGCTGGTCGCGCTGCCACAGCTTGTGGGCGACGGCCGTGAGCGCGGTGGAGATCAATACCCAGAGCATCTGGTACCAGTAGAAGAAGGGGATACCGATGAAGGCGGGATCCACCTTCGCGTACGAACTCACCCAGAGCATCGCGACGAACGGCGCGACGAGACAGAGGGCGATGACCACCCGTACCGGCGTGATCGCGGGCGGCCTCCCGTCCGGGCTTGCGGACACGTCCTTCGGGCTTGCTGTCATGCGGCGACTCCGTCCCCTCGCTGATCACCTGCTGCGACGCGCAGGAAATCTAGGGGAGGGGTTCGGTCACCGTCACCCCCCTGATCGCATTTCCGCCCGGAATCGGTTCCGCGGGTGGGTGCACATATTCGGAATATGGCCAGACGTACGGGAGTTGGGGGGCACGCGACATGCGAACCGCCCCCGTGGAGGCACGTTCCACGGGGGCGGTCGGGAGGGCCGGGCGGGCCGGCGGGACCATGAGGACGGGCTGGGCCGGGCGGGGCGCCCGCGCGGACGGGACGGTCGCGCGGTGCGTGGCCCGGCGGGCGCTCGCGCACGGACCGTTCGCCGACCGGGACATGCGCGGACCGTCGAACCACCCGGCGGGCGCCCACGCTCGGGACCGTTCAGTCCATCGGCCGCTTCAGGCGCGCCACGAACTTGTACCGGTCGCCCCGGTAGACCGACCGCACCCACTCCACGGGCTCGCCCCTCCCGTCCAGCGAGTGCCGGGACAGCATCAGCATCGGCAGACCCACGTCCGTGCCGAGCAGCCCCGCCTCGCGCGGGGTGGCGAGCGAGGTCTCGATGGTCTCCTCGGCCTCGGCCAGCCTGACGTCGTACACCTCGGACAGCGCGGTGTAGAGCGACGTGTACTTCACCAGCGAACGGCGCAGCGCCGGAAAGCGTTTGGCCGAAAGGTGGGTGGTCTCGATCGCCATCGGCTCCCCGCTGGCGAGCCGCAGCCGCTCGATCCTCAGCACCCGGCCGCCGGTCGTGATGTCGAGCAGCCCGGCGAGCGTGTCGTCGGCCGTGACGTAGCCGATGTCCAGTAGCTGGGACGTGGGTTCCAGTCCCTGAGCACGCATGTCCTCGGTGTACGAGGTGAGTTGGAGGGCCTGCGAGACCTTCGGCTTGGCCACGAAGGTGCCCTTGCCCTGGATGCGCTCCAGCCGTCCCTCGACAACCAGTTCCTGGAGCGCCTGGCGCACGGTCGTGCGCGAGGTGTCGAACTCGGCGGCCAGGGTGCGCTCCGGCGGCACGGGGGTGCCCGGCGGCATGGTGTCCGTCATGTCGAGGAGATGCCGCTTCAGGCGGTAGTACTTCGGGACGCGCGCCGTCCGTGTGGCCGCGCCCGTCTCGTTCTCCGCACTGCCCCCGCCGGCGCCCATGGCCCGCCTTCCCGACTGCTGCGCTGCTGCCGTCACCGGTTCCTCCGTCTGTCGCGGCTCACATGGTGGCACGGTCCGGTCACGGGTCGTCGCCCTCCCTTAGATGTCGGTCCTATAACGGACGCGAGTGCACCTCTTATACACCCTTGACACCCATAAAGGTCTAGGCCAAGCTCCGGGTACTGGTCTAAACCATTAAAGACCAGGTCCAGCCCCAGCAGTAATCGTCGAATGTCTTCGCGGTGGTGGGCGGGGTTGCGGTATCCCTGAGGAGGGTTTGGCGTGAAGCGCAAGCTCATCGCGGCGATCGGCGTCGCGGGCATGATGATCGGCCTCGCGGCGTGCGGGTCGGACGACGGTGACAAGGGTGGCAAGAAGGCCGGTGCGGACGGCTACAAGGGCGAGACGCTCACCGTCTGGACCATGTCCGGATCGAACCCGCCCGGTTGGACGAAGGCCGTCACCGAGGAGTTCGAGCAGAAGACCAAGGCCAAGCTGAAGATCGAGGTCCAGGAATGGAACGGTATTCAGCAGAAGGTCACGACGGCCCTCTCCGAGTCCAACCCGCCGGACGTCCTGGAGATCGGCAACACCCAGACCCCGGCCTACGCCAAGACCGGCGGCCTCGCCGAGCTCGGTGACCTCAAGAAGGAGATCGGCTCCGCCTGGGCCGACGGCGTCAACGCGCCCTCCGTCTACGAGGACAAGCAGTACGCCCTGCCGTGGTACGTGGGCAACCGCGTCGTCATGTACAACAAGAAGGTCTTCAAGGAAGCCGGCATCACCGAGACGCCGAAGACCCGCGCCGACCTCTTCAAGGCGTTCGACGCCATCAAGGAGAAGGGCAACGCCGAGCCCGTCTACCTGCCCGGCCAGAACTGGTACTTCTTCGACGGCCTGCTCGTCGGCAAGGACGTCTCGCCGGTCAAGAAGGAAGGCGACAAGTACGTCTCCAACCTGGCCGACCCGAAGGTCGCCGAGGCCATGGACGTCTACAAGCAGTACCAGTCCTACTCCAAGGCGCCCAAGGACAAGGACGAGGCCACCCCGCAGCAGGCCGAGGTCTTCGCCAAGGGCAAGACCGGTGCCATCATCGCGATGGGCTACGAGGCCGGCACCGCCATCCAGGCCAACCCCGCCATCAAGGACGACATCGGCTTCTTCACCATCCCCGGTGAGACCGCGGACAAGCCCGAGGGCGTGTTCCTCGGCGGCTCCAACCTCGCCGTGGCCGCGGGCAGCAAGAAGCAGGAGCTGGCCAAGGAGTTCCTGAAGATCGCGCTCTCCGAGAAGAACGACGGCGCGCTCATCAAGGAGGTCGGCTGGTCTCCGAAGAACGACGCCATGCAGAAGTACACCGTGGGCCAGCCCGCGGCCGAGGCAGCCGGTCCGGCCGCCTCCAAGTCCGGTGGTACCACGCCGCTGATCCCGGAGTGGGCGCCGGTCGAGAACCCGCCGAACCCGATCAAGACCTACATGACGCTGGTCCTGCAGGGCAAGTCGCCGGCCGACGCCGCCAAGCAGGTCGAGGGCGAGCTCAACAAGCGTCTCAGCCAGCAGCAGTAGTCGCAGTCACGCGTCCCGCGCCGGGGCGGCGGGTCACCACCCGCCGCCCCGGCCGTACGCGCCGTTCCGTGTAGGGCTTTGTTGGAAGAGATGGCGAGCATGGCAGTGCAAACCGATCCCTCGGACGTGGCCAAGACGGCCGCGGTCCGCGGTCAGGGCGGGACACCACCCGTCGGGCAGCACGGGGACAGAAAGCGGAGAGTGGGTGCCGGCGCCGCGCCGTACCTGCTGATGGTTCCCGCGCTCGCGGTGACGGCGGTCTTCCTCGGGTATCCCCTGGTGAAGAACATCCTGCTGTCGTTCCAGAACCTCAACATGGGGCAGCTCATCCAGCATGTCACCGAGTGGAACGGCTTCAAGAACTACCAGGAGATCCTCACCGGTGAGGACTTCTGGAGAGTCACCCTCCGCACCATCGTCTTCACCGCCGTCAACGTCGGGCTGATCATGGTGCTCGGCACCCTCATCGGCCTGCTCCTCGCCCGCCTCGGCAAGAAGATGCGCTTCGCCCTGATGCTCGGGCTCATCCTCGCCTGGGCCATGCCGATCGTGGCCGCCTCGACGGTGTACCAGTGGCTGTTCGCCTCGCGCTTCGGGGTCGTCAACTACGTCCTGGACAAGCTCGGCTGGCACTCGATGGCCGACTTCAACTGGACCGGATCGCAGTTCTCCACGTTCTTCGTGGTCACCCTGATGATCGTCTGGCAGTCGATCCCGTTCGTCGCGATCAACCTCTACGCGGCGACCACGACCATCCCCAAGGAACTGTACGAGGCGGCCTCGCTCGACGGCGCCGACGCCTGGAAGAGCTTCACCTCCGTCACCATGCCCTTCCTGCGGCCCTTCCTCTACGCCACGACCTTCCTCGAAGTCATCTGGGTCTTCAAGGCGTTCCCGCAGATCTACATCATCAACCAGGGCGGACCCACCCGCCTCACCGAGACGCTGCCGATCTACGCGTTCGTCGAGGGTGTCGGCAACCAGCACTACGGCATGGGCGCCGCGATCTCCCTGCTCACCATCCTGATCATGCTGGGGCTGACCTCCTACTACCTCCGCATCGTTCTCAAGCAAGAGGAGGACGAGCTGTGAAGCGCTCGCTGTTCGGCCGTGTCTGGCCCAACGCCCTTGCCGTCATCCTGTTCGTCGGGCTGGTCTTCCCCGTCTACTGGATGTTCACCACGGCCTTCAAGCCCACCGGCGACATCATCACCGAGACCCCGGTCTGGTTCCCCACCGAGATCACCTTCGAGCACTTCCAGAAGGCCGTCGGCGTGGAGCACTTCTGGACACTGGTCCGGAACTCGCTGACCGTCACCCTGCTCGCGGTGATCTTCTCCCTGTTCCTCGCGCTCTTCGCCTCGTTCGCCGTGGCGCGCATGCGGTTCCGGGGACGCAAGGGCCTGATCGTGACGTTCATGGTGGCCCAGATGGCGCCCTGGGAGGTCATGGTCATCGCGATCTACATGCTGGTGCGCGACGCGGACATGCTCAACAGCCTGGTCCCGCTGACGCTCTTCTACATGATGATGGTGCTCCCCTTCACGCTCCTCACGCTGCGCGGCTACGTCGCCGCGGTGCCCAAGGAGCTGGAGGAGTCCGCCATGGTCGACGGCTGCACCCGCCCGCAGGCCTTCGTCAAGGTGATCCTGCCGCTCCTCGCGCCCGGACTGATGGCCACCTCGCTCTTCGGCTTCATCACCGCGTGGAACGAGTTCCCCCTGGTCCTGATCCTCAACAAGGACCCCGAGGCCAAGACGCTGCCGCTGTGGCTCTCGCAGTTCCAGAGCCAGTTCGGCAACGACTGGGGCGCCACCATGGCCGCGGCGTCGATCTTCGCCGTCCCGATCCTCATCCTCTTCGTCTTCCTGCAACGCAGGGCCGTCAGCGGCCTCACCGACGGCGCCGTGAAGGGATAACGCTGCCTCATGACCACCCTGACCTCTGCCACGGACACCCTCACCCGCGACGCCCTCGCCGTCCTCCAGCCCGGATTCACCGGCACCACCGCCCCGGACTGGGTGCTGCGCCGGGTCGACGAAGGGCTCGCCTCCGTCGCGCTGTTCGGCCGCAACGTCCAGACGCCCGAGCAGGTCACCGCGCTCACCACCCAGCTCAGGGCCGAGCGCGAGGACCTCCTCGTGGCGATCGACGAGGAGGGCGGCGACGTCACCCGGCTGGAGGTCCGCACCGGCTCCTCCTTCCCCGGCAACCTCGCGCTCGGGTACGTCGACGACGTCGACCTGACCCGCGCGGTCGCCCAGGAGCTGGGCCGTCGGCTCGCCGAGTGCGGCGTCGACCTCAACTGGGCCCCGTCCGCCGACATCAACTCCAACCCGGACAACCCGATCATCGGCGTGCGCGCCTTCGGCGCCGACACCCAGCTCGTCGCCCGGCACACCGCCGCGTACATCGAGGGCCTCCAGGCGTCCGGAGTCGCCGCCTGCACCAAGCACTTCCCCGGACACGGCGACACCGCCGTCGACTCGCACCACGCGATGCCCCGCATCGACGTCGACCTGGAGACCCTGCACGCCCGGGAGCTGGTGCCCTTCCGCGCCGCCGTCGAGGCGGGCTCCAAGTGCGTGATGAGCGCGCACATCCTGCTGCCCGCGCTCGACGCCGACCGCCCCGGGACGGTCAGCCCGCGGATCCTCACCGGTCTGCTGCGCGAGGAACTGGGCTACGACGGCCTGATCGTCACCGACGCCGTCGAGATGCGGGCCATCGCCGGGACCTACGGCATCGAGCGCGGTTCCGTCCTCGCCATCGCCGCGGGCGCCGACGCGCTGTGCGTCGGCGGCGGCCTGGAGGACGACGGCACCGTGCTGCGGCTGCGCGACGCGCTGGTCGCGGCGGTGCGCAACGGCGAACTCCCCGAGGAGCGGCTCGCGGACGCGGCCGCGCGGGTACGCGCCCTCGCGTCCTGGACGCGGGCGGCGAAGGGGGCCGGTTCGGAGCCGGGCGCGGCAGCGCAGGAGGGGATCGCGCCCGGCACCGCGGCCGGTTCCGGCATCGGCCTGGTCGCCGCCCGCCGCGCCGTGCGCGTGACCGGCTCCGCCGAGCCGCTGACCGCGCCCGCCTACGTCGCCTCGTTCACCTCCGCGTCGAACATCGCGGTCGGCGACGAGACGCCCTGGGGCGTGGCCGCCGAACTGGACCGGCTGGTGCCGGGCACGCGGACGGGCACGTACGACGGCGAGACCGAGGAGCCCGCGGGCGCCGTGGTGCGGGCGGCGGGGGAGCGGCGGATCGTCGTGGTCGTCCGCGACGCCCACCGTCACGCCTGGATGGGCGAGGCCCTGGACGCCCTGGTCGCGCGGCGCCCCGACACGGTCGTGGTCGAGATGGGCGTCCCGCAGGCACCCGCCAGGGGAGCCCTGCACATCGCCACGCACGGCGCCGCCCGCGTCTGCGGGCAGGCGGCCGCGGAGATCATCGCGCGGGGCGGCACGGAGGACTGAGAGCCGAGGCGTGGTGCGGGGAGGGGGGCAGCACCACCCCCGGTCCCGCACGACGTCCGCCCGCGCGGGCCGTCCGTTCGCGCGGGCCGTGCCGGTCCGGATGCCAGGAGGCCCGGAGCACCCGAGGTGGGTGCTCCGGGCCTCCTGACGTTTCCGGCCGGGCCGCGGTGTGTCCTACAGCCCCTGCCAGGACGGCTTCGTCGCGTACGTGGCACGGAAGTAGTCCGCCAGCTTCAGCTTGGCGGCGGCGGCCTCGTCGACCACCACCGTCGCGTGCGGGTGCAGCTGCAGCGCCGAGGCCGGCACGATCGAGGCCACCGGCCCCTCCACCGTCTGCGCCACGGCGTCCGCCTTGCCCTCGCCGGTGGCGAGCAGGATCGGGTGACGGGCCTCCAGGATGGTGCCGATGCCCTGGGTGATCACGTGATGCGGCACCTGGGAGACGTCGTCGTCGAAGAAGCGCGCGTTGTCGATCCGGGTCTGCTCGGTGAGCGTCTTGATCCGGGTGCGGGACGCGAGCGAGGAGCACGGCTCGTTGAAGCCGATGTGGCCGTCGGTGCCGATGCCGAGGAGCTGGATGTCGACCCCGCCGGCCTCGGCGAGCGCCTTGTCGTACGCCTCGCAGGCGGCCGGGATGTCCTCGGCGGAGCCGTCGGGGCCCATGAAGGACTCCTCGGGCAGGCCGAGCGGTTCGACGACCTCGCGCAGCACCACGGAGCGGTAGGACTCCGGGTGGCCCGCGGGCAGTCCGACGTACTCGTCGAGCTGGCAGATGCGGGCGCGCGAGACGTCCAGGGCACCGGAGCGGACCTTCTCCGTCAGCGCGCGGTAGATGGGCAGCGGGGTCGAGCCGGTGGCAACGCCGAGAAGGGCGTCGGGCTTGCGGCTCAGCAGGGCGCCGATGGCCTCCGCGATGAGTTCGCCGCCTGCCTTGGCGTCCGGGACGATGACAACTTCCACGCTGGGCCTGCCGATCTGAAGAGTGGTATCAGGTGGTATAGACCAATCAAGTTCCCAATCTAGCAGAAGCGGGCGACGCGGACACGGCGTGGACAAGGCGTGGACACGGCGTGGACGGGGGCGGCCGTGCCCGTCCCGGCCGCGTCCCGCTGGCGGGCCTGCGCGCCCCCGTGTTCGACTGGTTCGGGAGGCGTCTCCTGCGCACGGGAACGTCTCCCGAACAGGGGCCGTATCGGAACACTCCTGGGAGGACCGGGAGGCACTCGACATGGCAGCCACGTCCTCGGCCGCGGAGAGCGAGCAACCGGGCCGGATCATGGCCCGCGAGATGGCCGAGCAGCCCGCGGCGCTGCGGCGCGTCCTCGACCGGGGCGCCCCCGCGATCCGCGAGGTGGCCGCCGAGATCGCGGCGCGCGAGCCGCGCTTCGTCCTCCTCGCCGCCCGCGGCACCTCGGACAATGCCGCGCTCTACGCCAAGTACCTGCTGGAGATCCGGCTCGGCCTGCCCTGCGGTCTGACCTCGATGTCCACCACGACCGCGTACGGCGCCAAGCCCAGGCTCGCGGACGTCCTGGCCGTCACCGTCAGCCAGTCCGGGAGCTCGCCCGACCTGGTGGCCTCCACCAGGGCGGCCCGGGAGGCCGGGGCGATCACCCTGGCCGTCACCAACAACCCGGACTCGCCGCTCGCCGCGGTCTCCGAGTACCACATCGACGTGCTGGCGGGCCCGGAGCGGGCCCTCCCGGCCACCAAGACGTACACCGCCTCCCTGCTGTCCCTCTATCTCTTCGTGGAGGGCCTGCGCGGCGGCGAAGGCGCGGCGGCCGCGGTCCTGCCGGAGACGGCCGAGGCGGTCCTGGCCCGCCGCGAGGAGGTCGGGGCCCTGGCGTCGCGCTACCGCTTCGCGGAGCGCATGGTCATCACCTCGCGCGGCTACGGCTACCCGACGGCCAAGGAGGCCGCGCTCAAGCTGATGGAGACCAGCTACATCCCCGCCCTCTCCTACTCCGGCGCCGATCTGCTGCACGGCCCGCTCGCCATGGTGGACAACGTCTCCCCGGTGATCGCGGTCGTCACCGGCGGCCGGGGCGGCGAGGCGCTCCGCCCGGTCCTGAACCGGCTGCGGGCCCGGGGCGCGGATCTCGTCGTGGTCGGCCCCGAGGCGCGGGTGGCGGAGGCGTCCGCGGGCTTCGTACTGCCGACGGCCGGGGTCGCCGAGGAGGTCCAGCCGGTGCTGGAGATCCTGCCGCTGCAGAGGCTGGCGTACGAGGTGGCGATCGCGCGCGGTCAGGACCCTGACGCGCCGCGCGCCCTGTCCAAGATCACCGAGACCCGCTGACGCCGGCCCGGATCACCCGGACCCGCTCACATGTCGGCCCCGGGGGAGCGCGCGGGTCGCGGGGAGCACGGCGGGCCGCGGGGCCCGGAAACACCCGCGGGCCGCGGCGCCAGGACGGGACCCTCGGCCCGTCCGGCACCGCAGCCCGGAATGTGACCGTCCACCGGACGGCCCGCTCGGCCGGCGGTGTGCGGTGCCGTCGGCCGGGAGAGGCGCCCGCGCGGTCAGGGCAGAGAGCGCGGATGCCTCGATCCGCTCTCCTGTGCGGGGAGGGCGGAAGCTCTGTCCCCAGCATTGTGGACTAGACCATTCGTCCCTGTCCATCCATCGGAGCACGGCAATTCCACGGGCCCGTTTCCTTCCACGTACGACGGCGTCGTCCGGTTCGGAACCATGCCCCGAGCGCGGGTACGCTCGCACACGTGCCCTCCATGAACGACCTCGTCCGCCAGCACACAGCCCTCGGTGACACCGACCTGGAGTGGCTGCACCTGCTGGTCTCGGAGTGGCAATTGCTCTCCGACCTGTCCTTCGCCGACCTCGTGCTCTGGGTCCCCACCCGCGACGGCACCCGCTACGTGTCCGTGGCCCAGATGCGGCCCAACACGGGACCGACCTCCTACCAGAACGACATGGTGGGCCACCTGGTGCCGCGCGGTCGCCGGCCGATGCTCGACGTGGCGCTGGACGAGGGCCGGATCGTGCGCGAGGGCGACCCGGAATGGCGCGAGGAGGTCCCGGTGCGGGTGGAGTCGATCCCCGTGCGCCGGGAGGGCCGGGTCCTCGGCGTGATCGCCCGCAACACCAACCTGCTGACCGTGCGCACGCCGTCCCGGCTGGAGCTCACCTATCTGCAGTCGGCCTCCGACCTGGCCCAGATGATCGCCGCCGGGACCTTCCCGTTCCCCGGCCAGCAGGTCGACATGGACGCCTCGCCCCGCGTCGGCGACGGCCTGCTCCGGCTCGACGCCGACGGCGTCGTGCAGTACGCCAGCCCCAACGGCCTCTCCGCGTACCACCGCCTCGGTCTCGCCTCCGACCTGGTCGGCCAGCACCTGGGCTCGATCACCGCCGAACTCGCCCCGTCCCGGGGGCCGGTGGACGAGGCGCTGGTCAAACTGGCCAGTGGCTACGCGCCCCGTGAGTTCGAGGTCGAGGGCGCGGGCGGAGTGATCCAGCTCCGGGCCATCCCGCTCAAGCCCAAGGGTGTCCGGATCGGTTCGCTGGTCCTCCTGAGGGACGTCACCGAACTGCGCCGCCGCGAGCGGGAGCTGATCACCAAGGACGCCACCATCCGGGAGATCCACCACCGGGTGAAGAACAACCTCCAGACCGTCGCCGCCCTGTTGCGGCTCCAGGCCCGGCGGATGGACTCGGCCCGCGGGCGCGAGGCCCTCAACGAGGCGGTGCGGCGCGTCGGTTCGATCGCCATCGTTCATGAGACGCTGTCTCAGAATCTGGACGAGCGGGTGGAGTTCGACGAGATCGCCGACCGGGTCATCGCCATGGTCGCGGAGATCTCTCCGGGCAAGGTCACCTGCTGCCGCACGGGGCGCTTCGGCATCCTCGACGCCGAGGTGGCCACGCCGCTGGCGATGGTTCTCACGGAGGTCCTGCAGAACGCGCTGGAGCACGCCTTCACGCTCGCCGAGCACGGCACGGTGGACGTGTCCGCGGTGCGCGGCGGCCCCTCCGCCGAACAGCGGCTGCTGATCACGGTCCAGGACGACGGATGCGGTCTGCCCGAGGGCTTCGACCCGCAGAGCGCCGGCAACCTGGGCCTGCAGATCGTGCGGACGCTGGTCGAGGGGGAGCTGGGTGGGACCTTCGCGATGATCCCGGCGCCCGGGCGCGGCACCCAGGTCGTCCTCGACATCCCGGTCCGGTCCCACAAGTAGTCCCGTTCGGCAGAGGTGCGCCGGTTCCGGCGGTGCATACGGCAGCGAGCCCGGACCGTGGTGGACGGTCCGGGCTCGCTGTTCATGCATGCGCTGTGGGGGGTACTGCGCGCTGCGACTCGGGGGCGGGGTTGTGCGTACGCGCTGTACGCGCCGCCGGGCTGAGGCTCGTAGCGGTGGCGTCGGCTCAGGCGCTGGCGTTACGCGCCCGGTTGCGAGCGGCACGGCGCTTCATCGCGCGGCGCTCGTCCTCGCTGAGGCCACCCCAGACACCGGAGTCCTGGCCGGACTCGAGCGCCCACTGCAGGCACTGCTCCATGACGGGGCAGCGACGGCAGACGGCCTTGGCTTCCTCGATCTGCAGCAGCGCAGGACCGGTGTTGCCGATGGGGAAGAACAGCTCGGGGTCTTCCTCACGACAAACGGCGTTGTGACGCCAGTCCATGGCTGCTACCTCTCCTTGGTGTTGCATACAGTGCTTGTGAATGTGAACGCTTTCACGAATCCCCCCGCAGGTAATGGGCCGACGCCCAGATGAACTGGTTGTGGTCCTGTGAGATGAGGAGGGGTTCTGGCTCTCAGTGGAGGCCGTTGTTGCGGGCCGTCCCGATCGCCATGTAGAGATTCGCAAACCTCGGCGACGGATACAACCCCTTCTGGAAAGTTTTTTTTGATTCCTCGGTGTCGACTAGGTCACAGCCGTACTTCTATGGGGTGGAGTCCAGCCCAAACGTTCGACTTAAAGGACTTTGGGCCCTTCCACTCACACAATCACACGCAGTGCACGGCGTACGCCTGTGAACGTCACACTTTTGCGCACTCCGAGATGGTCGCCGTCCATCTGGAAAGGGAGGGGCGCCTTTGAATGCAAGGTGAAGTCCGTGAGGTCGTGAAGGGAGACGGCGTGCTTGCCGCGAGGGCCCTTCTCGGGGCTCGACGTGAGCAGCTGGGTGGCGTAGCGGGCGACCGCCGAGGTGGAGAGCCGCTTGAGTCCGAGCACGTCCAGACCGGTGTCGAAGGAGGCTGTCGGGGAGGCGTATATGGGGCGGTTCCCCAGGTAGGTCCAGGGGGAGGTGTTCGAGATTATGGACAGCGCGAGATCGTCGACCGGTTCCAGGCCGGGGGCCTCCAGTCTGATCGTTCCGTGCCGACGGTGCGGTTCCTCCAGGAATTGCCGGACCACCTGGCGCACGTACAAGGCGTGTGTCGATCGTTTCCCGAGTTCGCGCTTTTGTTCGACGCGGCCGATCACGCTCGCGTCGAATCCGAGCCCGGCGCAGAAAGTGAACCAGCGTTCAGGGACGGATTCGTCCTCGGTGCCCGGGGTGCCGGCCGCGAGTCCGAGGCCGACGGTGCGTTCGGTGCGGTTGGCGAGCGCGTCCAGGATCGCGCCGGTCGCCTCGACCGCGTCGTTCGGCAGGCCCAGGGCGCGCGCGAAGACGTTGGTGGAGCCGCCGGGGACCACCGCGAGTCGGGGCAGGACGTCCAGGTCGGGGCCGTTGTGCAGCAGTCCGTTGACGATCTCGTTGACCGTGCCGTCGCCGCCCAGCGAGACCACGAGGTCGATCTCCCCCGAGTCCGCGGCCTCCCGTCCGAGGTCCCGGGCGTGCCCCCGGTACTCCGTGGTCACGGCCTCCAGCTTCATCTCGCTGGCCAGGGCGTGGATGAGTACGTCACGGGTCCGCGCACTGGTGGTGGTAGCAGCTGGATTGACCACGAGGAGTGCGCGCATGACGGCCAGAGTACCTACCCGGTGGTATCGCCCTGAAGTCCTGTCCCATGACCTCACGCTCGGTGACGGACCACGCGCGGTGGGACGGGCGGGTGCCCGCGCCCCGTGGTGTTCGCCACCCCGGCTTCGCTTTCGAGGGGCCGGGATGCCAACCTGCAGGGGTGAGTACTCAGCAGAACGCGCCCGACTCGTCGCCGTCGTCGCCCTCGCCGTCGGCCGGACCGGCGAAGCCGAGCAGGATCACGCTCGTGGCGGCGCTCACCGCCCTGGAGGGGACGGCGCTCGTCGTCGGCGGGATCTACATGCTGGTGATGGGGATGCTCGGACACCCCGAGAGTCCGCAGCAGGCGGAGATGGGCGGGCTCACCCTGATCGCGCTGGGCCTGATCCCGCTGATCGCGGCGCGCGGTCTGCTGCTGCGGCGCGGCTGGAGCCGGGGCCCCGCGCTCATCACGCAGATCATGGGGCTCCCGGTGGCGTGGACGCTGCTGAGGTCCCACGGCGCGCTGATCCCGACAGGGATCGTGCTCGCCGCGGTGGTCGTGACCTCGCTCTACCAGCTGCTCAGGCCCACGACGATCGAGGAACTCGGCATCCGCCGTCCCGGGACCACGACCCCGGACGCCTGAGAGTCCGTCGGGAGCCGGGCCCGGGCGGGGCCCGCGGGACGGAGGCGGGCCGGGAACCGGCGGGGCATTCGGGCCCCGGGGCGGTCCGCCCGACCCGGCCGGACGTCCCCGTCGGCCGGACGCCCCGGCTTTGCCCCCTACTCCTCGACGAGCAGGCGTTCGCGCAGCTGGGCCAGGGTGCGGGCGAGCAGCCGCGAGACGTGCATCTGGGAGATGCCGACCTCCTGGGCGATCTGCGACTGGGTCATGTTGCCGAAGAAACGCAGCAGCAGGATCCGCTTCTCGCGCGGCGGGAGGTCCTCCAGCAGCGGCTTGAGCGACTCCCGGTACTCGACGCCCTCCAGCGCCTCGTCCTCGGACCCGAGCGTGTCCGCGACCGCGGGCGACTCGTCGTCCGTGTCCGGCACGTCCAGCGAGAGCGTGCTGTACGCATTGGCCGATTCCAGTCCCTCCAGCACCTCTTCCTCGGAGATGCCCAGGCGCTCGGCCAGTTCGTGCACCGTCGGCGAGCGGCCGTGCAGCTGGGAGAGTTCGGCGGTCGCCGTGGTGAGCGACAGCCGCAGCTCCTGGAGTCGACGCGGCACCCGGACCGCCCAGCCCTTGTCACGGAAGTGGCGCTTGATCTCGCCGACGACCGTGGGGGTCGCGTACGTCGAGAACTCGACGCCGCGGTCCGGATCGAACCGGTCCACCGACTTGATCAGACCGATCGTGGCGACCTGGGTCAGGTCGTCGAGCGGCTCGCCGCGGTTGCGGAACCGGCGGGCCAGGTGCTCCACGAGCGGCAGATGCATCCGCACCAGCCGATTGCGCAGCTCCGCCCGCTCGGGCGAACCGTCGGGAAGGGCGCGCAGTTCGACGAAGAGCGCCCGCGCCCCGCTGCGGTCCTGTGGATCGTGGTGCCCGTGCTCGCTCATCTGGCCTGCCCGCTCCGCCTGCGACTGCTCCACCGCGAACGCACGGCTCGCGGGCTCGTCCGCCCCGTCCTCCGGATGGGGCAGGGCCTGCTGTTCCGGGATGGCCGCCGCACGCACCACCCCTGGTCGGATCGTCTCGTCCCGCACCGGACCGTCCCCGTTTCCGTTGCTCACGCCGGCCCGGGTCCCGCGCCGCGCTGTTTGTAGAGGCTGATGCTGACCGTACGGTCGTCGGCCACCGAGGAGTCGACCTTCCCGGCCAGCGCGGAGAGCACCGTCCAGGCGAAGGTGTCGCGCTCCGGCGCCCGCCCGTCCGTGGTCGGTGCGGACACCGTCACCTCCAGGGAATCCTCGATGAGCCGGAAGACGCAGCTGAGGACGGAGCCCGGCACGGCCTGCTGGAGCAGGATCGCGCAGGCCTCGTCGACCGCGATGCGAAGATCCTCGATCTCGTCGAGCGTGAAGTCCAAGCGTGCCGCGAGACCGGCCGTGGCCGTACGCAGCACCGACAGGTAGGCACCCGCAGCGGGCAGCCGGACCTCTACGAAGTCCTGATTCCCGGGCTCGCCTGCGATCTGGGACACCCTCACCTCCAAGGTGGCACAAACTCTTCCGAGGATCCGGGAAGGGCACCCCGGAGCCATGTGGTACGTCTTCGGTTCTGGCCCGGCGACGCTATCGCGATCCATGATGCCGTGTCGCCGAACCCCCGGGCCCCGGCGACGGATCAGGCTCGAACAGGACCCACCCCAAGGCTGTCACTCATGGTAAGTCAATGACCACACACGGTGCCTAGGGGTCTGCGGCGATCAATTACGGACAACCGGCGCCGTTTTGACGTACCCGGGCCTCAGACGATCGAACCGTCGGCATAGCACCAGCGCCAGCTCTCGCCCGGCTCGAAACTCCGCATCACCGGATGACCGGTCTCCTCGAAGTGCCCCGTGGCATGCCGCAGCGGGGACGAGTCGCAGCAGCCGACATGGCCGCAGACCAGACACAGCCGCAGATGTACGGGTTGCGTGCCCGCCACGACGCACTCCGGGCAGGTCCCGCTCAGAGGGTCCGGCTCGGGGTGCGGCAGCGCGAGCACGTGCGAGCAGTCACTCATGATGGTCAGGTTACGACGGATGCGAGGACCGTGGACATGGACGTACTGCCGCTGGTGGCGCTGGTCGCGGCGAGTGCCGCCGTCGCGGGGGCGGCCCGCCGCACCCCCGTGCCGGCGCCCCTGCTGCTGGTGACGGTGGGGCTGATCGCCTCGTACGTGCCGGGGGTGCCGTCGTACACCCTGGACGCGGGCATCGTGCTGCCGCTGCTGCTGCCGCCCCTGCTCTACACGGCGGCCGTCGACAGCTCGTACCTCGATCTGCGGGCCAACATGCGGCCGGTCGCGCTGCTCTCCGTCGGCTACGTCCTCTTCGCGACCGTGGCGGTCGGCTGGCTGGCCTACCTCGTGGTGCCCGACCTGCCGCTCACCGCCGCGCTGGTGCTCGGCGCGGTCGTCGCCCCGCCGGACGCGGTCACCGCCGCCGCGATCGCCCGGCGGGTCGGGCTGCCCGGCCGGGTCACCACGATCCTCCAGGGCGAGTCCCTGGTGAACGACGCCACCGCGATCACCGCGTACAAGGTGGCCCTGGCCGCCGCCGTCGGCGAGGGCATGAGCTGGGGCTCCGGGATCGGTGAGTTCCTGGTGGCCGCGCTCGGCGGGGTCGTGGTCGGCCTGGCGCTGATGGTGCCGCTGCACTGGCTCCGTACCCACCTCAGGGAAGCCCTGCTGCAGAACACGCTGTCGCTGCTGATCCCCTTCGTGGCGTACGCGGTGGCCGAGCGCGTGCACGCCTCGGGGGTGCTCGCCGTGGTCGTCGTCGCGCTCTACCTGGGCCACCGCGCCTGGCAGGTCGACTTCGCGACCCGGATCCAGGAGGAGGCCGTGTGGAAGATGGTCGCGTTCGTCCTGGAGTCGGCGGTCTTCGCGCTGATCGGGCTCCAGCTGCCCTTCGTGCTCAGGGGGCTCGGCGCGTACGCCGTGGCGGACGCGCTCTGGTACGCGGTGGCGGTGTTCGTGGCCGTCGTGGTGGTCCGCTACGTCTGGGTCTTCCCAGCCACGTTCCTGCCCCGGTGGCTGTCGAAACGGATCCGCGAGCGCGAACCGGACACCGACTGGAAGGCGCCGACGATCGTCGGCTGGGCCGGGATGCGCGGGGTCGTCTCGCTCGCCATCGCGTTCTCCATCCCCCTGCTCACGACGGCCGGGCAGGCGTTCCCGGCCCGGAACCTGGTGCTGTTCCTGACCTTCACCACCGTCATCGGCACGCTGGTCGTCCAGGGGCTCACCCTGCCGCTGCTGGTGCGCGCGCTGAGACTCCCGGGCCGGGACGCGACCGCCGAGACCCTGGCCGAGGCCCAGGCGCAGAGCGAGGCGTCCGCCGCCGCCGAGGCCCGGCTGGACACCCTGCTCACCGACCCCCGCAACGCCCTTCCGGAGCCGCTCACCGACCGCCTGCGCGCCGTCCTGGAACGGCGCCGCAACGCCGTGTGGGAACGGCTGGGCGCCGCCAACCCGGTGACCGGGGAGTCGGCGGACGACACCTACCGGCGGCTGGCCGGGGAGACGCTGGACGCCGAGCGCGAGGTCTTCGTACGGCTCAGGGACGAGCGGCGGATCGACGACGAGATGCTCCGCACCCTGCTCAGACGGCTCGACCTGGAGGAGGCGGCGGCCTACCGGGAGGAGCCGGGCACGGCGTGAGCGCGCAAGGCCGGGCGGGTGGGGGGAGAGACCCGCGCGGGTGTGGCGGGGAAGACCCGCGCGGGCGCGACCGGTCCACCCCGATCCGCAGTGGACGGCGGCCGGGTCCGGGAGACCCGCGCGGGCACGGGTCTGCCGGACGTCAGGGGCGGCCCGTGACGACGGCCACGACCGTCGCCCCCGCCGGGAACGCGCCCTCCTCGGCCAGCGCGGTGAGTGCGAACAGCAGCTTGGCGACGTAGAGCCGTTCGACGGGCAGTGCGTGCCGCTGCTCGAAGTCGTCCGCGAACGCGTGCAGCTCCGGGGTCGTACGGCCGTAGCCGCCGAAGTGGAAGCGCTCGTCCAGGGACCACGTCCCCTCGGGCCCGCCGAACGCCTCCCGTTGCAGCTCCCGCACCGCCTCGCCGAGAAAGCCGCCGCGCAGCACCGGGACGCCGAGCGCCCGCTGCCCCGGCGCCAGACCGGCGGCGAGACCGGCGAGGGTGCCGCCGGTGCCGCAGGCCACCGCGGCCACATCGGCCCGCCCGCGCAGCTCGCGCCCCAGCTCGGTGCAGCCCCGTACGGCCAGGGCGTTGCTCCCGCCCTCGGGGACGACGAAGCACTCCCCGAAGTCGCTCTCCCCGAGGGCGCCCAGCAGCCCGGCCAGCACCTCGGGGTCGGCCTTGGCGCGGTAGGTCGCGCGGTCCACGAAGCGCAGGGTCATCCCGTCCGCGGCGCACCGGGCGAGCGAGGGGTTCAGGGGGCGGTCGGCCAGTTCGTCGCCGCGCACCACCCCGATGGTGCGAAAGCCGAGCAGCCGTCCGGCGGCGGCGGTGGCCCGCAGGTGGTTGGAGTACGCCCCGCCGAACGTGAGGACGGTGCGCCCGGCGGCGGCCCGCAGGCTGGGGGCGAGCTTGCGCCATTTGTTGCCCGGAAGATCCGGGTGGATCAGATCGTCCCGCTTGAGCAGCAGCCGCACGCCCCGGCGGCCGAAGCGGTCGTCGTGGACCTCCTCCAGCGGGGAGGGCAGCCGGGGCCGCAGGAGCGCTTCGGGGTCCTGGGGACGGTTCACCCGTCCATTTGACCAGGCCCGGGCCGAGGGCCGCCGTCGCGGGGCGGACGCACGCCCCGCCGTCGGCCCCCGAGGGGCCGCGTGGGCGGGGCGTGCGGGGCCGGCCGCGTTCAGTCCTGGGCGAGCCAGAGATCGGGGCCGAACACCTCGTAGTGGATGTCGGCGGCCGGGACCCCCTTGGCCAGCAACTGGGTGCGCACGGCGCGCATGAAGGGCAGCGGGCCGCACAGGTAGGCGTGGGTGCCGGGCGCGATCGTGAAGTCGCCCAGATCCACCAGACCGGTGCGGTCGGTGCTGTGGCCGGACTCCGGGTGCTCGTACCAGAAGTGCGTGGTGGCGTCGGGGAGCTTGTCGGCGAGCGTCACGTGGTCGTTGCGCAGTGCGTGGTCGGCGGAGGAGCGGTCGCCGTGCACGACGGTGACCGGGGCGCGGTGGCCGGTCGCGGCCAGGTGCTCCAGCATCGACAGCATGGGGGTGCAGCCGATCCCGGCCGAGGCGAGCAGCAGCGGGGCGCCGGCGTCGTCCAGCACGAGGTCGCCGTACGGGGCGGAGACCCGCAGCCGGTCGCCGGCCGCGACCTTCGCGTGCAGATGACAGGAGACCTCGCCGTCCGGGGAGCCGCCCCCGTGCACCCGCTTCACGGTGATCGAGCGCAGCGTCGATCCCGGGGCGCTGGAGAGGCTGTACTGGCGTATCTGCCGTGCCCCGTCGGGGAGTTCCACCTGAACGGAGACGTACTGGCCGGGGCGGAAGGCGGGCGCGGGCTCCCCGTCGGCCGGGCGGAGGCGGAAGGTCGCGACGTCGGGGGTCTCCTCGGTCCGGCCGACCACCTCCCACTCGCGCCACACGTCACCGGCGGCCACGCCCTGCTCCGCGTACAGCCGCGCCTCGCGGGAGATCAGCGCGTTCGCCATCAGCCAGTAGACCTCGTCCCAGGCGGCGGCGACCTCGGGAGTGACCGCGTCGCCGAGCACCTCGGCGATGGCGGCGAACAGGTGCCTGTGCACGATGTCGTACTGGTCGGCGGTGACGCCGAGCGAGGCGTGCTTGTGGGCTATCCGGCCGAGCATCACGTCGGGGCGGGTGTCCGGGTGCGCGACCAGATGGGTCGCGAAGGCGGCTATGGAGCCCGCGAGGGCCTGGCGCTGGGCGCCGGAGGCCTGGTTGCCGCGGTTGAAGAGGTCGCGCAGCAGCTCCGGGTGGGCGGTGAACATCTTGCGGTAGAAGAGGTCGGCGATGTCCCCGATGGCCGCTCCCACGGCGGGGAGGGTGGCGCGGACGGTGGCGGTCGACGTCTCGGACAGCATCGATGACTCCTTGGTCTCGTCGGTCTCGATGCGAATCAGAATTGGTATCTCGGATTCGCATTTTTGGGCATGGTGGATCCGGGCAGGTGGTGCCCGGAGGTCTCGGGGTGCGGGACGGGGGTGTGTGGGCGCGCGGTGACGGCCCGGGCCGGTTCAGGCTGGGGCCGGCCGGATGCCGCTGATGCCGATCAGTACGGGCCCGGTGGGCGAGGCGACGAGCTGGGCGACGGTGATCGGGTCGAGCGAGGCGTAGAAGGCCTCCTCCGCCTGGCGCAGGGCGCCGCGCAGCCGGCAGGCCGAGCGCAGGGGGCACGGGGTGGCGCCCTCGCACTCCACGACGTCGCCCGGGCCCTCCAGTTCCCGGACGATTCCGCCGATCGAGGCGGAGCGGCCGGCCCCGGTGAGGCTGAGCCCGCCGCCGCGGCCCCGGCGCGCCTCGATGAGACCGAGGTGCTGGAGCCTGGCGACGACCTTCGCGGTGTGGGTGTATGGCACCTGCATGGTCGCCGCCACTTCCCGGGTGGTCGGCGGATCCTCGTTCTCGACGACCGCGAGGCGCATCAGTACGCGAAGCGCCACGTCGGTGAATTTCGTCAGCCGCATGACCGTCACGGTAGATAAGTTGCATCGAGGATGCAACTTAATGGTGCCCGTCGGCGCCCGCCGGGACCGACGGGCGTCGTGCCCAGTGCAAACCCCAATTAGTCACACTCTTTTGTGTAATGGTGCGCCGCCCTCGGGTGCTGAAAGGCTTCTTCGCGCTGGTCAGCCGATCATTCGAGAGTCATTCGAGAGGACGACAGATGTCCGTTGGTGAAGAGGTTCAGCACGTGACGTTGCCGCCCCAGCAGAGTCTGGGCACGGCGGCGGCGCGGAACCTCGCGACGACCACCAAGTCCGCCCCGCAGATGCAGGAGATCACCTCGCGGTGGCTGCTGAAGATGCTGCCGTGGGTGCAGGTGCAGGGCGGCACCTACCGGGTGAACCGGAGGCTGAGCTACTCGGTGGGGGACGGCCGGGTGACCTTCGTGCAGACCGGTGACCGGGTCGCGGTCATCCCCGCCGAGCTCGGAGAGCTCCCCGCGCTCCGGGACCTCGGCGACGAGGAAGTGCTCGGTGAACTGGCCCGGCGGTGCGAGCAGCAGGACGTCGCCGCGGGGCAGGTGCTGGCCGCCGCGGGGGACCGGGCGGATCGCGTCTACCTGCTGGCGCACGGCAAGGTCGAGAAGGTCGGCACCGGTCAGTACGGGGGCGAGACGGTGCTCGGGGTCCACGCCGACGGGGCCTACTTCGGTGACCGCTCCCTGCTCGACGGCGAGGCCGTCTGGGAGTACACGGCCCGTGCGCTCACCGCGTGCACGGTACTGACGCTGAGCCGCGCCGACGTCCTGAACCTCGCCGAGCGCGCCGATTCGCTCCGCGCGCATCTCACCGGACTGCTCAACGTCCCGCAGCAGCGCACCAACAAGTACGGCGAGGCGGCGATCGACCTCTCCGCCGGCCACGTCGGCGAGGCCGTGATCCCGCACACGTACGTGGACTACGAGGTCTCGCCGCGCGAGTACGAACTGAGCGTCGCGCAGACCGTGTTGAAGGTCCACAGCAGGGTCGCCGACCTCTACAACCAGCCGATGAACCAGACCGAGCAGCAGTTGCGGCTGACGGTCGAGGCGCTGCGCGAGCGCCAGGAGCACGAGCTGGTCAACAACCGCGAGTTCGGCCTGCTCCACAACTGCGACTACGGGCAGCGGATCCAGCCGCACGACGGCGTGCCCGGCCCTGACGACATGGACGAACTGCTCTCGCGCCGCCGCGGCTCGAAGCTCTTCCTGGCCCACCCGCGGGCCATCGCGGCGTTCGGCCGCGAATGCAACAAGCGCGGTCTGGTGCCCGAGAGCGTGGACATCGGCGGACACCACGTACCGGCCTGGCGGGGCGTGCCCATCTTCCCGTGCAACAAGATCCCGATCAGCGACGCCCGGACCACGTCGATCATCTGCATGAGGACGGGCGAGGCGGAGCAGGGCGTCGTCGGGCTCCAGCAGTCCGGCATCCCGGACGAGATCGAGCCCAGCCTGTCGGTCCGCTTCATGGGCATCGACGAGCAGGCCATCATCTCCTACCTGGTGACGGCCTACTACTCGGCGGCCGTCCTCGTGCCGGACGCGCTCGGCGTCCTGGAGAACGTCGAGGTCAGCCGCTGGCGGTAGCCGCTCGGGGGCCGGGCGGCGGAGCCGGGCCCCGGACAACCCCCGCCCCGGGCCGTCGGGCCCGGGGCGGCATCGGGAGGACGACGCCTCAGTGAAGACGCACCACGCAATCCCCTCACCCACCCCCCGGACCCCGGACGACGGCCGTCCGGCCCCTCTCATGAGCCTGGACGGCGCGGGTCCGGCGGTGTCCGTGGCCCCGGACGGCGGCGGTCCGGCCGCTTCCGCGCCCCCCGGCGGCGGCACGGCCGTCTCCGTGGCCTCCGGCGGCGGTCCGGCCGTTTCGGCCGCACCGGTTCCGGAGCCCGCTGTCATGATGCCGGGCCTGGAGGCGGCGGCCCTCCTGGAGCGGACCAGGACGCTCGTCGATCCCGGACTGCGCGCGGCCATCGACTCCTTGCCCGGATCGATCCGTCGCGTCGCGATGTACCACTTCGGCTGGCGGGGGGCCGACGGCACCCCTTCCGGCGGGGCGGCGGGCAAGGCGATCAGGCCCGCGCTCGTGCTCGCCGCCGCCCGGGCGCTGGGCGGCGACCCGCGGCGTGCGGTACGGGCGGCCGTCGCCGTGGAACTGGTCCACAACTTCACCCTGCTGCACGACGACGTGATCGACGAGGACCGGACGCGCCGTCACCGGCCCACCGCCTGGACGGTGTTCGGCATCCCGGCCGCCATCATCACCGGTGACGCGATGCTCGCCCTCGCCCAGCGGTTGCTCGCGGAGGAAGACGGCCCGGTGGCGGCCCGTGCCTCGGCGAGGCTGTCGACCTGCGTCGTCGAACTCTGCGCCGGGCAACAGGCCGACTGCTCCTTCGAGGACCGCGGGCCGGACGAGGTCTCGCTGGACGAGTGCCTGACCATGGCCACGGCCAAGACCGGCGCCCTGCTCGGCTGTGCGTGCGCGCTGGGGGCGCTGTACGTGGGTGCCGGGGAGCGGGCCGTCGGCGCGATGGACGGATTCGGCCGGGAGACGGGCCTCGCCTTCCAGCTGATCGACGACCTGATCGGGATCTGGGGAGACCCGGAGCGCACCGGGAAGCCCGTAGGGGCGGATCTGGCCGCCCACAAGAAGTCCCTGCCGGTGGTCGCCGCGCTGACGTCCGGCACCCCCGCGGCAGCCGAACTCGCCGCGCTCTACCGGGGATCCATGAACACACCCACGGAGGTGGACCGCGCGGCCGACGCCATCGAACGGGCCGGCGGCCGGGACTGGGCCCAGGTGTGCGCGGCGGACCGGATGGCGCGCGCGGTCCACCACCTCTCGCGCGCGGTGCCCGATCCGGACCGGGGCGGCGACCTCCTGACCCTGGCGGAATTCGTCACCCGTCGTACGCACTGAAGGCGGCGGGAACGGCAAGGGCGCCGAGGTCACGGGGCCCGGGAATCGAAGCGGAGGGTGACGGGGCGACTGTCATGGGCACGGGCTACAGTCCCTGCCCATGACAGATGAGTCATGGGCAGGGTGGTACCGGGACCGGCAGGGTTCCGACGCCGTCATCCTCACCACCGACGGACAGCAACTCCGCCTCCGCACCAGGGGCGTCGACTTCGAGGGCAAGAGCTTCGACGGGCTCGGCCCGGTGGCCGGCACCCCACCGCCCGACGGGATCTTCGCCCTGGTCGACGGCGTGCTGGGCGACTGCGTCCTGGAGTGGGAGCTCCCGCTCCCCGTGTTCGACGACGGCACCGTCCATCAGGCCACGCTCAACTGTCTGTTGTCGCTGCGCCGGCCGGATCCGTATCTGTACCTGGAGCTGCAGTTCGGCGGAGCCGCGTACGGATCCCACCGCGCGGAGAGCGACTTCGCCTCCGCGCTCGCCACGATCCAGCGCGCCCTGCCGCCGGGGGTCCGCCTCCAGTCCTGCATCGCCTGCGCCTTCTCGGACTACCTTCCCGCCTCCGGCCGGGGCCTGTCCGGCGGGCTCGCCTGCTTCCGGGGCGTCAAGGACGCCTACCGCGAGGCGGCCGGCGAGGGGGCCGTCCGGGAGCTGTGGGACCGGCGGACGGGGCTCGTCCAGGAGATCTGGAGCTGCCGCGAGTACGAGGCCCGCCCGGAGCAGGGCGCGGGTACCGGGCACCGGGGTGAGTTCCCCCTGGAACTAGTGCCGTGACCGGCAAGGTTTGCCCCGTCGCACCGTCCCGCACGCACGCTCGCGGCGTTGGCCGAGAGCCCACGTAGCCCTTCCCCAAGCTCTCGACTTCGTTCGAGCAGGGGAGACCCCATCCGAGGGCTTTCGACCGCCTTGCGATCGCACGCACCGGACGATGCTCCTTCCGGGCAAACCTTGCCGGTCACGGCACTGGCCTGATCCGGCGCCGTTCCGAACCGCGTTCGACTGTCATGAACTGGTCTGAAACGGGCTGGGAGAGCCCGCCGTCGTGACCTCTCGGTGAATCGACCGGCCCTCGGTGCTCCGCTCCCCGGCCGTGCCCGGGCGGCCCGGGCACGGCCGGGCGGAGCGCCTCCGTCCCGCCGTGCCGTACCGGTGCCGCCCGGCGCCGTATCGGCTTCTCCCGGCGCCCCGCCACCCCGTGGGCCGGGGGTGCCCCGCCTCGCGTCACCGTACGAACCGCAAGGGTCGGGTCCGGCCGAGTGCGCCGGCCACGACCGACGGCACGGGCTCCGCGGCGAGGCCCGGTCGAGACGTTCCTCCACCCCTCGGGCTTCCTCCCCGCCACTCCATTGTTCTAATATCATGCGAACAAGGGAGGTTTTCATGAAGCGTAAGAACCTGGGCGGCGCGGTCGTCGTCGCATTGCCGTTCCTGCTGGCGCTCGTGGGCGAGCTGGCGCTCTTCGTCGTCCTCTGCGACCGGATTCCCGAGCAGATCGCCGGTCACTTCCGCCCCGACGGCCGGGCGGACCGGTACATGGGACGGGAGTGGCACGTCGTGGGCGGCTCCGTGCTGTTCGTGACGACGGGTGTGCTGTGGACCCTGACGTTCGTGCGGGGGAAGTTCTACGGGCGGGCCCACCACCTGATGGTCGCCGCCGGATATGCCTTCGCCGGGTTCCTGGGCTGGCTGATGGCCGCCACGTTGCTGGCCAACGTGGACGCCGGTGCGAACGCACAGGGGGAGGCGCAGGGCGTGTCGTTCCCGATGTGGCAACTGGCGGCCGCCCTGGCGGTCGCCGCGGTCTCCGGTGGGCTGGGGCTGGCGGCGGCGACGCTCCTGCCCGCGCCGGAGCCCCCCGAGGCGGTGCGGGCGCAGGACGGTCCGCGGCTCACGCTCGCCGACGGAGAGGTCGCCGGATGGGCCCGCAGCGCGGGGAGCTGGTGGACGCCGCTGCTCGCGTTCGCGCTCGTGGCCGGCGGGGTCGTGCTGTTGCTCACCTCGGGCTGGCCGGCCGCGATTCCGCCGCTGGTCCTCGGCGTGCTGCTGGTCGTCTTCGCCCGGCCGTACGTCGTGGTCGACCGGCGCGGCATCACGATCTCGGGCATGCTGCCCTGGCCGCGGCTGAGGGTGCCGCTCGACCGGATCGAGTCCGCCGTCGGCCGGGACATCAACCCCCTCGCGGAGTACGGTGGATGGGGCTATCGGATCCGGCCCGCGCGCAGTGGGCTCATGGTCCGCTCGGGCGAGGGCGTCGTGGCGACTCTGGCCGGGGGCCGGGAGTTCGCGGTGACCGTCGACGACTCGGCGACCGCCGCCGCGCTGCTCAACACTCTGATCGACCAGCGACGGGCGGAACGCTGACCATGCTCTTCAGGGTCGATCCCACGTCCACCGTGCCACTCGGCGACCAGATCGCCGCCTCCGTCCGCCGGGCGGTCGCCGACGGCACGGTGACCTCGGGCGAGCGACTGCCCGCCGCCCGGGTCCTCGCCGAGTCCCTCGGGGTCAACGTCCATACCGTGCTGCGTGGTTATCAGCAGCTTCGCGAGGAAGGGCTGATCGAACTGCGCCGGGGGCGCGGCGCGGTCGTCACCGGCGGTGCCTCCCCGCACCGTGCCCGGCTGCTGGAGCGCGTACGCGAAGTGGTGTCCGACGCACGCGAGTTGGGTCTGACGGAGGACGAACTGCTGGCGCTGGTCCGTGGTGCGCTCAACCAGCCGTAGGGCGGCCGTCCGTGCCGGGCCCGCGTACGCCCGGCTCTTCGGCGACCGTACCGCCGGGCCGAGCGGCGTCCGTCCGTGTCCGGCCGGTCTCCGTACCGCGCGGGGGTTCTCCGCGGCCGTGCCGTGTCGCCGTCCGGCCGACGGCGGGAGCGGGGCCACCCCGTCCTGCGGAGTGGCCCCGCTCGTCACCGGTCAGCCGGGCCGGACGTCCGGCCCGGTCCGGGCGGCCTTCAGGAGGACTGACGTGCCAGGGCGGCCGCGAAGCCGAACTGCCACAGGGAGTTGACCTGGCTGCGCTCGGTCGCGTTGGGGTACGCGTTGGTGCAGGACGGGCCGGGCCCGCCACCGGACATCAGCTCGCTGCACGGACCGGAGTAGCGGTCCGGGAGCCCGAGCACGTGACCGGTCTCGTGCGCGGTCACGCGGGTCGAGTTGTACTGCTGGTTCTGCGCGTAGTCGAGGAAGATGTAGCCGTTCCCGTGTCCGTCGGTGCTGGCGTAGGAACCGCGCGGGTCATTGCCCTCGTAGTACCTGAAGTCGGGGTTCGAACCCTCCTGGAGCCGCACGTTGGACACCGAGCTGTTCCATATCTGCGCGCTGCTGGCTATCTGGGAGCGGAAGCTCGGCGCGCTCGACGCGTTGTAGACGACCGTGACCGCCTGGGCGCCCGGGTTGGCGGCCCGCTTCTCGGCGACGGACTTGACGACCGCCTCGAAGAACGCCTTGTTGGCCGCGGCGTCCTCGTGCGAACCGGCCTGCGCCGTGTAGCCGGCCTGGGCCGCCGGTGCGGCCGGGGCGGGAGCGGGGGAGGAGGCGATGGCGGGGGCGGTGCCCAGCGCGGCGGCGAGCCCGAAGCCGAGGCCGACGACGGCCGACATGACGGTCCTGGGGTGTCTCATGGGGGGTCTCCTACCGGTTACCGAATGTGAGGGACCGTCCGATGAACGGAATCGGACGGGAGCGGTACGGAGAGAGTGTCGGGGAGCGGAAGCCCCGGCGGATGATGTCAACCGGCGATAGCCCCGCCCTATCACCGGATTCCGTACCGGCCCCGGCCGTATGGCCAACTCCCGGTGAATTCACGGACTTTGAAGCGGTTCGGGCATCTGGTGCGACGGCTGCCCGCCGTCCTACGCTCGACGGCATGGAGCTGGAGGTGAGACACCTCAGGGCGCTGTGCGCCATAGCGGACGCGGGCAGCCTGCACCAAGCCGCCCGCAGGCTGGGCGTGAGCCAGCCCTCCCTGACCACGCAGCTGCGGCGGATCGAGAAGACCCTCGGCGCCGAACTGTTCTGCCGTGAACGGACCGGCTGCCGCCCGACGTTGCTCGGCCGCGCGGTCCTCATCCGGGCCCGCCCCCTGGTCGACGGCATGACCGCCCTGGTCAGCGACGCGAAGGCGGAGGCCGACGCGGTACGGGCGTCCGGCCCCCGACTGCGTATCGGCAGCACCGCGAGCCGGGTCGTCGGCGGCTGGCTGCGCAGGCTGCGGCTCCGGCTGCCGGACACGGACATCTCGCTGCGGGTCGACGTGTCGGCCGGCGCCCTGCTGCGCACGGTCGAGGCCGGCGGGCTCGACGTCGCGTTCGTACACGAGGTCGAGGGCTGCCCGCTGACCGTCCCCGAGGGGCTCACGCAACGCGTGCTCCTGGACCGAGAACCGCAATTCGTCTGCATGGCCCGGGACCATCCCGCCGCCGCTCGGCCGGTCGTCGACCTCGGGGACCTGGCCGCGGACCGCTGGATGGTCGACCCGACGGTGGACGGCGAGTGGGACGGGCTGCGCCGGGTGCTCGACGAGGCGGGGCTCGCGCCGACCGTCCTGCACGGCGACTACCTCACCGCCGCGTCCCTGGTCGTGCTCGGCGAGGCGGTCGCCCCGTGCCAGCCCACGTCCGGACCGCGCGACGACATGGCCATCCGCCCCCTGCGCGACGATCCCCTCGCCGTACGGCTGCTGCTGGTGTCCCGGCCGGGCGCCGACATGGGGACGGTGTACGCGGAACTGGAAGCGGCCTACCGCGAGGCGGCCCACCGGGCGGCCGGGTACCACCAGTGGCTGCTGCGCAACCGCAGCCCCCTCGTCGCCTCACCGTGAACGACGGCTGCCCGGCCCGGGTGTGAGCCCGCATCCGTCACTCGCGGGCGTGCCGTCGGTGGCCGTGGCGGCCTCACGGACCGTCATCCACGGTCGTGCCGACGGTCACTCGTACAGGGGCTCGCCGCCACTCGGGTGCACGCTCGCCATGCCTTCCGCGGCTCGCGTGTGTCCGTCGTGCCCCCGCGGACGTGTGCGGACTCAGCTCGCGTCTGCCTCTATTTGCCCGTATTCAGAGGGGTTCTGAATGTTTTGGATCACATCAGGTTGAGCAAAGTGGTTGTTTGTAGAGAAAAGATGCATATTGCTCCGTATGGCGACATCTATGCGCGTACGCGGTGACGGCGGAAGAAGTGGTGGCGACGGACATCGCGGCAGAGGCAGAGGCAGAGGCGCGCGGGCGGTGGTGGCCGTGGCGGCGGCCGCGTCGATGGTCGGCTTGGTGGCGTCCACCGCCACGGCCGCCCCGCTGCCCGGCGGTCTCGGCCCCTGCCTCGGGAGCGACTGCCCGACGTCCTGGAACGACCCGAACAACGGCACGGTCACCCACCACGACAGCAACATCAACATCTTCGTCGGCGGGAACTTCCTGGTCCGGGAGGCCGCCGCAGAGGCCGAGGGGAAGGTCGTCACGCTCGGCGACTTCGACATGGACAAACGTCCGGGCGCCTCGCAGATCTACAACGTCGGCGTCGCGGGCGTCGGCTCCCGAGTTCCGCCGCCCGACGGCTCCGTTTACCTCACCGTGGGCGGGGACCTGACCGTGGCGAGCGGCGAACGACTGCTCGCCGAGGAGGGCACGAGCCACGGGGTGGTGAAGTACGCGCGGAACCTCGACGGAACGGTGATCCCGACCGCCGTCCAGGACCCCGACGCCACGGCGCCGTACACCGCCCTGCGCGACCGGCTGACCCGGGCCGGCCAGTGCTACGCGTACGACGACGGCAAGGACCACCGGCGCCCCGCCACGGGCACCGTGAAGAACGCGGGCCACGAGACGCTGTTCACGGGTGACGGCACCTCGGCGATCCAGGTCTTCGCCGTGGACGCCGATATGACGAACACCCAGGGCGGCCAGCAGGACATCAGGTTCGAGGAGATCCCGGACGGCGCGACCGTACTCGTCAACGTCTACGGCGGCAGCCGCGAGATCAGCACCTTCATGGGCTCGCTGCCCCAGGCGGGACTCCGCGAACGCCTGCTGTGGAACTTCCCGGACGCGACTAGCATCGGGCTGAAGGGCGCCGCGCAGTTCCAGGGCAGTGTGCTGGTCGGCAACCCGTCGAGCGTGACGACGCTCGCGATGAGCGGTACCAACGGCCGCTTCTACACCGCCGGTTCGCTGACCCACACATCGGAGGGGGAGTCGGGCGGCCAGGAACTGCACGCCTATCCCTTCGAGGGGGACCTGCCCACCTGCGGTGAAGAGCCCACCCCCACCCCGACTCCGACTCCGACCCCCACCGACACGCCCACTTCCACACCCGCGCCCACCCCCTCGGAAACCCTCACCCCGACCCCCGGGCAGACCTCGACGAGCCCCGAACCGGTGCCCACCACCACTCGGAGCGGCCCGCACACGCCCGGTGAACCCGGTGGGTCCGGTGGGTCCGGGGAACCCGCGCCGGGGGGCTCCGGCTCCGGGGGCTGGCTCGCGAGCACAGGCCTGGGCAAGGGGGCGTGGATGCTCGGCGGCGCCGGCGCACTTCTGCTCGCCGCCGGATCGACGGCCACGCTGATGGCACGGAGGACGCGTCGGCGCGGCTGAGGGCGGCCTCCACGATGCGCCCCCTTTGACGCCGCGCGCTGATCCACCACGGATCACGGGGCAGCCCTTAGCGTTGGCCCATGGCCGAACTGCTGCTGCACCTCACCGAAGGCCCCCTGTGGGAGGCGGCCCGCGGGATCGGGACGTACGAGATGTCCACCCGCGGTCGCACCCTGCACGAAGAGGGCTTCATCCACTGCTCGCTGCCGCACCAGCTCGACGGAGTGGCCGAGATGTTGTACGGCGCCGGGAGCCGGGCCGGGGCCAGTGACCAGGACCTGGTGGTCCTCGTCATCGACCCGGACCGGCTGCCGGTCCCCGTACGGTACGAACCCGCCGTGCCCGGCGGCGAGGACTTCCCGCACATCTACGGACCGGTCCCGGTGGACGCCGTCGTGGAGGTGCGCCCCTGGCCGCGCGGGGGAGGCGAGTGCGCGTGAACCCCTCGGACCGCACCGGCCCCACTGCTCCGAGTCCCCCTGCTCCGGGTGCCTCTGGCCACACCGCGCCCGTCATCGCCGTCACAGGCGCGAGCGGTGCCGTCGGCGGACGCGTCGCAAGGCGCCTCGCGCACGCCGGAGTCCCCGTACGGCTCCTCAGCCGCGACCTGTCCCGGCTGCCCGAACTGCCCGGAGCCGTGGCCGCGCCGCCCGCCTCCTACGGGGACGGCGAGGCCATGCGACTCGCCCTCGCCGGGACACACACCCTCTTCCTCGTCTCCGCGCACGAGAGCCCCGACCGGGTCCGCGAGCACATGACGGCCGTGGACGCGGCAGTGGCCGTCGGCGTCGAACGGATCGTGTACGTCTCCTTCCTCGGCGCCTCGCCGGACGCCACGTTCACGTTCGCCCGGGACCACTGGCACACCGAGGCGCACATCCGGGTCGCCGACGTCCGCCACACCTTCCTGCGCGACAGCCTGTACCTCGCCGCGCTCCCCGCGATGACCGGCCCCGACGGCGTCCTGCGTGGTCCGGGCGGCGACGGCCGGCTGGCGGCGGTGGCGCACGAGGACATCGCGGACGCCGCGACCGCCGTCCTCCTCGCCGACACCGAGAGCGACGCAACCCGCCACGACGGGGCCACCTACGACCTCACCGGCCCCGAGGCGTTCACCCTCGCCGAGGCCGCCGAACAGCTCGGCCGGGCCACCGGCCGGACCATCACCTATGTCCCGGAGACCCGCGAGGAGGCGTACGCCTCGCGGGCGCGGTACGGCGCCGAGGACTGGGAGGTGACCGGCTGGGTGACGTCGTACGAGGCCATCGCGGCAGGCGAGATGGCCGTGGTCTCGGACGCCGTGCCGACCCTCACCGGCCACCCGGCGATGGACCTGGCGACCTACCTCAGGCAACATCCGGACAGCTACCGGCACTTGTCGCTGCCGGACTGACCGGGACGCGCGGGAGCCGGAACGGGGAGGGCCACGAGGCGATGCGTGCGGAAGCGCCGTGGGGCCCCGGGACCCGCCGCCGTACGCGCACGACATCCGGTGCTGCCCCGGGCCCGGCGAGCCGAGGCGCGTCCAGCCGATGCGTCGACGACGCGGAGGGCGCGAACCGCCCATGGCCGACGGGTCCGGGTCCGGGTCCCCGTTCCGCGGATCGACGCGCCCTCGTCGACTTCGTCGTCGGGCCCGTTCCCCCGCCGCGCCTCAGCCCGCGTCGTGCGCCTTCCGCAGCGCGGCGATGTCCAGCTTCTTCATGGTCATCATCGCCGCGGTGGTCCGCGCGGCCCGCGCGGCGTCCTGATCGGCCAGCAGATCGGTCAGCAGGTCGGGGGTGACCTGCCAGGAGACGCCGTAGCGGTCTTTCAGCCAGCCACAGGGCCCCTCTTCGCCCCCGTCGGTGAGCCGGCCCCAGTAGTAGTCCACCTCGCCCTGGTCCGCACAGCCGATCTGGAACGAGACGGCCTCGTTGAACGTGAACTCCGGTCCGCCGTTCACCCCGATGAACCTCTGGCCGTTGATCTCGAACTCGACGGTCATGACCGACCCCGCGGGCCCGGGCCCGGCTTCCGTGTACCGCACGGTCCTGCCGCGACGGGAGTTCCTGAACACCGAGAGGTAGTACTCCGCCGCCTCCTCGGCCTGCCCGTCGAACCACAGACACGTGGTGAAGCCCTCGGTGGTCATCCCTGTCTCCTGTCGTGAGCGCATACCCGCCGGATACGCATGTCCACTCATATCGACCGATCCCACCCAGGGGACTTGTCGGTCGCGCACTGGAGGCATCGGAATTCACGTCGGTACGGCCATCATCACCGGCAACGCGTTCGAGAAGGCGGTCAACGCGCCGAGCGCCTCATCGAGCCGCTGGTCACATCTTCCGTTCTTCGCCCAGGTGTTCGCCGCGACCGAACGGGTCGCGTCGCTCCTGCCGGGATGTCCGGGGCGGGCTTCGACGGTCCATGAGCCGTGCCTCATCACCGCACCGAGGCGACGCCGAATCCCCGCGCCGCCCGATGGCGACGCGGTGCCCTCCCGACGTTGATCGAGAAGGTACCGGCTGTCCGAACCGCGTTCACAATCGGGGTGACAACTAGGCCGGTTCGGGTCTTGCGGACGAGGCCGACCGCACTCGCGCGGGGAACGGTGCGGCACCGGGCGGGAGTTGATGCGGCGCGCCCCGATTGCCTTCCGCCCCGCCCGGCACGCGCACGTACGCCCTATCGGTTGCGCAGCGCATCCACGGCGATGCGAGCTGCCGTGCCGATGACGGCGTCGGCCACGGGGAGCGTGGCCGCGGTGTGGGCGGTTCGGGTGAAGACGGCGACGGCGTAACGGCCGCCGTCCGGGTACTCGACGACGCCCACCTCGTTGCGCAGCGTGGGCAGCGATCCGGTCTTCCCCGCGACGTGCACGTCGTCGAACGGGAATCCGGAGGCCAGGCGATGCGGCCACACCTGAAGACCCATCACCCGCCTGATGGCGGCGCCATGTTCGGGCGGACACGCCTCGTCGCGCCAGACGGCACGCAGCAATCGCGACATGTCCCGCGGGGTGCTGTGGTTGGTCCGGGCCGGGTCGAGGGCCCGCAGCCGCACGACGACGTGCGGGTCGGCCAGCGCATGGACACCGGCGGGTCCCGCGTCCTCCTTGACGCCGGCGAGCATGGCACCGAAGGAGTGCACGGCCCGCGTCGCGTCCAGGCCGAGGCGGGCCGTCGTGCGGTTGACGGCGTCGAGGCCGACTCGTGCCAGGAGCAGATCCGCCGCGGCGTTGTCACTCACGGCCATCATCAGGTACGCGAGATCGCGCAGCGACAGCCGAGTGGCGTCCAGCATCGCGGCGAGCCCGGTGGGCCCCGGGGTGCGGCCGTGCGGCGGGCATTCGACCTGTTCCGTGAGGGGTCCCAGTAGTTTTCGCGGAAAAAACAACGCTAGGCGGCGCCGGGGCCCCTGATCTGGGTGATCTTGAGGAAACGGCGCGGTGGCCGTGGGTGGCTCGGCAGCGTCACGGGCATGTTGAGTGCTGACGAGCTGCTGCTGAACTGCCCGACGAGCAGATCCAGCAGTTCTTGGGCGAGGTCGCTTCGAAGGTGATGTCCGTGCTCACCGCCGGGCAGCACCACCTGGTCCGGCCCGAGGAGTGGCCCGACGAGCTGCCAGGCTGGCGGTGCTCGGCGCGGTGCGCAACGCCAAGCGGATCATCTCCGACCCGACCATGGCGAACCTGCGTGATCCGGGCTGCCCTGTGTAGGCGGGTGCCGCAGGTTAGCTCAGCACTCTCCGCGTCCGCGGAGTTTCGGGGATTCCCGCCTGCCCGCGCGGTGCAGCCGGGTATGGCTTGTGCCTGTCTGTGCTGATCACGATTGCGGGTGGGAGGGCCGATGGCCACGCGGGTGTTCTCGGATGAGGAGTTGGAGGGCTTACGGTCCTTTCCGGCGATCGGCAAGGACGAGCTGATCCGCTACTTCACCCTCACCCCGGCCGATCAGGCGTTCCTCGACAAGTTCCGCCGGGCCCAGAACGTGCTCGGCGCCGCGGTGCAGCTGTCCGCCCTGCCCTGGCTGGGCTTCGTTCCCGACGCCGTCCCCTCCGCCCCGCCGGCGGCGGTGGGCCGTCTGGCCCGCCAGCTCGGACTCGCGGTGGCGGACCTTGCCGGGTACGGGGAGCGGGAGCAGACCCGCACGGACCATCTGCGCCAGGTCGCCGAGTTTCTGGGGTGGAAGCCGGCGAAGGCGCTGGAGCTGAAGGAGCTGGACGAGTTCCTGCTGGCCCGTGCGATGGAGCACGACTCTCCGTCGCTGTTGTTCAGGCTGGGGTGTGAGTACCTGCGGTCGGCGAAGGTGATCCGGCCGGGTGTGGTCTCGCTGCTGGAGAGGGTCGCCACCGCCCGTACGGCCGCGGAGCGGGAGACTTACGCGCGTGTGGCCCACCTGCTTGATGCTGAGCGGGTGCAGGGGCTGGATGGGCTGCTGGTGGTCGAGCCGAAGCTGAAGTCCTCGCGGCTGCACTGGCTGGTGATGGGGCCGGTGAAGGCGTCGCCGAACAGTGTGGACGGCGAGGTTGAGAAGCTGAAGTTCCTGCGCGGTCTGGGTGCGGACACGCTGGACCTGTCGGTGCTGCCCGCCGAGCGGCGGCGCCACCTGGCCCAGATCGGGCGCCGTCTGACCGCGCAGGCGCTGGTGCGGCGTGAGCCGAACCGCCGTCATCCGATCCTGCTCACGTTGCTCGCGCAGTCCTCGGTCGATGTGCTGGACTCGGTGGTGCAGCTGTTCGACCAGACCCTGTCCGGGTCGGAGTCCCGCGCGAGGATCAAGCTGCGTGACGCGCTCGCCGAGCGGGCGAAGCTGTCGGAGGAGCGGCTCACCCTGCTGGACGAGATCCTGCCCGTGCTGGTGGACGCGGGCATCCCGGACGAGGACGTCGGCACGCTGCTGCGCGAGAAGATTGGCATGGACCGGCTGCGTGCCGCGCACGCCGGGGCTGCGGTGCGGCTGCCGAAGGATCACGGGCATCTTCGGCTGCTGGAGGGCTCCTACACCTACATCCGGCAGTTTGCGCCGAAGGTGCTTCAGGCGGTGCGGTTCGCCGGCGGCACCGACGCGCAGCCGCTGATCGAGGCGCTGGAGATTCTGCGGGAGCTGAACGCCAGCGGTGCCCGCAATGTGCCCACTGGGGCGCCGACGGTGTTCGTGCCGGCCCGGTGGCAGGGCTACCTGGACGAGGCCGCGGCGAAGGGGGACGCGACCGCGTACCGGCACTACTGGGAGCTGTGCACGCTGCTGAGCTTGCGCGACGGCCTGCGCTCGGGGGACGTGTTCGTGCCGGGCTCGCGCCGCTACGACAATCCGGCCGCGTACCTGTTCACCCCTGCCCAGTGGGGCGAGCACCGCGTCGAGTTCTGCCGTCTGGTCGGCAAGAGCCCCGACGCCTCGGAGGCCCTGCCGCTGGTAGTGGAAGAGCTGGACGAGGCCCTTGCCGACCTGGAGGACACGCTGGGGCGCGGCGACGGTCCCGTGCGGTTGAACGACGACGGTGAGCTGGTCGTCTCCCCGCTGACGGCGGAGGACATCCCCACCGAGGCAGAGGAGCTGCACGGCGAGCTGGAGCGGATGCTGCCGAACGTGCCGATCGCCTCGCTGCTGGTGGAGATGGACCGGCACACCGGTTTCCTGGACTGCTTCACCCACGCCGGCGGCAAGCAGGCCCGCTCACCGCAGCTGAAGCGGAACCTGATCGCCTGCCTGATCGGGCTGTCCACGAACCTCGGGCTGCACGGGATGGCCTCCTCGTGCGGTATCCCGTACGACGTGCTGTCGTGGACGGCGGAGTGGTACATACGCGAGGAGACGCTGCGCGAGGCGAACATCTGCCTGGTCAACTACCACCACCAGTTGCCGATGACGGCCACGTTCGGCTCGGGCACCCTGTCTTCCTCGGACGGGCAGCGCTTTCCCACGAGGGGCAAGTCGATCACCGCCCGGCACCTGAACAAGTACTTCGTCTCCGAGGGCATCTCCACCTACACCCACGTCTCCGACCAGCACTCCACCTTCGGCACCAAGGTCATCGTTGCCACCCACCGTGAGGCGCACTACGTGCTGGACGAGATCCTGGGCAACGCCACCGACCTGCCGATCACCGAGCACGCCACGGACACGCACGGCGTCACCCTGGTCAACTTCGGCCTGTTCGACCTCGTCGGCAAGCAGCTCTCGCCCCGCATCCGCGACCTGGGCAAGATCACCCTGTACCGGATGGGCACCAAGGCCGACTACGAGGAGCGGTTCCCGACAGCGGGGCCGCTGCTGACGAAGAAGGCCAACCTCGACTTGGTGGCCGCGCACTGGGACGACCTGCTGCGGCTGGCGGGATCGCTGAAGTACGGGCACGCCACCGCCTCCCTGATCGTCGGCAAACTCTCCGCGTCCTCCCGGCAGAACGCGCTCGCGGCAGCGCTGAAGGAGTACGGGGCCATCCGGCGCACCATCTACGCCGCGAAGTACCTGTCGGACGAGTCCTACAGGCGCAAGATCGCCCGGCAGCTGAACAAGGGCGAGTCCATCCACTCCCTGCGCCGCCAGCGCCACTACGCCCGCGAGGGCAAGATCACCCGGCGTCAGCCCGAGCAACAGAACGAGGAGGCGTGGTGCCTGACCGTCGTCACGAACGCGGTCATCTGCTGGCACACCGAGTACTTGGGCCTGGCCGTCGACCAGCTGCGCGAGGCCGGCCGCGACGTGGACGCCGAGGTCCTGGCGCACATCTCCCCGGCCCGCAGCTCGGCGGTGAACTACTACGGGTCCATCACCGTCGACTACGAGCGCGAAATCGCCCAGCTCGACGACAAGGGCCACCGCCCGCTGCGGACCGTGGCCGCCGACGACCCGGCCGCCGGGCTGTAGGACGGGATCGGCCCGGGCGCCGCCCCACGGGGGAAGGGCGGCCCCGGGCCGGGCTGGCAGTATCTGGTACCCGGCAGCAGAGCGGTCCCAGCCATCACCGGGTAGGAGCGGAGTGGCTTTATTCACGAGTAGTGCCGCCAGTTGTTAATGGGTTTGGGAGGCACCCAGATCCACGGTCGGGTGATGTTCACGAGTTTCGACAGCACCGGGGTACTTGCCAGGGCAGCATCGAGGTGCTCCTGGTGAAAGGTCCTGGTCATGCCGCAGATGTCGAAGGTCGAGCTGTATGCGGCGATCCGGCGTGATCACCGTTCCGGCATGAAGATGCGTGAGCTTGAGCGCAAGTACAACGTGTCGTGGCGGACCGTCAAGAAGGCTGTGGACTCGGTCTGGCCGGAGCCGCGGAAGAAGCTACCGCCGCGGCCGACCGCGCTGGATCCGTACAAGCCGGTGATCGACGAGATGCTGCGGACGGACCTCGACGCACCGCGCAAGCAGCGCCATACGATCACGCGGATCTTCCACCGGCTCATCGAGGAGCACAGCGCCGATGTGTCCTACCAGATGGTCCGGCGCTACGTCTCCGACCGGAAGCCGGAGATCCTCACGGCCTCGGGCAAGGCCCCGTTGGAAGCGTTCGTGCCGCAGACCCACCTGCCCGGTCACGAGGCCGAGGTCGACTTCGGCGACGTGACCGTGCGCTTGGCCGGCGAGCTGGTGACCTGCTACCTGTTCTCGCTCCGCCTGTCCTACTCGGGCAAAGCCGTCCACCGGGTCTTCGCCTCCTGCGGCCAGGAAGCCTTTTTCGAAGGACACGTGCACGCGCTCCGCACGCTGGGCGGTGTTCCGCGAAGCAAGATCCGCTACGACAACCTGAAATCGGCCGTCGCCCAGGTCCTGGGGCTGAACCGAGCCCGGGTGGAGACCGACCGATGGATCGCCTTCCGCTCGCACTTCAACATCGAGAGCTTCTACTGCCGCCCAGGCATCGAAGGCGCCCACGAGAAGGGCGGCGTCGAAGGGATGATCGGCTACTTCCGCCGCAACCACTTCACGCCAGTCCCGGAAGTCGACTCCCTCGCGGAGCTGAACGAGATGGTCGACCAGTGGGACCTGCACGACGGGCACCGCAGGATCGGCTCACGGCCACGAACCGTCGACGAGTACTTCGCCGTCGAACAGCCGCTGCTGATGCCACTGCCTCAGGAGCCGTTCGAGACGGGCCGACTGTTCACGCCACGGGTCGACCGCTACAGCCAGATCACCGTCCGCACCAACCGCTACTCGGTCCCGACCCGCCTGATCGGCAAGCGAGTGCACGTCATCCTGCACGCCTCTCACCTGGTGGTTTACGACAAGAACGTCGAAGCGGCCCGGCACGAGAGGCTGATCGCGAAAGGCAGCTGCCGCCTGGACCTGGACCACTACCTCGAAGCCCTCATCCGCAAGCCCGGCGCCTTCCCCGGTGCCACGGCCCTGGAACAGGCCCGGTCCGCGGGCAAATTCACCCCGGTCCACGACGCCTGGTGGGCCCAGGCCCGCAAAGTCCACGGCGAGCGGGACGGCACCCGGGCACTGATCGAGGTCCTGCTGCTGAACCGGCACCTCGCCCACGAGCACGTGGTCGCGGGCCTGGCCACCGCACTGCGGGCAGGCGCCCTGACCGCCGACGCGGTCGCCCTGGAGGCCCGCAAGGCCGCCCAGACCGAGGACGAACCGACCGTCGGCACAGCCAACCCGGCCCCTCCCGGGCAGTCGTCGGCATCCGTTACGTCACTGCACGAGTGGCGGCTCACGCACCTGCCACCGGACACCAGACCGATGCCGTCGGTGGCCGCCTACGACCAACTGCTCCGACGCCGCCGCACCAGCGGCAGCGACCACCGTGAGGGAGAAGCCCAGTGACTCTGCCCCGCCAGCGAGGATTGACCGAACAGGCCGCCGACGCCGCGATCGACTCCGCCTGCCGCCTCCTGCGGCTTCCCTCGATCCGCAACGAGTTCTCCGACATCGCCGACCGGGCGATGAAGGACCAGATGACCTACCGCGGCTTCCTTGCCGAGCTGCTGATGACCGAGTGCGACGACCGCTCCCGACGCCGCTCGGAACGGCGGATCAAGGCAGCCGGCTTCCCACGGGAGAAGTCGCTGCGGGCCTTCGACTTCGACGCCAACCCCAACATCGACGCGGCCACCATCCACACCCTGGCCAGCTGTGAATGGATCAAGAAAAGCCAACCGCTCTGCCTGATCGGGGATTCCGGCACCGGCAAGTCCCACATGCTCATCGCCCTGGGCACCGAGGCCGCTATGAAGGGCTACCGCGTCCGCTACACGCTCGCCACGAAGCTGGTCAACGAGCTGGTCGAGGCCGCCGACGAGAAGCAGCTCAACAAGACCATCGCCCGATACGGCCGCGTCGACCTCCTCTGCATCGACGAACTCGGCTACATGGAACTCGACCGCCGCGGCGCCGAACTCCTTTTCCAAGTGCTGACCGAGCGCGAGGAGAAGAACAGCGTCGCCATCGCCTCCAACGAGTCCTTCGGCGGGTGAAGTAGGCCGCCGACGAGGTGCCCCTGGCTGGGGTCCTTTTCCGACGGCCCCTTCCCGAACGGTACGGGCGCCTTTCAACGCATACCGCTCTCCAGTGAAATCATCTCCGGGTTGAGACCGTGGCCCGTCCTCTGTGGATTTCCCAATGGCAGCCGTGGCAGACCACAAGGGTCTTACGCCGACGCTGTGCCATGAGCCTTACCCAGGGAGAGGGTTCGGGTCGACCAGGCCGATTGAGATCTGCCATCTTGCGGATGTGGTGAACTTGCAGACCATTCCGCGATTCGCACATCTCACACTGGCCCGCCAAGAGCCGGTGGATCAGCT
Source organism: Streptomyces sp. CB01580 (assembly GCF_001905795.1). Taxonomy (GTDB): domain Bacteria; phylum Actinomycetota; class Actinomycetes; order Streptomycetales; family Streptomycetaceae; genus Streptomyces. The sequence goes on from NZ_LIXJ01000002.1 coordinate 463,466, forward strand.
CATTGCTGCCGGTGTATCTCGTTGACGGGGCCTTGTCGACCAGGTCAGCAAAGCGTTGCCGCTTCAGTGGAATTCCGCCGAAGCGAGCGACCAGCGGCTTTCTTCCGTCACTGCGCTTGACTATGACCTGCATACACGTCCGTGGCCCGTCGGGCGTTTCGACGGTCGCCTTGTGTCGGCGAGCCATCTGGGTGACGGTGGACTGATGTTTCCTGGCCATAGTCTTGAGCATGGAAGTTTCCATGACCCAGTGCAGAAAGCCCAGGCGTGCAACGTCCTGGGCTAGAAGATAGTACTGGACAACTCCCCGGTATTCCGCTTGGTACTTCGACACGATCGAGTAATCCTGATCATGTATCAGCCCCCCGCGGAACGCCGGTTTTCCTTGCTTCATGTACAACGCGCACCGTTTTTGGATCACGTCCCGTGGCACGTACAGGCCAATGCAGCCATTGACCGCTCGACGCCCGCGAGTGATCTTCGTGTCGGCAAGCTGGGTTCGCAGCTCGTAGCCGAGGAAGCGCGCTGCCTGGCTGGCGGCGTGCGTGATCAGAGTCTTGGACTCCGAGAGTTCCAGCTTGAGTTCATCACGCAGGAACTCCTTCATCCGTTCCTTGATCTCCTGGGCTTCTCGCTTTGGCCCAGCGAAACCGAGCAGCCAGTCATCGGCATACCGGATGTACCGCAACCGTCGGTAGTCCGGATCATCGGGATCGGAGCTGGGGAGGCGTCGCAGCTGCTGCCGAAGCGCATGCACTGCCGCCTTGTCCCCCCGCCCCTTTGCCCGCCTGATCCTCGCCTCGACGCGTTGGTACTCCCGGCTCCGCCGGCGCAGCCTGCCCCGGTTGTAATCCGGCAACAGGTGCTGCTCAACAAACTGATCCAACCGATCCAGGTAGATGTTGGACAGGATCGGCGAGGCCACGCCACCCTGCGGCGCACCGCTGAGCGTGGCGTTCCACCGCCAGTCCTCCAAGTACCCAGCCTTGAGCATTTGGCGGATCAGCCGCAAAAATCGTCCATCATGAATCCTCTCTCCCAGGGTCGCGAGCATTACCTCGTGATCCAGACTGCCGAAGCAGTCGGAGATATCTCCTTCGATGAACCAGTGCGTTCCCTTCCAGACCTCCACCACCTCATTGAGTGCGGTGTGGCAGCCCCGGCCGGGACGGAACCCGTGGGAGTGGCGAGAGAACTGGACGTCGTAGTACGCCTCCAGTAGGAGGCGGACAACCTCGGCGACCAGCTTGTCCGACCACGTAGGAAGTCCGAGCGGGCGCTTTCCTCCATTCTTCTTCGGGATATAGGTCCGCCGCGCTGGAGCCCATCGGTACGTCTCGGCGCGTAACTTGCCGATGATCGTGTCGATCTTCTCCAGGGACATACCGTCCACGGTTTCCCCGGTGACCCCCGGCGTCATCGCGCCCTTGTTGGCGTAGATGCGCCCGTAGGCCATCAGGAACAATTGCGGGTTGAACAACTGCCGATACAGCCTTTCCAGCGGCAGACCTTGTCTGCCGCGTTCCCGGAGGACGTCCAGCACCGTTGCGGCGCTCTGCATTACGCATACCTCCCATCACCGGACGTCTCAATCACCTGTGCCCCTTCGCCCTGCGACCGGCTTTCCCGGCCTCCCTGGCAGGTCGTCACTCCTGCGACTACTACGGGCACTCCGTCGCCGTAGGGCTCGCGCCCCTTAGGCGATCCCGTGGTACGTCTTCGTTGTACGTATCGAGCACGACGTAGGCCGCCCACTCATTCCCTTGGCCTCCCTCGCTGGGAGGTGTTCCTTACCATGGAGGTTGCCCCGGCCTCCAACCGCGACCAGGGCATAGCAGGACGTCGAATTCAGGCGTCGTTTCGACGGGTGTCTCTCGCACCACTGGGAATTGGACTTCAAGCAATCAAGCCTTAGCCATATCGCGCGGGTCTTGCGGCACCCCGTCCTGAACGCCTCCAGACGGGCACCGCTTTCCGAGCATGCTGTTGTCCCCTCACGCTTTCGCGCTCAAGTAAGCCCGGCGACCCAAGAACCCCCCTCCAAGTTCATCCCGACTGCGTCGGGGATACAACGAAGCGCCGCACGGCGCACGCTGGACCAAGACCTTCACCGACCCACGCCTCTGCGCGGCCATCGTCGACCGCCTCACGTTCAACGGCACGATCATCGAGACCGGCACCGACTCCTACCGCCTCGCCAGCACCCGAGCCCGGGCCGAAGAGCCCGCCGAAGCCAGCTGACTCCTGCGGGTCTCGACTCGACGGCGCGGCGCCCTTAAGGACGCCGCGCCGTCCCACCCTCTGACGTCACTTCTCCGGCCCTGGCACAACTTTCATGACGGTGCCCCATCAGATGGCAGGACGGTCCAGTTGCTTCGCATCGGAGTCGTGGACCAGTTCAGCAAGCTGGATGAGGAAACCGTACGTCGCCAGACGGTTCTGGAGGCGGATGAAGTAGGACCTGCTTGAACACTTGAAGACCTCGCGGCGGCGCACCTTCCAGAGACTGTGCTCGTATGTGTGAGCCGCTTGCAGGAGAGCCGCTTCCGCCTCTTCCGTGCTGCCTTCGAACTCGGTGACGGTCCGCCCGTCACGATCTGAATCCGACACACCGCTGACAGGCACGGCCAGGACTATCCACCGAGGCATCTCGCGATTCCCTATCCCCTCGACGTCGCATGTCGCGACGCGTACGGCGTCAGTCTGGCAGGAGGCGGCAGCGTCGGGCTGCCTGCCGCCGAAGTCGAGCCAGTGCCATTTCTCGTGAACATCCTCGCGCCCGCTGGCCTCCAGTTGCTGCCCAAACTGCCGGACAATCGCTGCTACTGAACGTGAACGAAGCCAGCGGAGGGCCACCGAGCGTGGGCTACTGGCTGGCTGCCCTCGCGCCACCGTCCCGTAGGCCACGCGACGCACCCCGCTTGGGCCGAGCGTCGAGAACGCTACTCGTCCTCGTCCGCCTGGAGAAGCTCCAGGAACTGCATCATGTCTGCTCTCGGTTGGAATGGCTGGATGCTCTTCCGCTCCGAGCTCGTCTCGGGAATGGTCAGTTGTTCGCTGAACGGCCTGCCGAACTCCTCCTCGAGACCGACGCCGACGAAGCCGCGCCGTCTGTCGGGTGACCCGTCTGGGGGCGTAGGAACGGTCAGAAGCGCAGCTTGAGCATTTAGGGCGAGACCATGCGTCCGATGCCAGGTCTCAACAAGCATCTGCCGGGCTTCCTCGACTGTCTTGTTTCTCAGCGCGGTGTGGTTGCGGGAGCGGGGATTGCACAGCGCGCCAGCAAGCTGGAAGAACTGGTTGATGAAGTAGCGGCTGCGCGACCACATATACGCCCGATACGGAACGTGCCTGGGCACGTAGGACATCCCTGGACTGATCCACAGCTCATCGAAGCCGACCTCTTCACCGTCGGCGATCGCCTTGTCCAACAGTTCCAGCCACAGCCCGGATGTCCAGCCGTAGAGCTCTCCCTCCATGATGAGGGTGCGAGTGGGCTGCCTCTCCAAACCCTCGCATGCATGATCAAATAGGGCGCCAATGGCTGCAACCGTCAAGGAGTGCCGGATCCTCATGTATCGGAGCAGGAGGTCGGCTGTCCGAAGCAGGCGGGCGTGGTCGTAGTCGGGGAACTGCTCGACGTACTTGCCCTGGCGGGCGAGCCCGACAATCTCCTCAGCGCTCATGTCCGTGGCGACATCGGAGACGTAGTTCATGCCGGTGCCGGACGCGCGTAGCAGGAGACTCCATGGGTTAGGGAACGTGCGGTAGTGCTTAAGCAGGTCGGGAGCATTCTCTTCGAAGTGCTGGGTGCAGGAAGCGCAGAAGCACGACTTCTCGACTCTCCCGAGCTCTCCGCTCATCCCCCACAGCTCGGTCACGTCCAGGGCGATGCCCCTGAGCTGGCCACCGTCCTTCACCGTCGCCGCAACCTCGTTGACGATGTCGATGCCGGTGCCCAGGGCGGCGCCAAAGATTTCGCTCGAACGGGTGTTGGCGATGCAGACACGGTTGGCCGTGTCACCAGCGATGTCCCGCGTCTGGATACCCTCACCCGGGATGATCCCGTAACCCGGATACAGGGTCAGAACGATGTCGACCTTGTTCGTCAGGAACGTCTTCACCGCCTCGGCGAAGCTCTTGGCGCGCGCAGACGGTTCCGCGTACTCCGAGACCGGGACCCCCCGCAGCCCCTCAACCTCGAACAGTAGGCCGTCAGGCTCCAGCACCGGCAGCGCCACGGCGCTCGCGCTCACGCCCCACAGCGCCTTAAAGTCGTCCAAGAGTGCCTGGGGGTCCTTGTAGCGCAAGACCGCCATGCTGGGAATGTCCAAGACTCCCTCTCCTGCGGACTTCGACACCTCGGCGATCTTGAAGGTACGTCGCGTCACTGCATCCTCCTCCTGGTCAACGCACGCCTGCCGGCGTCGGAGACCATGTAGTTGCCGTCTGCGCCCTTACGTAGGAAGTCACGCGCCATGAGTGAGCGGAGAACTGAGACAACGTGGCCCGCGCTTGCTGCAGGCAGACTCACGTCGGCGATCTCGGCTAGTCGGCAAAGGTCAATGCGGCTGCTGTGCGTACCGCTCACGGAGGAGGACAGAGCTTCCAGAAGGACTTGCTCGTCGTCGGACAGCAGGCAGACCAGTTGCTGCCCCAGCGTTTCCGCAACCGCGTCGGGCGCGAGCGGCGCAGTCTGCCCTTCCGGTTCCCGGCTCGGTAACTCCCGGTCGACTGGTTTCAGATCCGGGTCATCGGTGCCAGTCGGCTCCGGGGGACTTGTGAGGCCTTTCTGCAGCGCCCTCAGGTTCTGCCAGCGGTCGCGCCACGGCTTGAGCCGATCATCCTCTCGGGCCACAATTCGAGGGCTGCGCCGACTCCGGCCGGGCGGCTCAGCTGCCTTCTGCTGAGGCTGCCCGTCTTGCCTCTCTTCCGCTTGCTGCAGTGGGTACGCGAGCAACGCCCGCACGATCACCATGTAGACGTCAAGACCCGGCAGACGTTTTCCGCCAAAGAGCTCACTGATGGTCGATTTCCCGACGGCCTGCCCGTGCTCCCGCGCCCGGTCGCACACCTGGTCATACGTCGGCTCACCGCACGAGAGCCGAAGCCGCTGCAGGTCTCCGCCCAAGCGCTTCAACTCGGCCTCGAAACGCGTTTCCCCTGAAACAGGCAAGCCGCCCCCTCCTCCCCCGCGCCTCCCAGGGGGAGCCTCTGAACCGACCGCCATCCCCGGGACGAGAAAGCGTAACGGAGGCGACTCGGCGCCGCTCCGAACTTCTGCGAACATCCCCGAACTGCGCCCTCGTTCACTCGAACCTCCACGAGCGTTCGGCCCTCGACCTGCATCGATCTATCTTCTTCGGACTCGTTCCGAATCCTGGGAGCAGTTGGCATCCCCAGGGTGTGCTCGATGGCATGACAGACAAGAACGCAAACACCAAGCCCATGTCCGCCCCCGCAGGACGTCAGCCCGAGGATCAGCTCAGCATCCCCGCACTACGCGAGCGTGTCCTGGACCTCATCGCGCTTCTGATCCTGATCGCGCTCGCCGCCCTGGTCTTCGTCGTGGCCGGCCCCGCGGCGTTCACCGCGGTCACCAGTGTCGGGGTGGGCCTGTTCGCCACATGGCGGACCAGGCCCCCACGGCGCTGAAACCACTCCGTCTCACCAGCCCCGGCGGACGATGAATGAGACCGTCGGCCGCCGGGGCGGCCCTACATCCCCTCTGACGGCGGTACGCCTACATCTGCCGACTACGACGAGGACGACACGGCCGAGGCTTGTTGACCCTCCCGTGCCGGCACGGTGTTTCATAGGTGACCCCCGTTTCAACACCGCCCGCCCGCGCCATCCGCGCAGGTGATTTTGTTTCACCGGTCGTTTCCTTCCTCTTGACCGGTGAAACACACCCCTGCAACAGTCGGGGCGTGATCAGCGACCCGCACAAGCTGGTGGAATCGCACACCTGCCCGATGTCCACCTGTCAGGCCCCCGCCGGCTCCCCCTGCCGCACCACCTCGAACAAAGTCGCGGTGAAGTACCACACCGCTCGCTTCCAGCTCGTCCCCGCGCTCCGGTCCGAACTCCACGTCGCCACCCCCGCCGTGCGCCACCCCGGCTCCACCTGGACCGCCCTGCCCGTCCAGAGGACCGCCGCACCGGCCGTACCGATGGAGATCCGCCTGGGATACGCCCGCGTCTCCAGCCGGACACAGGAGATCCAGTCTCAGGTCGACGCCCTCGAAGCCTCGGGCGTACACCGGCTGTTCCAGGAGTGCATCAGCACCCGCATACGGGAGCGCCCCGAGATGAAGGCCGCGCTCGCCGCCGCCCGCGAGTACCGCTCCCTAGGCGCCAAGGTCACCCTCGTCGTCCACGAGATGAAACGCCTCGGCCGCGGCGCCCTCGAACTCCTCAAGGTCGCCGAGGAACTCCGCGACGCCGAGATCGAGCTCGAATTTCTCACCGGCCCTCTCGCCGGCAAGCACGACCCCGCCGGACACGGCGCCGCCCTGTTCGCCTTCTTCGCCGCCATGGCCGAGTCCGAGCGCGACTACATCCGCGACAAGACTCTCGAAGGCCAGGAGACCGCCCGCGCCAAGGGCAAGGCCATCGGCGGCGTGCCCGTCTCCGACGACGACATGCTCGCCACCGCCGTCCGCCTGCGCGACACCGAACACCTCTCCCTGCGCGAGATCGCCTCCCGCCTCGTCATCCGCACCGGCAAGAAGCGCGGCCAGCACCCCTCGCCCGCCACCGTCATGCGGATGCTCCGCGAGCACGACGCACAGACAGCCGCGACTCCAGCGGAACCCGTGCGCTGACCAGCGGCTCAGTCCTTAGCGTTGTTTTTTCCGCGAGAACTACTGGAACCCCCGTGAGATCGAGGTCGCCGATCGCCGCCCGCTCGTGCAGCGCGACCAGCAGGCACAGTTTGTGGACGCTCGCCGTGCAGACCAACTGGTCGGCATCGACGTCGAGTTGTGCTGCGGAATCGATGTCGAGGGCGTGCAGCCGCCCGGTGACTCCGGCATCGGTGAAAGCCGCGCGGATGCGGTCGGCGGCGTCAGGCACGTTCACGGTATGGGTCACAGCCAGTACTCCGCTGCCGGGCGCAGATGCATCGGGCGCGTGGGGGTGTCGGGGCGGGCGTCGGCGGTGGTACGCAGCGCGTGCGTGGCCGCGTCGGCGAAGGCTCGTACGGCGGTGTCGCCGTGCCCGCGCGGCCAGGCGACAGACTGCCGCCAGGCCAGCGGGGCGCCCGCGAGGGGACGCCACACCAGGTCGGCGTCGGGTTCGGCGGCCTGCGCGTCCCGCGAGCCGAAGGCGACGGCACCGGCGGAGAGCACGAGGCCGCGCACAAAGCTGGCGCCCTGGCCGTGCCGGACCGCGTGCGGCGTGTAGCCGCCGCGGGCGCAGGTGGTGAGCAGGTCGTCGTAGAGCACGGGGGAGCACGGGGGCGCCGGCCCGCGGGAAGAGGATCAGGTCGGATCCAGTGAGCGCGGAGAGCGGTACCTCGGCGAATCCGGCCGTCTCGGCGTCGCGCGGCAGCAGCACGCCGAGCTCGCGCCGGAGCACCGGGCCGAGTTCGAGGCCGGTCACGTCGCAGGGGTGGTGGATGAGTCCGCACCGCGTTGCTGCTCAAGAATGCCGTCGCGCCCGACGACGTCGTGGACTGCCCCAAATACCTCACCGGCGGCAAGGAGTTCCACAACGTCGAGACGTCCGAGTTCCCGGGCGCCACCTTCCGGAAGGGCTTCACCGAGTCCTGCAACACCGCCTTCATCAGCCTGCGCGGCAAGCTCGACGACACCGAACTCGGCGACGTGGCACGGGAGTACTTCGGGGTCGGGCAGGAGTGGCACGTAGGGATCCCGTCGTACGACGGCTCGGTGCCGGTGCCCAAGGACGAGACGGAGAAGGCCGCTTCGCTGATCGGGCAGGGCCGGATCCAGGCGAACCCGCTGATCACGGCGTCCGTCACGGCGACCGCGGCGTCCGGCCGGTTCCATCAGCCGAGAATCGTCCCCGGCGGCAAGGAGACGACCTCGACGAAGCCGCTCCCGTCGTCCGTGGTGACCCGACTGCGCGCGCTGATGCGGGCCACCGTCACCGAGGGGACTGCGCGCGTGCTCGCCGATCTGCCCGGCGACATCGGCGCGAAGACCGGCACCGCGGAGGTCTCCGAGGGCGAGCCCAACAACGGCTGGCTCGTCGCCCGACGAGGCAATGTCGCCGTCGCGTGCGTCGTCGAGCAGGGCGTCACGGTGGTGGTTCGGCCGGTCCGATCCTGCACAGCCTCTTGTCCGCCGTCCCCGACGATCCTTCGTGATGCCGGACGTGCGGCACTTCCGCGTCCCGCCCTCGTCGCCGGCGGCGCGAGCGTCGAGCGGGTCCGGCCGGTCCTCGGGCACGCGTCCGCCGTCATCAGGCTGCGGATCCGCGCCCGCCCACGGCCGGTGGCGGAACGGACCGCACCCGGGCCGTCATGGACGCCGTGCTCGGCGGCCTGCGGACCGGGTGCGGTCAGGAGGACCCGGCGACCGAGGAGGCCGCGGATCAGACGGTGTGACCGAAGGTCACGCCTTCTTGGTCTCCCAGAAGATCTTGTCGATCTCGGCGATGTAGTCCAGCGCCTTCTGGCCCGTCGCCGGGTCCGTGGACGCCTTCGCGGCCGACAGGGCCTTCAGGGCGTCGTTGACCAGCTGGTGCAGCTGCGGGTACTTCTCGAAGTGCGGGGGCTTGAAGTAGTCGCTCCACAGCACCGAGATGTGGTGCTTGGCCAGCTCGGCGCGCTGCTCCTTGATGACCGTGGCGCGGGCCCGGAAGTGCGGGTCCTCGTTGGCCTGGTACTTCTCCTGGACGGCCTTGACGGACTCCGCCTCGATGCGGGCCTGGGCCGGGTCGTACACGCCGCAGGGCAGGTCGCAGTGGGCGCTGACCTTCACCTTGGGGGCAAACAGGCGGGAAAGCATGGAGCTGTCCTTCCTCGTGATCGTCTTCTCAGGTGGGACATTACTCCGTGAGAGACCGGTTTTCGTGGGTGGCCCCGGGGGCTTAGGCCAAAAGTCCGGGGTGAGCGTGGGTCCCGTGGCCGAAAGTACGGAACGCTGTAGGGGACGGTGTGGTGGATCCTGGTGCTGGACGGAGCGGGGAGGTGCCGGAGAGATGAGAGAGGTGCCGGAGGTGCCGGACGTGCCTGAGCCGACGCGGGATCGGTCCGGGCGGGGGCCGACGGGACGCGTGCCGTTCCAGGTGGTGGAGGTGACGGGGCCGTCGATGGTGCCCACGCTCCATCACGGCGACTGGCTGCTCGTGCACTACGGGGCGACGGTCCGCCCCGGGGACGTGGTGATTCTGCGCCACCCGTTCCAGCAGGACCTGCTGATCGTCAAGCGGGCCGCCGAGCGGCGCCGGGGCGGCTGGTGGGTGCTGGCGGACAACACGTTCGCGGGCGGCGACAGCACGGACTACGGGACGGTGCCCGAGGAGCTCGTGCTGGCCCGGGCACGGGTGCGGTACAGACCGCTGAAGAAGGATCAGCGGACGCTGGGCGGGGTGCTCGCCTGGGCGGTCCGCGCCGTGCGGCCGGTCTCGGCGGCGCGTTCCGTCTCCAGGCGCTTGCGGGCCCGGTAGGCGGCCACGTTGGCGCGGGTCGCGCAGCGGTCCGAGCAGTAGCGGCGGGAACGGTTGGTCGAGGTGTCCAGGTAGGCGTTGCGGCACGGTGCCGACTGGCACAGCCCGAGCCGGTCCGCGCCGTACGAGGTGAGGTGGAACGCGAGCCCCATCGCGGCGATGGCCGCGTACCCGGCCGTCGCGTTCGACGGATGGTCCGCCAGGTGCATGTGCCAGTCCGGCTTGCCGTCCACGTCGCGCACATCGTGCCCGGAGATCTGCGGGCTGACCGGGAATTCCAGCAGCAGGGAGTTCAGCAGGTCGACGGCGAGCGTCTCGTCGCCGCCGTCGGCCGCCTCGAAGACCGCGCGCAGCCGGGCCCGTACGGACCGGAAACGGGTCACGTCCGTGTCGGTGGCGCGCCGGGCTGCCTGCTGGTTGGCGCCGAAGAGTTCGCGGACCGCCTCGACCGAGGTGAGGGAGTCCTTGCTGCGGGCCGGCTCCTCGGTGTTGACCAGTTTCACGGCGTAGTCCGAGTAATAGGCCAGTTCCACTTGTAGTCCTTACGGAGTCGGTCTAAAGTCTTGCCGAACGCTGTAACGGTCTTTTTCGGTACCAGGGTATTACATGGAGGTATCTCGTGGCGGAGACGAGCGCGCACACCGACTGGGCGGCCTGGCAGGAGAGATGGGACCGGCAGCAGGAGTGGTACATGCCCGACCGCGAGGAACGGTTCCGCGTGATGCTGGACATGGTCGAGGCCTTCGTGGGGCCCCGGCCGCGCGTACTCGATCTCGCATGCGGTACGGGAAGTATTACGGACCGGCTGCTCAAGCGGTTCCCGGAGGCGACCAGTACGGGCGTCGACCTCGACCCCGCGCTGCTCGCCATCGCCCGCGGGTACTTCGACGGCGACGAGCGCGTCACGTTCGTCACCGCCGACCTCAAGGACCCCGACTGGGCCGGGCGGCTGCCGTACGACTCGTACGACGCCGTTCTCACCGCCACCGCCCTGCACTGGTTGCACGCCGAGCCGCTCACCGCGCTCTACCGGCGGATCGGCGTGCTCGTCAGGGACGGCGGGGTGTTCATGAACGCAGATCACATGATCGACACCGACACGCCCCGGATCAACGCGGCCGAGCGCGCGCACCGGCACGCCGGGATGGACCGGGCCAAGGCCGCAGGAGCCGTGGACTGGGCGGACTGGTGGGCCCTCGCGGCCAAGGACCCGGTGCTCGCCGAGCCGACCGCCGAGCGGTACAGGATCTACGGCGAGCACGCGGACGGCGACATGCCGTCGGTGCGCTGGCACGCCGACACCCTGCGCGAGGCGGGGTTCGGCGAGGCGCGCGCCGTCTGGGCGTCGCCGTCGGACACCTTGGTGCTCGCCGTCAAATGAGGCGGGCGGTGCCGGTGGCGCGGGTGGTGGGGCCGTCGCGGCTTCGTCCGTGCCGACGTGAGGGAGGGCGGTGCGGGCCCGGCCGGGCCCGCACCGCCCTCCCTCCGGTGTCCCGGCCGGTCAGAGCACCTTCGACAGGAACGACTTCGTCCGCTCGTGCCGCGGCCTGGTCAGGACCTCGCGTGGGTGGCCCGACTCGACCACCACGCCGTTGTCCATGAAGACCAGCGCGTCGCCCACCTCGCGGGCGAAGCCCATCTCGTGGGTGACGACGACCATCGTCATGCCGTCCTCCGCGAGCGAGCGCATGACGTCCAGGACGTCGCCCACCAGTTCCGGGTCGAGCGCCGACGTCGGCTCGTCGAAGAGCATCAGCTTCGGCTCCATGGCCAGGGCGCGGGCGATGGCCACCCGCTGCTGCTGGCCGCCGGACAGCTGGGAGGGGTAGTTCCCCGCCTTGTCGGCCAGGCCCACCCGGTCCAGCAGCCGCTCGGCGCGGGCCCGCGCCACGGCCTTCGCCTCGCGCTTGACCTGGACCGGGGCCTCCATGACGTTCTCGATCGCCGTCATGTGCGGGAAGAGGTTGAAGCGCTGGAAGACCATCCCGATGTCCCGGCGCTTCAGGGCGACCTCGCTGTCCCTCAGCTCGTAGAGCTTGTCCCCCTTCTGGCGGTAGCCGACCAGATCGCCGTCGACGTAGAGCCGTCCGGCGTTGATCTTCTCCAGGTGGTTGATGCACCGCAGGAAGGTCGACTTGCCGGAACCCGACGGGCCGATCAGGCAGAAGACCTCGCGCGGGGCGACCTCCAGGTCGATGCCCTTGAGGATGTGCGCGGCGCCGAAGGACTTGTGGACGCCCTCGGCCTTCACCATGGCGGTGGCCTTCATGCCACGCCTCCCTTCGGGCGGCCCAGGGACAGCAGGACGGCCCTGACCTTCTGCAGCGGGGTGGGCGGCAGGCTGCGGGTCGAGCCGCGGGCGTAGTACCGCTCCAGGTAGAACTGGCCGACGCTCAGCACCGAGGTCATGATCAGATACCAGGCCGCGGCCAGGAAGTACATCTCGACCGGGGCGCCGGACGACTGCCCGATGTCCTGCGCGAACTTGAACAGTTCGTAGAACTGGACGGCTGCCACCAGGGACGTCGTCTTGAGCATGTTGATGACCTCGTTGCCCGTCGGCGGCACGATCACCCGCATCGCCTGCGGGATCACGACCCGCCACAGGGTCCTGCCATGGCTCATGCCCAGCGCGTGCGACGCCTCCGTCTGGCCCTCGTCGACCGAGAGCAGACCCGCCCGGCAGATCTCCGCCATGTAGGCGGCCTCGTTGAGCCCCAGGCCGAGCAGCGCCGTCAGCAGCGGCGTCATGAAGCTCGACCAGTAGTCCTTGTAGATCGGCCCGAGATTGATGTACTCGAAGACCAGCCCGAGGTTGAACCAGACGAACAGCTGGACCAGGACCGGGGTGCCGCGGAAGAACCAGATGTAGAACCAGGCGATCGACGAGGTCACCGGGTTCTTCGACAGCCGCATGACGGCCAGCAGGACACCGCCGACGATGCCGATCACCATCGACAGGGCGGTCAGCAGCAGGGTCTTGCCGACGCCCGTCATGATGCGGTCGTCGAAGAAGTACTCCGGTACCGCGCCCCAGTTGATCCGGCCCTGGCCGAAGGCGTAGACGATCGCGACGAGCGCCGCGATGGCGACGACGGCGGAGACGTACCGGCCGTAGTGCCGGACCGGAATGGCCTTGAGCGACTGCGGCGCGGCCGACGAGGCGGGGGGCACGGGTGGCCGGTCGGCCGGGTCCGTCTTCTTGATGTCAGTCACGGAAGAAACCTTTCAGCGCCGAACCGGTCAGGATCCGCCGTTCACCTCGGCCTTGGTCACCGCACCGGCCTCCACGCCCCACTTGGCCAGGATCCGGCCGTACTCGCCGTTCTTGATGATCGCGTCCAGGGCCGCCTGGATCGCCTTGGTCAGCTGGTCGTTGCCCTTGGCGACGGCGATGCCGTACGGCGCGGCCTCGACCTGTTCGCCCACGAGTTCGAAGTCCTTGCCGCCGCCCGAGGTCTTCACCGCGTGCACGGCCACCGGGAAGTCGGAGGAGCCGGCGTCCGCGCCGCCGCTGCGCAGCCGGGTCTGGGCCTCCAGATCGTTGTCGAAGGTCTCCATCGCGATCGTCTTCCCGTCCGGGCACTTCTTCGCCTCGGACTTGGCGAGGTCGTGCGAGACGGTGCCGCGCTGCACGGCGATCTTCTTGCCGCACAGGTCCGCCCAGGTCTTGATGGACTGGTCGTCGCCCTTCCTGGTGTAGATCGAGACCCCGGCGGTGAAGTAGTCGACGAAGTCGACGCCCTCGCCGACCTTCTTCCCGGTCTCGGAGTCGACGCCGTTCTGGCGGTCCTTGGTGTCGGTCATCGACGACATCGCCGCGTCGTAGCGCTTGGAGCGCAGCCCCGTGATCAGCGTGTCGAACGTGCCGTTCTCGAACTGGAACGTCACGCCCAGCTCCTTGCCGAGCGCGGCGGCGATGTCGGGGTCGATGCCGACCGTCCTGCCCGACTTGTCCTTGAACTCGACCGGCGGGTACGCGATGTCCGAACCGACCCTGACGACGCCCTTGGCCTTGATCTCCGGCGGCAGGAGCGCGGCGGCCGCGGAATCCGTGCCGCCGGGCCTCGTCGAGCCGGAACTGTTGGATCCGCTCTTGGTCTGGTCGCCGCACGCGGTCAGCAGCATGACTCCGGCGAGCGCGATGGTGCCGACCGCCGCCATTCGGGACTTCGTGGCCGTACGGCCAAAGGTGCTTGCGGTCATGATCGGAATCCTCCAGCGGATGAAGGGGGCATTGCCGAGCGATGAGCGACACCTGTTCTCAGGTGTCGTCGCTCTGAATAGTGAGGGCATCTTGCCACTCTGACCAGTGCTTTTAGTGGTCCGAGCATGTCAAAATCAGATAACGGGCGATCCCCGGATCTCGTCGCACCGGACCTTCGGGGCCGGACCTCCCGCGAAGTTTCCCCTCGCGTGCCGGAGAATCTCCGGTGTGTCCGGCCCGGTGGATGTCGTGTGTCGATCGACTGAGTTTGTCCTGGTTTTCGACTATGAGTCGTGTCACCGCGTGGTCATGAACTCGTCCGTAATGCGGTCCGTCCGGTAAGAAAGACGTTTACACCCCTCATCCGGGGCTCAGGGCGCGTGTGCGGCGCGCCCCGCGCGTATGTATCTCCCCCCTGCCGGGGCGGGCCAACCGCCGGGCGCAGGGCGCGTACGCGGTGCCCGCCCACCCCTCCTCAACCAGGAGTGGCCACCCTCAAACGATGAAAGACTTAAGGGGTCAACACCATGGCAGCGGAGATCGTCAATCCTCGCAGCGACAGCACCACTGACAGCAGTACCGGCAACGGCACCACCGACGAGCCGTTCGATCCGGCCTTCGCCCTGCACCGCGGCGGCAAGATGGCCGTGCGGGCCACCGTTCCCGTCCGCGACAAGGACGACCTCTCCCTCGCGTACACGCCGGGCGTCGCCAAGGTGTGCAGCGCCATCGCGGAGAACCCGGAGCTGGTCCACGACTACACCTGGAAGTCGCAGGTCGTGGCCGTCGTGACGGACGGGACCGCGGTCCTCGGCCTCGGCGACATCGGGCCCGAGGCGTCCCTGCCCGTGATGGAGGGCAAGGCGATCCTCTTCAAGCAGTTCGGCGGGGTCGACGCGGTGCCGATCGCGCTCGCGACCACCGACGCGGACGAGATCGTCGAGACCGTCGTCCGGCTCGCGCCGTCCTTCGGCGGCGTGAACCTGGAGGACATCTCGGCGCCGCGCTGCTTCGAGATCGAGCGCAGGCTCCAGGAGCGGCTCGACATCCCGGTCTTCCACGACGACCAGCACGGCACCGCCGTGGTCACCCTCGCGGCCCTGCGCAACGCGGCGAAGCTGTCCGGCCGCGAGCTCGGTGACCTGCGCGCCGTCATCTCCGGCGCCGGTGCGGCCGGGGTCGCCATCGCGAAGTTCCTGCTGGAGGCGGGGCTCGGCGACGTCGCCGTGGCCGACCGCAAGGGCGTCGTCAGCCGGGACCGCGAGGACCTGACGGCCGTCAAGCGGGAGCTGGCCGAGATCACCAACCGGGCCGGGATCTCCGGCACGCTGGAGAGCGCGCTGGCCGGTGCGGACGTGTTCATCGGCGTCTCCGGCGGCACGGTGCCCGAGGCGGCCGTCGCGTCGATGGCGCCCGGCGCGTTCGTCTTCGCCATGGCCAACCCGAACCCCGAGGTCCACCCCGACATCGCGCACAAGTACGCCTCCGTCGTGGCGACCGGTCGGTCCGACTACCCGAACCAGATCAACAACGTGCTGGCCTTCCCGGGCATCTTCGCGGGGGCCCTCCAGGTCCGTGCCTCCCGGATCACCGAGGGCATGAAGATCGCCGCTGCGAACGCGCTGGCGGACGTGGTGGGCGACGAGCTCGCGCCCGACTACGTGATCCCGTCGCCGTTCGACGAGCGCGTGGCGCCCGCGGTGACGGCCGCGGTGGCCGCAGCGGCCCGCGCGGAGGGCGTGGCCAGGCGCTGAGATCCGGGCCGGGGCGCGGCCCGTTCGGGTCCGGTGTACGGGACGCGTTCGGGTCCGGGCCTCGTTCGGCCGGGGCTCGATCCGGGGCCGGGGCCGGGGTCCGACCGAGGGGCCGATCCCGGCCGGGGTCCGTTCAGCGCCGGGGCCCGGTTCCGGCCCGGGGCCCGTTCGGGCCGGAACCGAGCCGGGCCGTGGTCGCGGTCCCGGCCCGGGATCCGGCACCGAGGTCTGTGGTGGGGCGGTGCGGGTACGGGTGCCCGGATGCGGGGTGCGTCTGGGGCGGGCCCGCTGCCCGTCCGCCCCTTTTTCATGCTTTCCCGTGGTCCCTCCGGGTTTCCGTGGCTGTGCCGGGCGGCGCGGCGCGCGTCACACCGGCGGCCGGTTACGCCGGCCCGTGCCCACGCCTATCGTCGGGGCCATGTTCGCCGCCTACGCAGCCCGCATCGACCGCGACCGTCCCCTCGACGGCCTTGAACTGGGTGAACGTCCCGCCCCCGAGGCGCGCCCCGGCTGGACCACCGTCAAGGTGAAGGCCGCCTCGCTCAACCACCACGACCTCTGGTCCCTTCGCGGCGTCGGTCTCGCCGAGGACAAGCTGCCGATGATCCTCGGCTGCGACGCCGCCGGGATCGACGAGGACGGCAACGAGGTCGTCGTGCACTCCGTCATCGGCCAGACCGGGCACGGAGTCGGCCCGAAGGAGCCGCGCTCCATCCTCACCGAGCGCTACCAGGGCACCTTCGCCGAGCAGGTCTCCGTCCCGAGCTGGAACGTGCTGCCCAAGCCGAAGGAGCTGACCTTCGAACAGGCCGCCTGTCTGCCGACCGCCTGGCTCACCGCGTACCGGATGCTGTTCACCAACGCCGGGGTGCGTCCCGGCGATTCGGTTCTCGTCCAGGGTGCGGGCGGCGGTGTCGCCACCGCCGCGATCGTGCTCGGCCGGGCGGCCGGGCTGCGGGTCCACGCCACCAGCCGCGACGCGGTCAAGCGCGAACGCGCCGTCGAACTCGGCGCGGTCGCGGCGCACGAGCCCGGCGCGCGGCTGCCGGAGCGCGTCGACGCGGTCGTCGAGACCGTCGGCGCCGCCACCTGGTCCCACTCGGTGAAGTCGCTGCGCCCCGGCGGCACGCTGGTGATCTCGGGCGCGACCAGCGGCGACAGGCCCTCGCACGCCGAGTTGACCCGGATCTTCTTCCTGGAGCTGAAGGTCGTCGGCTCGACCATGGGTTCCAAGGACGAGCTGGAGGACCTCCTGGCGTTCTGCGCGACGACCGGTGTGCGGCCCGTCATCGACGAGGTGCTGCCGCTGGACCGGGCCCGCGAAGGGTTCGAACGGATGGCGTCGGGCGACCAGTTCGGAAAAATCGTGCTCACCTGCTCTTGAGGTGTACGGGGCGCCCTGCTCTTATCTGGGCATGCCAAAACTGATACCTGCGGTAACACCGGGACGGGCGGGCGTACGGGGCCGGGCGGGGGCGGGGCGTGTCCTCGCCTCGGCCGTCACCGCCGTCCTCGCCTCGTTCGTGCTCGTGGCGGGGGCGCTGGCCCCCGCCGCCGACGCGCGCCCTGCTCCGCCGGACCGTCCCGGCACCCACCGACCCGCCGACGGCATCCCCCGCCTGACCGACGACCGGGGGCGTGTCCTCACCCTGCGCGGCTGGAACGTCGCGGACAAGGCGAACAGCGGCGACCAGGCCCTGACCGCCATCACCGAGAAGCACTTCCGCGATCTGCGTGCCAGGGGCTTCAACCTCGCCCGTCTCCTCGTCTTCTGGGACGACCTGGAGCCGCGCCGGGGCCACTACAGCACCGCGTATCTGCGCCGGATCGACCGGATCCTGGACTGGGCGCGGAAGTACGACATCCAGGTGCTCATCGACGCCCACCAGGACGTCTTCGGCCCGGCGTTCGGGAGCCGGGGCATCCCGGCCTGGGCGACCCGCACCGACGGGCTGCCCTTCACCCCGCACCCCGACGACTGGTTCTCCGAGTACTTCGAGCCCGCCGTGCAGCGCGCCTTCACCCATCTCTACGAGGACCCCGACCTCCAGCGCGCCCAGGCGCGGATGTGGCAGGTGCTCGCCGCCCGCTACGCGCACCACCCCGCAGTCCTCGGTTACGACCTGATCAACGAGCCGATGGGGGAGATGCGGGAGGGGGAGGATCTGGCGGCGGCCGCCCGCCGCATCGAGGCCCGGCAGATCACCCCGATGTACAACAGGCTGGCCCGCGCGATCCGTTCGGTCGACCCGTCCACCTGGCTGTTCGTCGAACCCACCCCCATCGTCGGCGAGGGCGTCCCCACCGGGCTGGGGGCCGTGGCGGACCGACGGACCGTCTACTCGCCGCACTTCTACAACGCCGCGATGGAGGCGGGGGGCGACTACGACCCGCCGGCCGGCTGGGTCGAGGCGTACGAGGCCGCCGTCACCCAGTATCCGGCGCGGTACCGCGTCCCGATCGTCGTCGGTGAATGGGGCCCGCTCAACAACACGCTCCCGAACATGGGCCGCTTCTACCGGGACGCGATGTCCTCGCTGAGCCGCTACAGCTCCGGCTGGGCCGGGTGGGTGTGGTGCTACGGCGGCGGATACTGCGCCCTGGACGCCTCCGGCGCCTTCGCGAAGAACAAGGAGCGCACCGCCACGCCGTACGCGCCCGCCGTCGCCGGAGCCGTCCGTTCTGACAGGTACGACGACGCCACCGGCGTCTACCGGCTCGCCTACACGGCGGGCCGGCGCGGTGTCACGGAGATCTCCCTGCCGTCGGCCACCGGGGCGTGGCGGATCTCGGTGACCGGTGACGCCAGGGCGCGCAGGGACGGCGGCGAGGTCCTGGTCCGGGCCCGGCCGGGCTCCCGCGTCACGGTCACCGTGGCCCCGGCGGGGCGCGGCTGAGAAAGTCTCCCGGCCCCTCACGTCAACCACGGTTGACGCGAGGGGCTTGTCAACCTACATGGACAACATGAGCGAAGCGACGGATCTCGCCGCGCGCGCCGGCGACCACGACCCGCGAGTGGGGCTGCGGGCGGTCGCCGCGCTGCGTCGGCTGCTGGAGCGACTCGAAGCCGTGCAGGTCGAAGGCGCTCGCGCGAAGGGCTGGTCGTGGCAGGAGATCGCGGCCGAACTGGGCGTCAGCCGACAGGCCGTGCACAAGAAGTACGGGAGGCGATGATGTTCGAGCGATTCACGACGGAGGCCCGTGCGGCCGTGACCGCTGCCGTGGCCCACGCCGATGGGGTCGGGGCCCCATCGGTCACGGACGAACACCTGCTGCTGGCCCTGCTGGACCGGCGAAGCGGCCGGGCCGCCTCCGTCGCCGCCTCACTCGGCCTCACCGGCCGCCGGGCGGCGGTCGAAACCGATCTGGCCGCCGCGCGCCGCCGCGGCGGACCGACCCGGGCCGACGCGGACGCGCTCGCCGGTATCGGCGTCGACGTCGACGCGATCGTCGCCCGTGTCGAGGAGGCCCACGGCACGGGCGTGCTGGACCGGCCCCGTCGGACGGGCGGCATGCGGCACCGCCCGTACGACCGCGGGGCGAAGGACGTCCTGGCGAGGGCGCTGCGGATCGCGGTGGGGCGGCAGGACCGACGCATCGGCGACGAACACATCCTTCTGGCGCTCACCGCCCGCCCCGGCGCGGTCGCGGATGTCCTCGCCGCCCACGGCGCGACGTACGAGACGGTGGATCGTGCGCTGCACGGAGGAGGCGGGGAAGGCGGAGAGCACGGGGAAGACGGGGAGGGCGGGGGAGCGGGGCGCATGCGGAGGGCGGGCTGAGCCCGAGCGGGCCCCTCGGCCGTCGTTCCCGTCCGTCGGACGTTCGCCCGCCGGTTCCCGTTCGTCGGCTGCCGGGCCGTCGGGCTCGCCCGCGGGCCGTGCGCCCGTCGCCCCTCGTCCGGCCTCGGTCTCTTCCCGGCGCCTCATCCCTTCCCGCCGTCGTCCTTCCGCAGCAGCGCCCCGATGTGGGCCGCGGCCGTCGACAGATGGCGGCGGGCCTCCGTGAGCTGCTCCTCGGTGACGCCGTGGTCGCGGGCGGCGTCACGGATGTCGTCGCGGAACCGGTCCAGCAGCCGTTCCAGGTCGCGGGCCGGCTCGCCGGTGCCCACGGAGTCCCGTCCCCACTCGGGGTCGGCGCCCGCGGGTTCCGGCTTGATGTACGGGGGCCAGCTGCCCGTCCTGGCGAAGGTGCCCAACTGCCCGGTGATCTCGGCCAGTCCTTCCCGTACGCCGGAGGGCCAGTCGCCCCGCGCGAAGTGCTCCTGCACCTGGCGGGCGGCGTTCTGCATCTGCTCGCGCGCCCTGTCCTGGGCCTCCTTGGCCTGGCGGCGGGCCTGCTGGGCCTCCTCGCGCGCCCGGCGCGACTCGTCCTTCGCGCGACGGGCCTGTTCCTTCCATTCCTGCTTGGCCCTGCGCAGCTCCTCCTTCACGGACAACCAGGACTCCTTGTCGCCGAGGTCCGCGAACTCGCCGAACGGGGAGTCCCGGTCGCCCTTGCGGTCGGCGGAACCGGCGTGGCCCTGTCTGGTCTCGTGCGCCGCGGCGCGCATCTCGCTGCGCAGCTTGCCGGCAGCGCCGCGCACGTCGTCCCTTATCTCGGCGGCCAGTTCGGAGACGGAGTCCCTGATCTCCTCCTCCAGATCGGCCAGTTCACCGGTGCGGCCCGCCAACTCGGCGCGGCCCGCGTCGGTGATCGAGTAGACCTTGCGTCCGCCCTCGGTGGCATGCGTGACGAGCCCCTCGGCCTCCAGCTTGGCGAGCCGCGGATAGACCGTGCCCGCCGACGGCGCGTACAGGCCCTGGAAACGCTCCTCCAGGAGGCGGATCACCTCGTAACCGTGGCGCGGAGCCTCGTCGAGCAGCTTCAGCAGATAGAGGCGGAGGCGGCCGTGGGCGAATACGGGTGGCATGTCAGAGCACCTTTCCGGTCGGCTCGGTGTCGGTCGGACCGGAGGCGGTCGGCTCCGTGGCGGGAGGTTCCGCGGTGGTCGGCTCGGTGACGGTCGGCTCGGATTCGTATGGGCCGGAGTCGTACGGGTCGTCCTCGGGCGCCGGGCGGCGCAGCAGGGCGATCGATCCCGAGACCGTCGTCGCCCGCAGCTTCCCGGTCCCTGCGCCGAGGGTGCCGGTGATCTTCTTCGCGCCCCACTGGCCGCTGACCCGCAGGTCCTCGAAGCCGTTGGACACGGTGCCGCTCGCGGTGTTCGCCTCGACCGTCGCGTCCGCCGGATGCGGCAGCCGGATCGCGATCTCGCCTGACACCGTGGTCAGCCGGACGTCCGTGGGCCGGCCCGACGGATCCAGGTCCAGCACCATGTTGCCGTTGACCGAGTCCGCCCGGACCGAGGTTCCGGCACCCTCGACGACCGTCAGATCGCCCGAGACCGTGTGGAAGCGCAGCTCGCCGGTGACCGACTGGGCCTCCACGTTGCCCGACACCGTCTCGGCCCGGATCGGGCCGGAGAGCCCGACGAGTGTGGTGTCGCCGCTGACGCCCCGTACCTCCGTGCGTCCGTCGATCCCGGACACCACCGCCCCGGCGCCGACCACGCCGACCGCCACCGCCGACCCGGCCGGCACGGCCAGGGACACGACCGCCCGGCGGTTCCAGCTGGTGCGGTCGAACAGCTTGAGGAAGTCGTTCCATGGCAGGCCCTCGTACGCGACCGTGAGCGCGCCGTCCTCGTGGGTCACGATCAGCGGCGGGCCCTCGATCTCGGAGATCTCCAGCCGGGCGGTCGGCTCGTCGGTGCCGACGACGTTGACGGCGCCGCCGACGACGCGCACGTCGAGCGAGGTCACCGGGGCGTCGAAGGTCAGTTTCTGGGGCTCGGCGATGGCCCATGTCGACACAGGCATGGATCTGGCCTCCCGGCTAACGCGGAATGACGCAACATATCGCGTCTCTTGGCTGTCACGATATATCGCGGCTCCAGGAAGTCAAGGGAGGGTGGGGAGAGGGCGGATGCGGGGTGCGAGCACGCGCGGGGGCGCGAGGCGGCCCTCTCCCATTGGAATCGGGCGATATGTCCTGGTGTGTGGGACGGCCGGGTCGGGTGGGACGTTCGGGGCGGCCAGGGCGGGTGAAGCAGGCCGGATGGATGGGGCGGACCAGGCGGAAGGGGCCGGTGGGACGTACGGGGTGGGCCGGGGAGGCGGCGGCCGGGACAGGTGGGACGGGCCGGGCGGCCGGGACGGCCGCGGAGCCGGTCGACCGGGTCGTGGCGGACCGGGCCGCCGCCCTCGCGGTTCGGTTCCTCCTGGCCGGTCCTGGCCGTGTGGTGGGACGGCGACCGCGCCGGGCACGTCCTCGCGCCCGGATTCCGGCGGCCGGTCGGGCACGTGTGGCTCGCGGACGGCACGCCCGCCGGTGAGGACGAGGCCATGCGTACGTTCGCCGAGCGTCCGGGGCCGGACCCCGTCCTGGCGGTCCAGGTGCTCGACGGGCCGCCCCGCTCCGACCCGGACGCCGATGCCCGCAGTCGGCTGCTCGGGGTGCTCGTTCGTATCGGGCCGGCCCTGCCGTCCGGCCCGGAGCCGGGTGCGTCCACGGACCGGCTCCGGACGGTGGCCGACGGGCTGCCCAGGGCGGAACCGGTCGTCGGGGACGCCGGGCGTGAAAGGGTGAGGGCCGGGCTCGCCGCGGTCGGGAGCGGTGTTCTCGGTCCCTGGGTGCGCGGTCCCGGAGCCCGAGTGCCGGGCGGCGCCCAATCGGCGGCGGGACTGCCGCTCGTCCTGCGGGGCGCCGGGCGTCGCGGGGGCGGCCGTGTCTTCGCGGGCGGCCTGCTGATGGCACACGGGGCGCTCGGCCTCGCGTACGACCGGCTCGGCAGGGGGCGGAGGGTCGGGTCCATGGCGCCGGGGGCGCGGACGATTCCGGGAGCCCGGTCCGCCCGGTCACCGGCCCACCGGCCCGCGGTGGCCGTCCGTCGGCCGGCGGGCCGGGGCGGTCGGCTACGTGTCCCGGTCGCCCGCCTCCGCCGCCCGTCCCCGGCTACTCGTCGTCGTCCTCGTCGTCGAGACGGGCCAGCCAGGTGGCGAGGCGCTCGACCGGCACCTCGAAGTCGGGGTTGAGGTCGACGAACGTACGAAGCTGCTCGGCGAGCCACTCGAAAGTGACCTCTTCCTCGCCCCGGCGCTTCTCCAGTTCCTCGATACCGCGGTCGGTGAAGTACATGCGGCAAGCCTAATGCCTGGTGACAGCCCCGCGACGGCCGGGAGCGCACCGTCGGCGAAGGCTCGCGGGAGTCGCGCGAGCCCCCTCAGAACCGTCGCACGGCGCCCAGGCGTCCTGGTCCACGGACCTCGCTTGGGTCGCGTACTGCCGTTAGCCTGCGGGTAGTTGGGAATCGGGGGGTTTTCATGACCGACAGCGGGGCGCGTATCGCGCGCATCGAGATGCCGGACGGCACGCCGGTCTGGGCGCGTGTCTCGGGAGCGGAGGAGCTGACGCGGCCCGCGCGGGGGCCGGCGTTCACGGACATCGGTTACGCGGACTTCGTCGACCAGGTGCAGGCCCGCGTCGAAAGCCTCAACGCCGTCGTGACCAGCGTCGCGCGTTCGCTGGCCGAGCCGCTGCGCGCGGTGCGGCCCGACGAGGTGAGCGTCGAGTTCGGCATCGAGCTCACCGCGAAGGCGGGCAAGGTCGTCGGTCTTCTCGCGGACGGCGAGGCCAAGGGCGGCATCACGGTCACGCTCACATGGCACGGCGGAGGCCCGCCCGTCGAACCGGCGAGCCCGGCGCAGGGCGGCGCACAGGGAGCGGGAGGTGCACCGGGGGGTACGGCCGCCGGGACGCCGCCCGTGCCCCCACCTGCGGCGCGGACGTCTCGGCCGGCCCCGCCCCGCCCCGCCCCGCCGATGCCGACCGACCCCCCTCCCGCGCCCGGGGCGTCCACCGGCGCACCGATGCGTCCGGGCGCGGCCGGGCCGGACGGCGGGGACCGCTCATGACCCAGCCGCCGGGCAGGGGCGCGGGGGGCCGTTCCGAGAGCACGTACCGTGCGCTCACGGGCCTCGTGATGGCGGCGACCGTGCGCATCCACCGCCCGGAGCCCGGGTATGCCCCTGACGGATCCGACCGGGGCTTCCTGGGGAGCGGCTTCTTCGTCGCCCCGAGCTGGGTCCTCACGTGCGCGCACGTGGCGATGGCGGGGGAGGGGCGTCGGGTGAGCGTGGTGTTCAAGCCGGACCCGGGCGGTGCCGAGACGACGGTCGAGGGCGCCGTGGTCGCCGCCATGCCCGAGGACCGGCGCGCAGCACCCGGCCCCGGCGGCACGTGGGGCGCCGCGCCGGGCGGCTGGCCCGCCCCCGACCTCGCGCTGATCCGGCTGCTGCGCCCCGTCGAGCACCCCTGTGTGTACGTCACCGAGCGCCCGGCGGGCATGTTCGGCGGCGGCTCGGTCCTCTACACCGGCTGGACCGACGGCGGATCCGGGCAGCTGACCCGGTTCAGCGGGCGGTGTCAGGTGATGGGCACCTTCGGGGACTGGGCCGAGGACGACGAACAGATGCGGCTCGACGGCGACCGGATGTACCCCGGCCTGTCCGGCGGACCCGTGGTGGACCTGGCGCGCGGCGAGGTCGTCGGCGTGCTCAAGTCCCGTTCCGACGGCACCACGGGCGGCACCTCGATCGGCGTCGAGCGGCTGCGCACCCTGCCCGTGCCGCCCGAAACGGTGGCGGGCGAGGCCGTCGACCCGTACCAGGCGCTGTTCCACGCCCACGACCGCTATCACGCCGACCGGCACACCAGCCCGGTCGGCACCGAGCGGACCTGGGCCGACCTCCAGCGGGAGCTGGGCGCCGGGGCGGGGCTCGCCCTCAGCCCCCAGCAACGCGTCGACCTGCTCGGACGGCTCGCCGAACTCCCTCCCCCGCTCAGCACCCGCGGCCTCCTCGATCTCCTGGACGAGCTCCCGGACACCCACCCGCGCGAGCACCACGCGGCCCCGCGCGGCTGGCGCGACGGACTCGGCACGCTGTACGACGCCCCGGGCGGTGACGGCGCGCTGGAGCTGATCCTGAGGTACTGCATGAGCGCCCTGTCCGCCGAACGCCCCTACGTACTGCCGTCCACCCCGGACGCCGAGGCGGCCCTGTGGCAATGGGTGAAGCGGGTGGCGGACGACCGCCTCTCCCGGAAGTTCCGTCATGAACTCGTCGGACTCCGGTACAACGACCGGCGGACCCCCACCGACCGTGAGCATTCCCGTGCCCCCGCGCCGACGCCCGAGCCGGCCAGGCCGCACGACGCCCCGTTCGTCCTGCTGCGGCTGGAGTCGCGGCACTGGGAACCGGACCTCTACGACTGGCGGGTCGCGGTCGTGCCGAGGCCCGGGGACTTCCGGCCCGTGGCCGAGGACAGCCGGGGCACCGCGCTGCATGCCCTGCCCGACCGGCTCGCGGGCCCGCTCGCGGAGGCGTTCCGCCGGTGCGACGAGCCGGACGACCCGGCGGTCCTCCATGTGGCGGTGGATCCGGCCCTCATGGGACTGGGGGTCGACGAATGGCGGACGCGGCCCGACGGGAGGCCGCTCGGAGTGCTCCGTCCGGTGGTCGTCCGCCCCCTCGACCGGGGCGCGGCGGGCACCGGTGGCGGCACGGCGGGGACCGACGGCGGACCGGCCGAGCGAGAGGCCCGCTGGAACCGCGCCATGACCGCCCCGATGCGCGCCGCCGTCGTCGACTGCGAGGACGGGATGCGGATGCCCGTACCGGTGGTGGCCCAGATGCGCCAACTGGCGTACGAGACCGTCCCGGTGCTGTGCAGATACGGCGACCGGCCCGGACCGGAGACCACGACCGGCCTGGGACGGCTGCTCGACGCGGGGTACGGGCTGGCCCTGTGGCGGCGGCGCCGGGCGGACGAACGGACCGCGGTCTGCACCGACTTCCACCGACGCGCCGCCGACGCCGTCGCCGAGGCCCGTACGGCCGATCGTCTTCCGAAGAGGATGCACGAGTTGAGGAGAGGGGTGCACGCGGGGCGCACGGAGGCGTACTGGTCGGACGGGGTCGCGCTGCTCTACGACGACCCGCGGCATCAACTGCCGGGCGACGAACTCTACTTCGAGGCGCCGTGATGGCCGGCCCACCCTTCGGGGGCATGACGGAAGCCGCCCGGCCCCTTACGGGGTGTGGCCCGGATCGCTACCGTGAAGCACGTTCGACAGCTGCCCCTGGCGGACGAGTGACGACGAGGAACACGCTATGAGTGAACCCAGCGAGTGGCTCATCTACCGAGGGGCCGGCGAACCGCACGAGGGCATCGACCGGTTGCCGCCCCCGCCGCCCTGGCGGGACTTCGCGGGCCGCGGCGACCCGGCCGCCGGCGGGCGGGACGGGAGCGACGGAGAGAACGGCGACGGCCCGGCCGGATCGGACGGGTCGGCGGACCGCCGTCTGGGCGGCCACCGGCACATCGCCGAGCTCCACCGGCCCGGCGCCGAGGAGCTGGAGATGATCAACGCGGCGCTCTATCTGCGCCGCCCGCTGCTGGTGACCGGGAGTCCCGGCGCCGGGAAGAGCACCCTCGCCCACTCCGTCGCCCATGAGCTGGGGCTGGGCCGGGTGCTGCGCTGGCCCATCGTCAGCCGCTCGACGCTCCAGGACGGGCTGTACCGCTACGACGCGATCGCCCGGCTCCAGGACGTGCAGATCGCCGCGCACGGCGCGGGGGCCGGGGCGTTTGGTGCCGGCGCCGTGGAGGACGTCGGCAGCTACATCCGGCTCGGCCCGCTCGGTACCGCGCTCATGCCCTCGGACCGGCCGCGGGTCGTGCTCATCGACGAGCTCGACAAGAGCGACATCGACCTGCCGAACGACCTGCTCAACGTGTTGGAGGAGGGCGAGTTCGGCATTCCGGAGCTGGAACGGATCGTGGACCGGTTGCCCGACGGCGAGGCGGAGGTCCTCGACGACGACGGGAACAAGGTGAGGGTGAAGGGCGGCCGGGTCCAGTGCCGGGCCTTCCCGTTCGTGGTCCTCACCAGCAACGGCGAGCGGGACTTCCCGGCACCCCTGATGCGCCGCTGCGTCCATCTGGAGCTGGGGCGCCCCGACCACCAGCGTCTCGCCACCTTCGTACGCGCCCATCTCGGCGACGAGGCGGCGCGCGCCGGGGACGATCTCATCGCCCACTTCCTGGAGCGTTCCCGCAGCGAACTCCTGGCCACGGACCAGCTGTTGAACGCGATCTACCTCACCGGTGCGGCGGCGCCCGCGGGCCGGGACCGCCTCGCCGACCTGCTCATCCAGCGACTCGACCGGCCGAGGTGATGCCGATGTCCGGTGGCGGGGCGCGGCACGGACCGGAGGGCGGGGGACGCCGCCCCGACGACGGTTCCCGGGACCCGGTGGAGGGTTTCGAGGACGCGACGGAGGCCCACGGCGCGCCGTCGCGGCCGGACGACGCGCACCGGCCGGACGACGTGCCGCGGCCGGGCGAAGCGCACCGGCCGCAGGACGTGTCGTCGTCCGGTGACGAGGCGCGGCCGGACGGTGCGGCACGGTTCGACGGCGCGCCACCGGGCGATGGGACGCCGATGGGCGGCGGTGGTGCGCCACCGGGTGCCGATGCGTGCACGGGCGACGGCGCGTCGCCGGACGACGGCGGGCTGCTGTCCGCGTTCGTCGCCCGGCTGCGCGGCGCCGGGCTCGACCCCGACGCCGAGCAGCTCTGCGACGCCCTCTGGCTGGCCCGCTGGACCCGTCACCCCGACGCGCCGGACGACGACGGCGGCGAGGGCGACCGCGCGGCCGTAGCGTCGCGGCCCGTGGGCCCGGACCGGGCGGACCGGCCGGAGCGACGCCCCGGCCCACCCGTACCCGAGGGCCACGGGGCCGGCCCCCCGCCGGACGGGGACGGGGCCGCGGACCGGCACGAACCCGGGGGCGCGGACCGCCGGGTCCCGCTCCACCCCGTGCCCAGCGCGGCCTCCCGCGCCCCGGGCCGCGACGGCGACCCTCCGCCAGGACGCGGAACCGCTCCCGCCCCCGGCGGCCGGACGAGAACGCTCGCCCTCGGCGTGCCCGCCGCCCCCGCCCTTCCCGCGCCGCTCGAACTCCAGCGGGCATTACGGCCGTTGCAGCGCTATCGCCCCGCCGCGCCCCCGATGCGTCACTTCCTCGACGAGGCGGAGACCGCCGAACGCAGCGCCCGGGCCGGAGGGTTGATCATTCCGGTCTTCCACGGCGCGTCCCGGGGCGAGTCGCTGTTCCAGTGCGTCATGGACGCCTCGTCCTCGATGCTGGTGTGGGACCGGCTGTTCGGTGAACTCCAGAACCTGTTCGGACAGTTGGGTGCTTTCAGGGACGTCTGGACGCGCTATCTGCACCAGGGGCCGGACGGGGCCGCCGTGGTGAGCCGGAGCCCGGACCCGGCCGCGGCGTCGCTGAGCTCCGCGGACCGGCTGAGCGACCCCACCGGCCGCCGCGTCACCCTCGTGGTCAGCGACTGCGCCGGCCCGCTCTGGCGCAGCGGACGGGCCCACCGGCTGCTGCACCACCTGGCCGGCCAGGCGCCGACGGCCGTGCTCCAGCCCCTGCCGCAGCGGATGTGGAACCGTACCCGGCTGCCGGTGACCTACGGGTCCTTGTCCCGGGGCGACGGGCCGGCCGGAGCCACCGTCCTCAAGGTCACGGAGCATGCCGGAGCGGGCCCCGCCGTGCACCCGGGCGCTCTTCCCGTACCCGTGCTCCCGCCCGTGGAAGGGGCGTTGGCGGCCTGGGCGAAGCTGCTCTCGGGCACCGGCGCGGGGCAGGTGTCCGGCGCCGTCGGCTGGGTGCGGGCCGACCAGCCCCCGGCGGCCGTGCAGCGCCCCGGCGACGGTCTGTCCTCGCTCCAGCTGGTCAGCCGTTTCCGTTCGACGGCCTCCCCGGCCGCCGGGCAGCTCGCCGTGTACCTCGCGGCCGCCCCGCTGTATCTGCCGGTGATGCAACTGGTGCAGCGCACCATGCTGCCGAACTCCGGCCCCTCGGAATTGGCCGAGGTCCTGCTGAGCGGACTGCTGTCACGGGCGAGGACCGAGGACGCCGCCGGGATGGACGGCGAGGCCGCCGGCCAGTGGTACGAGTTCGCGCCCGGCGTCCGCGAGGCGCTGCTCGGCCCGCTCGGCCGGGACGAGGCGCTGCTCGTGCTCAAGCACTGCTCGCAGTACATCGAGCAGCGGTTCGGCAGGGGCGGGCCGAACTTCCCCGCGCTGGCCTTCGCCCAGCTCGGCGAGGGCAGGCATGGGCCGGTGCGGCTCACCCGCACCCCCGGACCGCCCGGACACGGAACCGGGGGCCGGACCGGACCGGAGGACGGGATCGAGGAAGGGGACGAGCACGGCGGGCGCGGCGGGCCACGCGTGCCCCACCCCTTCGCCGAGGTCGCGGTTCGCGTACTGGAGCGATTCATGCCGCTGCCCGAGCAGTTCGTCGTCGACACCGACCGGAACCGGCCCGATGCCGTCCCGCGGACACCGAACGCGGCGGTGGAGAGCGCCCGCGTCCTGCTGCGGCACTTCGATTCGGACGGCATGGTCCAGTACCTGATCGACGCCGTGCAACTGCTGCGCGGCGCCACCGAGCGCGAGAGCCGGCCGGGCGCAGACCCGGCGCTGTGGGCGGAGTACTCGCGCTGCGTCCTGCGCCTGTGGGAGGTCCAGGGCGACGCGGAGCTGCTCCGCGAGGCCGAGTACGCCGCCGAACGGGCCGCCGCGCACCCCGGCGCCGTACACGAACGGGCCGTCCTGGCCGAGGTGTTGCACGCCGCGGCCGACGACCGGCGGGCGCGCGGTGACCGGCGGGGCGCCCTGGAACTGCTGCGCCGCGCCGACCGGGAGTACACGGCCGCCTGCTCGGCCCCGGGACTGGAACCGGCCGAGGCCCTCCGGCTCACGCTGGAACGGGTCCGGGCCCTGGAGTCGCAGTGGCGGCTCGACGGTGACGCCTCCTCGCTCCAGGCCGCGTGCGGCATGCTGGAGGCGTTCGCCGACGCCTGGCCCGACCAGGAGAACCGGCCCGCCGCCCTGCCGCTGGCGCACGGCCGTGCGCTGCTCAAACTCTCCGGGGCCACCGTCGACACCGAACAGTCCCGGGTCTACGCCGCCCAGGCGGCCCGCTCCCTGCGCACGGCGTTCGGGCAGGGCGGCAGCCGGCACACCCTGGGCACCGGGACGCGCATCGTGCTGGACCTGGTGGACGCCCTGCTCGGCTCCGGCGCGGAGCCGGACGAGGCGGCGACGCTGGTCGAGCAGGCCCTGGAGACCGCGCGGGAGCAGCGGCTGCGGGCCTCGCTGCTCACCCGGGCCGCCCGGGTGCACGTCGTGCGGTACGAGCACACCGGGGACCCGGACGAACTCGTCGAGGCGGCCGACCGGTTCGCCCGTGCCGCGCGCGGTGTGCCGCGCGACTCGCAGGCCCACGCCGATCTGCTCGCCGAATGGGGAGGAACCCTGCTGCGCCGGGCCCGGCTGCCGGACGGGCGCACGCACATCGGGGCGGCGGTGAGGGTGCTGCGCGACTGCCGTACGGAGACGCCGGCGGGGGACGCGCGCCAGGCCGAGCGGCTGCTGATGCTGGGCCGTGCGCTGATGCTGCGGCACCGCGCCACCGAGGACCGGGTCGATCTGCGGGAGGCCGAGCACCTCTTCGGGCTCGCCGTCAGGGAGGCGATCGAACCGCTGACGGCGGCGGACTGCTGGCTGGAACTGGGCCTGGCCCACCTCGACGCCGCCCGGGTATTGGATCGCCCCACCCGGCTCGACGAGGCGGCCGAGGCGTTCCGGGGCGCGGCCGAAGCGGCCGGCACGGCGGCGGAGGAGTCGGTCCATCCGCAACAGCGTCGGCAGGCAGTCGAGTGGTGCGCCACGGCCCACCACTGGAGGGGTACGACGTACGAGAGGGCGGGCCGGCCCAGGGCCGCCCGCGAGGCCTACCGGTCGGCCCGCCGGGAATGGCGCGGACTGCCGGACGGCGGCGGCGCCGCGGGCGAGGAGACGGCGGCACGGCTGGCGGAGCTGGAGCGCTGACCCGGCCCCGGCCCCGGCCGCGCCGGAACGCCGACGCGGCCCGCCCGCCGCGACGGCCGCCGCGCCTGGACGGGGCCGCCCGCCGGGACCGCCCCCGCGACGGTCGCTCTCCGGCCGCCGTTCTTCGCGCCGTCTGCGACCGGCGTACGACGGACGCCGGTCGCCGGTCCGCCCAGGAAGGCGTAGGCCGGTCCGTGCGGGGCATCGGTACAGAAGCAGCCCGTGCGGGCACTCGTCCCGCACCGGCGCCGACGGCACCAACGGGGTACGACGGCGGCGGGTGACCACCGCGGTGAAGGCCGCGGCGGACGGACACCGCCGCGACGCTGGCACACGCACCGATGCCAGGGACACGGACCCGACGGGACGCGCTCGACGACGAGCGGACACCCGCGGGTCCGTCGCGAGGGCACGTGCGACGGGAACACGGGGAACCACCGGCAGGACACCGGGACCACCGGACCGGCACAGGGAACCACGGGAGCACAGGGAACCACGGGAACACAGGAACCGACGGGGACACGGGGAGGCATGATGAACGAGCCGACGGGAAACGGCCGGCCCGGCGTCGGGACGCCGGACGCACCGGCCGACGGCGCGTCCGACACGGCATCCGACGAGGTGCCCGGTGGTCCGGGCGCGCTGCCCGAGCTGCTGGAGCTCGATCTGGAGACGCTGCGGACGCTGGACCACCCCGTGCTCCGCGAGGTGGTCGCGGATCTGCGCGGACGAGCCGGGCGGCCGCGGGAGACGCTCTGGGGATTCACCAGCGCGTTCTGAGGCGTCCGCCCGCCCGGCCCCGCCGCCCGGAGCACCGGCCGCACGGATCCGGCCCGGGACCCGGCCGGACGGGACGTCGTGGCCCGGACCGGGCCTGCCCGCGCGGCGGGCCGGGCAGATCCGTCCCGGGCCGGCAGCGGGGGCGGCCCCCGCGCCACACAGCACGGGGGTGGCGGCGTGTCCCGACAGGTGACGCGGTGCCCCCGCCGGTACGCGGACACTGTCGCGGCGAACCGGGGGCCCTTCCCGTTCCGGCAGTTCATCGTCAAGGTGCACGGCCGGTGCAACCTGGCCTGCCGCTACTGCTACCTCTACGAGGGCCCCGACCGGACCTGGCGGGCCCGGCCGGCCGCCGCCCCGGCCGCCGTACTGGACCGCACCGCGGACCGGATCGCCGAACACGCGGCGGCCCACGCCCTGCGCGACATCGCTCTCGTCCTGCACGGCGGCGAGCCGCTCCTCGCGGGTGCGGGCCGCCTCGCCGCCCTCGCCGACCGCGTCCGTGGACTCACCCCGGCGGACTGTTCCGTGCACGCCACCGTGCAGACCAACGCGACACTGCTCACCGACGCCCGCGTGAGCGTGCTCGCCCGGCACGGCATCAGCGTCGGCATCAGCCTCGACGGCGGCCTGGCCGCCCACAACACCCTGCGCGTCGACCACGCCGGACGCCCTTCCTGGCCCGCCGCGTCACGCGGCGCCAGGCTCCTCGCCGACCGCCACCCCGACGCGTACGCGGGCATCCTCACCGTCGTCGCCCCCCGCACCGATCCGGTCGAGACGTACGAGTCGCTGCTGTCCCTGCGCCCGCCGTCCCTGGACCTGCTGCTGCCGCACGGCAACTGGACGAACCCCCCACCGGGCCTGCCCACCACCGGAACGCCCCGTACCGCCCCCGGCCCCGCCGCCGTCCCCGGCCCGGACCGGCCGACCCCGTACGGCGACTGGCTCGCCACCGTCTTCGACCGCTGGTGGCGGGCCGGGCGGCGCGAGACCAGGGTCCGGCTGTTCGAGGAGTGCGTGGCCCTGCTGCTGGGCCTGCCCGCCGCCACCGAGTCCCTCGGTCTCGACCCCGTCGACGCGATCGTGGTCGAGACCGACGGGACGATCGAGCAGGTCGACTCCCTCAAGTCGGCCTACGACACCGCTGCCGCCACCGGTCTCGACGTCTTCCGCCACACCTTCGACGACGCGCTGCGCCACCCCGGTGTCGTCGCGCGGCAGGCGGGCGCCGAGGCGCTCGCCCCCGCCTGCCGCGCCTGCCCGTTGCTGACCGTCTGCGGCGGCGGCCACTACGCCCACCGCTACCGGGCGGACAACGGCTTCGCCAACCCGTCCGTCTACTGTGCCGATCTCGAACGACTGGTGCGCCACATCGCCGACCGGCTGTCCGAAGCGACCGCAGGAGCACACCGATGAGCCCCCCACTCCCGGACCACGCCCTGCGCCGGCTCGGCCGTACGGAAGGCGACCCCGGCACCCTCCACGCCCTCGCACGCGACCAGGACACCCGTCGGCTGCTCCTCGTGCGCGCACTGCTCGACGCGGCCGAGGACGCCCCCGCCACGCTCTGTCCGCCCCGGGCCCTCGACCGGCTGCGGCAGGACTGGACGCTGCTGGAGACGGCGGAACGCGCCGACCGGAACGCCGTGCGCGCCGTCCTGCTCCACCCCCTCACCGGCCCCTGGGCACAACGCTGCCTGCGCGGCCTCGCCACCCCCGCGACCGATGCCCCCGCCTCCGGCTCCGGGCTCCGGGCCGACCTCGACCACTTGAGCGCCCTGGCCGCCGCGGCCGCGATCCGTTCCGCAACCGCGTTCACGACCCGGCTCACCGCCCACGACGGACTCCTGTCGCTGCCCACCCTGGGCGCCCTGCGCACACCGTCGGGCCCGGTAGAACTCGCCTTCGGGCGAGATGAGCTGACGTTGCGTCATGCCACCTGGCGGGCGCCCCTCGCCGTCCATGTGCACCACGACGCGACGACCGGCGCGGCCGACCCGCGCTGGCTCCCGGTGCTCGCCCTGCCTCCCGTACGGCCCGGCGCCGCTCCCGTGCCCCTGGACGACGTCGACCCGTACCGCACCGACGACAGCGGGCTCCGGCACCACGGGCTGCGCGCCGCACCCCACCTCGACGACCACGAGCGCAAGGCATGGGCCGAGTCCTGGTCGCGGGTGCCGTCCCTGCTCCGCATGGGCGGCGAACACCGGCTGACCGAGACGGCCGTGCTGCTGCGCTGTCTGGTGCCGCTCGGCCGGCCGCCCGGATCCGGCCCCGCGGGCGGGAGCGCGGCACACTGCAGCGCCACCCGGCGCGAGGCGTTCGGGGCGGTCCTCAGCAGCAGACCGGCCGACCCCGCCCGGTTCGCCGCCACTCTCGTCCACGAACTCCAGCACACCAAACTGTCCGCGCTCGCCGCGCTCGCACCGCTGCACCACGAGGACGCGACACCGCGCCACTTCGCCCCCTGGCGCCCCGATCCCAGGCCCTTCGACGGCCTCCTCCAGGGCGCCTACTCGCACCTCGCGCTCGCCGACCACTGGCAGCGGCTCGCGCTCGGAGCCCGGCGTGTCACCCACCGGGACCTCGCCTGGACCGAACACGCCCGCTGCCGCGAACAGGTCGGAGCCGTACTGCCGGTGCTGGCCGGATCGGCGGCGCTGACCCGCGAGGGCCGGGTGCTCGTCGACGAGATGATCGCGCTCTACCACCGACTGGACGATTGTCCGCCCCCCGCGGGTCATTCGGCGCGCGCAGAGGCGTACGTGGCCACCGCCAAGGTGATATGGCAGCAGAGGAACGGCCCGCGTCATCCGCGGGAGTCACCGTGAATTCCGGCCGGGGCGCTCTGGCCCCGGTGTATGTTGACAGGTCCTGTACCGAGGCAGGGAGATGGTTGAATGCCCGCAACGGGTAATGGAGTTGGGGCGATCGGCGCGCAGACCGTCACCATCAGTTTCGCCGGTTTCAACCGCGCCTGGGCGGCGTGGATCGCGGACCGCCTGGAGCGGCGTGGCGTCACCGTCGTCCAACAGCGCTGGGACCCCCCGGTGGAGGCGGCGCTGGAGGAGTCGCTGCGGGATCTGACGCTGTCGCGCGGCGACGTCCTGCTGATCCTCAGCGACTGGTACTTCCAGCTGGGCCCCCGCAGCACCGCGGAGTGGAACAGCGCCCTGCGCGAGGTCGTCGCGCCGGACCCCGACCGCTTCGCCGCCGTACGCGTGACCACGTCCGCGCTGCCCGGCGCCACGTCCGTCTTCGGAGCGGCCGATCTGACCAACGTCGGCGCCGACGAGGCCGAACGACGGCTCCTCGTACGCATGGGACTGCCCACCGACCCGCTGCCGGACGCGGTCGAGGCCAGGCCCGGGCCCCGGTATCCGGCGGACACCCCGGAGGTGTGGGGCGGGGTGCCGCGGCGCAACACCCGGTTCACCGGCCGCGACGAACTCCTCAGCAGGACGTACCAGACCCTCCAGGACGCCGGGCCCGGCGCCGGGGTCGTGACCCTGCACGGGATGCCGGGCGTCGGCAAGACCCAACTGGCCGCGGAGTACGTCTACCGCTTCAGCTCCGAGTACGACGCCGTCTGGTGGGTGCCCGCCGACCGCCGCGCCCTCTACCGCCAGAAACTCGCCGAACTCGCCCCCGAACTGGGCCTGTCCACGGGCGCCGAGTACGGCGAACGGCTGCGCGCGGTACGCGACGCCCTGCGCCGCGGCGAACCGCACTCCCACTGGCTCCTCGTCCTGGACGGCGCCGACGAACCCGAACACATCTGGGACCTGGTGCCGACCGGCCCCGGCCACGTCCTGATCACCTCCCGCAACCGGGAGTGGCGCGAGCACAACAGCAACCTGATCGGGGTCCCCGTCTACGCCCGCGACGAATCGGTCGCCTTCATCCGCCGACGCGCCCCGCGGCTGACCCGGGCCGAGGCCGGCCAACTCGCCGAGGCACTGGAGGACCTGCCGCTCCTCCTCGACCAGACCGCCGGCTGGCTGGGCGACTCCGACATGTCGGTGGAGGAGTACATCGGACTCCTCGAAGGCGGCATCGACCAGGACGTCGTCAAGGTCTCCGCGGACTTTCCGCTCGCCTTCCAGACCGCCTGGTCGATACTGCTGAACAAGCTCAGGGACACCGTCCCGGAGTCCGTCGACCTGCTGCGCCTGTGCAGCTTCTTCGCGCCGGGCTCCATCCCCGTACGGCTGCTGAGGGAGATGCCGCCCGGCGAACTGCCGGAGCAGATCTCCGGGCTGATGAACGACCCGTTGCTGTGGAACAGGGCGATCGCCCAGCTCCGCCAGTACTCCGTGGTCCGCCTGGAGTCCCACGAGACGGCCGGTGAGGAGGCGTCGTCCGGCGAAGCCCTCTACATGCACCGCATGGTCCACCAGATCATCGGCAAGGACATGCCGGAGAGCGACCGCCGGGAGTTCATCGACGTGGTCCGCCGGGCCCTCGCAGCGGCCGACCCCGGCCGCCCCACCGACACCCGGCTGTGGCCCGCCTACGCCGAGATCACCCCGCACCTGAAGTGGGCCGACGTGCTCAGGAGCACCGACCCCTCGGTGCAGACCCTGGTGCTCAACTGCCTGCGCTACATGTACCTCTCCGGGGAGTACCGGGCCGGGATCAAGCTCGGCGCACGCGCCGTGGAGACCTGGCGGGAACTCCTCGGCGAGGACCACCCCAGGCTCTGGGACCTCCGGTACCACTACGCCAACCTGTTGCGAGCTGTCGGAGAGTACGCCGAGACGGAGGCCATCGAGCGGGCCGCGGTCGACCACCTGCGCGCCGAACGCGGCCCCCAGGACCTGGAACACCTCCGCGCCGCCGGGGGGCTCGCCGCCGACCTGCGCGGACTGGGACGGTACGACGAGGCCATGGAGATCTCCGGCTGGATCCTCGGCGCCTACCGCGAACTCCTGGGCGACCAGGACTCGCGCACCCTCAACGCGCAGAACAACCTGGCCGTCTCGCTGCGCTTGCTGGGCCGGTACGAGGAGTCGCTGGAGCTCAACCGGCACACCCTGGACGCCCGGCGCCGACTGCTGCGCCCGCGCCACAGCTGGACGCTCTACTCGGAGATCAACTACGCCACCGACCTGCGGCTGCTCGGCCGGTACGGCGAAGCCCTGTCGCTCCAGAACCAGAGCGTCCGGGTGCACCGGCTGGTCATGGGGGCCGACAACCCGCAGACCCTGCGCGCCGAACACAACCTCGCGCTCAGCCAGTACCGTGCGGGAGACCGCGGCAGGGCCGGCGAACTCTTCATCCGGGTGCTGGAACGGGCCGAACGCGTCCTGGGCGAGAACGACCCGCTGACGATGATGTTCGCGGCCGGCCAGAGCTTCTTCGCCCGCGAGCACGCCGACATCGACCAGGCCAGGGCCATAAGCGCACGGGTCGTCACCGGATACGTGGCCATGCTCGGCGACCGGCACCCTTACGTGGCGGGGACCCGGGCCAACCACGCGCTGATCCTGCGCAACGTGGGCGAACGGGACCACGCGCACGCACTTCTGGAGGAGGCGCTCGCCGACATGACCCGGGCCGTGGGGGAGAACCACCCCTGGACACTGGGCTGCGCGATCAACGCCTCGGCGCTGCGCAACCTGGTGGGGGACCCGGAGTCCGCCGCCGCCCTCACGGAAACGGTCGTCGCCCGGGCCGTCGAGGTCCTCGGCCGGACGCATCCGCTGACCCTGTCCGCCCGGATCGCCCATGCCGCGGACCTGCGCGGCCTGCGGGAACGGCAGCGTGCGGACAAGATCGAGACGGAGGCACTGGGAGACCTGGAGACCACCCTGGGCGCCCAGCACGTCCACACGGTCTCGGCCCGCTCCCGCAACCGCCCGTACTGGGACTTCGAACCCCAGATGATCTGAACCGCGCGCCGGTGCGGCACCGGGCTCGTCCGCGTACCCGCCGATGAGCCCGCACACGCCGGGGCCCGGCCCCGCGATCGACTCGCGGGACCGGGCCCCCGTGCGTGCTTCTGCCGGTCAGGCCTCGAAGACCTCGGCGATCAGCTGCGCCTGCTCGGCCTGGTGGCGCTTGGCCGAGCCGACCGCCGGGGAGGAGCTGTGCGGCCGCGAGATGCGGCGCAGGCGCTCACCGTGCGGGACGTCGGCACCGACGGCCAGGTCCAGGTGGTCGATCAGGTTCAGGGCGATGAACGGCCAGGCACCCTGGTTGGCCGGCTCCTCCTGCGTCCAGAGGTACTTCTCGGCGTTCGGGTACTTGGCGATCTCGGCCTGGAGCTCGGCACCCGGCAGCGGGTACAGGCGCTCCAGACGGATGAACGCGACGTCCGTGGCGCCGCGCTTCGCCCGCTCGGCCTCCAGGTCGTAGTAGACCTTGCCGGCGCAGAAGACGACCTTGCGGACGTTCTCCGGCTTCACCGTGTCGTCGCCGATCACCGGGCGGAAGCCGCCGGTGGTGAACTCCTCCGCCTTCGACGCGGCGGCCTTGAGACGGAGCATCGACTTCGGGGTGAAGACGACCAGCGGCTTGTGGTGCGGGTTGTGCGCCTGCCACCGCAGGAGG
The DNA here is from genome assembly GCF_001905795.1 of Streptomyces sp. CB01580. Classification (GTDB taxonomy): domain Bacteria; phylum Actinomycetota; class Actinomycetes; order Streptomycetales; family Streptomycetaceae; genus Streptomyces. The sequence continues at coordinate 501,423 of NZ_LIXJ01000002.1, forward strand.
TGGAAGTAGTTCGACGGCAGGGTCGGCATGGCGACCGTCATGTTGTTCTGCGCGCACAGCTGGAGGAAGCGCTCCGGGCGGGCGGACGAGTGGTCCGGGCCCTGGCCCTCGTAGCCGTGCGGCAGCAGCAGCGTGACGCCGGAGGTCTGGCCCCACTTCTGCTCGGCCGAGGAGATGAACTCGTCGACGACGGTCTGGGCGCCGTTGGCGAAGTCACCGAACTGGGCCTCCCAGATGACCAGCGACTCCGGGCGGGTCAGCGAGTAGCCGTACTCGAAGCCCATCGCCGCGTACTCGCTGAGCAGCGAGTCGTAGACGTTGTAACGGGCCTGGTCGTCGGAGAGGTAGAGCAGCGGGGTGTAGTCCTCGCCGGTCACCTGGTCGACGAGGACCGCGTGACGCTGGCCGAAGGTGCCGCGGCGGGAGTCCTGGCCGGCGAGCCGGACCGGGGTGCCCTCCATCAGCAGCGAACCGATGGCCAGGGTCTCGCCCATGCCCCAGTCGATCGTGCCGTTCTCCACCGAGGCGGCGCGGCGCTGCATCTGCGGGAGCAGACGCGGGTGGACGGTGATCCGCTCGGGGATGTTGACCTGGGACTCCGCGACGACCTTCACGACCTCCGAGGTGACCGCGGTGTTCACGGCGACCGGGAACTCGGGCCGGGCCTCGGTGGTGTGCGCCGGCGCCGGGAGCGAGGTGGCCTCGCGGACCTCCGCGAAGACCTTCTCCAGCTGGCCCTGGAAGTCCTGGAGCGCCTGCTCGGCCTCTTCCAGGGTGATGTCGCCGCGACCGATGAGGGACTCGGTGTAGAGCTTGCGCACCGAGCGCTTCTTGTCGATCAGGGTGTACATCTGCGGGTTGGTGAACTCCGGGTTGTCGCCCTCGTTGTGACCGCGGCGGCGGTAGCAGATGAGGTCGATGACGACGTCCTTGTTGAACGCCTGCCGGAACTCGAAGGCCAGCCGGGCGACCCGGACCACGGCCTCGGGGTCGTCGCCGTTGACGTGGATGATCGGCGCCTCGATCATGCGGGCCACGTCCGTGGCGTACATGGAGGAGCGCGAGGACTCGGGGGCGGCGGTGAAGCCGACCTGGTTGTTGATCACCACGTGCACGGTGCCGCCGGTGCGGTAGCCGCGCAGCTGCGACATGTTGAGCGTCTCGGCGACGACTCCCTGGCCCGCGAAGGCCGCGTCGCCGTGGAGCGCGATGGGCAGGACCGTGAAGTCCGTGCCGCCCTTGTTGATGACGTCCTGCTTGGCGCGGACGATGCCCTCCAGCACCGGGTCCACCGCTTCGAGGTGCGAGGGGTTGGCGGCCAGCGAGACCTTGATCTGCTCGCCGTCCAGACCGGTGAAGGTGCCCTCGGCGCCCAGGTGGTACTTCACGTCGCCGGAGCCGTGCATCGACCGGGGGTCGAGGTTGCCCTCGAACTCGCGGAAGATCTGCGCGTACGACTTGCCGACGATGTTCGCCAGCACGTTCAGCCGGCCGCGGTGGGCCATGCCGATGACGACCTCGTCGAGGCGGGCCTCGGCGGCGGAGTCGATGACCGCGTCGAGCAGCGGGATGACGGACTCGCCGCCCTCCAGCGAGAACCGCTTCTGGCCGACGTACTTGGTCTGCAGGAACGTCTCGAACGCCTCGGCGGCGTTGAGCCGGCGCAGGATGCGCAGCTGCTCCTCGCGCTCCGGCTGCGGGGTGCTCGTGCGCTCGACCCGGTCCTGGATCCACTTGCGCTGCTTCGGGTCCTGGATGTGCATGAACTCGATGCCGGTGGTGCGGCAGTACGACTCGCGCAGCACACCGAGGATGTCGCGGAGCTTCATCAGCGACTTGCCGGCGAAACCGCCGACCGCGAAGTCCCGCTCCAGGTCCCACAGGGTGAGGCCGTGCTCGGTGATGTCCAGGTCGGGGTGCTTGCGCTGGCGGTACTCCAGCGGGTCGGTGTCGGCCATGACGTGGCCGCGGACCCGGTAGGAGTGGATCAGCTCGAAGACCCGCGCCGCCTTGGTCACGTCGTTGTCGTGGGAGGCGTCGATGTCCTTGAGCCAGCGGACCGGCTCGTAGGGGATGCGCAGCGACTTGAAGATCTCGTCGTAGAAGTCGTTCTCGCCGAGCAGCAGCTGGGAGACGATGCGCAGGAACTCGCCGGACGCGGCGCCCTGGATGACGCGGTGGTCGTACGTCGAGGTCAGGGTCATGACCTTGGAGATGCCCAGCTTGTTCAGGGTGTCCTGGGAGGTGCCCTGGAACTCGGCGGGGTACTCCATGGCGCCGACGCCCATGATGAGGCCCTGCCCGGGCATCAGGCGGGGCACCGAGTGGACGGTGCCGATGCCGCCGGGGTTGGTCAGCGAGGCGGTGACGCCGGTGAAGTCGTCCATGCCGAGCTTGCCGCTGCGGGCGCGGCGGACGATGTCCTCGTACGCCTGCCAGAACTCGAAGAAGTTGAGCGTCTCGGCCTTCTTGATGGCCGCGACGACCAGCTGGCGGTCGCCGTTCGGCTTAACCAGGTCGATGGCCAGGCCGAGGTTGACGTGCTCCGGCTTGACCAGGGTCGGCTTGCCGTCCTTCACCGTGAAGGAGTGGTTCATCGCCGGCATGGCCTTGAGGGCCTGCACCATCGCGTAGCCGATCAGGTGCGTGAAGGAGATCTTCCCGCCCCGGGCGCGCTTGAGGTGGTTGTTGATGACGATGCGGTTGTCGAACAGCAGCTTCACCGGGACCGCGCGCACGGACGTGGCCGTCGGCAGCTCCAGCGAGGCGTTCATGTTCTTCGCGACGGCGGCCGACGGACCGCGCAGCGTCACATACTCCGGGCCCTCGGCGGCCTCGGTGGCCGGCGCGGCGGCGGGCTTGGCCGGGGCCGGGGCCTTCGCGGCGGGGGCCGGGGCGGCCTTCGCCGGTGCGGCGGGCGCGGCCGGGGCGGCCTGCGCGGGCGCAGGGGCCGCGGGCGCGGGGGCCGTCGGAGCCTGCGCGGCGGGAGCCAGGGCCGGGGCGGCCTGGGGTGCGGCGGCCGGTGCGGCGGCGGCCGGGGTGCCGGGAACGGGCTTGTCCGCCGTGCCGGACGCCCCCGGCTTGTAGTCGGCGAAGAAGTCCCACCAGGCACGATCGACCGAATTCGGGTCCTGGAGGTACTGCTGGTAGATCTCGTCGACGAGCCACTCGTTGGGGCCGAAAGCGGCAGCCGGGTCGGTACCCGGGGCGGCTTGATCGGTCGAGATGCTCGAGTTACTGGGGGACTGAGACGACACGGCGGCAACCGCCCTCTTCCGCTTCACAAGGTGATGGACAGCGGAAATCAAGGCTACGCCTCCCGGGCCGTTCCATGCAGGCCGGGCCGCCCTTCGTCGCGCAAGTCACATCGAAAGGCGGGTTTCGGCGCAGGGATTGGCGGGAAACAAGCCTGGTTCCGCTGCACTACGGGTACGCGGGACCGCGGCTACGGCCCCCCTGGACCGTACCCCTGAAAGCGAGCACGCAGAACGTGCCCTTCCGGTTCGAACCCTATGTCAACCTCGCGGTTGTGATACCCCCGGAAGGGTGACGCGGATGCGGCAACCGCGAGCGGATTCGGCCACGCCGATGCGTCCGCCGTGCAGATCCACCGCCCAGCGGGCGATCGCCAGGCCCAGCCCCGTACCGCCGTCGCTGCCGGGACCGTGGGGGGACGACACCTCGCCGCGGTTGAACCGCTCGAAGACGCGGTACCGCTCCGACTCCGGAATGCCCGGTCCCTCGTCCAGCACCTCCAGGTGCAGGGACCCCGGCCCGTCCCCGCGCCGGGCCAGCACCTGGACCCGGCCGTGCGGCGGACTGTGCTTGACAGCGTTGTCGATCAGATTGGCCACCACCTGGTGCAGCCGTTCCGTGTCCGCGTACGCGGTCAGCTCGGGCGGCGACACGTCCAGCGCCAGGGCCACGTCCTTGCGGCTGTGGTTCCCCGAACCGGAGGACAGGTGGCGGTGCGCGGCGGCGAAGTTGTTCGCCTCCTTCAGCACCCCCGACAGGTACGGCCACACCTCGAAGCGGCTCGCCTTCAGCGTCACCACCCCGTTGTCCAGCCGGGACAGGTCCAGCAGCGTCTCCACCAGCCTGCCGAGCCGCTCGGTCTGCTTCAGCGCCGTCCGCATCGTCTCCGGATCGGCCGAGGACACCCCGTCCACGACGTTCTCCAGCACCGCCCGCAACGCCGCGATCGGCGTGCGCAGCTCGTGCGACACGTTCGCCACCAGCTCTTTGCGGTGCCGGTCCACGGCTTCCAGGTCGTCCGCCATGCGGTTGATCGTCTGGGCCAGGTCGCCGAGCTCGTCGCGCCGGTCGGCGCCGCTCACCCGCCTGGTGTAGTCGCCGTGCGAGATCGACCGGGCCACGGTCGTCATCTCGTCCAGCGGCGCCGTCAGGCCGTGCGCCACGAACTGCGTGATCAACAGGGTCGCGATCACCGAGAACACCGTGATGAACCGCAGCTCGGTCCTGGTCCGCAGCGCCACCATCAGCAGCCCGGTGGTGATGAACACCGAGACCACCACGAGCGTGCCCAGCTTGGCCTTGATCGAGAAGGGGCGCAGTCCGGAACCGGGCCGGGAGGTGCCGGGCCGGGCCGATCCGGACCGGGTCGAACCGGGCCGGGTCATGGGACCGGGGTCTCCAGCGCGTAGCCGACGCCGTGCACGGTACGGATCCGCTCCGCGCCGATCTTCCGGCGCAGCGCCTTGATGTGGCTGTCGACGGTACGGGTGCCGGAGGCGTCCGCCCAGTCCCAGACCTCGGCCAGCAGCTGCTCCCGGGAGAGCACGGCCCGCGGCGTGTTCGCCAGACAGACCAGCAGGTCGAACTCGGTCGGCGTGAGGTGGACGTCCTCGGCGCGCACCCGGACCCGGCGCTGCGCGTGGTCGATCTCCAGCTCGCCCAGCCGCAGGATGCCGCTGCGCGGCGTGACCGCGGCCAGCGCCGCCCGCTCGACCCGGCGCAGCAGGACGTGCACCCGGGCCGCGAGCTCGCGCATCGAGAACGGCTTGGTCATGTAGTCGTCGGCGCCGACGCCCAGCCCGACCAGCATGTCGGTCTCGTCGTCCCTGGCGGTCAGCATCAGCACCGGCACCGGCCGCTGGGCCTGCACCCGGCGGCAGACCTCCAGGCCGTCGAAGCCGGGGAGCATGATGTCGAGGACCATCAGATCGGGCTGCCACGCCTCGGCCGCGTCCACGGCCGCGGGCCCGTCGAGCGCCGTCTGCACCAGAAAGCCCTCGGCCCGCAGCCGGGCGGAAATGGCTTCGACGATCGTGGCGTCGTCCTCGACCACCAGCACCCGGCGCTGAGCGCCCGGGGTGGCCGCGACGCCGTTGTGGGTGGTGTGTGTCTGTTCCATCGCCCCGCCCCTGCCCGTCCTCACGGGGGCCATTCCCCCGGACGCGCGGTCTTCGCTTGTGGATTTCATGGGTGATCCCGTCACCGGTCAGCAGCGTAAGGGCAGCGGGCTGTTCTCGGCTACGCAGGGTGTAACAGCCGAGGCGCGGCGGAGTGGCGGAGTGTCGGCCTTGTGGCGCTTGGCCCCCGGGTGTCCGGGAGCCGAGCGGGGCCGGTGGGCCTCCTCAGGCTGTCCGGACCGCGAGATGCACCACGTCGGGAACACCTCGGGCAACGCGGACCTCTTCCGTACGTACACCACTGAATCCGGCATTCCGCAGGGCCTGTTCGAAGTCGGTGGACGGCTGGGCGGACCACACCGCGAGAACCCCGCCCGGTGTCAGCCGCTCCCGGCAGTCCGCCAGACCGGCGGGGGAGTACAGGTTCGAGTTGTCCTCGGTGACCGTCCAGTCCGGCCCGTTGTCGATGTCCAGGCACAGCGCGTCATAACGGTCCGTAGTCGTCCGCAGGTACGCGACGAGGTCCCGCGTCAGGATCTCGGTGCGCGGATCGGCGAGCGCCGCGCCGGAGATCCGGGCCAGCGGACCCTCCAGGTGCCAGTCCACGATCGCCTGCTCCCGCTCGACGACGGCGATCCGTCCCCATCGGGGTTCGGTGGCGGCCCGGACGAGCGAGAAGCCGACGCCGAGACCGCCGATGAGCACCGCCGGGTCGGGGCGGCCGTCGGGCAGCGCGGCCAGCGCCGCGTCGATCAGCAGCCGCTCGGAGCGCCCGTCGGAGGTGTCCATGAGGAAGCACCCGTTGGCGATGATCTCGAAGTCGTCGCCGCGTCCCCGCAGCACCACCTCGCCGTACGGGCCTTCGCGGCGGTCGAGCGTGACGGGGGCGTGGGTGTCGGGGCCGATGCTGTCGGGCATGGTGCGGATCTCCGATGGCGGACGGACGGGGTCCCCGCCATCCTGGCCGGTCGGCACGGCCCGCGGCCAACCGGCCTTTGGTCCTGTCCGGGGTGTCGCGGTGCCGGTCCGGGGTAGCGTGCACTGTCGGACAGCTCGGAGGGATGTGTTCCGGTTGTCCGCGGGCCGGGCCGGGCGCGATGCCTGTCCGCGGGCCGGGCCATGACGGTACGGGGCGATCGCGAAGGGTGGGACGTTGCCGGCGTCGTCTCGGGGGCGGAACGGAGAAGGGCCGCACGCGGTGCGCCGGGCGACGGACGGCGCGGTGCACGGGGCGACGAGCCGGGCCGGGGCCGGGGAGAGGGACGGGGAGCAGGGCGCGGCGCCGCTGCTCGACGGCATACCGCGCCAGCGCCGTACCGAGGAACCGGCGGACCGTGCGCCCGCTCGCGCCGCCGTCACCGCCCCCGCGGCCATGTCCGTGTCCTCCTCCGTCTCCGGTTCGCCGGCGTCCGTCGCGTCCTTCGCGTCCTTCGCGTCCGCGCCGCGCCGGGCCCGATGGGCGCGACTGCTGCCGACCCCCGCCGGCACCCCTTTCACCTTCGGGTACCTGCTGGTGCTGGCCGCCACGTCCCTCTTCATGGCGCACGCCGATCCGCACACCGTCGAGGAGCTGCTGAGCGCGTCGAGCACGGACGTCGCGCACCTCGGCCGGACCCCGCTGCTCGTGCTGGGCGCCAGCGCCCTGTGGGTCGTGGACGGGTTCGCCTCCCCGTACGTCCTCGGCTTCGCCCTCGTACTGACCGCCCTGGAACGCCGCATCGGCGGGTGGCGCACCGCCGGGGTGTTCCTGCTCGGCCATGTCGTGGCGACGCTCGCCACGGAGATCCCGGTCGGGCTGTCCGTGGTGGCCGGACACCTGCCGAGATCCTCGCTGCACCGGCTCGACTACGGCATCAGCTTCGGGCTGATGGCGAGCGTCGGCGCGCTCGCCGGGCTGCTCACGCCGTGGCTGCGGGCGCTGGTGCTCGGCGGGGTCGGCGCGATGCTGCTGAACGATCTCCTCCGGCTCGCCGATCCCCTGGCCGACTGGGGGCACCCGCTGGCGCTGCTGCTGGGCGTGGCCTGCTGGCCGCTCCTGCGCAGGACCGGGACCGGGGGCGGGGGCGGACGGCCGGGCTGAGTGCGCGGGAGGCGCGCGGTCCCGGGGGCCGGGGAGGCCGGGACGAGCGTGCGGGAGGCGCGGTCCGGGAGCCCCGGCCCGCCGCTCAGTCGTCGTCGCCGCTGCCCCGGCCCCCGCCCCCGTTTCCGCCCTTCTGGGAGCGGCGCGCCAACTCGCCCGCGGCGAGCGTCACATGCGCCACGCCGCGGGCCCAGCGCGGTCCGCCGCGGGCCGCCCACACGACGCACACGCACCCGCCGACGGCGAGCGCCAGGACCCCGACCAGTACCAGAACAGCCATGCTTCCCCCTGAGTATCCGTATGGTTCCGGGATCCTCTCAGGTCGCGAAGGGCGGCTGCCAAGCGGCGTGGCACGCGGCGGCCAGAACGGACGGGGCGGCCGTGGCGGACAGCTTCTGTCGGGTGCCGTTTCGCATTGCGTCGGCTCCGATGTCCTAGCTGCGGGGCGAAGAGATGGGTTGCGCTGTGCCATCAGGTTTCGTGCAGATTGACTCTTCGTTTTCCGTCCGCTGCTGCGGCAGGCGGGGGCTTGCGAAAACCATTGGTGCCAGGCTTGCTCCGCTGATGGACTGACGTCCTACCGTGAGTCTGCCGCGTGACGGAGGTAGTGGTTGTGACAGGTTATGGCGTGCTTGCCGAGGTGTACGAATGGCTCATCTCGGATGCGAAGTTGCCTCCAGCAGAGTTCGTTGCGTCGTTCGACGACGTCCTCAATCTCCTGCCGTCGAACGCTCAGGTCCTCGACTGTTCTTGCGGAACCGGACAGTTGGCGGTTGGTCTCGCCGGTCGTGGCATGCAGGTTGTCGCAACTGACGCCAGCGAGGCGATGGTTCGTCGGACTGCAGAGTTGGCCGAGGAGTTCGGGGCATCCGTCCGGACCGTACGGGCGAACTGGGAAGAGTTGCCCGACCATTTCCAGGACAACACGTTCGACATGGTGTTCTGCGTTGGCAACTCGCTTCACCACGCCGCGGGCGCGACAGGCAGGGGCGCTGCTCTGGAGTCGATGTCACGGCTTCTGCGCCCAGGCGGGCGCTTGGTGCTCACATCCCGCACTTGGGAACTCGTGAGGGCCAGAGGTTCCCGGCTGGACATCTGGGACCGACTCGTCCGACGAAACGGTCGCGATGCCGTCGTAATTTACCGCTGGGAGATTGCGCCGCATTGGGAGGATGAGCACCACATCGAGATTGCGATCGCCCAAGTTGATGCGACTGGGCCGGTTCTTGTCCGCTCGGAACTGCTGTCCTGCTGGCCCTACCGGTACGAGGAACTCGAAGTCGAGCTGCACCAGGTCGGACTCCAAACGGAACTGAGCACGTTCGATCTTGACGCCGAGAACTACATGGTGGTCGCGAGCAAGGTATAAACACCGGACTCTCAGTCCTTGGCGTCGGAAGCTCGGCGCATGTCCGCGACCTCTTTGCGCATGAGTTCGTCGGTGCGTGTGCTGTGCCAGATGGTTCCTTCCCACTTCTCGTATCGGTGTTCGCGGTCACGCAGGAGGACCGGTTTGAGGTGGCTGTGGAAGAGGAGTGTGCGGCCCTGGTCCTTGCGGGTGCGGCTGAACCACATCGCGCCCTTTTCGTGACGGGCGAGCCGGTTCGCTGCGAGGCCGGAGAGCTTGCCGTGCATCCGGCCGGGCGTGTAGGCCGTCAGGGGTTGGCTGGGCGGGCGCCAGGAGTCGGCGAGGGACCAGTGCGCGATGGCGTCCCCCTTGCGGTCGGGCGGGCTGTAGGGGTAGGTGATGCGGTTGCTGACCTCCGTGAAGAAGCGGGCTTGCTCGGCCTTGGTGCCGTCGGCCATCTGCCGCCAGTGGGGTGAGGCGATCAGGGGTGCCAGGGCAACGGCCTCGGGATAGACCGCTGCGAACATCCGCGAGGTGCTGTAGCCGATGTACTCCTGCTTCTCTCGGTCGAACGGGATGAGGAGGTCGATGCGGTCGTCCCAGGCGTCCCAGGTGCCGAATGGGACCGGGTAGCCGTCGACGGACCAGATGTGTGCGCAGAGCATGAGGCCGCTCAGCACGGCGTCGTAGGTGGCGGCCCAGCCGTAGCGGCTGAGGATGCGCAGGTGTTTGCGCTGGGCGTCGACGACTTCGGGGAGCCGGGTGAGGTCGACGGCGGGATGGTCGATGTCGGGCGGGCCGATCCAGGTGCGGTGGCGCAGGCAGATGTAGCGGTGGTGGGGCAGGAGCCGGGTCACTTTGCCACCGGGGTGCCGGGCGTCGCAGCGGTGGCAGCCGGTTTGGGGCTGGTGGCGGAACATCGTCCAGTTGGGTCGTGGTGTGCGCAGTTCGGGCAGGGCTCCGGCGAGGGCGTGGACGGTGCGTCCGGTGAGCGCGGAGAGGCGTTCGGGGACGACGACGCGGCGCATGCCGCCGGACTTCTCGCGCTCGGTGACCTGTGTCCAGAGGTCGTTGATGTCGAGGCCGTGAAGGGTGGCCAGACGCCCGATGTAGGAGGCGGGGATCTCGTGCCGGGCGGGCGGAACGGGATCGGGTAGTCGTCGGATAGGCATCAGGCCACGCGCCTCCGTTTCCTCGCAGGTCTGGCGGGGGCGGTGCGCTTCTCGGATTGCTCGGCCGCGTAGTCGACGGGGACGGCCTGAAGGAGGTCCTCGGTGATGCGCTCGCTCTCGTCCTCGATGGCGAGGACGGCGGCGCCACGGATGATCTGGGAAAGGCTGCCGATCATGCCGCCGGTGCGGTGGAAGAGGTACTCGCTCAGCCCGGCCAGCGTGCCGGGCGTGTGGTGGTGCAGCCGGAGGGTGGATTCCAGGGTGCCCACCAGGGCCCGCCAGGCGTCCTGGTCCTCGGCGGTGGCGTGCGTGAAGGGGGCGGCGGGGATGACGACGAAGCGTCCGGCGATCTGCTCTCCCCGGGTGCCCCTGAACAGACCCTTGGACTCGACGTCGATGCCGGCGTAGGCGAAGGTGGCGGGAAGCCGTTCGGCGAAGTACTTCAGCTGGTCGGATGCTTCGGCCCCGGAGCGGGTGGCGAGAGTCAGGTTGTGGATCTCGTCGACGAGCACCAGGTCGACACGGACATGGGCGGCCGTCGCGCAGACGGCGTCGACGATGTCGGTCACGTTGGCCCGGGAGGGGAAGGTCAGCCCGAAGAAGCGGGCGAACTCCATCGCGAGCATCTTCGGCGTGGCCGCGGGTGGGACGGTGACGTAGAGGACCGGGAGCCGGTTGCGGTCGCGGGGGTGCCGCTTGCGGACGGCCAGTTCGTGAGCCCGTCCGAGCTGGGTCAGGGCGGTCGTTTTCCCGGTGCCGGAGGCGCCGGAGAGGATCACACCGCGGCGGGCGGAGATCTGGTTTCGGTTGAGCTGGATCAGCAACCGGGAAGTGGTGGTGACCTTGCGGATGACCGGAGTGTGCACCATCGGCAGATCGGCGTGATACTCGCGGCGCTGTTCGTCCTCACGCACCCGTTCCCGCGGACTCAGCGCCGCCCGTTCGGCGGCGGTCAGCGGCCGGGGCGGGACCGGCTCGTGGTCGACGAAGTGACGCCAGCCCTCCTTGCTGGTCAGCGGGTTATCCGGCGGAGCCTCCGGGTCCGGGGCGGATGGGGAGGGCGTGTTCATAGCCACCTCTCGGCTTCTGCGTGCGCGTCGAAGAGTCCGAACTCCGCCACCGCCGCGGGCGGCTGGGCCTCGGGCTCGGGCTCCGGCTCCGTGCGGTGCTCGGTCTCGGGTGCTGCGGCGGGCGCGGGGATGGGACGGGCGGTGCGGGTGCGGGCGGCGACCTTGGCCGACCGGGTGTCCGGGCCGTGCTCGGCGCGGGTGAGCAGGTCGTCCAGGACGCGGGCGATGGCCGTCTCGTTGGTGTCGTCCAGTCCGGCCTCGGCCGCAAGGCGGCGCGCGTGCTGCCAGGTGAAGTCCGCGAACGGTGCGTTGACCAGCGGCCACTGCGTCCAGGGCGCGGTGACCCAGCCGTCCGATGTGCGGACGAACACCTGGGACAGGTCGTAGGGGTCGTAGTGCACCTCCCACAGACCGCGCTTGGCGGTGATCCCGGAGTGCTCGCGCCGATGCGGCCCCAGGTCGGGGCTGTCGTAGGTGCGGTAACTGATCTGGATGCCGTAGTCGTTGATCGCCCGCCAGGCCACCGGCAGCAACTCCAGATAGTCCTCGCCGCGCAGCACGAGCGGCAGGTAGCCGGAGGCTGCCACCAGGGAGGCGTACTTGTCGTTCGGTGACATCGCCGTCTTCGGACGGAACGGGTCGCGCAGAGCGCTGTGCGGCCTGGCTTGCCACCCGGCCAGCAGCCACTCATCCAGTAGGTCCTGAAGCTCCGGAACGGTCCAGACGGCCTGGTCCTCGACACGCTCGCCGCGGCGGGAGACATCCCGGCCGGTGTAGCCGGCCAGGTGCTGCGTGAACAGGGTGTTGATCGAGGAGAAGGTGGCCTCCACGATCGCCTTGTCGGTCGGCGTGCGCGGACGTGCCCGCTGCACCGAGATGCCGAGCCGTTCGCAGGCCCGGACGAAGGTGTCCGAGATGAACACCTTCCCGCCGTCGATGACGACGGTGTCCGGCACGATCACCGGTTTCGCCGCGACCTGTTCCATCCGCGTGTCCACGTCCAGCAGACGCATGTGCGGCATGCGGGAGGCAGCCATCCGCAGACTCGCGGACCAGCCGGGCCGCATCGGCTCGGGCACCAGCATCCGGGCCAGCAGCAGCGAGGCGTCCACCGCCTTGGTGCCCACCGGCCTTAGCACCGCGGCGCAGATGGTGCGGGTCGCGACATCGACCGCGATCGTCAAGTCCGCGCGGGCCGTCAGCCCTGAATCGAGTACCACCATCACGTCCAGCGGGGTGGAGTCGATCTGAACCTGTTCCCCGGGACGGTCCGCGAACGTCGGTGTGAACGGCCCTTTCGGCCGGTTCGCCGTCTGCCGCCGCGTGACTGCCGAACCGAAGGTGTGCCGCCCCGTGGACAGCGCGTCGATCAGCTTGTAGAAGGTCCGCTGACTCGGCAGCGGCACCACCCCTTTGCCGTGGGTGGCTTCCACCAGCTTGACCACCCGGCGGATCAGCCGCGACCGGGTCCCGGTCGAGGCGTGTGTCTCCGCATCCAGGACCTCTTGGACGGCTGCCACCAGCCGGGCGTCCGCCCGCCCCGTCGCCTCCCAGGTCTGGGTCGTCCGCTGGTCCACCAGCCCCCAGACTCCCTGCCGGACGTAGCGAGACCGTCGGCTCTGCACGGTCCGAACCGTCACCCCCAGCTCCCGTGCCTTCGCGGCCATCCGCTCCATCAACGAGAAGGCTGCCGGGTCATAGCCGGGGCGCGGCGGCGTGCCCGGTGCGGCGCCGAACGGCAGCCCGGTCTCGATCTCCACCATGTGCCGTTCCCACTCGCGGGCCGCCTCCTGTACCGACTCCGGCAACGTCGCCAGCAACCCTGACGGCTCCAGCACGGGCAGAAGCTCCGTGCCGGTGACGGCGAAGTCCGGCGCTGCCATCAGGTGCGACGCCAGCACCACCGATTCCGACCCTGCCACCGGGCGCAGCCGCACGGACGTACCGGCGAGCGCCACCACCTGGTGGTCCCCGCTGTCGTAGGTGACCCAGTCCCCGGGCCGCAACACTGGCTTGCCCGGCCCGGCCGTCACCGCGGCACCTCTGCTGACACCAGCGAGAGGGCATGCAGCGGCACCGACACATTCGCCGTCAGCTCGTGCAACCACAGCAGGTGGAACAGCACCGGCAGCACCCTGATCGGGTCACCAACTGCCGATGCGCCCGCCATCAGCGGCTGTGGCTCGGCGAACGCCGCCAGGAGATCGGAGGCCACCGACTCCAGCCTGTGCCGGGGGTGGCGGTAGCCCGCCAGCCAGCGCACATTGCGCACCATGATCGCGTCCGGCGCCCCCACCAGTCGGAACTCCCACCCGACCTGAGCGCAGGCTGTCCGCGTCGCCTCGAACTTCGCCACGTCCCGGGGCTTGCGCCGATCCGCCGGACGGCAGTCGACCACCAGCCCCGTGCCGTTGTCGCGGCGGGCGAAGTAGTCCGGTGCGTGCGAGACGCCCTTGCCCGCCTCCGACCGCCAGAACAGCCAGAACGGCTGTGAGGAGATCCCCACCACCGAGGCGTCGAAGTCCAGCAGCATCACATGATCGCGCTCCAGCCAGGACTCGTAGCCGATGTGCCCGCCCGCCGTGGACGACCACCACAGCCCCGGCAGATGCCGCTGACCTTTGTACGACTTGAACGCGCGTACCGGTGCGACGTCCTCGAACCGCACTGCCCAGGCATCCCCTCAGCGAAGCGCGGAACTCAGACCCGCCCCGGTCGGCGTACGCGACCTCGAACCCCTCCGCCGGCGGCCCGGAGACCCCGCCCGGCAGTACCCCTAACGAACCCGCCATGACCCACTAACCCGAGCCCGCGACGAAAGGTCACTCCGCAAGACGAAAGACCGGACGAAACCTGAAGCTGCAAAACGAAGAGATCCACGTCGCAGGACACTTCCGTCCGATCGCTCACGGCGAACAGGGCTCGGGGAACAATGACGGACTCAGAAGCATTGAGTCTGCATAGCTCAACTTGACTGCCGAAGGGGAGATCATGGCTACCGAGTCCAACGCGGTCACTCCGCTCGTCCTTCCCGTACTGCCGCTCGACGACGAGGTCGTGCTGCCCGGGATGGTGGTGCCTCTGGAACTGTCCGACGCCGATGTGCGGGCCGCCGTGGAGGCGGCCCAGGCCGCGGCCCGTGAGAGCGGCGGCAAGCCCGAGGTGCTGCTGGTGCCCCGGATCGACGGGACGTACACCGGCACCGGTGTCATCGGCACGGTCGAGCAGGTGGGGCGGCTGTCGGACGGGGATCCGGGCGCGCTCGTCCGCGGCCGGGGCCGGGTGCGGATCGGGGCCGGGACCAGCGGGCCGGGCGCCGCGCTCTGGGTGGAGGGGACGCGGGTCGACGAGACCGCCCCCGATCCTTCCGCGCCCTCGTACGGGCCCGGCCGGGGAGGCACCGCTCCCAAAATCGCCGCGGAGCTGGTCAAGGAGTACAAGGCGCTCGCCACGAGCTGGCTGAGGAAGCGCGGTGCCTGGCAGGTCGTGGACCGGATCCAGCAGATCGAGGACGTCTCCGCGCTCGCCGACAACTCCGGCTACTCGCCCTTCCTCACCACCGCCCAGAAGGTGCGGCTCCTGGAGACCGCGGACCCGGTCGCCCGGCTGAGGCTCGCCGTCGAGTGGCTCCGTGAACACCTCGCCGAACAGGACGTCGCCGAGTCCATCGCCAAGGACGTCCAGGAGGGCGTCGACAAGCAGCAGCGCGAATTCCTGCTGCGGCGCCAGCTCGACGCGGTACGCAAGGAGCTGGCCGAGCTGGGTGGCGACCCGGAGGACGAGTCCGACGACTACCGGGCGCGCGTCGAGGCCGCCGACCTTCCCGAGCACGTCCGCGAGGCGGCGTTCAAGGAGGTCGACAAGCTGGAGCGCGCCTCCGACCAGAGCCCCGAGGGCTCCTGGATCCGCACCTGGCTCGACACGGTCCTCGAACTGCCGTGGACCGAGCGCACCGAGGACGCCTACGACATCCGTGGAGCCCAGGAGGTCCTGGACGCGGAGCACGCGGGCCTCCAGGACGTGAAGGAACGGATCATCGAGTACCTGGCGGTCCGCAAGCGGCGCTCCGACCGCGGTCTCGGCGTCGTCGGCGGGCGGCGCGGCGGTGCCGTGCTGGCGCTGGTGGGGCCGCCGGGCGTGGGCAAGACCTCGCTCGGCGAGTCCGTCGCGCACGCCATGGGCCGCAGGTTCGTCCGCGTCGCGCTCGGCGGTGTGCGGGACGAGGCGGAGATCCGCGGCCACCGGCGCACCTACGTCGGCGCGCTGCCGGGCCGGATCGTCCGCGCGATCAAGGAGGCCGGTTCGATGAACCCGGTCGTCCTGCTCGACGAGATCGACAAGGTCGGCTCCGACTTCCGGGGCGACCCGGCCGCCGCCCTCCTCGAAGTCCTCGACCCGGCGCAGAACCACACCTTCCGCGACCACTACCTGGAGGTGGAACTCGACCTCAGCGACGTCGTCTTCCTCGCCACCGCCAACGTCCTCGAAGCCGTACCGGAGGCCCTGCTCGACCGCATGGAGCTGGTCAGGCTCGACGGTTACACCGAGGACGAGAAGGTCGTCATCGCCCGCGACCACCTGCTCCCGCGCCAGCTGGAGCGGGCCGGTCTGAAGGCGGACGAGGTGACGCTCGACGAGTCCGCGCTGCGCGCGCTGGCCGGCGAGTACACCCGCGAGGCGGGCGTACGGAACCTGGAACGCGCCGTCGCCCGGCTGCTGCGCAAGGTCGCCGCCCAGCACGAACTGGGCGACCGCGAGCTGCCGTTCACGATCACCGAAGCGGATCTGCGCGGACTGGTCGGACGCCCGCACCATGTGCCCGAGTCCGCCCAGGACCCGGCCGAGCGCCGCACCGCGGTGCCGGGCGTGGCCACCGGGCTCGCGGTGACCGGGGCCGGCGGGGACGTGCTGTTCGTCGAGGCGTCGCTGGCGGACCCGGAGACCGGGGCGTCCGGACTGACCCTCACCGGTCAGCTCGGCGACGTGATGAAGGAGTCCGCGCAGATCGCGCTGAGCTTCCTGCGGTCGCACGGCGCGGAACTGGAACTGCCGGTCGCGGACCTGAAGGACCGCGGCGTGCACATCCACTTCCCGGCGGGCGCGGTCCCCAAGGACGGCCCGAGCGCGGGCATCACGATGACCACGGCCCTGGCCTCGCTGCTCTCCGGGCGGCTGGTCCGCACGGACGTGGCGATGACCGGCGAGGTCTCGCTGACCGGGCGGGTGCTGCCGATCGGCGGCCTGAAGCAGAAGCTGCTGGCCGCGCACCGGGCCGGGATCACCACCGTGGTGATCCCCAAGCGGAACGAGGCCGACCTGGACGACGTCCCGGCCGAGGTCCTGGACACGCTGGAGGTCCACCCGGTGACGGACGTCCGCCAGGTGCTGGAGATCGCCCTCGCGCCCGCCTCGGCCGCCAGGCCCGGGGAGAGGATCCCGGCCGCGGCGTAGCCGCCACGGCGTGACGGACGTGGCGCCACGCACGCGACCGGCACGGACGGCCCGCCTCCCCGTCACGACGGGTGGGCGGGCCGTTCCGTGCGCCCCGGAGCGGGACTTGGGGCACCCGCTCCTCGTCAGGGGCGGTAGACCGTCCCCGGGACCGGCTCGGCGGGGGCCATCAGCTGGGGGACGGTGACGAAGGTGTAGCCCCGCTCCTTCAGCGTGTCGACGATGCCCGGCACGGCGGGCACCGTTCCGTCGTAGATGTCGTGCAGCAGGATGATGCCGTCCTTGCTCGCCTGGTCCAGGATGCGCTTCTCGATCAGCGCCGAATCCGTCGTCGAGTAGTCCTTGGCGGTGGCGCTCCACAGCACCTGGGCCAGCCCCAGTTCCTTGCTGATCTCCGCGACGGTCTCGTCGGTGCGGCCCTGCGGCGGGCGCATCAGGCGCGGCTTCTTCCCGGTGATCTCCGCTATCGCGTCCTGGGTCTTCTCCAGCTCGGTCCGTATGGCAGCCGGCTTCTGCTCCGTCAGGATCCCGTGCGTCCAGGTGTGGTTGGCCACCTCGTGGCCCTCGGCGGCGAGCCTGCGCACGGTGTCCGGGTACTTCTTGACGTGGTTCTTGCCCAGCAGGAAGAAGGTCGCGCGCACCTTCTTCTCCTTGAGGATGTCGAGCAGGCGCGGAGTGTCCTTGCCCGGCCCGGCGTCGAAGGTCAGGGCTATGCATTTCGCCTTGCGGCAGTCCACCGGACCGAAGGTGCCCTTGGCGTCGGAGCCCGCGTCGGCGCGCGCGTCCGAGGGCGCGGTGGTGTCCGAGGAGCAGCCGGCCAGCGTCAGGGTGAGTGCCGTCACAAGGACGGCGGCCAACGCCGTACCGGTCGACTTCGTCTTCAAGAACAAGGCGGTCACTCCTCCGTGGCTCGGCCGGGCACGCGATGCGCGGCGGAACGGACTATACATATGGTGTATACGCGGTGTGTATACAGGGTCGGGGAGGGCGCGAGCAGTGGGAGCGGGAAAGGGGCGAGCCCCCGGTGACGGGTGGTCACCAGGGGCTCGGCCGGGTGGAACGGTGCGGTGTGCGGGCGTGCCGGACGGGTGCGGCGGGCGCGGCTCAGCGGCTCGATGGGCCGTGCCGGTCGCGGTCTCGGCGGCTCGCGGTGGGGTCTCGCTCGCGGCGCGGGGCCCGGCTCAGCCGTTCGCGAGGGCCTGCAGACGGTCGTAGGCGCCGTTGAAGCGGTCGTGGTCGCCCACGTACGGGCCGGACTCGGTGTACTGCCACATCGTGTAGAAGCCCCAGCCGGCCGGGAGTTCACCGACCGTGCTGTTGTAGCGGGCCACCCACAGCGGGTTGGTGGCGCCGAAGCCCGCGTTGTTGCCGGTGCAGGTCGTCCACCAGCTGGTCGCGGTGTAGATGACCGCGTCGCGTCCGGTGCGCGCCTTGTACGTGTTCACGAAGTCGCGGATCCAGGACACCATGGCCGACTGGCTCTTCCCGTAGCACTGGTCGCCGTACGGGTTCCACTCGATGTCGAGCACGCCGGGCAGCGTCTTGCCGTCCCGCGACCAGCCGCCTCCGTGGTCCACGAAGTAGTTGGCCTGTGCGGCTCCGCTCGTCGTGTTCGGGGTGGCGAAGTGGTACGAGCCCCGGATCATGCCGATGTTGTACGAGCCGTTGTACTGCTGCGCGAAGTACGGGTTCGTGTAGTACGTGCCCTCGGTGGCCTTGACGTAGGCCCACTTCACGCCGCTGTTCCACAGCGTCGCCCAGTCGACGTTGCCCTGGTGGCCGCTGACGTCCACGCCTTCGGTCTGCACGGCGCGCGTGTCGCGGGGCAGTCCGCCCTGGCCGTCGTGGGCGACGACGCCCATGCCCATCGTGGCCGTGCCGCGGGCGGGCTTGCGGGCGGCGGCGTCGGGGGAGCCCGTGGCGCTCGCCGCGCCGGGCAGGGTGAGAAGGAGGGAAAGGGCTGCGAGCAGGGTCCCCGCGGCGGCGAAGCGCGAGCGGCGGGACGTCTTGGATCCGGATCTGAGCACCGGCATGTGACTGCCTCCGAGGCGTTGGTGGGGGGACGTGCTGATCCAGGGGGAGCCGGGCGCACCCCCTGCCGACATGTCATGGTGTGAACATGCCAGACATGACGCTACGCACGTAGACCCGTGCTTCGGAAGGGGGCCTGGACGCCGCCGGTGGTCTAGCCCTGCGAAATACTGGCCGAGCTGCGGCGATGACCGGCGGCGGAAGAAACTTTCAGCGTTGGAAAAGCTCATGAGGGGTGTTGACGTGCACGGGAGCGAAAGCGGTAGTGAACGTGGCGCGACCAGTGAAAGTGGTGTGGACCACGCATTCCTCGCTCTGGAGCGGGAGTTGGCCGTCTTCCTGCGCCGGGCACGCGCCAACTCCGGCGAGATGGCGCGCGAGGTCCATCCCGAACTGGAGCCCGCCGCCTACGGCCTGCTCGTGCGGCTGGAGTCCGCCGGGCGGCAGCGGGCCACCGACCTCGCGGCCTACTTCGGCGTCGGCAAGGCGACCGTGAGCCGTCAACTGCGCGCCCTGGAGGGCCTCGGGCTGGTGGCGCGCGAGCCCGATCCGGCCGACGGGCGGGCCTTCCTCGTCCACCTCACCGACGAGGGGCTGGCCCGCTACCGCAGTGTCCGCGACGCCCGCCGGGACCGCTACGTGCGCAAGCTCGCCGACTGGGACAGGGACGAGGTCGCCGAACTGGCCCGGCTGCTGCACCACTTGAACGCCCGGGCCGAGGACTGAGCCGGGCCCGCGCCCGGTGCGGGACGCGCACTCCGGCACGTTCTCGCCCTGCCCCGCCTCGTCCCGCACGGCATGCCGTCACAACGTCACGCAGACCGCCGTCGCGTCGTCGTGCTTCTTGGCGCGGCGCAGACGCACGCGATCCGTGTCCGCGTCCTCCAGTTCCCTGACCCGGCCGATCAGCGCCTCCGGTCCCTCCTCGCGGAGCACCGCGAGGCAGTCCGCCCAGTCTCCCTCGTGGAACGTCTCGGTCCAGCGGGTCGCGCCGTCGGTCAGCGCCGCCACCGTTCGTACGTCGGTGAGCGGGGTGCGGCCGGTGACCGCGCGGGCCGCCACCGAGGGGTCGGCCGCGGCGGTGAAGAAGCCGCCGTCCTTGTTCCGCAGCCGCGCGTCCACGGTCGCCACGTCGGCCAGCGAGCCCGGCGGTAGCCGATCCAGGCGGTCGTCGACAAGAGGGCGTACGGTCCCGTCGGACATACCGAACAGCAGCACGGAATCGGAGAGCACCAAGTGCTCGATCTCCTGTTCGCCCCAGCGCGCCATGGCGACCGTCGCCTGCGGCGTCCGCACGTGAGAAAGGTCACACGAAGGGCCGTGGGCCTCGGCAGTGCGCCGAATGGACTCGGCCAGGATCTCCTGGAGGCTCAGATCTCGGCGCGAACCGGACAGTTCGAGCAGTGAGCCGCCCAGTCGAGCGGTGAACCAGGGGACGGGGTGGGCGCAGCCGTCATCGCCCGTCGGCGGGGTCACCCCGTCGAGCAGAATCAGTGTTCCGCCCTGGCCGGAAGCGGGCAGGGCGGTGGCGGCCCAGTCCTCGTTCGGGCGGTCGGCGCAGCCGGCGACGGTGGCGAGTTCGATGCGCATGCGGTCAGTCTGCACGATGTCTTCACGACCCCTGCGCATGGCCGAAATTGGCCTATACCAGCAGGTCACGGGCGTGCGCCGAGCGGAAGCGGAGGCTCCGTGCCGCGTGCGGGCGGGCATCCTGCCAAAGCCTGGACCGAAGTTCCAGCCGACGGGCAAGGTGTGGCCGGGGGGCTTCCGGGGGAGACTTGTTCGTCAACTCTGGAGTGATGTTCACTCGTTCGGGTGGCGGAGC
Source organism: Streptomyces sp. CB01580 (assembly GCF_001905795.1). Taxonomy (GTDB): domain Bacteria; phylum Actinomycetota; class Actinomycetes; order Streptomycetales; family Streptomycetaceae; genus Streptomyces. Next base: position 521,772 of record NZ_LIXJ01000002.1, read on the forward strand.
GGTTGATGCGCGCCCCCTTCTCAAAAGCACTGGAATGGTCGGAAGCCGTACCAGGGGTCGGGGCGCTCGCTCACACGTGACCGCGCGTCACCTCTGCTTCAAGGGCGGACGAGTCAAGATTGCGAGCACCGGTGCAGAAGAAGCGGCCTCGGAGCAAGGGCGGCAAGAACAGCGGTTCCGGGGTGACGCCCCCGGCGCCCGCCGAGAGTGCGAGCACCCGACGAGCCGTGCGTGTGCGCAGCCGGCTGGTCGCCGGCGTGGCGCTCGTCGGAGTCACCGTCATCGCCGCGGGCGCCCCGGCGATCCTCGGCGCCTCCGCCGACCTGAACGAGTCGCAGCGGCTGGTCACCCTCGCCGAGTTGAACCAGCAGGCGATCGCGCTCGCGCACGCCCTCGCGGACGAACGCGACGACGCCGTCGCCCGCATCGCGGCCGGCCGTGACGGGAAGTCCGGGGAGAAGAAGGGCGGCTCCGGCGCCCGTGTCGACCGGCAGGTGAACGAGATCAGGCCGGCCGCCCCCGCAGCGCTGCGCCGCGACCTCGCCACCATCCCGTCCCTGCGCCGCGACGTGCTCGGCGGCAAGGGCACGGTGCTGGAGGCCCACCAGGCGTACTCCGAGATCATCGCCAGGCTCCACGACGTGGCCGCCGAACTCACGGAGAAGACCCCGCCGCGCGCCGCCGACGCCACCCGCGCCCCGCTCGCTCTCGGCCGGGCCACCGAGCAGGCGTCCGCCACCCGCGGGCTGCTGGTCGCCGCGCTCTCCGTGCCTCGGGCGGACACGGTCCCGCAGATCGACCCCGTCACCGGCCTGCCCGTGCAGGACCAGGACGGGGGCGGCGGCAAGGACGGCCGCACCCGTGACGAACTGAGCGCCGCCGCCCAGCAGGCCCGGGTCGCCGAACTCGCCTCGCTCGCCGACTTCGACCAGAGCGCCGGCTCCGCCACCCGCGACAAGCTGTCCACCACCGTCACCGGCCCCGAGGTCTCCAAGGCGGAGAAGTACCTCGACTCCCTCACCGACCGGCCCGAGCTGTCCGAGTCCGAGCAGCGGACCAGCGCCAAGAAGGTCGAGGAGGCGCTGTCCGCCCGGGTCGACCGGATGCGCGGCGTCGAGTCCGCCCTCGGCACCGAACAGGTCCGGCGCCTCGAACAGCTCCGTGACGACGACGTCACCGCGCTCGAACTGAGGATCGCGCTGCTCGGCGGCTGTCTGCTGATCGCGGTCGGTGTCTCGACGGCCGTGGCGCGCACCCTCACCCAGCCGCTCGCCGTCCTGCGGATCGGAGCCGCCCGCCTCGCGGCCGAGCCCGCCACCGCCGAGCCCATCCGCTACAAGGGCCGCAACGACGAGTTCGCCCAGGTCGTACAGTCCGTCAACGCCCTCCACGGCAGGCTCCGGGCCCTGCACGGCGAGCACGACGGCCGGGTCGAGAGCCTCCAGGCCGAACGGTCCGAACTGATCGCCGGACGCGAGGCGCTCACCCGCCAGCGCGCCGAACTCCAGGTCCTCACCACGGATCTGACCGCCCAGCTGGAGCGGCTGCGGGACACCGTCGACCACACGTTCGTCAACCTCTCGCTGCGCACGCTCGGTCTCGTCGAGCGTCAGCTCGGTGTCATCGAGAGCCTGGAGGAGCGGGAGGACGACCCGGAGCGGCTGGCCACCCTCTTCAAGCTCGACCACATGGCCACGGTCATGCGCCGGCACAGCGAGAACATGCTGGTTCTCGCGGGCGCCGAGCACGGGCACGGGCACGCGAACCCGATCCCGCTGGTGGACGTGGCGCGCGCCGCCGTCTCCGAGATCGAGCGGTACGAGCGGGTCACCATCCAAGCCCTGCCGCCGCACGCCCAGATCGCCGGCTTCGCCGCCGACGACCTCAGCCACCTCGTGGCCGAACTCCTGGAGAACGCGACCTCGTTCTCGCCCCCGGACTCCCGGGTCCAGCTCTCCGGCTGGCTGCTGGAGACCGGTGAGGTGATGCTCTCCGTCCAGGACGAGGGCATCGGGATGTCCGCCGAGCGGATTGCCGACCTCAACACCCGGCTCGCCGACCCCGCCCTGTTCGACTCGACGGGGCGGGACGACAAGGGGATGCCCGACGCGGGGCTCGGCCTCCACGTCACCGCCCTGCTGGCCGCGCGCCACGGCGTACGGGTCCAGCTGCGCGACCACACGGGCAGCGGGATCACCGCGGTCGTCGTGCTGCCCACGTCCCTGCTGCCGAAGGCTCCGCCGGTCGCCACGCCGACCCCGGTGAAGGTCGCCGGGGACGGCCCCGGACTCAACCTGCCCGGATCGGTCGCCGAGGCCAATTCCAACGCGCTGCCCACACGCACCACGCCCGGCGAGCAGGGCGACGACCCGCTGCCCGGACGCACCACGCCCGGCCAGCCGGGCGACGACCCGCTGATCGCCGCCGCCGAGCGCGCCATCCGCGCGGCCGAACCCGCGCCCGGCCCCGACCACGCCGTCGGTCACACCGCCGAACGCGGCACGGACCACCCCGCCGACCGGTCCGCGGACCGCACCCCGGCCCCGGAGGCCCCCGCAGTCCCCGGCCCGCAGGATCCCGCACCCGCTCCGGCCGCCGAGGCGGTCGAGGCCGAGTCCGAGATCACGATGCAGGTCCGGCTCCCGGCGGCTCCCGAGGCCACGGACGCCCCCGCGACCACGGCGCCCGACCCGTATCTCACCATCAACGACCCGTACGGCGTCGGTGCCGACCCGTACGCCGCAGGCGCCGCCCCCGTGCCCGCCCCGGCCGCCGCGGACGCGGACGCGTACGCCATCGGGCCCGACCGGCACGAGCGCACCACCGACGGGGCCCCCGAGCCGTACGCGCCGACGGGCACCCCCGAGCCGCACGCGGCGCCCGCACCGGCACCCGCCGCCGAGACCGTGCCGGCCCCCCGCCGGCCGGAGCAGCCGCAGCCGCATCAGGAGACCGTCACGGACAAGGGGCTGCCCAAGCGCACCCCCAGGGTCGTCAAGCCCAGCACGGAGCAGACCACCGAGCGCAAGGGAAGCCTGGACAAGGACGCGCTGCGCCGTCGGCTCGGCGGCTTCCACCAGGGCGCCAAGGACGGCCGCCGCGACGTCGAGGCGGAACTCGCCACGGCCCCGGCGACCGGTTCGTTCCCCGGGACCGCAGTACCCGCCGGGCGCACCCCGCACACCGACCACAGCGAGCCGGCCGACCGTATCAACGACCGAACCGATGAGACGGGGGACACAGTCGAGGAGGCACGCAGTTGACTGCGCCCAGCACATTCGGGCTGAGCACCGAGGCCCGGAACCTTCACTGGTTGCTGAGCAATCTGGTGGAGGAGGTGCCAGGGGTCCACTCGGTCACCGTCGTGTCGTCCGACGGGCTCATGCTGCTCTCCTCCGACCCCGGCCACCTGAACGCCCGGGCGACCGGCCGGCAGGACGGGCCCAAGGGGTCCAGCGCCGACCTGGCCACCATCGTCTCCGGTATCGGCAGTCTCACCCAGGGCGCCGCGAAGCTGATGGACGGTGGCGGGGTCAAGCAGACCATGGTCGCCATGGACGAGGGCAGCGTCTTCGTCATGTCGATCAGCGACGGCTCGCTGCTCGGTGTGCATGCCACCCCGGACTGCGACATGAGCGTCATCGCCTATCACATGGCGCTGTTCGTCGGCCGAGCCGGACACGTACTCACCCCCGAACTCCGCAGTGAGCTGCGCAAATCGATGGAGAGCACCCAGTGACGTCCGCCGCTGAACCCGCCCGCAGGCTCCCGGTCCGCGGGTCCGACCGAAGGCCCGCGCGAGTCCGCCCGTACTCGCTCACCGGCGGACGCACCCGCTTCGGCCACGTCCTGCTCGTCGAGACCTTCGTGGCCGCGCTCGAAGCACCCGAGGAGCGCCGCGAGCTGACCAATGGCAAGCAGCCCCGCCTGATGCCGGAGCTCCAGGCCATCGTCGAGCTCTGCCGCCGGATGCGTACGGTCGCGGAGATCTCCGCCCTGCTGAAGATGCCGCTCGGTGTGGTCCGGGTCCTGCTCAGCGACCTGGCCGACCAGGGAAAGATCCGCGTGTACGGGACCGGCCACGACGCCGGGCAGCCCGACCGCGCACTGCTCGAAAGGGTGCTCGATGGACTCCGTCGTCTCTGAGACGTCGCTCTTCGCCCCGCGCCGGCCGGGCGCCGTGGACCAGGCCGAGGAATCGCTGCAGTCCTGGCAGTTGGACCACACCCGGGCACCCATCGCCACCAAGATCGTGGTCGCGGGCGGTTTCGGCGTGGGCAAGACCACCTTCGTGGGGTCGGTCTCCGAGATCACCCCGCTGAAGACCGAAGCGATGATGACCCAGGCCAGTGAGGACACCGACGACCTCACCGCGACGCCCGACAAGCTCACGACGACCGTCGCGATGGACTTCGGCCGCATCACGCTCGCCGACGACCTCGTGCTGTACGTCTTCGGTACCCCGGGCCAGCAGCGCTTCTGGTTCATGTGGGACGACCTGGTGCGCGGGGCGATCGGCGCGATCGTGCTCGCCGACACCCGCCGCCTCGCCGACTGCTTCCCCGCGCTCGACTACTTCGAGAGCTGCGGCCTGCCCTACATCGTCGCTGTCAACCACTTCGAGGGAACCACGGAGTTCGAGGCGGAAGACGTCCGGGAGGCTCTGACCATCCCTCCGCACGTGCCTGTTGTGATCATGGACGCGCGTAACAGGATCACCGTCGTCGAGTCGCTGCTCGCCCTCGTCGGTCACGCCCTGGACGCCACCCCCTGACGGGACGGCCGGCCGCACCGGCCGGTCCTTCCGTGCGACAGTCACGCAGAACATCGGAGAACCGCGATGCGGAGAATACTCATAGTCGGGGCCGGGCAGTCCGGCCTCCAGCTCGCCCTCGGACTGCAGTCCAAGGGGTACGAAGTCACCCTGATGTCCAACCGCACCGCCGACGAGATCCGCTCCGGCCGGGTCATGTCGACGCAGTGCATGTTCCACACGGCGCTCCAGTACGAGCGCGACTACCAGCTCAACTTCTGGGAGTCGCAGGCCCCGCGCATCGAGGGCCTCGGGCTCTCGGTCGCCGCCCCCGACTCCTCGCGCGCCGTCGACTGGGTCGGCAAGCTGGACGGCTTCGCCCAGTCCGTCGACCAGCGCGTGAAGATGGCCGGCTGGATGGAGACGTTCGCCCAGCGCGGCGGTCAGCTCGTCATCCACGGCGCGGCCGTCTCCGACCTGGACTACTTCTCCCGCACCTACGACCTGGTGCTGGTCTCGGCCGGCAAGGGCGAGCTGGTCTCCATGTTCGCCCGGGACGCCTCGCGCTCCCCGTTCGACGCCCCGCAGCGCGCCCTGTCCGTCGCCTACGTCCACGGCATGGGCCCGCGCCCCGAGCATCCCGAGTTCGACGCGGTCCGCTGCAACCTGGTCCCCGGCGTCGGCGAACTCTTCGTGATGCCGACCCTGACCACGTCCGGCCGTGCCGACATCCTCTTCTGGGAGGGCGTCCCCGGCGGCCCGATCGACGTGTTCCAGGGCATCAAGGACCCCTCCGAGCACCTCGCCAAGACGCTGGAGCTCCTGGAGCGGTACCTGCCGTGGGAGTACGCCCGCGCCACCAAGGTCGAACTGACCGACGCGAACGGCACGTTGGCCGGCCGCTACGCCCCGACCGTCCGCAACCCGATCGGCCGGCTGCCCGGCGGTGGCCTGGTGCTCGGCGTCGCGGACGTCGTCGTCGCCAACGACCCGATCACCGGTCAGGGCTCCAACTCGGCCTCCAAGTGCGCCAACTCGTACCTGGACTCGATCCTCGAGCACGGCGACCGGCCGTTCGACGAGACCTGGATGCAGGCCACGTTCGACCGCTACTGGGAGACCGCGCAGCACGTCGTGAAGTGGACCAACGCGATGCTCGGCGTCCCGCCGGAGCACGTGCTGAACCTGCTCGGCGCGGGCAACCAGTTCCAGGCGATCGCCAACCGGTTCGCCAACGGCTTCAACAACCCGGCGGACTTCGAGAACTTCTTCTTCGACCCGGAGAAGACCAACGCGTACCTCGCCGAGGTGACGGGCACCGCCGCGGCGGTCTGACCACGACGGTCCGGGCCGGGCGCCCGTCGGATCACCGACGGGCGTCCGGCCCGGCCGCCTACGGGCCGTCCCGTTGGTGCCGGGGCCTATTCGGCAGGTGCGGAGGACGAGCCGTAGCCGGTGTCCGAGCCCGCGGTCGCGCCCTGGGGGAGCGGCGGGGGCGCGTAGGCGGCCAGCGGCGCGCTGCCCGGGTCCGGCCGTACGGCGCCCAGCAGCGGATTGGACGCCACCGGCGACACCTTCACCCGTGTGCCGGGCCGGGGGGCCTGCACCACCAGGCCGTTGCCGATGTACAGCGCCACATGAGTGGCCTTCGGGAAGTAGATCACCAGGTCGCCCGGACGCAGCGCGTTCAGCTGCACCCTGTTCAGCTGCCGCCACTGTTCCTGCGAGGTCCGGGGGATGGGCCGGCCCGCCCTCGCCCACGCCCACGAGGTGAGACCGGAGCAGTCGAACGAGTCGGGGCCCTCGGCGCCCCACACGTACGGCTTGCCGACCTGCTCGATCGCGTACCGCACCGCCTCGCCGCCCGCCGAGGAGGGTGCTCCGGCGGCGGGCAGCGCCCTGGACGCGACCAGGGCGTCCTGGGCCCTCGTCATGCCCTCCTGCTCCAGCCGGGACAGTTCGGCGAGCTCTGCGGCCGACAGCGTGGCCAGCTTCTTCTGGACGGCTTCGAGGCGGGAGCGCACGGTGTCCCGCTGCTTCTTCCGCTGCGCGGTCAGGACCTTCTGCCGGTCCAGTACCTTGCGGGATTCGGCGGCGAGTCCGTCGGCGAGCTTCTCGGCCGCCGTGAGCCGCTGCACCGTCGCCGCCCGTCCGACCGCCATACGCCGGACCACATGCTCCTGGTCCAGAAAGTGCTCGGGGTCGCGGGACAGCAGCAGCCGCACGTACGAGGAGAGGTCGGACCGGCCCTGGTACTGCTCCCGGGCCAGCCGCCCCGCCTCCTCGCGGCTCCGGGCCAGGGCGGCCCGCGCGGTGGCGAGGGAGGCGTCGAGCCTCTTCGCCTGCGCCGCGCGCTTCTTCAGCTCCGCGGCGGTGCCGTTGTACGCCTCGGTGGCCTCCTCGGCCTGCTGGTACAGCTTCCGCAGCCGGGTGAGGAGCTGCGCGACACCGCCCCGGCCCGGTCCCGGTGCTGGTGCCGCTACGGACGCCGATGCCGGAACCGGTGCCCTGGGGTCGCCGGGAGGCGTCTCCGTGCCGCCCGTCGGGGAGCCCGGGGTCGCCCGGGCCGCGGTCGCGGACGAGGCCACGACGACCATGGAGAGGACCACGGTGCACATCGCACGCGGGAATCCGCCTGACACGACATCACCTCCGGGTACGGGGTGCATCACGAAACCACCCCGTAAGTGGGCGTAACGGTCAATACGGTCACTCGGTGCCGGGCGAATGCAAGGACCCGTGCGGTGTGGCGGCATGCCGGTTCACCCGGAGGGCGGCTGGTGCGTGCCGACGCGTCGGCACGCCGCGAGCCTTCCGGCGGACCTCTTCGGGCGCGGGCTTCAGGCGACGGGGAAGGCGTAGAAGACCCGGTCCCGTTGGACGATCGCGGTGCCGTCGGTGGCCAGCACGCGGTACGGGGCGGTGACCGTCGGACCGTCCGGCTCCTGGGCCCCGATGTCCTGGAACTTCCACAGCCGCCGTCCGTCCTGTGCGGCGAAGGCGGTGACCTGGGAGACGCCCGAGGCCAGCAGCGTCCTGCCGGTCGTGCTGACCGTCACCGCAGGGGCGGCGGTGCCGGGGACGGCCTCCGTCGAGCGACGCCAGCGGAGCCGGCCCGTCGCCCGCTCGACCGCGCCCACCTCCTGGCCGAGGTTGCTGATGTGCAGCAGCGTGCCGCTGACGACCGGGGTGCCGTACGGGGCGCCGCCGGTGCCGTTCAGCGTCCACTTCGGCTTGCCCGTGGGTGTCTCGAACGCCTGGAGGCCGTCGCCGACCGCCGCGTACAGCAGCCCCTGCTCGTCGCCCGTGGCCGCGCCGGCCGGTGCGACCGCGCCGATCGCCCTGGCCCACAGTTGCTTCCCGGTCTTCCGGTCGAAGCTCCGGAAGACGGCCTTCCCCTTGGCCGCCCCGACGTCGGCGGGGGTGAGCGTGGCCGGGGTCTGGCGCACCACGACATCGTTCTCCCGGACCGCGATCACCCGGTAGGCGGGGGCGGCGGGGCCGCGCCCGGTCGGCACCGGGGTGCGCCACAGCTCCGCGCGGCGCACGACGTCGTGGGCGAACAGGTAGGAGTTGACGACCTGATGGTCCTTGCCGCGCTTCTTGCCCTTCTTCGGGGGCGGGGCCTTGACCGTGACCTTGTGCGAGCCGGTGAACCAGACCACGGGCCCGGACGCGCCCACGACCCCCGCGACCGCGAGATCCGGAGCGCCGGGGAGCCGTTCCGCGTGGGCCTCCCGGTGCACGACCTTGCCGTCCTTCGCGGACAGCCACAGGAACTCCGCCGGGGCGGCGACGAAGCAGAGGTCCTTCCCGGCCGTCAGCACGGTGTGGCCCTTGGCGGCCTCCGGGCTCGCCCAGAGGCGGCGTCCGGTGCGCAGGTCGACCGCGGTCGCCCCGTTCTCGCCGGTCAGCACCAGCAGCCGGTCGTTCCAGAGGGCGGCGGCGAGCGGGGACGGCTCGGCCGCCGGATGCCGGTACACCCAGCGCGGGCGCGGCGGAAGCCCCGCCACGGCGGCCCGGCTCGGCGCGGGCCTGGGATCGTCCGTCGCTCCGTCGTCGGACGCGAGTGCGAACGCCCCGCCGCCACCGACCGCCAGCCCCGCGACACCGGCCGCGAGCCCGATGAACAGGCCGCGCCGGTCGACACCGGGCCGAGCGGGTGAGGCGGACGGGACGGTGGGGGCGGGAGAGACGGGAGCGGCGGGGGATGCCGCGGGGGCCACGAGCGGGAGCGGCGCCGACGGGAGGGGCGGCGCGGGCGCGGCGGCCGGGGCGGGCATCGGCGCGGGGGAGGGGGACGCGGGTGACGCGGGGGCGCCGGTGAGCTCCTGCGGCACGGACAGCTGGGTGGTGGCCCGGTCGGTCGTCGGCACGCGGCGCGCGATGTTCCCGAGCTGCGTGGTACCGGTGTCCGTGGCGGCAGGGGATTCCGCGGCGGGTGCGGGTGCGGGTGCGGGGGCAGGGGCAGGGGTGGCCCGCGCAGTCGGTTCGGCGGCCGGTGATTGCGGCAGGTGGCCGGTCGCGCTCAACTCCCGTGTCCGAAGCGACTGTTCCCTCACCGCGACCACCAGACGCTCCGGCAGCCAGCCGTCCTTTGCCAGGTCCGCCGATCCCTGTGGGGCCAGTTCGGAGGCCACCGTCCCCGCGTCGGGCCGGTCGGCGGGGTCCTTCGCCAGGCAGCAGGCGATCAGGCCGCGCAACTCCTCGGGTACCGCACCGAGTTCGGGATCCGTGCGGGCGATGCGTTCGGCGCCCTCGGCGGCCGGGCCGTCGGCGAGCGGGGTCGTGCCGGTCGCCGCGTACGCCAGCAGCAGGCCGAGCACGAAGAGGTCGGACGCGGGGCCGGGCTCCTCGCCCTCGACCTGCTCGGGGGTGAGGTAGCCGAGCCGTACCGACAACTGCCCGCCGGGCCGGGCCTCGGCGGCGGCCGCGGCGCCCAGCGGGCCGAATGCCGTGAGCCGGGGGCCGTCCTCTGCCAGCAGCACCGTCCGGGGAGCCAGCCCCTGGAGCACGGCCCCGGTGGCGTGGACCCGGGAGAGGGTCCCGGCGAGGCCCGCCCCGAGTACCCGTACGGCGTGCTCGGGGAGCGGGCCCGAGACCTCGATGGCGTCGGCGAGCGTCAGGGCGGGCACGTAGGGCGCGGCCGTCCAGGGCAGTTCGCCGTCCGTGCCGTCGACGGGGGTGCCGGACCCCGGCCGTTCCCCGTCGCCGTCCCCGTCCGCGGCCAGCAGGGCCGCCGTACGGGCCTCCGCCTGGAACCGGCGCCGGAAGGCGGGCAGTACGGCGAGTCCGGGGCGGGCGGCGGTGACCACGACGGCCGGTTCCGTGCCGTCCGCGGCCGGCCCGGACTCACCGGCGGACGTCCCGTGCGCGAGGTACTGCACGGCGCTCGCGGTCTCCCGGAGCCGCGCCAGCAAGGCGTACGGTCCGATGCGACGTGGATCGTCCTGACGCAGCGCCTCCATGGCGCACCCCCTTGCTGACCGCTGACCGCTGACCGTGCCCGGCATCAGAGCGTCGATCTTACGACCTCGCCCACGTCCGGACCGGGCCCGTCCCCTCAGTTCGGCTTCGACCAGGGCCACTTGGGGCTGTGCCGCGTCCGACCCTCGGGGACGTACTCGTACACCCAGCCGCGTTGGATCCCCAGCCGCTTGGTGTGACCGGCCGGCGCCCTGCGGTACGCGTGCACGGTGGCGGGACCTCCGTCTGCGGCCGGCACCGGGACCTCGTACCACTTGGGGGGATGACCGGTCGGGCCGACCAGGACGGGCAGGACCCGCCCGTCCAGCGGGCCGCCGGTGAAGGGTGTGTTCTCGCTTCGCACATCCCCAGTCTCACCCACCGGCCGGCTCCCGGGACGCCGCGGTGCCGCCGACGCCCCGATGTCTCCACGCCCCGACGTTCCGGGAAGGGCCGATCATCCCCCGGGAAGCCCCGATGCGCCGGGAGCGGCCGGTCGGCGCTCGGGCAGCAGGTGGGCCGCCCCGCCGACGACCGGGAGCAACCGCTGTGCGAGCCGCCCGGCCGGGCCCGCCTCGTCCTCCAGCGACAGGAGCGCCGCCACCGCCGCCGCGGCCTCCGGATCCGTCGCCGCCGTCGTGGCCAGCATCCCGATCAGCTGGTCCACCAGCCAGTCGCGCAGCTCGGACGCGGCGGGCCGCTTGCCCTCGTCCAGCCAGATCAACGACGCCGCCTCGACGGCGGCGATCCAGGTGCGCACCATCATCCGCAGCCGGGGCCCGGGACCCGGCCCCTCGCCGCCCCGGCCCAGGTGCAGCAGGATCTGTTCGGCCGCCGCCCGCCGCACCTCGTCCACGATCGCCGTCGTACGGGACGTCTCGACGACGCTGCCGCCCCGCAGCAGCGCGCTGAACCCGGTGTCGTGCTCGTCCACGAAGGCCAGGTACCGGTCCAGTACCCGCAGCACCCGTACCGTGGGCGGGCCCGCGGGCGGCTCGTTGAAGCACAGGATCAGCTCCTCGGCGGCGGACCGCAGCGCCGCCTCGTACAACTGCTGCCGCCCGCCCGGGAAGTAGCGGTACACCAGCGGGCGGGAGACCCCGGCGACCACCGCGACCTCGTCGAGCGACACCTCGTCGGGCGCCCGGTGGGCGAACAGGGTGAGCGCCGCGGCGAGGAGCTGGGAGCGGCGTTCCTCGACACTGAGCCTTCGGTACGCGCGATTCGGCGGGGCGGCGGCAGAGGTCATACGAGGCAGCCTAACGACCTCGCCCACGACGGACAGTGGGAGAAGGAGCGGTTTCTGGGGCCTTGGAATCCGAGGCGGAGGAGGGAGCCGGATGGGGTCTCCCCTGCTCGAAAGCAGCTGAGAGCTCGGGGAAGGAGCGTCGGCAACTGACGACAACGCCGGAGGCGGAGGTCCCGGACACCGCGACGCCGCTGACCATCGTGGGCGAGGTCGTAAGCGAGCCCTGTCGCACGGGGACCGGCCGCGAGCGACCCGGCCGCGAGCGACCCGGCCGCGAGCGACCCGGCCGCGAGCGACCCGGCCGCGAGCGACACGACCGTGACCGGATCCGGCCGCCCGGCCCGCGCCCGACCCCGGTGACCGGACCGCGGCCGGACCTACGTGGGACCCGGGCCCGCCGCGTCCGTTCCCGTTCAGGCCAGCAGGCCGGAGCTCCTCCACAGCCTGCGTCCCAGCCCGTTCAGCACCCCGATGTCGTCGAAGAAGTCCGTCAGCCGCTTCGCGCCGTTCTGCATGACCTCCGCCCGGTGGCGGCTCGCCTTCACCTGGGCGACGGCCTCGCGGCGGTCCAGGCCGACGTTCTCGTACACCTGCGGGTTGACGAAGCAGACGGAGAAGACGCGGGCCGCCTCGCCGCAGCTGAGCCGGGTCAGTTCGCGTTCCCAGCGCGGGGCGGTCACCATCTGGCGGCGCAGTTCCTCGCGCGCGTACCGGACGTGCCGGGCCTCCTCGACCACGTGGATGCGGGTCACGCCACGCACCAGCGGCTGGACGCGCTCGTCCGGGAAGGTCAGGCGCTGCATCCAGTCGAGGATCTCCTCGCCGAGCAGGGTCGCCGCGAACGAGCCGGGCGTGGTGGAGACGGTCTTCAGCACCCGCGCGAGGTTGTGATAGACGCGCGGTACGGGGTAGTCGGGCGCCCCGCTCCACTTGATCATGCGGCCGAACATCATCGAGTGCCGGCACTCGTCGGCTATCTCGGTGAGCGCGTAGCGGACGTGGTCGCTGGTCACCGGCCGGTCGTAGATGTGCCGGACCAGCAGCTGCATGAGGATGATCTCGAACCAGATGCCGAGCGAGGCCAGCGACGCCGCCTCGTGCCGGGACAGGTCGAGCCGCTGCTCCTCGGACATCCGCCGCCACAGCGGGGTGTCGTAGAGCGAGACGAGCTCGGGCGGCCAGTGCCACTTGCCGTCCTCGGGCGGCGAGCCCCAGTCGAGCTCCTTGTCCGGATCGAAGGAGTGCTTGGCCGAGGAGTCGAGCAGGCGCGCGGCGATCTGTTCGCGGTCCCGGAGCGGGCCGATCGCGTCGCGGAGCAGCCGCACGTCACGTTCGGTCACTGGAGTCATGGCGGGGGTACCTCTCACAAGGGCGACAAGAGGGATGAAGGTGGCAATGGGAAATCGGAGCGAGGGCGGAGATGGGGGCGGCCGGGGCGATCGGTCGGTGTTACCGGCGGTCACTCCTTATAAGACTGCCTGTCAGTAAAGTCGTCAATCCCTTGCGCGCAACTTGTTGACCCGGTGTCTATCAGCGTGTGAACCTGCCAACCGATGTGACAGGCAAGGAACGTGACGGATTACGTACGCGAGGCGTGAGGAGCCGTCCATGTCGACGCTCGACCTGTACACCACCGCCCCCGACGCACCGCTGTGGCAGGTGCCCGCCACCGGAGCCGCCCGCTTCAGCTGGGACTACGACGACGGCCGTGAACGCCTGCTCGCCCTCTACCAGAAGGGCAAGGACAAGCAGTGGGACGGCAACAAGCGCATCGATTGGTCCCTGGAGGTCGACCCCTTGGACCCGCTCGGTGCGCCCGACGACGCCCTGACCCTGTACGGCACGCCGCACTGGGCGAAGATGACCGACAAGGACCGGGGCGAACTGCGCAAGCACTACGCCTCCTGGCAGTTCAGTCAGTTCCTCCACGGTGAACAGGGCGCCATGGTCTGCGCGGCCAGGATCGTGGAGTCCGTACCCGACCTCGACGCGAAGTTCTACTCCGCGACCCAGGCCATGGACGAGGCCCGGCACGCGGAGATATACGGCCGGTTCCTGCATGAGAAGATCGGGATGCTCTACCCGGTCAACGACAGCCTCCAGGCGCTGCTGGGCGACACCCTGCGCGACTCCCGCTGGGACATGCCGTACCTCGGCATGCAGGTTCTCATCGAAGGACTCGCCCTGGCCGCGTTCGGCATGATCCGCGACACCACGGACAAGCCGCTGCCCAAGCAGATCCTCGCCTACGTCATGCAGGACGAGGCCCGCCATGTCGCCTTCGGGCGGATGGCGCTGCGCGACTACTACGGGCAACTGAGCGATGCCGAGCGCCGTGAGCGCGAGGAGTTCGTCATCGAGGGCTGCTACCTGATGCGGGACCGGCTCCGGGGCGTCGAGGTGCTGGAGAACTTCGGCATAGGCAAGGAGGAGGCGCACGCGCTGTCCGAGCGTTCGCCGTTCCTCCAGCTCTTCCGCAGGCTGCTGTTCAGCCGGATCGTGCCGTGCGTCAAGGACATCGGGCTGTGGGGCGAACGGCTCCAGCAGGCGTACGTGGACATGGGCGTCCTCGAACTCGGCGACACCAACCTGGACCTGCTGATGACCCAGGACGAGGAACTGGCCGAGCGACTGGACCGGGAACGCTTCGCGGCGGAGGAGAGCGCCCGGGTCGCCGAGGTCGAGGAGGCGGTGGCGCACGGCGCGTCGAGCACGCAGGGGGAGTAGCGCGGGCGGGCCTCCGGCGTGCCGGCCGGGGGCGGGACCCGCCCGCGCGCAACGCGTGGGCCCGGTGGGCGCCCGGGGCCGTCGCCCCCGCGCTCACCGGCTCAGAGTCGCGCGACGAACCCCCGTACCAGCTCCGCCACCCGCTCGGGGGCCTCCAGCAGCATCGCGTGCGTCGCCTCGATGCCCTCGACGGTGATGCCCGCCCGCTCGGACGCCAGCTCCGCCAGATCCCGGGCCAGGCCGTGCCCGTACGCCTCCGTCATCCCGTCCAGCCACTCCATGCCGGGGGTCGCCGGTACCCGGTGCAGGGCCCGGACCAGCAGCAGCGGACAGGGGACGCGGCGGAACAACGCGAAGAGATCGAGGGCGTCCATGGCGTCCAGCATCTCCAGGGCGCACTCCCGCTCCGGCAGCAACTGCCACCCACCGTCCGGGAGTTCACGCACGGACGCGCGGAACGACGCCTCCGCCCGCTCGTACGGAATGCCCAGCCCCACGCTGTACGCGGCCTGCTGCTCCACGTACTCCGCGGGCATCCGCAGCCCCGCCGAGGCCCGTGCCATGGCCCCGATGTCGGCCAGCCGACGCGCCACCTCGTCCGGGTCCATCCCCGGGTACTGCGCGGGCGTGCCCCACCAGAAGCCGTCCAGGTCCACGGCTCCCGGCACGCGGTCCGGCCGCTCGACGGCGTACGAGGCGGCCACCATCCCGCCCAGCGAGTGCCCGACCGGGACCACCGGGCCCGCGATCCCCAGGGCGTTCAGCGTCTCGTCCAGGTCGTCCAGCACCGCGTCGAACGACCACGACGAGGCGGTGCCGAGGCCGTGCCCGGGCAGGTCGACGGCGAGCACCCGGTGACCGGGGCCGAGGTGCGGCACCACGGCGTCCCAGTCGGCGAGGGAGCGCGAGGCGGCGTGCAGGAGAAGAAGGACCGGCCCGCCGTCGGAGCCGCCACCGTGATCGCGTAAGTGAAGAACAGTCATGCGACCACGGTAGGGCGTGGAAAACGGAGCGAGATCATCCGACGGCACGACGGAACGGGGCCTTCTCCGGGGCCATAATGGATGTGCGCCGTCCGTCGGGACCGGACGTCGTGTGTCATGACCGCACGGTGGACAGCGCGTCCTGCGCCGCACGGGCCGTTTCGACCAGCGAGACGTCCGCCCCGTGCTCCGCGACCAATTGCAGACCCACCGGGCAGCCGTCCGCCGTGAAACCGGCCGGTATGGTCGCGGCGGGATGCCCGCTGAGGTTGAACGCCCAGGTCAGGGCCGTCGAGTAGACCTCGCCGGGACCGTCGTGGCCGTGCGGACGGTTCGGGGTGGTCGGGCTGAGCAGCAGTGGCACGCGGGCGAACAGCGCGTCCAGTCGGCGGTCGTTCTCGCGCCGCAGTTCGCGGGCGTACGGGGTCGGCTCCCCGCCCCGGACCTCACGCCATGCCTCCCGGGGGTCGAGCAGGTCGCACGTGCGGTCCGTCGGTCGCACCACGCCGGCCGCCACCAGGCGGTCCACGGCGCGCCGGACCACGGCCGCGACCTCCGGTTCGACGTCCGCGTGTCCCAGGTCCGGACTGAAGACGGCCGGGACCGGGAGGGCGGGCGCCGCCTGCGGGTTCGGGCCGGGGACGCGGTGGCGGTGTCCGCCCGGGACGGTCGGCAGGCCCTCCGGGTCCCGGCCGCGGTCCGCGTCCAGTACGCAGCGCAGGTACGTCAGGGCCCCGGCCGCCGAGCGTGTCAGCACTCCGGCGGAGGCGAGCCCGGTCCGGTCGGGCGAGGGCAGCAGACCGTTCGTCGTCTTCAGGCCGAACACCCCGCACCATGCCGCCGGGATCCGTACCGAACCCGCCCCGTCGCTCCCGGTGGCCAGCGGCACCATGTCCGCCGCGACCGCCACCGCCGAGCCCGCCGAGGACCCGCCCGGGGTGCGGTCGGCCCGCCACGGGTTGACCGTACGGCCGTGGGCGCCCAGCCCCCATGTCTGCCAGGGCGTGCCGGGGCCGGGCACCGAGGTCGAGCCGACCGGCACCGCGCCGGCCGCGATCAGCCGTCGGGCCGCGTACGAGCGGATCCCGGCCCGTCCCTTGACGGCGAACGGCAGGGCGCCCAGCGGGAGGTGGGCGGCGCGTTCCGCGTCCGCGACCGCCTGCTCGTGCCACACCTCGACGAACGCGGACAGACGCGGGTCGTCCCGCCCGATCCGCTCCAGCGCCGAGACCACCGCGCCCGCATCGCCCGTACCGGTCATGTGCGTCACGCGGTCACCCCCGTATTCGCCGCGCGGACCCGTATTCGCCGCACGGTCCCCGTATCCGCCGCGCGGTCAGTCTCGCAGGGTGCCCAGGGCGGCTTCCATCACGGAACGCGCGATCGGGGCGGCGCTGCCGCCGCCGCTGATGTCGGCCCGGTGGGCGGCGGCGTCCTCCACGACCACGGCGACCGCGACGGCCGGACGGCCCGAGCCCGGCGACTGCGCCCAGGAGATGAACCAGGCATACGGCAGGCCCGAGTTGTCGACGCCGTGCTGCGCGGTGCCGGTCTTGCCGCCCACGGTCACGCCGTCGATCGCGGCGTTGGAACCGGTGCCGCGTTCCACGACGTCGACCATCATCTCGCGCAGCAGCATCGCCGTACGCGGGTTCATCGCCCGCCGGTAGGTGCGCGGATCGTACCGGTGGACCACCGAGCCGCTCCTCGTGGTCGTACGGTCCACGAGATACGGGTACTTGAGGTCGCCGCCGTTCGCCACGGCCGAGGCGACCATCGCCATCTGGAGCGGGGTCGCCGTCGTGTCGAACTGCCCGATCGACGACAGCGCCAGCTGGTCGTCGCTCATCTCGGTGTCGAAGTTGCTCCTGGCCACCCCGGACGGGATCCGCAGCCCGGTGTCGTCGAAGCCGAACCGCCGTGCCGCGTCGACCATGCCGTCCAGGCCGACCCGTACCCCCAGTTCGGCCATCACGGTGTTGCAGGAGACCCGGATCGCCTCGGCCAGCGAGGCGTTCTCGCAGTCCTCCGCCTCGTTGGGGAGCGTGGTCCGGGTGCCGGGCAGCACGTACGGCGACGGGGTGTCGGTCCCGGCGTCGGGATCGACGACCACGTTCGCGTCGAGCGCCGCCGCCGCGGTCACGATCTTGAAGGTGGAACCCGGTGGATAGGTCTGCCGGATCGCCCGGTTGAGCATCGGCAGGCTCTTGTCCGCGTTCAGCCGCCGCCAGGCGTCGGTGGCGGACGGACCGGTGCCGGAGATCAGCCCCGGATCGTACGAAGGGGTCGAGACCAGGGCCAGGATCCTGCCGGTCGAGGGCTCGACGGCGGCGACCGCCCCCCGTCGCCCGTCGAGCCCCTCGTAGGCGGCGCGCTGCATCGAGGCGTCGATCGTGGTGACCACGTTGCCGCCGGGCTGCCGGCTCCGGGTGATCTCGTTCCACAACGGGAACGGGGCGAGCGCCGAGTCGGTCCCGGACAGGACGCCGTCCTCGGCGTGCTCGATCAGAGTGGTGCCGTACGTCTGCGAGGCGTAGCCGGTCACCGGCGCGTACACGGGACCGTCGCGGTAGGTGCGTTCGTACGCGAGCTGCTCGCCGGTGTTCCTGGAGCCGGTGACGGACGTCCCGCCGACCAGGATGTCGCCGCGCGCCTGGCTGTAACGAGTGATCGTGAGGCGGCGGTTGGCGGGGTTCTCGTCGAGGCTGTCGGCCTCGAAGACCTGGATGCGCGCCGCGTTCAGCAGCAGGGCCACCAGCAGCAGCAGGCAGAGGGCGGCGGCACGGCGGATGCAGCGGATCACGGTACGTCCTCCGGTCCGGGCGGCGTGCCCTTCGGCCCCGGCCCCGGCCCGGCGCCCTTCGGCCCCGGCCCGGCGCCCTTCGGCCCGGGTGCCGGGTCCTTCGGTTCCGGCGCGATGACTCCGGTCTCCGCGTGGGCGGGCTGAGGGCGGCGGGCCTGGTCACTGAGCCGGATCAGCAGCGCCACGATGATCCAGTTGGTCACGACGGACGATCCGCCCTGCGCGAGGAACGGCATCGCCATGCCGGTCAGCGGGATCAGCCCCATCACCCCGCCCGCGATCACGAACACCTGGAGGGCCAGGATCGAGGCGAGGCCGATCGACAGCAGTCGCCCGAACGGGTCGCGCAGGGCCAGCCCGGCGCGGTAGCCGCGGGCCACGAGCAGCGCGTACAGCAGGAAGATCGCGGTCAGCCCGGTCAGGCCCAGTTCCTCGCCCGCGGTCGCCAGGATGAAGTCCGACCTGGTGGCGAAGCCGATGAGGATGGAGTGGCCGAGCCCGAGCCCGGTGCCGAGCATCCCGCCCGCGGCGAACGCGAACAGCGACTGGGCCAGCTGGCTGGGTCCCCGTCCGGCGGCGATGGTGGCGAACGGGTCGAGCCAGTCCTGGACCCGGCTGTGCACATGCGGTTCGAGGGAGCCGACGACGAACGCGCCCACCGCGGCCAGCAGCAGGCCCACCGCGATCCAGCCGGTCCGGCCGGTCGCCACGTACAGCATGATCACGAACAGGCCGAAGAAGAGCAGCGAGGTGCCGAGATCGCGCTCCAGGACCAGTACGCCGACACTGAGCACCCAGATCGCCACGATCGGGCCGAGCACCCGGCCGGTGGGGAACTGGAGCCTCCAGATCCGGCGGCCGGTGAAGGCGAGGGCGTTGCGGTTCGCGGCGAGGTACGCGGCGAAGAACACGGCGAGCAGGATCTTGGCGAACTCGCCGGGCTGGAAGGAGAGTCCGCCGACCCGGATCCAGATCTTGGCCCCGTTCACCGCGGGGAAGAAGATCGGCAGGATCAGCAGGACCAGCGCGGTGGCGACCGAGAGATAGGCGTAGCGCTGGAGCACCCGGTGGTCGCGCAGGAAGACGACCACGACGATGAACAGCGCCACGCCGAGCGTCGACCAGACCAGCTGGGTGGGTGCTGCCTGGTCCTTGGGCGTCTCCAGGTCGAGCCGGTAGATCAGCACCAGCCCCAGCCCGTTGAGCAGGACGGCGATGGGCAGGAGCAGCGGATCGGCGTACGGGGCGCGGAAGCGGACCGCGAGATGGGCGAGGAGGGCGAGCAGCCCCAGCCCGCCGCCGTATCCGGCCACGTCGGGCGGGACGGCGCCGTTCCTGGCCAGCCCGACGGCCGCGTAGCCGTAGACCGGGACGAGGACGGCACCGACGAGGAGCAGTAACTCGACCCCGCGCCGCTTGGGCAGACGCAGAGCGGGCGGGGGTGTGTCCGCCGTCGTTACGGTCATGCCACGCAACGTAGCAAGACGCGAGGGTTATTTCCCTTATGTCATAGCGGGAATGTCAGCCGGGGACGCCGACCGGCACGGCGACCGGGATCGTCGGCCGTGCGTGTCGGTCGGGCACGGCAGCCAGGAACGCCGGCCGGGCACGGCGGTCGGACCCGGCGTCCGAAGTTCGTCCGCCGGGGCGTGTCAGCCGGGGTTCCCGTCCTGCGCTCTCGCGGTCGCGTCCCGTGCCGTCGCCTCGTCCGGCCGCCGTACGCGGTCCGCCGCCTCCCCCTCCGGCGGTCGGGCGCACGTCCCGTCGTCGTCCGGCCGTGCGTACTCCGGGAGCGTCAGGCGTGCCACCGCCCCGCCGCCGTCCGGGGCGTTGGCGAAGGTCAGCTCCGCGCCGATCACCGCGGCCTGCCCGACGGCGATGGTCAGCCCCAGGCCGTGCCCCTTGCCACCGCTCTCGGTACGGAACCGCTGCGGGCCGCCGTCCAGCAGGTACTCCGGGAAACCGGGCCCGTGATCGCGTACGGTCACCGTCGGCCCGTCCACCATCAGCAGCACCGGGGGCCGGCCGTGCTTGTGCGCGTTGGCGATCAGGTTGCCCAGCACCCGCTCGACCCGCCGTCTGTCGGTCTCGACCCGTACCGGCACGGGCAGCCGCGCGGGCGTGTGCTCCCGCCGCCGGGCGGCCCCGGCCGCCGTACCCGCGCCCGCCCCCGTCGCGGTCTTCCCGTGACGGACCTCGGTCTCCGTCCCGGACGCGCGCACCACGCGTTCGATGAGCGGCGCGAGTTCGAACACGTCGAGCTCGACCTGTTCCGTACGGGCGTCGAGCCGTGAGATCTCCAGCAGGTCCTCCGTCAGGGCCCGCATCGCGCTGACCCGGTCGCGCACCATCTCGGACGGCCGTCCGGGCGGCAGCAGCTCGGCGGCGGCCGTCAGACCGGTGAGCGGGGTGCGCAGTTCGTGCGCCACATCGGCGGTGAAACGCTGCTCGGCCAGCAGCTTGCGCTGGAGGGTGGAGGCCATGGTGTCCAGCGCGCCCGCGACGATCGCCACCTCGTCCTGCGGACGCGAGGGGTGCGCCGTGCGCGGGTCGTCGACCCGGGCGTCGAGGTCGCCCGCGCTGATCCGGCCGGCCACCCGGGCCGTCTGGTGCAGCCGCCGGGTGACCCGGGTGACGGCGAACGCGCCGACGAGCAGGGTGGCGCCCGTGGCCAGCACCGAGGAGCCGACGATCGCCCGGTCGAGCGCGTTGATCGTGCGGACGCTCTGGGCGTAGTCGACCGTCGTGGCCAGTGTCCCGCCGTCGGCCGGGGCGGCCGCCCACATGGCCGGACGCCCGTCGCGGTCGGCGACCAGCGTGCCGCGCTCGCCCCGGGCGGCCAGCGCGCTCAGGGCAGGGGGCAGCCCCGGCGGATCGATACCCGAGCCCGGCGGCAGCGCCTCGCCCGCCTCGTATGCGGTCGTGACCTCCGAAAGCCGGAACAACGCCTTCTCGCGGGCCTCGGCAACGGTCGTGCGGGTCACCTCCCCGTGCACCAGCACGCTGAGCAGGGCGGCGAGGGCGCAGCACATCACCGTGATGAAGACGGCGGATTTCCAGGTGAGCGTCGCCGTCCAGGCCGGAATCCGCAGGCGCCGCGGCCCCCTACCGGCCCGTCCGCCGGATCCATGACGCCGGTCCGCCGCACCCCGCCGGAGGCCGTACGGTCTCATCGCCGCTCCGCGATGACGCCGACCGAGGGGGTGGCGGCGGTGTCCGGGACCGGTCTCGGCGGGCCGGTCTCGACGGGGGCCCGCGGTGCACGGGGCGAGGGCATCCGCAGGATCTCGTCCCGTGTCGGCAGCATGGCGCGCTGCCGGTCGTCCCAGGACCAGGCGGTGCGGTACTCGTACCCCCGGATGGCCGACGGCACCCGCGTGATCAGGTCCCGCCCGGCCAGCTCGATGCTGATCACGGCGTCCGCGGTGGACAGGATCTGGGTCAGACCGCCTGCCTCCGGCTTGTAGACGCGTACGGAGATCTGCTGGTCGGGCAACCGGATGCCCAGCACCATCTCGTCCTTGCCGTCCCCCGTCAGATCGCGGAAGTAGGGGCGCAGCACCGGGCAGGAGGCCGGTTTCTCGCGGCACGCGTCGAGGTGGCGGACGGTTTCGGCGGGGATGTCCTTCGCACCGCCGGACCGCTCGGAGCGAGCCTTCAGCGCGGCCCGCACCACCGCGACCGGGTCCAGCCGGTGCACGTCGCCGTCCGGCACCTCGATCCCCGGGATGCGGGCGGTCTCGCCCTCGCCGTAGTCGTACGGGGCGGCGGAGGCGGGCGGCAGCTCGGGCCAGAGCCGGGCGGGCCCGACGGCCTGCGGGGCCGGTCCGTTGCTCCGCAGCCCGCCCCCCGCACCGCAGCCGGCCAGCAGCACGGCACCGGCGGCGGCCCCGAGGGCCGACGCCGTACGGCACCGAACGCGGCGACGCGGACGCATGTCACGCTCCCTTCCCTTGGCCCATGCCTCCTAGACCTTATTCGGAGGGAAGTCGTTTATCCCTATTTAGTACTGACCGTGTAGGGGTGCGGTACAGGGGGTTTCGATCGACGCCGTCGCGCGCACGGCGACATCCGATTTCCGTACGGACGGTGACGGGTTCGCGACGCGTACGGTGACGGGCTCGTACGGACGGGTGCGGGGTCCGTCCGGCTGCGCGTGGGTTCCCGGGTCCTCGCTCGGAAGGATTCGACACGTGGCACGACAGCTCGCCCGCGGCACGGGTCCTTCGCAGGACATGGAGCACGGACGGAACTCCGCGACCTCGGCCGATGCGTCTTCCGTCGGGGATCGGTCCCCGCGGTGGGTGAACGGCCGCAGAAGCATTGAGGGCCGGGCGGAAGGCCGCGATACTGACGACCGGCCCACGGGGGATCAAGGGAGGACACATGAGCCAGGTTGTCGCGGGGACCATGGTGCGCGTCGAGGACGTCCACAAGTCGTACGGCCAGGGAGCCGCCGCCGTCCATGCCCTGCGCGGCGTCTCCTTCGACATCCCCCGCGGTGAGCTCGTTGCGCTCAAGGGGCGCTCGGGTTCCGGGAAGACCACCCTGCTGAACGTCGTCGGAGGGCTCGACGCACCGGACCGGGGCCGGGTCACCGTGGACGGCCTGGACCTGTCGGAGCTCGGCGAGGACGGACTGCTGGCGCTGCGCCGGGACCGGATCGGCTTCGTCTTCCAGTCCTTCGGCCTCATTCCGATCCTGACGGCCGCGGAGAACGTGGGCGTGCCGATGCGCATGCGCCGTGCCGACGTACGGGAGCGCGAGGAGCGGGTCGAGCTGCTGCTGTCCCTGGTGGGCCTCGCCGACCACGCGGCCCAGCGGCCCGGCGAGCTCTCCGGCGGTCAGCAGCAGCGGGTCGCCATCGCCCGCGCCCTGGCCAACAACCCCTCGTTGCTGATCGCCGACGAGCCCACCGGGCAGCTGGACGCGGAGACCGGCCATGCCGTGATGGAACTGCTGCGTGCGGTCGTGCGCAGCGAACAGGTCACCGCCCTGGTGGCCACGCACGACGCGACGCTGCTCGATCTGGCCGACCGGGTGCTGGAACTGCGCGACGGGGAGATACGGGACGAGACGGGGGAGTAGGCCGAGCCATCGCCTGTCAGGACTGCGTCATGGGCGTCCCGACCTGCTCCTCGTCACATGGGCCGGGATCGTCGTCGGCCCGTGCACCGCTGTCCGGTCACGGCCGGCGATCAGCTGTGCCCGCTGTCGTCCGGCCATACGGTGATGTGGTCCTGCTCCAGATCCAGCGCCACCCGGTCGCGCATGCCGAGCGCCTTCGTGTACTCGGTGGGCAGCTGGAGGCGGCCCGCCCGGTCGAGCATGGCGTACTCGCGGGCCACCAGCGTCTCGTTGCCGGTGGTCTCGTCGACCTCGCTGCGGCGCAGGACCTCCGTGGAGGTGCGGCCGTCGCGGATGGCGACCGTGCGGCGGACCTCGGTGGCCACGGCGCGGTCATGGGTGACGATGACGATCGTGGTGCCCAACTCCTCGTTCGCCGTGCGGAAGGCGGCGAAGATCTGCTCGGCGGTGTGGGAGTCGAGTTCGCCGGTGGGTTCGTCGGCGAACAGCACCGCCGGATCGCAGGCGAGGGCCACGGCGATCGCGACCCGCTGCTGCTGACCGCCGGACATCTCGTGCGGGCGGCGGCCTCGACAGTCGGCGACCTGGAGCAACTCCAACAGTTCCAGGGCGCGTTCGGCGCGGGCCCGGGAGCGGCGCCGCCCGCCTGCCAGCTGGAGGGGCAGGGCGACGTTCTGGGCCGCGGTGAGATACGGCAGCAGGTTGCGTGAGGTCTGCTGCCAGATGAAGCCGACCACCTTGCGCCGGTAGTTCAGGCGGTCCTTCGCGGTCATGGCCAGCAGGTTGTGGCCGGCCACCTGGGCCGCCCCGGCGGTGGGGGTGTCCAGGCCGGACAGGATGTTCATCAGGGTGGACTTGCCGCTGCCCGAAGCGCCCACCAGGGCCATGAGTTCGCCCTTGCGGACGAGCAGGTCGAGGCCCTGGAGGGCCTGCACCTCCACGCCTTCCACCGAGAAGATGCGGACCAGACGGTCGCAGGTGATGAGGGCGTCGTGGCCGTAGGCGGGCCGGTCGCGGGTGGCGGTCGCCCTGTCGGCCAGTTCGGCGAGGGTGGGGTTCGTCGTCATCGGGCTCCTTGGTCGATGGGGGGCCGCGGCCGGCCGGGGGCGCGCCGGGGCCGCGGCGTGCGGGTGGGGCCGCCGGAACGGAGGCCGAGTCCGCCGAGGTCAGGGGCCGGGGCAGCCGAGTCCGCCGGGGCCGGGGGCCGGGGCGGCCGGAGCTCCCAGGATCTGGCGCCGAGGCCGCCGGGGACGGGGTGCGCCGTCCTTCTCACTTCGTGTCGCCCGCTCTCAATTCCCGTACCGCCCCTCTCCGCCCCGCCCACCACGCCTGCACGGCGGCGATTCCCACCGTCACCGCGACCACGGCCAGCGCCGGCACCGTCAGCGACCAGGCGTCGGCGTGCAGCGGGGTCTGCTCCGGGGGAGCGGCCGAGGACGGCAGGGCCACCCCGGTCAAGTCCATGCCGGGGGAAAGCAGGCGGATCGCCGCCCAGCCGGTCAGGACGCCGCCCACCGCGGCGAGCACGGCCTGGGGAAGGGACTCCAGGACGAGCAGGCGGCGGCCCTGCGAACGGGTGAGGCCCATGGTGCGGAGCCGGGCGAGCAGCGCGATGCGCTCGGGAGCGGCGCGCAGGAGCGACAGGAGCAGCGCGAGCACCGCGTAGCCGGCGCCTGCCGCCACCGCCCCCGTGTAGAGGTGCTCCACGCCGGACTGGAGGGGGGAGTCGGTGTACCGGGCTCTCTCGTCGGCGCGGAGATTGACCGACACCGCGCCCCCGGCCGCCTCGCGCAGGGCACGGCCGTCCACGTCCGGGCCCGTCACCAGCAGCGTCGTCGGCGTGGCCGCCGTGGCGCCGAGGCCGGAGCGGTCCACCACCAGGAAGTCGGCGCCCGTCACGGCCGGAGTGATGTCCCGGACGAGGACGATGCGGACGGTGACACTGCTGCCGTCCTCCATGCTGACGGGGAACGGGGCCGAGCCGTGGGCGTCCGCCACGCTCGGGGAGGCCACGGCGGGCAGCACGGCGTCGGCCCCCGGGCCGCCCCGGCCCTTCTTCAGGACTCCTTCGGAGAAGGCACCGAGCCCCGTCCGCCTCGTCAGCTCCGCGTAGCCGCCGGGATCCACGCCCACCACCGGCACGGCCTGACGCCCGTCGTTCGGCTTCGTCTGGTACGCGATGCTCACCGCCGTCACCTCCCGCACGCCGGAGACCCGGCGCACCCGGTCGGCCAGCCCCGCCGGCAGGGAATCCACCGGCGACCTCAGTCGGGCGTCGGCCCCGACGGCGAGGAGCGCCGAGTGGTCCCGGGCCTCGCCGATGCCCGCCAGGACCGAGCCGCCGAACGCGGCCGTGGTGAGGGCGGTGAGCAGGGCGAGCAGCGGCAGCACCGCGGACGCGGAACCGCGGCCGGCCCGGGCCAGGGCCAGATGGCTCACCACCCCGCGCAGCCGCCCGGCCGGGCCGGCCAGGCCACGCAGGGGGAGGGGGTGGAGGCGGACCAGCAGCAGCGCGGCGATCACCCCCACCAGCACGGGCGCCGCCGCGATCAGCTGATCGCCGGACCCGCCGGACGTGCCCTGCCGGCGCAGGGTCACCACCGCGCCGACGGCCACCGTCACCAGCGTCAGCTCCGCGACCGTACGTCGCCGGGACGGCCGTACGGACGTCACGTCCTGGCGGACCGCGGGGACGTGGACATGCCGGTGGACGGCGGCCGCGCGCAGCGGGAGGGCGGCGCAGGCGACGACCGTGACCGCGAGGGCGGCCAGGACCGCGGGCAGCGCCCGGGCGCCGGGGAGGACCCACATCGCCACGGCCAGGCCGAGCGCGCCGGCCGGGACGGCGACCACCGCCGTCTCCGCGAGCAGACGGGTGGCGAGACCCGGCAGCGAGGCGCCGCGGGCGCGCAGCAGGGCCAGTTCGGTGCGGCGGCGGTCGGCGGCCAGGCCGCCCGCCATCGCCAGGACGACGACGGCGACCGTACCGCTGCCGAACGCCGCGATCGAGATCAGCGTCGAGAGGCCGGAGCGCAGGCGGGAGTGGGAGGCGAGCACGTCGTCGAGGTCGGTGGAGGACTCCAGGAGGAAATCGACGGTCTCGCGCAACTGCTGGAGACTGGGGCCCGACTCCAGGGAGGCGACCGCGGATTCGAGCGCGCCCAGGTCACGGTGGTGCAGGGCGTCCGGTGCGGGGGCCAGCCGCCAGTAGCGGTGGGGCAGCTCCTCGACGCGCAGGAGCACGGGGGCGGCCTCGGGTGCCAGCAGCAGGGCGCCGAGCCAGTACCGGGGCGAGTCCGGGTCGGCGGGCACCACCCGCGTCAGCGCGGGCGTGCGCAGCAGCGTGTCCGCCGCCCAGTAGGCGCCGTCCCGGTCGCGCGGGGCGACGATGCCGGTGATCCGGACGGCGAGCGTGCCCCGGCCCGCGTCGGGGACGTGCAGGACCGACCCGACCTTGATGCGCAGGCTCTTGGCGGTCTCCGCGCTGACCGCCGCCTCCACCTCGGGCGTCGTCGCGGTGACCGTGCCGGACGCGCGCGGCAGACGGCCCTCGTCCAGCCGGGCGTGGCCGGCCAGGCCCGCCTGCGCGACGAGCGCGACCCGGGCGGGATGCCCGCTCGGCCGGGGCAGCCAGGGGTCGGGCACCTCATGGTTCACGGACGTGGCCACGCCGTACGACGACTGGCCGAGGTCGGGGACGAAGGGGCGCCGGACCGTGCCGAGGATGCTGTCGTAGTCGTCCTTCACGGTGGCGGGGCGCATGAGTTGCTCGCGCTGCTCCTGCGACATCTCCACCGTCAGGGGTGCCGGGGCGGACAGCTGGACGACGCTCCGGGAGGCGGGCGTCCGTTCGACGGAGCGGCGCAGGCCCGCGTCCTCGTACCGCTCCACCGCGCGCGGGAACGCGGCGGCCAGGCAGGCGGTCACCGCCACCAGCAGCGCCAGGGCGAGCGCGGCACCGGGGGCCGACCGCAGACGGGTGCGGACCCAGGGGGCGGCGGCACGTTCCCCACGCCTGAACGGGATCACCACGTCACTCCCCCTCCCGCAGCACCCGCACCGGATCGGCCTGGCGCACCGCCAGCAGCGCCACGACGACGACCGGGACGGCGGCCACGGCCGTCAGCAGGGCGGCCACCCGCAGCGGCGGCAGTGCCACCAGCAGATCCGGCACCGGGCGGGCGGCCTCGCCGGTCAGGACGATGAGTGGCAGCACCGCGCGGGTCAGGGCGATGCCCAGGCCCGTGCCCACGGCCAGCGCCAGCGCGATCAGGACGCCCTGCTCGGCCGCGACGGCACGGGCCAGCCGGCGGCGCGGGGCACCCAGCGCACGCAGGATCGCGAACTCGGCGTTCCGCTCCCGCAGCGCCCCTGCCGCGCTCACCGCGAACCCGAGCGCGGCCAGCACCGCCGCCGCCCCGGCCGCCGCGGTGAACGCGGCCTCCGGGCCCGCCCCGAACGGGTCGTCGCGCAGCTCGGCGGCGATCTCGTCGCGCACGACGATCTGCCCGGGATCGAGGTCGGGCCGGGCGCGCAGAGCGGTGGCGATGCCCGCGCCGTCCGAGGGCGAGTCCGGCCGCAGCCACCACTCGGTGGGCGCGACGGCGGCCCCGTAGCGCGTCTGGAGGACCCGGTTCACGGCGCGCAGATCGAGGAGCACGGCGCCGCCGTCGCCGTCCTGCTCCCCGCCCCGGGTCGTCGGCATCTGCCGCAGGGCGCGCACGATCCGCACGGGCACGTTCTGCCCGTCGAAGGCGATGTCCATCGTCTGACCGGGGCGGGCGCCGGTGGAGGCGAGGAAGCGGTCGGTGGCGAGGGCGGCCACCGCGGTGGTCCTGGGCCGGGTCACCTGCATGCGCAGTGTCAGCGACGGTTTGAGCCAGGGCTGGTAGGACGGGACGTAGCCCGTGCCGTACACCACGGTCGGGTGCGCGGCGGGGCGGACGCGCGGGCGGGTCGGCGAGGTCCTGGAGTCGGACGCGCCCTGCCCGTTGGTGCCGGAGGCCGCCGTCCAGGACGCCGGCAGGGGCACTCGCCGTGCCGTGCCGGCGCCGGTCGTCGCGGTCAGGGAGTCGAGGGTCAGGGTCTGCTGTTCGGCTCGGAGGGACGGCACGGGCAGTACGAGCTCCACCCCGGTGAGCTTCAACGGCCCGTGGCTGCTCGGCAGTTCGACGGACAGTGTGTGCGGGCGCCCGTCGGCGGGGAGTTCGCCGGACGGCAACGAGTAGGGGACGCCGTGGTCGTCCTCCAGCGTCTGGGTCACGGTCGCCGCGCCCTTCGTGCCCCGCGCCGAACCGGTCAGGGTCGCCGTCAGCGTCAGCCGGGTCGCCCCGGCGGGCACGCGCGCGCCCGCCGACCCACCCGACGGACCCAGCTCCGCCAGCAGCCGCTTCATCGGGGCGGGCGCCAGGTCGGGGCGCAGCAGGACGGTCTCCGCCGCGTTCGCGGTGTCCAGCGCCAGCACCGTCGCCGTGCGGCGCCCGGACAGCGTCAGGGTCTTCCGCACGGCGGGGACGGCCTCGCGCACGTGGGGCACGGCCGCGTAATCCTGCGTGCGGCCGAGCTCGTCGCCGCCGGTGCCCAGGACCCGCACCGGCGCGCCCGCCGCGAAGTCGGCCTGGTCGTCCTGCGACCGCTCCCAGGAGGAGCCCTGGCCGATCGCCAGGACGCCGAGTGCCACGGCCAGGACGAGCAGCAGTACGGGACCGGCGCCGCGCCCCGGGCGGCGGCTGAGCTGCCAGCCGGCCAGCGCCGCGGCCAGCCCCCTCCCGCCCGTCGCCCGGCGCTCGGCGAGCCGGGCGGCCAGCGGCAGCAGACGCAGCGTCAGGACCGCGCCGGCCAGCAGCGCGAGGGCGGGCGCGGCGACCAGCAGCGGGTCGATGCCCAGGGCGCCGGTCGTGTCCGCGCTCACCGCGCCCGACGTGCGGCGGGCCAGCTGCCAGTAGGCGACCCCGGCCACCGCCACCAGCCCCAGGTCCGCCCCGGCCCGCAGCGGAGCGGGCAGGGCGCGGGCGCGGGACGCGCGGAACCCGGTCGCCGCGACCGCCGGCAGGGTCACCGCCAGCGCGCACCCCAGCGCCACGCCGGCCGCCGTCAGCCACACCCCGAGCCGTCCGCCGGCCGGCACCTCCAGCTCCAGCCCGAGCCGGGCCAGCGCCCCCTGCCCGGCCAGCAGCCGGATCAGCGGGCCCGCCAGCAGCGGGGCGATCAACAGAGCGGGCCCGGCCAGCAGCAGCGCCTCCCGGGAGGCGAGGCCGGCGAGGGTGGCGCGGGAGGCGCCGCGGGCGCGCAGCAGCCGGGTCTCGCCGGTGCGTTCGGCGGCGAGCAGCCGGGCCACGAGCAACAGCGCGCAGATCGCGAGCAGGGCGAGCTGGAGGGCAACGATCAGGAGGGTGGAGCGGGAGACGAGCAGGGAGCGCTCGACCCGGTCGAGGAGCTCGGGGAGGGCGGTGCTCGCGGTCGTCCCGCCGACCACGCCGCCCTTGCTGTCGTCCCCGGTGGGCAGTTCGAGCAGGGTGGCCGGCCCGGTGCGCGCGGAATCGCGCAGGGCGCCGATGCGGTCGGCGGTGAGGCGGGCGAAGTCGGCGGAGGCGAGCCACGCCGACCCTCCGTCGCTCACCCGGTCGCCGGTGACGACGGAGGGCGTCGTCAGCAGGGGGCCGTAGGTGGTGAAGGTGGACGTGCGTACGCCCCGACCGCCGAGTTCGTCCAGCAGCCAGTAGGGGGAGGCCGGGTCGACGGGCCGGTACACGCCGGTGACGAGGATCCGCACGGGCGGCCCGTCGAGCCGGTCGGTGACGGTGAGGCGGGCGCCCGGCGCCAGTCGCAGCCGCCGCGCGGCGGCCTCGGGCATCGCCACCTCGACGTCCGGCGCGCCCGCGCGTGGCAGGCGCCCCTCGCTGATCCGCACCTGCGCGGAGTCGAGCGCCGCGAAGTGCGTGAGGTCGGGCTTGTCGCCGGGCCGGGCGGCTGCGGCCCGGGTGGTTCCGGGCAGGGCGTACGGACCGGAGCGCACCAGCGTCCGTACGGTCACCGGCAGCCCGTCGAAGATCCGGCGCGCTCCGTCGCGTACGGCGGCGTCGGCGGCCCGGCGACGATCGGCCGCCACCTCGGCCTTGACGACCAGCGCGGCATCGGCGGCGTTGCGCGGCTCGGCCAGCGAGTGGCGCAGGGCCGCGTCGCCGATCGCGGTCGAGTAGGCGGCCAGGGCCGCCAGCACGGACGTGGTCAGCAGGACGGTGACGAGCGCGGCGGTGATCAGCGTGCGATGCGCGCGCGCCCTCGCCAGGACGAGCG
This sequence comes from Streptomyces sp. CB01580, assembly GCF_001905795.1. GTDB lineage: Bacteria > Actinomycetota > Actinomycetes > Streptomycetales > Streptomycetaceae > Streptomyces. Next base: position 552,137 of record NZ_LIXJ01000002.1, read on the forward strand.
TTGCACGCCCCGAACGCCCCGAACGCGCCGCGAAACGCCCCCCGTACGTCGTCACTCGGCTTCCCCCAAGCCTCTGCTGCCACCGTCGCCTCAGACCTTCTGGTGATGTTGTCAGACCAGATGCGGCGGGGTAAGTGATGGTGAATCGGGCTTGACCGGATTGTGACCGGAAATCGGCGTTCTTTGAACGGAATCCGGGCTGTGGAGCGCAAACTCTGGCGTGTTGATCAACGAGGCCACCGCGTACGGCAGGTGACCGGTCTCAGTTCTGGTACGGGTTCCGACCGGGCCCGCCCGGCGCGTACCCGGGGTGCCCCTGGCCCTGCCCCGGCGCCTGCCCGAACGGGTTGCCCTGCTGCGCGGCCATGTGCTGTGCCAGCAGCTGTTCCGCCTGCTCCTTCGGTATCTGCTGCTCCCCGCCGCAGAACGTGCACTGCGTCGCGAACTTCGTCGAGAACGGGAACAGCGGTACGAAGAACAGCGTGAACTTGGTGACCCGCTTGCGCAGCGTGTGCGCGGCCGGATTGCCGCACCAGCCACAGACCAGCGTCAGCACGGCCAGCTGGTACAGATATCCCCGCGTACCGAAAATGATCACGCCGTGGGTCCCTTCCCCGTGTCGCCCGGAAGCGCCTGCCGACAGAACGCCAGCAGCTGTTCGTCGTCGTATGTGTCGTGGCTGCCGAAGGTGCCGTCCATCGCGTTGTGGCGGCGTGCGGAGGCGAGTTCGGTGCGCAGCATCCCCGTCGCGTCCGGCCCGGCACCGGCGGCCCCCATCCGCGCCAGGCAGCGCGCCACGCGGACCCGGGACTGACGGCTTCGCTCCCAGGCCGCCAGCAGCACCGGAACGGATTCCCCGGCCCGCCCCGAAACCTCCCACAGCGCGGCCGCCGCGTCCACCCGCAGCCACAACTCCTCGTGGTGGAGCAGCGCACGGAGCCGGGGCGCTGCCGCCGCCGCCCGCGCCCCGAGCCCGGCCACGGCGTTGACGGCGGCGCGCACCTCGTGGACACGTCCCGCCCGCAGCCCCTCGGTCAGCACCGGCAGTACGGCGTCGGTGTCCCCGTCGACCGCCCACAGGGCCTGAGCCGCCTCGATGGCCTCCACCGCCGAGACCGCCCCGGGGTCGCGCAGCAGCACGCGCAGATCGGGTACGGCATCACCCGCGGCGGGCCCGAACGAACCGAGCGCCCGCAGTGCCGCCGTACGCAGCCACTCGCCCCGGTAGGCCGGGGCGCCGCGCAGCACCCGCAGCACCTCCGGCACCGCCTCGCCCGCGGGTATCGCGGTCAGGGCCATCAGCAGCGGGCTCGCCCGGTCGTACGCCGCCTCGTCCAGCCGGACCTCGCCCAGCCTGCGGCGCAGCACCCCCGTCAGCGGGGCCGCCGCCGGTCCCAGGAAGCCGATGGCGAACCCCACGTCGTGGGGTATCTCGCGCCGCTCCAGGGCCGCGGCCAGTGCGGGTACGGCACGGGGGTCGCCGAGGCGGGCCAGCGACTTCACCGCGCTGCCGAGCGCCGGGGGACCGCTGGGCCAGTCCCGTACCCAGGAGGCGGGATCCGCCGCGACCCGCGCCGCCAGCGCGTCGGAGGCGGGCGCGGCCAGCCCGAAAAGGTCCTCCAGCACCTGGGCCGCGGCGCCGGCCAGCCGGGGCTCGGGCGTGGCGAGCTGTTCGCCGACCAGCCGGACCAGCTCGTCGTAGGACCCCCGCCAGACCCGGATCAGCGCACTGCTCATCCGGAGCGCGTCGATCCGCTGCTGGTGGGCGGGGCTGCGCAGCTGATCGGTCAGCAGCGCCGTCCGCTCGGCGACCCGGTCGTCGAGGCCGGTGTGGAGCGTACGCAGCAGATCCGCGGTCCAGGGCGCGGTGCGGGCCGGGACCTCCTCGCCGGACAGCGCCCGGGCCTGGCCCAGCCGGGCCGGGGGCGCGGCCCGTTCCTCCGTCGGCGGCTCCCCGGCGCCGGACGCCTCGGGGTGCGCGTCGAGGGCCGCGATCACGTCGGCCGCCGGGCCGGTCCGGGGCTCGCCCGTGCCGTGGGCGGTCGGGGCGGAGCGTCGTGCGGGGGCCTGGCGCAGCTGCCGCAACAGGCCCGTCACCACCCGTACGACATCGCCCGGCAGCGCGTCCGGCGCGCACCGCGCCAACTGGGCCAGCGCGGCGAGCCGCAGCCCGGGCGGGAATCCCTCGCCGGTCAGCCGGGTCAGCCAGGCCGAAGCCTCCCCGGCCAGCGAACGGTGCCGCAGCGCGACCCGTCCGGCCGCCTCGACCAGCGCGAGCCGCACCTCCTCGGACGGCTCCACCGGCAGCCGCTCCCGCAGCAGCGCGAGCACCCGCGACGGGTGGCTGTGGAGCCCGGCGAGCGCCAGCGGCGCGGCGAGCCGCACCCCGGGGTCCTCGTCGGCCATCAGCTCGCAGAACACCCCGGACCCCGCGGTGACGGCGGTCGCCGCCATCGCGTAGTTCGCCGCCCCCTCGATCTCCTCCTCGGCGATCTCGTCCTCGTCGTCCTCGCCCAGATCGATGCCGCCGATGCTGGTGAGCAGCTCCACGACGCTGCCCCGGTCCTGGACGTCCGGATCCACGATCAGCTCGAAGAGGAACGGAATGCAGGCCAGTGTGCAGGCGTACACCTCGCCCTGGTGGTGCACGGCCCCGTACATGCCGTCCAGTGCCGCCTCGCGCACCACCTGATCGTCGGAGGCGAGCCCCCGCAGCATCGCCGGTATGTCATCGGCAGGCCCGTAGGCATGCTCCATCGAGGCCCAGTCGACCTCGTCGATCCCTGCGAACACGCCCTCGCCTCCCCACGCGATTCACACGAAGCAGTGTCTGCCAGAGTGTGCACCACGGTCCGACCGTGTGCCCTCTGCATGCGTTCTTTTCCTGACGGACATGACAAAGTTCTCGTCATGCGCTATCGGATCACCGGGCGGAACGTTTTCCTCCGGTGTCCGGCCCCGTCGGTCGCGGGACCATGGTCGGCTGCCCGTCGGCCGCCGACCGCGAACGGCTGTCACAGGCCGTCCGCGTCACCGTCCGCCAGGCGCCACACGGCTTTCTGCACCACTTCCGGACCGCCCGTGGAGGGATGGCCGGCGACGCGCAGGGGCCGGTGTGCCGGGTAGTCGCTCCGGCAGGCCGACGGCCCGTCCGCCGAGCAGCCGGTCAGGCCGGGACCCCCGACGAGCGCCGCGCCCAGGAGGCGTGCTCCCGGAAGGCGGTCCTTTGAAAAGCGGGCATCCGGGATCGGGCGGGGACGGGGGATACGCACGCGCGTGATCACTTCCATTCCTGTGGTCGTGCCGAATGGTCGGTACGGCTGCCACCGGGCCCGGTGGTGTGCGTGTCCGCAACGGTTCTCCGTTCCGTCGCCGTCGCACGGGCTTGATCGTGGCTGGTCAAGAAAACCACAACGAGTCGGGGCGGGAGCGGGTGGGGGACGGGAGAAGCGGGGCACGGACATGGGCGCGGGTACGGACACGGGCGCGGGTACGGACATGGGAGTGGGCGCGGGCACGGGCACGGCGGGGCGGTGGCACGGCGGCAACGGCCGGGGCCGCGGAGCGCCTCAGAGCCTGTCGGTGACCTCTGACCGGGCGGCCACGCCCTGGCAGAGGTCACCCGACAGGCTCTCAGCCCCGCGTCGGCAGCGGCCGAGCCCGTTCGGGGTCGTTGAGCGGCCCGAGCAGATCGCCGTGCCGTGCGAGCCGGGCCGCCATGTCACCGGCCAGGAAGACCAGTTCTCCGGGCGCCCGGCACTCCTCGATCTCCTCCCAGGTGACGGGTGCGGAGACGGTCGGCTCGGGGCGGGCGCGCAAGGTGTAGGGGGTGGCGGTCGTCTTCGCCGCCGCGTTCTGGCTGAAGTCGATGAACACCTTCCCCGGCCGCAACGCGCGGATCATCCGGTGGACCACCAGGTCGGGAAGCGCCTCCTGGGCCTCGACGGCCAGTTTCTTCGCGTAGGCCGACACCTGCTCGGCAGGGGTCGGCTCCACCGCCACGAGCAGATGCAGCCCCTTCGACCCGGAGGTCTTCCCGCAGGCGAGGAGCCCGTCCGAGGCCAGCCGGTCGCGCAGCCACCGCGCCACCGCGCAGCACTCCACCACGGTCGCGGGCGCCCCCGGGTCCAGATCGAACACCATCCGGTCGGCGGTCCCGGGTGCCCCGGCGCGCCACTGCGGGGTGTGGAACTCCACCACGAGGTTGGCCGCCCACATCAGCGAGGCCAGATCGTCCACGACCACCTGCCTGGCCTGCTTGTCCTCGCGGTGCGGCACCGGAGTGGTCCGTACCCAGGACGGCGTACCGGGCGGCGGATTCTTGGTGAAGAAGCACTGCCCGTCGGGCCCGTCCGGATAGCGCAGGAAGGACACGGGCCGGTCGCTCAGGTGGGCCAGCAGGGAGTGCGCCACCGCGGTCGCGTAGTAGTGGAGCACCTCGCCCTTGGTGGTGCCGGTGGCCGGATACAGCACCTTGTCGAGATTGCTGAGCGCCAGCCGTCGCCCCTCCACCTCTGTGATCGGCGTCATACGATAAGAGTCACATGGTTTCCGTGCATACAGGCATAGAACGGGCACCGAGCGCGGCTCGTACGCATCCAACGCATCCATCCAGACCTCATGCGCACACAAGGGGCGAACTGTGAGATCCATATGGAACGGCGCCATCTCCTTCGGGCTGGTCAGCATTCCGATCAAGCTGGTCAACGCGACCGAGAGCCACTCGATCTCGTTCCGCCAGGTCCACCTCGCCGACGGCGGGCGGATCCGGTACCGGAAGGTCTGCGAGATCGACGGGGAGGAGGTCACCGCCGCCGAGATAGGCAAGGCGTATGAGGACGCCGACGGCTCGATGATCCCGATCAGCGACGAGGAGCTCGGCTCGCTCCCGCTCCCCACCACCAAGACGATCGAGATCGTCGCCTTCGTGCCCGCGACCTCGATCGACCCGCTCCAGATGGACGCGGCGTACTACCTCTCCGCCAACGGCGTCCCGGCGGCCAAGCCGTACACCCTGCTCCGGGAGGCGCTGAAGCGGAGCCGGAAGGTGGCCGTGGCGAAGTACGCGCTGCGCGGGCGGGAACGGCTCGGCATGCTGCGGGTGGTCGACGACGTGATCGCCATGCACGGCCTGCTCTGGCCGGACGAGATCCGCAGTCCCGAGGGCGTCGCCCCCGAGGTCGACGTCACGGTGCGCGACGCCGAACTCGACCTGGCCGACGCGCTGATGGACACCCTCGGCGAGGTCGACATGGACTCGCTCCACGACGACTACCGGGAGGCCGTCGAGGAACTCATCGCGGCGAAGGCCGAGGGCCGGACCCTGGAGCCCGCGAAGGCCGGGGCCCCCGGCGGCAAGGTCATCGACCTGGTCGCCGCATTGGAGAAGAGCGTCCGGGAGGCCAAGGAGGCCCGGGGCGAGGAGCCGCGGCCCGCGGAACCGGAAGCGGGCGAGGAGCGGGCGGAGGCTTCCATGGCCGAGGTCACGTCGCTCGCCGACCGCAAGAAGTCGGGCGGCACCGGAGCGAGGAAGAAGGCCGCGGCGCCTCCCAAGAAGGCGGCGGCGAAGAAGACGAAGTCCACGACGAGCCGGGCGCCCGCCAAGAAGACCGCCTCACGATCGACGGCGAAGAAGTCGACGACCGCCAAGACGTCGGAGAGGAAGGCCACCGCGAAGTCCGGCACCAAGTCGGCGGCGAAGACCGCGACTTCAAGCAAACGTTCCTCTGCGTGACACCGAAGCTCCCGCCCCGAAGACGGTCACGAAGGCCGTCACGAAGACCGGCGTGAAGGCCGCCGCCTTTCTCCGACCGCCCGTGCGGATGACAGGCGCGACCGGCCCGGGACCGGACGGAGGCCGGGCCGGGACCGAGACGGGACACGACCGGACGGAGGCCGGGCCGGGACCGAGACGGGACACGACCGGACGGAGGCCGGGACCGAGACGGGAACGGACGGGGCGGAGGCCCGAACGTCCCCGGGACCGGCCCGGGGAAGCGGGACCGGTCCGGGCGCTCCCGCCCGCCTGGAGCCACGAAGCACCCGTGACACGCCGACGCCCCTTCTGGAGCGATACGCCGAACCGGAGCGATACGCCGAACGCGGTCACGATCGGCGCCGCGCCCCCGACTTCCCGTACGGCATACGCGCGACCGCCCCCACGAGGCGCGCCCCCGCGCCTATGCTCACGGCATGGAGCAGAGCGAAGTGGTGAAGCGCGTGGTGGGCATCCTCACGGAGGCGGGCGAGATCCGCCGACTGCTCGAGGAGAGTGGGGACCGCGACGACGTGGAAGCCGATTCGACCGTGGTGACCGCGCTTCTGAACGAGACGATGCCCCGGATCACGATCCCCGAGGACGCCACCATCGAAGAGGTCGCGACCCTCGTCGGCCGCGAGGTCGGCGGTGCGGTGGAACAACTGGTCGGCGCATTCACCCTGGCCTTCGCGATGCTCGCCCAGGTGCATGACTCCGGACAGACGGACGTGACCTCCGCCGACGTGCTCCAGGACCTCGCGCTGCGGGCCGAACAGATCGGCAACGGCGGCCCGGAGGGCACGGACGCATAACGACCTCGGCATCCGCCGTTCCGCTGGTTCATCGGTTCGCCGGACAGCCGGGCGGTCGGGCCGACGGGGCGGACGGTGACCGGTCAGCAGGGGCGGCCGACGGCCCGGCCGCCCCCACACCGCGCGCGCGGTACGACGCTGATTCAGACGCGCTTGAGTACATGCAACAGGTATTCGTCCCGGTTCAGCGGATCGGCGCCCGTCGGCCTGGGCCGCACGGGAATCACTCCGGTAGCGGGTCGGTGGCCCCGCGGCTCGGACAAGAACACCCCCTCTCCCCGGGTCAATTCGGGAACTCTCCCGCCGAACTCGTGGACGCGGCTGGTCGGCATCGTCCCCTCCAGGCGGAATACGTCCTTGTCGGCCACGGGTACGCCGGGGACGGCACCCGACTCCGCCAGCTTCGCCAGTACCGGACTGAGCCGGGCGGCCGGCACCTCCAGTTCGAAGGCGCTCACCGGTTCGTACACCCGGGTGCCGGCCTGCTGGAGCGCGTTCATGAGTACCAGCGGTGTGACCTTGCGGAAGTCATCGGCCGCGCTGACCGGACTGGCGAAACCGGTGCGGGTCAGCGTGACGGCGCAGTCGGTGACCTGCCAGCCGTACAGGCCGTGTCGCAGGGTGGTGCGCACGGTCTCCTCGATGGCCTTGTGGAAGGCCAGGGGGAGCGATCCCAGCTCCACCGCCAACCGGAAGACCACACCGGCGCCCTGTCCGGCCGGTTCGACGCGCAGACCCACGGTCGCCCAGAAGTAGTTGTGCGCCCGTGTGTCCATCTCCTCCACGGCCTCACCCGCTCCCACGGGCTTCTCGATGCAGACCGTGCGGGTCCGGTCGAAACGGGCCCGCACCCCGAAGGACTCCGCGAGCGTGGCGGCGAGGATCTCCTTCTGCACTTCCCCGTAGAGGCGGACCACCGACCCGTCCGCGTTCTCCTCGTCCTGCCGCAGGTCGACGGAGGGGTCCTGTTCGGCGAGCAGACGAAGGGCTGTGTGCAGCCGCGCCGCGTCCGCCGGCCGCTCCGGCCGGACCACGGTCTCCAGACCGGGCGGCGCGAAGAAGCGTCGCGGCGCAGGGCCGTCGAGCCGCCCGGCCCGGTCTCCGACGCGGACGTCCTTCAACCCTCGGACCTGTGCGATGTCCCCGGTGGAGGCGCGCGCCTCGACGGTGGCCGATCCGCGTGCGAAGACCTGTACGGAAGTCGTCCGTCCGGCATGCTCGGTGGTCCGGCCCAGGTGGTCGACCCGGTGCAGCGTCACCCGCTCGCGCGCGCCCAGTGTGCCGGAGTGCAACCGCAGATACGCGACCGTCTCCCCGCGAGGTCCGCGCTCGACCTTGAACACGGTCGCCCGCAGCAGTGCGTCCTCGGGACCGTGGGCCGCCGGAAGCAGGTCCCGGACACCGCGGAGCAGGTGCCCCAGGCCTTCGCCGGTCAACGCGGACCCGAAGTACACCGGATGCACCAGGCCGCGCGTGGTCTGCGCGGCCAGCTCCTCCGCGTACTCCTTCCCGGTCGGCATCCGCTCCTCGTCCAGGTACGCGGCGAGGAAGGCGTCGTCCCCCGTGGCCAGCAGCTCCCCGAGCCGCTCCGTGAACGCCGGGTCGTCGTCCGGCGCGAGTGGGACCGCGTTGGCGTGCGGCGTACCAATGCGGGACACGGTCGACAGGGCGATCGCACCGGGGGTGAGCCTGTCGCGGATCTCCCGCAGCACGTCGTCGTAGCGCGCGCCACCACGGTCGATCTTGTTGACGAAGATCAGTGTGGGGATCCCCAGCCTGCGCAGCGTCCGCATCAGGACGCGGGTCTGCGGCTGCACGCCTTCCACGGCCGACACGACCAGGACGGCGCCGTCGAGGACGCCCAGTGCCCGCTCCACTTCGGAGACGAAGTCGGCGTGCCCGGGTGTGTCGATGAGATTGACCTGGAGACCGTCGAGGACGAAGGAGGCCACGGCGGACCGGATGGTGATGCCGCGCCGCCGTTCCAGCTCCATCGAGTCGGTCTGCGTGGTGCCGACGTCCACGCTGCCCGCCTCGTCGATCACTCCGGTGCGGTGCAGCAGGCGCTCGGTGAGACTGGTCTTGCCGGCATCAACGTGGGCGAGAATGCCAAGGTTCAGCTTCTTCATGGGGAGGCGTCGGATTCCTGTGCGTCGTCATGCGGACCTTTCCTGCCGGAGTCGTGGTCGCCTGCCGCATCGTCCGCCCTTTCTGACCTGACGTCACTCGCACGCCCGCCCGGATGTCATGCCTCCCCGACGAGCGCCGTCACCGTAACAAGCAGTCGGCGCCGGGGCCCGGGATTTTCGATGGCATCGGACCCAGGCATGCCCCACGAGAGCGAAATGGTCCGCCCATCCGCGTCACGGAAAGGGTGGTTGACGCACGTTCGTGGGACGGGCGGTCCAGGGCGAGCGGTGGACACCAGCTGTCCCGCGGCCACCGATGGGCCGCTCTTCCGAAGGATCGCCGGTCCGGTCCGACCACCGGTCGTAGGGTGTGTATCCATCACGAGCACCAGGACCGGAGCAGGCGTGGAAAGAGTCGCGAAGGGCCTCACCGAGGCGAATCTCAGGGCGCTGGCGGGCACCCGTTCCTTCGAGCGCGGGACCGGATATCTCGATGCGGTGTCCGGGATCGAGGTCGGTGACGATGGTGCCACCGCGACCATCCACGGCACGGAGCGGTACGAGGTGGAACTGACGCTGGACGGACCTCGCGGACTGTCCGGCGAGTGCGACTGCCCGTACGGCCTGGAAGGCAACTTCTGCAAACACCTGGTCGCACTCGGCCTGAGCCTGCTCGCCCGGTCGGCGAGCCTGCCGAAGCAGCGGAAGGCGGCCCGGAGCCGGGCGCAGACCCTCGACGCCTGGCTGTCCGACCTGTCCAAGGAAGAGCTGCTGGAACTCGTACGGGACCGGATCGCCGAGGACCGGCAGTTCCGGCGCCGACTGGAACTGCGGGTCGCGAGCAGCCGAGGGGACCTGGCCTGGGCCCGGTCCCGGATCCGTGAGCTGCTCGACATCGGTCCTTTCGCCCAGTACGGCTACGTCGAGTACGCCGCCGCCCGTGCCTACGCCGATCAGGCCGGACAGGCGGCGTCCGCGATCGGGGAACTGACCGGCTCCGGCCGGGCCGCCGACGCGATCCCCCTGGCGCGGGAGGCCATCCGGCTGCTGGCCGGGGCGGCGGAGAACGTCGACGACTCCGACGGATGGCTCGGGCAGGTCGGCGCCGCCCTCGCCGACGCCCACCACGACGCATGCCGCGCGGCCGACCCCGACCCGGAGGAACTCGCGCACTGGCTCGTCGAGCACGCGCTCCACGACGACGGCGACTTCACGGACATCGATCCGCTCGACTACGAGGACGTTCTCGGTGAGCAGGGGATGACGGCCCTGCGGAGACACGCGGTGGAGGCCTGGCGGTCCAACCGCACCGGCTGGGCGGAGAAGTACCTGATGGAACGTCTGGCCAAGGCGGGAGGCGACGCGGACATGGTGATCGCCGTGCACGCGGCCGACCTCGCCCCGGACGGCTCCACCCACCTGACCATCGCCCGGGAACTGGACACCGCGGGACGGCCCGCGGAGGCCCTGGAGTGGGCGGAACGCGGCATCCGCGACAGCGAGGAGGCCGCCGACCTGGACGCCGCCCTCGTCGACTATCTCGCCGACCGCTACACACAGGCGGACCGGCTCGCCGACGCCGTCGCCCTGCGCCGCGACCACTTCGACGCCCACCGCACCCTGTCGGCCTACCAGCACCTGCGCGCCGCCGCCCGGACCGCCGACCGCTGGCCGCCCGAGCGCGAGCGCGCCCTGGTCCTGCTGCGCGCGGACGCCGAACGACGGCCGGGGAGCCACAGCGTTTCCGTCCTGGTCGACGCCCTGCTCGACGACAAGGACATCGACGCCGCCTGGCAGGCCGCCACCGAAACCGGCGCCCATGACCGCCAGTGGCTCGCCCTCGCCGACCACGCCCGCCCCGACCGCCCCTCCGACGCCCTCGACGTCTACCTGCGCCTGGCCGAACCGCTCACCCGGCAGACGGGCAACGCGCTCTACGAACGGCTCGTCGGCCTGCTGCTCAGCATGCGCGACTGCCACCGTCGCCTGGACACACCGAACGAGTTCACCGCGTACGTGACCGCCCTGCGCACCACCCAGAGACGCAAGCGCAACCTGATGCGGCTGATGGACGAGCACGGGCTCTGAGCCGGGCTCGGGTGGGGCCGCACCGGCTGGTCGCACTGGCTGCGGACCGGCCTCGGGGCGGGCCGCACCAGCCCGTCGCACAAATTCGGCGAGTCCAGGGCGCCCGTGGACCAAAGTGGCGCACACCGACCACATGGGGGAGGCGCGGCACGTGGAGCCACTGCGGGACGACGACCCGAAGGAGATCGGCGGATTCGCCTTTCCTGTCCGAGGCCGAGAGCCTCCGCACCGTCTACGGGCCGTTCGTCGCGGCCTTCGTGGGGGCCGATGCCGATGCCGACCGGCCGTGGATCGCCGTGGAGCACGTCCCCGGGCCGGATCTTCGCACCTTTGTCAGCGCACCCGGCCCGCTCCCGCTCGCCGAAACCGCCGGCCTCGGGGCGCTGTTGGCCGAGGGCCTCGGCACCGTGCACGAGGCCGGACTGCAGCACCGGGATCTGAAGCCGCAGAACATCCTGCCCTCCCGGTACGGCCCCAAGGTGATCGACTTCGGGCTCGCCGTACTCGCGGAACGCCGGACCACTTTGACGGCGGCCGGCTTCGTCGTCGGGTCGGTGCTGTGCATGCCGCCGGAACAGGCCCGGGGCGAGCACCGGTTGGACCGGGCGGCCGATGTCTGCGCGTTGGGCGCGGTGCTGGACGGCAGGAAGGGCGAACAGGGCGTCCTCATCGGCACGATGTACCGCTTCAAGGGGCTGGAGTACCGCTGCCTGATCACCGCCGGCGCGGCCGAGGGACTCGTGCGCCGGTCGTCGGTCGACGTCTGAGACGGGCCGGAGGGAGCGCCGTTCCACGGCGCTCCCTCCGCCGTCACGGTGGCCCCATGGGCCAGTCCGCGACGCGGCTGCACGTGCACCAGCTTGTCGCCGACCTTTCAACACGCCTCCCTTGATGAAGAGGCATCAGGCCCCGGGCCGACGAGTCTGCGAGGCGGTTCGCCCCGCACATGTCCGTACGGCGCGAGTGCGCGGGACCGGACATTGAGGATGCTGTCTGTCTGCCTGACGGCGTCGACGTCGCAGGTCGAAGTCTTGCCGGACCGAGCGGTCGCGGCCGATGAGGCCGTGCGTGTCGGCAGGTATGACAAAGGCCCTGAATCGCATTTCCGTGGTTCAGGGCCTTGGCGCCTTCTTCGAGGTGCCCCGGCAGGATTCGAACCTGCGCACACGGCTCCGGAGAGCCCTGTTGTTCTGCGTAACGTTACTGGTCACGCCGCGTTTTTGATCATTAGAGCGGAGCCTGTCCACGAACAGTCCACGGCGTTCAAAGCGGCTTGGAGGGCGCGCTTGTTGCCGAAAGAGCCACACAGGCGCCCTCATCTCGGCATGCTTGACCCATGACTCGCCGCAACGCGACCCAAGACTTCATGGCGCACAACCAGGCCATGATGCACACGTACTGCCATCAGCTGGCAGCGACATGGTTCGAACTGCATCCGGAGGCCACAGCCGCGGAGTTGGTGGAGTTCTTGAGGGAACAGGCGGAGAAAGCCCAGACTGTCGCTGCCGAGGTCTATGTAGCCAAGGAAAACATGACCATGGACGAGGCGATGGAGTTTCAGGTGCGCCACTACGACTACCGAGACATGATGCGTCGAGAACTGTCAGTAAACGGCTGAGGTCAGACGATCTTCTTGATCTCGCGCCGCTCGGGCAGGGTGAACGTCCTGGGCCGACCGCCCTTGTACTTCGGATACAGGGAGTCGAAGCCGTCGGTGTTGAAGTTGTGGATCACATCGCGGACCCGGTCATCGCTGGTGAACGTCACTTCGGCGATCTTCGCGACCGGCATGCCCTGCGCGGACAGCAGGATCATCTGGGCCCGCCGCCAGGTCACCACCGACCCGGTGCCCCGGCGGATGATCCGCAGCAGGCGCCGCCCCTCGTCGTCATCGATCTCGCGGACGCGTACTTGCTCAGCCACCAGCACAGCTTCCTGCCGCGCGCTGCCGACGATGGTCATTCCGTCGGCGTGCCGATCCGCAGTCGGTTGCCGTCGGGGTCGCGCAGCTCAATCTCACGCGCCCACGGAGCATCCTTCGCCTGCACACCGAACTCGGAGGCGATGGCCTCGACATCACGAACACGGAGGTAGACCAACGTGTCGGGACGGGCATCGCCCTTGTGCTCCGACAAGAACAACCGCACCCCGCCCCGGGCGACCTCGATGAACGCGGGAAGTCCCGGCTCGAAGCGGTGTTCCCACTGCTTGACGAAGCCCAGCCGCTCGTACCAAGCGACAGCCGCCGCAGCGTCCTCGACGCGAAGAATGGGAATGACTTCTTCGTCCATGGAGTCATCGTCGCAGACCGCCCAGGGCGAACGTTGCCTGATGCGGTACTAGGGGTGATCGCTTTCCGTATGAGCTCGCCGAGTGGGGAAGGTGAGCCGCAGAACGATCTCGCCGTCGTCGATCTCCCCGGTGGGCTCGAACCCGAACTTCTGATAGAAGGGCCACGGTTCGCCGTCGCCGGGCTCGTAGCTGGTCAGCAGCTCGGTGGCGCCGTCCGCGCGAACCAGGGTGGCGATCTGCGTGAGCGCCTCTCGGCCGATCCCTCGCCCCTGGTACCGCTTGTCGACGAGGAGGCGCCAGATGAAGTGCCGCCCTTTGTAAGGACCAGCCGGCGGCTTCCACGACAGCATCACGAAGCCGACTGGCTCGTCGTCGCGGTACAGGGCGCGGTACCAGGGATTGGCCTCCGGTTTCTTTGTCGCCTCCTTGAGCGACTTGGACACGGAGGCGACGAACTGCTTCTGGTCACGTCGGACGCGGAGGGCACGAACGGCATCCCGGTTGTCTTCGGTGATCTCCCTCAGGTACACGCCTGGGGACCTCATGTCACACCCCTTCCTGCATCCGGCAGCTGTGCCATCCGGGCCGACGTGAAGAGCCGCCGCCGTGCGGCAGTCCGTTGTGTGTACGCAATATCAAGGACGTCAGGTTGGACGTCTTCGCAGCGTATTCGCCGCAGCGGATCTGGAGCGGGACTGGCACGCCGGGCTGTGTCCGCGTCCGAAGTAGCTGCTTTGACCTGGGCAGACGCTCCAAGATCCTGTCCACGAATAGTCCACGGACCCCGACATACAGCCGCTCCAGGCGGCACACGCCTGACATACGCGAAGACCCCGGCCTCAGCGTTTCCGCTGGTGACGGGGTCTTTGGGCACCTCATGCAAGGTGCCCCCGGCAGGATTCGAACCTGCGCACACGGCTCCGGAGGCCGTTGCTCTATCCCCTGAGCTACGGGGGCGTTTCGCCGTGTTGCTCGGCGACGGGAGAAACACTACCAGCTTCCACGGGGGGTCCGTGAACAGGTATTTCCGCGCTGCCGAGAGGGCCCGTGCAGGTCGGCGGGCGGGGAGGGCGGAGGGACGGCGTACATCCGGCCACGCCCGCACCACTCGTCCGGGGGCGGAAATGGGCAAAACCCGGACGCAGCCCCTACGCCGCACCTACTCTCGGAGTGTGTCAGGCGCGTGTGGCCGCGTGCTTGTTGTCGACGACAACAAGGTCATCCGGCAGTTGATCAGGGTCAATCTCGAGCTTGAGGGCTTCGAGGTCGTGACCGCGTCCGATGGTGTCGAGTGTCTGGATCTGGTGCATCAGGTCTGTCCCGATGTGATCACTCTCGATGTCGTCATGCCCCGGCTGGACGGTCTGCAGACCGCCACCAGATTGCGTTCCGATCCGCGGACCAGACATCTGCCCCTGGCGATCATCAGTGCCTGCACCCCCTGCGAGGTGGACACCGGGGTCGCCGCGGGGGTGGACGCGTTCCTGGCGAAGCCCTTCGAGCCCAGTGAACTGGTTCGGCTCGTGGGGGAGTTGGCGAACCGGACGGAGCCGCCCGCGGCCGACGGCAGACAGGGGGCGGGGAGGGCGGGGAGCGCCGCCGGGTGACCGCATGGCGAAACGGGGTCGCGGGGTGGCCCCCTTCCTCCCATACGCTTGTCCTGTGACCCCCGCCGATCTCTCCAGGGCCGTGCTGCACGCTGTGCGTCGCGCGGTCGACGAGGACGCCTTGCGCGCGCCCGTGCCCGCGCGCGTGCGGGTGGAGCGGACCAGGCCCGGTGGGCGTGGGGACTACGCCTGTGCCGTCGCCCTCCAGCTGGCCCGGCCCGCCGCGCTGCCGGCCAGGGACGTCGCCGAGATCATCCGCGAGCGGGTGCGGGGCGTGCCGGGGATCGGCGCGGTCGAGGTCACGGGGCCCGGCTTCCTGAACTTCCGCCTGCTGGACGGTGCCGACCGGATCGGCGCGCTCGTCCGGGACATCGCGAGGAGCGGCCGGGAGTACGGGCACGGGCACGCCCTCGCCGGTACGACCGTGTCCTTCGCGCCCGTCGAGGAGGTGCGCGCCCTGGTCGTCGCCGAGGCCGTCGAGCGGCTGCTACGGGCCCAGGGAGCGACCGTGGGCGCGCGGGCCGCGGGTGGGGAGGCGCTGCACGTGATGCCGGTGCCCGCCGCCGACCGCGATCTCTTCGCGCGGCTCGGGAACGACGCCGCGCGCTGGGCGCTGCTGCGGGCCGCCCCGCACGACCGTCCCCAGGACACCGGCGACGACGCGCTCCTCGCGCAGCGGGAGGGCAATCCGCTGTTCCGCGTGCGGTACGCGTACGCGCGCACCCGGGCCCTGAGCCGCAACGCCCGGCAGCTGGGGTTCACCGCCGCGTACGAGGGTCCCGGGAGTGGCGCCGGGCCAGGGGGCGCGGAGCGGGCGGAGGCCGTGACGGACGCGCTCGCGGCGCTCCTCGCCGACCATCCCGACGTGCTCGCCGCCGCCGCTCGGCACCGGGAGCCCGACCGGATTGCCCGGCAGCTGGAGGCGGTCGCGCGGGCATTCTTCGACTTCCACGACAGCGCCCCACCGCTCCCCGTCGGTGACGAGAAACCCTCGGCCGCCCACCGTTCCCGACTCGCCCTCGCCGAGGCCGCCGGGACGGTGCTGGCAGGCGGCCTGTCCCTGCTCGGCATCAGCGCACCCGAAGTCCTCTGAGAGACCCGAGAGAGCAGAGCAAGCACCATGAGCCGTTCCGCACATCCCGCCGGGCCCCGTCACGCCGATGTCCTGCCGGAGGGGCACTACACCGCCCCGCCCACCGACCTCAACGCCCTGGACTCCAAGGTCTGGTCCCGTACCGTCGCCCGGAACGCGGACGGCGCCGTCACCGTCGGCGGGATCGAAGTGGCGCGGCTGACCGAGGAGTTCGGCACTCCCGCCTACATCCTCGACGAGAGCGACTTCCGGGCCCGCTGCCGGGCCTGGGCCCACGCCTTCGGGCCGGACGCCGATGTGTTCTACGCGGGGAAGGCGTTCCTGTCGCGGGCCGTCGTGCGCTGGCTCAAGGAGGAGGGCCTCAACCTCGACGTCTGCTCCGGCGGCGAGCTGACCTGCGCGCTGGACGCGGGGATGCCCGCCGAGCGCATCGCCTTCCACGGCAACAACAAGACCGTCGCGGAGATCGAGCGGGCGGTCACCGTCGGTGTCGGGCGGATCGTGCTCGACTCTTTCCAGGAGATCGCCCGCGTCGCCCACGTGGCTCAGCGGCTCGGCAAGCGGCAGCGCGTACAGATCCGGGTGACCGTGGGTGTCGAGGCGCACACGCACGAGTTCATCGCGACCGCGCACGAGGACCAGAAGTTCGGGATCGCGCTGGCCGGGGGAGAGGCCGCCGAGGCGGTGCGACGGGCGCTCGCCCTCGACGGGCTCGAACTCATCGGAATCCACTCGCACATCGGCTCGCAGATCTTCGACATGGCCGGCTTCGAGGTCTCCGCCCGGCGCGTGGTGGGGCTGCTCGCCGCAGTGCGCGACGAGCACGGTGTCGAACTGCCCGAGATCGACCTGGGCGGCGGGCTGGGCATCGCGTACACCTCCGACGACGACCCGCGCGAGCCGCACGAGATCGCCAAGGCGCTCGGCGACATCGTCACCCGCGAGTGCGAGGCGGCCGGCCTCGCCACCCCGAGGATCTCCGTCGAGCCGGGGCGCGCCATCGTCGGCCCCTCCGCGTTCACGCTGTACGAGGTCGGCACCATCAAGCCCCTGGAGGGGCTGCGTACGTACGTCAGTGTCGACGGCGGCATGTCGGACAACATCCGCACCGCTCTGTACGACGCCGAGTACAGTGTGGCGCTCGTCTCCCGTGCCTCCGACGCCGAACCGATGCTCGTCCGCGTCGTCGGCAAGCACTGCGAGAGCGGCGACATCGTGGTCAGGGACGCCTTCCTGCCGTCCGACCTGGCACCCGGCGACCTGATCGCCGTGCCCGCCACCGGCGCGTACTGCCGCTCCATGGCGAGCAACTACAACCATGCCCTGCGTCCGCCCGTCGTCGCCGTGCGCGACGGGCAGGCGCGTGTGATCGTCAGGCGTGAGACGGAGGAAGATCTCCTGCGTCTCGATGTCGGCTGATGAAATAGATGTCTCAGGATCCGGACGTATGACAGAAACTCCCGTCCGTTGAGTGAGACTGGTCCAGATATCAGAGGTTGAGGAATCGAGGTCGGATGATGCGTACGCGTCCGCTGAAGGTGGCGCTGCTGGGCTGTGGAGTGGTCGGCTCAGAGGTGGCGCGCCTCATGACGACGCACGCCGACGACCTCGCCGCGCGCATCGGCGCGCCGGTCGAGCTCGCCGGTGTCGCCGTCCGGCGTCCCTCCAGGGTGCGCGAGGGCATCGACCCCGCACTGATCACCACCGATGCGACGGCCCTGGTCAAACGGGGCGACATCGACGTCGTCGTCGAGGTCATCGGCGGCATCGAGCCCGCCCGTACGCTCATCACCACCGCCTTCGAGCACGGGGCGAGCGTCGTCTCCGCGAACAAGGCGCTGCTGGCCGAGGACGGCGCGGCCCTGCATGCCGCCGCCGAGAAGCACGGCAGGGACCTCTACTACGAGGCCGCCGTGGCCGGGGCGATCCCGCTGGTGCGACCGCTGCGCGAGTCCCTCGCGGGCGACAAGGTGAACCGGGTCCTCGGCATCGTGAACGGCACCACCAACTTCATCCTCGACCGGATGGACACCAGCGGCGCCGGATACTCCGAGGCGCTCGACGAGGCCACCGCGCTCGGCTACGCGGAGGCCGACCCGACCGCCGACGTGGAGGGTTTCGACGCCGCCGCCAAGGCCGCGATCCTGGCCGGTATCGCCTTCCACACCCGGGTCAGGATCGGTGACGTGCACCGCGAGGGCATCACCGAGGTCACGGCCGCCGACATGGCCTCCGCCCGCCGCATGGGCTGCACCGTCAAGCTCCTCGCGATCTGCGAGCGCGCCGCCGACGGGAACTCCGTCACCGCGCGGGTGCACCCCGCGATGATCCCGTTGAGCCACCCCCTGGCCTCCGTCCGCGAGGCGTACAACGCGGTCTTCGTCGAGGCCGAGGCGGCCGGGCAGCTCATGTTCTACGGCCCCGGCGCGGGCGGCTCGCCGACCGCGTCCGCGGTCCTCGGCGACCTGGTCGCGGTCTGCCGCAACAAGCTGGGCGAGACCACCGGCCCCGGCGAGTCCGCCTACACGCGGCTGCCGGTCAGCCCGATGGGCGACGTCGTCACGCGGTACCACATCAGCCTCGACGTGGCCGACCGGCCGGGCGTGCTCGCCCAGGTCGCGACGGTCTTCGCCGAGCAGGGCGTGTCGATCGACACGGTCCGCCAGCAGGGCAGGAGCGCGAGCGGCGTCGACGCGGCCGCCGCCGCACAGGACGGCGGCGAGGCGTCCCTCGTCGTCGTCACCCACCGCGCGCCCGATGCCGCCCTCTCGGCGACCGTCGAGGCGCTGCGCAAGCTCGACACCGTGCGCGGTGTCGCCAGCATCATGCGTGTTGAAGGGGAGTAAGGACCCATGACCAGCAAGGGCATCCACCAGTGGCGCGGCATCATCGAGGAGTACCGGGACCGGCTCCCGGTCACGGAAACGACGCCGGTCGTCACGCTTCGTGAGGGCGGCACGCCGCTCGTCCCCGCCCAGGTCCTCTCCGAGCGCACGGGCTGCGAGGTGCACCTCAAGGTCGAGGGCGCCAACCCCACCGGTTCGTTCAAGGACCGCGGGATGACGATGGCGATCACCCGCGCCAAGGAGGAGGGCGCGCGTGCCGTCATCTGCGCCTCCACCGGCAACACCTCCGCCTCCGCCGCCGCGTACGCGGTCCGGGCCGGCATGGTCTGCGCCGTCCTCGTACCGCAGGGCAAGATCGCGCTCGGCAAGATGGGGCAGGCGCTGGTGCACGGCGCCAAGATCCTCCAGGTGGACGGCAATTTCGACGACTGCCTGACGCTGGCCCGTTCACTTTCGGACAACTACCCGGTGGCGCTGGTCAATTCGGTCAACCCGGTCCGCATCGAGGGCCAGAAGACCGCCGCGTTCGAGATCGTCGACGCCCTCGGCGACGCTCCCGACATCCACGTCCTCCCGGTCGGCAACGCGGGCAACATCACCGCGTACTGGAAGGGCTACAAGGAGTACGCCGCGGACGGCATGGCCTCGCACACCCCGCGCATGTGGGGCTTCCAGGCGTCGGGTTCCGCGCCCATCGTCCGCGGCGAGGTCGTCAAGGACCCGTCGACCGTCGCCACCGCGATCCGGATTGGCAACCCCGCCTCCTGGCAGTTCGCGCTGAACGCCCGGGACGAATCGGGTGGTTTCATCGATGAGGTGACGGACCGCCAGATTCTGTCCGCGTACCGGCTGTTGGCCTCCCAGGAGGGCGTCTTCGTGGAGCCCGCCTCGGCCGCGTCGGTCGCCGGTCTGCTGAAGGCCGCGGAGCAGGGCAAGGTCGACCCCGGCCAGAAGATCGTCTGCACGGTCACCGGCAACGGCCTCAAGGACCCCGACTGGGCCGTCGCGGGCGCCCCGCAGCCGGTCACGGTCCCGGTCGACGCGGCCACCGCCGCCGAGAAGCTGGGCCTCGCCTAGTGCCGCTCCCGGCA
>NZ_LIXJ01000020.1 GCF_001905795.1 Streptomyces sp. CB01580
CGGCATCGGCGTACAGACGTATCGGGGCCGCTCTCAGCCCTTGTTGGACGGGCCGCCCACCTGGATCCCGGCCATCCGCGTCCACTCGTACGGGCCGGTGCGGACCTTCGCCGCGAGCTCCCCGTCGAAGGACTCGTGCATCGTGATCCCGGCCTTCCGGGCGGCGCTCTCGGCGACCGCGTACGAAGGGGCGACCAGATCGCCCCAGCCGCCGTCCTCGCCCACGAGAACGATGCGGGCGCCCATCTGCCCGATGTAGGCGAGCTGCCCCTCCGCGCCGCCGTGCGCCTTGGAGAAGGCACCGATCTGCTTGGCGAGCTTCGCCGCCCTGCGCTCCGCGCGGGCCGCCTGCTTGCCGCTCTCCACCTGGGTCTCAGCCGTCTCTGCCATGGTCAGGATGCTACCGATGGGTAGAACGACGTGCGACGGGCGGGGCACGTGGCGTGGGCCACGTACCCCGCCCGTCGGCGGGACCGCTTCGGTGGAGCGGGGCGGGACTACCTCAGGAAGGGGTCGATCGCCACGGCGAGGAAGAGCAGCGAGACGTAGGTGATCGACCAGTGGAACAGCCGCATCTCCTTGAGCTTCGCGCCGGTCACTCCCGCCTTGGCCCGGTTGAGCAGGGCATGCGCCTCCCAGAGCCAGAAGCCGCCGGTCAGCAGCGCCACCGCGGTGTAGAACCAGCCGGTGTAGCCGAGCGGGGTCAGCAGCAGCGAGACGATCACCATCGCCCAGCTGTAGAGCACGATCTGGCGGGCCACCACGCGGTTGGTCGTGATCACCGGGAGCATCGGAACACCGGCGCGGGCGTAGTCGTCCTTGACCTTCATCGAGAGCGGCCAGTAGTGCGGCGGCGTCCAGAAGAACATCACGACGAAGAGGATGACCGCGGCCCACGACATCGAGTTCGTCACGGACGACCAGCCGATGAGGACCGGCATGCAGCCCGCGATGCCGCCCCAGACGATGTTCTGCGCGGTACGCCGCTTCAGCACCAGCGTGTAGCCCACGACGTAGAACAGCAGAGCGCCGAGCGCGAGCGCGGACGACAGCCAGTTGACCAGCAGCCCGAGCCAGACCGTGGAGACCACCGCGAGGACGATGCCGAAGGCCAGGCACTCGCGCGGGCTCACCATGCCGGTGACCAGCGGGCGCTGCGACGTACGGTGCATCACCGCGTCGATGTCGCGGTCGATGTACATGTTGAGCGCGTTGGCGCCGCCCGCGGAGAGGAATCCGCCGATGGTGGTCGTGAGCACGAGCCACAGATCGGGTACGCCCTGGGCCGCCAGGAACATCACCGGCACGGTGGTGATCAGCAGCAGCTCGATGATCCGAGGCTTGGTCAGCGCCACGAATGCCTTGACACGAGTCCCGAACGGGCGATGGCCCCCCGGGCTGGAAGTCAAGGCGACCCCTGCGGGTCGGGACTCGACGGCCGTCACGCACACCCCTGACAGAGAAATCCAGCAAGCTCCGGGCGTGAGGACCCGGTAAAGACTTGCGCGAACCAGACCACTGTAGACGTTGGGAACATGCCGTCCTTCGTGGGGGTCGGATCGTGTTGGCGTCGCGCGGAAGCGGGGAATCATGCCCGTCACGGCGGTGTCGAGGCGACGACGGGCACCCCTCGCGGCGATGCGGGAGGCCACCGGAGCGGCACACTCCGCGCACCTCCGGGCGCCGTGTCCCCGCGCACCCCGGCGGGACACGCCCACCGGATCGGCACGCGGACGGACGGTCCGGCGTGCGTACCGGTACGGGACAGGCTCCCGCGGCCTCGCCCGCGGGAGCGCCGCGCGAGCGCCGGACGCCACTCGTCGAAGCGGACACGGAAGCGCGGAACCCCGCTCACCGGAGCGGCACGGAAGGGCCCTCGCCCGCTCACCGGAGCGGCGCAGAAGTGAGCCCCTGCGCTCATACGGGAGGCGGACCCGCCGGGCCGCCCACACCCTGGAAAGCAGCGGAAAATGCGCGTTCCGACACAGGTAGGCTCGACCATCCCGGTGCGGTCACAGACACCGGAATCCCCGGTGCGGTCACAGTCACCGGTTGACAACAGTGGAGAGGAGCCCTGACTCAGGGTGAGCACCAAGCCGACCACCACAGATCTCCAGTGGACCGAAGTGGACCAGCGGGCCGTGGACACCGCTCGCGTCCTCGCCGCCGACGCCGTTCAGAAGGTCGGAAACGGCCACCCGGGCACGGCGATGAGCCTGGCTCCCGCCGCGTACACCCTCTTCCAGAAGGTGATGCGGCACGACCCCGCCGACCCGGAGTGGACCGGCCGCGACCGGTTCGTGCTCTCTGCCGGCCACAGCAGCCTGACCCTCTACATCCAGCTCTACCTGGCCGGCTACGGCCTGGAGCTCGACGATCTCAAGTCCTTCCGGACCTGGGGCTCCAAGACCCCGGGCCACCCGGAGTACGGGCACACCGCGGGCGTGGAGACGACCACGGGCCCGCTGGGCCAGGGCGTCGCCAACGCCGTGGGCATGGCGATGGCCTCCCGCTACGAGCGCGGTCTGTTCGACCCGGAGGCGGCCCCCGGCACCTCCCCGTTCGACCACATGGTGTGGGTCGTCGCGGGTGACGGCTGCCTCCAGGAGGGCATCGCCGCGGAGGCGTCCTCGCTGGCGGGGCACCAGAAGCTCGGCAACCTGGTCCTGCTGTGGGACGACAACCACATCTCGATCGAGGGCGACACGGAGACCGCGGTCTCCGAGGACACCCTGAAGCGGTACGAGGCGTACGGCTGGCACGTCCAGCGCGTCGAGCAGCTGCCCAGCGGCGACCTGGACCCGGCGGGTCTGCACCGGGCGCTGGAGGCCGCCAGGGCCGAGACCGGGCGGCCGTCCTTCATCGCCGCCCGCTCGATCATCGCCTGGCCCGCCCCGAACGCCCAGAACACCGAGGCGTCGCACGGTTCGGCGCTGGGCGAGGAGGAGGTCGCCGCGACGAAGAAGGTCCTCGGCTTCGACCCCGAGAAGTCCTTCGAGGTCTCCGACGAGGTCATCGCGCACACCCGCAAGGCGCTGGACCGGGGCCGTGAGGCCCGGGCCGAGTGGGAGAAGTCCCTCGCCGCGTGGCGCACCGCCAACCCGGAGCGCGCCGCCGAGTTCGACCGGATCTCCGCCGGCGAGCTGCCCGCGGGCTGGGAGGACAGGCTCCCGGTCTTCGAGCCCGGCAAGAGCGTGGCCACCCGCGCCGCCTCCGGCAAGGTGCTCCAGTCGCTCGGCGAGATCGTCCCCGAGCTGTGGGGCGGCTCCGCCGACCTGGCGGGCTCGAACAACACGACGATCGACAAGACGTCGTCGTTCCTCCCCGTGGGCAACCCGCTGCCCGGCGCGGACCCGTACGGCCGCACGATCCACTTCGGCATCCGCGAGCACGCCATGGCCGCGGCCATGAACGGCATCGCGCTGCACGGCAACACCCGTGTCTACGGCGGCACCTTCCTGGTGTTCTCCGACTACATGCGCAACGCCGTACGGCTCTCCGCGCTGATGCACCTGCCGGTGACGTACGTGTGGACGCACGACTCGATCGGTCTCGGCGAGGACGGCCCGACCCACCAGCCGGTGGAGCACCTGGCCTCGCTGCGCGCCATCCCGGGCCTGAACATCGTCCGTCCGGCCGACGCCAACGAGACCGCCGTCGCGTGGCGCGAGATCATGCGCCGCCACACCAAGGTGTTCGGCAAGGGCACCCCGCACGGTCTGGCGCTGACCCGCCAGGGCGTGCCGACGTACGAGGCGAACGAGGACGCGGCCAAGGGCGGTTACGTGCTCCTGGAGGCCGAAGGACCCGAAGGGCGGCGCACGTCGCCCGAGGTGCTGCTGATCGGCACGGGCTCCGAGGTGCACCTCGCCGTCGAGGCGCGCGAGGAGCTGCAGGCGGCCGGCATCCCGACCCGTGTGGTGTCGATGCCGTCGGTCGAGTGGTTCGAGGAGCAGGACCAGGCGTACAAGGACAGCGTCCTGCCGCCGTCGGTGAAGGCGCGGGTCGCGGTCGAGGCCGGCATCGGCCTGACCTGGCACCGGTACGTCGGGGACGCCGGCCGGATCGTCTCGCTGGAGCACTTCGGTGCCTCGGCCGACGCCAAGATCCTCTTCCGTGAGTTCGGCTTCACCGGCGAGCACGTCGCCGCCGCCGCGCGGGAATCTCTCGCCGCCGCCGCGCGCTGACGCCCTTATAGAGACAAGTAGGAGATGCAACTCTCATGACAGACGCACTCAAGCGCCTCTCCGACGAGGGCGTGGCGATCTGGCTCGACGACCTGTCGCGCAAGCGGATCACGTCGGGCAATCTGGCCGAGCTGATCGACGAGCAGCACGTGGTGGGCGTCACCACCAACCCGTCGATCTTCCAGAAAGCGATTTCGAGCGGTGACGGCTACGAGCAGCAGCTGACCGACCTCGCCACCCGCAAGGTCACCGTCGACGAGGCCATCCGCATGATCACGACGGCCGACGTGCGGGACGCGGCGGACATCCTGCGCCCCGTCTTCGACGCCACGGACGGCCAGGACGGCCGGGTCTCCATCGAGGTGGACCCGCGTCTGGCCCACCACACCGCCGCCACCGTCGCCGAGGCCAAGCAGCTGGCCTGGCTGGTGGACCGGCCCAACACGCTCATCAAGATCCCGGCGACGAAGGCCGGTCTCCCGGCGATCACCGAGGTCATCGGCAAGGGCATCAGCGTCAACGTCACGCTGATCTTCTCGCTGGAGCGCTACCGCGAGGTCATGGACGCCTACCTGGCGGGACTGGAGAAGGCCAAGGCCGCGGGCCTGGACCTGTCCAAGATCTACTCGGTGGCGTCGTTCTTCGTGTCCCGGGTGGACACCGAGATCGACAAGCGGCTCGACACCATCGGCACCCCCGAGGCCGAGGCGCTCAGGGGCAAGGCGGCGCTCGCCAACGCCCGCCTCGCCTACCAGGCGTACGAGCAGGTGTTCGGCTCGGAGCGCTGGGCCGCCCTGGACAAGGCGCAGGCCAACAAGCAGCGTCCGCTGTGGGCCTCGACCGGCGTCAAGGACCCCGCGTACAAGGACACCCTGTACGTCGACGAACTGGTCGCCCCCGGCACGGTCAACACCATGCCCGAGGCCACCCTGGACGCCACCGCCGACCACGGGCGGATCACCGGCAACACCATCGCCGGCACCTACGAGCAGGCCCGCGCCGATCTCGACGCCCTGGCGGAGCTCGGCATCTCCTACGACGACGTCGTCCAGTTGCTGGAGGACGAGGGTGTCGAGAAGTTCGAGACGTCCTGGATCGATCTGCTCAACTCGACCGAGGCGGAGCTCAAGCGCCTCGCCCCTTCGGAGGGCTGACCACCTTGTCTGGTGTTCCCGGAGCCAACCCGCTTCGTGACCCCCAGGATCGACGGCTCCCGCGCATCGCGGGGCCGTCGGGCCTGGTGATCTTTGGCGTCACGGGTGATTTGTCCCGCAAGAAGCTGATGCCCGCCGTCTACGACCTGGCCAACCGCGGCCTGCTGCCGCCGGGCTTCTCGCTCGTCGGTTTCGCGCG
Organism: Streptomyces sp. CB01580; assembly: GCF_001905795.1. Classification (GTDB taxonomy): domain Bacteria; phylum Actinomycetota; class Actinomycetes; order Streptomycetales; family Streptomycetaceae; genus Streptomyces. The sequence continues at coordinate 5,541 of NZ_LIXJ01000020.1, forward strand.
CCGGGAGTGGCAGGACGAGGACTTCGCACAGGAGGTCCACGACGCCGTCAAGCAGCACGCCCGCACCCCGTTCCGCGAGGAGGTCTGGCAGCAGCTCATCCAGGGGATGCGCTTCGTCCAGGGCAACTTCGACGACGACGAGGCGTTCGAGACGCTGAAGGCGACGATCCAGGAACTCGACGAGGCACAGGGCACGGGCGGCAACTTCGCCTTCTACCTGTCCGTGCCGCCGAAGTTCTTCCCCAAGGTCGTCCAGCAGCTCAAGAAGCACGGGCTGGCCGACCAGAAGGAGGGCTCCTGGCGGCGTGCCGTCATCGAGAAGCCCTTCGGACACGACCTGCAGAGCGCGCAGGAGCTCAACCGGATCGTGCACGACGTCTTCCCGCCCAACGAGGTCTTCAGGATCGACCACTACCTCGGCAAGGAGACGGTCCAGAACATCCTGGCGCTGCGGTTCGCCAACACGATGTTCGAGCCGATCTGGAACAGGTCGTACGTCGACCACGTCCAGATCACGATGGCCGAGGACATCGGCATCGGCGGCCGGGCCGGTTACTACGACGGCATCGGCGCCGCCCGTGACGTCATCCAGAACCACCTGCTCCAGTTGCTGGCGCTGACCGCGATGGAGGAGCCCGGCTCCTTCCACCCCAAGGCCCTGGTGGCCGAGAAGCTCAAGGTGCTCGCGGCCGTGGAACTGCCGGAGGACCTGGGCAAGCACACGGTGCGCGGCCAGTACGCGCACGCCTGGCAGGGCGGCGAGGAGGTCCCCGGCTATCTGGAGGAGGACGGCATCGACCCCGGGTCGACGACCGACACCTTCGCCGCGATCAAGCTGACGATCAACAACCGCCGCTGGGCGGGCGTGCCGTTCTACCTCCGTACCGGAAAGCGGCTCGGCCGCCGGGTCACGGAGATCGCGGTCGTCTTCAAGCGCGCCCCGTATCTGCCGTTCGAGTCCGGCGCGACGGAGGAGCTGGGCGGCAACGCCCTGGTCATCCGGGTCCAGCCGGACGAGGGCGTGACCGTCCGGTTCGGCTCCAAGGTGCCCGGCACCTCGATGGAGGTCCGGGACGTCACGATGGACTTCGCGTACGGCGAGTCCTTCACCGAGTCGAGCCCGGAGGCGTACGAGCGGCTCATCCTCGACGTGCTGCTCGGCGACGCCAACCTCTTCCCGCGGCACCAGGAGGTCGAGCTCTCCTGGAACATCCTCGACCCGATCGAGGAGTACTGGGCCGAGCACGGCAAGCCCGCGCAGTACCCGGCGGGCACGTGGGGCCCGGCCGAGGCGGACGAGATGCTCGCACGAGACGGACGGAGCTGGCGCCGGCCATGAAGATCGACCTCACGGAGACCACCTCCAGCAAGATCAACCAGGCGCTGGTGTCGGCCAGGCGTGCCATCGGCACCCCGGCCATCGGCATGGTGCTGACCCTGGTCATCGTCACCGACGAGGAGAACGCGTACGACGCCCTCAAGTCGGCCGGTGACGCCTCGCGCGAGCACCCCTCGCGGATCATCGCGGTGATCAAGCGGCTCAGCCGCTCGCCGCGCAGCCGCCGCGACGCCCGGCTCGACGCAGAGGTGCGGGTCGGCTCCGACGCAGGCACGGGCGAGACGGTCGTGCTGCGCCTCCACGGCGAGCTGGCCAACCACGCCCAGTCGGTCGTCCTGCCGCTGCTGCTGCCGGACGCCCCGGTCGTGGTCTGGTGGCCGCAGGACGCGCCCGCCGAGCCGGCGAAGGACCCGCTGGGCGCGCTCGCGCAGCGCCGGATCACGGACGCCTACTCGGCCGAGCACCCCTGCGACGAGATCACCCTGCGCGCCCGGTCGTACGCCCCCGGCGACACCGACCTGGCCTGGACCCGCGTCACGCCGTGGCGCTCGATGCTGGCCGCCGCGCTCGACCAGCAGCACGCCGAGATCGTCTCGGCGACGGTCGAGGGCGAGTCGGAGAACCCGAGCTGCGAGCTGCTCGCCATGTGGCTGGCGGACCGGCTCGGCGTCCCGGTCGAGCGCGCCCAGTCCGACGGTCCCGGCCTGACGGCCGTGCGGATGGAGACCAGGAGCGGTGTCATCGTCCTGGACCGGCCGGACGGGTCGATGGCCACGCTTTCGATGGAGGGCCAGCCGGACCGCGCGGTGGCGCTCAAGCGGCGGGACACCGCCGAACTGCTCGCCGAGGAGCTGCGGCGTCTGGACCCGGACAACACCTATGAGGCGACGGTGAAGTTCGGCGTGGACAAGCTCGGCGGGCCGGCGCGTCCGAAGGCGGAGGGCTCGAAGCCCGCCGATCCGAAGCCGGCCGACCCGGAGCCCGCCGGGGCCGCCCCCGCCCCGGCCGCCGCGAAGAAGGCCGCGGCCAAGTCCCCGGCCAAGAAGGCGGCGTCGAAGTGAGTGTCCCTCAACTCGTCGTGCACCGCGACAAGGAGCTGATGGCACAGGCCGCCGCGGCCCGGCTGATCACGAAGGTGGTGGACGCCCAGGCCGCGCGCGGTCACGCCTCGGTGGTCCTCACCGGCGGACGCAACGGCAACGGTCTGCTGGCCGCCCTCGCCGCCGCGCCCGCCCGGGACGCGATCGACTGGTCGCGGCTCGACCTGTGGTGGGGCGACGAGCGGTTCCTGCCGGAGGGCGACCCGGAGCGCAATGTCACGCAGGCCCGTGAGGCACTGCTGGACACGGTGCCGCTGGACCCGTCGCGGGTGCACGCCATGCCCGCGTCGGACGGCCCCTGGGGCAACGACGCCGATACGGCGGCGGCCGCGTACGCCACCGAGCTGGCCGCCGCGGCCGGTCCGGAGGACCACGGGCCGGTGCCGACGTTCGACGTGCTGATGCTGGGCGTCGGCCCGGACACGCATGTCGCTTCGCTCTTCCCGGAGCTGCCCGCGGTACGGGAGACCGAGCGCACCGTCGTCGGTGTGCACGGCGCACCCAAGCCGCCGCCCACCCGCGTCTCGCTGACGCTGCCCGCGATCCGGGCCGCGCGCGAGGTGTGGCTGCTCGCCGCGGGCGAGGACAAGGCGGAGGCCGCGGAGATCGCTCTCTCGGGCGCCGGGGAGATCCAGGCCCCGGCGGCCGGTGCGTACGGACGCGCCCGGACGCTGTGGCTGCTGGACGCGGCGGCGGCCTCGCGGCTGCCGCGCGCCCTGTATCCGCCGGCCTCGTCCTGATCGGTTCCCGGCATCGACGCCCGCGGGCCCGGTCCGCTCCTCGGAGCGACCGGGCCCGCGGGCGTTCCGGAAGGCGGCCGGGCCGCGGACGTACCGGAAGCGGGGCCGCGCGGGGCACACCGTCCTCGCGGTCCCGGCCCGTACCGGAAGCGGGGCCGTCCTCGCGGTCCCGGCCCGTACCGGAAGCGGGGCCGTCCTCGCGGTCTCAGCCGGTGGGCGGGGTGCGCTCCAGGAAGGGCTCCAGCAGGCCCGGGACGGCCCGGGAGGCGAAGTCCAGGCCCTCGCTCTCGTCGGCGTCGTACGCCGTGTACGCGCCCGCCCCGGCGGCCGTGGTCGCGGTGATGCCGATCACCCCGGACCGCCGCTGGAAATACGTCTGCCGGACCGTCCAGCCGATGACCCCGGCCCGCTCCAGCGCGGCGGTGGAACGCCTGAGCGTGCCGGACCGGACCACCAGGTAGTCGCCGCTGAGCGCGTGCCCCAGGCCCCGGTAGGCGTCCCGGGCCAGGAACAGCCCGAGCGGCAGCCCCACGACCGCGCAGGCGAGCGCCACCCACAGCAGGACAGGAGTCAGCAGCAGCCCCAGCACGACCAGGACGAGCACGGGCACGGCGACGGCCCACAGGGCCCGGCGCAGCCGCCGCCCCCGCGCCGCCATGGGGTGAGCGGTCAGCGCGGCACCGGTCGGGGAGACGGCCTCGCGCAGGACGTCGGCGGCCACCGTGTCGGCCACGGACCGGGGCGCGACGGGCAGCAGGGTGTCCTGGTCGCGGTGCCGCTCCTCGTCGTCCTTGGCGAGTCCGGTGGTGATCGCGTCGACCCGGGCGGCACCGAACAGCCGGACACCGAGCGGTTCGACGAGATCGACACCGCGCAGCCGTCGTTCCTCGATGGAGACGGAACGTGAGGTCAGCAGCCCGCGCCGGATGCGCAGGGTGCCGCCCGGTTCGCGCTCCAGCCGGTAGTTCCACCACATCTCGATCCACAGACCGAGCGCGCCGACGACACCGGCGGCCAGCACGGCGAGGGCGACGACCCCGATCACGGCCGGCAGCGCGGTGTCCCGGAACCGGTCGCCGATCCAGCCGATGACCTTGCCCTGCGCCCCGAACCAGTCACTGACCTGCATCACCGCACCGGCCGCCGCGCCGCCGAGCGCCGGGGCGACGAACGACACCGGCGCGTAGCGGATCCAGCGCGGGTCCAGGACGGCGAGCTCGCCCTCGCGATGGGTGCCCGGGGCGCCCGTGTCCGCGCGCTCCAGCAGTTCGCGGCGGAGCCGTTCGCCCTCGGTCCGGGCGACCGGGTCGAGTTCCAGGGTGGAGTCGTTGCCGGAGTGCTCGCCGGTACCGATGCGGACGGTGACCAGGCCGAGGACCCGTTGCAGCAGATGGGCGGTGAGATCGACGCTGCGGACGCGCTCACGGGCCAGCGAGCGCTTCTTGACCATGAGCAGCCCCGTGTGCAGGTCGACCCGTTCGGCACCGACACGGTAACGGGTGCGGCGCCACCGCACGTAGTCGCCCGCCGCGGCGCAGCCGACCAGCGCGAGGGCACCGGCCACCACCAGGGCCACCGCCGCCCCGAACCCGAACCGCCCGGAGAGCCCGAGCGTGACGGGCACGGACGCCCCGACCGCGACACCGGCCGTGAGCAACGCGCTGACGAAGACCGTGCGCCGGTCCAGCCGCCGCCAGTCGGTGCCGTCGCCGGTCGCCGTCACCGCACCGGTGGCATCGGTGTCGACGCCGTCGTCGCCCGCTCCGGGCGGCGGAACGGCCGCCTCCGTGCTCATGTGGCGTCCCCGGGGGTGTCCTGGGTGATCCTGGTCAGGCGTTCGGCCAGCTCGGCCGCCGACTCGTGCCCCAGTCCCGCGATCCGTACCGCGCCCTTGGACGAGGCGGTGGTCACGGTGACGGTGGCGAGCCGGTAGAGCTGTTCGAGCGGTCCGCGCACGGTGTCCACGGTCTGGATGCGGGACATCGGGGCGATCCGCCACTCCTGCCACAGGAGGCCCGTCCTGACGTACACGGCTTCGTCGGTGACCTCCCAGCGGTGGGTACGGAACCACCAGAGCGGGAAGAGGACGGCGCAGCCGGCACCGAGCACCGCGAGAACCGCGGCGGGCAGCAGCAGCCAGAACCTGGCGGGCTCGATGAGCACGCCCAGTACGACGAGGACCACCACCGGTAGCGCGGTCAGCAGCAGCCACTGGGCGCGCCACCAGTCGACCGCCCTCGGGTGCAGGGTGTTGTTCGGCGGCCTCAGCCGCACCGTCCGCTCCCCCTCGCTCACCGGCTCAACGCCCCCTGCGGGCGCGGTACGCCCCGACGAGGGCCGCGGTGGAGCTGTCCAGCCCCTCGCCGCCGCTGCCGTCGGTCAGCACCGGCTCGATCCGCTTGGCGAGGACCTTGCCGAGTTCGACGCCCCACTGATCGAAGGAGTCGATGTTCCAGACGGCTCCCTGGACGAAGACCTTGTGCTCGTAGAGCGCGATGAGCTGGCCGAGGACGGACGGGGTCAGCCGGTCGGCGAGGATCGTCGTCGTCGGGTGGTTGCCCTTGAAGGTCTTGTGCGGCACGAGTTCCTCGGCGACGCCTTCGGCACGGACCTCGTCCGGCGTCTTGCCGAAGGCCAGCGCCTGGGTCTGCGCGAAGAAGTTGGCCATCAGCAGATCGTGCTGGGCGACCAGACCGGGCAGCAGGTCCTCGACCGGCTCGGCGAAGCCGATGAAGTCCGCCGGGATGACCTTGGTGCCCTGGTGGATCAGCTGGTAGTAGGCGTGCTGCCCGTTGGTGCCGGGGGTGCCCCAGACGACCGGTCCGGTCTGCCACTCGACAGGGCGGCCGTCCCGGTCCACGGACTTGCCGTTGGACTCCATGTCCAGCTGCTGCAAGTACGCGGTGAACTTGGACAGATAGTGGCTGTACGGCAGCACGGCATGCGACTGGGCGTCGAGGAAGGCCCCGTACCAGACGCCCAACAGGCCCATCAGCAAAGGAGCGTTGGCCTCGGCGGGGGCGGTGCGGAAGTGCTCGTCGACGAGGTGGAAGCCGTCGAGCATCTCGCGGAACCGCTCCGGGCCGATCGCGATCATCAGCGAGAGGCCGATGGCGGAGTCGTACGAGTAGCGACCGCCGACCCAGTCCCAGAACTCGAACATGTTGGCGGTGTCGATGCCGAAGTCCGCGACCTCGCCGGCGTTGGTGGACAGCGCCACGAAGTGCTTGGCGACCGCTTCCTGACCGGCGTTCAGGCCGGTCAGCAGCCAGTTGCGGGCGGAGGTCGCGTTGGTGATGGTCTCGATCGTGGTGAAGGTCTTCGACGCGATGACGAACAGCGTCTCGGCGGGGTCGAGGTCGCGCACCGCCTCGTGGAGGTCGGCGCCGTCCACGTTGGACACGAAGCGGACGGTGAGCGAGCGGTCGGCGAAGGAGCGCAGCACCTCGTAGGCCATGGCGGGGCCGAGGTCGGAACCGCCGATGCCGACGTTGACGACGTTCCTGATGCGCTTGCCGGTGTGACCGGTCCACTCACCCGACCGGACGCGGTCGGAGAACGCCGCCATCTTGTCGAGCACCGCGTGCACGCCCGGCACCACGTTCTCACCGTCGACCTCGATCACCGCGTCGCGCGGGGCGCGCAACGCCGTGTGCAGGACGGCGCGGTCCTCGGTGGTGTTGATCTTCTCGCCGCGGAACATCGCGTCCCGCAGCTGCGCCACTCCGGTGGCGGCGGCGAGGTCGCGCAGGAGACGCAGCGCCGTGTCGTCGACCAGGTGCTTGGAGTAGTCGATGTAGAGGTCGCCGACCTGGAGGGTGTATCGGGCGCCGCGCTCCGGATCGTCCGCGAAGAGCTGCCGCAGATGCGTTTCCCCGAGCTGCTCACGGTGCTTGCCCAGAGCCGCCCATTCGGGGGTCCGGTTGAGACTGGTTCGGTTCGGTGTGTTCATCCCGGTTGTCGGCCCACTTCTTCTCGTGATTGCAGATGCCCCGCCGGGTCCCCAACCTAATTGATCGAAGGGGCCGACGAGGCGACGACGAGGTGCGGCACCGGTGGATGCACTCCGGCCGGGCCCCCATGGGTACCCGGCCGGTGGATTTCAGATCTCGCCCCGGAGTTTCGCCAGGGCCTCGGCGAGGATGGCCTCGCCGTCCGCGTCGCTGCGCCGCTCGCGCACGTACGCGAGGTGCGTCTTGTACGGCTCGGTGCGCGGCGGGTCGGGCGGGCAGTCCCGGTCCTGGCCGGCCGGGAAACCACAGCGCGGGCAGTCCCACGTCTCGGGTACCTGCGCGTCACTGGCGAAGCTCGGCTGCGTCTCGTGCCCGTTCGAGCACCAGAAGGAGATGCGGAGACGCGGCGCGGACTCGCCCCGCTCGGCCTCCCCCATCGGCCCCGCCCCGACCCGGCTCCCCCGGATCGCGTTGCCACTTGCCACGGTCGTAACTCCCCTGCGTGATGGTGCTCGAAGATGCCCCAGTCTACGTAAGGCCCAACGCGCGTCCAGTGAAAGGAGTTACACCCTCACCGGGATTCGCTCACGACGCGTCAGTTGTCCAGCTTGATCAGCAGACCGAGCACGACGATGCACGCGAACCAGAGCAGTCCCACGACCACCGTGATCCGGTCGAGGTTGCGCTCCGCGACCGAGGAGCCACCCACGGACGACTGCATGCCGCCACCGAACATGTCGGAGAGGCCGCCGCCCTTCCCCTTGTGCATCAGCACCAGCAGCATCAGCAGCAGGCTGAAGACGATCAGGGCGATCTCGAACCCCAAAATCACGGCTGGTCCCTACTTTCCGGAGTCCTCTGGACTGCATGTGCGAGCAACGGGGGCCGGGAGGCTGAGCCCTTCCCGGCCCCCGCAAGGGTACGACGGATCCGCGCTACCGCATACTCACTGGTCGCGGAAGCGGACGATCTTGACGAACTCGTCGGTGTCGAGCGAGGCACCGCCGACCAGGGCGCCGTCCACGTCGGGCTTCTCCATGATCTCGGCGACGTTCCCGGACTTCACGGAGCCGCCGTACTGGATGCGGACCTTGTCGGCCAGCTCCTGGGAGTACAGCTCGGCGAGGCGCCCGCGGATCGCCGCGCAGACCTCCTGCGCGTCGTCGGCGCCGCACACCTTGCCGGTGCCGATCGCCCAGACCGGCTCGTACGCGATCACGATCGACTCGGCCTGCTCGGCGGGCAGGTCCTTCAGCCCGCCGTCAACCTGGGCGAGGGTGTGCGGGACGTGGTTGCCCGCCTCGCGGACGGGCAGCTCCTCGCCGACGCAGAGGATCGGGGTCAGGCCGTGCTTGTAGGCGGCCTTCACCTTGGCGTTGCAGAGCTCGTCGGTCTCGCCGTGGTACTGGCGGCGCTCGCTGTGCCCGACGGCGACGTAGGTGCACTTCAGCTTGGCGAGCATCGGTCCGGAGATCTCACCGGTGTACGCGCCGGAATCGTGCGCCGAGATGTCCTGGGCGCCGTACTTGATCCGCAGCTTGTCGCCGTCGACCAGGGTCTGTACGGAGCGCAGGTCGGTGAAGGGCGCCAGGACGGCGACCTCGACGGCGTCGTAGTCCTTGTCCGCCAGGGCGAAGGCGAGCTTCTGGACGTGGGCGATGGCCTCCAGGTGGTTGAGGTTCATCTTCCAGTTGCCCGCCATCAGCGGGGTGCGGGTGGTCATGAAAGTTCAGTCCTCCAGAGCGGCGAGGCCGGGAAGCGTCTTGCCCTCGAGGTATTCGAGGCTGGCGCCACCACCGGTCGAGATGTGTCCGAATGCGTTGTCGTCGAAGCCCAGGGTGCGGACGGCCGCGGCGGAGTCGCCGCCGCCCACCACGGTGAAGCCCGGGGAGTCGGCGAGGGCCCGGGCCACGGCCCTGGTGCCCTCGGCGTAGTCGGGGTGCTCGAAGACACCCATGGGGCCGTTCCAGAAAACGGTGGCCGCGTCGGCGAGCTTCGAGGCGTACAGCCGATTGGTCTCGGGGCCGTTGTCGAGGCCCATGAAACCGGCCGGGATGGCGTCCGCGGGCACCGTGCGGTGCTCGGTCGGGGCCTTGGCCCCGAGGTCGGGGAACTGCTCGGAAACGACCACGTCGACGGGGAGCACGAACTCCACGCCCTTGTCCTCGGCACGCTTCAGGTACTCCAGCACCACCGGGATCTGCTCCTCCTGGAGGAGGGAGCTGCCGACCTCGTGGCCCTTGGCCTTGAGGAAGGTGTACGCCATGCCGCCGCCGATGAGGATGCGGTCGGCACGCTCCAGCAGGTGGTCGATCACGCCGAGCTTGTCGGAGACCTTGGAGCCGCCGAGCACGACGGCGTACGGACGCTCGACGTTCTCGGTGAGCTTCTTCAGGACGCCGACCTCGGTGGCGATCAGGTCGCCGGCGGCGTGCGGGAGCCGGGCGGGAAGGTCGAAGACCGAGGCGTGCTTGCGGTGCACCGCGCCGAAGCCGTCGCCCACGTACACGTCGGCGAGTTCGGCGAGCCGGTCGGCGAACTCGCCGCGCTCGGCGTCGTCCTTGGACGTCTCGCCGGGGTTGAAGCGGAGGTTCTCCAGGACGGCGACCCGGCCGTCGGCGAGCGCGGCGACCGTGGCGCGCGCGGACTCGCCGACCGTGTCGGTCGCGAAGGCCACGTCGGCCCCGATGATCTCGCCGAGCCGGACGGCGGCGGGCGCCAGGGAGAACGCCGGGTCGGGAGCGCCCTTGGGGCGGCCCAGGTGCGAGGCGACGACAACCCGTGCGCCTGCCGCGGCGAGCTTCTCCACGGTCGGCGCGACGGCGCGGATGCGTCCGTCGTCGGTGATGGTGGTGCCGCTCAGCGGCACGTTGAGGTCGGCGCGGACGAATACGCGCCTGCCGGTGACCCCTTCGGCGAGGAGTTCGTCGATCGTCTTCATTCCTGCTGGACTCCTTGGAGGACGAGAGAACATGCGACGGGGCTCGAACGGCGCGCCGGTGCGCCGTTCGAGCCCCGTACTCACATCGAGGTGACTGCCGACCGGACGGTCAGAGACGGCTGCCGACGAAGACGGTCAGGTCGACGAGGCGGTTCGAGTAGCCCCACTCATTGTCGTACCAACCGATGATCTTCACCTGCGAGCCCTCCGCCATGGTCAGCAGGGAGTCGAAGGTGCAGGACGCCGGGGTCGAGACGATGTCCGAGGAAACGATCGGGTCCTCGGTGTAGAACAGCTTGCCCTTGAGCGGGCCTTCCTCGGACGCCTTCTGGAAGGCGGCGTTGACCTCGTCACGGGTGACCTCGCGCTCCAGCGTGACCACGAGGTCGGTGACCGAGCCGTCCGGGACGGGAACCCGCATCGCGAGACCGTCGAGCTTGCCCTTGAGCTGAGGGAGCACCAGGGCGGTGGCCTTGGCGGCACCGGTGGTCGTCGGGATGATGTTCTGCGCGGCTGCACGGGCACGGCGCAGGTCCGAGTGCGGGAAGTCCAGGATGCGCTGGTCGTTGGTGTACGCGTGAACCGTCGTCATCAGGCCCTTGACGATGCCGAAGTTCTCGTCCAGGACCTTCGCCATCGGCGCGACGCAGTTGGTGGTGCAGGAGGCGTTGGAGATGACGTGGTGGTTGGCCGCGTCGTAGGCGTCCTCGTTGACACCCATCACGATCGTGATGTCCTCGTTCTTGGCCGGAGCCGAGATGAGGACCTTCTTGGCGCCGCCGGCGAGGTGCTTCTCGGCGTCCGCCTTCTTGGTGAAGATGCCGGTCGATTCGACGACGATGTCGACGCCCAGCTCGCCCCAAGGGATGAGCTCCGGGTTGCGCTCGGAGAGGACCTTGATGGTGTGGTCGCCGACGGTGATGCTGTCGGCGGTGTGGCTGACCTCGGCCTCCAGACGACCCAGGATGGTGTCGTACTTCAGAAGGTGAGCCGTGGTCGCAGTGTCACCCAGGTCGTTGACAGCCACGATCTCGATGTCCGCCCCCTGCTCCAGCAGCGCGCGGAAGTAGTTACGACCGATGCGACCGAAGCCGTTGATGCCTACGCGGATCGTCACGAAACCGATCTCCTCGTCAGGTACGCCGGTTCCTAGGAATCGGCGAGTTGTATACGGATGTCCCCGACCGCCTTCGACCCTACCTCTCCGAGGGGCGGGGAGTGACATCGAACGGGTCCGGACGAAACCGCGCAGGCCCGTACTCCACGGTAGGGGTACGGGCCTGCGGAAACGTGGCCGCTCATCGGGTGGGTGTCACGGAGCGTCAATACACGTACGTGTGTTGCCTGTTCCGCATTCAGCCGGTTTCTCGCCTTTCGGCTCACCCCACCAAGCGATTGTCAGGTCATCCCACGAGACCGTCGGCGAGCTCGTCACTGAGAGTGGACTCGGTGCCCGGGATCCCCAGGTCCTGCGCCCTCTTGTCGGCCATCGCCAGCAGTCGGCGGATCCGGCCCGCGACCGCGTCCTTGGTAAGCGGCGGGTCGGCGAGCGCGCCCAGCTCCTCCAGGGACGCCTGCTTGTGCTCCATGCGCAGCCGGCCGGCCGCGGCGAGGTGCTCGGGCACGTCCTCGCCCAGGATCTCCAGCGCGCGCCCGACCCGGGCGCCCGCGGCGACCGCGGCCCGCGCGGAGCGGCGCAGGTTGGCGTCGTCGAAGTTGGCGAGCCGGTTGGCGGTGGCGCGGACCTCGCGGCGCATCCGCCGCTCCTCCCAGGCCAGCACCGAGTCGTGGGCGCCGAGCCGGGTGAGCAGGGCGCCGATCGCGTCGCCGTCACGGACGACGACCCGGTCCACGCCCCGCACCTCGCGGGCCTTCGCCGCGATGGAGAGCCTGCGCGCCGCCCCGACGAGGGCGAGCGCGGCCTCCGGACCCGGACATGTCACTTCCAGGGAGGAGGAGCGGCCGGGTTCGGTGAGCGAGCCGTGCGCCAGGAAGGCACCGCGCCAGGCGGCCTCGGCGTCGCAGGTGGCCCCCGAGACCACCTGCGGGGGCAGGCCGCGGATGGGACGGCCGCGGCCGTCCACCAGGCCCGTCTGGCGGGCCAGCTGGTCGCCGCCGGCCACCACGCGTACGACGTAGCGGGAACCGCGCCGCAGCCCGCCGGGGGCCATCACGATCAGCTCCGAGCTGTGCCCGAAGATCTCCAGGATGTCCCGCTTCAGCCGACGCGCCGCCATCGAGGTGTCCAGCTCCGCCTCGATCACGATCCGGCCGCTCACCAGGTGGAGCCCTCCCGCGAACCGAAGAATCGCCGAGACCTCCGCCTTCCTGCAGCAGGTCCGGGTCACCGGAAGCCGGGAGACTTCGTCCTTCACCGCCGGCGTCATCGCCATGGGCCGATCCTTCCATGCATCCGAAAAATACGGTCGTACGCGGCGGCCAACAGCTCCGGATCATGGATCGGAACGCCGTCGGGTGAGGCCACCGGCGCCAGCTCGACCGCGGCGCCGAGCCGCTTGGCGGCATCGACGAGGGACTCACGATCGGGCACGGCGGCTTCGTCGGCCAGCACCACGTCCATGGCGAGTTTAGGGGCGTGTCGTCCCAAAACCTCCAAATGACGCTGCGGGGAGAAGCCATCAGTTTCGCCGGGTTGCGGAGCGAGATTGAGCGAGAGGACCTTGCGGGCCCTGGTCTCGACCAGTGCTTCGAGCAGTTCCGGGACGAGCAGGTGCGGGATCACGGAGGAGAACCAGGACCCCGGGCCGAGCACCACCCAGTCGGCGTCCAGGACCGCGGCGACGGCCTCGGGGACGGCCGGCGGGTCGTTCGGGACGACGTGGACGGACTGCACCTCGCCCGGGGTCAACGCCACCGTCGCCTGGCCGCGCACCGTGTCCACGTCGTCCGGGCGGGCCGGGTCGTGTCCGCGTACGAGCGCCTGGAGCTCCAGCGGCACGGCGGACATGGGCAGCACCCTGCCGTGCGCACCGAGGAGCCTGCCGACCAGGTCCAGGGCCTGGACGTGGTCGCCGAGCTGCTCCCACAGGGCGACGATCAGCAGATTGCCGACGGCGTGCTCGTGCAGGTCGCCCTTGGACTGGAAGCGGTGCTGGATGACCCGGGCCCACGTCTGGCCCCAGTCGTCGTCGCCGCACAGGGCGGCCAGCGCCTTGCGCAGATCGCCCGGCGGCAGCACGCCCAGCTCCTCACGGAGCCGACCGCTGGAGCCACCGTCGTCGGCGACGGTGACCACCGCCGTGAGGTCGCCGGTGATCCGGCGGAGCGCCGCCAGCGAGGCGGACAGCCCGTGGCCGCCGCCGAGGGCGACGACCTTGGGCTGCGTACCGCGTTTGCGGCCGGACAGCGCGGAGGTGGCTCTGCGCAGTCGGCGCAGGCGCTGGTTGCGGCTGGTCACTCGCGCCCCATGTCCCGGTGCACCAGAACGGTCTCGATCCCTTCGGTCGCGAGCCTGGCCGCGAGCTTCTCGGACATGGCGACCGAGCGGTGCTTGCCGCCCGTGCAGCCGACGGCGATCGTCACGTAGCGCTTGCCCTCGCGACGGTATCCGGCGGCGACGAGATGGAGCAGTTCCGTGTACTGGTTGAGGAACTCCTTGGCGCCGGGCTGGTCGAAGACGTAGGCGGAGACCTCCTCGTTGAGCCCGGTGAACGGGCGCAGCTCGGGGACCCAGTGCGGGTTGGGCAGGAAGCGGCAGTCGACCACCAGGTCGGCGTCGACCGGCAGGCCGTACTTGAAGCCGAAGGACATCACCGTGGCACGCAGCTCCGGCTCCTCCTCACCGGCGAACTGGGCGTCCATCTTGGCGCGCAGCTCGTGCACGTTGAGGCTGGAGGTGTCGATCACCAGGTCGGCGTCGCCGCGCAGCTCGCGCAGCAGGTCGCGCTCGGCGGCGATGCCGTCGACGATCCGGCCGTCGCCCTGGAGGGGGTGCGGGCGCCGGACCGACTCGAAGCGGCGGACCAGGGCGTCGTCGGAGGACTCCAGGAAGACGATCCGCCGCGTGACGTGCTTGGCCTCCAGGTCGGCGAGGGACTCGCGGAGGTTGTCGAAGAAGCGGCGGCCCCGCACGTCGACGACGACGGCGATGCGCGCCACGTTGCCCTGCGATCGGGCGCCGAGCTCGACCATGGTGGGGATCAGGGCGGGTGGCAGGTTGTCGACGACGAACCAGCCGAGGTCCTCCAGGCACTTGGCCGCGGTGCTGCGGCCTGCGCCCGACATCCCGGAGATGATCACCAGCTCGGGGATGGCCCCGTCGCCGTTGTCGATCGTGGTGCCCGTACTCACGTGTCCTGCTCCGTCTGTTCGGTCGGTGCCGCCGTGCTCGACCCGGTACTCGTGACCGGTCTTGTGCTGATTCTCGTGTTCGTGCTCGGTCATGTCGTGCTGCCCCCGTCGTCCTCTTCGATGATCTCTCCGGTCGCCGTGTTCACGGCGGGCGCGGCCGGGGCCGCCGTGGCCAGGGCGACGGCCACGGACTCCGCCGTCCGGCGGCCTATGCCCGGGACCGCGCAGATCTCGTCGATTGTCGCCTGCCTCAGCTTCTTCACGGAGCCGAAATGCTTGATCAACGCCTGTTTCCGGGTCTCGCCGAGTCCGGCGACGGCGTCCAGGGGACCGGAACGGATGCGTTTGGCCCGCTTGGTGCGCTGGTACGTGATCGCGAACCGGTGGGCCTCGTCTCGCACGCGCTGGAGGAGATAGAGCCCCTCGCTCGACCGGGGCAGGACGACGGGGTCGTCGTCGTCCGGCAGCCAGACCTCTTCGAGCCGCTTGGCGAGGCCGCACACGGCGATGTCGTCGATGCCCAGTTCATCGAGGGCCCGTTTCGCCGCCGCGACCTGGGGCTGCCCACCGTCGACCACGACGAGCTGGGGCGGATAGGCGAACCGCTTGGGACGACCGTCGTCCTCACGGGGCTCGCTCCCCGGAGCGGTCCCGGCGTCCGGGGCGGGGCCGACGGGTCCGGACGCGGCGGGAAGTCCGTCCGGGGAAGGCGCGACGGGGTCCGTCGCGGCGAGGCCGTCCGGGAACGCGGTGGAGTCCGTCGGACCGGCCGTCTCCCCCCACTCCCCCGTCCGCTCCTTCTCCTGGAGGTACCGCTTGAAACGGCGGCCGACCACCTCGTGCATCGACCGGACGTCGTCCTGACCCTCGAAGCCCTTGATCTGGAAGCGGCGGTATTCGCTCTTGCGGGCCAGCCCGTCCTCGAAGACGACCATGGAGGCGACCACGTCGTCGCCCTGGAGGTGCGAGATGTCGTAGCACTCGATACGGAGCGGGGCCGTGTCGAGACCGAGCGCCTCGGCGATCTCCTCCAGAGCGCGGGAGCGGGTCGTCAGGTCGGAGGCGCGTTTCGTCTTGTGCAGCGCCAGGGCCTGCTGGGCGTTGCGCTGGACCGTCGCCATCAGGTCCTTCTTGTCGCCGCGCTGCGGGATGCGCAGGCTGACCTGGGAGCCCCGGCGGCCGGCGAGCCACTGGGAGACCGCGTCCGGGTCCTCGGGCAGGGCCGGGACGAGGACCTCCTTGGGGACGGCGTCGCCCGTCTCCTCGCCGTACAGCTGTTGCAGGGCGTGCTCGACCAGACCCGAGGTGTCGACGTTCTCGACCTTGTCGGTGACCCAGCCGCGCTGCCCGCGCACCCGGCCGCCGCGCACGTGGAAGATCTGGACGGCGGCTTCCAACTCGTCCTCGGCGACGGCGATCAGGTCGGCGTCGGTGGCGTCGGCGAGGACGACGGCGCTCTTCTCCATGGCCCGTTTGAGGGCCTCCACGTCGTCGCGGAGCCTGGCCGCCCGCTCGTACTCCATCTCCTCGGCCGCCGCCATCATGTCCTTCTCCAGGCGGCGGATGTACGTGCCGGTGCGACCGGCCATGAAGTCGCAGAAGTCCTCGGCCAGTTCGCGGTGTTCCTCGGGGGTGACCCGGCCGACGCAGGGGGCCGAGCACTTGCCGATGTAGCCGAGGAGGCACGGGCGGCCGGTCCTGGCCGCGTTCTTGAAGACCCCGGCGGAGCAGGTGCGCACCGGGAAGACCCGGAGCATCAGGTCGACCGTCTCGCGGATCGCCCAGGCGTGCCCGTAGGGGCCGAAGTAGCGCACGCCCTTCTTCTTGGCACCGCGCATGACCTGGACGCGCGGGAACTCCTCGTCGAGCGTGACCGCGAGGTAGGGATAGCTCTTGTCGTCGCGGTACTTGACGTTGAACCGGGGGTCGAACTCCTTGATCCAGGAGTACTCCAGCTGGAGCGCCTCGACCTCCGTGGAGACGATCGTCCATTCCACCGACGCGGCCGTGGTGACCATCGTGCGCGTACGCGGGTGGAGGGAGGCCAGGTCCTGGAAGTAGTTGGCCAGACGCTGGCGCAGGTTCTTGGCCTTGCCGACGTAGATCACCCGGCGGTGCTCGTCGCGGAATCTGTAGACCCCCGGGGAGTCGGGGATCTGTCCCGGCTTGGGTCGGTAGCTGGAGGGGTCTGCCATGTGCCCCACCCTACTTGCGGGCAGTGACAGTGCGGCCTGTCCGGACGCGCCCCTTCGCCCCACGCGGCCCGGGACGGGTCGGCGCCGACCGGAGCGGGCGGATCGGCGGGACCGGGCGGATCGCCGGTACGGGCGGCGCGGACGGCCGGTCCCCGCCGTGGCGGGGCCGCCCGGTCCCGGGGGCGGTCGCGGCGGGTCTCAGGCCTTGGGGCCGGCGACGAGCTTGCCGCCCTCGATCCTGACCGGCACCTCGGGCAGCGGCGCGGTCGCCGGGCCCTTCGTCGCCGTGCCGGTCGTCGTGTCGAAGTGGCTGCCGTGACAGGGGCAGCTGCCCACGTTGTCCTCGACCTTGTCCAGCACGCAGCCCCCGTGGGTGCACTGGGCGCTGAACGCCTTGTACTGCCCCTTCGCCGGGCAACTGACGACGACCCGCTGCTCGCGGTAGAGCTTGGACGCGCCGACCGGGATCTCCTCCGGCGCGCCGAGGTCGACGGGGGCGGTGGGCACGGGCGGCCCGGCGTGGCCGAGCACCGATTCGGTCGAGCAGGCGGCCGCTCCCAGCCCGGCGACGCCGACGAGAGCGGCGCCCTTCAGCACGGTACGGCGGGCGGCGGGCTGGCCGGGCATGCGGTCTCCACTGGTCGGAGGGGTGGAACGTACGAAGGTCGCCCGGCGACGGGGACACGGGAGTACCGGAGGTACACGGGCATCGGCGCCATCGGTGACGGAACCGACGATACCGGCGAGGGCCGAGCGGCCGACGCGCGGGCCACCCGAGAACGGTTCCCGCTGGTCAGGGGCGTATTCCGGGCCCGGATCGGTGCTGCTTGCGTTGTACCGCGGCGGGACCGGGGACGGCGCCGGGAGCGGCCGCGGATCCGGCGACGACGGCGGGCCCGCGACAACGACGAGGCCGGCGGCCCCCTTCGTCGGGGGCCGCCGGCCCGGGACGCGGTCGTCAGGACTTGCGCGCGCCGGTCGCCTTCTTCGCCGCGGGCTTCTTCGCAGCGGTCGTCTTGGCGGTCCTGGCCGTGGTGGACTTGGCGGACTGCCCCGCGCTCGTCCTGGCCGTGGCCGTCTTCCTGGCCGGGGTCGCCTTCGCGGCGACCGCCTTCTTGGCGGCGACCTTCCGCATCGGCTTGCGGGCCGCGGGAACCGCTGCCTCGCTCACCCGGTCCGGGTCCAGGATGTCCTGGAGGAACTTGCCGGTGTGGCTCGCCGGGACCCCGGCGACCTGCTCCGGTGTCCCCTCGGCGACCACCTGGCCACCGCCGTTGCCGCCTTCGGGGCCCATGTCGATGACCCAGTCCGCGGTCTTGATCACATCGAGGTTGTGCTCGATCACGATCACCGAGTTGCCCTTGTCGACCAGCCCGGACAGCACCTTGATGAGCTTGCTGATGTCCTCGAAGTGCAGGCCCGTGGTCGGCTCGTCCAGGACGTAGACCGTGCGGCCGGTGGAGCGCTTCTGCAACTCGCTCGCCAGCTTCACCCGCTGGGCCTCACCGCCGGAGAGGGTCGGCGCGGACTGGCCGAGCCGTACGTATCCCAGGCCGACCTCGTTGAGCGTACGGAGGTGCCGGGCGATGGTCGGGACGGCCTCGAAGAACTCCAGGCCCTCCTCGATCGGCATGTCCAGCACCTCGGCGATGGACTTGCCCTTGTAGTGGACCTCCAGGGTCTCGCGGTTGTACCGCGCACCGTGGCAGACCTCGCACGGGACGTAGACGTCCGGCAGGAAGTTCATCTCGATCTTGATCGTGCCGTCGCCGGAGCAGTTCTCGCAGCGGCCGCCCTTGACGTTGAAGGAGAAGCGGCCGGGCAGGTAGCCGCGCACCTTCGCCTCCATCGTCTCCGCGAACAGCTTGCGGATGTGGTCGAAGACACCGGTGTACGTGGCCGGGTTGGACCGGGGCGTACGTCCGATGGGCGACTGGTCGACGTGCACCACCTTGTCGACCTGGTCGTCGCCGTCGACCCGGGTGTGCCGTCCGGGCACCGACTTGGCGCCGTTCAGCTCGCGCGCCAGGTGTGTGTAGAGGATGTCGTTGACCAGCGTCGACTTCCCGGACCCCGAGACGCCCGTGACGGCCGTGAGCACGCCGAGCGGGAAGGAGACGTCGATGTCCTGGAGGTTGTTCTCCCGGGCGCCGTGCACCGTGAGGCTGCGGGACGGGTCAAGGGCGCGCCGGAGGTCGGGCGTCGTGATCGCCTTCGTGCCGTTCAGATACTGGCCGGTGATCGACTCGCCGTTGCCCAGCAGCTCCTTCAGCGATCCGGAGTGGACCACCTTCCCGCCGTGCTCACCGGCGCCGGGGCCGATGTCGACGACCCAGTCGGCGACCTTGATGGTGTCCTCGTCGTGCTCGACGACGATGAGTGTGTTGCCCATGTCGCGGAGCCGGACGAGGGTCTCGATGAGCCGGTGGTTGTCCCGCTGGTGCAGGCCGATGGACGGCTCGTCCAGTACGTACAGCACACCGACCAGGCCGGAGCCGATCTGGGTGGCCAGCCGGATGCGCTGGGCCTCGCCGCCGGACAGGGTGCCCGCGGCACGGTTCAGCGAGAGGTAGTCGAGGCCCACGTCGACCAGGAACCGCAGCCGCTCGTTGACCTCCTTCAGCACCCGCTCGGCGATCTTCTTGTCCCGGGCGTTCAGCGTCAGCCGGCCGAGGAATTCCGCGCACTCGCTGATCGACATCGCGGAGACCTCGGCGATGGACTTCTCCATCACCGTCACCGCGAGGACGATCGGCTTGAGGCGGGTGCCCTCACAGGTCGGACAGGGCACCTCGCGCATGTACCCCTCGAAGCGCTCCCGGCTGGAGTCGCTCTCGGCCTCGGAGTGACGCCGCTTGACGAACTGGACCGCGCCCTCGAAGGCGGGGGTGGTGTACGCGCGCTCGCGTCCGTAGCGGTTGCGGTAGCGGACCTCGGTCTGGATCTTGTGGCCGTAAAGGAGTGCCTTCTTGGCACGCTGCGGCAGCCCGGCCCACGGGATGTCCGTGCGGAAGCCGAGGGCCTTGGCGAGGGCTCCGATCAGCCGGCCGAAGTACTCCTTGGTGTGGCCGTGCGACCAGGGGTGGATCGCTCCGGCGTCGAGCGACCTCTCCTCGTCGGGGACGACCAGCTCGGGGTCGACCTCCATCCGCGTGCCGATGCCCGTGCAGTCGGGGCAGGCGCCGAAGGGCGAGTTGAACGAGAAGGAGCGCGGCTCCAGCTCCTCGAAGGACAGGTCGTCGTAAGGGCAGTAGAGGTGCTCGGAGTACATCCGCTCGCGCTCGGGGTCGTCCTCGGCGAGGTCGACGAAGTCGAGCACGACCATGCCGCCGGAGAGCCCGAGCGCGGTCTCGACCGAGTCGGTCAGCCGCCGCTTGGCGCCCTCCTTCACCGTGAGGCGGTCGACGACCACCTCGATGGTGTGCTTCTCCTGCTTCTTCAGCTTGGGCGGCTCGGCGAGGTGGATCGTCTCGCCGTCGACACGGGCCCTGCTGTATCCCTTGGTCTGGAGATCGGCGAAGAGATCGACGAACTCGCCCTTGCGCTCGCGCACCAGCGGCGAGAGAACCTGGAAGCGGCTCCCCTCGGGGAGACCCAGCACCTTGTCCACGATGGCCTGCGGCGACTGGCGCGCGATGGGGCGGCCGCACTCGGGGCAGTGCGGCTTGCCGATCCTGGCGAACAGCAGCCGGAGGTAGTCGTACACCTCGGTGATGGTGCCGACCGTCGAGCGCGGATTGCGCGAGGTCGACTTCTGGTCGATGGAGACGGCGGGCGAGAGGCCCTCGATGAAGTCGACGTCCGGCTTGTCCATCTGGCCGAGGAACTGCCGGGCGTACGAGGAGAGGGACTCCACGTAGCGCCGCTGGCCCTCGGCGAAGATCGTGTCGAACGCGAGGGACGACTTGCCCGACCCGGAAAGCCCGGTGAAGACGATGAGCGAGTCGCGGGGAAGGTCGAGAGAGACGTTCTTGAGATTGTGCTCGCGAGCGCCACGGACGATGAGACGGTCGACCACGCCGGTCCGCACCTTTCTAGAGAGAAGTGGGGGAACTGAGCCCCTGTCCCAGGGTATGGGGGGCGCCACAGCGGTGTACGAAGCTTTTCGACTCCGAGCGTATAGCACGCACATTCGATTTACGGACGGCTGTCGCTCCCTTCACCCGAATGAGTGGCCGGGCTACGCTCGGCGCCATGATTGATCACGCGCACGACCTGCGCGCCGTACGTGAAGCGACCGATCGACTGCTCAGCGCCACCGGGAAATTGGACGACGCTGCGCTTGCCGAGCCCTCGCGCCTGCCGGGCTGGAGCCGCGGTCATGTCGTCGCGCACCTCTCTCGTAACGCCGACGCGCTCGTAAATGTTCTCCAGGGCCGCCCGATGTACGCAGACAGCGAAACCCGCGACCGGGACATCGAACGCGGCGCGCCCCGACCGAGGGCGGAGCAGCTGACCGACCTCGCCGACAGCGCGGCCCGCTTCGCGGACGCGGCCTCACCCCCGGGCGACTGGTCCCGCACCGTCACGCTGCGCAACGGCGTGACGGACTCGGCCTCCCGGATCCCCTTCCGCCGCCGCGTCGAGGTCGAGCTGCACCATGTCGACCTGGACGTCGGCTACGAGCTGGAGGACCTCCCGGACGAGTTCGTCGCCCGGGAGATCGACTTCCTCGCCGAACGGTTCGCCGGACACTCCGACGTCGTGGCCACGCGGATCACCGCCGACGACGGCCGTGCCTGGTCCACGGGCGGCGGCGCCGAGGGCGCCCACGTCGTGGTCCGCGGCACCGCGCCCGAGCTGCTCGGCTGGCTCTGCGGTCGCCGCGACGGATCGGCGCTGGCGGTCGACGGCGGCCCCCTCCCCGCACTGCCTCCGCTATAGGCTGGAACGCATGACGTACAGCGGAGCGGTCAAGGTCGGCGGTCGCGCTGACGTACACGAGTTGACGGATCTGATGATCTCCAAGGTCGCCGTGGGGCCAGGGAACAACAACGCCTATCTGCTGCGCTGTCGGGCCACCGGCGAGCAGCTCCTCATCGACGCGGCCGACGAGGCCGGGACGCTGCTGCGGCTCATCGGTGACGACGGCATCGCCTCCGTCGTCACCACCCACCGGCACCCCGACCACTGGCAGGCGCTCGGCGAGGTCGTCGCCGCCACTGGAGCGCGTACGTTCGCCGGCAGGTACGACGCGGAGGGGATCCCGGTCCCGACCGACGTCCTGGTGGACGACAACGACACGATCCGGGTGGGCAGGGTCGAACTGACCGCCCGTCACCTCGTCGGCCACACCCCGGGGTCCATCGCGCTCGTCTACGACGACCCGCACGGCGCCCCCCACCTGTTCACCGGGGACTGTCTCTTCCCCGGCGGTGTCGGCAACACCCGCAAGAACCCCGAGGCGTTCGCGAGCCTGATCCACGACGTGGAGACCAAGCTCTTCGACCAGCTGCCCGACGAGACCTGGGTCTACCCGGGCCACGGTCACGACACCATGCTCGGTGTCGAACGCCCGCAGCTGCCCGAGTGGCACGCCCGCGGCTGGTGACACCCGGCCGCTCCCGCGGCCACTTCGCCCGCGCCGGGCCCATCGGGTCCACGCGGGACGCGCACGTGATTCCGGAGCGCCCCGCCCCTTCCGCCTCCCGGCGGACACGGGCCGGGGCGCTCCCCCGTGTCCCCGTCGCAGGCGGTACGGGTGCGGGGGCGCGCCCCTCATGGCAACCGGCCGACGGCAACCACGGCAGGCGACAACCACGGCAGGCGACAACCGCGTCAGGCGTCGATACCGGCCTTCTCGTCCGCGGCCGCTTCGGCCTGCTTCCGCTTCCGGTCGGCGATCAGGCTGGTGATCGTGGTGATCACCAGGACACCGCAGATGACGCCGAGCGAGACCGGTATCGAGATCTCGGGGACGTGCACCCCGGACTCGTGCAGCGCGTGCAGCACCAGCTTCACGCCGATGAAGCCGAGGATCACCGAGAGCCCGTAGCTGAGGTGGACCAGCTTCTTCAGCAGGCCGCCGATCAGGAAGTACAGCTGTCGCAGCCCCATCAGGGCGAAGGCGTTCGCCGTGAACACGATGTACGGGTCCTGGGTCAGGCCGAAGATCGCGGGGATGGAGTCCAGGGCGAACAGCACATCGGTGGTGCCGATGGCGAGCATGACGACCATCAGCGGCGTCAGGACGCGTTTGCCCTTGTCGCGTATGAAGAGCTTGGTGCCGTGATACCGGTCGGCGACCCCGAAGCGGCGCTCGATCGACTTGAGAAGGCGGTTCTCCTCGAACTCCTCCCCTTCTTCGTCGGCCCGCGCCTCCTGGACGAGCTTCCAGGCGGTGTAGATCAGGAACGCGCCGAAGATGTAGAAG
This sequence comes from Streptomyces sp. CB01580, assembly GCF_001905795.1. Lineage (GTDB taxonomy): Bacteria > Actinomycetota > Actinomycetes > Streptomycetales > Streptomycetaceae > Streptomyces. The sequence continues at coordinate 28,493 of NZ_LIXJ01000020.1, forward strand.
ACCCAGGAGAAGTTGGCGATGACCGCGGCGCCCGCGGCGATGAAGACCGCTCGGAGCACCAGCGCGATCAGCACGCCGACGAGCAGCACCCGCTGCTGGAGATGGGAGGGGACCGAGAACTTCGCCATGATCAGGACGAAGACGAACAGGTTGTCGACGCTGAGCGACTTCTCCGTGATGAAGCCCGCGAAGAACTCGCCCGACGCCCGGCTGTCGCCGAAGACCAGCAGGCCGAGCCCGAAGAGCACGGCCAGCGTGATCCAGATGATCGTCCAGATTCCGGCTTCTTTGGTCGACACGTCATGGGGCCTGCGCCCGATGAAGAAGTCGACGGCGATGAGGGCCGACAGACCGAGAATGGTCAGCGCCCAGAGGGTCCATGAAACGTCCACTGCGCCTCCGGCAGTTCACTACGGCTACTGATTCAGCGTCGTCGCTGCCGGAGGTCTCTTCCGCCCGGGCGCGCGATGCGCACCAGGACCGGCGCCCCGGGACCGGTCAGGGTCCGTACTGACGGGAACGCCGCGTGTGGGAGTACTCCCCTCCGCCCAAGAAACAGTACAGGAAACACCAAAGGAAGGTAAAGAGACTCCTAAAGGATCACCAAAACACCAGGCCGGAGGTGGTGTGAAGGAGGGCGGGGCGGTGTGGTCAGGGGCCGCTCGGCGCGCCGCGGCTCAGCGGCGCCAGGTGCTGCGGGCCGCGGCCACCTGGGCCAGGACGTCGTCGAGCACCCGGCTGCCGGGCGGCACCCTGAGCGGCTCGTACGTCCAGGCGTGGCCCACCCAGGGGTCGGCCAGGTGGTCGTCGGCGACCGGGGTGAGCCGGAGCAGCGAGCGCCACAGCGGATCGAGCACCGGCCCGTAGGCGGCGGCGTCCTCGCGGTCCGCGACCATCAGCAGATGGACGCCGACCGAAGGCCCCTCGTCGGCCAGGTAGCGCAGTTGGGTGACGGCCCGGTCGTCGAAGCCGTGGGGGAAGTCGTTGACGATCAGCAGGTGCTGGCCGGTGTCCACGTCCGGCGGCAGCGAGTCGGCGGCGCCCGCCCGGATGGCCATCTGGACCAGGTCCACGCGCCGGGTGAGCCGGGCGAGGACCGAGGTGACCCCTCCGGGGCCCGCTGCGGGCGGCTCGACGAGCGCCCCGGACCGGACCAGCGGGGCGAGCGGTCCGGCCGCCGCGCCCGCGGGGTCGATGACGTGCACGGAGAACTCGTCGGCCGGGTACACGGCCAGCAGCCGGGCCGCGTGCGCGACGGCGCTCTCCATGGCCAGACGGCGCAGTTGCGCGGTGTCCGCCAGGGCCGCCGCCCCGGACGCCGTGCGGCCGCTGTCGACCCAGATACCGCGCTCCAACGGGAGCCGTACCAGCAGCGGGATACGCAGACCGGTGGCCTCGGGCAGATGGAGGTCGCCGATCCGCAGTGCCATGGGGATCTCCATCGGGACGCGGTAGGCGTGCCAGACGGGGTTGTCCCATCCCGCGTACGCGGTGGGGAGCGCGGGTTCCACCACGGCGGCTTCGGCGGTGAGCTGCGCGATGTCGCGGTCGAGTGCCTCCTTCGCCCGGGAGGTGAGTTCGTCGCGCTTGGCACGGGCCTGTTCACGGGCCCGGTCCCCGGCGCCGCCGATCCGGTTGCGCGGGTCGGACAGCGTCCGGTCGAGTTCCTGCTCCATGCGGGACTCGGCGAATTCGACGGCGCTGCGGTACGCGGCGGTGGTGCGGGCCAGATCTTCGAACATGCCCCAGATCTGGTTGTAGAGGCGCTCCTCCATGGACCAGCCGGTGGCGTCCCCGGCGACGGGCTGGGCGGGGCTGCCGGGCGCGGCGGGCAGCGCGGTGGGAGGGGGCGGCGGGGGTGCGGAGGTCTGGCGGCGCGGGTGGGTGTAGTCGACGGGGCCGCCCGTGGCGGCGGTGCCCGGCGGCGGGGCGGGCTGGGTGAGTGGCTCGGCCCCGGGGGTCGTGGGCGGGGCGGCAGGGACCGGGGGGACGTCCGGGGCCGGTGCGGGGCGCGGGCCGTGGCCGACGCGATCACCGTCCGGGGTGCGGGGCGGCGGCGGTGCGACCGTGCGGGCCGTCGCGCGGGTGACGGCTTCCTGGATCGAGTGGGCCAGCTCGGCCGCCCCGTTCAGGCCCTGGTCGGCGAGCATGGCGGCGAGGCCGCCCGCGTAGCCCTGGCCGATGGCGCGGACCTTCCAGGCGCCCTGGCGGCGGTAGAGCTCCAGGGCCGCGACGGCCGATTCGGTGTCGAGCCCGGTGAGGGTGAAGGTGGCGATCTCGTCGCCGTCGAGCCCGGTGACCGCGACGAAGGGCGCGGCGACCGCGCCGAAGCGGACCGGGCCGCCGATGCCCGTGGGCAGGGCCAGCAGCACGGTGATCCGGTGCACCTCGGCCGGCACGGCGTCGAGGTCGGCGGCGAGCCGGTGGCCGGCGGCGGCCTGGCGGGGAACTTCGAGCCCGGGCAGCCGGGGCGCGCCGGGGTGGGCGACCCATTCGGCGCCGTGGACGGTGCCGTTCTCGTCGGCGAGCGTGACACCTGCCACGACGGGCGTGCCGGCCGATACCCGGATCTCCAGTCGGGTCTGGGGCAAGGTGTGGTTCTGCCCCCGGACCAGCTCGGCCGTCATTGCCCTGTCCCCTCGACGAGTTGCTGCTGCGCTGTGCGGTGTCGCCCGGTGCCGTGCGGCACCATGTGATGCAGCTCCCGGCGGCCGTTGCCTCCGGGAGCTGCGCGTATCCATGTCGGCCGGCTGGTCCGGCCGTGCTCACGCACCGGGGGCGACAGGGAGCGGGAGCTCCGCCTCCTGCCACCCCAGGCCGTTACAGATGCGGCAGGATCGCCGGCATCAGGTCCTGGAAGGTACGGCCGTTGGCCGGGTTGCCGAGGGCGGTCATCTGCCATCCGTTCCCCGAACGGTGCACCTTCGCCATGATCTGGGCGGTGTACTGCCCGCCGCCGTCCAGCGTGTAGCGGGCGAGCTCCTGCCCGTTGGTCTCGTCGACGAGGCGGCAGAAGGCGTTCTGCACCTCCTGGAACGTCTGGCCGGTGAAGGAGTTCACCGTGAAGACGATCTGGTCGATGTGGACCGGCACGCGCTGGAGGTCGACGAGGATCGCCTCGTCGTCGCCGCCCGAACCGGCGCCTCCGACCAGGTTGTCCCCGGTGTGCTTGACCGATCCGTCGTCACTGACGAGGTGGCGGAAGAAGACCACGTCGACCGGCTGCTTGTCGGCGAACAGCACCGCCGACGCGTCGAGGTCGATCTCCCGCGTGCGCGAGCCGAACAGGCCGCGGCGCGGTGCCGCCTGCCAGCCGAGCCCCATCCGCACCGCGGTCAGGGTTCCCCCGTCGCTCTTCTGCAGGCTGATGGCCTGGCCCTTGGTCATATTGACCGTCACGCGCTGTCCCCTCTCGGCTTGCCCCGCAACCATCCGTGCGCGGTGTTCTCAGCACCCTACGCAGTCGCACTGACAACGAGGCTGCTTGAGGTGTTTTTGTGTCGGTCCTGCAACACATCGACCGCCTGGCGGTCAGGCGAGACCCGCTTCCCGCATCTGACGCAGCTCCTTCTTCAGCTCGCCGACCTCGTCGCGCAACCGGGCCGCCACTTCGAACTGCAGGTCCGCGGCGGCTGCCCGCATGCGTTCGGTCATCTCCTCGATGATTCCGGCGAGTTCGGTGGCCGGCCGGTCGGTGACCACGGCGGCGGCCTTCTTCCCGGAGCCGGACGCCTTGGCACCGAGTGCGGGGACAGGGGCCTTGGCCCCCTTGGCCTGGCGGTAGCCGGTGCCGAGCAGTTGCTCGGTGTCGACCTCCTCGCGGGCGATCGTCGCGACGATGTCGTTGATCTTCTTGCGCAACGGCTGGGGGTCGATGCCGCGCTCGGTGTTGTAGGCGATCTGCTTCTCGCGGCGACGGTTGGTCTCGTCGATGGCCTGCGCCATCGCCGGGGTGATCGTGTCCGCGTACATGTGGACCTGCCCCGACACGTTGCGGGCGGCGCGCCCGATGGTCTGGATCAGGGACGTGCCCGAGCGCAGAAAGCCCTGCTTGTCCGCGTCGAGGATGGCGACGAGCGACACCTCGGGGAGGTCGAGGCCCTCTCGCAGGAGGTTGATGCCGACCAGGACGTCGTACTCGCCGGAGCGCAGCTCGCGCAGCAGCTCGACACGGCGCAGGGTGTCCACGTCGCTGTGGAGGTAGCGGACCTGGATGCCGAGCTCCAGGAAGTAGTCGGTGAGGTCCTCGGCCATCTTCTTGGTGAGGGTGGTGACGAGGACGCGTTCGTCCTTCTCGGTGCGCTTGCGGATCTCGTGCACCAGGTCGTCGATCTGACCCTCGGTGGGCTTGACGACGACCTCCGGGTCGACGAGGCCGGTGGGACGGATGATCTGCTCCACGAAGCCGTCGCTCCGGGACAGCTCGTACGTTCCGGGGGTGGCCGAGAGGTAGACCGTCTGGTTGATCCGGCCCAGGAACTCCTCCCACTTCAGCGGGCGGTTGTCGAGCGCCGAGGGCAGCCGGAAGCCGTGGTCGACGAGGGTGCGCTTCCGGGACGCGTCGCCCTCGTACATGGCACCGATCTGCGGCACGGTGACGTGCGACTCGTCGAGGACGAGGAGGAAGTCCTCGGGGAAGTAGTCGAGAAGGGTGTTGGGGGCGGTCCCGGGCGAGCGGTCGTCGAAGTGCATCGAGTAGTTCTCGACCCCGGAGCAGGTGCCGATCTGCCGGAGCATCTCGATGTCGTACGTGGTGCGCATCCGCAGTCGCTGGGCCTCCAGCATCTTGCCCTGCTTCTCCAGCTCGGCGAGGCGCTCCTCCAGCTCCCGCTCGATGCCGTTGACCGCCTTCTCCATGCGCTCGGGGCCCGCGACGTAGTGGCTGGCGGGGAAGACGTGGAGGGACTCGTCCTCGCTGATCACCTCGCCGGTGAGCGGGTGGAGAGTGGAGAGCGCCTCGATCTCGTCGCCGAACATCTCGATGCGGACGGCGAGCTCCTCGTAGACCGGGAAGATCTCGATGGTGTCGCCGCGGACCCGGAACGTGCCGCGGGTGAACGCGAGGTCGTTGCGGGTGTACTGGATCTCGACGAAGCGGCGCAGCAGCTCGTCGCGGTCGATCTCGTCGCCGACCTTGAGCGGAACCATCCGGTCCACGTACTCCTGCGGCGTACCGAGGCCGTAGATGCAGGAGACGGAGGCGACCACGACGACATCGCGCCGGGTGAGCAGCGAATTCGTCGCGGAGTGGCGCAGCCGCTCGACCTCCTCGTTGATCGAGGAGTCCTTCTCGATGTAGGTGTCCGACTGGGGGACGTACGCCTCGGGCTGGTAGTAGTCGTAGTACGAGACGAAGTACTCGACGGCGTTGTTGGGCAGGAGCTCACGGAACTCGTTCGCCAGCTGGGCCGCGAGCGTCTTGTTCGGCGCCATCACGAGGGTGGGGCGCTGCAGCTTCTCGATCATCCAGGCGGTGGTCGCCGATTTGCCGGTACCGGTCGCGCCGAGCAGAACGACGTCCTTCTCACCCGCGCGGATGCGCCGGTCCAGCTCGACGATGGCCGCGGGCTGATCGCCGCTGGGCTGGTAGGGACTGACGACCTCGAAAGGCGCCACCGAACGTTCGATCTTCGAAACGGGCCGCATGACACCACCGTACGACCCCCCACTGACAACCGGGTCCGCTCGGCCGTCACGCCGGTCCCGGAACCTGCGGCGGGCGCCGGACCTGGGTCACCAGTCTCCGGGCGGTGCGGGGTCGCGCGGGCGGGAGTGGAACGAGGCCGGGTCGGCGTACGTACCGAAGCTGGGGACCTGCCGCCGTGCCGGGGCTCCGACCGGTCCGTCGGCCCCGCCCCCGGCCCTGGTGTCGTTCCAGTCCGGGGTGCCCATCACCATCAGGGGGTCGAACATCACGACGACGGCGGCGAGCAGCAGGAAGCAGCCGGGGCCGACCAGCAGCGGCAGGAGGGGCACGGTCGAGCTGTCGGTGGCGGCGTCGCCGGTCAGGGCGGCCGGGTGCAGATGGACGCTGAGCGCGGCCATGCCCGTGTAGTGCATGCCGCTCACTGCGACGGCCATGACGACGCTGGCGCCGAGACCGCCCAGGAAGCCCTGCACGGAGACGGCCGCCCAGAGCGCGGTCGTGGCGGCCACCACGGCGATGACGACGGAGAGCACCACGGTGAGCGTGTCGTACTCCAGCCGTCCCTCCAGTCGCATTCCGGCCATGCCCAGGTAGTGCATGGTGGCCATGCCGAGCCCGGTGATGGTGCCTCCGGTCACCAGTGCCATGCGGGTGGCGCGCCGGTATCCGACGACGAAGATCCCGACGGCGACCATGCCGATGACGACCGCGAGGCTGGCGAAGGTGATCGGCTTGTCGTAGCCGATGGTCACCCCGTCGATGGTGAAGCCCATCATCGCGACGAAGTGCATCGTCCATATGCCGGAGCCGATGGAGGTCGCGCCGAGGGCCAGCCAGCCCGCCTTGAAGGAACGCTCGGTGCGCAGCGAACGGGTCGTGCAGCGCAGCCCGAGGGCCGCGCTGAGACAGGCCATCAGAAAGGCCGCGACGGGCGTCACCGCGCCGTAGCTGAAACCATCGATCGTGCCCTGCATGCTCGTACGCCCTTCGCGGAAGCCCGGGTCCGGGGGTGACCCTAAGCCGCGAGGCCCGGCAAACAAACAGAAGAGCTGCATTTTATCGACATGGAGATCGGCCCGTGACCCGGTCCCGGCGGCGGCCCCGGGTTGTGGCCGTCCTTCGTCTGTCGCCGGCCGGGTCACCACTGGCACTCTCGGCCCGTCCGTAACTCCGATGCGAGGAGTACACGTGTACGCACGTACCGCAACCGCCTTCGTCGCCGCCGTCCTGCTGGGCGTCGGCGCGCTGCCGATATCGACGGCCGACGCGCAGACCACGGCCGACGCGCAGACCACGGGAACGAGCACGGTCACGGGTTTACGGGCCGGGAGCGCCCGGACCCCCGTCACCGAACCGCTCAACCCGGCCGCCTCGGCCCTCTCGACCGTCCCGGTTGTCTCGGCCGCCACAACTGCCTCGGCCGCTTCCACCATGCCGGTCACTCCGGCCGACGCGGTCGCCCCGGCCGACGCGGTCGCTCCGGTCGTCTTCGCCCACCGGGGTGCTTCGGCCTACGCCCCGGAGAACACCCTGGCCGCCGTCGACAAGGCCGACATGCTCGGCTTCGACTGGGTGGAGAACGATGTCCAGCTGACCCGCGACGGTGTGCCGGTGGTCATGCACGACACCGATCTGAGGCGGACCACCGATGCCGAAGAGATCTTCCCGGACCGTTCCCCCTGGGCGGTCAAGGACTTCACGGCGGCCGAGATCGCCCGACTGGACGCGGGCAGCTGGTTCGGTCCGCAGTTCACCGGCACCCGGGTACCGACCCTCACGCAGTACCTGGACCGCGTCGAGCGCAATGACCAGAAGCTGCTGCTGGAGATCAAGAGCCCGGAGATCTACCCGGGGATCGAGAGGGAGACCCTTCGGGTGCTGCGCCGGAAGGGGTGGCTCGACCGCGCGCACGTCAGGAACAGGCTCGTCGTCCAGAGCTTCGGCGCGGACAGCGTGAAGCGGGTGCATCAGCAGCGACCGGACGTCACGACCGGCTTCCTCGGGACGCCTCCGGTGGCTGATCTGCCCTCGTACGCGGCGTTCACCGATCAGATCAACCCCTCGTTCACGTCGGTCTCGGCGGACTACGTGGAGGCGGTGCACGCCCTGAAGGGCGCCCACGGCAAGGTTCTCCGGGTCAACACCTGGACGGTCGACGACGCGACGAACGCGGTGAGGGCGGCGGGCTTCGGTGTCGACGGGATCATCACGAACAGGCCGGACGTCGTGCGCGAGGCCACGGGCTGACGACGGCGCGCAGCGGCGGACGGCGGCGCGCACTGCTCGATGGCGGCGCGCGCGGTTGTCCGCGGCGCGCGTCGGCGGGCCCCGGTCCGCCGGACCGGGGCCGGGGGCCGGGGGCCGGTGTCAGCCGGGGCCAGGGCCGGGGGCCGGTGTCAGTGGTCGGTCGTACGGTGGTTCCCATGAACAGCAACGGGGTTGTCGAGTGGGCCGTCGTCGAGAGCGACATCGGCCCGCTGCTGCTCGCCGCGACCGGTACGGGGCTGGTGAACGTGGTCTTCCACGCCCGCCCCGAGGTGCGGGAGAGGGCACTCGCACAGTTGCGGGCGCGGCTCGGTGCAGAACCGGTGGAAAATCCCGGTTCCGCACGGCTCGCCGGGCCGATACGCGAGCTCGCGGCGTATTTCCGGGGTTCGCCGCGGGAGTTCTCGCTCGAACTGGACTGGTCGCTGACCTCCGGCTTCAACCGCCAGGTGCTGCGTGAACTGGCGGTGGGCGTGCCGTACGGGACCGTCGTCGGCTACGGCGACCTGGCCGCGCGCGTGGGGCAGCCGAGGGCGGCACAGGCGGTGGGGGCGGCCATGGGCTCCAATCCCCTGCCGGTGGTGGTGCCGTGCCACCGGGTGGTGGAGAGCGACGGCGGACTGGGCGGGTTCGGCGGCGGGCTCGACACCAAGCGGAAGCTGCTGGCCCTGGAAGGCGTGCTGCCGCAGCCGCTGTTCTGACGTCCTGGCGTGGGCCATCTTCTGCTCACATGCTCCGGCGCGCCCGTGCTCCGGCACTCCGGCACGGCTGGTTCCCGTGCTTCGCTCCGGGCGGTGAGGCCGCGGCGCGGTGCCGTACGCCGTACGGAGCCCGAGCGCGCACACCTCCGTTCCACGCCCGCGTCGCACGGCCGCATTTCGTACCCGTGTGCGGGCTGACACACTGCGTCAGTGACCAACCCCCTCGATGCTCCTGACACATCCACCCGGCCCGCCCGGTCCGCCCGGCCCGCCCGGTCCGCCGAGCGGCTCTCCGCGGGCGATCTTCCCGCGCTGCGGCGCAGAACGTCCGCCGTGCTGATAGCCAGCCAGATACTCGGCGGTCTCGGCGTGCCCATCGGTATCGCGCTGGCACCGGTCCTGGCCTCCGAGGTGAGCGGTTCCGAGGCCCTGTCGGGTCTGGCACCGACGGCTTCGGTGGCGGGCACTGCGCTGCTCTCGCTGCCGCTGGCGGCACTGATGACCTCGCGCGGCCGGCGCCCCGGTCTCGTGCTCGCGTATCTGATCGGTGCTCTCGGCGCGGGGCTCGTGGTCGTGGCGACCGTCGTGGAGAACTTTCCGCTGCTGCTGTTCGGGATGGCCGCGTTCGGTGCCGGTTCCTCGGCCAATCTGCAGGCCCGGTTCGCCGCCGCGGATCTGGTCGAGCCGGACCGCCGGGGGCGGGCGATCTCCACCGTCATCTGGGCCACGACCATCGGCTCGGTTCTCGGCCCGAACATCGCGGCCCCGGTGGGACGACTCTTCCGCGGCACGGCGATATCCGAGCATGCGGGCCCGTTCTTCTTCGCGGCCGCGATCTTCCTGTTCGCCGCCCTGCTCGTCGCGGTGCTGTTGCGCCCGGACCCGCTGATGACCGCTCGGGCCCTGGCTCCGCAGGGCGACACGTCTCCCGCGGGCCGGTCGCTGCGGGCCGGATTCACGGCGGTCCGGGGATCGGCGAGGGCGCGTCTGGCCCTGGTGACGGTGGCCGTGTCGCACACCGCGATGGTGTCGATCATGGTGATGACGCCCGTCCACCTGGGCCACCACGGCGCCGGACTCCAACTGATCGGGCTCGTCATCAGCGGCCACATCGCGGGGATGTACGCGTTCTCCCCGGTGATGGGCTGGCTGTCCGACCGGTTCGGCCGACTGGCCGTGATCGGCCTGGCGATCGGGCTGCTCTCCTGCGCCGCACTTCTGGCCGGCACCGCGGGTGCCAGCCACGGCCGGACCGCTGCGGGCCTGTTCCTGCTGGGCCTGGGCTGGTCGGCCGGGCTGGTCTCCGGTTCGGCGCTGCTCACCGATTCCGTACCGCAGCCCGCCCGCGCCGCCGTGCAGGGGCTTTCGGACCTGACCATGAACACGGCGGCGGGCGTCGGCGGCGCCATCGCCGGGCTGATCGTCGCCCGGGTCGGCTACGGCTGGCTGAACGCGGTGGCGGCATGCCTGCTGCTCCCGCTCGCGGCGATGGCACTGCGCCGGTCCCTCGCTCGGCCCACCGCGCACGAAGCACCCGGGACGCCGACACCCGACGCGCCAGGTACTCCGGGGCCCGGCGCGTCGGCGCCCACGGCAACCGCGGGACTCGCGCCGCCCGCCGCCGAGCACTGACGTCTCACCGAAAGGCGCTGACGCCTCGAAGGCGCTCGTGAAGCCTCACGAGTGGCGCGACCTCGCGTTCCGGGCACCCTCGCGGTCGGTGCGGGGGCGCCACGGGCGGTGCGAGGTCACCACCGGTGCGGCTTCGGCCGAGGCGTCGGGAGTGATCGCCGATCCATCAGCGGCCTCAGAAGCTTCAGAGCCTTCAGCGGCTTCAGAGGCAGATGTGGTACGCCTTGCGCAGCGTCTCGTGCACGGTCCATGTCGTACGGTCGCCCTCACGCAGTACGCAGGCGTCCCCCGGCCCGATCTCCAGCGTCGCCCCGCCCTCGACCGCCACGGTGGCCCGGCCGCTGACGACCACGAACAGTTCGTCGGCCTCCGTGTCGGTGACGACGCCGGGCGTGATCTGCCAGATGCCGCGCACCTGCTTGCCGTCGGGTGATTCCCACAGGACCTTGCCCGTCACGACAGGTTCGCCCGAGACGATCTGAGCGGGGTCGAGCGGTTCGGGTTCGAGTTCCGCGTCCGGAATGTGCACGACGAACGAGGCCGGAGACTGATCATGTGTAGTCATGGCCGGTCACCATAGCGGCCCCTTCGCGACGTTTCGCCACCAGGATCGAAAGCATCTCGCCACCAGGGCCGGAAGAGCGCCTGAAGGGCACGCACATGGGGAGGGCGGAGCTTCCGTACGTTTGAGGGCGGCACACCCGCGACAGGGATGTGGACATGTCATTGACTGCGTCGGACGGCGCGCACCCCTACACCCCCGTCCTCTCCACCGAGGTACGGGCGGCTCTCGCCACGCACCAGCCCATCGTCGCCCTGGAATCGACGATCATCGCCCACGGCCTGCCACGTCCCCGCAACCTGCGGGTCGCCGAGGAGCTCGAAGGACTGGTGCGGGCCGCGGGCGCGGTCCCCGCCACGATCGCCGTGCTCGACGGAAAGGCCCACATCGGCCTGGACGAGGACGCGCTGGAACGGGTCGCCACCGATCCGGCGATGCGCAAACTGGGCCACCGCGATCTCGCCCCGGCCCTGGCGACGGGTGCGAGCGGGGCGACGACCGTGTCCGCGACGGCGTTCCTCGCCGCCCGCGGTGGACTGCGCGTCTTCGCGACCGGCGGGCTCGGGGGCGTCCACCGGGAATGGACACGGACCCAGGACGAGTCGGCGGACCTGCGGCTCCTCGCGCGGACCGGCATCACGGTGGTGTGCGCGGGGGTGAAGTCGATCCTGGATGTCCCCGCCACCCTGCAGCGGCTGGAGACGCTGGGTGTCGGGGTCCTCGGCTACGGCACCGAGCACTTCCCCGGCTTCTACCTGCACAGCTCGGGAGAACCGGTCGACTGGACGGTGCGGACGCCCGAGGAGGTCGCGGAGGTGATGCGGGCCCAGGACGCGCTGGGCGGCCCCGCCTCCGCACTGGTCGTCGCCAATCCCGTGCCCGTACGGGACCAATTGGATCCCGGGCTTCACGACCACGTGCTGGCGGAGGCCCTCGACGCGTGCCGGAAGCGCGGCATCGTAGGTCAAGCCGTCACCCCCTTCCTGCTGGACAGGCTGATGCGACGGACCGAGGGGGCCTCGTTGGAGGCGAATCTGGCGGCCGTACGCGGAAACGTGTCGCTCGCCGCCCGGATCGCCACCGCGTGGACGGCCCGCGCACATGACGCGGTGGGGCACTCCGACGACCGGAACGCGACGCGCCGCGACGGTACGCGGTGAACGGAGCCGGATCGAGAGGTACGGGGAGCGTCGCCGGACCAGGAGACACGAGGAAAGCGGCCGGACCGGAAGGTGCGGGAAACCCCGCCGCGCCGACGCCCATGGGTCCCGGTGCCGTGCCGACGCCCATCGGTCCCGGTGCCGTGCCGGCGCCCATGGGCTCCCGTACCGTGCCGGCGCCCGACGGCCGGTCGACGGCCCGCGGCGGGCTTCTCGTCATCGGAGACGTGGTCACCGACGTGGTGGCACGGCATGCGAAGGAGCTGGCCCGTGGTACGGACACCTCCGCCCTGATCCGCACCCTGCCGGGCGGCGCGGGCGCCAACGTCGCCTGCTGGGCGGCACGTTCGGGCTGTTCCGACGTACGGCTGCTGGCACGGGTCGGCGCCGACAGCGCGGCCTGGCACCGGGACGCACTGCGCCGGGCGGGCGTGCGCTGCCTGCTGGCCGTGGACGACGAGGCACCGACCGCCACCGTCGTCGCCCTCGTCGACTCCGCCGCCGAGCGCACCTTCCTCACCGACAGCGGCGCCGTGCTGCGCCTCTCCCCCGGCGATTGGTCGCCGTCGATGCTCGACGGAATCGGTCATCTCCACCTCTCCGGATACCTCCTCTTCGCCACGACGAGCAGGGCGACCGTTCTGCTCGCGCTGCGGGAGGCACGACGGCGGCGGATCACGGTGAGCATCGACCCGGCCTCGGCCGGGTTTCTCGCCGAACTGGGCGTGCACCGCTTCCTGACCGCGGTGGAGGGCGTGGACCTGTTGCTGCCAACACGGACGAGGCCCACCTGCTCACCGGGCTCACGGAACCGGCGGATGCCGCGGCCGAGTTGAGCCTCCGGGTGCCCCGGGTGGTCGTCACGCTCGGCGAGGGCGGCGCGCTGCTGGCCGTGTCGGGCACGGTGACGAGGCGCATTCCGGCCGTTCCGGTGCAGCGGGCGGTGGACTCGACGGGCGCGGGCGACGCGTTCACCGGCGGCCTCCTCGCTGCCCTGCTGTCGGGGGCGGACGACGCCTCGGCCGTGGCGGCGGGCTGTCGTTCGGGGGCCGAGGCGGTCACCAGGATGGGCGGCCGCCCGGGCCCGTGAAGGCTGCCCGACGACCGGGCGGGCGAGGTGTCGGACGGCCGGACCCGCGAAGGCTGCCCGCGGACCGGGACGTGGCATGCCCCGCCGTCGCCGGGTGGCTCCCGCCCGCCACTCGTCACTCGTTCCGCCGCCATCCGGTCCACGCGGGGCGCAGCGGGTCGTCGGCCCGTACCACCGCGTCCGCACGATCGCCGGGCGCCACCTCTTCCTCGTAACGCGCGAACGCGGGCAGGGTCCAGCGCTCGCTCTCCTCGGTGCGCCGCCGCAGCGCGCCCGGCGACAACCGAAGATGGACGCTCAGGTCGAACGGGAACCAGTGCCCCAGCAGCAACGGACCGTGCACCACCAACACGCCTCCCTCGGGCAGGATCCGGTACGGACTGCGCGTGGCCCGGTCCGTCACGGGATCCCACAGGTCGGGCAGCACGCGCCCGCTGCCGTCCGCCTCCAGCGGACCGAGCACCTCGCGCCACAGCGCGCCCGTGTCGAACCAACCGCTGTAGTACGAGTCGGGGTCCTCCTTGCCGTACTCGTACCGGAGGCTCGCCGGCCGTAGGAATCCCTCGGTCGACACGACGAGCACCGCACGTCCCCGGACCCGCAGCGCCTCTGCGACCTTCTGCGCCGGCTCACCCGTGCGGGCCGCCGGAGCCCCGTCGACGGCGATCCTCGTCCAGGGGCCGGCACCGGCCGGCTCCAGGCCGTCGACACGCGCGGCAAACGACTCGGCCAGCCGCTCCCAGGTGATCGCTTCGAATCGCATCACGCGGAATCGCATCACGCCGGAGGGCGTCACGTCGAGTCCCGCCGCTTCCGGTCCCGCCGAGCCCAGTCCCGCCGCTTCCGGTCCCGCCGAGTCCGGTCCCGTCGCTTCCGGTCCCGCCGAGTCCGATCGCGTCGAGTGCGTCCCGTCCGATCGCGTCGCGTCGCATCACTTCGAACCGCGCGCCACTGTCATCGCTCCCGCTCGGTGCGTCGGACCCGGCCGTGCGAGGGACGCGCGAACGTGCCGCGCCGGATCCGGACCGCCCTCGGACATGCCACTACTTCGTGCGGCAGGACGGCGCCTCGGCGTCGTCGGAGAGCTCGCTGCCCTCGGGCAGCAGGTAGGTCACCCACAGCACCACGGGTTCCGGCCCCAGGTTGCGCCCGATATGGCGGTGACGGGCGCCGGAGGGCTCGATGAACGACGAACCGGCGGACGTCACCTCGACCGAGCAGTCGTGCAGCGTGCGCGTCAGCGTCCCGGACTTGACGACGGCGATCAGCTGACCGCGGTGGGTGTGCCAGCCGGTGGAACCCCCGGGCTCGACCGTGATGGTCCGGAAGGTCACATCGGTACGGCCGTCGGGGGTCCTCACCTTCAGCTTCCCCACCGACGTGCCCTTCGCGACCACCGTGCCGCTCACACCACTGCCGGGGGTGGCCACGGCCGACGACGACGCGAACCCGAGCACGGCCACGCAGCCGCCCGCGACCAGCACCCGGGCAAGGCGTGCTCCTCGTCCCCGTCGCATCCACGCTCCCGGATGGCCACGCCGTCCATCGCTTCCCGGCCGTCCGTCGATTGCGCGCTTTCCGCCGGTCGTGCGCCGCGCGTCGCTTGCCCGCCATCCGCCGGTGATGCGCTGTCCGCCGATCCTCACGTACGACTCCTCGCCTCGGCCTCCGGAAGCCGCAACGCTTCGAGCGCATCAGCACGTCAGCACACCGGGCGCATCAGCACACCGGGGCGCGCCGACCGCTCCGGACGTACCGACCGCTCCGGACGCGTCGGCCATCCGGAGGCATCCAGGGTCCTTCGAACGCCCCCACGCTACCCACCTGTTGCCCCGACGAACCTCCTCGTCCGCCGAACCCCACGGGCCACCGCCCACGCGTCGCCGCCCGCGCGCCCTCGAACACACCCGCGCCGGACCGCACCGTGTCCGGCCCGCCGTTCACTCCCCGCGGAGTTCGGCGGCGAGCGGTCCGTCGCCGGTCACCTCGGCGCGCCCGTTCCCGACCGCCTCGGCGAGGGTCAACTCGCCCCGTCCGAGCGCGAGACACGCTTCGACGTCGAGCGCGATGCGGGCATCCGCACGGGCGGCCGGGCCGTCCCCGTACACCGCCGCACCGGTCGACGGCTCCCCCGCACCGCCGTCCACGTCCGCGGCGCCGCCTGCCGCACCGCGCCGCGCGCCGGGCGTCCCACCACCGGCGCGCACATGGAACTCGCCCTCGTCCAGGCGGACTTCGACGATCCCCGCATGCGTCGTCCCGTCCAGGACGCGCAACAACGGCAGCGCGAACCAGTGCGCCCGTACGGCATCGGTGGGTCGCCGTTCGTCGAGCGCGGGCGCCCCCCATTCGGCGAGCGCGGAGAGCACGGGCAGCAACCCACGGCCGCGTTCCGTCAGTTCGTACACCGAGGCCGCGGCGGGCGGCGGAAGGCGGCGGCGGGTGACCAGACCGTTGTGCTCCATGTCCTTGAGCCGGGAGGCGAGGACGTCCGTACTGACGCCGGGCAGGTCCGCGTGGAGGTCCGTGTAGCGGCGCGGGCCCGCCAGCAGTTCACGGACGATCAGCAGGGTCCACCGGTCGCCCACGGAATCGAGGGAGCGCGCGGTGGCACAGAACTGGTCGTAACTCCGGCGGCGGGGCGGACGCGTTGCGGCTTGCTGCTGACGTGGCATGCGACGCAGTCTAGACATGTTGTTGGACTTTCCAAGCCCGAGCTTGGTAAAACCAAGTATCGCAATCAGGTCGGGGAGGCCACCGCATGGAATTCCGGCAGTCCAGCAAGCTCGACGAGGTCTGTTACGAGATCCGGGGCCCGGTCATCGAGCACGCCAACGCCCTGGAGGAGGCGGGCCACAGCGTGCTCCGCCTCAACACCGGCAACCCCGCGCTGTTCGGTTTCGAGGCGCCCGAGGAAGTCGTCCAGGACATGATCCGGATGCTTCCGCAGGCGCACGGCTACACCGACTCGCGCGGCATCCTCTCCGCGCGCCGCGCGGTGGTGCAGCGCTACCAGGCGATGGGGCTGACGGATGTCGGCGTCGACGACGTCTTCCTCGGCAACGGCGTCTCCGAGCTGATCTCCATGGCCGTCCAGGCGCTGCTGGAGGACGGTGACGAGGTCCTCGTCCCGTCTCCCGACTACCCGTTGTGGACGGCGGTGGTGACCCTCGCGGGCGGCAAGGCGGTGCACTACGCCTGCGACGAGGCCTCGGACTGGAATCCCGACCTGGAGGACATGGCCTCGAAGATCAGCGACCGCACCAAGGCCGTCGTGATCATCAATCCGAACAACCCGACCGGCGCCGTCTATCCGCGCGAGATCCTCGAAGGCATCCTCGATCTGGCGCGCAGGCACGGCCTGATGGTGTTCGCCGACGAGATCTACGACCAGATCCTCTACGACGACGTCGAGCACCACACCGTGGCGTCCCTCGCCCCCGACCTGCTCTGCCTCACGTTCAGCGGACTGTCGAAGACGTACCGCGTCGCGGGCTTCCGCTCCGGCTGGCTGGTGATCTCCGGCCCCCAGCAGCACGCCCGCAGCTATCTGGAGGGGCTCACCACCCTCGCTTCCATGCGCCTGTGCCCCAACGCGCCGGCGCAGTACGCCATTCAGGCGGCGCTCGGTGGCCGGCAGTCGATCCGGGAACTGGTCGCGCCCGGCGGCAGACTGCACGAACAGCGGAACCGTGCCTGGGAGAAACTGAACGAGATCCCCGGTGTGTCGTGTGTGAAGCCGAAGGGCGCGCTGTACGCGTTTCCGCGCATCGATCCGAAGGTGCATCCGATCGTCGACGACGAGAAGTTCGTCCTGGACCTGCTGCTGCGGGAGAAGATCCAGGTCGTACAGGGCACGGGCTTCAACTGGCCGCGGCCCGACCACTTCCGGATCCTGACACTCCCGTACGCTGACGACCTCGACGCGGCCATCAGCCGCATCGGCCGCTTCCTGACCGGATACCGCCAGTGATCGGATGCCCCTGGTGACCTGCTCCGCATGCCGTGTTCCCGTCCTCACCCAGTTCGCCTCGCCCGGCCTCGTCGGACCGATCGTCGAAGGCGGGGTCGATCCGGCGACGGACCCTGCCTGGGCGGAGTCGGGTGCCGCGTCACGGGACGAGTACGCGCGCTGGTCCGGTCATCTGTGCGGTATGACCTGCCTGCGCATGGCGCTCGGCACCGAGGCCCCCTCCCTGTTCGAGCTGCGCGACGGGGCGGTCCGGTACGGCGCGTACACACAGGCCGCGGAGGGTGTGATCCGAGGGTTGGTCTACGCCCCGTTCGCGGAGTACGTCCGGGAGGTGCACGACCTCGACGCCACGGTCCACCGCCATTTGTCGTCGCGGGAGATCCTCGGCCTGCTGGACGGCGGCCGTACGGTCCTGGCGTCGGTGCACTACGGCATCCGTAGGCCGGAACTGTCTCCTCCGGGGCGGGGCGGGCACCTGGTGCTGTTGACGTCCCGTACGGCCGACGGCACCGGCGTCCACTTCCACAACCCGTCCGGCACGACGGCCGGAACGCGTGCCGCGGACCTTTCCCTGCCCGACTTCGAGCGCTTCTTCGCGGGGCGCGGTGTGTCGCTGGCGGCACGCGACACCCCGTCGGCGGGGTGCGGTGCGCCGGAGGCGGTGCGTGTGCGGCAGAACGCGCCGCAGACGTGATCAGGAACGGGAGCGGGCCCGGAGGCGTAGCCGGCCCCCGGGCCCTGAGAGTGCCACCCATGCGGCACGCCGACACTTTTAAGAACCCGCGTCAGGTTTATGTCGTCGCGTCCTGCCTTTAGACCATCGGAGACCGAAGCTCTCCGAGCCGGAGTCGAACCGGCATTTCGACGCCCATGGGCACGGGCCCGAGCGATTCGGCGATGGGTGGCGAATGCTGAGCCTGGAGCAAGAGTCTGAGATTGATCGCGGTCTGCCTCTGCCAGTTGGGCCACCCCGGCCCGTTGGCGCGACGGGCGCACCGAGTGCCGGGGGGAGGACTCGAACCTCCACTGGAACCGCGTCGTCACGACAAGCCTCAGTTTCAGCTTGCGCTCCTCGCGCACCCCGGCCGTAGTGGACGGCCGGGGAGTTCATGGTCGGTCACCCGAAGAGGTAACCGAATATCGCATCACCCACCCGCTGGTCGGTGACCTCCACGCCGTTGGCCTCCTCACGGGCGAACTTCACGGCCTGCTGGAGCTTCTCCACCCGGTCCAGCAGTTCGTTGACGCGCCGCGCGGGGAGGGCACCGGAGAACTTCACGGTCGTCCAGTAACCGATCGGAACGTCCTCGTAGTACACCTCGACCTGTGCCGGGTGCTTGTCGGTCGCCTCCGCCTTCACGTGGTTGCGGGGAACCTTCTTCGTACGGAGCGTCCGTACCGGCTCGGTCTTCCAGGAGTCCGTCGACGGGTCCTGGATCCATGCCTCGGCGGCGTCGAGCACCGGGAGCTTGCGGACGAACGTGTTGATGTCCGTCAACTGCTTCTCCAGGAAGAGCAGATACGACACCGGCACGTCGCTCACGAGCACCTGCCCGTCGACCTTCACGTCCGCACGGGCGGTGCAGTTCGCCCAGTCCTTCGTGGCGGTCACATCGAAGAGGCGGGTCAGGGTCGTCGCGGTCTGCCTCAGCACGTCCTCGGCCTTGACCTGCACCAGGGTCGACTCGGGCGGCAACTGCTCGCCCTCCTCGTCCTTCGGCTGGTAGGTCCGGGAGATACCGGCCAGCAGACCGGTCTTCTGAAGGCCGTGATGCGCCGCCGTCAGGTCCTGGTGTGCCTTGGACTTGACGCCCTTCTCCACTGCGATGATCTGATTGAGTTTCGCCACGTCGAGAAAGCTAGCAGCGTCAAGTCCGCGACTACCACCGGTTTACCGCACCTTCGTTCGGAGGACTTACGTCCCCCGGACCGGCTCAGGACCGGCATCGGACCGCCGTCGGCTTGCGCTCCGAGGGCCGCCCATCGCGCCCTTGCCACCACCGGCTTCCGACCCCGTCCCCCGAGCTGCCGGCCCCGCCCCTCCCCCGATCGCATCCCTGTCCGTGGGCACGAGCGGACTCCCCCGTGCGGGCCCCCTCACCCGCGCGGACGCGTGATCCTGCGTGCCAGCACGTGGGCGCCGGCGACGACCGCCGGGAGCAGCACCGGTGCCACTGCCGACACGCGGGCGGCGCCGATCCCGATGCCGGCCGCCTTGAGCCGTCGCGCCGCCCAGAGCGAGTACGGGACGACCACGGTCGGCGCCGTGGCGACGCCTGGTGTGTAGCCGCGGTACGCCAACGACTGGGCCACGTGCGCGACTCCGTGCAGCCCGAACCCGGCGAGCACGGTGCGGAAGAACGGGCTCCGCCCGCCGGTGCGCGCACCGTCCGCCGAGGCCGCGGCCACGACCGCACCCACGAGGCCGATGGCGACGCCGGCTTCCCGCTGCGAGAGGTCCATCCGCGCCCAGACCCGTTCGGGCACCCTCGGAAACCGTTCCCGGAGTCGGGGGCGGGCGGAGCGCGCCCATCCCGCCATGGTGACCAACTCCTCCAGATCATTGGCCATCCAGGCAGCGAGCAGCCCCCAGGTCACCACCTTCGAAACCCTTGCCTGCGCCATACCGGACCCCCTGCTTCGCAGTACGATGACGACATCACCTTATAGTGCAACGCAACGTTGCGTTGCATTTTGAGGAGTGCTCATGGCCGACCCGACCGTGGTCCGTCGCCGCGGCAAGGGCCCTCGCGCCGCCGAGGCGATCTTCGACACCACGTTGCGCCATCTCGCGGACCGCGGCTACGCCGGTCTCACGATCGAGGCCGTGGCCCAGGACGCCGGGGTCAACAAGACGACGATCTACCGCTGGTGGCCGTCGAAACCGGCACTGCTGCGGGCGGCCCTGGTCCACGCCCGGGCCCTGGACGTCGACATCCCCGACACGGGCAGCCTGCGCGGTGACCTCGTCGCCCTGACCGAGCAGATCATCGCCCTGCTCACCGGCGGGCGCACCGAATCGGTCGCCCGCGCCCTGACCTCCGGCACCGGCCTGCCGGACGACGAACTCGCCGCTCTCACCCGCGACTTCTTCGCCGACCGGTTCTCCCGCGAGCAGCCGGTGTTCGTCCGCGCCATCACACGCGGCGAACTTCCGGAGCGCGCCGACCCGATGCTGCTGCTCGATCTGGTCGCGGGCGCGGTGTGGATGCGGGTGCTGTTGCGCCGCGAACCGCCACCGCCCGGCTTCGCACAGGACATCGTCGACGCGGTACTGCCCCGAGCCGAGGGCGAGGGCGGGCGCGCTCGCCGGAGCGGCGGCAAGCCGTCGCGCTGAAGGCGGACGGGGCAGCGGTCGGGTAGCGTGCCGCGCGCGGCCCGGCCTCACGAGTCGGAGGCGGGAGAAGAAGTGTCAGCCTCCGCCGAGTCCCATGAGCGTGCCGACAGGGTCGGTGTCCGGAGTGGCGCGGGGCCACCAGTCGTCCTCACCCGGCTCGGACTCGTAGCCGTACCAGCGGCCGTCGTGGCCGAAGCGGAGCTGAAGCGTTCCGTCGGGGTGCGTGAGGCGGTTGCGCCAAGGGTGGAAGCGGGGGAAGTCGGCCGCAGCGAGCGCGGGGCGGGCCCGGTCGAAGGGGCCGGCCGGAGGGTCCCAGGGCGTTTCGAGGACAGCCAGCCCTTCGGCACCGCCCTGGCGCCAGGCGGCGACGGCTCGGGCCAGATCGGTGGGGGTACGGCCGGTGGCGTACGCGAGTTCACGGTAGAGGGCGCGGGTGGTCGCCGTGAGCCCGGCGGTGGGGCGGGACGCGGCCAGTCGTACCGCGTCCTGCCACGGGGTGAGACGGGCGAGCGGGTCGACGCCGGTGATGAGGAGCGTGTGCGCGCGTGCCGCCGCGTCCGTGGCGAGGTGGTCGAGGGCGAGCGGGTCCCGGGCACCGGGCAGGCCCGGGTACGCGGGCGGCTGCCCCGGGTGCGGCGGGAGAGGGAGCGGGGCGGGAAGCGGCGGGAGAGGGCGGTCGGCGAGGGCTTCGCGGGCGGACACCGACGGTGTCGTGGCGGCGCAGGGGCGTTCCCGGGCCTCGTGCGCGGCGTTGCGGTGGCCCAGTTCTTCCAGGAGTTCGCGTTCGCCGCGGCCACGCAGCAGCAGGAGGATGAACGGATCGGTGTCCAGGAGCCGGGCCATCTGGTAGCAGAGCGCGGACACGTGCTTGCAGGGCCGGCCGCGGTCGGGGCAGGTGCAGCCGGGGTCGAGGTCGTCGGGAGCGGGCAGCAGCACGACACCGGCCTCGGTCGCCGCGTCGACCAGGGAGTGCGGCATCTCCTTGTCGAGCAGCGCGGCCAGGTGACCGGGGCGGGCGGCGACCGCGTCGAGAAAGGTGTCCCAGTCCGGCTCGGTCAGCACCCGCAGGCGCAGTTCGGTGCGGTAGGGGCGGGGACGGCTGCCGTGGACGTAGGCGACGACCCTGCCGGGAGTGACGGTGATCGCGGCGACCTTGCCGCTGTCGGCGTACGTACGGCCGCGGGCGAGCCGTGCCTCGTCCATCGACAGGGACTCCAGGGCGTCCACCCAGGCGCGTCCCCACCAGCTGTCCGCGAACGGTTCGTCGCCCTGGGAGGTGCGGGGCGGCACGGCCTCGAAGGTACGGCGCAGATCGTCCGGACCGGGACGCGGGCGCACGGCGGAACGGCTGTCGCCGACGACGCTCCGACGGGGCTCGGTGCGGGGATCGGGGCCGGTCGGCCTGCGGCCCTCGGAACGAGGATCGGGACCGGTGGGGCGACGGACTCCGGGGCGGGAATCGGGGACGGCGAGCCGACGGGCCTCGGTGCGGGCATCGGCGGCGAGACGGCGCACCTCGGCACGCGGGTCGGCAGCGGTGAGCCGACGGGCCTCGGTGCGGGAATCGGCGGTGGAGGGCCGACGGGCCTCCGGGCGAGATGTCATCCCGGCCTCCTGAGCGAGACGAGGTCGGCCAGATCGCGGTCACTGAGCTCGGTCAACGCGGTCTCACCGCTGCCGAGGACGGCGTCGGCCAGGTCCCGCTTGGCCTTCAGCAGCTCACCGATCCGGTCCTCGACCGTGCCTTCCGCGATCAGCCGGTGCACCTGGACGGGTTGCGTCTGGCCGATGCGGTACGCCCGGTCCGTGGCCTGTTCCTCGACGGCGGGATTCCACCAGCGGTCGTAGTGGATGACATGGGCGGCCCGGGTGAGGTTCAGTCCGGTACCCGCCGCCTTGAGGGAGAGCAGGAAGACCGGGGCCTCACCCGACTGGAAGCGGTCCACCAGCCGTTCCCGCTCGGCCACCGGCGTACCACCGTGCAGGAGTTGGGAGGGGATGGCCCGCGCCGCGAGGTGGGCGGAGAGGAGCCGGGCCATCGTCACGTACTGGGTGAAGACGAGGACGGAGCCGTCCTCGGCGAGGATCGTGTCGAGGAGTTCGTCGAGCAGCGCGAGCTTTCCCGACCGGCCGACGAGGCGGGTCGGCTCCTCCTGCAGATACTGCGCGGGGTGGTTGCAGATCTGCTTGAGCGAGGTCAGCAGCTTCATGATCAGGCCGCGTCGGGCGATGCCTTCCGATGCCTCGATGGCTCCCATCGTCTCGCGGACCGCGGCCTCGTAGAGCGTCGCCTGCTCCCGGGTGAGGAAGACGGGGTGGTCGGTCTCCGTCTTGGACGGCAGCTCGGGCGCGATACCGGGGTCGGACTTCCTCCGGCGCAGGAGGAAGGGACGGACCAGGCGGGAGAGCCGTTCGACCGCTTCGTCGTTGGCGAGCCCGGCTGCCGTCCCGGTGTTCTCGACGATACGGCCATGGCGGGCCCGGAACGCCTTGAGGGGGCCCAGCAGGCCGGGCGTGGTCCAGTCGAGCAGGGCCCACAGCTCGGAGAGGTTGTTCTCGACGGGAGTACCGGTGAGGGCCACCCTGGCCGGGGCCGGGATGGTGCGCAGCGCCTTCGCCGTGGAGGAGTGCGGGTTCTTCACGTGCTGGGCCTCGTCGGCGACGATCATCCCCCAGCTGTGACCGGCCAGTTGCGCCGCGCTGGAACGCATCGTGCCGTAGGTGGTGAGGACGAAACCACCGTCGGGCTCGGCGAGCGTGCGGTCGGTGCCGTGGAAGCGGCGGACGGGCACTCCGGGGGCGAATCGGTTGATCTCCCGGTGCCAGTTGCCCAGCAGGGAGGCGGGGCAGACGACCAGGGTGGGGGCGGGGTGAGCACGGCGCAGGTGGAGCGCGATGAGGGTGATCGTCTTGCCCAGCCCCATGTCGTCGGCGAGACAGCCGCCGAGACCGAGCGAGGTCATCCGGTCCAGCCAGGCGAGACCGTGGAGTTGGTAGTCGCGGAGTGTGGCGGCGAGACCGGGGGGCGGAGCGACGACGGTGGTGTCGGCGGTGATGCGGGCGCGGAGTGCGGCCAGTGCGCCGAGGGGCACCGCCTCGACCCGCTCGCCGTCGACCTCGGCGCTGCCGGTGAGCGCCACGGAGAGTGCGTCGACCGGGTCGAGCAGGCCGAGCTCCCGCTTGCGCGCCTTGCGGACGAGCGCGGGGTCGACCACGACCCACTGGTCGCGCAGGCGGACCACGGGTCGGTGCGCCTCCGCGAGGACGTCCATCTCCTGCTCGGTGAGCTGCTCGTCACCCAGGGCCAACTGCCAGTTGAAGGAGAAAAGTTGCTCGGCCTCGAAGAACGATGTGCCGTCGGTGGCCGAGCCCGGTGCGGGCCGCACGACGGCGGTGGCGGCCAGGGAACGGGCGAGCTCCCTGGGCCAGTGGACGCCCACCCCGGCCGCGGCCAGCCGCATCCCGGCCTCGCCCAGCAGCTCGTACAACTCGTCCTCGTCGAGCGCCAGCACATCGGGCACCGGCTGATCCAGCAGCCGCTCCAACGGCGACCAGACGCGAGCGGCCCGGCGCAGCGCGAGCACGGCGTCGATCCTGGCCCGCGAGCCGAACGGCTCCCCCGCCCCGCCGTGCCACAGTGTGGCCGCGTCGACGACATGGGTCGGGTCGGCCAGGCTGTGCACCTGTGTGATCGCAGCAGCGGTGTGGCGCGCGGCGCCGATCGGCCCGGCGGACCTGAGCGCCTCGGTCGCGCCGACCTTCCCATGCGGGTCGACCGCCTCGGTCGCGCTGTCCCTCCCAGCCGCGTCGATCGCCTCGACCGCGCCGGTCCTCCCGTACGGGGCGGCTGTGTCGGCCGTGTCGGCCGTGTCGGATGCGGCGGCCGTGTCGGCCGTGTCGGCCGTGTCGAAGAGTTCGTACGCCGACAGGTCGAGGCGCAGCGAGACCCGTACGCCCGCGTCGAGCCCGGCGGCGACGTCGACGGCCCAGGCACGGGCCCCGGGCAGGTGCTGGGCGTCTCGGGCCGCGAAGGGCGCGCCCATCGCGTAGGCGGCGGACGGCGTGCGGGGCAGGGTGTCGGCCACGGCGTCGAGGAACGCCCCGAGCAGCCATTCCGGGTCGGGGAGCCGGAGCGGCGTAAGGTCCGGGACCGGGACCGCGTACCCCTCCGGCGGCATGGCGGCGGCGATGGCACGCAGATGGGCGATGTCCTCGGCGTCACGCGGACCGGCCCGCCAGGCGTCGAAGTCGTCACCTGTCAGGCCGGGGAGCAGCCTGCCGCGCGCCACCAGATTGAGCGCCTGGAGCGCGGCGGCACCCCAGCAGCGGGTGGCGGGATGGGCGAGCCCGTGGTGCCGCGCACGCACGAGCAGGGGCAGGGCGTCGGTCACGGGCAGCAGGACCGCCGGCACGGCGCTCCGACGGGCTGCGCCCCGCTGCCCGTGCCTGCGGACGACGGTGATCTCCGTGGCGGCCGAGCTCCCGGGATCCATGCGATCCATGAGCGGGAGCGCGCCACCGTCGGGGTCCCAGAAGGCGACGCGTCCGTCTCTCGGCAACGGCGCGGGCAGGAACACGGCGGCACACCCGAGGAGGCGAACGACGGAGGCGTCGGTGTCCGGCCGGCGTTGTGCCGTGGTCATCGGTCCCCTCCCCTGCCGCTCCGGTCGTCTCGATCACCCTGATCCTCACGACTCCTGCGAGTCTAGGCGGGGGGTCCGACAATCGGCTTCGCGGTGGCGTTCCCGCAGGCGGGAAGCCATATGCAGCCAGTTCGCCGCGCCGGTCCCGGAACGGCGGCGAGGGGTGCGAAGGGACCGGATCAACGGATCAGTGCGGGGCGAGCGGCTTCGACGGCTTCGGTGGCTTCGAACGAGGGGGTCGCGTGGGATCGGACGACGAGGAGGGCGCGGACGCCGACGAGGCCCCGGGGGGCGACGAAGGCGTGGACGCGGGCGCGGAGGACACGGACGCGGGAGGCGCGGGAGGCGGAGCGGGCGAACGCTGCGGCGGGCGCGGCCTCGGGTGCGCCTGCGGTGTCTGCGCGGAGCGCTGCGCCTGTGCCTGCCCCTGTGCGGGACGCTGGGCCTGGGCCTGCGCGGGACGCTGCGTCGGCGAGGGGCGTGGCGCCTGCGTTGGGGACGCGGGGGGCTGGGAGGGGCGGAGGGCTTGTTGCGAGGCGGGCGCCGCGTCCTGAGGTGCGGACGGTTGGGCCCGCTCCAGGAAGCGGAGCAGCTCCACCGGGAACGGGAGCACCAGTGTGGAATTCTTCTCGGCGGCAACGGCCACCACCGTCTGCAGCAGCCGCAGCTGCAACGCGGCGGGCTGGGAGGACATCGCGCTCGCCGCCTCGGCGAGCTTCTTCGACGCCTGGAGTTCGGCGTCCGCGTTGATCACACGGGCGCGACGCTCACGGTCGGCCTCGGCCTGACGGGCCATGGAGCGCTTCATCGTCTCCGGAAGCGAGACGTCCTTGATCTCCACCCGGTCGATCTGCACGCCCCACCCGACCGCCGGGCTGTCGATCATCAGTTCCAGGCCCTGGTTCAGCTTCTCGCGGTTGGACAGGAGATCGTCCAGATCGCTCTTGCCGATGATCGACCGCAGCGAGGTCTGCGCCATCTGCGACACCGCGAACCGGTAGTCCTCCACCTGGATCAACGCGCTCGCGGCGTCCACCACCTTGAAGTAGATGACGGCATCCACCCGTACCGTCACGTTGTCCCGGGTGATGCCGTCCTGCGCCGGCACCGGCATCGTCACAATCTGCATGTTGACCTTGCGCAGCCGGTCGATACCGGGGACCACCATGGTGAATCCTGGCCCGCGCACATCGTCGCGCAGCCTGCCGAGCCTCAGGACGACGCCCCGCTCGTACTGTTTGACGATCTTGGCCGCCGCGGCCAGGTACAACACACCCGCCGAGGCCGCCGTCACTACCGCGATCACGAGATCCTGGACCATGACGGCCCCCTGAAAGTCGGAACACCTAATACCACGGTATGCCCAGTATCCATCGATATAAAGGCATCCACGTGGCAGCGCACCTGCCCACACGCGCCCCCACGCCCACAACCGGATCAGCTACGAGAGGGCCCCTTCGCCCGCCCGGCCGCACACCGGATGCCGGGGCGCCGGGGGGCGGGCAGGGTGGCCAGCATCGGCACGAGCCGGATCCGGCGGTGCCGACGCATCCGATGGCGCCGACGAACGACCGGACGAGACAGACGAGGATCCGCCCATGCCCGTGATCGATCACCGACGCCGCCGTCTCGGCATCGCCGCCGTGACCACGTTCCTGGCCCTCACCGTCGCGGGCTGCTCCGGTCTCGGCCGGACCGTGGTCGGACCGGTCACGTACACGACCGGGCGGGATGCCACGGTCACGCTGCACAGCCCGCTGGTGAGGGGCTGCCACAAGCTCGACCCGGCGGGCGCCAAGGCGGTGAGCAACGGCAGCCTCGTCGACATCATCCTGTATCCCACACCCGACTGCACCGGGCCGGGCTCGGCCTACCTCGCGACCATGCTCACCGACGTCAACGCTGCCAGTGCGCCTCCGTGGCACAGTTTCCGTACAGTTCACTGACCGGCGCCATACGCTTCGCCGCCGCCGGTTCTCCCACCTCCCGCCTTCCCCCTCCCGCCCTCCCCCTCTTCCTCTTCCCCCTTCCTCTTGCGGTGTTCCGTCACACCGAGCGGCGGGCCACCAGCGCCGCGCTGATGTGCTGGAGGTCGGCCGGACGGGACGGGGAGAGGCCCGTCAGGCGGTCGATGCGGCGGATGCGGTAGTCGACGGTGTTGGGGTGGATGTGCAGGGCGGCCGCGGTGGTCCTCCGGTCCAGACCGAGTTCGAGGTACGTCTCCAGGGTGTGCAGCAGTTCGGGCTTGGTCTCCAGTGGCCCCAGCAGGCGCGCCAGCCCGGGCAGCGCCTCGCTGGGCCGGCTGAGCTGATACTCCAGCAGGACGTCGGCGAGCCGGTACAGACCGGGCGGGCGACCGGTTCGGGCGACCAGGTCGACGATCTCGGAGTTGCGGGCCACGGCGGCCGGAACGGCTTCCGGTTCCACGGTCTCCGCCGCTGCCGTGACGGGGACCCCGGCGGCACGGGCCGCCTCGTCGATCAACACGCACAGCCCGCCCGGACCATGCCATTCCGGCGGCTCCTCGACGGGCAGCAGCACCGTGCCGCCGGACGTGTCGAGGGCGGTGAGCACCGGCGTACCCGCGTAGTGGTCGAGGACCGTACGGATCCGGCGGATCTTGCGCCGGGCCGCGACACCGGCACCCGACCCTCGTCCGGTTCCCGCCCCCGATGTCGTGACGGACCCCGCCCCCGAGGTCGTCCCGGACTCCGCTCCCGCCCCTGACCCCGGCTCCACTCCCGCCCCAACCTCAGGTCCGGCCCCGGAGTCCGACCCCATTCCCGCTCCCGCTCCCGACGACTGGGCCAATTCGTCGGCGTGCGGCGCCAGTGCCAGGGTCAGCGCGAGGTACCGCGCGGCCGGGCGGGGCCCGGTGGGGTGTGTGAAGCGGTCCAGCGGCTCACCGGCCAGCAGAGCGGCCATCAGGGCGTGCCGTCCGCCGTGCTCCTGACTGTCGAGGATCCGCCGCGCCTCCAGATAGGCGCCGCTGACGGCGGACGTCAACTGCCGTTGGAGCACCATGATGCGGTCCGTGATCTCCAGGACGACGGGGAGATCGCCGGGCAGCGCCTCCTTCGCCGCCTCCTGCCAGCACATGGCCGTGCCGACCTGGTACGCCGTGAGGATCGCGTCCAACGGGACGCCCTCCTCCGCCCGCTGCGCCGCGGAGTCGCGCTGCTGGGCCAGTTCGGCCTCGGTCGCATGACGCCGGTACTCGACGATGTCGGCGAAGAGGCGCAGGTTGTGCTGGACGATGTCCGCGATGTCGCCGGAGATCTCCTCGCGGGGAAGATCCGCGTAGACCGGCAGGTCGGAGAGGAGCCGGGCGACGACCCGCCCGGTCAGGGCGGGGGCACGGGCGCGCATGCGTGCGGCCACCGGACGGCCCGCGATGGTCAGCGGGGCGGAATCCGGCCGCGCGGAGCCGTGCCGTTCACCGCACGCGACGAGCCGCTGATTGTCACGCGTCACAAGTTCTCCCGCGGAAGTCTGCGCTACCCACCAGTTAAACGACGGCACTCGAGTCTGCATGATGACCGGCGTCACACGCCATGCCCCACCTCACCCCCCACCGCCGGAGGAATCTGTGAACTCACCGCAGAAAAAGGTTTTCTGTCGTTCCATCAGAACATTCCTGGGTGCGGTTGCCCTGGCCGGTCTGGCCGTGGGGACCGGAGCGGCACCGGCGTCCGCAGCCGCCGCCGACGGCCCCATGTCCTATGTCGCGCTCGGCGACTCGATGGCTTCCGGTCCGCTCATCCCGGACATCACGGGCCCGGTGGCCTGCGGACGTTCGACACACAACTACCCGCACGAACTCGCGGCGCGGCTCGGCGCCTCGCTCCGGGACGTCACATGCAGTGGCGCCGCGTCGAAACACATGACCGAGAAGCAGCCGCTCTCGCTCCTCGACATCCCGATGGGATCGGCCCCGCCCCAGTTCGACGCGTTGCGTCCGGACACCGACCTGGTGACCCTGACCATCGGCGGCAACGACGCCGGACTCGTCGGCATCGCGCAGAAGTGCACCACCCTCGACCCCAACGCCACCCCGTGCAAGGAGAAGTACACCGAGGGCGGCGTGGACCAAGTGGCGCAGCGCATCGCGGAGTTCGCACCGAAGCTGGGTGTCGTGCTGGACACGATCCACCAGCGTTCGCCGCACGCCCGGGTGGTCGTCACGGGGTACGGCCTCTACATCAAGCCCGGCGGCTGCTGGCCGCTGCAGCCGGTCCTCCCGGTGGACGCCGACTTCCTGCAGGGCAGCGTCGACCGGATGAACACGGCGATCGCCGAGCAGAGCGCCGCGCACGGCGCCGAGTACATCGACCTGGCCACGCCGAGCGTGGGGCACGACGCCTGCCAGACCCCGTCCGACAAGTGGGTCGAGGGGTACGTCCCGACCGCGGCCGCCGCCCCGCTGCACCCCAACCGGAACGGCGAGGCGAACTACGCCGCCATCATCGGCGCCCGCATACAGGGGAGTTGACCCCGTTGCGGCACCGACTGCTGCGCGGGCCGGCGGCAGTGGCGCTCTGCGTCGCCGCCGCGCTCGTGCCGACCGCGCCGACGGCACGGGCCACCTCACCGCACGCGACCACGCCACCGGCACAGACCGCCACCGCACCACAGGCGCCACGGGCCATCACCGCACCACTACGGCCACAGCACACCACACCGCAGGCACAGGCCGGCGCACCGCACGGACGGGGCTGCGATCCGCTGGCGTCCACCGAGTGCCTGCTGCCGTTCCCCAACGACTGGTACACCCGGCCCGATCCGCGCACCGACACCGGCCGCCGAGTGGCCTTCACCTCCGCAGAGCTGCCGCAGGCCGCGACCGGGCTTCCCATCGACCCGACGGCCTGGAACCGGTCCGACGGCTTCTCCCCCGGCTCCGCGCTCATCGCCCACGTACCCGGCCTCGACCTGGCGACGACCGGCGCGGCCCCGCTCACCGACATCGGCCGCTCCCTCGCCCCGGACGCACCCGTCGTACTGCTGGACACCCGGACCGGCGAACGCTGGCCGTACTGGACCGAGTCGGACGCGAACGCGACGGACCCGGCACGCCGCGCGCTGCTGATCCACCCGGCCCGCAACTTCCGCGACGGCCATCACTACGTCGTCGCCCTGCGGCGGCTCAAGGACGGCGCCGGGCACACGATCCCCGCCGCCGCACCGTTCGCCGCCGTCGTCGGCAAGCCGCTCCCCACCACTGATCCGCTGCACGCACGTCAGCGCCAACTGCGCCCCGCTCTCGGGGCGTTGCGCCGCGCCGAGGTGCGGCCGGACGATCTCCACCTCGCCTGGGACTTCACCGTCGCGAGCACGCGCTCTCTCACCGGCGACCTGTTCACCATCCGCGACGACGCGTTCCGCCGGCTCGGCCGCCGCGCCCCCGCCTTCACCGTCACCGGTGTCACCGACCTCACGGCCGAACAGGACCCGAGGATCGCCCGGGAGGTGACGGGCCGGATCAGTGTGCCCGGGTACCTGAACCCGCCGGGCGGACCGCCCGGCTCCGTCCTCGACCGGGGCCGCGACGGAACCCCGCGGCGGCTCCCCTCGAACACCCAGGTCGCCGAGTTCCGCTGCGAGATACCGCGCTCCGCGTTCCGCGCCCCCTCCCGCCCCGCCCTGTACGGGCACGGCCTTCTCGGCCGCCGCTCCGAGGTCGGCGCGGGCAACGTCAAGGCGATGGCGGCGGAGGGCGGCTTCACGTTCTGCGCGACCGACTGGATCGGGATGGCCGAGGAGGACGTCCCCGTGGTGCTCGCCGCGCTCGCGGACCCGAACCTCTTCCCCGCCATTCCGGAACGCAGCGAACAGGGCATGCTCAACGCCCTGTTCCTGGCCCGTGCCCTGATCCACCCCGACGGGCTGACCGCCGATGCCGCCTTCCGCGACGGCGAGGGACGCCCGCTCGTCGACATCCGGCACGGCATCGCGTACGACGGGAACAGCCAGGGCGGAATCCTCGGCGGTGCCCTCGTCGCCGCCTCGCCCGACATCCGCCGCGCGGTCCTCGGCGTCACCGGCATGAACTACGGCCTGCTCCTGAATCGCAGCGTCGACTTCGCACCGTTCCAGCAGGTCCTGACCCTCTCCTACCCGGACAAGCTGCGGCAGCAGATCGTCCTCCAGTTGTTCCAGATGGTGTGGGACCGCGGCGAGACCAACGGGTACGCGAACCATCTCACCGATCGCCACCAGGTCCTGCTGCACATCGCGTACGGGGACCATCAGGTCGCGAACGCGGCGGCCGACGTGGAGGCGCGCACCATCGGCGCCCGTCTCCTCACCCCGGCGCTCACGGCCGGCCGCAGCCCGGACACCGTTGCGTACTGGGGCATCCGGACCGTCGGCCATGGTCAACTCCCCTACCGGGGCTCCACGATGACGGTGTGGGACAGCGGTACGCCCAGCCCGCCGGTCACCAACACCCCGCCCATGGGGCCGCAGTACGGCCGCGACCCGCACTCCGATCCCCGCAACTCGTCGGCCGCCCGTCAGCAGAAGGCCACCTTCCTGACCACCGGCCGTGTCATCAATGTCTGCGGCGACACACCGTGCACCGCCGCCCCCGCCTCCTGACACGCCGCTCCAGCACAGGGAAACACCGCCAGCCTCCCAGGAAACGCCGACCTCCCTCCCAGGGAACACAGCCCCCCAGGGAACGCAGACAAGGAGCACCATGCGCACGCACCGCATCACCCACGCCGCCGTCCTGGCCGCCCTGATCGCCGGCACCGTCCTGGTCCCGCCCGCCGTCGCCGCCGCGCCGGACGCCTCGCCGAAGGCGGGGGCCGCCGCCACGGTACGGGCCGCCGTGCCGTTCACAGCGGCGACCGCCCAGCGCGCCGCGGACGGCGGTCACACGCTCTCCTGGTCGTCCCCCGCCGGATCGGTGACCGTCACCGCCGTCACCTCCCCCGACGCCACCACCGGCATCCCGGTGGGCACCGCGCCCGGCACCGGATCGCTGACCGTCCCCGCCGGGACGCTCCCCGAGGCCGGACGCTGGTACTTCCGGCTGACACCGGACGGCGGCGCGCCCCTCGTCGTCGCCGAGCGTTCGCTCGGCATCGAGTCCGCCCGCAACTTCCGTGACATCGGCGGCTACCGCACCACCGACGGCCACTGGGTGCGCTCCGGCCTGGTCTACCGCTCCAACAAGCTCAGCGGCCTCACCGACGCCGAGCAGCAGCGGATGGTCTCCCAGCGCGTCACCCTCGACGTGGACCTGCGCAACGCGATCGAACGGCACGAGGACCCCGACCGGCTGCCCGCGGGCGTGAAGTACCAGGTCGCGGACGTCGCGTCGCTCAGCCACGGCCTCCGCTTCCACGACTCGGCCCTGACGACCCTGGCCAAGGCCATCGCGGCCGGGCTGCTCTCCGGCTCGTCCGACCTCGGCCAGTCCATCGGCTACCCGTTCATGGTCGACTTCGTGGGCGCCGACTACGCGTTCCGCGATCTGCTCACCGCAGTCGCCACCAACGGCTCCGGCGCGACCGTCTTCCACTGCAGCGCGGGCAAGGACCGCACCGGCTGGGGCACGGCCGTCCTGCTCACCGTGCTCGGTGTCCCGCGCGACACCGTCGAGGCGGACTTCCTCGCCAGCAACCAGTACACCGGCAACCCGAAGGCCGTCGAGCTCGGTTGGCTGCGCGCGGCCTTCGCCGAGGTGGACCACCTGTACGGCGACTTCGACACCTACGTACGGGAAGGGCTGAAGATCGACGACGCGACAGTGGCCGCGCTGCGCGCCAAGCTGCTGACCGACTGACACCACCGACCGACCCGCGGTCGCCGGCCCACGGCCACTGACCCGACGTCACCGTCTCTCGCGCGGAGGGCCGTTGCCGAACGCCGCACAC
Organism: Streptomyces sp. CB01580; assembly: GCF_001905795.1. Taxonomy (GTDB): domain Bacteria; phylum Actinomycetota; class Actinomycetes; order Streptomycetales; family Streptomycetaceae; genus Streptomyces. The sequence continues at coordinate 61,389 of NZ_LIXJ01000020.1, forward strand.
ACCCGCTCCCCGGCCGGTGTGTGCGGCGGACGACGGACGGGTTCCGTCAGCACATCGGATAGCGGTCGGCGGGCCACACGACCGTGTGCTCGAACTCCAGGCACAGATCGTCGGCCAGCCCGCCGATCACCGTGCGCCCCTCGGTCGCCACCAGCCAGGACGGCGGAAGGTGGATGTCGCCGTGGCGGGCGCCGAGCAGATTGCCGCAGACCGCCCCGGTGGAGTCGCTGTCGCCGGAGTGGTTGACCGAGAGCAGCAGCGCCTGCGCCACCTGCTCGGCGCCCGGCAGCACCAGGGCGCAGTACACGGCGATGGCCAGGGCCTCCTCCGCGACCCAGCCCGCGCCCAGGGTCTCCACCTTCTCCGCCGCCGGCTGCCCCTCGGCGGCCAGGTCCAGTGCAGCGCGCAACGCCGCCGTGGTCTCCTCGTGCCCCGGATGGCGGCCCAGCAGTTCCATGGCCCGCAGCACCGCGCCCGCCATCGAGTCGCCCTCCAGGAGATGGGCGACGATCGCCGCGAGCGCCCCGGCCGCGTATCCGCCGGTCGGATGGCCGTGGGTGATCTGCGCGCACCAGTAGGCGAGCCGGAAGCCCTCCTCCGCATCGGCCCCCACCAGGCCGAACGGCGCCGACCGCATCACGGTGCCGCACCCCTTGGACCCGGTGTTCACGGGGCCCGGCCCACCGAGCCGGGCGACCGGCTCCGGCACATGACCGGTGGCGAGACCGGTCAGGCAGGCGTTGCCGGGTGCCCGGCGCGCGTACAGCCAGGGCTCCAGCCTGAGCCGCCCGGTCCGCACCGGGTCGTCGCCGCCCCGAGTCGGCGGGGCGGGGTGGTTCTGGGTGTCCAGCCAGCGCAGATAGGCGTTCCGCAGGATCGCGGTCTCGGCGCCGCCGATGCCCTTCGCCGCCGCCCGGGAGTGGGCCCTGATCAGCCCCTCGGCCGTGAACAGAGTCATCTGGGTGTCGTCCGTGACCCGGCCGACGACGCCTTCCTCGTCCGCGAGGAGCCCCCGCACGCCGTGCTCACCATGCGCACGCCGGATACCGGCGAGTGAAAGGAACTCCACCGGATTCCCCAGGGCGTCCCCTATCGCCCCGCCCAACAGACAGCCCCGCACCCGCGCCCTGCGGCCTGTGCGGTCCTCCCATGACGCGCCGTTCACGCACGATCCTCTCGACTCGCTGCCGACCCGGATCGGTGTCGACATGTCCCCAAAACGCCGTCGCGGGTCCATCCTGGTAGGAGAGGCGATCGCCATGCGTACCGGTAACGAACCGTCGACCGCCCGTAGTCCTCTGCGACTGCGGCTGTGCCTGAGTCTATGGGGGCTGGCCTGGGCCGTCTTCGGCCTGACCGCCTTCACGCTGGCCGACCGCCCGGGCTGGGCCGCCGCCTGCGGTCTGCTGCTCCTGCTGGTCCTCGCGGACATCGTGGTGATCGTCCACCACATCCACCAGGGCCCGCACTACCAGCCGGGCCGCGACATCCCTCCGTACGAACCCGACCACGGCGGACGCGGACGGTACGGTCACTGAGCCGGCGGCCCCACGACAGGCGGACGCCCTCGCCCGTCGTGTGCCCCTCCCGGACCGTCGGCCCGCGCCGGGAGGCGGGTCCTCCCCGGAGGGTCGACCGCCCCCGGGACGTCAGTTCCCGGTACGGAAGCGGGCCGCCTCCAGATACTCCGGCCTGGGATCCAGCGCGGCGGCCAGCCGGAAGTGACGGCCGGACCGCTCGGAGCGGCCGGACCGCTCGAAGGTGCGGGCGAGCGCGAAGTGCGCGAAGGCGTTGTCCGGTTCACGCTCCAGCACGAGCTCGAATTCGAGCTCGGCGGCGCGCAGTTGGGCTGCGGCGAAGAACGCGCGGGCACGCAGCAGACGGGCCGCCGTGTTCTCCGGATGAGCCGCGATCACCGAGTCCAGGAGCTTGATCGCGCCCCGGGGGTCACGAGCCGCCAGCAGGTGCTCGGCCGCGCGGAAGTCGATCACGTCGGTCTCCGGAGTCCTCTCGGGCACGATCGGGCCCTCCCTTCGTCTCCCCGTTCTCAACACCCGGCCGGGGCCCGCTGTTCCGGTACGGCGTACGCCGGGCACGGGCCGCCGGCCCCGGTCCTCGTCCCGGCCCGGCGACCGCGGTCGCCTCAGCCCTTGGCCGCGGCCCGCCGGGTCAGCTCCGCCCACACCGCGCGGACCTGCGGCTCCAGTTCCTCCAACGGCCCGTCGTTGTCGATGACCAGGTCGGCGACGGCACGCCGCTGCTCCCGGGTGGCCTGCGCGGACATCCGGGCGCGGGCCTCGGACTCCGTCATGCCGCGCAGCCGTACGAGCCGGTCGAGCTGGGTCCGCGGACCGGCGTCCACGACGACCACCACGTCGTAGAGCGGGGCGAGCCCGTTCTCGGTGAGGAGGGGGACGTCGTGCACGACGATCGCGTCGGGTCCCGCCGCCCGCTCCAGTTCGGCGGAACGGGTGCCGACCAGCGGGTGGACGATCGCGTTGAGCGTGGCGAGCCGGTCGGCCTCGGAGAACACGATCGAGCCGAGCTTCGGACGGTCCAGGGCGCCCCCGGCGGTCAGCACGTCCGTGCCGAACGCGTCGACGACGGCCGCGAGACCGGGCGTCCCCGGCTCGACGACCTCGCGCGCGATCCGGTCCGCGTCGATCAGTACCGCCCCGTAGCCGACGAGCAGCCGCGACACTTCACTCTTGCCGGCGCCGATACCACCGGTCAGGCCCACTTTCAGCATGCCGGGCAGCCTAGTGCTGCGACCGGAAATGTTCACCGGCTCGCGACGCCCGGCACGGCACCTCGCCGCGTTGTCGCATCACCCGAGTACGTCCCTACGAGGGCGATCCTCCGCCTTGCGACGCACCGCACCGGACGCCGCGAGCTTCCCGGCATACCCTTCCGGCCACAGCACCAGGGCCGTGACCGGCGCCCCCATGGAGGCGGCCCGGGACGAACGGTCAGGCATCCCCTTCACGCTCCGCGAGGAAGCGCTCGAATTCGCGGCCGATCTCGTCGGCGGACGGCAGCTCGACCGGCTCGGCGACCAGATTGCCCCGGGTCTCGGCACCCGCGACCGCGTCGTACTGGTGCTCAAGGCCCTCGACGAGCGAGACGAGCTCCTCGTCCCCCTGACCGATCTGCCGCTCGATCTCGGTCTGGGTGCGGTGCGCCTCGGTGCGCAGCGCATGGGCGACGGACGGCAGGACCAGCCCGGTCGCGGCCGTGATCGACTCCAGGGCGGTGAGCGCCGCGTCCGGGTAGGCGGAGCGGGCGACGTAGTGCGGCACATGCGCCGCGACGCCGAGGACGTCGTGCCCGGCCTCCATCAGCCGGTACTCCACCAGGGATTCGGCCGAACCAGGGACCTGCGCCTCGTCGAACGGGCTGCGGTGGCCGGGCATCAGGTCCGTGCGGTTCCCGTGCGGAGTGATGCCGACGGGGCGGGTGTGCGGGACGCCCATCGGAATGCCGTGGAAATTGACCGCGAGACGGACGCCGAGGCGCTCGACGATCTGCTCGACGGCGGCGGCAAAGCGCTCCCACTCCGCATCCGGCTCGGGCCCGGAGAGGAGCAGGAACGGCGCGCCGGTGGCGTCCTGCACGACGCGGACCTCCAGCACCGGGGCCTCGTAACCCGCCCATCGGTCGCGCCGGAAGGTCAGCAGCGGCCGACGCGCGCGGTAGTCGACCAGCCGGTCGTGGTCGAAGCGGGCGACGACCTGGTGCGGCAGCGTTTCGAGCAGGCCGTCGACGATCTGCTCGCCGGTCTCACCCGCGTCGATGTACCCGTCGAAGTGGTAGAGCATGACCAGACCGGCCGATTCCTGGGCGAGCGCCATGTCGACGACGGCCAGCCCCTTCGGCTCCCATTCGTACAAACTCTGCGGATCAGGCACGGTTACCGCTCCTCCTCGTGTTCCTGAACAAGAACATCCGACGGGACATGAGCATTCCCGGACCGCGGCCCCTGGGACGACGGTTCACGGACCGTTCACTCCAGAACCCGTGCGAGAACGCGAGCGCCCTCGGCGCCATCGCTCTCCCCGCCGGAGAGGCACACGCCGCCGGCCCCGCACGATTCCACCAGGACTCCCACGCCGCCGCACGATCAGGGAGCGACAGCCGGGGCGTTGGCGCTCACGTCACTGAACTCGCCTGTGCACCGGACGAGTTCACACCGCACCACAGCACCGGCCACCGCCGCGGACCCTGGTCCATACCTTGACACTCCCCCACCACGTCCCTACCGTCACTGAGCGAAAGTTCAGGGACCCGCCCCATGTTCATGTACGAGAACGGCATGAAGCACTCATGTCCGAGAACGACGTGAGGCGAGCACGCCCCGGACTCCTCCGACGGGAAGGCACCCCACATGCGCACCCGCGTCCTGCTCCCCGCCCTGCTGGCCTCCGCACTCGCCGCCGGCGCCCCCTCCCTCGCCCCCGCCGCCGCGGCCACCGCCGACGTGGACACGGTCACCACGGCCGAGGTCGTCGACGTGAGCACCGCCGCCCAGCTCAAGTCCGCTCTCGCCGCCGCCACCCCCGGCGACACGATCCACCTCGCCGACGGCACGTACAAGGGGAACTTCAAGGCGACGGTCCCCGCCGCCGCCTCCGCCCGGATCACCCTCACCGGCTCCGCCAAGGCGGTCCTCACGGCCGGCGGTGGCTACGGGCTGCACCTCAACGGCGCCTCCTACTGGACCGTCCGGGGCATCACCGTCACCGGCGGTCAGAAGGGCATCATGGCCGACGCCGCCACGGACGTCGTGATCGACTCCGTGACCGTGCACGATCTGGACATGGAAGGCGTCCACTTCCGCAGGTCCAGCAGGAACGGCGTCATCAAGAACTCGCGGATCCACGACACCGGGCAGGACGGCAGCGGCATGGGCGAGGGGGTGTACGTCGGCACGGCGGGGGATCTCTCCGACCGGAGCGACGGGGTCCAGATCCTGAACAACACGATCGGGCCCGGAGTAGGGGGCGAGAACATCGACATCAAGGAGGGCACCACCGGGGCGAGGGTCATCGGCAACACCTTCGACGGCAGCGGCCTGACCGGCGTCAACTACGACGACTCCTGGGTGGATGTGAAGGGCAACGACGTCCTGGTCCAGGGCAACCAGGGCTCGCGTACGACGAACAACGGCTATGAGACCCACACCCAGCAGAAGGGCTGGGGCTGCGGCACCGTGTTCCGCGACAACGCCTCGGAGCTGTCCGGCTCCACGGGCGACGAGCGGATCGCGATCAACGTCACCAACTACGGCGCGAGCTGCCCGACCACGGTCTACAGCAGCAACACGGTGACCGGGGGCAAGGGGCTCACCAACATCACCGTCACACCGTAGGAGCGCCCCGCACACAACCGCCCCGCGCACACGCGTGAGGCCCGTTCCCCGAAGGGAACGGGCCTCACCGTCAGCTGCTCCGGTCATTCACCGACCGGAGGGGCCAGGGGGCAGAGCGTCAGCTCTGGCCGCCCGCCAGCTTCTCGCGCAGAGCGGCCAGGGCCTCGTCCGACGCCAGGGCGCCGGAGTTGTCCGCCGACTCCGAGGAGTACGAGCCACCGCTGCCGCCGGAGGCGGCCGGGGCACCACCGGCCGGGGCGGCAGCGCCCTCGGCAGCGGCGGCCTCGTCGGCCTCGCGGGACTTGATGACCTGGGCCTGGTGCTGCTCGAAGCGCTGCTGCGCCTCGGCGTACTGCGTCTCCCACGCCTCGCGCTGAGCCTCGTAGCCCTCGAGCCAGTCGTTGGTCTCGGGGTCGAAGCCCTCGGGGTAGATGTAGTTGCCCTGGTCGTCGTAGGACGCGGCCATGCCGTACAGGGTCGGGTCGAACTCGACCGACGCCGGGTCGGCACCGAAGGACTCGTTGGCCTGCTTCAGCGAGAGGCTGATGCGGCGGCGCTCCAGGTCGATGTCGATGACCTTGACGAAGATCTCGTCGTTGACCTGGACGACCTGCTCCGGGATCTCCACGTGGCGCTCGGCCAGCTCGGAGATGTGGACCAGGCCCTCGATGCCCTCGTCGACGCGCACGAACGCACCGAACGGAACGAGCTTGGTGACCTTACCGGGGACGACCTGCCCGATCTGGTGCGTACGGGCGAACTGCTGCCACGGGTCCTCCTGCGTCGCCTTGAGCGACAGGGAGACGCGCTCGCGGTCCATGTCGACGTCGAGGACCTCGACCGTGACCTCCTGGCCGACCTCGACGACCTCGGAGGGGTGGTCGATGTGCTTCCAGGACAGCTCGGAGACGTGCACGAGACCGTCGACGCCGCCGAGGTCCACGAACGCACCGAAGTTGACGATCGAGGAGACGACGCCGGAGCGGACCTGGCCCTTCTGCAGGGTCGTGAGGAACGTCTGGCGGACCTCGCTCTGGGTCTGCTCCAGCCAGGCACGGCGGGACAGGACCACGTTGTTGCGGTTCTTGTCCAGCTCGATGATCTTGGCCTCGAGCTCCTTGCCCACGTAGGGCTGGAGGTCACGGACGCGGCGCATCTCGACGAGGGAGGCCGGCAGGAAGCCGCGGAGGCCGATGTCGAGGATGAGACCACCCTTGACGACCTCGATGACGGTACCGGTGACGATCCCGTCCTCTTCCTTGATCTTCTCGATCGTGCCCCAGGCACGCTCGTACTGAGCGCGCTTCTTGGACAGGATGAGGCGACCTTCCTTGTCCTCCTTCTGGAGAACCAGGGCCTCGATCTCGTCGCCGACCTTGACGACCTCGTTGGGGTCGACGTCGTGCTTGATCGAGAGCTCGCGGGAGGGGATGACGCCTTCGGTCTTGTAACCGATGTCGAGCAGGACCTCGTCCCGGTCGACCTTCACGATGACGCCGTCGACGATGTCGCCGTCGTTGAAGTACTTGATCGTCTCGTCGATCGCGGCGAGGAAGGCTTCCTCGTTACCGATGTCGTTGACCGCTACCTGCGGGGTGGTGGCGGTGGTCTCGGTGCTGCTCGTCATGTGGGAAAGGGCTCCGGTACGGACGGTGAGTCGTAGGTACTGCTACGCCGGGAGCCCGTATCGCCTCTGCAGAAGCCGGACAGCCCGGGAAGCACCGAACCCGCCGTACGGGAGGCGCCTCGTGAACCGAGGGGACATACAACAGATGCGAGCGCGACCTGCTAGGTCTGAGGCGCGCAGGCTCGCAGCGCAACTTGTAGCATACGGGGGCAGCCGGGCACGGTCAATGCACGAAGGCGCACACCCGCGACGCATCAGCCCAATTCCGGCACATTTCGTGTTCCACGAGGCCGCGTCGGCCGCAGGACGCGTCCCTTTCGGCACGGAGCCCCGCTGTCGGACGGCCCCGGCGTGCCTGTCGCGTACGACGGGGTGAAGGCAAACTACAACGACGGACACGATGAGCCAAGAGATGCACCTGCCCGAGCCGGAGGCGACCCGCCGCGCGGCCTCGGAGACCGAGAGCAGCCGGGCCAGCCGCGGCTGGTGGGACCGGAACGCCGACGAGTACCAGAGCGACCACGGCGCGTTCCTGGGCGACGACCGCTTCGTCTGGGGTCCCGAGGGGCTCGACGAGGCCGAGGCCGGTCTGCTGGGTCCGGCCGAGTCGCTGAAGGGCCTCGACGTCCTGGAGATCGGTGCCGGCGCCGCGCAGTGCTCGCGCTGGCTGGCCGCGCAGGGGGCCCGCCCGGTCGCCCTGGACCTGTCGCACCGGCAGCTGCAGCACGCGCTGCGGATCGGCGGCGGGGTGCCGCTCGTGGAGGCCGACGCCGGGTTGCTGCCGTTCCGCGACGGCGCGTTCGACCTGGCCTGCTCGGCGTACGGCGCGGTGCCGTTCGTCGCCGACCCCGCGCGCGTGTTCCGCGAGGTGCGCCGGGTACTGCGACCCGGTGGGCGCTGGGTGTTCTCGGTGACGCACCCGGTCCGCTGGGCGTTCCCGGACGAGCCGGGGCCCGAGGGCCTGTCGGTCGCGGCCTCCTACTTCGACCGCACGCCCTACGTGGAGCAGGACGAACGCGGCGAGGCGGTGTACGTCGAGCACCACCGGACGCTGGGCGACCGGGTGCGGGACGTGGTGGCCGGCGGGTTCCGGCTGGTCGACCTCGTCGAACCGGAGTGGCCCGCCTGGAACCAGCAGGAGTGGGGCGGCTGGTCCCCGCTGCGCGGCCACCTGATCCCGGGCACGGCGATCTTCGTCTGCGAACGGGACTGAGCCCCGGTCCCGACCGCGGCCGCAGCCCTGCCGCGGGGCGCCCGTTCCAGCCCCGGACCCCGGCCCGCCGATACGGAGGCCGGGGCCGGTTCGTGGCCGTCGACCCGGCCCCGTACGAGACCGATTGCGGGCACCGCGCGGCCTCGTACCAGACTGGGGGCGTGATCCGCGCCCACGCCCTGGAACAGCTGCCCGTACGCACCGCCGTGCCCGCCCTCGAGCGGGCGCTCGCCGACCACGGCACCGCGGTGCTGTGCGCACCGCCCGGCACCGGCAAGACGACCCTGGTGCCGCTGGTCCTGGCCGGGCTGACCGGCGGCGGGCCGACCCGCCGCGTGGTGGTCGCCGAACCGCGCCGGATCGCGGCGCGGGCGGCGGCGCGGCGGATGGCCTGGCTCCTCGGGGAGCGGGTCGGCGGGCGGGTCGGGTTCACGGTCCGCGGCGAGCGGGTGGCGGGGCGCGACACCGTGGTGGAGGTGGTGACCACCGGGGTGCTGCTCCAGCGGCTCCAGCGCGACCAGGAGCTGACCGGGGTCGACGCGGTGATCATCGACGAGTGCCACGAGCGGCATCTGGACGCGGACACGGTTGCCGCGTTCCTCCTCGACGTGCGGGAGACCCTCCGCCCCGATCTGCGGCTGGTCGCCGCGTCCGCGACCACCGACGCGGCGGGCTGGGCACGGCTGCTGGGCGATGCCCCGGTGGTGGAGGCGCGGGGCGTCTCGCATCCGGTGGAGGTGGTGTGGGCACCGCCCGCCGGGCCGGTGCGGCCGCCGCACGGCATGAGGGTCGATCCGGCGTTTCAGGCGCACGTCGCCGCGACGGTGCGCCGGGCGCTCGCCGAACAGGACGGCGACGTGCTGTGCTTCCTGCCCGGTGTCGGCGAGATCGGGCGGGTGGCGGGGCAGCTCGCCGGGGTGGACGCCGAGGTGCTCCAGGTGCACGGGCGAGCCCCGGCGGCGGTGCAGGACGCGGTGCTGGCCGGGTCGTCCGGCGGCCGGCGGGTGGTGCTGGCGACCTCGGTCGCGGAGTCGTCACTGACGGTGCCCGGGGTGCGGGTCGTGGTCGACTCGGGACTGGCCAGGGAGCCCCGTACCGATCACGCGCGGGGGCTGAGCGCCCTGACGACCGTGCGCGCCTCGCAGGCGACGGGACGGCAGCGGGCGGGCCGGGCCGGGCGTGAGGCGCCCGGGGTGGTCTACCGCTGCTGGGAGCGGGCGGAGGACGGGCGGCTCGCGCGGTTCCCGTCCCCGGAGATCGCGGTGGCCGATCTGGCGGCGTTCGCGTTGCAGGCGGCCTGCTGGGGCGATCCGGAGGCGTCGCGGCTGGCGCTGCTCGATCCGCCGCCCGCCGGCGCGATGGGCGCGGCGCGCGAGGTGCTGACGGCGGTCGGCGCCGTGGACGCCCGGGGGCGGGTCACCGACCGGGGCGTACGGATGTCCCGGCTGGGCCTGCACCCCCGGCTGGCGCGGGCGCTGCTGGACGGCGCCGCGGAGGTCGGCGGACGACGGGCGGCCGAGGTCGTGGCGCTGCTGAGCGAGGAGCCGCCCCGGGAGTACGGGGACGATCTGGCTGCGGCGCTGCGGACCGCCCGGCGGGGCGGGGACGGGTACGCGGCGCGCTGGCGGCAGGAGGTCCGGCGGCTGTCCGCGTCGGCCGGGGAGACCGGGGGCGGCTCCCCGGCCGGCATGACCGACGACGCCGCGGTCGGCCTGGTGGCCGCGCTGGCGTTCCCCGAGCGCGTGGCGCGGGCGCGCGGCGAGGGGGCGTTCCTGATGGTGTCGGGCACGGGTGCACAGACCCGCGAGGGTTCGGGGCTGCGGGGTGCTCCGTGGCTGGCGGTCGCGGTCGCCGACCGGCCCGCGCACGCGGCGTCCGCGCGGGTGCGGCTCGCCGCCGTGATCGACGAGTCCACGGCGCGGGCCGCCGCCGGACACCTGCGGTACGCGGGCGAGGAGGTGCGCTGGGCGGACGGCGACGTGGTGGCCCGCCGGGTGGAGCGGCTGGGCGCCGTGGAGCTGTCGGTGCGTCCGTTGGCGGAGCCCGATCCTGCGGTGGTGCGCGAGGTGCTGGTGGAGGGCCTGCGGCGCGAGGGGCTCGGGCTGCTGCGCTGGACGCGGGAGGCCGGGCAGTTGCGGGAGCGGCTGGCGTTCCTGCACCGGACGGTGGGGGCGCCCTGGCCCGATGTGGCGGACGAGGCGCTGACGGCGCGTGCCGGGGACTGGCTGGAGCCCGAGCTGTCGCGGGCCCGGCGCCGCTCCGACCTGGGGCGGATCGAAGCGGGGCAGGCACTGCGGCGTCTGCTGCCGTGGGCGACGGGTGAGGCGGCCCGGCTGGACGAGCTGGCCCCGGAGCGGATCGAGGTGCCGAGCGGATCCCGGGTCAGGGTGGAGTACGGCGGGGAGCGGCCCGTACTCGCGGTGAAGCTCCAGGAGTTGTTCGGCCTGGAGCGGACGCCGAGGGTGGCCGGGGTGCCGGTGCTGGTCCATCTCCTCTCCCCCGCCGGGCGGCCCGCGGCGGTCACCGCGGACCTGGAGTCGTTCTGGCGGGACGGCTACCGGGCGGTGCGCGCGGAGCTGCGGGGCCGTTACCCGAAGCATCCGTGGCCGGAGGACCCCGCGACGGCGGCAGCGACCCGGCTGACCAACGCCCGGCTCAGGCAGGAGTAGGGGGCGTGCCCGGGGCGGGCGTCGTCGCGTCGGCGCGCCCCTTGCGGCGCCGTTCGTCGGGCCGGTCGCCGGGCCCCTCACCCTCCGGGCGCCGGGAGCGTGCCTCCAGCCACAGCGCGAGGACGAGCAGCGCGGCGCCGAGAACCAGGAACCCCCACGGCAGGTACGAGGTCAGCAGCAGGATCGGCAGGCGCTGCGAGGTGACCAGGGCTACGGTCGACTCGATGTAGTCCTCGCGCATCCTCACGTGTCCGGCGAAGACGGTGACGGTGTCCTGCGGCAGGCCCATCGCCTTGGCGTTGCGCAGTTCCTCCTTGTGGATCTCCTCGCCGTTGACGGGCGCTCCGGTGACCGGGTCGACCCAGAACATCCGCTTGGTGGTGTACCAGCGGGTCATGCCCGTCTTCGCGATCTGTTCCGGGGAGACGCCCTTGATGGGCATCTTCTTCGGCATCGGGACCTTCGTCCACGGGACGGTCTGCTCGAAGTAGTAGACGTCCATGCCGCGGAAGGTGCGGGTGCCCTTGTAGTGGATGGGCGAGCTGGTGCGGGACTGGGCGTCGAAGTACTCGTAGTCGCGTTTCTCGGTGAGGAAGGGCCACTTGAACTCGATGCCCTCGCGCCCGACCGGGTCGCCGTCGACCATTTCGCCGGTGGCGTGGACGGGTGCCTGGCTGTGGGCGTCGAAGATGTAGCGCTCGGGGATCTCGGAGACCATTTTGCCGTCGGGGCCGGCGACGAAGCTGAGGGCGTCCCAGACGACGACGTCGCGTCCGGCGTCGCGTTCGATCCTCTCGGACTCCTCCACGTTGCCCTTGAGGGTCTGCACGATGGTGACCTTCGGGACCTGCTTGACCTTCATGCCGTCGTTGTAGTCGAGGAGGGTGGCGGGCTTCGCCTCCAGCACCATCTCCTGGTACTGGCTGGGCGGGATCTTCGCCAGCCTCGGAAAGGCGTACCAGCGCAGCAGGGGCGCCATGGCGGCGAAGAAGACGGCGAGGGCCAGGAGTACGAGGCTGGCTCGGCGGCGCATGGTGGTGCCCTCCCTCAGCTTGCGTGGCTGCTTCCGCTGTGCGTTTCGTGCCGCGCGGCTGCCTGTCGCGCGGCTGCTTCAGGTGGTTCCCGGTTCCCGGGAGGTCACGGCTTCTTGGGTCCCGGGACGGTGGTCAGCAGTGGTTCGGGCGAGGTCTCTCCGGGCGGGGCCCCGATGGCGGAGACGGTGAGGACGAGCGCGAGGGCCGCGGCAAGTCCGATGGCGGCGGCGACGAGGGCACGCATGCCGGTCCTCCCGGTGAGCACGGATCCGACGGCGACGGACCTGACAGGTCGTCAGGGTTGGGGCACCGTAGCAACACGGGCGCGAGAGGGGAACACGTGGAACAGCCCCTCCGCCGGGCGGTGGCGGAGGGGCTGTCGGGGGCGCGGGGTGCCGGCCGGGCGGGGACGGCGTCAGGTGGCGGGGGCCGCGATCACGAGGTCGACGACGAGCGTGGCGCCGCCCTCGGCGGTCAGGCGCAGCTTGTACGTGCCCGTGGTGGCGTCCGCGTGGAGCCCGGGCAGCTCCAGCCTGCCGTCCGCGCCCGTCCTCAGGCCGGTGAGCGTACGGACCGCCTTGTCGTCCCCGTCCTTGAAGTACGGGCCCTTGTCGTTCTCGGTCGGCTCGCTCTCGCCGGGCTCGGCCTCGTCGTTGATCAGGGTGGCGGTCACGGCGACACCCGCGGCGATCGCGTTCTTGTAGGTGGCCTCGATCTCGACGGTGTCGGCGAAGGCCATGCCCGGCGCGGCGGTCAGGGCCTTGTCGCCGATCCTGGTGATCTCGTCGGCCTGCCGGGCGGTGACGGTGGCGGTGTAGGCGACGCCGGGCAGCGCGCGGCCGGTGGCGACGGCACGCACCCTGAACTCCCCGGTGCGCTCGCCCGCCTTCAGCACCGGGGCGGTGACCGTGCCGTCGGCCCCGGTGGAGACGGTGACCTCGGGCTTGCCGCCGGCGAAGACGGCATCCGTGTCGCCGGTGACGGTGAAGGTGACGGACACCCCGGCCATCGCGCCGCCGCGGGTGTCCCTGGCCCGCACCTTGATCCGCTCGGTGAACGCGCTGCCCGCGGTGGCGGTCAGGGGGCCGGTCCCGGCGTTCTCCACCCGTGCGAGGGGCCGGGACGGCGTGGGGGTGGGCGTGGGAGTCGGCGTCGGGGTGGGTGTCGGACCGGTCGAGCCGCCGGGCTTCGGCTTGGGCGGCTTCGGCTTGGGCTCGGAACCGGGCTTCGGCTTGGTCTTCCCCGGCGGCGTGGGAGAGGGGCCGGTGGTGCCGGAGCCCGAGCCGGCTCCGGAGTCCGAGCCCGTACCGCTGCCGAGGGCCGGCGGAAGGGTGCCGGTGCCGTCGGGGATCTCGTGGGTGCCGCGCTTGTAGTAGTCGAACCAGGAGCGGACCGTACGGAGATAGACGTCCGAGTGGTTGTAGCTCAGGACCGCCCGGTCGAGATCGGCGGCGACGGACAGGTTTCGCGAGCCCGCGCAGAGATAGCGCGCTGCGGCGAGCGAGGCGTCGTAGACGTTGTTGGGGTCCTTGCGGCCGTCGCCGTTGCCGTCCTGGCCCCAGGTCGCCCAGGTGGACGGGATGAACTGCATCGGGCCGACGGCACGGTCGTGCGTCGCGTCCCCGTCGTACGCCCCGTTGTCGGTGTCCTTGATCAGGGCGAAGCCCCGGCCGTCGAGCACCGGGCCGAGGATCGGGGCGAAGGTCGTGCCCTGCGCGTCGACCCGTCCGCCGCGGGCGTGACCGGACTCCACCTTGCCGATCGCGGCGAGCAGTTGCCACGGCAGCCGGCATGCGGCATCGCTGTCGGCCACGGTCCGTTCGGCCTTCTTGTACGCGTCCAGGACCGAGGCCGGTATGCCGGATTCCGAACCTCCGCTGAGGGGTGATTTGGTGGTGGTTCCCGGCTTGTGGGGCGAGTTCAGCGGCGGCAGTTCCGTGTAGTACGGCGAATTCCCGGTGGCCACGCCCTCGTCGGGCTGCGGCGCCGCCCCCGTGGACCGCGCGTCGCCGCTCGCACCGGCCAGTGGTGTGCCGGGAGCGCCCGAGGCGGACAGCGCCGCCACGGCGAGGGCGGCCACGGCGGTGGTGGTCGCCCCCTTGCGAAGTCGGCGACCGAACTGCGCTGCCATACCCGTGGCCCCTCCCGTCGTCGGCTGCCCGCGCTCCCCGGCGCCGGGACTCGGAGCCTGTCGGATCACCTTCGACCGGGAGGCGGACGCGGTATGGTGCGTGCGATTCCAAGGCGCCGAGTTGGTCTCGTAGCGGAGCTACCAGGCCATTTCGGCAACGCCGGAAGCGTGCGCGCCAGGGCGTGGCCACCCGGTCGGAGGTCACCCGACAGACTCTCGGGCGACCCTACGGCAACTCATGCGACTGACGCAGTATCTACTGACCGATTCTTACCTGTTTTTCACGTTCAGGTCGACAAGTTGTGCGGCGGCTGTCCGGCCGGTGAGGACCGCTCCCGCATACTTGCCGCCATGCCGTTCACACTCAGTCACGCCGCGGCCGTACTGCCGGGCATACGACGCGGCGGCACGGCCCGCGGCCCGCTCGTCGCCTCGGCTCTCGTCGCGGGTTCGTTCGCCCCCGATCTGACGTACTTCGCGGACAGTGTGGTTCCCGGTGCCATGGAGTTCGGGGAGGTCACCCACTCGGTACGGGGTGTGCTCACGGTCGATGTGCTGATCACCGCGGCGGCGGTGGCGGTGTGGCTGTTGTTGCGCGAGCCGCTGGTGGCACTGCTGCCGGACGCCTGGCAGGGACGGGTGCACGCGTTCCTGCGGGGCCGGCCCGCGGCCGGACGGGAGAGGCACCGGGTCCGCGACGGCGCGTGGTTCGCGGTGTCGGCGGCCGTCGGGGCCACCACCCATGTCGTCTGGGACGCCTTCACCCATCACGACCGCTGGGGCGTGCGACTGGTCCCGGGGCTCGACGGCAGCCTCGGCGGACGTCCCGTGTTCCAGCTGGTGCAGTACGGCAGTTCGGCGGTGGCCCTGGCCGTGCTCGTGTGGTTCACGGTCTCGGGCCTGCGGCGGACCGGGGCGCGGCCGGTCCCGCCGGACGTGCCGGTACTGGGCCGCCGGGGACGACGGGCGGCGGGAACCCTGCTGGGCGTCTGCGTCCTGCTCGGCGTCGTCCACCGGTGCGCGCGCTGGTACGCGTACTTCGGCGGCGTCCACGACCCGCTCGACATCGTCCCGACGGCCTGCTTCGGCGCCGGGGCCGGACTGGCGGCGGGCCTGGTGCTGTACGGGGTATGGATGCGGCTGCGCCGACCGCGCACACCCGCGCCCCCGTCCCCCGCCGCAGCCGGACGGGCCCCGTCACCGCACTGACCCGACGCCCGAACTCCCCCCGGGGACGGCCCCGCTCCATGTCCCGGCGGCCTCGGGCGGCCCGGAACCCCCGGCGCCCGAGCACCCCAGGACGTCCCGTCCGCCCCGCGGGCCACGCCCACGGGTCGGCGCGGTGACCGCGCCCGGGTCAGTGGGCCGCCGACTCCCAGTCCGTACCCACACCCACCGACACGTCCAGCGGAGCGCGCAACTGCACGGCCGTGGACATCTCGTGGCGCACGATCTCCTCCACCCGCGCACGCTCCCCCGCCGCGAGCTCCAGGACGATCTCGTCGTGGACCTGGAGCAGCATCCGCGACTTCAGCTCCGCCTCGGTCAGTGCCCGGTCCACCTTGAGCATGGCGACCTTGACGATGTCCGCCGCCGTGCCCTGGATCGGTGCGTTGAGCGCCATGCGCTCGGCCATCTCGCGCCGCTGGCGGTTGTCGCTGTTGAGATCCGGGAGATAACGGCGGCGGCCGAAGACCGTCTCGGTGTATCCGGTGGCCCTGGCCTCCTCCACCACGCGGTGCAGATAGTCGCGCACCCCGCCGAACCGCTCGAAGTAGGTGTCCATCAGACCGCGCGCCTCACCCGCCTCGATGTTCAGCTGCTGAGAGAGACCGAACGCGGACAGCCCGTACGCCAGCCCGTAGCTCATGGCCTTGATCTTGCGGCGCATCTCCGGGTCGACGGCCGACTTGTCGACGCCGAACACCTGCGAGGCGACCGTCGTGTGCAGGTCCTCACCGGAGGTGAACGCCTCGATCAGGCCCGCGTCCTCGGAGAGGTGCGCCATCACCCGCAGCTCGATCTGGCTGTAGTCGGCCGTCATCAGCGACTCGAAGCCCTCGCCGACGACGAAGCCCCGGCGGATGGCCCGGCCCTCGTCCGTACGCACCGGAATGTTCTGCAGGTTGGGGTCGGTGGAGGAGAGCCGCCCCGTCGCCGCCACCGTCTGGTTGAACGTCGTGTGGATACGGCCGTCCGTCGCGATCGTCTTGATCAGACCCTCGACCGTGACCCGCAGCTTCGCCTGCTCGCGGTGGCGCAGCATGATCACCGGCAGCTCGTGCTCCGTCTGCCCGGCCAGCCAGGCCAGGGCATCGGCGTCCGTCGTGTACCCGGTCTTCGTCTTCTTCGTCCTGGGCAGCCCCAGCTCACCGAAGAGGACTTCCTGGAGCTGCTTGGGCGAGCCGAGGTTGAACTCCCGGCCGACCGCCGCGTGCGCCTCCTTCACCGCCTGCTGCACCGCACCGGCGAACTGCTGCTCCATACCCTCCAGATGAGCCCGGTCCGCCGCGATGCCGTGCCGCTCCAGGCGGGCCAGCAGCGCGGACGTCGGCAGCTCCATGTCATGCAGCAGCTCCGCCGCGCCGACCTCCGCCAGCCGGGCGGTGAACGCCTCGCCCAGATCCAGGACCGCGCGGGCCTGCGCCATCAGGGCGTCGGCCTCCGCCCGGTCGTCCGCGCCGAAGGCCAGCTGCCCGTCGGGCGCCGCCGCGGGCGCCAGCTCCCGGCCCAGGTACTCCACCGCCAGCGCGTCGAGCGCGAACGAACGGCGGCCCGGCTTGACCAGGTAGGCGGCCAGCGCCGTGTCCATCGTGACGCCCTCGACCCGCCAGCCGTGCTCCGGGAAGACCCGCATGGCGCTCTTCGCGTTGTGCATCACCTTGGGCCGCGCCGCGTCGGCGATCCAGGTGGCGAACGCCCGCTCGTCGCCCTCGTCGAGCTCCGCGGGATCGAACCAGGCCGCCGCGCCGCCCGCCGCCGCCAGCGCGACCTCGGTGACCGTGCCCGCGCCGAGCCCCCAGGTGTCGACCGTGGCGACACCCAGCGGCTCCCCGCCGTGCTCCGTCAGCCACGGCGCCAGCTCGCCCGCACCCAGCACCGCACCGTCCAGCTCGACGCCCGCCGCGGGCACCGGGGCCCCGGTCTCGGCCGCGCCCGGATCGACGGCCAGCAGCCGCTCGCGCAGGCTCGGGTTGCGGATCTCCAGGACGTCCAGCACACCCGTCACCGCCGTGCGGTCGTACGGCGCGCGCTCCAGGTCCCGCGGGGTCTTCGGCAGCTCCACGTCACGGACCATCTCCGTCAGCCGGCGGTTCATCCGCACCGCGTCCAGATGGTCCCGGAAATTCTGCCCGGCCTTCCCCTTGACCTCCTCCGCGCGCTCCACCAGCTCGGCGAACGAACCGAACTGCTTGATCCACTTCGCGGCGGTCTTCTCCCCGACGCCCGGAATACCCGGAAGATTGTCCGACGGGTCACCGCGCAGCGCCGCGAAGTCCGGATACTGCCGCGGCGAGAGCCCGTACTTCTCCTCGACCTTCTCCGGGGTGAACCGCGTCAGCTCCGACACACCCTTCGTCGGATACAGCACCGTGATGTTGTCCGTGATCAGCTGGAACGAGTCCCGGTCACCGGTGACGATCAGCACCTCGAAACCGGCCGCCTCGGCCTGCGTCGCCAGCGTGGCGATGACGTCGTCCGCCTCGAAGCCCTCGACCGCGAAACGGTCCGCACGCATCGCGTCGAGCAGCTCACCGATCAGCTCGACCTGCCCCTTGAACTCGTCCGGGGTCTTCGAACGATTCGCCTTGTACTCCGGGAACTCCTCCGCACGCCACGTCTTGCGGGAAACGTCGAACGCCACCGCGAAATGCGTCGGCGCCTCATCACGCAGCGTGTTCGCCAGCATCGACGCGAAGCCGTACACCGCGTTCGTCGTCTGCCCCGACCCCGTCGTGAAATTCTCCGCGGGCAGCGCAAAGAACGCCCGGTACGCCAGGGAGTGCCCGTCCATCAGGAGCAGGCGCGGTCGGTTGTCTGCCGTCTTCTTCGATGCCGTCTCAGCCACGCCCCCGATCCTGCCACGGACCACCGACAATGCCCGACCGGACGTCGCTCGCCGCATTCGACGACGCACGACCGTCCCGCCCGCCCGGCCCGCGTGACAGGATCGGGGGACAAACAAAAGGGAGAAGCCGGGGAGCACAGCCCCCCGCGCGGCACACACGCAACGCGCACGGAACGACACGGTCCGGACCCGGCCCGAAAGGAAGCGCACCATGGCCACGAAGCCCCCCACCGGTGACCCGGTCCAGGACGCGCCCCGGGTCGGACCCGCCCGGCACACCGCCGCCGGCCTGCCCGCCGTCGCCCACAGCCTCGCCGTCGCCCGGCAGCAGATGGGCGTCCGGCGCACCGCGCAGACCCTCCTCAAGGTCAACCAGAAGAACGGCTTCGACTGCCCCGGCTGCGCCTGGCCCGAGGGCGACCACCGGCACACCGCGGAATTCTGCGAGAACGGCGCCAAGGCCGTCGCCGAGGAAGCGACGCTGCGCCGCGTCACCCCCGAGTTCTTCGCCGCACACCCCCTGCCCGTCCTCGCCGCCCGCAGCGGATACTGGCTCGGCCAGCAGGGACGGATCACCCACCCGATGTACCTCCCCGAGGGCGCCGACCACTACGAGCCGGTGACCTGGGAACGCGCCTTCGGCATCATCGCCGAGGAACTGCGCGCCCTCGCCTCCCCCGACGAGGCCGTCTTCTACACCTCGGGCCGCACCAGCAACGAGGCCGCGTTCCTCCTCCAGCTGTTCGCCCGCGAATTCGGCACCAACAACCTCCCCGACTGCTCCAACATGTGCCACGAGTCCTCCGGCTCGGCACTCACGGAGACCATCGGCATCGGCAAGGGCAGCGTCTCCCTGAAGGACCTCCACCGCGCCGACCTGATCATCATCGCCGGACAGAACCCCGGCACCAACCACCCCCGGATGCTCTCCGCCCTGGAGAAGGCCAAGTCCGCCGGGGCCAGGATCATCTCGGTGAACCCGCTGCCCGAGGCCGGACTGGAACGGTTCAAGAACCCGCAGACCCCGCACGGCATGCTCAGGGGAACCCCGCTCACCGACCTCTTCCTGCAGATCCGCATCGGCGGCGACCAGGCCCTCTTCCGCCTCCTCAACAAGCTCGTCCTGCAGACCGCCGGCGCCGTCGACGAAGCCTTCGTCCGGGAACACACCCACGGCTACGAGGAATTCGCCGCAGCCGCCCGCGAGGCCGACTGGGACCGGACCCTCGCCGCCACCGGCCTCGACCGCGCCGCCATCGAAGAAGCCCTCGCCATGGTCCTCGCCTCGAAACGCACCATCGTGTGCTGGGCCATGGGCCTCACCCAGCACAAGCACTCCGTGCCGACCATCCGCGAGATCGTCAACTTCCTCCTCCTGCGCGGCAACATAGGCCGCACCGGCGCAGGAGTCTGCCCCGTGCGCGGACACTCCAACGTCCAGGGCGACCGCACCATGGGCATCTTCGAAAGGCCCCCGGCCGCGTTCCTCGACGCCCTCGACAAGGAATTCTCGATCACCTCGCCGCGCCACCACGGCTACGACGTCGTCCGCTCCATCCGGGCCCTGCGCGACGGCGACGCCAAGGTCTTCTTCGCCATGGGCGGGAACTTCGTCGCCGCCACCCCCGACACCGAGGTCACCGAGGCCGCGATGCGACGGGCCCGCCTCACCGTCCACGTCTCCACCAAGCTCAACCGCTCCCACGCGGTGACCGGCACCCGGGCCCTGATCCTGCCCACCCTCGGCCGCACCGACAAGGACGTCCAGGCGAGCGGCAAGCAGTTCGTCACGGTCGAGGACTCCATGAGCATGGTCCACGCCTCCCGCGGCAACCTCACCCCCGCGAGCCCGCACCTGCTCTCCGAACCCGCCATCATCGCCCGCCTCGCACGCGCCGTCCTCGGAACCGGATCGGCCACCCCCTGGGAGGAGTTCGAGAAGGACTACGCGACCATCCGCGACCGCATCTCCCGCGTCGTCCCCGGCTTCGAGGACTTCAACGCCCGCATCACGCACCCCGGCGGCTTCACCCTCCCCCACGCCCCCCGCGACGAACGCCGCTTCCCCACCGCGACCGGCCGCGCCAACTTCACCGCCGCCCCCGTCGAACACCCCGAACTCCCCGACGGCCGACTGCTGCTGCAGACCCTGCGCTCGCACGACCAGTACAACACCACGATCTACGGCCTCGACGACCGCTACCGCGGCATCGAGGGCGGCCGCCGCGTCGTCCTCGTCAACCCCGACGACGCCCGCGATCTCGGCCTGGCCGACGGCGCGTACACCGACCTCGTCAGCGAATGGAAGGACGGCGTGGAACGACGCGCCCCCGGCTTCCGCGTCGTGCACTACCCGACCGCCCGCGGCTGCGCCGCCGCCTACTACCCGGAGACCAATGTGCTGGTCCCCCTCGACTCCACGGCCGACACCAGCAACACCCCCGCCAGCAAGTCCGTCGTCGTGCGCTTCGAGAACGTCCAGGGATGACCGGCGACGGTCGGGGATGACCAGGGGGCACCCGAGAGCGACCGGGCGCCTTTGGGCATGACCGGCCGCCTCCGGGAACAGCAGAAGGCGGCCGAGGACCACCGGGGACGAGGCCCGGCCCCGTCGCGGCGCTCCCGGGCCGGCCGCACCGGGAGCGCCCCTCTCGACGGGCCGGACCTCCCGACGGGCGGCGCCCGGCCCGACGGCACGGCCGACGCACGAGCCGGGACGGCCCGGCGCCCGCACCGGGCCGTCCCGTACGTCACACGACCTAAGCGCCCGCTCAGTCGTCTGATATGAACGACGCAGACAGACCGAAGCCACCAGGCATCGCAGACGATCGGAGCCGCACAGCATGGGCGAGCACACCGCTCCCACGTTCCCCCAGGAGATCATCGACGAATACGCCGAACTCGGCATCGACCTCCCCGCCCTCTTCTCCGCCGGCCACCTCGGCGAACGCATGGGCGTCACGATCGTCGAGGCATCCGCCGACCGCGTCGTCGGCACCATGCCCGTCGAGGGCAACACCCAGCCGTACGGACTGCTCCACGGCGGCGCCTCCGCCGTCCTCGCCGAGACCCTCGGCTCGGTCGGCTCCATGCTCCACGGCGGCGCCACGAAGATCGCCGTCGGCGTGGACCTCAACTGCACCCACCACCGGGGCGTGCGCAGCGGACTCGTCACGGGTGTCGCCACCCCCGTCCACCGCGGCCGCTCCACCGCCACCTACGAAATCGTCATCACCGACGAGCACGACAAGCGGGTCTGCACCGCCCGCCTCACCTGCCTGCTCCGCGACGCACCGCGCCCCGACGCCGCCTGACCGAAACCCCGCCCCCACCCGGCCCCGAGGCCACCCGCACCCCTGACCGAAACACAACCCACCGCACACCCCAACACTCGACCCACCGCACACCACGCACCACCACCGCACGCCACGCGCCCGCACCACCGCCCGGCCGGACCGAGATCCGGCCGGGCATTCTCATTTCCCGCACAACTACCGCACGACAAAGCCAAGTTGAACGTCCACCATGGTCAACGCCACTGACCCCACGGCGCATTGCACGCCCCCATCGGCACTCCCACCGCACCCGACGGCGCCAACCACACACGCGACACCGCGTCAACCACACCACGCCCGATATCACTCCGAGTAACCATCGGGCGATACGTGCAGGCCACGGACAACACACCCGTATCCGGCCCCGCGAACACCGCCGCACCACACCGCACCCGGCACCCGCACCCCCTCGCCCACCCCGGGCGACAGCACCAAGATCTACTCAAGCCCCTTAGCAGAGCTGCGAGTTCTCACCATGCGGTCACTTTCGCCGACCGGTAAAAAGACGTACATGTCCGCACAGCCACCTCAAGCCTTGCTCAAGGGCATAACAAGAAAGTCACATCCTGCGGCGGACCCATCCCCCACCACCACACCTGCGCCTAGAGTCACGGCCAGTCACCGCGCCGCCGGGCGCGTCAACCAGCACGGCCCTGTACCACCCGTACGGCCCGGCGAACGACACGGCACCTCAAGCAGAGGAGGCCGCGCCAGGGAAAGGACCTTTCGTGCGACACCGTTCTTCGCTCATCCTCACCGCAGTGCTCACCACAGGAGCACTCACACTCACCGCCTGCGGGTCGCGCGACGACAGCAACAACGGCGGCGGCGACGGCGACACCAAGACCGTCGTCATCGGCGTCGACGCGCCCATCACCGGCGACCTCTCCGCCCTCGGCCTCGGCATCAAGAACTCCGCCGACCTCGCCGCCAAGACGGCCAACAAGGAAAAGACCGTCCCCGGCATCAAGTTCGAGGTCAAGCCCCTCGACGACCAGGCCCAGCCCTCCGTCGGCCAGCAGAACGCCCAGAAGTTCATCGACGACGACACCGTCGTCGGCGTCGTCGGCCCGCTCAACTCCGGCGTCTCCCAGTCGATGCAGAAGCCCCTCAACGACGCCGGCCTCACCCAGGTCTCCCCCGCCAACACCGGCACCGAACTCACCCAGGGCGAGAACTGGAAGACCGGCGACAAGAAGCGCCCCTACAAGACCTACTTCCGCACCGCCACCACGGACCAGATCCAGGGCGCCTTCGCCGCGAAGTACCTCTACAACAACGCGAAGATCAACCAGGTCTACCTCATCGACGACCAGAAGCCCTACGGCGCCGGCCTCGCCGCCTCCTTCAAGAACACCTTCACCTCCCTCGGCGGCAAGATCGTCGGCACCGACCACGTCAACCCCGACGACCGCGACTTCAACGCCGTCGTCACCAAGGTCAAGAAGTCCGGCGCCAAGGCCGTCTACTACGGCGGCGAATACCCCGCGGGCGCCCCCCTGAGCCAGCAGCTCAAGGACAGCGTCCAGATCCCCCTCATGGGCGGCGACGGCATGTACAGCGCCGACTTCATCAAGCTCAACAAGAAGGCCCAGGGCGACATCGCCACCTCCGTCGGCAAGCCCGTCGAAGAACTCGACTCCGCCAAGAAGTTCATCGCCGACTACAAGACCGCCGGATACCCGGACGCCTACGAGGCCTACGGCGGCGGCACCTACGACGCCACCTGGTCCATCATCGAGGCCGTCAAGATCGCCGTCGCCGACAACAACGGCAAGGCCCCCGACGACCTCCGCGCCAAGGTCCTCGAAGCCATGGCCAAGGTCAAGTTCGACGGCGTCACCGGCCCCGTCTCCTTCGACGAGTACGGCGACACCACCAACACCATGATGACCGCCTACCAGGTCGACGGCGGCAAGTGGGTCTCCAAGATCAGCGAGGTCTACAAGCCCTGACCACCGCCGCCCTCCCGGGCAAATCGAAGTGACCCAGACCGCGCGGGAGCGCCACCAGCGCCCCGCGCGGTGCCATATCCGAACCACTCCACGGAGGCCCTGCGGTGAACGAACTGCCGCAACAGCTGGCCAATGGACTCATCCTCGGCGCGATGTACGGACTCATCGCGATCGGCTACACGATGGTCTACGGAATCATCCAGCTCATCAACTTCGCCCACGGCGAGATCTTCATGATCGGAGGCTTCGGAGCTCTCACCGTGTACCTCTGGATGCCGGCCGGCGTCTCCCTCCTCGCGATCATCCCACTGATGATCATCGGCGGCGTCATATGCTCCGTCGCCGTCGGCACAGCCGCCGAACGCTTCGCCTACCGACCCCTGCGAGGCGGCCCCCGACTCGCCCCGCTCATCACCGCGATCGGGCTCTCCCTCGCACTCCAGCAAGCCATCTGGAAGTGGTACCCCGACGCCAAGAAGGACCGCTCCTTCCCCCAGTTCAAGGGCGAAGCCTTCGACATCCTCGGCGCCCACATCCAACGCGGTGACCTCTTCGTCCTCATCACCGCCCCCATCTGCATGATCGCCCTCGGCCTCTTCGTCGCCAAGACCCGCGCCGGCCGCGGCATGCAAGCCACCAGCCAGGACCCCGACACCGCCAAGCTCATGGGCATCAACACCGACCGCATCATCGTCATGGCCTTCGCCATCGGTGCCGCGTTCGCCGCCGTCGCCGCCGTCGCCTACGGACTCAAGAACGGCCAGATCGGCTTCAAAATGGGCTTCATCATGGGCCTCAAAGCCTTCACCGCAGCCGTACTCGGCGGCATCGGCAACATCTACGGCGCCATGCTCGGCGGCGTCGTCCTCGGCATCGCCGAATCCCTCGCCACCGGCTACATGAGCAACGTCCCCGGCATGGAACTCTTCGGCGGCGGCGCCTGGAAGGACGTATGGGCCTTCGTCCTCCTCATCATCGTCCTGCTGCTCCGCCCCCAGGGCCTGCTCGGCGAACGCGTCGCGGATCGGGCGTGATACGGATGACCACCAACCACACCACCACACCCCTCCTCCCCATCCCCCCGGCAGCAGCCCGCATCGCCACCCTCACAGGCGCCGCACTCGCACTCGCCGGAACCTTCCTCGCCTGGACCTGGACCAAGGAATTCCCCGGCGACCTCACCGTCACCGGCTACCCCGGCGGCCTCCAAGTCCTCACCCTCATCAGCGCCGCACTCACCCTCCTCCTCACACTCTCCGGATACGGCGTCCGCGGCCTCGGCTGGCTCACCCCCGGCGGCACCAACAGCCCCGTCCGCCTCCTCGCCCTCGGCACCCTCGGCACCACCGGCTACGCCATCGGCGCCATCTCCTACGCCCTCGGCGGCATCGTCAACCTGGAACCCGGCGCCTGGGTCAGCGGCATCGGCGCACTCATCGCCGCCATCGCCGCCCTCGGACTCCCCGCCGACCAGACACCCACCCCCGCCGGCACCACCACCACCTGGGAACGCTTCCGCCACAGCCTCCGCGCCCCGTCCGCACCCCGGGCCAAAGCCCTCCCCGACTGGGCCGAAATCCTCATCATCGTCATCGCGTTCGGCATCGGTCTCTACGTCTTCAGCTACGGCATCGACACCGACTACACCGAACTCTTCATCGGCTTCCTCATCACCACCGGCTTCGCCTTCACCGCACTCCACCGCGCCGGACTCGTCTCCCGCCTCACCGCGCTGACCGCGAAGCACCGCAACATCACCCTCACCGCCGCCCTCGTCGCCGCCGTCTGCTTCCCCTTCACCCAACAGAAAGAGGAATACGCGCTCATCGGCGCCAACATCCTCATCTTCGGCACCGTGGCACTCGGCCTCAACGTCGTCGTCGGCCTCGCCGGCCTCCTCGACCTCGGATACGTCGCCTTCCTCGGCGTCGGCGCCTACGCCGCCGCCCTGGTCTCCGGCTCCACCATGTCGGCCATCGGCGTCGAATTCCCCTTCTGGGCCGCCGTACTCACCGGCGCCGCCGCCTCACTCGTCTTCGGCGTCCTCATCGGCGCACCGACACTACGACTGCGCGGCGACTACCTCGCCATCGTCACCCTGGGCTTCGGTGAGATCTTCCGCCTCACCGTGAACAACCTCAACGGCAACAGCGGACCCGACCTCACCAACGGCTCCCAGGGCATCCCCAGCATCCCCGACCTCGACTTCTTCGGATTCGACTTCGGAACCAAGCACGACATCCTCGGCTTCAGCCTCGGCAGGTCCGCCAACTACTACCTGCTCATGCTCCTCTTCACCGCCGTCGTCGTCCTCGTCTTCCGCCGCTCCGGAGAATCCCGCATCGGCCGCGCCTGGGTCGCCATCCGCGAGGACGAGACCGCCGCCACCGCCATGGGCATCAACTCCTTCCGCCTCAAACTGCTCGCCTTCGCCCTCGGCGCGACCCTCGCCGGACTCGCCGGGACCGTCCAGGCACACGTCAACTACACCGTGACACCCGAGCAGTACCAGTTCGCCGGCTCCGTACCCCCCAACTCCGCCTTCCTCCTCGCCGCCGTCATCCTCGGCGGCATGGGAACCCTCAGCGGACCCCTCATCGGCGCCGCACTCCTCTACCTCATCCCGGCCAAGCTGCAATTCATGCAGGACTACCAGCTCTTCCTCTTCGGCGTCGCACTCATCCTCCTGATGCGCCTGCGCCCCGAGGGCCTGGTCGCCGACCGCAGGAAGCAGCTCGAATTCCACGAGACCGACCAGCCCGACGTACCGGAACCGCGACAGTCCGACACAACCGGCGCCGGCATCGCCAAGGCGGGGGCGTGACCACCATGACCACCACGAAAACCCCCACCACGAACAACGCCACCACCGTCCTCGACGCCAGCGGGGTCACCATGCGCTTCGGCGGCCTCACCGCCGTACGCGCAGTCGACCTCACCGTCAACACCGGCGAGATCGTCGGCCTCATCGGCCCCAACGGCGCAGGCAAGACCACCTTCTTCAACTGCCTCACCGGCCTCTACGTCCCCACCGAGGGCAAGGTCAGCTACAAGGGCACCGTCCTGCCGCCCAAACCTCACCTCGTCACCCAGGCCGGCATCGCCCGCACCTTCCAGAACATCCGGCTCTTCGCCAACATGACCGTCCTGGAAAACGTCCTCGTCGGACGCCACACCCGGACCAAGGAAGGACTCTGGTCCGCCCTCCTGCGCCTCCCCGGCTTCACCAAGGCCGAGAACGCCAGCCGCGAACGCGCCATGGAACTCCTGGAGTTCATCGGCCTGGCGGACAAGGCCGACCACCTCGCGCGCAACCTCCCCTACGGAGACCAGCGCAAACTGGAGATCGCCCGCGCACTGGCCAGCGAGCCCGGCCTCCTGCTCCTCGACGAGCCCACCGCCGGCATGAACCCGCAGGAAACCCGCGTCACCGAAGAACTCATCTTCGCCATCCGCGACCAGGGCATCGCCGTCCTCGTCATCGAGCACGACATGCGGTTCATCTTCAACCTCTGCGACCGCGTCGCCGTCCTCGTCCAGGGCCAGAAACTCGTCGAAGGCACCGCCGACGTCGTCCAGAGCGACGAACGTGTCGTCGCCGCCTACCTCGGCACCCCCTTCGAAGGCGCCCCCGGCGCCGAAGAGGTCGCCGAGGTCGAAGCCGCCGAGGCCGAGGCCCACAGGACAACCGACACCGGCACGGCCGACAGCACCGCAACGGCGGACACGACCGGCACCACCGGCACGACCAGCACCACCGGCGCCGACGGCACCGAGGAGGACACCCGATGACCACCCTGCTGGAGGTCCAGGACCTCCGCGTCGCCTACGGCAAGATCGAAGCCGTCAAGGGCATCTCCTTCACCGTCGAAGCCGGCCAGATCGTCACCCTCATCGGCACCAACGGCGCCGGCAAGACCACCACCCTGCGCACCCTCTCCGGGCTGCTCAAACCGGCCGGCGGCAGCATCGTCTTCGACGGACAGCCCATCGGCAACATCCCCGCCCACAAGATCGTCTCCCTGGGCCTCGCCCACTCCCCCGAGGGACGCCACATCTTCCCCCGGCTGTCGATCACCGAGAACCTCCAGCTCGGCGCCTACCTCCGCAACGACAAGGCAGGCATCGAACAGGACATCCAGCGCGCCTACGACCTCTTCCCCATCCTCGGGGAACGCCGCAAACAGGCCGCCGGAACCCTCTCGGGCGGCGAACAGCAGATGCTCGCCATGGGCAGGGCCCTCATGTGCCGGCCCAAGCTCCTGATGCTCGACGAACCCTCCATGGGCCTCTCCCCGATCATGATGCAGAAGATCATGGAGACCATCGCCGAACTCAAGGCCCAGGGCACCACCATCCTGCTCGTCGAGCAGAACGCCCAGGCGGCACTCTCCCTCGCCGACCAGGGCCACGTCATGGAGGTCGGCCGGATCGTCCTCTCCGGCACCGGCGCGGACCTCCTGCACGACGAGTCCGTCCGCAAGGCCTATCTCGGCGAGGACTGACCCCACCGGCTCCGCGCACGGACCCCTGCGACGACACCTGAGCCACGAACGGACGAGGCCCGCACCCGGTCGAACCGGTGCGGGCCTCCCCCGTGCGCGTACGCCGCCTACTCGCCCGCCTTCTTCTCCTCGGCGGCCTGCTTCTCCGCGGCCTTCTTCTCGGCCGCATCCGCGATCAACGCCTCGGCGAGCTGCTGCATCGACATCCGCCGGTCCATCGACGTCTTCTGGATCCACCGGAACGCGGCGGGCTCCGACAGACCGTAGTCCGTCTGCAGAATGCTCTTCGCCCGGTCCACCAGCTTGCGCGTCTCCAGCCGCTGCGCGAGATCCGCGACCTCGCTCTCCAGCGCCTTCAGCTCCGCGAACCGCGACACCGCCATCTCGATCGCCGGCACCACGTCGCTCTTGCTGAACGGCTTCACCAGATACGCCATCGCCCCTGCGTCCCGGGCCCGCTCGACGAGATCACGCTGCGAGAACGCGGTCAGCATCAGGACGGGCGCGATGGACTCCTCCGCGATCTTCTCCGCGGCGGAGATCCCGTCCAGGACCGGCATCTTCACATCAAGGATCACCAGATCGGGGCGGTGCTCCCGGGCCAGCTCGACCGCCCGCTGCCCGTCCCCGGCCTCGCCGACGACCGCGTAGCCCTCTTCCTCCAGCATCTCTTTGAGGTCGAGACGGATCAGCGCCTCATCCTCGGCGATGACGACACGGGTCGTCAGCGGCGGAACGTGCGACTTGTCGTCGTCGGTGGGCTGGGGCGACTCGGGCGTGGTCACGGGGGCTCCTTGTTCCAGGACAGGTACAGCTCCCACGACCCTACCCAGCTCCTGTAAGGTAGTGACGCACGGGGCAGCTAAACCCCTTGCTTTCTAAGGCCCCAGTACTCCAACTGGTTAGAGAGGCCGCTCTCAAACAGCGGACAGTGTGGGTTCGAATCCCACCTGGGGCACTTTTCCTTCGATTCCAAGGTGTCAGTGGAATCCATGAACTTCACTTGATCTGAGTACTGGGACATCATTCCCACCCCGGGACCTCGCAGCCGCGCAAGGCTCGGCCCCATGTACGACATCGGCACCCGAGAACGAGCACTGGCGCTGGTCGAGCAGGGGCGCAGCCTCAATTCTGTGAGCAGGGAAACCGGCATATCCCGCGCTGCGATCCGCTCCTGGCAAACACGCGTCGAACCCCTCGACCGGGGCCGGGCCACGCCGTGTCCGAGGTGCGGCGACACACCCACCGAGATCGAGAACCCCGCCTCGTACTCCTACTTGCTCGGTCTCTACCTCGGAGACGGTTGCGTCAGCCGGTCCGGGCGAGGTGTGTTCTCCCTACGCATCGCCTGCGCAGACGCCTGGCCAGGGCTCATCGACGCCTGCTCCGAAGCCGTACGGCTCGTGCGACCGGGCAACAAGGTCTGCCGGGTCCAGCGACCGGGCTGCCAGTACGTCACCTGCTGCAGCAAGCACTGGCCCTGCCTCTTGCCCCAGCACGGCCCCGGCAAGAAGCACGAGCGCCGGATCGCCCTCGCATCCTGGCAACGGGAGATCGTGGACGCGCACCCGTGGGATTTCGTCCGTGGTCTGATCCACTCCGACGGATGCCGTGTCATCAACTGGACCACCCGTGTCATCGGCGGACAACGGAAGCGCTACGAGTATCCGCGCTACTTCTTCACCAACAAGTCCGACGACATCCGACGCCTCTACACCGACACCCTCGACAGGCTCGACGTCGAGTGGACACACTGCACCCGCGCGGGCAAGGCGTACAACATCTCCGTCGCCCGACGGGCGTCCGTCGCTCTTATGGACGCCCATGTCGGGCCGAAGTACTGAACGACCGGCCTACTTGCCCCCGTCGTCCTCGCCGATGCGGTGCACCCGCACCAGGTTCGTCGAGCCCGGGACCCCCGGCGGGGAGCCTGCGGTGATCACGACGACGTCGCCCTCCTTGCAGCGGCCGATCTTCAGCAGCTCCTCGTCGACCTGGGCCACCATCGCGTCCGTCGAGTCGACGTGCGGGCCGAGGAAGGTCTCGACGCCCCAGGTCAGGTTGAGCTGGGAACGGGTCGCCGGGTCCGGGGTGAAGGCCAGGAGCGGGATGGGCGAGCGATAGCGGGAGAGGCGCCTGACGGTGTCGCCGCTCTGAGTGAAGGCGACGAGGAACTTGGCGCCCAGGAAGTCGCCCATCTCGGCCGCCGCGCGGGCCACCGCGCCGCCCTGGGTGCGGGGCTTGTTGCGGTCGGTGAGGGGCTTGAGGCCCTTGGCGAGGACGTCCTCCTCGGCGGCTTCGACGATGCGGGCCATCGTGCGGACCGTCTCGACGGCGTAACGTCCGACGCTGGTCTCGCCGGACAGCATCACCGCGTCGGTGCCGTCGATGACGGCGTTGGCGACGTCGGACGCCTCGGCGCGGGTGGGGCGGGAGTTCTCGATCATCGAGTCGAGCATCTGAGTGGCGACGATGACCGGCTTGGCGTTGCGCTTGGCGAGGTTGATCGCGCGCTTCTGCACGATCGGCACCTGTTCCAGGGGCATTTCGACGCCGAGGTCGCCGCGGGCGACCATGATCCCGTCGAAGGCGGCGACGATGCTGTCGATGTTCTCGACGGCCTGGGGCTTCTCGATCTTGGCGATGACCGGGAGGCGTCGGCCTTCTTCGTCCATGATGCGGTGGACGTCCTCGATGTCGCGTCCGCTGCGCACGAAGGAGAGGGCGATGACGTCGGCGCCGGTGCGCAGGGCCCAGCGGAGGTCCTCGATGTCCTTGTCGGAGAGGGCGGGGACGGAGACGGCGACGCCGGGGAGGTTGAGGCCCTTGTGGTCGGAGACCATGCCGCCTTCGAGGACGGTGGTGTGGACGCGGGGGCCGTCGACTTCGGTGACTTCGAGGGTGACGCGGCCGTCGTCGACGAGGATGCGTTCGCCGGGGGTGACATCGGTGGCGAGTCCGTTGTAGGTGGTGCCGCAGGTGTGGCGGTCGCCTTCCATGGGCTCGACGGTGATGGTGAAGGTGTCGCCGCGTTCAAGGAGTACGGGTCCTTCACGGAAGCGTCCGAGTCGGATCTTCGGGCCTTGAAGGTCGGCGAGGATGCCGACGCTGCGTCCGGACTCGTCGGACGCCTTGCGTACGTGGCGGTACCGCTCTTCGTGGTCGTTGTAGGTGCCGTGGCTGAGGTTGAGGCGGGCGATGTCCATTCCCGCCTCGACGAGTGCTTCGATCTGTTCGTACGAGGTGGTGGCGGGGCCCAGGGTGCAGACGATTTTGGCTCGGCGCATGGTTCGAGCCTAGACCTTACCTACGGGTAGTTAATTGGCCGTGCGTGACTACCCAACGACCTTTGAATGAAGGGTTGTTGACAAGTGTTGAATTGGGCGCCGATGCGCTCGGATGAGCATTCCTCCCTCGGTATTCCTTCTTTCGAGGGTTGTGCCTCAGAGTTCGGGCGGCGACATGATGAAGCGGGCGTTCACCTGTGCGTAGACGGTCTGGCGTCGGGGTTCGAGGTCGAGGGCGGGGGGCGGCGCGGCCGCGGCGCCGTAGCCGGCGCTTCCCCGGAATCCCGCGGACGGAGCGGGCAGGGCCGCGGCGACGTTCTCGGCTCCGAGGTCGGCGAGTTCGACGAGAGCGGTGAGGTGGGAGCCGAGGGCGTCGGCGTATTCGCGGGCTCGTTGGACGGCTTCGCGTACGGCCTGGCGTCGGGCGTTCGCGTGGGCGGGTGAGTCGGGGCGCAGGGCCCACCAGGGGCCGTTGACGCGGGTCATGTCGAGGGCCGCCACACGGGTGACCAGTTCGCCGAGGGCGGTGAAGTCGTTGAGGACGGCGGTGATGTGGACGCGGCCGTGGTAGGCGCGGATCTTTTCGTCGCGGCCCTTCTCGGCGAGTTCAGGGTTGATGGAGAGGGCGCCGGTTTCGAGTTTCTCGACCGCCGGGCCGTAGGAGCGTATGAGTTCGAGGACGGTTCCGTTGCGGCGGGTGAGGTCTTCGAGGGCGGTGTGGCGGTCCTTGCCGCGGGCGGTGACGGTGATGCCCAAGTGGGCGATTTCGGGGTCGACTTCGAGGCGGGCTTCGCCCCGGACCGCGACGCGCGGGTGTTCGGGGGTGCCGTAGGGGGCCGTGGTGTCGGTCATGGTTCCACTGTGGCATGCGGGTACGACAGCGGCTGGTCACCGGATCGCAACCCTGTGGGGGGTGTTGCTCGGTGTGGCTCCTGCGCCATTATCTACGCGCGTTGTGCGCTGTCTGTGCGCTGGGCGGGGTGCGGTGTGGGGGCGGTGCGGTGTGCCGGCCGTCCTCCGGGCCGTGTCGGCCCTGTGCCGTGGGGTGTGGCGCCGCGCGGGTGCCGGGCCGCACGGTGACGGGGCTGCACGGGCACCGTGCTGTACGAGAACCGAGCTGTACGAGAACCGAGATGTGGGAGACGAAATGCCGCTGAACCGTAGGACGTTCCTGGGCACGTCGGCGGCCGTGGGTGCCGGGGCGGCGATGGCGGGTGGTTCCGCCGTCCCCGCCGCGGCCCATGGTCATGGGCACGGCCACGGCCACGGGCGTCCGCCGAAGCGGTACTCGTTCACCGTGATGGGCACTACCGATCTGCACGGGAACGTTTTCAACTGGGACTACTTCACGGACAAGGAGTTCGACGACAAGGACCACAACGATGTGGGTCTGGCGAAGATCTCCACGTTGGTGGAGCAGGTGCGTCGGGAGAAGGGCCGTGGCAACACGCTGTTGATCGATGCGGGTGACACGATCCAGGGCACCCAGTTGTCGTACTACTACGCGAAGGTCGATCCGATCACGGCGAGGCGTGGTCCGGTGCATCCGATGGCGCAGGCGATGAACGCGATCGGCTATGACGCGGCGGCTCTGGGCAACCATGAGTTCAATTACGGGATCCCGGTGCTGCGGAAGTTCGAGGAGCAGTGTGATTTCCCGTTGCTGGGTGCGAACGCGTTGGACGCGAAGTCGTTGCGCCCGGCGTTCGCCCCGTATGTGATCAAGCGGATGCGTACGCCGTTCGGCCGGGATGTGCGGGTGGCGGTTCTGGGGTTGACCAATCCGGGTGTCGCGATCTGGGACAAGGCGAATGTGAGCGGGAAGATGGTGTTTCCCGGTCTGGAGGAGCAGGCGGCGAAGTTCGTGCCGAGGCTGCGTTCCATGGGTGCGGACGTGGTGATCGTGTCGGCTCATTCGGGGACGAGTGGTACGTCGTCGTACGGTGATCAGGTTCCGCATGTCGAGAACGCGGCGGCGCTGGTGGCCGAGCAGGTTCCGGGTATCGACGCGATTCTGGTGGGGCATGCGCACCTGGAGATTCCTGAGTATTTCGTGGAGAACGAGCGGACGGGCAAGAAGGTGGTGTTGTCCGAGCCGTTGAAGTGGGGGCAGCGGCTGACGCTGTTCGACTTCGATCTGGTGTGGGAGCGGGGTCGTTGGGTGGTGGAGCGGGCGGGTTCGCGGGTGCTGAACTCGAATGCCGTGGCCGAGGACCCGAAGATCACGGGGTTGTTGGCGGACGAGCACCGGAAGGTCGTGGCGTACGTCAACCAAGTCATCGGTACGTCGTCGGCGGCGATGTCTACGGCCGAGGCGGCGTGGAAGGACGAGCCGATCATCGATCTGATCAATGTGGTCCAGACGGAGACGGTGAAGGCGGCGCTGGCTGGCGGGGCGTATGCGTCGCTTCCGGTGCTTTCGCAGGCGTCGTGTTTCTCGCGTACGGCGCGGATTCCGGAAGGGGACGTGACGATCAGGGATGCGGCGGGGTTGTACCCGTTCGAGAACACCCTGGAGGCACGGGTGCTGACGGGTGCGCAGATCCGCGAGTATCTGGAGTTCTCGGCGCGTTATTACGTGCGGACGGCTGCGGGTGTTCCGGTGGACACGTCGAAGCTGACGAATGCGGAGAACATTCCGGATTACAACTATGACGCGGTGTCGGGTCTGACGTATGAGATCGATATCGCGAAGCCGAATGGTTCGCGGATCGTGAATCTGTCGTTCGAGGGGAAGCCGATCGATCCTGCGGCGGAGTTCGTGCTGGCGGTGAACAATTATCGGGCGAGTGGTGGGGGCAATTTCCCGCATGTGGCGGGCGCCAAGCAGGTGTGGGCGAATTCGGAGGAGATCCGTAACACGATCATCTCCTGGGTCCGGGCGAAGGGTTCGGTGGACGCCGCGCAGTTCGCTTCGGTGGACTGGCGTCTGACGCGGGACGGCTCGCCGGTGTTCTGAGGGCTGTTCCGTGGTGCGTGGTGACGCGTCCCGCGTGGGGTGATCGTCGCCCGCGGACGCGGGGTGGGAGTTCTTCGGGCCGTATCCGCCGGTCGGCGGGTACGGCCCGTGGCCGGAGCGGTCGCGGCAGTGGGCCGAGGGGCTGGTCGGACGGCTCAGGGCCTCTCCAGACGTGCTGCCAGCCGCTCCGGGAGGGTGTCGCGGTTCGCCGGGGTCACCCGGAGGAGTTCGATGTCGGTGCGGCGTTTGAGGGCGTCGGTGAGCGGGCCGTGCTGTGCCTGGACGGTGGCGACGACATCGATGTCGGCTGCGAACAGTGCCCGGACGGCGTCCTGGAACGGGCGGTGGGCCAGTTCCATCTTTCCGAGTTCGTCGATGAGGACGAGGCGTCCGGGGGGCGGCGTGGCTGTGGGGGTCGCAGGCGGCCACGAGAGGGACGGCAGGGCCAGTCGTTCCATGACTTCGAGGTCGACGCCGTAGCGTCCGACCCGTGGTGGTCCCGGAAGGTCGACGTGGGCGAGCACGGCCCGTCGGCCGGCCAGTGTCTCCAGGGCGAAGCCGACCCGGGTACCGCCTTCGCGGATCTCCTGGGTGGTGAAGCCGGTGGCCCGCCGGGCGTGCAGCAGCTCCGCCAGTCGGCGGATGGCGGTGGTCTTTCCGCTGCCGGGGCGTCCTTCCAGCAGGATCCTCGTCGGCATCGCGTGCTCCGAGGCGTGGGCGGGTGCCGGTGGCCGGGTGGTGCGGCCCTGCTGCCAGTGTCCCATCGGGGTGGGTGGCCGGGCCTCCGCGCGGGCCGGGCGGGGCGTCCCCTGGGTCGTCCGGTTCGTGCGGCGCGGACCTGCCCTGCTCGGGCGGTCGGACCGGCTCCGGCCCGTTCGGCGCGCGCGATCGGGCCGGAGCTGATCTGCTGGGGAGGAGGGGGCGTCGCGTGCTTTGGGGAGTGGTCTGGATGGGTACGTACCGAGTCGCTCAGGTCGCCACGGCGGGCGGGCCTTTCGAGCTCGTCGAGCGTGAGGTGCCGCGGCCGGGGCCATGTCATGTGCGGATCGCCGTGGACGCTTGCGGGATCTGTCACAGCGACGTGCTCTTCGTGGATGCCGGGGTGCCCGGCGTGCGGTTTCCGCTGGTGCCCGGGCATGAGATCGCCGGTCGTATCGAGGCGCTGGGCGAGGGGGCGCAGGAGGGTGGTTGGCGGGTCGGGGATCGGGTGGCCGTGGGGTGGTTCGGGGGTAGCTGTGGTCACTGCACGCCCTGTCGGCAGGGTGATTTCATCGTGTGCGAGAACCTCAAGGTTCCCGGGTGGGCGTACGACGGGGGTTTCGCCGAGTGCGTGATCGCTCCGGTCGACGCCTTGGCGCGGATCCCCGACGCGCTGGCGGCGACCGATGCGGCGCCCATGGCGTGTGCGGGGGTGACCACGTACAACGGGCTGCGGCGCAGTGGCGCCGGGCCGGGTGACCTCGTGGCCGTTCTCGGTATCGGCGGTCTAGGTCATCTCGGGGTGATGTTCGCGGCTGCGATGGGTTTCGAGACCGTGGCCATCGCGCGTGGGGCCGGCAAGGCCGATCTGGCCAAGCAGCTCGGGGCCCATCATTACGTCGACAGCACGGGGAGCACGGGGGTCGCGGATGCGCTGCGGGCTCTGGGTGGTGCCAAGGTGGTCCTGGCCACGGCTGCCAATGCCGATGCGATCGCGGCGACCTTGGACGGGCTGGCGCATCGGGGTGAGCTGGTGGTGATCGGTGTGAGTCCCGAGCCGCTGGGGATCAGTCCGGTTCAGCTGATCATGAGTGGCAGGGTCGTGCGTGGTCATCCGTCCGGGACGGCGCAGGACGTGCAGGACACGATGGCGTTCAGTGCTCTGCACGGTATCCGTCCGATGGTGGAGGTCGTGCCGTTGGACCGGGTGGCGGAGGGGTATCGGAAGATGGTTTCGGGTGCTGCCCGTTTCCGTGTGGTGCTCGCGGCTCGTTGATGCGGCTGCCTACCATGACCACGTCACGCGACCTGTTGTTCGTCAGTCTGGACCAGGTGTCCGGTGGTGCTGTGGAGCAGGGTGACTTGTCGCTCGCTCTGGCGGGGGCGGAGGTGATCGATCTGCTCGGTGTCGAGGCCGTCGTTCTGGATGGTGATCGCATCGTGCCGGGTCATGTTCCGTCCCTGACCGATCCGTTGCTGGATCGGGCCGCGTCGTCGCTTGTTCGTGACGCGCCGTTCGAGTCGGTGGGTGACTGGTTGTGGCGCAGGGGGCGGGGTTTGTCGGCGGCGTATCTGGCCGTTCTCGAGGCGGAGGGGAAGCTCGCTCGGCGGCACCGTCACGGGGTGCCTTTCGGGGCGGGTCGGATCGTGCCGGAGGATTCGCCGGACCGCAGTGACGCGGCGAGTCGCTGGGCGTCGGGGGAGCCCGTCCTGGTCGGTCTGGCGGCGGCTCTCGGGATCCGTGGCGGGGACGGTGGGGAGGGTGAGGAGGGTGTGGGCGCTGCCGACTTCCCCGGCGTGGACGACGACGTGCTGGACACCGTGCTCGCCGCCGTCCATGAGGCGTTGACGCAGTTGGAGGCCGTGCGGTTGCGGCGTTCTGTCGAGCAGGCCGCCTTCGACAACATCTGGCGGGGCGAGTGATGCGGTGGGGGGTTCTTCGGTGGGTTTGTGCGGAGCGGCCGTCTTCTCCTGGGGAGGGCCGGCCGCGCTGTGTGGTGTGGTGCGGGGTCAGTGGTTGTGGGTGAGGGGGATGCGGTCGGGGTTCTGGGTGGGGACGGGTGGGGTGGTGGGGGTGAGGCCGAAGGTGGTGAAGGCGGTGCGTTGTGGGAGTGGGTAGGGGGTGGTGCCGGTGAGGTGGTTGAGGATGGTGGCGCTGCGCCAGGCGGCGAGTCCGAGGTCGGGGGTGCCGACGCCGTGGGTGTGGCGTCCGGCGTTCTGTACGTAGATGTTGCCGGTGATGGTGGGGTCGAGGGTGAGGCGGAAGTGGTGGTCGATGCGGGGGCGGGCGGAGTCGTCGCGGTGGAGGTGGGGTTCGAGTCCGCCGAGGATGCGGTCGAGGGGGCGTTCGTGGTAGCCGGTAGCGAGGATGACGGCGTTGGTGGTGAGGGTGGTGCGGGTGTTTTGTTGGGTGTGTTCCAGGTGGAGTTCGATGCGGGTGTCGGCGATGCGTTCTGCGGTGCGGACGGTGACGCCGGGGGTGAGGGTGGTGCGGGGCCAGCCGCCGTGGAGGGTGCGGCGGTAGAGCTCGTCGTGGATGGCGGCGATGGTGTCGGTGTCGATGCCTTTGTAGAGCTGCCATTGGTGGGGGACGAGTTCGTCGCGTACGGCTTCGGGGAGGGTGTGGAAGTAGTGGCTGTAGTCGGGGGTGAAGTGTTCGAGGCCGAGTTTGGAGTATTCCATCGGGGCGAAGGCGGGGGTGCGGGCGAGCCAGTGGAGGTTTTCTCGGCCGGTGGGGCGGGCACGGATGAGGTCGAGGAAGATCTCGGCGCCGGATTGTCCTGAGCCGATGATGGTGATGTGTTCCGCGTCGAGGATGCTCTGGCGGTGGTGGAGGTAGTCGCCGGAGTGGAGGACGGGGACCGAGGGGGCTTCGGCGAGGGGTTTGAGGGGTTCGGGGATGTGGGGTTCGGTGCCGATGCCGAGGGCGATGTTGCGGGTGTGGGTGCGGCCCAGGGCTTCGGCTTCTCCGTCGGCGTCGAGTTGGGTGTAGTCGATTTCGAAGCAGTCGTGCCGGTTGTTCCAGCGGATCGCGTCGACCTGGTGGTTGAAGTGGAGTCCGGGGAGTTGGTGGGTGACCCAGCGGCAGTAGGCGTCGTATTCGGCGCGTTGGATGTGGAAGCGTTCGGCGAAGTAGAAGGGGAAGAGGCGGTCGCGGGTGCGGAGGTAGTTGAGGAAGCTCCAGGGGCTGGTGGGGTCGGCGAGGGTGACGAGGTCGGCGAGGAAGGGGACTTGGAGGCTGGCTCCGTCGATGAGGAGGCCGGGGTGCCAGTGGAAGGCGGGGCGTTGTTCGTAGAAGGCGGTGGTGAGGGGGCGGGTGGTGGTGGGGATGCCGTGGGCGAGTGCGGCGAGGGAGAGGTTGAAGGGGCCGATGCCGATGCCGACGAGGTCGTGTGGCTGGTCGGTTCGGGGGGTGGGTCGGTCGGTCATCGGGGGGTGTTGCCTTTCGTGAGTTCGTGGGTGAGGTCGTCGACGAGGTCGAGGAGGGTGTGGAGGTCGTCGGGGGTGGTGTGGGGGTTGAGGAGGGTGGCTTTGAGCCAGAGGCGGTCGCCGGTGTGGGCGCGGCCGAGGACGGCGTGGCCTCGGGTGAGGAGGGTGCGGCGGATGGTGGCCACGGTGTGGTCGTCGGTATCGGTGGGGCGGAAGAGGACGGTGGTGATGGTGGGGCGGTCGTAGAGGTCGAGGGTGGGGGTTTTGGTGATGAGGTCGGCGAGGTGGTGGGCGGTGGTGACGGTGCGGTCGATGAGGTCGGCGAGTCCGTCGCGGCCGAGGGCTTTGAGGGTGACGGCGATCTTGAGGGTGTCGGGGCGGCGGGTGGTGCGCAGGGAGCGGCCGAGGAGGTCGGGGAGGCCGGCTTCGGTGTCGTCGTCGGCGTTGAGGTAGGGGGCGTGGTGGTGGAGGGGGTGGAGGTGGGTGTGGTGGGGGACGGCGAGGATGCCCGCGGGTGCGGGTTGCCAGCCGAGTTTGTGGAGGTCGAGGGTGACGCTGTGGGCTCGGTCGAGGCCGTGGAGTTTGCCGCGGTGGGTGGGGCTGAGGAGGAGGGGTCCGCCGTAGGCGGCGTCGATGTGGAGTTCGGCGCCGTGGGTGGCGCAGAGGTCGGCGATGTCGGTGAGGGGGTCGATCCGGCCGGTGTCGGTGGTGCCGGCGGTGGCGGTGACGAGGAGGGGGCGGTGGTGGTCTCGGGTGAGGGTTTCTTGGAGTGCGGCGAGGTCCATGACGCCGGTGGGTGCGGGGATGACGACGGGTTCGGGGAGGCCGAGGAGCCAGGCGGCCCGGGTGACGCTGTGGTGGGCGTTGGTGGCGTGGATGGTCTGGACGGGGCCGTTGCGTTCGCGGGCGAGGAGGAGGGCGAGTTGGTTGGCTTCGGTGCCGCCGGTGGTGAGGAGCGCGTCGGGTGAGGGGTGGTGGGGGTAGACCTCGGCGGCGAGGGCGGCGGTGGTGTCGGCTTCGAGGGTGGAGGCGGCGGGTGCCTGGTCCCAGGAGTCCATGGAGGGGTTGAGGGCGGAGGCGGCGAGGTCGGCGGCGGTGGCGAGGGCGAGGGGTGGGGTGTGGAGGTGTGCGGTGCAGAGGGGGTGTGCGGGGTCCGCGGCGCCTTCGGCGAGGGCGGTGACGAGGGTGCGGAGGGCTTCGTGGGGGCCGGTGCCGTGGTCGGGGATGAGGGGGTGGGTGCTGGTGCGGGTGTGGTGGGTGACGGTGTCGGGTCCGCCGGTGGGGAGGGGGCCGTCGCGTCGGTGGGCGCCGTCCTGGAGTGCGGTGAGGACGGTGTCGAGGAGGGGGCGGAGCGCGTCGGGGCCGGTGGTGGATCCGGCGAGGGGCGGGGTGGGCATGACGGTGGGGCCCTTCGGATGTGGTGCGTGGGCATGGGTGGACATGCCAGCTTGTCCGGGATTCGGAGGGCGCGGCCGTGGAGCGCAGTGATCTGAACTCGAAAGGGGGATGTGGGGTGCGTGTGGGGTCGATGTGGCAGGTGGTGGTGGTAGTGGGGGGCGTGACGGTCGTGGGAGGCGCGGGTCATGGGTGTGCCCGGCGCCTCCGTGGGTGGAGGGTGCGCCGGGCACGGGTGGTTGGGCGGTGATGTGCGGCTGTGGGTGTTGTGCGTGGTGCGGGTGGGGGCGAGTGGGTCGGGTGTGGCTGGTGGGCCCCGCGGGTCGGTGGGTGCCGGTGGTTGGGCGGGTTGGTGTTGGTTGGCGGGCGACCGTTGGTGGATCGGCGCCGGCCGGCACCGGTGGTGACGGGTTGGTGCCGGCCGACGGTGGTGGGTTGGTGCGGATCAGTGGGCTTCGCGTACGGCGAGGGCGCGGCGGAGGTCGTCGAGCTGGTCGATGAGCTTGCGGCGCAGGGCCGGGATGAGGTCGGTGTCGTTGAGGGCCTGCTCGCCGAGGTTCAGGTTGTCGGTGTCGACGGCGTGCCCGGGGAACGCGTAGCGGCCCGCGGCTTCGGCGATGGCGGGGCCGCGGCGGGCGGCGAGGCGGGTGGCCTCGGGGTAGTAGCGCGGCACGTAGTCCCGTACGAGATCGGCCTGTTCGGGCTGCCAGAAGCCTTGGGCGGTGGCGGTGAACAGGTAGTTGGAGAGGGTGTCGTCGTTGAAGAGGGTGTGCCAGGCGGTGGCCTTGGCCTCGGGGGTGGGGAGGGCGGCGCGGCAGCGGGCGGCGCCTTCCTGTCCGGTGGCGCTGGGGTCCTGTTCGAGTTCGGTGGCGATGTGGGCCTCGTCGATGGCGCCGAGGACGGCGAGGCGGGTGAGGATGCGCCAGCGCAGTTCGGGATCGAGTTCGGGTCCGCCGGGGACGGAGCCGTTGGTGAGCCAGTCCTGGATGGTGTCGGGCTGGGTGGCGGCGTCGATGAGGTGGCGTACGGCGATGAGGCGGAGGCCGGGGTTGTGGCCGTCCTCGGTGCGACGGATGAGGTCGCGGCAGAGTGCGGTGATGGTGGCGAGGGCGGCGGGCCGGTTCTCGGGGGTGAGGTAGTGGCCGGCGATGTGGGTGCCCGCGAAGGCGAGTACGCCTTGGGCGAGGGCGAGGTCCGTCTCGTGCGGAAGGTGGGTGCGGGCGGTGTCGAGGTAGGTGGTGGGGGCGAGTTCGCCGTCGCGGACCATGTCGCGGGCGGCGTTCCAGACGACGGCGCGGGTCAGTGCGTCGGGGATGCCGGACAGGTGCTGGAGGGCGGTGTCCCAGGAGGTGGCGTCGAGGCGGACCTTGGCGTAGCTGAGGTCGCTGTCGTTGAGGACGACGAGTGCGGGGCGGCGGCCGGGCAGCGGGGCGGCCGGGCCGTCGCCGGGGACGTCGGTCTCGAAGCGGTCGCGCAGGACCAGGCGGCCTGGTCCGGTGTGGGTGGGGGTTCCGGAGAAGTCGGGGGCCTGGTCGTAGGCGCCGACGGCGATGCGATGGGGGCGGCTGCCGCCGTGGTCGACGGTGACGGACCAGGTGCCGTCGGACTCCTGGACGTGGGAGGTGAGGGTGTCGACTCCGGTGGTGCGCAGCCATGTGTCGGCCCAGGCGTGGACGTCGCGGTCGGTGGCCGATGCGAGGCTGTCGATGAAGTCGGCGAGGGTGGCGTTGGCGAACTTGTGGCGGGCGAAGTGGGTGTTGATGCCGGCCAGGAAGTCCTTCTCGCCGAGCCAGGCGACGAGTTGGCGCAGGGCGGAGGCGCCCTTGGCGTAGGAGATGCCGTCGAAGTTGAGCATCGCGGAGGCGGTGTCGGGGACGGCGGCGGGGTCGGGGGCGACGGGGTGGGTGGAGGGGCGCTGGTCGGCGTCGTAACCCCAGCCCTTGCGTGCGACGCCGAAGTCGACCCAGGTGTGGGTGAAGCGGGTGGCTTCGGCGAGGGTCTGGTAGCCCATGTACTCGGCGAAGGACTCGTTGAGCCAGATGTCGTCCCACCAGGCGAGGGTGACGAGGTCGCCGAACCACATGTGGGCCATTTCGTGGGCGATGACCATGCCGCGGGTCTGGCGTTCGGTGTCGGTGACGGCGGAGCGGTAGACGAATTCGTCGCGGAAGGTGACGAGTCCGGGGTTCTCCATGGCGCCCGCGTTGAATTCGGGGACGAATGCCTGGTCGTAGGAGTCGAAGGGGTAGGGCTCGTCGAACTTCTCGTGGAAGCGGTCGAAGCAGGCCCGGGTGATGTCGAGGATCTCGTCGGCGTCCGCGTCGAGGTGGGGGGCCAGGGAGCGGCGGCAGTGGATGCCGAAGGGCAGTCCGGCGTGTTCGGTGGTCACGGAGTGCCAGGGGCCGGCCGCGACGGCGACGAGGTAGGTGGAGATGAGGGGGGTGGGGGCCAGGGTCCAGCGGCCGTCGCCGCGGTGTTCGGCGATGCCGTTACCGAGGACGGTCCAGCCTTCGGGGGCGGTGACGGCGAGTTCGAAGACGGACTTGAGGTCCGGCTGGTCGAACGCGGCGAAGACGCGCTGGACGTCTTCCATGAAGAGTTGGGTGTAGGCGTATGTCTCGCCGTCGGTGGGGTCGGTGAAGCGGTGCATGCCTTCGCCGGTGCGGGAGTAGCGCATGGCGGCGTCGACGCGCAGTTCGTGTGCGCCCGCGGTGAGGGCGGTGAGCGGGAAGCGGTTCTCGACGAGGCCGGCGGGGTCGAGGGGCTGTCCGTCGAGGCTGATCGATCGCAGGGTGGCCGGCTTGAGTTCGACGAACGTGTCTCCGGCCGCGGCTGCGGTGAACTGGATGACGGTGCGGGAGTCGAAGGTCTCCTCCCCCGCGGTCAGATCGAGGTCGATCGTGTACCGCTGTACGTCGAGGAACTGGGCTCGGGTCTGCGCTTCGTCGCGCGTCAGTACGGACATGCGTCCATGCTGCCGTACGGGCCGGGCGCCGCGCAGGCGGGTTCTCACAGGGCTGAGGAGTACGCCGGGGCGCGGGGTCACACCGGGGCGCGGGGATGGTACCGGGCCGGGCACGGGAAGCTGCGTGGCGGGGGGCGCCGACCGCCCTCGGTGCGCCCCGGTGTCGTACGGGACCGGGACGGACGTGGGCCGGTTTCGTGTGGGGGCGGGCGTCATGCGAGGCGTGCGCGGGGCGGGCGAACGTCGTCCGGGACGGTCGGAAGCCGGGTGAGCGGCATGTCGGCGGTCGGCGGTCGTCCGGGCGATCAGGAATCGCGGCGTTCGCGGGACCAGGGGTCACGAGTCGCGGCGCGGGACCAAGAGATCACAGGCCAGGAAGGTCGCGGGCCGAGGAGGCCGCAGGCCGGGGATGCCGCTGGGCAAGGCGTTCAGGGCGCGGTCCTCTTGCGGTCCGCCGGGGCTCCGGGGGCGGGCGTGACGCGGAGGAGAGCGGTGACGGTCTCCCGGTACCCGTCGTGTCCGCTCAGGGCGGCGTGGCGCAGCGCCCAGGCGTCCGGGCCGAGTTGTGAGGTGCACTCCTCGGACCGTTCCCGGCATGTCGTGCACTCCACCTGTCGCACCGGTGGCGACGCCTCCTCGCTCCGGTCCGGGCCGATCGACCAGCCGGTGTCCCGGATCGCCTTGCTCATCCGGTCGTTCCCCCGTCGTGTGCGGGTTTGGTGGGGCAGCCCCCGTAGAGAGGGGCGTGCCCCGGGCAGGCGTACACCTTGGTGCCGACGCCGGACGCGGCGTACACCTCGTCGACCTTGATCGGGAGCCTTGTCACCTTTCCGTCGTGGCAACAGCGTTCCAGCCGTGCCGGCACATGGAAGATCTCCGTCATGATGGCCCTCGTTCGCCGTTGAATCGGGTGGTA
This sequence comes from Streptomyces sp. CB01580, assembly GCF_001905795.1. Lineage (GTDB taxonomy): Bacteria > Actinomycetota > Actinomycetes > Streptomycetales > Streptomycetaceae > Streptomyces. Next base: position 104,945 of record NZ_LIXJ01000020.1, read on the forward strand.
GGGAACCAGCGTGCCGGACGGCGGCGGGCTCAACGCTCACACATGCGTGAGTGCCGGTGGCGTCGTCGGGGCGGGCCGGGTGGCCAGGGATTTCACAGGCCGATCCAGGCGGCCAGGTGTCCGAGGGTCTCGGGGGTGCGGCGCGATGTGTGTACCAGGCCCTTGACGGTCTCCCGCGCGCCGGGGTGGTAGCGCGTCTGCTCGGGAGCCGTGCGGCGGGCGGCGGCGATGCTCGCGAGGGCCGCTTCGGTCCGGCCGGTCTCTATCTCCGAGCGTGCCCTGTCGATCAGGAAGTGGGCGCGTCGGGACGTGGCCAGGGCGGGTGGCAGGCTGATGCGCCTCGCCTGGGTGAGTGCCTCGTCGTACTGGTGCATCTCGACGGCGGCGGACATGCGGTGCAGGGCCACGTTCGTCGGGCCGAAGGAGAGCCAGTGGATCTCCGGGACCTCCCCCACCAGCCCGGCGCAGCGTTCGGCTTCCGCGAGGTGGACGTCGACGGTCGTCGCCCGGCCGGCGCGGGCCGCGATCACGGAGGCGCCCAGGTGCAGTTGTCCGGTGACGGTGATGGTCTGCGTCGTCGGTGGGACGGAGGCGATCAGCCCGTGTCCGGCGCGGACGAGCCGCCGGCCGATGGCGTATTCGCCCTCCCGGAAGTACGCCAGTGCCCGCATGTACTGGCGGATGGCGGCCAGGCAGGGGTCGGAGGCGCGTTGCGCGGCCCAGTCCATGCGGTCGAGGGCCACGGAACTGAGGTCGTAGTAGCCGAGTTTGACCGCGATGTCGTGGGCGGTGCGGTAGGTGGAGGCGAGGGCCTGCCACAGCCGGGTGGAGGGGTCCCGTGAGACCGCGGTGGTCAGTTGCGCGATCGTTCCGGGCAGGCGTCGGGCGGCACTGCGCAGCCTGGCCGCCCGGACGTCGGCGCACAGTCGGTCCGCGGCCGTGTGGAGTGCGTGGGTGGGTACGTGGGGCAGTGTTTCATCGGCCCCGAGGTCGTAGAGGTCGAGTGCCTCGCGGATGGGGCGTACGAGTGCGGCGAGCCGGACCTGTTGCGGTTCGGTCGCGTACGGCTCCCCCGTCAGGGTCGTGACGTCGATCCGCAGGGCGTGCGCGACGGCCGCGACGAAGTCGGCGCCCGCCGGTTTCGCGCCGCACTCGACCTGGTTGAGCAGGCTGTAGGAGTAGGGGATGCGCTCGGCCAGCTGTCTCTGTGTCAGTCGGGCCAGTCGGCGCTGTTCCCTGATCCGGGCTCCTACGGCATCGTCATGCGGATTGCACACACTGGCCTCCGTTCCTCGCTCGTGAGCATGAGGAAGGTACACACGGAAGATCGTTCCGGGGTTGGACATCGTCCCCAATCCACCCGTATCGGGGGTGGTTGGGCGGTTGCGTGTGCTGTCGTCCTCGGTGTGGGATGGCGCCCATGACCGCCAGAACGCTGTACCTGTTCGGTTCCGCCGCACCCCCTGTTCTCGATGTTTCCCTGGTCATCGGCCTGTTGCGGGACCGGGGTTGGGATGTGTGTCTCGGGCTGACACCGACTGCGGCGCGGTGGCTGCGGGAGGAGTTGCCGGAGTTGGAGAAGTTGACCGGGCATCCCGTACGTTCTGAGTACAAGCGGCCGGGTGATCCGGACGTCTGGCCGCGGGCCGACGCGATCCTGCTGGCCCCGGCCTCGTTCAACACCATCAATCAGTGGGCGCTCGGTCTCACGTCCTCGTTCGTCGTCGGTGTCGTGGCCGAGGGGATCGGCAAGGGGATCCCGACGGTGACCATGCCGTGCGTGAACACCGCCTTCGTACGGCATCCGCAGTTCGAACGGTCGGTGGAGACGTTGCGGTCCGCGGGGGTGGACGTGCTGTACGGGAACGGCGGCTTCGTGCCGAACCAGCCGGGCGAACGGCGCCCCGACGGGTATCCGTGGGAGATCGCGGTCGATGCCCTGGACGGTACGTCGAGCGGGGTGGAGTCCGGCTCGACGTGAGCGCGTCGGTTCGGCACGGGCCGGATGCCGCGCCGCGTCGGCCGGACCGTCGCGGTGTGGGCGGGGTCGTGGCGGCGCGTTCCCGCCCGTGCGGCGGTGGGGAGGCGCCCGTGGGGCGGGGAACGGGGCTCGGGCTGCTGGCGAGTGCCCGGGTGGTGTGGTCGAGGCGTCGGCGGGTGGTCCCGCCGCCGCACCCTCGTGACCGAACGGCCCGCACCCTCATGACCGAGCGACCCGCGCCCTCGTGGCCGAGCGACCCGCGCCCCGTTCCCGAGCAAGCCGTGTTCTTGCGGCCGAGCAAGCCGTGGCCGTGCGACCGAGCGATCGCGTCCTCGTGGCCGGGCCACCCGTTTTCTCGCGGCCGAGGAGGAGGACGGCGGAGGAAGGCGGGCCCGGTCCCCGGGCGCTCAGGCGTCCTTGTCGCTCGCCGACTCGTCCGCGATCCGCTCGTGGTGCCGGATGACCTCGGCGACGATGAAGTTCAGCAGCTTCTCCGCGAAGGCCGGGTCGAGATGCGCGCTCTCCGCCAGTTGCCTCAGCCGGGCGATCTGCCGGGCCTCCCGGGCCGGGTCGGCCGGGGGCAGGTGGTGGGCGGCCTTGAGGTGGCCGACCTGCTGGGTGCACTTGAAACGCTCGGCGAGCATGTGGACGACCGCCGCGTCGATGTTGTCGATGCTCTCGCGCAGGCGGTTCAGTTCCGTGCTCACGGACTCGTCGATGTCCTTCGTGGTCATGGTCAGCGAGCTTAGACGGTGTCCTGGGTCCGGCTCAGAGCGCCGGACCGGGCGGAGGGATGGTCGGCGGGTTCTCCGGGTCCGGCACCTGGTCGCTCCAGCCGCCCGGGACGTTGCGGCCCTGCTGTTCGCGGAACCGGACCGGTGCCGAGCCGACGCGGCGGGCGAAGAGCCTGGAGAAGTACGCAGGGTCGTCGTAGCCCACGCGCCGGGCGACCGCGGCGACCGGCAGGTCCGTGGCGACGAGGAGTTCCTTGGCGCGGCCGAGGCGGATGCCGAGGAGGTAGTCCTTGGGGCTGCAGCCCGCCCCGCGCCGTACCGCCGTGCGCAGTTCGGCGAGTGTCATGCCGTGCCGGGCGGCGTGCTCGGCGACGGACAGCGGCTGGAAGGCGTCCCGGGCGAGAGCCTGGAGCACGGGGTCGCCGTCGGGGCTGACATCGGCGCGGGCCCGGCGCAGGGCGACGAGGAGTTCGTGGACGGCGGCTCCGGTCTCGACCTCCAGCAGGGGGTTGTCGCGTCGGGCGGCCCGGACCATCCGGCCCACCGCGGCGCGGGGCCCGGCCGTGTCGGCGAGCGGGACGAGCGGGCGGTCGGGTTCGATGTAGCCGAGTTCGGTGTACGTGGTGGTGGCGGGGCCGGTGAAGTCGACGAAGCTCTCGTCCCAGCCGGTGCCCGGGTCGGCGCCGTAGTGGTGCGGGGTGCCGGGGGTCAGCCAGATCAGGCTGGGTGCGACGACGGGGATCCGGCGGCCGTCGGGCCCGCCGAACCAGCCGCTGCCGGAGTGGACGACGACGGCCACGTGGTGGTCCAGGGTGCGCGGGCCGACCGTCGGCAGGGTGCCGTGCTGCAGCCCCACGCCGAGGCAGACGAGGCCCAGCCGGTGGTGGAGCGGGCTGGGGGTGAAGAAGCGCATCCAGGTGTGATACATCGGCCTTCCTTTCCTCCCCCTCGTCGTGCCTGCCCGGTCGGACATCCTGCCTGGTCGGACATGGTGCCTGGTCGGGCGGGGTCCGAACAATTGTGTCCAAACAGCAGTGATCTTTGTCCATGGACCGGTCGCTCACCAGGGGGCGAGGCTTGGGTGCGACATTCCTCCCGGGTTCGCCCGCTCCGTGGCGCGTGCCCTCGTGCGACGGTTGGCATGCCGCGCCGGGACCGCACGTACAGGAGACGACGAGCACGATGGCTGACTTCACCGTGGGGGACGACCACTTCCGGATCGACGGGAAGCCCGTACGGCTGCTGTCGGGTGCCCTGCACTACTTCCGGGTCCACGAGGCGCAGTGGGACCACCGGCTGGCGATGCTGCGCGCCATGGGCCTGAACTGCGTCGAGACGTACGTTCCGTGGAACCTCCACGAGCCGCGTCCCGGCCGGTACCGGGACGTTGGGGCGCTGGGCCGCTTCCTGGACGCGGCGCAGCGGGCCGGGCTGTGGGCGATCGTCCGCCCGGGGCCGTACATCTGCGCGGAATGGGAGAACGGGGGGCTGCCGGTCTGGGTGACCGGGCGGTTCGGGCGCCGGGTGCGGACCCGTGACGAGGAGTACCTGGACGCCGTGGAGCGGTGGTTCACGGCACTGCTGCCGCAGGTGGTGCAGCGGCAGATCGGCCGGGGCGGTCCGGTGATCATGGTTCAGGCGGAGAACGAGTACGGGAGCTACGGCACCGACCAGGTCTACCTGCGGCGGGTGGCGGGGATGCTGCGCGAGCTCGGCGTGACCGTTCCGCTGTTCACGTCCGACGGGCCGGAGGACCACATGCTCACGGGCGGTTCCGTGCCGGGGCTGCCGGCCACGGCGAACTTCGGTTCGGGGGCGCGCGAGGCTTTCGAGGTGCTGCGCCGCCATCAGCCGAAGGGGCCGCTGATGTGCATGGAGTTCTGGTGCGGATGGTTCGATCACTGGGGTGCCGAGCCGGTCGTGCGCGATCCGGAGGATTCCGCCCGGGCGCTGCGGGAGATCCTGGAGTGCGGGGCGTCGGTGAACATCTACATGGCGCACGGCGGGACGAACTTCGCCGGGTGGGCCGGGGCCAACCGTTCGGGCCCGTTGCAGGACCAGGACTTCCTGCCGACGGTGACGTCGTACGACTACGACGCGCCGATCGACGAGTACGGACGTCCCACGGAGAAGTTCTGGCGGTTCCGCGAGGTGCTGGCCGAGTACGCGGACGGGCCGCTTCCGGAGCCTGCGCCGGAGCCCGCACCGCTGACCGCCCCGGTGCGCGCGGAGCTGACGGACTGGGCCCCGCTTCCCGCTGTGCTGGAGGCGCTGGGCGACGAGGAGCCCGCGCCGTTGGGGGTTCCGCCGACGTTCGAGGAGCTCGGGGTCGACCGGGGGCTGGTGCGCTACCGGGTCGCGGTGCCGGGTCCGCGCATCCCGTACCCCCTGGGGACGGTGGGGCTGCGGGACCGGGCCGTGGTGTACGTGGACGGTGTCCGCGCGGGTGTGCTGAGCGAGGAGAACGGCACCCTGGACGAGCCGGTGGCCGGTCCCGCCGAGGTCGAGCTGTGGGTGGAGTCGCTGGGCCGGGTGAACTACGGGCCGCGGCTCGGTGAGCCCAAGGGGATCACGGGCGGGGTGGTGCACGAACGGCAGTATCTGCACGGGGTACGGGCGCGGGCGCTGCGGCTGGAGGCGTTCGAGGAGCCGGACGCGCTGGCCGGGGTGGTCTTCGAGGACATCCGATGTGCCGGGGAGGCCGGGGAAGCGGGGCGGGCCGGGGGCGCCGGCGAGGCGCGGCGCACCGGGCTGTTCTGGGGCACCTTCGAGGTCACGGGCGCGGCGGGCACGGGGCACGCGGGGCTGGAACTGCCGGGCTGGACGCGGGGGTTCGTGTGGGTGAACGGTTTCGGCCTGGGCCGGTACTGGTCGAGCGGTCCGCAGCGGACGCTGTACGTGCCGGGGCCGGTACTGCGGGAGGGCGCCAACGAGGTGTGGGTGCTGGAGCTGGAGGACGCGGGCGCCCCGTACGCCGAACTGGGTCCGGGGGTGCCCGTCCGGGCCGCGGACGCCCGGGGGGACGTCCGGATGTGAGCCGAGGTCCGGAACGCGGCACCGGGGCCGGAAGGTGGTACCTGGGCCCGGAACGCGGCACCGGGGCCGGAAGGTGGTACCCGGGCCGGGGCGCGGAATCCGGCACCGGCCCATGGCCCCGGCGGATCGCCGGGACCGGGGCCGGTGCCGGTCCGATGGCCCGGAGCCCGTTCCGGTGCCCCCGTTCGCGGGCCCCGGGCCCGGTCGGGTCCGGGTTCAGGAGCCCCGGCTCACGGACTCACGGCCCTACGGACGGGCTCATTGCCTTACGGTCCTACGAACGTGCGGGTTCCCGGATCAGAGCGTGGACGCGGCCGAGGCGATCTGGGACGCGAAGGTCGAGACCTCGGTGTAGACGCCCGGGTAGCCGGGCCTGGCGCAGCCCTGGCCCCAGCTGACGATGCCGACCTGGATCCAGGATCCGGAGTTGTCCTTGCGGAACATGGGGCCGCCGGAGTCGCCCTGGCAGGTGTCCACGCCGCCGGTGTCGATCAGACCGGCGCAGATCTCCTCGCCGGGGACGAGGTCGCCGTTGTACGCGGCCTGGCACTCGGCGTCGGAGACGAACGGCACGGTGGCCTTGAGCAGGTAGCGCTGCTGCGAGCCGCCCTCGGTGGCCGCGCCCCAGCCGGCGATGGTGAAGGTGCCGTTGTTGTACGCGGTGCTGGTGGCGATCTTGAGGGTGGGCTGGTCGATCGGCTTGGCCAGCTTGATCAGTGCCCAGTCCTTGCCCGTGCCGTTGTAGCCGGGGGCCTGGAGGACCTTGGTGGACTTGACCTTGACGGCGCTGGAGGACTGCAGGTCGACGACGCCGGCGGTGGCGGTGATGGAAGTGTTGTTGCCCGATCCGTCCACGCAGTGCGCGGCGGTGAGCACGATGTCCTTGGCGTAGAGGGCGCCGCCGCAGCCCATCGACAGCCGGACCATGAACGGGAATTCGCCCTGGGCCGCACGGGTCCCGCCGACGACGGGCGCGGGCGCCGCGGACGCTCCGGCGGGCTGGAGGCTGACGGCCGCGAGGGCCACGGCGGCTATGACGGAACATCTTTTCAGGGCGCGCAGAAGCTGCTTCAAGGGACTGCCTTCTTTCGTGGGGGGTGTAGGAGATCCCGTGAGGGTTCTCCCGGATCTCGCGGGGTGTGTCCCGCCCTCGCCCGGGGCCCGGCGCACGGGCAGGATCACCCGGATGGTCATGCTCCCGACAAAGGCGTGCTTGGGATTATCGGGAAGCGATCACGACCTCCACAAGGTTCGCTTTTCAGCCAAGATCACCAATGCCCCCGCGGTTACAGTGGAGACCGGTCGGACGTCGCGGACGGGGGTGGACACGTGACGGACAGCGGTCGGGGCCGCAGCCGGGCCGGTGGTGGGCCGGTCGTCCACGGTTTCCCTCATCTCGGGACCGTCCGTTCCGCGATCACGGCGCTGTACCGGAGGCTGTCGTACGACGGGGTGCACGGTTACGCCACGAGCCTCGCCGCGGCCGATGTCGCCTTCTTCGACCACGACGACCTGCACCTCGGGGCCCAGCGGGTGGCCCGGGCCGTGGTCCAGCACCTGCGCCTGCCCGACGCCCGGATGATCGTCGCCTTCCGGACCACGGAGCACGCCGCCACGGTCGAACTCACCGCGGGGCCCGAGTACTTCATCGAACTCAACAACCGGTTCCGCACCCACCGCCGGGATGTCGGCGCCGCTCTCTCGCACGAGATCACGCATGTCCTGCTGCACCGGCTCGGCCTGGAGTTCCCGGGGACGCGGGACAACGAGATCCTCACCGACACCGTGACGGTCTACCTCGGGGCCGGCTGGCTGCTGCTGGACGCCTTCCGCGAGGACGCCGTATCCAGCCAGAAGCTCGGCTACCTCACCCCGGAGGAGTTCGGTTACGTCCTCGCCAAGCGGGCGTTCGCCTTCGGTGAGGACCCCTCCCCCTGGTTCACCAGCCCGCAGGCGTACACGGCTTACACGAAGGGGCGCGCGCAGGCCCTGCGTGACAACCGGCAGCCCCCGCTCGCCTCCGCCGGCTGGGCGTCCCGGCACCGCTACGCCCGCGACCGGCGGGCCGCCCAGGAGCTTCGCGACGCGTCCGCGCATCCGGCCCCCGACGTCCCGTACGCCTTCGAGAACGGCCCGCGGGGACTCCGGGTCTCCTTCCCCTGCCCCACCTGCCACCAGCGCCTGCGCGTTCCGGTGCGCGGCCGGATGCGGGCCCGGTGCGGACTGTGCCGGACGGTCCTGGACTGCGACACCTGAGCGTACGGGCGCCACGATGCCGGTGTCCGGTCATCCCCCGTCCGCAAGAGGCCGGGCCGGCGCACCGGCCGGAGGGCCGACGAGCGGGCAGTGGGTGCCCCGGTAGATCGTCGGCATGCACTTGTTGCAGTGGATGCACAGGGATCGTGCGCCGGGCTCCTCCCTCATGCGGTTCACCAGGTCCGGTTCGCGCAGCAGCGCGCGGGCCATGGCCACGTACTCGAAGCCCTCCGCCATGGCCAGTTCGACGGTCGCACGGCGGGTGATGCCGCCGAGCAGGATCAGCGGGAGACTCAGCGCGGCCCTGAACTGTCGGGCCGAGGGCAGCAGGAACGCCTCCTCGTAGGGGTACGCGCGCAGGAACCGGCCACCGGCAAGACGTATGCCCAGGCGCACCGGCCGGGGGAAGACGGCCGCGAACTCGGTGACCGGCGCGTCGCCCCGGAACAGGTACATCGGGTTGAACAGGGAACTCCCGGCGGTCAGTTCGAGGGCGTCGACCGTGCCGTCCTCCTGGAGCCGACGGGCTACCCGGAGGCTCTCGTCGAGCCAGAAGCCGCCGGGCACCCCGTCGTCCATGTTGAGTTTGGCGGTGACCGCGATCGTGTCGCCCACCTCGTCGCGAACGGCGCGGGCAATGCCGAGGGCGAACCTGGCGCGGTTGTCGAGGCTGCCCCCGTAGGCGTCGTCGCGATGGTTGAGACGGCGGCTGAGGAAGGAGCTGGCCAGGTAGTTGTGGCCGAAGTGCAGCTCGACCGCGTCGAATCCGGACTCGACGGCCAGCCGGGCGGCGGTGGCATGGGTGCGGATCACCCGGGCGATGTCCTCGGGGGTGGCCGCCCTGGTCATCCGCATGCCGAGCGGGCTGAGGAACCGGCCGGGGGCCAGGGCGGGCAGCCGGTTGGAGCGGGCGTCGGCCACCGGGCCCGCATGGCCGAGCTGGGCGCTGACGGCGGCGCCCTCGCGGTGCACGGCATCGGTGAGCCGGCGCAGCCCCGGCACCGCCTCGGGGCGCATCCAGATCTGGCGGCGCTCGGTACGGCCCTCGGGGGCGACGGCGCAGTACGCGACGGTGGTCATCGCGACTCCGCCGGCGGCGGGCCGACGGTGGTACGCGATCAACTCGTCGGTGACCAGGCCGTCGGGCGTCACGCCTTCGAAGGTGGCGGACTTGATGACGCGGTTCCGGAGCGTGAGGGGGCCCAGACGGGCGGGGGCGAAGGGGTCCGGTGGGGCGGGAAGACGCTGTCGGCGGTCCATGCCGGTCTCCGATCGTCGAGAGTAAGGCCGGTACGGGCGAGGCACGGCCGGCACGGGCGAGGCACGGCCGGCACGGTCAGTAGGCGAAGTGCGGCGGTGGTGCACCGGTCGGCGGCACACCGCCCTACCCGGCCCCGTACACCGGCCGCGGCGCCCCCGCGCGGGCGAGCAGCTTGCGGGCCGCCTCCCCCGCCTCGGCCGGCGCCCACCGGGCCCCGCGGTCCTCGGTGGGGCCGGGGCGCCAGCCCTCCATGACCGTGATGCGCCCGGCCTCCGCCTCGAAGACGCGCCCGGTCACGCCGTCGCTCGCGGCCGAGCCGAGCCACACCACCAGCGGGGACACGTTCTCGGGGGCCATCGCGTCGAACTCCCCCTCCCCCGGCGCCGCCATGGTCTCGGCGAAGGTCCGCTCGGTCATCCGGGTCCGGGCCGCCGGGGCGATCGCGTTGACCTGGACCCCGTACCGCCCCAGCTCCGCGGCGGCGACCAGGGTCAGGCCCACGATGCCGGCCTTCGCGGCGGAGTAGTTGCCCTGGCCGACGCTCCCGAGCAGCCCCGCGCCGGAGCTGGTGTTGACGACCCGGGCGACCGGTGGACGGCCCGCCTTGGCCTCGGCCCGCCAGTGCCGGGCGGCCTGACGCAGCGACAGGAAGTGCCCCTTCAGGTGGACCCGCATCACCGCGTCCCAGTCGTCCTCGTCCAGGTTCACCAGCATCCGGTCGCGCAGGAATCCGGCGTTGTTGACCAGGGTGTCCAGCCGCCCGAAGGTCTCCAGCGCGGTGGTGACCAGTGACGCGGCCCCTTCCGCGGTGGCGATGTCGCCGGTGTGGGCGACCGCCTCGCCGCCCGCCGCCGAGATCTCGTCGACCACCTGCCGGGCCGGGCCGTCCGATCCCCCGGCTCCGTCGGCACCGACACCGAGATCGTTGACCACGACCCGTGCCCCTTCGGCGGCGAACGCGAGCGCGTGCGCCCGGCCGAGCCCGCGCCCGGCACCGGTCACGACCACCACCCGCCCGGCACACAGCCCGTTCTCGGCCCGCTCCGTCCGCTCCGCTCGCTCAGGTCGTGCCGCGCCGTATCCGTCCCTGCTCGTGGCCATCACACCTCTTCCCTGTTGGCGATGCGGGGGCAGACTGCTACCTTCCACACCTAACAAATGTTTGGTGGAAAGGTAGCTGATTCGCTCATGGGTGTCTCCACCACGAGCCCGGACAAGGGCATCCGCCTGATCACGGTCGACCACCCGCCCGTCAACGCGCTGCCCGTGCGGGGCTGGTACGACCTCGCCGACGCCCTGCGCGCGGCGGGGCGCGACCCGGAGGTCCGTTGTGTCGTCCTGACCGCCGCGGGGCGCGGTTTCAACGCGGGCGTCGACATCAAGGAGATGCAGCGCGACACCGGACACGACGCCCTGATCGGCGCCAACCGCGGCTGTTACGAAGCGTTCTCGGCGGTGTACGAGTGCGAGGTGCCGGTCGTCGCCGCGGTGCACGGCTTCTGTCTCGGCGGCGGCATCGGGCTCGTCGGCAACGCGGACGCGATCGTCGCGAGCGAGGACGCCACGTTCGGCCTGCCGGAGCTGGACCGGGGCGCGCTGGGTGCGGCGACCCATCTCGCCCGGCTCGTGCCGCAGCACCTGATGCGCGCGCTGTACTACACCTCGCGCACCGCCACCGCCGCCGAGCTGCACGCCCACGGATCGGTCTGGAAGGTCGTACCGCGCGACGAACTCCTGGACGCGGCAATGGAGTTGGCGGGCGAGATCGCCCGCAAGGACGGATATCTGATCCGGCTGGCCAAGGCTGCCATCAACGGCATCGACCCGGTCGACGTCCACCGCAGCTACCGCTTCGAACAGGGCTTCACCTTCGAGGCAGGTCTCAGCGGTGTCGCCGACCGGGTCCGCGACACCTTCGGCAGGGAGGCACGACCGTGACCGAAACCGACCTCAGGGCCACAGCCAGGACCGAAGCCGGGACCGGCGGCTCCGGCCCCGACCCCGACCCCGCCGACGGGACCGGAACCGGGGCCGGTCCGGACGCGAGGACCGACAAGAGCATGACCGCGCGCGAGGTCGTCTCCCGCCTCTCCAGCGGGATGACGATCGGCATCGGCGGCTGGGGCTCGCGCCGCAAACCGATGGCTCTGGTACGGGAGTTGCTGCGTTCCGACGTCACCGATCTCACCGTGGTCTCCTACGGCGGCCCCGATGTCGGCCTGCTCGCCGCAGCCGGCCGGATCCGCAAGCTGGTCGCGGCCTTCGTCACGCTCGACTCGATCCCGCTCGAACCGCACTTCAGGGCGGCCCGCCAGCGCGGCGCGTTCGAACTGATGGAGCTCGACGAGGCCATGCTCATGTGGGGGCTGCACGCCGCCGCGAACCGACTGCCCTTCCTCCCCGTCCGCGCCGGTATCGGTTCGGACGTGATGCGGGTCAACCCCGTTCTGCGCACGGTCACTTCACCGTACGCGGACGGCGAGGAGTTCGTCGCGATGCCCGCCCTGCGGATGGACGCGGCGCTGGTCCACATGAACCGCGCCGACCGGTTCGGCAACGGCCAGTACCTGGGCCCCGACCCGTACTTCGACGACCTGTTCTGCGAGGCCGCCGACACCGCGTACGTCTCCTGCGAACGCCTCGTGGACACCGCCGAGTTGACGGAGAAGGCCGCGCCGCAGACCCTCCTCGTGAAACGGCACTACGTCACCGGGGTGGTCGAGACGCCCAACGGCGCGCACTTCACCTCGTGCGCGCCCGACCACCCCCGCGACGAGGCGTTCCAGAGGGCGTACGCCACCGCCGCCGCCGACCCCGCCGCCTGGGCGGAGTTCGGTGATCGCTTCCTGCCCGCGCACGGCGACGAGAAGAGCTATCAGGCGACCGTCCGGACCTGGCACGAGGAGCAGCAGTGACCACGGATCGCATCACGGATCGCACCAACGACCACATGACGGCCGAAGCGGCCGACCGCGCCCCTGCCGGCACCGGCGCGCCCCCCGCCACCCGGGCCGAGTACTGCGTGATCGCCTGCGCCGACGCCTGGCGGGGCGACGGCGAGGTACTGGCCAGTCCGATGGGCGCCGTCCCGTCCATCGGCGCGCGGCTCGCCCGGCTCACCTTCGCCCCCGATCTTCTGCTCACCGACGGCGAGGCGCTGATCGTCGGCCCGGACGGCACACCGGAGGGCTGGCTGCCCTACCGTCAGCACCTCACCATGGTCACGGGCGGCAGGCGTCACGTGATGATGGGGGCGAGCCAGCTCGACCGGTTCGGCAACCAGAACATCTCCTGCATCGGCGACTGGCACCGGCCCGACCGGCAGCTGCTCGGGGCGCGCGGCGCACCGGTCAACACCCTGAACAATCCGGTGAGTTACTGGGTGCCCAAGCACTCCCGCCGGGTCTTCGTCGAGCATGTCGACATGATCTGCGGCGTCGGGTACGACAGCGCGGCGACGGCCGGTCCGTCGGCGCGGCGCCACCACGGCCTCCGGCGTGTCGTCACCGATCTCGCCGTTCTCGACTTCGCGACCCCGGACCACTCGATGCGCCTGGTCTCGCTACACCCGGGCGTCACCGTCGAACAGGTCCGCGCGGCCACCGGTTTCACGCTCGCCGTCGCGCAGGACGGCGTCCCGTCCACCCGGGAACCCACCGCCGCGGAGCTGCGCCTGATCCGCGAGGTCATCGACCCGGCGGGCGCCCGGAACCGCGAGGTGCGGGGCTGATGCGGACCGCGCTCACCGAACTCGTCGGGGTCCGCCACCCCGTCGTGCAGACCGGCATGGGCTGGGTCGCGGGCCCCCGGCTGGTCTCCGCCACCGCCCGTGCCGGAGCGCTCGGCATCCTGGCCTCCGCGACGATGACACCGGAGCGGCTGCGGGAGGCGGTGCGCGAGGTCAAGTCCCGCACGGACGAGCCGTTCGGCGTCAATCTGCGGGCCGACGCCGGGGACGCGCGCGAGCGGGTACGGATCATCATCGACGAGGGCGTGAAGGTGGCGTCCTTCGCGCTGGCCCCTTCGAAGGACCTGATCGCCGAGCTGAAGGACGCGGGGGTGGTGGTCATCCCGTCGATCGGTGCCCGGCGCCATGCGGAGAAGGTGGCGGCGTGGGGCGCGGACGCGGTGGTCGTGCAGGGCGGCGAGGGCGGCGGCCACACCGGTGACGTCGCGACCACGGTGCTGCTGCCGCAGGTGGTCGACGCGGTGGATATCCCGGTGATCGCGGCGGGCGGCTTCCACGACGGCCGCGGCCTGGTCGCGGCGCTGGCGTACGGGGCGGCGGGCATCGCCATGGGCACGCGGTTCCTGCTGACGTCGGACTCGACGGTGCCGGACGCGGTGAAGGCCCGCTATCTGGCCGCGGGCGTCAAGGACGTCACCGTCACCACGGCGGTGGACGGGCTGCCGCACCGGATGCTGCGTACGGAGATGGTCGCCTCGCTGGAACGCGCGGGCCGGGTACGGGCCCTGGCCCAGGCGGTGCGCCGGGCGGCGGGCTTCCGGCGGATCTCCGGCCTCGGCTGGTCCCGGATGGCGCGCGACGGTCTCGCGATGAGGCACGGCAGGGACCTGTCCTGGAGCCAGGTCCTGCTCGCCGCCAACGCCCCCATGCTGCTGAAGGCGTCCATGGTCGACGGTCGCACCGATCTCGGCGTGATGGCGTCGGGGCAGGTGGCCGGGGTGATCGAGGATCTGCCCGGCTGCGCGGAGCTGGTGGAACGGGTGATGGCGGAGGCCCATGCGGCCCTGGGCACGGTGACACGCGCCCTGGCCCCGTCCCCCGAGGCACCGCCCCGGCCCTCGCCCCCGCCGGGCGACGGAGCGGCGGTGCGGTGACCACGACCGTGGCCGTGGCCGGGCGCACCCCGGTCACGGCCGTGGTCACGGCCACGGTCGCCGCACCTCGTCCGCGTGTGCGCCCGGACGTCTCGGCACGTCCCCCGTACGCCTCCGTGCGTGCGCCCCGCGCGTCTCGGCACGTTTCCCGTGCACCACCGCGCGTCTTTGCACGTCGCTCGTACGGGAGCGACGGCTACGCGGCCCGGCGGCCACGCCCCGTCCGCTCGGTGCCACCGTTCCCGGCACCGGCCCGGGTCCGGGTCCGGGGACGCCCGGTACCGGCCGCGCGGGAGGAACCGCCGCCGGTGGAACCGCCCGAGCCCCGGCGCTCTCCGTCCCCGGCACCCCGGCGCTCGCCGCCTCCGGCGCCCCGGCCCGTGCCTTCGCCGCCCCGGCCGGTGCCGCCGCGGCGGCGACGGCGCCCGCCCGAAGAGGTGCCGGAACCGCCCGGATCGGCACCGCCGGACCGGGTGCGCTGCTTCGGCGGGGTGACCGGCTGCGGGACCTCGATGACGACCGCGACCCCGGACGGTTCCCGGGCCCCGGTGATCCGTACGAGTTCCTCGTCGCCGGAACGGACCCGGGTGGTGCGCGGGGAGATGCCCGCGTCGGCCATCAGCCGGTTCATCTCCCGCTTCTCCTCGGGGAGCACCAGGGTGACGACGCTGCCGGACTCACCGGCCCGCGCCGTGCGCCCGCCCCGGTGGAGGTAGTCCTTGTGGTCGGTCGGCGGGTCCACGTTCACGACCAGGTCGAGGTCGTCGACGTGGATGCCGCGTGCCGCCACGTTCGTGGCGACGAGTGCGGTGACCTGGCCGTTCTTGAACTGGTCCAGAGTCCGGTTGCGCTGCGGCTGCGAGCGCCCGCCGTGCAGGGCCGCGGCCCGTACCCCGTTGGCGAGCAGCCGCTTGGCGAAGCGGTCGGCGGACCGCTTGGTGTCCACGAACATGATCACCCTGCCGTCGCGGGCGGCGATCCGGACGGCGACGGCCTTCTTGTCCGTCTCGTCGACCACGTGCAGCACATGGTGTTCCATCGTGGTGACCGCGCCCGCGGACGGGTCGACCGAGTGCACGACGGGATCGGTGAGGAACATCCTGACCAGCCGGTCGATGTTCGCGTCGAGCGTCGCGGAGAACAGCATCCGCTGACCGCCCGGCTCGACCTGCTTGAGCAGCGCCACGACCTGCGGCATGAAGCCCATGTCGGCCATCTGGTCGGCCTCGTCGAGAACGGTGACGGCGACCTGGTCGAGGCGGCAGTCCCCGCGCTCGATGAGGTCCTTCAGCCGGCCCGGCGTGGCGACGAGCACCTCGGCGCCCCGTCGCAGCGCGAGGGACTGCCGGTTGATCGACATGCCGCCGACGACGGTGGTCAGGCGCAGATGCACGGAGGTGGCGTACGGCGTCAACGCGTCGGTGACCTGCTGGGCGAGCTCGCGGGTCGGGACGAGGACCAGCGCGAGAGGCGCCCGCGGCTCGGCACGCCGCCCGGCGGTACGGGCGAGCAGCGCGAGGCCGAAGGCGAGGGTCTTGCCGGATCCGGTGCGACCGCGGCCGAGGATGTCCCGGCCGGCCAGCGAGTTCGGCAGCGTGGCGCCCTGGATCGGGAAGGGATCGGTGACCCCCTGCGCCGCCAGGGTCTTCAGCAGGGCCGCCGGCATGTCCAGTTCGGCGAACGCCTCGACGGCGGGCAGTGCGGGAGTCAGGGTCTCGGGCAGGGCGAACTCTCCCTGCGGCGGCACGGCCCTGCGACGGGACGACGCCTTGCCGGAGCCCTTGCCTGCGCCCTTGGCGGCCGCCTTCGCCGGGGCCGTGCCACGCCCCCTCGACGGGCGGTTGCGGGCGGGTCGGTCCTGGCGTTCGGAACGGGTCATACGGAATTGCCCTCCTGGGGATTCCTGGAATTTCCCAGAACCCCGGGGAAACTGCCGGGACCGCTGGGAACACAGCGTGATGGGACGACGGACCGCGTGAGCGGGCCCGGGGCCACGGGGACAGCACAAGCCGGGACCCGCACCTCGACGGTGCGGGCCCCGGCTGCGGGTTGCGCGTCCGACGGTCAGGCCGGGACGATGTTCTCCGCCTGCGGGCCCTTCTGGCCCTGCGTCACGTCGAACGTGACCTTCTGGCCCTCGTGGAGCTCACGGAAGCCGGTGGAGCTGATGTTGGAGTAGTGGGCGAAGACGTCGGCGCCGCCGCCGTCCTGCTCGATGAAGCCGAAGCCCTTTTCCGAGTTGAACCACTTCACGGTTCCAGTGGCCATGTCAT
Organism: Streptomyces sp. CB01580; assembly: GCF_001905795.1. GTDB lineage: Bacteria > Actinomycetota > Actinomycetes > Streptomycetales > Streptomycetaceae > Streptomyces. Next base: position 121,328 of record NZ_LIXJ01000020.1, read on the forward strand.
TCTCCTCAAGAGGTGCAGTGCCGGAAATCCGCACTTCACGAATTCCGCGTCGCCGCATTGAGCCCCATCCGGAGAAAGCCGGAAAACAATAATGCGCCCGACGAAGCATTCCCGTCAGGCGCACATCATGTTCATGGGTACCAAAACTGCAACGCGGCAACCGTAGCACGTTCCGTCGGCCGCGGCGGGGACGCGCCACGCCGCGGCCGGTGGATTCCGGCCCGGGCCGGAGGAGATCAGAGCCGTTCGACGATCGTCACGTTCGCCTGACCGCCGCCCTCGCACATGGTCTGGAGCCCGTAGCGGCCCCCGGTGCGCTCCAATTCGTGGAGCAGCGTCGTCAACAATTTCGCACCGGTTGCGCCGAGCGGGTGACCCAGAGCGATCGCGCCGCCGTTGACGTTCACCCGGTCGAGGTCGGCGCCGGTCTCCTTCAGCCAGGCCAGGACCACCGGGGCGAAAGCCTCGTTGATCTCGATCAGGTCCATGTCGTCGATGGTCATGCCGGTCCTCGCGAGCGCGCGGGCGGTGGCCGGGATCGGGGCGGACAGCATGCGGATCGGGTCCTCGCCGCGCACGGAGAGGTGGTGGACGCGGGCGCGCGGAGTGAGGCCGTGCTCGGCCACGGCGCGTTCGGAGGCCAGCAGTACGGCGGCCGCCCCGTCGGACACCTGCGAGGAGCAGGCCGCAGTGATCGTGCCGCCCTCCATGACCGGCTTCAGCGCGGCCATCTTCTCCAGGGTGGTGTCGCGTCGCGGGCCCTCGTCGGTGGTGACGTCGCCCACGGCGACGGTCTCGCGCGCGAAGCGGCCCTCGTCGATGGCGCGGAGCGCGCGCCGGTGGGAGCGCAGGGCGAACTCCTCCATGTCGAGGCGGCTGATGCCCCACTTCTCGGCGATGAGCTGGGCACCGTGGAACTGGTTGACCGGCGCGTCGCCGTACCGGGCGCGCCAGCCCTCGCTGCCCGCGTACGGCCCCTCCGTCAGACCGAGCGGTGCGGCGGCCTGGCGGGAGGCGAAGGCGATCGGGATCTGCGTCATGCTCTGGACACCGCCCGCGACGACCAGGTCCTGGGTGCCGGAGAGCACTCCCTGGGCGGCGAAGTGCACGGCCTGCTGGGAGGAGCCGCACTGGCGGTCGACGGTGACGCCGGGGACCTCCTCGGGCAGTCCGGCCGCCAGCCAGCAGGTGCGGGCGATGTCGCCGGCCTGCGGCCCCACGGTGTCGAGGCAGCCGAGGACCACGTCGTCGACGGCCGCCGGGTCGATCCCGGCCCGCTCGACGAGGGCCTTGAGCGCATGGGCGCCGAGGTCGGCGGGGTGGATCCCGCCGAGGCCGCCCCCGCGCCTGCCGACCGGGGTGCGTACCGCTTCGATCACGTATGCCTCGGCCATGACTGCCACTCCTTCACGGGGCTCACGGGTTCGGGTCCGCCCAGGGGTCAGGTGTCCAGGGCGATGCCGTCCAGGACCATCGAGAGGTACTGACGGGCGATCTCGTCGGGGCTGTGCTGTCCGCCGGGCCGGTACCAGGAGGCCGCGACCCAGACGGTGTCGCGGACGAACCGGTAGGTGAGGCGGATGTCGAGGTCGGCGCGGAAGGTCCGGTCGGCGACGCCGCGTTCCAGTGTGCCGAGCCACGCCTGCTCGAACTCGCGCTGGGAGTCGACGAGGTACTGGAAGCGCGGCTGGGTCGCCAGGTGCTTGGACTCCTTCTGGTAGATGGCGACGGCGGCGCGGTGCCGGTCGATCTCCCGGAAGGACTCGGTGACGAGGGCCTCGATGGTCTCCCGGGGGCCGAGTCCGGCGGCGAGCACCGCCTCGTAGCCCTCCTGGAGCTCGGTGAGGAAGGTCGAGAGGATCTCGTCGATCATCGACTCCTTGGAGTCGAAGTGGTAGTAGAGGCTGCCCGCGAGCATCCCCGCCGCGTCCGCGATCCTACGGACGGTGGTGGCGTTGTATCCCTGCGCGGCGAACACCTCGGCGGCGGTGTCGAGCAGTTCGCGGCGGCGCTCGGGCGAGGGGGTCACCTGGGGCTTCTTCTTGGTAGGCACCTGCCCATTCTCCGCCCGCGGCCCCCTGCCCCGGACGTCGCGGGCACGGCGGCGTCCGTCCGCTCAGAGCCTGTCGGATGACCTGCGACCGGGAAGCGGACGTGGCATGGTGCGTGCGATTCCAAGGCGCCGGGATGTCTTCGTAGCGGAGCTACGAGGGCATTCCGGCAACGCCGGGAGCGTGCGTGCCAGGGCGTGGCCGCCCGGTCAGAGGTCATCCGACAGGCTCTCAGGCACGCTGGCTGCTCACCGCGACGACCTCGCCCGTCATGTACGAGGAGTAGCCGCTGGCGAGGAAGACGATGACGTTGGCGACCTCCCACGGTTCGGCGTACCGGCCGAACGCCTCCTTCTCGGTCAGTTCGTCGAGGAGCTCGGCGGAGGTGACCTTCACCAGGTGCGGATGCATGGCGAGGCTGGGGGCGACGGCGTTGACGCGTACGCCGTACTCGGCGGCCTCGATCGCGGCGCACCGGGTGAGCGCCATGACGCCCGCCTTGGCCGCCGCGTAGTGGGCCTGGCCGCTCTGGGCGCGCCAGCCGACGACGGAGGCGTTGTTGACGACGACGCCGCCGCGCCCCGCCGCCCGCAGCGAGCGCAGGGCGGCCCGGGTGCAGCGGAAGGTGCCGTTCAGGGTGACGTCGAGGACCTTGGTCCACTGCTCGTCGGTCATCTCGGTGAGCGGCGCGGTGCCGCCGAGGCCGGCGTTGTTGACGACGATGTCGAGTCCGCCGTGGGTGCGTTCGGCGAGCGCGAGAAGGGCCCGGACCTGCGCCTCGTCGGTGACGTCGCAGGGCAGTGCGGCGACGCGGTCGGCGCCGAACTCCCCGGCGAGGGCGCGCTCCGTCTCGCCGAGGCGGCGGGCGTGCGCGTCCCCGATGACGACGCGCGCGCCCTCCTCCAGGAATCTGCGGGCGGTGGCGCCGCCGATTCCGGTGCCCGCGGCGGCGGTGACGACCGCGCTCCGGCCGGCCAGCAGCCCGTGTCCGGGTTCGTACTGCGGTGCGCTCACGCCCGTGCCTCCTCGGTCCCGGTCCGCGGGGTTCTCGACGGTGCCCAGCCCGTACGTTAACCTACCAAACACTTGTTAGGGAAGGATGAGCCGATGCCCGATGCCCACGAGACGTCCGCCGGTCGCCCCCACACCGACACCGACGACGAGACCGGCACCGACACCGACGAGGTCGTGCTGTACGAACGACGGGGCCCCGTCGCGTACGTGACGCTGAACCGCCCGCGCTACCGCAACGCGCAGAACTCGGCGATGACCTACGCCCTGGACGCCGCGTTCTACCGGGCCGCCGAGGACTCCGAGGTGAAGGTCGTCGTGCTGGGCGGTGCCGGGGACCACTTCTCGGCGGGCCACGACATCGGCTCCCCCGGGCGCGACGCCCATCTGCCGTTCCGGCGCCGGGCGGGGCTGTGGTGGGACCACTCCGACAAGGCGGGCGCGGAGAGCCGCTTCGCCCGCGAGGCGGAGGTGTATCTCGGCATGTGCAGGCGCTGGCGCGAACTGCCGAAGCCGGTCGTCGCCGCCGTCCACGGGGCGTGCGTGGCGGGCGGGCTGATGCTCGCCTGGGTCTGTGACCTGATCGTGGCGAGCGAGGACGCCTTCTTCGCCGATCCGGTGGTCCGGATGGGCATCCCCGGTGTCGAGTACTTCGCGCACCCGTGGGTGATGCCGCCCCGGATCGCGAAGGAGTTCCTGTACACCGGCGACCGGATGAGTGCCCGCCGCGCCTACGAGATCGGCATGGTGAACAAGGTGGTGGCGCGCGACGGACTCGCCGCCGCCACCGAGGATCTGGCCCTCCGGATCGCGCGGATGCCGCGTCTGGGGCTGGCGCTCACCAAGCGCGCGGTCAACCAGGCCGAGGACCTCCAGGGGCTGCACACCGGCCTCGACTCGGTCTTCGGGCTGCACCACCTGGCGCACGCGCACAACGCGGAGACGGCACAGGACCCGCTCGGGGGCATGGACGTCGCCTCGATGAAGCGGGCGGGGAACACGGAACCGCCGGACACGGCGGGGACAGGAGCGCGGGCGCACACGGCGGAGACTGCGGGACGGGCGGGCGCGGCGGAGGCGGCGGGACGGGCGGAGGGCTGATGGACCTGTCGTGCACCGCCGACGAGGAGGCGTTCCGGGCCGAGGCCCGGACATGGCTGCGGGCCCACGTGCCCGACGAGCCGCTGCCGTCCCTGGAGACCGCCGAGGGCTTCGCCGCGCACCGGGAATGGGAGGCGCGGCTGCACGCGGACCGCTGGTCGGTCGTCTCCTGGCCGCACGCGTACGGCGGGCGGGGCCTCGGCCTCTTCCACTGGCTGGCCTTCGAGGAGGAGTACTACGCGGCCGGCGCCCCCGGCCGGGTCTCGCAGAACGGCATCCATCTGCTGGCCCCCACCCTCTTCGACCACGGCACCGAGGAGCAGCGGGCCCGGATCCTGCCGTCGATGGCGAGCGGCGAGGTGATCTGGGCGCAGGCGTGGTCCGAACCGGAGGCGGGCTCGGACCTGGCGTCGCTGCGGTCGCGGGCGGTGCGCACGGAGGGCGGCTGGCTGCTGTCGGGGCAGAAGACCTGGTCCTCGCGGGCGGCGTTCGCGGACCGGGCGTTCGGCATCTTCCGTACGGACCCGGAGGCCGCGAAGCCGCACCACGGGCTGACTTATCTGATGTTCGACCTGGCAGCGCCGGGGGTGACGGTGCGTCCGATCGGGAGGCTGGACGGCAAACCGGCCTTCGCCGAACTCTTCCTGGACGAGGTGTTCGTGCCGGACGAGGACGTCATCGGGGAGCCGGGACAGGGCTGGCGCATCGCCATGGCGGCGACGGGCGCCGAGCGGGGGCTGACGCTTCGCTCCCCCGGCCGCTTCCTGGCCGCCGCGGACCGGCTGGCCGCGCTGTGGCTCGACCGGGGCGACCCGTCCGACTCCGCGCTGCGCGACCGGGTGGCGGACGCGGTGATCGGGGCGCGCGCGTACCAGCTGTTCACCTGCGCGGGCGCCTCGCGGTTCGCGGCGGGGTCGGCCGTCGGCGCCGAATCGAGCCTCAACAAGGTGTTCTGGTCCGAGTACGACATCGCGCTGCACGAGACGGCGCTCGATCTGCTGGGCCCGGACGCGGAACGGGCGGACTCCGCATGGGCCGAGGGATACGTCTTCTCGCTCGCCGGCCCCATCTACGCGGGCACCAACGAGATCCAGCGCGACATCATCGCCGAGCGTCTGCTGGGCCTGCCGAAGGGACGGCGCTGATGCGTTTCCTCCTCGACGACGAGCAACGGGACTTCGCCCGCTCGCTGGACGCGATGCTGACGGCGGCCGGTACCCCGTCGGTGGTACGGGCCTGGGCCGCGGGGGACTTCGGGCCGGGGCGGGCGCTGTGGGGGCGCCTGGCGGAGGCCGGGGTGTTCGCGCTGGCGGTGCCGGAGGAGTACGGGGGTGTGGGGCCGCTCCCGGTCGAACTGGCCGTCTCCTTCACCGAGCTGGGGCGGCACGCGATGCCGGGGCCGGCGGTGGAGACGGTCGCGGCGGGGGTGCTGCTGGCGGGCGTCGGGGGCGCGGCGGCGAAGGAATGGCTGCCGCGTCTGGCGTCCGGCGCGGCGTCGGCGACGTTGCGGATGGACGGGTACGGACCGTACGCGCTGGACGCGGACGCGGTGGACGCCGTGTTCACGGTGGCCGGTGAGGTGTTGTGGTCGGCACCGGGCCCAGGGGCGCTCTCGCCGTCGTCGGACCCGGCCCGGCGGCTGCTGAGCCCCCCGCCGGGCGGAGACGTCCTGGCGTCCGGGCCCGGGGTGGTCCGGGCGGCGGCGCGGGCCGGGCAGTGGGCGGCGTTCGCGACGGCGGCGCAGGCGCTGGGCACGGGCGAGGCGCTGCTCGGAGCCACGGTCGATCACGTGAAGCGGCGTTCCCAGTTCGGCACGGCCATCGGATCCTTCCAGGCGGTCAAGCACCGGCTCGCGGACGTGCTGACCGGGCTGGAGTTCGCCCGTCCGCTGCTGTACGGGGCCGCGCTCGCGCTCTCCGAGGGGGCGCCGGACGCCGACGCCCAGGTGGCGGCGGCCAAGGTGAGCGCGGGCGAGGCGGGGTACGCGGCGGCGCGCGCGGCGCTGCAATTGCACGGCGCGGTGGGCTACACGCAGGAGCTCGACCTGTCGCTGTGGCTGCGCAGGGCACGTCCGTTGCGGGACGCGTGGGGAACGCCGGGGGCCTGCCGGGCGCGAGTGCTGGCGGGGCTCGCGGACTCCTCCCGCGCGCCGCGGGGGGCGACGGGAGAAGCCTGAGAGGCCCGGGCCGGTCAGGTCTCGTACGGGGCGCCGTCGGCGGGCCGGTGGATGGTGCGCACCGGTGCCCCGGGCCGCCACACCCGCAGCACCATTTCGCCGGAGTCCAGGTTGGTCAGGACCACCTCGCCCAGTTCCGCACGGAAGAGCTGGAACGGCTCCGGCGGTTTCGCCTCCTCGGTGAAGCGGGCCAGGAACGCGGGGTCGGTCACCTCCACCGCCCGGCCGGAGACCCGGACGTCGCCGTCCGCCAGCTCCGCGTCCGGCCCCGGATTGGCCTGCACGGCGAAGCGCGGATCGCGCAGCAGGTCCAGCGCCTTGCGCGAGTCGGGCATCATGCCGAGCAGCAGCTCGCCGAAGCGGAAGTCCACCTCCAGTCCGGTGACCCGCGGCGCACCGTCCTTGCGGAGGGTGGCCAGGACGTGGTGCCGGTACAGCCCGAAGCGGGTCCGGACAGTGCCGGCGAAGGCGGGGTGGGCGGCCTCGAACGCCGCCCAGGAATTCCATGAGGTCGATGTCATGGGGACAGGAAATCCGGGAAACCCGACATCCTCTGTCCGTTTTCCCGGGGCATTCGCCCGGAAGGCCGTCTCGCGGTGGAGGCGTCCCCGGCTGCTGGGGAGCGCGGCGGGTCACCCTCTGACGATGCCCCGGGCCCGTGCGGCGGCCAGCCAGTGCGGGAACTCGGCGATCAGCCGGTCGTACAGCTCGGCGTCCGGCATCCGGCTCGGCTTGCGTCCGGCGTGGAAGAAGCCCGCGTTGTCGACGGGACGCCGCTGCGGAACGGGCAGTTCGTCGAGCTTGCGCAGGAAGTCGAACTGGCTGCTGCGCCTGTTGCCGAAACCGACGAACTGCCAGAACAACGGCAGCCCGGCGGCCTTGCAGAGGTAGCGTTCCGCCGCGTGCTTGCTGCTCGGGCCGCCGTCCGTCTGGAAGACCACCAGCGCGGGGGCGGTCGACCCGCTGTCCAGGTAGTGGTCGATGACCGCGTCCATGGCCAGGTGGTAGTTGGTCAGCCCCATGTGGCCCAGACCCGCCGCTATCGTGTTGATCCGGCCCCGGTGGTTGTCCAGGGCCATGTCGGTGACGGCATCGATGTCGGTGGAGAAGAAGACGACGGGAACCCGGCCGTCGTCGTCCAGGTGCGCCGAGAGGCCCAGGACCCGCTCGGCCAGGGCCTGGACACTGCCGTCCCGGTAGTACGGGCGCATGGAGCCGGAGTGGTCGAGCACGAGGTAGACAGCGGCCCGCAGCCCGCCCATGCCGTTCTTCGTCAGGGAGACCGACGCGCTCTTGTAGAGGCTGACCAGCGCGGGCGCGGTCTCCTCGATCCGCCGGAGACCGATCGCCGGACCTGCGGTGCTGAACGAGCCGACCATACGGGTGCTCCGATCCTCGGCGTGCCGGACTTCCGAGCTTAAGGGCTGTCCCGTAGTCCCTGGCGGGCGCCCGACGACGGCTGCGGCACCTCGCCGCGTTGTCGGAGGGGCCCGCATACGCCCCCCGTATGCGGGCCCCTCCGCCTTGGATTCGAAGGCCCCGGACGCCGCTCCTTCTCCCACTGCCCCTCGTGGGCGAGGTCGTTAGGACACCCGCGCGCACCCCCGTCGGCGGCCGTTCGCTATTTTGATCGCCGCCGCCCCCACCGGCCGCTTCATGTCCGCCCACCGTGAGGAGCCCGCCGTGGATGCCGAGGCCACCACCTGCTTCCGTCATCCGTCCTACGAGACGTATGTGAGCTGCGTCCGCTGCGAACGGTTCATCTGCCCCGACTGCATGCGGGAGGCGGCCGTCGGCCACCAGTGCGTGGAGTGCGTGAAGGAGGGGCAGCGGTCGATCCGGCAGGCCCGTACGGTGTTCGGCGGTGTGGTGTCGAGGACCGCCGTGCCGCTCGTGACGTATGTGCTGATCGGGCTCAACGTCCTCGCGTACCTGGGCGAGTTGGTCCGTCCGGAGATCGTCGACCGGTTCGCGATGCTGGGCGCCGGGCTGACCGCCCCCGACGGGAGCCAGTACCTGTACGAGAACGGGGACTTCACCGGCTTCGACGTGATCGGGGTGGTGGACGGGGAGTGGTACCGGCTGCTGACCGGGGCGTTCCTGCATCTCCCGCCGACCGGGACGTCGTTCGGGGCGCTGCCCTTCGGGATCCTGCACATCGTCTTCAACATGTACGCGCTGTGGAACCTGGGCCGGGTCGTCGAGGAGCAGCTGGGCCGGGCCCGGTATCTGGCGCTGTATCTGCTGTCGGCGCTGGGCGGTTCGGTGCTCGTGTATCTGATCGCACCGTTCGACGGCGCGGTGGGGGCCTCGGGCGCGGTCTTCGGTCTCGGGGCGGCGTTCTACGTCATCAACCGGCGCCTGGGGCGCGACATGCGGGCGGTCAACCGGTTCATGGCCGGCTTCCTTGTCTGGATGCTGATCTCGGCCGGATTCACCTCGTGGCAGGGGCACTTGGGCGGGCTGCTGACCGGTGGCATCGTCACGGTCGCGTACGCGTACGCCCCGGCGAAGGGCCGGACCGCGGTCCAGGCCGCCGCGTGCGTGGTGCTGCTCGCCGTGCTGGCGCTCCTGGTGGTGCTCAAGACGTCCGCGCTGCTGGAGTGAGCCGGCCCGCGGCCCGTTCGCGGCAGCGGCACACGACGGACGGCGGCCACCCCCGACGTGCCGCATCACCCGCCCCGCGGACGTACCGCGCCCCCGCCCCGGGACACGCCCGCGTACGGCGTCGCACGCCCCGGGCACTCCGCGGCGCCCGCCGATGCTCCGGCGGGGACAGGCGGACGCCGCGTTCGGTTCCGTACGCCGTTGTACGGGACACCCTCGGGGGTGATCAGACCGCCAGGGCGCGGTCCGTCGGGCGGATCGGGGCCGGCAGGGCGCTGACACCGGTCAGGTAGCGGTCCACACCGCGCGCCGCGGAACGGCCCTCGGCGATGGCCCACACGATGAGCGACTGGCCGCGCCCCGCGTCACCGGCGACGAAGACCCCATCGACGTTGGTGGCGAAGTCCGCGTCGCGCGCGACGTTGCCGCGCTCGTCGAGCTCCACGCCGAACTGCTGGACCAGGCCGTTGGAACGGTCGGTGCCGGTGAAGCCCATGGCCAGGGTGACCAGCTGGGCGGGGATCCGCCGCTCGGTGCCGGGCTTCGGCGCCGGCCTGCCGTCCTTGAACTCCACCTCGACCAGGTGCAGGGCCTGGACGTTGCCGTCCTCATCGCCCTCGAAGTGGGTGGTGGAGACGGAGTACACCCTCTCCCCGCCCTCCTCGTGCGCGGAGGTGACCTTGTAGAGCATGGGGAACGTCGGCCAGGGCTGGTTGGTGTTCCGTTCCTCGCCCGGCCTCGGCATGATCTCCAGCTGGGTGACGGACAGCGCGCCCTGGCGGTGGGCGGTTCCGACGCAGTCGGCGCCGGTGTCGCCGCCGCCGATGACGACGACGTGCTTGCCCTCGGCGCTGATCGGGGAGACCGTCAGATCGCCCTCCTGCACCTTGTTCGCGAGCGGCAGGTACTCCATCGCGAAGTGCACGCCGTTCAGCTCACGGCCCGGGACGGGCAGGTCGCGGGAGACGGTGGCACCGGCGGCGATGACGACCGCGTCGTAGCGGCGGCGGAGCCCCGCGGCGTCGATGTCGCGGCCGATCTCCACCTCGGTACGGAACTTGGTGCCCTCCGCGCGCATCTGCTCGATGCGGCGGTTGATGTGCGACTTCTCCATCTTGAACTCGGGGATGCCGTACCGCAGGAGCCCCCCGATGCGGTCCGCGCGCTCGAAGACGGCGACGGTGTGACCGGCCCGGGTCAGCTGCTGGGCGGCGGCGAGACCCGCCGGGCCCGAACCGATCACGGCGACGGTCCTGCCGGAGAGCCGCTCGGGCGGCTGCGGGGTGACGTCTCCGTTGCCCCACGCCTTGTCGATGATGGAGACCTCGACGTTCTTGATGGTGACGGCCGGCTGGTTGATGCCGAGCACGCACGCCGACTCGCACGGCGCCGGGCAGAGCCGCCCGGTGAACTCCGGGAAGTTGTTCGTGGCGTGCAGGCGCTCGGACGCGGCCGTCCAGTCCTCGCGGTAGGCGTAGTCGTTCCACTCGGGGATGAGGTTTCCGAGCGGGCAGCCGTTGTGGCAGAACGGGATGCCGCAGTCCATGCAGCGGCCGGCCTGCTTGCTGATGATCGGGAGCAGCGAGCCGCGGACGTAGACCTCGTTCCAGTCCTTGACGCGCTCGGCCGCGGGACGGGTCTCGGCGACCTCGCGCCCGGTGGTCAAAAAGCCCTTGGGGTCAGCCATGAATCGCCGCCTCCATCATCTTCTCGGTGGTCTCCTGTTCGGAGAGACCGGCGAGCTCAGCGGCGTCCTTGGCGGCGAGCACGGCCTTGTAGGTGGATGGGATGATCTTGCTGAAGCGGGTCACCGAGGTGTCCCAGTCGGCGAGCAGCTTCTCGGCGACCGTGGAGCCGGTCTCCTCGTGGTGGCGGCGCACCACGTCGTGCAGCCACTGCCGGTCGGTGTCGAGGAGCTCCTCGATCGCGCCGTGGTTTCCGGCGTTGACGTGGTCGCGGTCGAGGTCGACGACGTAGGCGACACCGCCCGACATGCCCGCGGCGAAGTTGCGTCCGGTCTCGCCGAGGACCACGGCGTGGCCGCCGGTCATGTACTCGCAGCCGTGGTCGCCCACGCCCTCGGAGACGACGGTGGCGCCGGAGTTGCGGACGCAGAACCGCTCACCGGTCCGGCCGCGCAGGAACATCTCGCCGCCGGTGGCGCCGTAGGCGAGGGTGTTGCCCGCGATGGTGGAGTACTCGGCGAGGTGGTCGGCGCTCCGGTCCGGCCGGACGACGATCCGGCCGCCGGAGAGGCCCTTGCCGACGTAGTCGTTGGCGTCGCCCTCCAGCCGCAGGGTCACCCCACTGGGCAGGAACGCGCCGAAGGACTGGCCGGCCGAGCCGGTGAAGGTGAGGTCGACGGTGTTCTCGGGCAGTCCGCCGCCGCCGAACCTCTTCGTCACCTCGTGGCCGAGCATGGTGCCGACGGTGCGGTTGATGTTGCGGATCGGGAGCTGGGCCCGCACCGGCTGGGCGTTCTCGGCGCTGTCCGCGTCGAGGGCGTCGGCGGCCAGCCGGATCAGCTCGTTGTCGAGGGCCTTGGCGAGGCCGTGGTCCTGCTCGACGCGCCGGTGGCGGACGGCGCCCTCGGGCAGTTCGGGGACGTGGAAGAGGGGGGCCAGGTCGAGGCCCTGTGCCTTCCAGTGCCTGACCGCGCGGTCGGTGTCGAGGAGTTCGGCGTGGCCGACGGCCTCCTCGATCGAGCGGAAGCCCAGCTCGGCGAGGAGTTCGCGGACCTCCTGGGCGATGAACTCGAAGAAGTTGACCACGTACTCGGCCTTGCCGGAGAAACGGTCGCGCAGCACCGGGTTCTGGGTGGCGATGCCGACCGGGCAGGTGTCCAGGTGGCAGACGCGCATCATGACGCAGCCGGAGACGACGAGCGGCGCGGTCGCGAAACCGAACTCCTCGGCGCCCAGCAGCGCGGCGACGACGACGTCGCGGCCGGTCTTCAGCTGGCCGTCGGTCTGCACGACGATCCGGTCGCGCAGGCCGTTGAGCAGCAGGGTCTGCTGGGTCTCGGCCAGGCCGAGCTCCCAGGGTCCGCCGGCGTGCTTCAGGGAGGTGAGCGGGGAGGCGCCCGTTCCGCCGTCGTGGCCGGAGACCAGGACGACGTCCGCGTGTGCCTTGGAGACACCGGCGGCGACCGTTCCGACACCGACCTCGGAGACCAGCTTCACGTGGATGCGGGCCGCCGGGTTGGCGTTCTTGAGGTCGTGGATCAGCTGGGCCAGGTCTTCGATGGAGTAGATGTCGTGGTGCGGCGGCGGCGAGATCAGCCCGACGCCCGGGGTCGAGTGCCGGGTCTTCGCGATCCAGGGGTAGACCTTGTGGCCGGGCAGCTGGCCGCCCTCGCCGGGCTTGGCGCCCTGGGCCATCTTGATCTGGATGTCGTCCGCGTTGACCAGGTACTCGCTGGTCACACCGAAGCGGCCGGAGGCGACCTGCTTGATGGCCGAGCGGCGCTCCGGGTCGTGCAGGCGCTCGGGGTCCTCGCCGCCCTCGCCGGTGTTGGACTTGCCGCCCAGCCGGTTCATGGCGATGGCGAGGGTCTCGTGCGCCTCGCGGGAGATCGATCCGTACGACATGGCTCCGGTGGAGAACCGCTTGACGATCTCAAGGACGGGCTCGACCTCGTCGACGGGGATCGGCGCACGGTCCGACGCGAAGGCGAACAGGCCGCGGAGCGTCATCAGCCGCTCGGACTGCTCGTTCACGCGGTCGGTGTACTTCTTGAAGATGTCGTAGCGCCTGGTGCGGGTGGCGTGCTGGAGGCGGAAGACGGTCTCCGGGTCGAACAGGTGCGGTTCGCCCTCGCGGCGCCACTGGTACTCGCCGCCGATCTCCAGCGCGCGGTGCGAGGGGGAGATGCCGGAGGCCGGGTACGCCGTGGCGTGGCGGGCGGCGACCTCGCGGGCCACGACGTCGAGACCCGCGCCGCCGATCTTGGTGGCGGTGCCGTCGAAGTACTTCGTGACGAAGCCCTCGTCCAGGCCGACGGCCTCGAAGACCTGGGCGCCCCGGTAGGAGGCGACCGTGGAGATGCCCATCTTGGACATGACCTTCAAAACGCCCTTGCCGAGCGCGTGGATCAGGTTGCGGATGGCCTTCTCGGGCTCGATGCCCTCGATGAACGTACCGGCGCGGACCAGGTCCTCGACGGACTCCATCGCCAGGTACGGGTTGACGGCGGCGGCCCCGTAGCCGATCAGCAGCGCGACGTGGTGGACCTCGCGGACGTCCCCCGCCTCGACCAGCAGCCCCACCTGGGTGCGCTGCTTGGTGCGGATGAGGTGGTGGTGGACGGCCGACGTGAGCAGCAGCGACGGGATCGGCGCGTGCTCGGCGTCGGAGTGCCGGTCGGACAGGACGACGAGGCGGGCGCCGTCCACGATGGCGGCGTCGACCTCGGCGCAGATCCGCTCGATCCGTGCCGCGAGGGCCTCGGCGCCGTCGGCGACCCGGTAGAGACCGGAGAGCGTGGCGGCCTTCATGCCCGGCATGTCGCCGTCGGCGTTGATGTGTATCAGCTTGGCCAGCTCGTCGTTGTCGATCACCGGGAACGGCAGCGTGACGCTGCGGCAGGACGCGGCGGTCGGCTCCAGGAGGTTGCCCTGGGGGCCGAGCGAGGAGCGCAGCGAGGTGACGAGTTCCTCGCGGATGGCGTCCAGCGGCGGGTTGGTGACCTGGGCGAACAGCTGGGTGAAGTAGTCGAAGAGCAGCCGGGGGCGCTCGGACAGGGCGGCGATCGGCGAGTCCGTGCCCATGGAGCCCAGCGGCTCGCCGCCGGTGCGGGCCATCGGCGCGAGGATGACGCGCAGCTCCTCCTCGGTGTAGCCGAAGGTCTGCTGGCGGCGGGTGACGGAGGCGTGCGTGTGCACGATGTGCTCGCGCTCCGGGAGGTCCCCGAGCTCGATGACCCCGGCTTCCAGCCACTCCTGGTAGGGGTGCTCGGCGGCCAGCGACGCCTTGATCTCGTCGTCCTCGATGATGCGGCCCTCGGCCGTGTCGACGAGGAACATGCGGCCCGGCTGGAGGCGGCCCTTGCGGACCACCTTCGCGGGGTCGATGTCCAGGACGCCGACCTCGGAGGAGAGCACGACGAGTCCGTCGTCGGTGACCCAGTAGCGTCCGGGGCGCAGCCCGTTGCGGTCGAGGACCGCGCCGACCTGGGTGCCGTCGGTGAAGGTGACACAGGCCGGGCCGTCCCAGGGCTCCATCATCGTGGAGTGGTACTGGTAGAAGGCGCGGCGGTCGGCGTCCATGGTGTGGGTGGCCTCGGGGCTCTCCCACGCCTCGGGGACCATCATCAGCACCGCGTGCGGCAGCGAGCGGCCGCCGAGGTGGAGCAGCTCCAGGACCTCGTCGAAGGAGGCGGAGTCGGAGGCGTCGGGGGTGCAGACGGGGAAGATCCGGTCGAGCCGCGCGGAGTCGCCGTGCCCGTGGTCGGCGGAGCCGCTGTACCCGTGGTCGGCGGAGCCACTGTGCCCGTGGTCGGCGGAGCCGAACAGGTCGGAGGCCAGCTGCGACTCGCGGGCGCGCATCCAGTTGCGGTTGCCCTTGACGGTGTTGATCTCGCCGTTGTGCGCGACGAAGCGGTACGGGTGGGCGAGCGGCCAGCTCGGGAAGGTGTTCGTGGAGAACCGCGAGTGGACCAGGGCGACGGCGGTGGCGAAGCGGCGGTCGGAGAGGTCGGGGAAGAACGGCTCCAGCTGCCCGGTGGTGAGCATGCCCTTGTAGACGATGGTCCGGGCGGAGAGCGAAGGGAAGTACACCCCGGCCTCCCGCTCGGCGCGCTTGCGCAGCACGAACGCCTTGCGGTCGAGAGCGATGCCGGCGGACTCGCCGTCCGCGACGAAGAACTGGCAGAACTCGGGCATGGTGGCGCGGGCGCCCTTGCCGAGGATGTCGGGAGCGACCGGGACCTCGCGCCGGCCGAGGACCGTCAGGCCCTCCTCGGCAGCGATCTTCTCCAGCTTCCGGAGGGCCTCGGCGGACTCTCCCGCCGGGAGGAAGGCGATGCCGACGGCGTACGCACCGGCCTCGGGGAGGTCGAAGGCGACCACCTCGCGCAGGAAGGTGTCCGGCACCTGGAGCAGGATCCCGGCGCCGTCGCCGGAGTCGGGCTCGGATCCGGTGGCACCGCGGTGTTCGAGGTTGCGCAGTACGGTCAGCGCCTGTTCGACCAGCTCATGGCTGGCCACACCGGTGAGGGTGGCCACGAACCCGACACCGCAGGCATCGTGTTCGTCACGGGGGTCGTACAGCCCCTGCTGGGCGGGGCGACCGTCCATGGGCGACCAGGCGTCGGTACGCATGGGCTCTCCCGTCGTCGTCGTGGCATGTGCTGTGCCGAGGGACGACGTTGGCCCTCTGCGAAAGTGCGTGCAGATCACATAATGGGGCGCTTCTCAAGAGGCGAAAAGTTCATTCCAACATGCGGACATCGGGTGATACGGGATGACGCGATGAGGGGGGAATGTCGCAGTCGGAGATCGGCGCCCGGAAGGGGGACCGCAGAGAGCAGGCGTCGTTGCCCGCGGTGTCTACGGCTCTTGCCCGGCGGCGGCGAGAACAAAACCGCCGGGTAACGGCTGCTGATGAGCAGCTCTGTCGTGGAGGACGATTTTACGCCGGGCGGAGCCGTCCCGCCCAGAGCCGGCTCCCAGGACGTACATCACACGACCGGCCGAAGCCCGTCACACGGACGGAGGAAGGCCGACCGGGTCCGCGGCGGACGGCCCGGGACCGGACACGGAACGGCCGCGCACCGGGCGACGAACGGCGCCTCGTACCGGGCGACGAACGGCCGCGTACCGGGCGACGAACGGCCCGGACGCCGGGCGGGCACACGCCCGGCGCCGAACGGTCCCACTCCGCACGCCGAAGGGGCGGGCATGCTCGCCCGCCCCTTCCGTTCCGGGTCTCCCCGGCGCCCGGGGACCCGTCAGCCGCCGACGGCCACCCCGAACAGCGTGCCCAGACCGTAGGTGACCGCCGCGGCGGCCCCGCCCAGCGCCAGCTGACGCAGTCCGCTGTACAGCCAGTTACGCGCCGTCACCCTGGCCACCACCGCACCACAGGCGAACAGTCCGATCAGCGCCAGCAGCACGGCCGGCCACAGCGCGCTCGCCCCCAGCAGATACGGCAGCAGCGGCAGCAGGGCGCCCAGCGCGAACGAACCGAAGGACGACACGGCGGCGACGAGCGGCGAGGGAAGGTCGCCGGGATCGATGCCGAGCTCCTCGCGGGCATGGATCTCCAGGGCCTGCTCGGGGTCGCGCGACAACTGCCGCGCCACCTCGCGGGCGAGCCCCGGCTCGACACCCCGGGCCTCGTACAGCGCGGCGAGCTCCCGCTCCTCGTCCTTGGGATGCTTGCGCAGCTCGCGCCGCTCGACGTCCAGCTCCGCCTCGACCAGCTCGCGCTGCGAGGCGACGGAGGTGTACTCACCGGCCGCCATGGAGAACGCGCCCGCAGCGAGACCCGCGAGACCGGTGATCACGATCGTCTGCTGGGAGACGGCACCGCCCGCGACCCCGGTCATCAGCGCGAGGTTGGAGACCAGGCCGTCCATCGCACCGAAGACCGCCGGGCGCAGCCAGCCACCGTTCACATCGCGGTGGGTGTGGTTGTCGCGGTGTGCCTCGTGCAGTACGGCGTCGGTCTCGATGATGGCCACGGTTCTCCCCTTCCGGCGGCGGGTTCATGTGCTCCACCCCGCCCAGCACCATCGAAAGTACGCACGAAAAATGGCTCCCGCCAGCAAGGAAGGCCGTACTTACCACCCTGAGTGACCGAGTAAGTACGGCCTTCCTTGCTGTCTGGACCCCCTCATCCGACTGGACCTTTTGTCTTGAATGTCAGCCTTTGTCGGGTCGTGATGTGGCACAGATCGATCAAGTACCAGAACCGGTCCGGTACGAGCGAAGNGTACGGCGTCGGTCTCGATGATGGCCACGGTTCTCCCCTTCCGGCGGCGGGTTCATGTGCTCCACCCCGCCCAGCACCATCGAAAGTACGCACGAAAAATGGCTCCCGCCAGCAAGGAAGGCCGTACTTACCACCCTGAGTGACCGAGTAAGTACGGCCTTCCTTGCTGTCTGGACCCCCTCATCCGACTGGACCTTTTGTCTTGAATGTCAGCCTTTGTCGGGTCGTGATGTGGCACAGATCGATCAAGTACCAGAACCGGTCCGGTACGAGCGAAGGGTCGGCGCACGATGGATTCGACTTCAGGAAGTCCGGCGCGGACGCGGGCGCGGGACGTCCCGGGCGAGGTGCCCCGCCTCGACCGGGCCGACCGGGCCCGCGGCTGTCTGCTCGGCCTCGCGGTCGGTGACGCGCTGGGCGCACCCGCGGAGAACCTCCGGCCGTCCGAGATCCGTCGTCGCTGGGGCCGTATCGAGGGCTTCGTGCGGGACGACCCGGCGGGCACGGACGACACGGAGTACGCGATCTTCTCCGGGCTGCTGCTCGCCCGGCACGGTTCGGCACTGACCGTGACCCATGTGGAGCGGGCCTGGCACCTGTGGATCGCCGATCTCGACGAGGGGCCGTTCCGGGGCGCCGGGTTCAGCGAACGGGGCACGCTGGAGAACCTCCGCCGGGGCCTCGCCGCCCCGATCTCCGCCCAGCACCGGCACGCCTGGAGCGACGGGCTGGCGATGCGGGCCGCGCCCTTCGGAGTCTTCGCGGCGGGCCGGCCGGACGAGGCGGCACGACTGGTCGCGGTGGACGGACAGGTCAGCCATGACGGGGAGGGCATCTACGGGGGCCGGGCGGTGGCCGCGGGGGTGGCCGCCGCGATGGCGGGCGCCGGGGTCGTGCCGGTGATCGCCGCCGCGCTGTCCGTCGTCCCCATGGACTCGTGGACGGCGCGCTCCCTGCGGCGCGCGGTGACAGCCGCGCAGCGCGCGTACCCCGACCGGCTGACCATGGAGCGGGCGGTGCGTTCCGCGGTGGTCGTCGGCGGCTACCCGTGGACGGACCTGGCGCCCGAGGCGGTCGGCCTGGCCTTCGGCGCGTTCGCGGCGGCGCGCGGCGACTTCCGTACGGCGGTGCTGACCGCCGTCAACATGGGCCGGGACGCGGACACCACGGCCGCGGTGGCGGGGGCCCTGGCTGGCGCGCTGAACGGGGCGTCCGCGATCCCCCGGCCCTGGGCGGAGGCGATCGGCCCGGTCCGGGGCAGCTGTCTGCCGTCGATGCGGGGCCACCACGTCCTGGACGTCGCGGAACTCCTCACCCTGCCGGACGCGACGCTTGGGAAAGACGCCGGGGAGCCGCCCGGCACCGTGCGGGGGGACGAGGCGGCGGGTGGTGCCCTACGGGACAGGCCCGGCGCACCGGCCGGGGCGCGCGCCTCCAGCCCGGTCGCGCCCCCCGCGACCACCGGCACGCCGCACACGGGGGCAGGCACGGCCCGTACCGGGGTCGGCACGGCCCCCGCGACCGCCGACACGTCCCGTGCGACCGACGACACTCTCCGCACCGAAGCCGAAGCGCCCCGCACGGAGACAGGCACGGCCACCGACACGACCCGCACGGAGGCGGGCACACCCCGCAGGACCACCGGCACGCCCCGCGCGGAAGCGGGCACGGCCCCCGGGACGGACCGGCCGGGCTCCGCACCCGCCCCGTGCGCCACCGCCCGCCGGGACGCGCCCCCTCCCCCGGCACCGCCGCCGCACGGCGCCCGGACCGAGCGCGACGCCCCGGTCGCCCGGTACCGGACCGGCTCCGGGCGCACTCCCGGGCACCGCGCCCGGGTCGAGGGGCTGCTGCTCGGGCTCGCCGCGGGGGACGCCGCGGGCTGGCCGGCCGCGCGGCACCGGGCGGCCCGGATGCCCGAGTGGACCCGTCGCCTCACCCGTGAGCTCGACACCTTCGCCGAGCAGAACGCCACGACCACGCTGCCCGTCCCCATCGCGCTCAACCAGCCGCCCGAGCCCCTGCGGCTCGGCCCCTCCGACGACGCCGAATGGGCGGCGTTCGCCGCCGGGACCGTGCTCGCGTCGGCGGCCGGACCGCCGCACGGGCCGTCCCCGGGGCGACGGCTGCGCGCCGCCGTCGACATCGCCTGGAACGCGCTGGCCGCCGAGGTCGCCGAGGCCGCCGCCCGGGCCCCCGAGGTTGAGTCGGCGGTGCTTCCGCTGCGGGCCCGGATCTCGGTGCGGGCCGGGCTCGGCAATCTCGCCGCCGGACTGCGCCCGCCCGCCACCGGCCACGACAACCCGCACTACTTCGACGACGCGGCCTGCGTGCGGGCCGCCGTCCTCGCCGCCGCCCACCCGGGGGATCCGGCCGCTGCGGCCGACCTCGCCGAATTCGACGCCCGCTACACCCAGGACGGCGACGGGGTGCACGGTGCCCGCGCCATGGCCGCCGCGATTGCCTCGACACTGGGCGGCGCGGACGTGGACGAGGCGGTGGACGCCGCGCTCGCGCAGCTCCCCGACGGCACGGAGATCGCCCGCAACGCCGCCCACGCCGTCCGGATCGCGCGCGGCTTCGTCGGCGAGGAGGCGGGCGTGTTCTCCCTCGTACCGGTACTGGAGCACCAGATCGTCGACCACGTCTACAGCTACGGGATCGCCGCCGCCGAGACCGTCCCGGTCGCCCTCGCCCTGGCCACCGCCGCACGCGGCCGGATCGCCGAGGCCGTCCCCGCGGCGGCGTGCCTGTCGCGGGTGGCCGACTCCGCGCCCGCCCTGGCCGGTGCGCTGACCGGTGCGCTCGGCGCGGTACCGGACGGATGGCGCGAGGCGTGCCGCACCCTCGCCGGATGCGCACTGCCCCGGCTCGCGGGGACCGATCTCGTCGAACTCGCCGGGCTGCTGGCAGACACGGAACCGAGACCCCGGGGTGGACAATTCGGACATGACGTTCCCGGCGTTCCCGAGGCCCATGACCTTCCCGGCGTCCACGACGGCCGTGACGGCACCGGGGTCCGGGACGGGAGCCGCGGCACCCGCTCCCGCTGAGCGCCGCACCGGGACGCCCTTCGACGACGCACTCACCGGGCCGGCCACCGGACCGGCCCACCGGACCGGCCCACCGGACCGACCCCGAGGAGGCACACCGCCCATGACCGGCATCGCGGTGCTCGGCAGCACCAACATGGACCTTGTCGTATACGTCGCACGGGCCCCGCGGCGCGGAGAGACCGTCACGGGACGGGAGTTCCGCACCATTCCCGGCGGCCAGGGCGCCAACCAGGCCGTCGCGGCCGCCCGCGCGGGCGGCGACGTGACGATGATCGGCGCGGTCGGCAACGACACGTACGGCACCCTGCTCCGCAGCGGACTGGAGCACGCGGGCGTCGACACCGATCTGCTGCACACCGCCGAAGGCCCCAGCGGCACCGCGCACATCGTCGTCGACGACCTGGGCGGCAACTCCATCGTGGTGATCCCCGGCGCCAACGGCACCGTCACCGCGCTCGGCCACGGCGAGACGGCCGCGATCGCCGCCGCCGAGCTGCTGCTCCTCCAGCTGGAGCTGCCGCTGTCCGTCGTGATGGACGGGGCGCGGGTCGCCCGCGACCACGGCGTGCGCACCCTGCTCACCCCCTCCCCCGTACGGCCGCTCCCTTCCGGACTCCTGGACTGCGTCGACCTGTTGATCCCCAACGAGCGCGAGGCGTCCGCCCTGACCGGCGTCACCGACCCGCACGCGGCGGCCCAGATCCTGCTCGGCCGGGTCCCCGAGGTCGTCGTCACCCTCGGCGCGAAGGGCTGTCTGTACGCGGCCCGGGACGGCGAACCCGTCCTCCTCCCCGCCCCCGAGGTCACCGCCGTCGACACCACCGGTGCCGGGGACACCTTCGTCGGCACCCTGGCTGTGGCGCTCGGTGAACGACGGCCCGTGTCCGAGGCACTGGCCTGGGCGACGTCCGCCGCCGCGCTGTGCGTGCAGCGGCCGGGCGCGTCGGTCTCCATGCCGTACCGCAGCGAGATCGACGCCGCGTGAACGCGCCCGCGCAGGCACCCCTGACCGGTCTGCGGGTCGTCGACCTCGCCACACTCTTCGCGGGCCCGCTCGCCGCCACCATGCTCGGGGACTTCGGCGCCGAGGTGATCAAGGTGGAGCACCCGCGCAGGCCCGACCCCTCGCGCGGGCACGGCCTCTCGAAGAACGGTGTCGGCCTGTGGTGGAAGATTCTCGGCCGCAACAAACGCAATCTGACCCTCGATCTCTCCGCCCCCGCCGGGCGCGACCTCCTGCTCCGGCTGGCCGCGGGCACCGACGTGATCATCGAGAACTTCCGGCCCGGGACGCTGGAGCGCTGGGGCCTGGGCCCGGCCGAGCTGCACGCCGTCAACCCCCGGCTGGTGCTGACCAGGGTCACCGGCTTCGGTCAGTTCGGCCCGTACGCGCACCGTCCCGGCTTCGGCACCCTGGCGGAGGCGATGAGCGGGTTCGCCGCGATCACCGGGGAGCCGGACTCCCCGCCCACGCTGCCGCCGTTCGGACTCGCCGACTCGATCGCGGCGCTCGCCACCGCGTACGCCGTGATGACCGCGCTCGCCGGCCGCGACCGGACCGGCGAGGGGCAGGTCGTCGACATGGCGATCATCGAGCCGATCCTGACCGTGCTCGGCCCGCAGCCCCTCTGGTACGACCAGCTCGGCCACGTCCAGCCGCGCACCGGCAACCGCTCCCGCAACAACGCCCCGCGCAACACGTACCGCACCTCGGACGGGGAGTGGGTCGCGGTCTCCACCTCCGCGCAGTCGGTCGCGGAACGGGTCGTGCGGCTGGTCGGCCGGCCGGAGCTGATCGACGAGCCCTGGTTCGGTTCCGGCACCACCCGCGCCGAGCACGCCGAAGAACTCGACGAGGCGGTCGGCGACTGGATCGCCCTGCACACCCGCGCCGAGGCGCTCCGCGCGTTCGAGAAGGCGGAGGCGGCGATCGCGCCCGTGTACGACATCCGCGACGTGATGGAGGACCCCCAGTACCGGGCACTGGGCTCCATCGCCGAGGTCGACGACCCGGAGCTCGGACCGCTGCGGATGCAGAACGTCCTGTTCCGCCTCTCCGGGACACCCGGCGCGATCCGCTGGGCGGGACGGCCGCACGGCGCGGACACCGACGAGATCCTCACCGGGCTCGGCCTGTCGGCCCCGGAGATCGCCGCGCTGCGGGCGGAGCACGTCCTGTGACGACGGCGGTCCCGCTCACCCTGCTCTACGTCCCCGGCGACCGGCCGGAGGTGGTGCGCAAGGCGCGCGGCGCGGGCGCGGACGTGGTGATCGTCGACCTGGAGGACGCGGTCGCCCCCGACCGCAAGGAGTACGCCCGGTCGGCCACCGCCGAACTGCTGTCCGAGGCGTCCGACGACACCGCCGTGCCGCTCCACGTCCGGGTCCACACCGAGGCGGACGTGCGCGCCCTGGCCGACCTGCCGGGTCTCACCGAGCTCCGGCTGCCCAAGATCACGCACGCGGCCACCGTCCACCACCTCGCGGCCGTGGCCCCGGGGGTGGCGTTGTGCCCGCTGCTGGAATCCGCCCTCGGCATCGAGCACGCGTACACGATCGCCGCCGCCCATCCCCAGGTGCGCTCCGTCGCCCTGGGCGAGGCCGACCTCCGGGCCGATCTGGGGGTACGGGACGACTCCGGGCTCGACTGGTCGCGCAGCCGGGTCGTGGTCGCCGCCCGCGCGGCCGGGCTCGCTCCCCCCACCCAGTCGGTGTTCCCCGACGTGCGCGACCTGGACGGGCTGCGCGCGTCCTGCGCACACGGCCGGTCCCTGGGCTTCCTGGGCCGGGCGGCGATCCACCCCCGCCAGCTCCCCGTCATCGAGCGGGCGTTCCGGCCCACGGCCCAGGAGGTCGAGGCGGCGGAGGAGATCGTGGCGGCGGTGGTGACGGAGCAGGGCGCACTCGCCCTGCCGGACGGCCGGTTCGTCGACGCGGCCGTGGTGGCCTCGGCCCGCCGCACCCTCGCCCTGGCACACCGGGCGCGCTGACGGGCCGGATCCGAGGCGGACACGGACCGGGACGGCCAGCGTGTCACGTCACAGGAGTGCCTTCGGGGTGTTTCCCGGAACGGCCGGAGGCGGGGCGAGGAGTGGGACGGCCGGCGGTCCCATGACGGGGGAAGACGGTCCGGCCGGTGTCATCCGCCTGGTCCGCGCAGTGGGCGTGCACACCCCACGTAACCTCTCTTACGTGCCAGCCTCCCGCCTGTATCGCGTCGCCGTCCTCGTGCTCGAAGGTGCGAAGCCGCTCGACGTCGGAATTCCCGCGCAGGTCTTCGCGACCCGCGCGAGCATGCCGTACGAGGTGCGGGTGTGCGGGGCGGCACCCGGTCCCGTGACCGGCGGCGACGGCCTGTCGTACGGTGTCGCCCACGGCCTCGACGCACTTGCGTGGGCCGACATCGTCTTCGTCCCCGGCTACCGGTTCCCTGACCGCGACGACCCCCCGCGGGCCGTCCTCGACGCACTGGTCGCCGCCCATGCCCGGGGCGCCCGGCTCGCCGCCATCTCGACGGGCGCCTTCGCGCTCGCCGCCACGGGCCTGCTCGACGGCAGGCGCGCCACGACGCACTGGCACTACACGCGGGCACTGGTGACACGGCATCCGCTCGTTCAGGTCGACGAGAACGTTCTGTTCGTCGACGAGGGCAGCGTCCTGACGTCGGCCGGCGCCGCCTCGGGCATCGACCTGTGCCTGCACATCCTGCGCGGCGACCTCGGAGTGGCCGCGTCGAACCATGCGGCCCGACGCCTCGTCGCAGCCCCCTACCGCAGCGGCGGTCAGGCACAGTACGTGCCACGCAGCGTGCCCGAGCCACTCGGCGAGCGCTTCGCCGCCACCCGCGAGTGGGCGCTGCACCGGCTCGACCAGCCCCTCACCCTCGAAGCACTCGCCCGGCAGGCGGCGGTGTCGCCGCGCACGTTCTCGCGGCGCTTCGTCGAGGACACGGGATACACGCCGATGCAGTGGGTCATGCGGGCCCGCGTCGACCTGGCCCGCGAACTGCTCGAACGTTCGGAGCGGAGCGTCGAGCAGATCGCCACCGACGTCGGTCTCGGCACCGGCGCCAACCTGCGGTTGCACTTCCAGCGGATCCTCGGCACGACGCCGAGCGAGTACCGGCGCACCTTCACACAGGGGGAGTAACCCACTACCACCTGGCGAGATGCTTTTGAACCGTGGCGATCATGCCGCTGTCGCGGGCGGACGAAGCAGGCGACAGTGATGGCGAACCGAAGGGACACCATTCATGACTCGCATCGCCATCAACGGATTCGGCCGCATCGGACGCAACGTGCTGCGCGCACTGCTGGAGCGCGACAGCGACTTCGAGGTCGTCGCCGTCAACGACCTCACGGAGCCCACCGCGCTCGCCCGGCTGCTGGCCTACGACTCGACGTCCGGCCGCCTCGGCCGCCCGGTGAGCGTCGACGGGGACGTCCTCGTCGTGGACGGCCGCCGCATCAAGGTGCTGGCCGAGCGCGAGCCGTCGCAGCTGCCGTGGGCGGAGCTCGGCGTGGACATCGTCCTGGAGGCCACCGGCCGCTTCACCTCGGCGAAGGCCGCCCGCGGCCACCTCGACGCGGGTGCGAAGAAGGTCCTGGTCAGCGCCCCGTCGGACGGTGCGGACGTGACGCTCGCGTACGGCGTCAACACCGACGCGTACGACCCTGACGTGCACACCATCGTCTCGAACGCCTCCTGCACCACCAACGCGCTCGCGCCGCTGGCCGCGGTGCTCGACGAGCTCGCCGGCATCGAGCACGGCTTCATGACGACGGTGCACGCCTACACGCAGGAGCAGAACCTGCAGGACGGCCCCCACCGCGACCCCCGCCGCGCCCGCGCCGCCGGGGTCAACATCGTGCCGACCACCACGGGCGCCGCCAAGGCGATCGGCCTCGTGCTGCCGAGCCTCGACGGCAAGCTGTCGGGCGACTCGATCCGTGTGCCGGTCCCGGTGGGCTCGATCGTCGAACTCAACACGACCGTCGCCCGCGACGTGACGCGCGACGAGGTGCTGGCCGCGTACCGCGCCGCCGCCGAGGGGCCTCTCGCCGGCGTACTGGAGTACTCGGAAGACCCGCTCGTGTCGTCCGACATCACGGGCAACCCGGCTTCGTCGATCTTCGACTCGGCCCTCACCCGGGTCGACGGACGCCACGTCAAGGTGGTCGCCTGGTACGACAACGAGTGGGGCTTCTCGAACCGCGTGATCGATACGCTCGAACTCCTCGCCACCCGCTGACCCGCCACCTCCGGCGACCGCCCCGCCCGGGCCTCTCCGGTGAGCGCTTCAGTCGGCCAGTCGGGCCGACTGAAGCGCTCCTTGCCTTGTCGGCGGGTTGATTCCGGCCCTTCGGCCGCACTCCCGGCACCGCGGCGTCGAGCGTTCCCGGCCACGCCTCCCCTGCGTCTTGAGGGCCCGGACGGCCCTGGTGAAGCGGTTCGACGCAACCCTGGGAGGGCTGCGCGGCGTGAGCCTGGCCGACTTCACGATGCTGCTGCGCCTGGGCCGGAGATCGCCAAGCCGACCGGGCCCGGTCCAGGTGATCCGAAGACGTCCTGGCACGAGACGCGGACCAGCGCCTGCAACGCGGACGAACGTGCGAGCGAGGCGGTCACCGCGGTGACCGCCTCGCGTCGGGACGTGGACCAGCCGCACAACGGACTCGAAGAACTGCGCCGCGACGTCCGGGAGGTGCCGTCGCTACTGCGCATCACGGCACCGGTGGCGGTCGGCGGCGCGGGGACACCGGGCCGAACGGCCCGGTGTCCCCGCGCACAAGGCTCAAGCCTTCTCGGCCGCCTTCGCGGCAGCGTTCTTCTCCGACGGCTTCGTGTCGGACGCGGCCGCGGTGTCCGAACCGCCCGCCGTGCCCGGGACGTCACCGTCCTCGACGTTCTTGCCGTCCGTCGCGTCCTTCGCGGCGTCGGCGTCCAGCGCCGCCTCCTCGGCCGCCGCCGGCTCCACGATCTCCTCGCGGCCCGGTCGCAGCTTCGCGGAGAGCACCATGTAGACGACCGCCAGCACGAACACGATCAGCGCGGTCCACACGTTCAGGCGCAGGCCCAGGATGTGGTGGGCCTCGTCGACCCGCATGTACTCGATCCAACCGCGCCCCGCGCAGTACGCGGCGACGTACAGCGCGAACGCCCGGCCGTGTCCGAGCCGGAAACGGCGATCCGCCCAGATCACCAGCAGGGCGACGCCGATGCACCACAGCGACTCGTACAGGAACGTCGGGTGGTACGTGCCGGCGACCCTGTTGGGGCCCTCGCTGATCTTCAGCGCCCACGGCAGATCGGTCGGCCGGCCGTACAGCTCCTGGTTGAACCAGTTGCCCCAGCGGCCGATCGCCTGGGCCAGCGCGAGGCCGGGTGCGAGGGCGTCCGCCCAGGCGGGCAGCGGGATGCCGCGACGGCGGCAGCCGATCCAGGCGCCCACGGCACCGAGCGCGACCGCGCCCCAGATGCCGAGTCCGCCCTGCCAGATCTTGAAGGCATCGACCCAGTTCTCGCCCTCGCCGAAGTACAGCTGGTAGTCGGTGATGACGTGGTAGAGACGGCCGCCGACGAGGCCGAAGGGCACCGCCCAGACGGCGATGTCGGCGACGGTGCCGGCACGGCCGCCCCGGGCGACCCAGCGCTTGTTGCCGAACCAGACGGCGACGAAGACACCGATGATGATGCAGAACGCGTAGCCGCGGAGCGGGATCGGGCCGAGATTGATCACGCCGGTCGACGGGCTGGGAATGTAGGCAAGGTCCATGGCAAGGTCGACGCTACCCTGCCGGGTGGGGCCCGGGGCAAGCCGCTCGGCAACGTCTGCGTAACAGGCACGTCGTCCCCGCGCCCCGCAGCCCACGCCTCCCCCGCCCGTTTCCCGCGTCCCGCGCCCTCACGGCTCATGCCTTCGCGACCCGTTTCCCCGGCCCGGGAGGCGGCTCTCCGCAGGCCCGGGAAGGCGAGGCGCTCCCCGGGCCGTCAGCGCGCAGCGGTCAGGAACCCGACGGAGCGGGCGGTGCCACGGCGGGCGGGGGCGCGGCCGGCCGGGTCGTGGCGGACGCGCCCGCGGCGGGCGTCGGTGCGGCGGACGCGGGGGCGGACGTGTGGGTCGCGGACGCACCGGAGGCAGGCGTGCCGGAGGCGGGGGCGCCGGACGCGGGCGTGGGCGTGCCCGTGGCGGGCTTCCTGCCCTTCTCGGCCTCGGCGACCCACTTCTTCAGGTTCGCCACGGTGATCGGTTCGTTCCCCTTCTTCGGGAAGATCGGGTCGCCGTTGAGCAGCACGGTCGGCGTGCCGCCGAATCCGCTGTTCTGGAACACCGCGTTGGACCTCTGGACCCAGCTGTCGTGCTTCCCGTCGTTCACACAGCCGCGGAAGGCCGGGGTGTCGAGGCCCGGGACCTTGCCCGCGAGATCGATCAGCTTGTCGTTGTCGGCGAAGGCGTCGACGGACTCCTGCGGCTGGTTGCGGTAGAGGAGGTCGTGGTAGGCGGAGAACTTGCCGGCGTCCTGCGCGCAGGCCGCCGCGTTGGCCGCCCGCAGCGATCCCGAGCCGCCGAGATTGCCGTCGATGATCGTGGCCAGGTGGTACTCGGTCCTGATCCGTCCGGCCCGCTCCAGCTCGTGGAAGGTGTCCCGGAAGGCGTTCTCGAACTGGGCGCAGACCGGGCAGCGGAAGTCCTCCCAGATGGTGAGCGTGGACGGGGCGTCGTCCGGGCCGGACCGGATGGCCAGGCCGTCCTTGCCGGTGGCGCCGGACGGTGCGACGAGGGGACCCGCCGCCTTCTCCTTCTCCCCCTTGCCGCCCGTGTTCGCGGCGATCACGCCGACGACGGCGGCCAGCCCCAGCACCCCCACCACGGCGCCGCCGACGATCATCGACCGCCTGCGTCGCTCGCGGGCCTTCTCTCGCTCGCGCTGCTGGACGAGCCGGTCTCGCGCGGCCCTTTTTCCCTGTTCGTTCTTCTCGCTCACACCCGCAGCAACGAACCGGGGAGGCACACGCGTGCCTCCCCGGTCCAGGTCCACCCGTTCGGATGACTCCCGATGCGGGTCGTCCGGGTGGGTGGTCCGGCCGCGGATCTCGCGGCCGGACCTTCTCAGCGCTTTCGGACGCCCTCGGCGAGTTCACCCGCCAGAGTGCGGACCGCGGCCAGGCCGGCCTCCTCGTCGGGGGCGTCGAGCATCCCCTTGACGAAGGCGGAACCGACGATCACCCCGTCCGCGAAGCCCGCGACCTCGGCGGCCTGCCGGGCGTTCGAGACTCCGAGGCCGACGCAGACCGGGAGGGACGTGGTGGCGCGGGTGCGCTCGACCAGGTCCTGGGCCTGCTCGCCGACGGACTCGCGGGTGCCGGTGACGCCCATCAGCGAGGCCGCGTAGACGAATCCGGAACCGGCCGCCGTGATGGTGGCCAGGCGCTCGTCCTTGCTGCTGGGGGCGACCACGAAGACGGTCGCCAGACCGCGCTTGTCGGCGTGCTCGCGCCACAGCGCGGACTCCTGGACCGGCAGGTCGGGCAGGATGCACCCGGCGCCGCCCGCCTCGGCGAGTTCGGCGGTGAAGCGCTCGACGCCGTACCGGTCGATCGGGTTCCAGTACGTCATGACGAGGATCGGAGCGCCGGTCGCCTCGTGCGCCTCGCGGACCGTGCGCATCACGTCCGCGATCCTGACGCCGCCGCGCAGGGCGATGTCGTCGGCGGTCTGGATGACCGGCCCGTCGAGGACCGGGTCACTGTGCGGCAGCCCCACCTCGACGATGTCCGCGCCGCCCGCCACGACCTCCTTCACCGCGGCGATCGCGCCGTCGACGGTCGGGAAGCCCGCCGGGAGGTACGCGATGAGCGCCGCCCTGTTCTCCGCCTTCGCCCGCGCGAGGGTGGAACTCAGCAACTCGACATTGCCGCTCACTTGGTGACCTCCTCTTCCCCGTCGGCCACATCGGCCTCGACGACCCCGTCGGTCTCGTCGTACAGCCCGAAGTAGCGGGCCGCCGTGTCCATGTCCTTGTCGCCGCGGCCGGACAGGTTGACCACGAGCAGTCCGTCCTTGCCGAGTTCCTTCCCGACCTCCAGGGCCCCGGCCAGCGCGTGGGCGCTCTCGATCGCCGGGATGATCCCCTCGGTGCGGGAGAGGAGACGCAGCGCCTGCATGGCGGCGTCGTCGGTGACCGCGCGGTACTCGCCGCGGCCGGTGTCCTTCAGGTACGCGTGCTCCGGGCCGATGCCCGGGTAGTCCAGACCGGCCGAGATGGAGTACGGCTCGGTGATCTGGCCCTCGTCGTCCTGGAGGACGTAGCTGCGCGAGCCGTGCAGGATGCCGGGCTCGCCCACGGTCAGGGTCGCCGCGTGCTCCCCGGTCTCCACGCCGTGCCCGGCGGGCTCGCAGCCGATCAGCCGGACGCGGGCGTCCGGGATGAAGGCGTGGAAGAGGCCGATGGCGTTGGAGCCGCCGCCCACGCAGGCGATCGCGGCGTCCGGCAGCCGGCCGGTGTGCTCCAGGATCTGGCGGCGCGCCTCGACGCCGATGACCCGGTGGAAGTCGCGGACCATGGCGGGGAAGGGGTGCGGTCCGGCGACGGTGCCGAAGAGGTAGTGCGTGTGGTCCACGTTGGCGACCCAGTCGCGGAACGCCTCGTTGATGGCGTCCTTGAGCGTCCGGGAGCCGGACTTCACGGCGATGACCTCGGCGCCGAGCATCCGCATCCGTGCCACGTTCAGTGCCTGGCGCTGTGTGTCGATCTCGCCCATGTAGATGGTGCAGTCGAGTCCGAAGAGCGCGCAGGCGGTGGCGGTGGCGACGCCGTGCTGGCCGGCCCCGGTCTCGGCGATGACCCGGGTCTTGCCCATGCGCCGGGTGAGCAGCGCCTGGCCCAGCACGTTGTTGATCTTGTGCGAGCCGGTGTGGTTCAGGTCCTCGCGCTTGAGGAAGATGCGGGCCCCGCCCGCGTGCTCGGCGAAGCGCCGGACCTCGGTCAGCGCGCTGGGGCGGCCGGTGTAGTCGACCATCAGCGCGTTCAGCTCGGCGGCGAAGGAAGGATCGGCCTTCGCCTTGTCGTACTCGACGGCGACCTCGTCCACGGCGGCGACGAGCGCCTCCGGAATGAACTTGCCGCCGAACGCACCGAAGTAGCCCTCGGCGCTGGGGATCAGACCCTCCGGGTCCGGAATGAAGAAGTCAGATGACATCCGACGTGCTCCTCGACATCGCAACAGGTGGGTTCACCGTATGCGCCGTGAGCGGAGCGCCGCCGCGACCGGGAGCGGTCGGGCGGTGCGGGCATACGTACAGAGGTGGTGCGGGTACGTCGACCGGGGCTCGCTACGGCGCGGACCCCGTGCGCCATCGCATGCCGTTGACCTGACCGGGCTCGTCGCCGATCACGTACCGCACCCTTCGGCCGTGCACCCGGCGCGCCGGGGCGCGGCAGCCCCGGTGCCAGAAGGGCGGCGCGCAGCGCCTCGGCTGGGGATGGTCGAGGGGGACGAGCGGGTGACCGCCGCGCGCCGACGGCACGTACGGGCCCCGGGCAGCCGTCGCACCGGCCGGGCGCGGGGCCTGCCGGGTGCGGGACGGCTCGGGACGGTCGGCGGTCACGGTCGCGGTCAGCCCCGTCCGTGCCGCAGCGCCGGGTGGGCACCCGCGGCGACCAGGTCGGCGACGGCGCCCCGGGGGTCGCGGCCGGTGACCAGGGACTCGCCCACGAGCACCGCGTCGGCGCCCGCGTTGGCGTACGCGATCAGGTCGTGCGGGCCTCGGACACCGGACTCCGCGATCTTGACGATGTGGTCCGGGATCTCGGGGCCGACGCGCTCGAAGGTGGAGCGGTCGACCTTGAGGTCCTTCAGGTTGCGCGCGTTGACGCCGATCACCTTCGCCCCGGCGTCCACGGCACGCTCGACCTCCTCCTCGTCGTGCACCTCGACGAGCGGGGTCAGGCCGATGGACTCGGCCCGCTCGATCAGGGAGACCAGGGCCTCCTGGTCGAGGGCGGCGACGATCAGCAGGGCGAGGTCGGCGCCGTAGGCGCGGGCCTCCCAGAGCTGGTACGAGGTGACGATGAAGTCCTTGCGCAGGATCGGGATGTCGACCTTGGCGCGGACGGCCTCCAGGTCGGCGAGCGAACCGCCGAACCGGCGCTCCTCGGTGAGGACCGAGATGACGGACGCGCCGCCCGCCTCGTAGTCCGCGGCGAGCGCGGCCGGGTCGGCGATCGCGGCGAGCGCCCCCTTGGAGGGGCTGGACCGCTTGACTTCGCAGATGACGCTGACGCCCTCGCCGCGCAGGGCCGCGGCCCCGTCCTTGGCCGCGGGAGCGCGCCGCGCGCGTTCCTTCAGCTCGTCGAGGCCGACACGCGCCTGCCGCTCCGCGAGGTCGGCACGTACGCCATCGATGATCTCGTCGAGCACACTCACGCGAGCGGCCCCCCTTCCTGGAAGGTGATGAGGGAACAGGATCAGCCATGTCAATGCTATCCGCAGGAGGGCCGAGGCCCGAATCCGGTCGGCGGTCGTCCCACCAGCTGAACGGTCAGGGCGCCAGCGCCGCCCCGAACGGGAGGTTCCGGACGACCGAGAAGACGATCAGCACGGCCCCGATCCCCCACCAGACGGCGGGGCCCGCGGCGATGCTCATGGGCCTTCCCCGGGCGGCGCGGGCCGTCCAGACCACCCACAGGACGGCGAAGAGCACGTATCCGGCCACGGCTAGGGCATTGGAGCCGAGGGCGGCGGCGATGTCGCCGTGCGCGAAGGCGTGGGCGCTGCGCAGACCGCCGCAGCCCGGGCAGTACAGGCCGGTGAGCCGGAGCAGCGGGCAGGCCGGGTAGTGGCCCGGCTCGTTGGGGTCGACGGCACCGACGTAGCCGAAGGCCCCGACGACAGCGGCCATGACGCCCACCGGGACGGCGAGCCGCCGCAGGCGTGCGCCGGGCCCGGGCCCGGGGGCCGGGGCAGGGGGCAGGAACGGCGGCCGACCGGGCGTCGGCGGGCGGGCGGCGTCCGCGGGCCCGGGGCCGTGCGACGGCGGTGCGGCAGAAGTCGGCGATGCGTCCACCCGGTGATTGTCCCCGCTGACGCGGAAAGGCGCAGCCCGTACCCGGGCTGCGCCTCGCGTTCGTGCGGCTTTCGCGCGTGTCAGGAGATCTGCGCCTGTGCGGCGCGTGCCCGGGCGGCGGCCACCTCCGGCGTCTCCTTCGGCGTACCGAGGCCGGCCATCTTCATCGCGAGGCCGACGACCCCGCCGAGGAGGATGATGCCCATGCTGGCCCAGAACCCGACCGGGTTGGCCGCGACCATGAAGATGCCCCCGGCGCAGAAGCCGAAGAAGGAGATGAGGACACCGGTCCAGGCGGCCGGGGTGTGTCCGTGGCTGCTGCCCGCCATGAGTTGCTCCTTGTTGGTGTTGCGCTGTTGGTGTCGCTGTACGCAAAGCTGGTGGCGCTGTGGTGCCGCTGTGCAGAAAGCTCCGCCCCATTGTCCCGTACGTGCGGGTAGGGCGTGAGCTGGGGGTCTAGCCCGTCGGGTCCTCGCCCCGGTCCAGGGCCTTCCAGAGGTCCTCGGGCCGGTCCGGGTCCGGGGCCCTGCCCGCGGCCCGGCGCGGGCGGGGTGTGCCGTCCCGCTCGTACCGGCCCGACATGCCGGGCCAGAGTCTGCCGTAGCGCAGGGCGAGCAGCCCGGCGAGGAGGATCAGCAGGCCGCCCGCGGCGGTGACGTAGGGCCACGCGGTGTGGGCGAGGGCCTGCACGGTGGCCGAGGTGTCGCCGGTGGTCCGCGCGGCCTTCTCGTCCAGCGCGGAGCTGTCGAAGGCGCCGAGGCCGGCGCTCAGTGCGGCGCCGAGGCCGCTGAGGGCGAGCAGCCCGGCGACGACCAGCCGTCCGCCGCCGCGGACGGCGAAGACGGCGACGAGGGCGGCCAGGCCGACGACGGCGAGGGCCGCCGGGAGGCCGGTGACGTCCTGGCCGTCGGCCGTCAGGGGCAGGGAGCCGCCGACGACGGACGCCCGGCCCTCGGCCCAGGTCTGGCCGGAGGCGAGCAGGACGACGGTGGCGCCGGCCGCCCCGAGGAGCAGGCCGGCGGCCAGGCTGCGGCGGCTCGCCGCGGCGCCGGGTGCGGCGGCCGTGCGGGTACGGGGCTGGGGTACGGGGACAGCACTCACGTACCCCACTATCCCTCACGGCCCGGTCCGTGGCCGGACGCGGGGTCCCCCGCCCGCCGCGAGGGCCCCCGCCGCCTCATACGCCGCCGAGCCGGTTGGCGGTGTGGACGGCCCGGAGCACCGCCGCGGCCTTGTTGCGGCATTCGGTGTCCTCGGCGACCGGGTCGGAGTCGGCGACGACGCCCGCCCCGGCCTGGACGTACGCCGTGCCGTCACGGAGCAGCGCCGTCCGGATCGCGATGGCGGTGTCGGAGTCCCCGGCGAAGTCGAGGTAGCCCACACAGCCCCCGTACAGGCCGCGGCGGCTCGGTTCCAGCTCCTCGATGATCTGCATCGCGCGGGGCTTGGGGGCGCCGGAGAGGGTGCCCGCGGGGAAGCAGGCGGTCAGCACGTCGAAGGCGGTGCGGCCCTCGGCGACCCGGCCGGTGACGGTGGAGACGATGTGCATCACGTGCGAGTACCGCTCGATCGACATGAAGTCGACGACCTCGACGGTGCCGGGTTCGCAGACCCGCCCCAGGTCGTTGCGGCCGAGGTCGACGAGCATGAGGTGCTCGGCGCGTTCCTTCGGGTCGGCGAGGAGTTCCTCGGCGAGGGCCTGGTCCTCCTGCGGGGTGGCGCCGCGGTGCCTGGTCCCGGCGATCGGGTGCACCATGGCCCGTCCGTCCTCGACCTTGACGAGGGCCTCCGGGCTGGAGCCCACGACGTCGAATCCGTCGAACCGGAAGAGGTACATGTACGGGGACGGGTTGGTGGCGCGCAGCACCCGGTAGACGTCCAGCGCGCTCGCCGTGCACGGGGTCTCGAAGCGCTGGGAGGGCACGACCTGGAACGCCTCGCCGGCCCTGATGCGTTCCTTCACGTCCTCGACGGCGCGCTGGTACGACTCGCCGCCCCAGCACGCGGTGTACGGCGGCAGCTCGGAGGGCGGGAGGACGGCGGGGGCGTTCTCGACGGGGCGCGAGAGGTCCCGTTCCATGGCGTCGAGGCGGGCGACGGCGTCCGTGTACGCCTCGTCGACGCCGGTCACGAGGTCGTTGTGGTTGATCGCGTTGGCGATCAGCAGGACACTGCCGTCCCGGTGGTCGAGGACGGCCAGGTCCGAGGTGAGCAGCATGGTCAGCTCGGGGAGGCGCAGGTCGTCCGTCGTGCTGTCGCCGATCCGCTCCAGGCGACGCACGACGTCGTAGCCGAGGTAGCCGACCATGCCTCCGGTGAACGGGGGCAGCCCGGCGTCGGCGACCAGGTCGCGCGGGGTGTGGAGGGTTTCGACGGTGGCGCGCAGGGCCTCCAGCGGATCGCCGTCGACGGGGACGCCGACGGGCGGGGTGCCCAGCCAGTGCGCCCGGCCGTCGCGTGCGGTGAGGGTGGCGGCGCTGCGCACGCCGATGAAGGAGTAGCGCGACCATGTGCGGCCGTTCTCCGCGGATTCGAGGAGGAAGGTGCCGGTGCGCCCGCCCGCGAGTTTGCGGTAGAGGCCGACCGGGGTGTCGCCGTCCGCGAGGAGCCTGCGGCTGACGGGGATGACGCGCCGTTCGACGGCCAGCTTGCGGAACGTGTCGAGATCCATGGCGCCGAACCCTACTGGGCGAGCGGGAGGACGTCGGCGTCGAAGCAGGTGCGGTCGCCGGTGTGGCAGGCGGCACCCGTCTGGTCGACCTTGACGAGGACGGTGTCGGCGTCGCAGTCGAGGGCGACGGACCTGACCGTCTGGATGTGGCCCGAGGTGTCGCCCTTGACCCAGTACTCGCGACGGCTGCGGGACCAGTAGGTGCAGCGGCCGGTGGTGAGGGTGCGGTGCAGGGCCTCGTCGTCCATCCAGCCGAGCATCAGCACCTCGCCGGTGTCGTACTGCTGGGCGATGGCCGGGAAGAGCCCGTCGGCACCGCGCTTGAGGCGGGCGGCGATGTCCGGGTCGAGGTTGCTCTGCGGCGTCGGGGTGCCTGGGGCGGGCGCGCTGGTCATGCGCCCATTGTGCCGTGGCCGGGGGTCGGTCCGGGGCGGCGTCCGCTGGGCGGACCGGGCGCGGTGGTCGTACGCTGGCGGGCATGTCGACCCATGCGAAGCGTGAACGACTCCTGCTCGCCGACCTGTTGGAAGCGGCGGGACCGGAGGCCCCGACCCTGTGCGAGGGCTGGACGACCAGGGACCTGGCCGCCCATGTGGTGGTGCGGGAGCGCCGGCCGGACGCGGCGGGAGGTGTGGTGCTGGGCGTCCTGAAGAACCGGCTCGACCGGGTGCAGGCGGAGTACGCGGCGAAGCCGTACGAGGAACTGATCCAGCTGATCCGCACCGGGCCGCCGCGGATGTCCCCGTTCGGCCTGAAGCAGATCGACGAGGCGGCCAACACCGTCGAGTTCTACGTGCACGCGGAGGACGTGCGCCGGGCCCAGCCGGACTGGTCGCGGCGCGAGCTGGACCCGGTCTTCGCCGATCTGCTGTGGTCGCGGGCCGAGCGGACGGCCCGGATGCTGGGCCGCAGGTCCCCGGTGGGGCTGGTGCTGCGCCGCCCGGACGGCCAGACGGTGGTGGCCCACAAGGGCACCCCGGTGGTGACGGTGACCGGCGAGCCGGGCGAGCTGCTGCTGTTCGCGTTCGGCCGCCAGGACGCGGCGGTGGTGGGGCTGGACGGCGACCAGGAGGCGGTGTCCCGGCTGCGGACGGCGGAGCTGGGGATGTAGGCCCGGGGCTGCCCCGACGGCGTTCGGCAGGAGCCGTCCGCCGTACCGGCCGATGCGCGGCGGGTACGGCGGACGGGATGCCCGTACGGTCAGCGGACCGGGTGTCCGGCTTCTCTGAGCGCCGCCTTGACCTCGGAGATCCGCAGGTCGCCGAAGTGGAAGACGGACGCGGCGAGCACGGCGTCGGCTCCCGCGGCGATGGCCGGCGCGAAGTCCGCGAGCCGGCCGGCGCCGCCGGAGGCGATGACGGGAACGGTCACGTGCTTGCGCACGGCCGTGATCATCTCGGTGTCGTAGCCGTCCTTCGTGCCGTCGGCGTCCATCGAGTTGAGCAGGATCTCGCCCGCGCCCAGCTCGGCGGCCCGGTGCGCCCATTCGACGGCGTCGATGCCGGTGCCCCGGCGCCCGCCGTGCGTGGTCACCTCGAAGCCGCCGGTGGGGGTGCGCCGGGCGTCCACGGAGAGCACCAGGACCTGGCGGCCGAAGCGCTCGGCGATCTCCCGGACGAGGTCGGGGCGGGCGATCGCGGCGGTGTTGACGCCGACCTTGTCCGCGCCGGCCCGCAGCAGCCTGTCGACGTCGTCGGCGGTGCGGACGCCGCCACCGACCGTGAGCGGGATGAACACCTGTTCGGCGGTGCGCCGCACCACGTCGTAGGTGGTCTCGCGGTCGCCGCTGGACGCGGTGATGTCCAGGAAGGTCAGCTCGTCGGCGCCCTCGGCGTCGTACAGCTTCGCCATCTCGACGGGGTCGCCCGCGTCGCGCAGGTTCTGGAAGTTGACGCCCTTGACGACCCGGCCGGCGTCCACGTCCAGGCACGGGATGACGCGTACCGCGAGGCTCATCGCGCACCTCCCCGGTACGCCTCGACCTCGACCTCGACGACCAGGCTCGGGTCCACGAGGCCCGCCACGATCAGCATCGACGCGGCGGGGCGGACGTCGTCGAACAGCTCCTTGTGGGCGCGGCCCACCTCGTCCACGTCCCGGGCGTGGGTGACGTACATCCGGGTGCGGACGACGTCCTCGCGGCCCAGGCCGAGCTGCTTCAGCGCGTCGAAGGCGACCCTGAAGGAGGTGACGGTCTGCTCGTACGGGCCGCCTGCGGAGATCTGCCCGTTCTCCACCGAGGTGCAGCCGGAGACCAGGACGAGGCCGTTCGGCAGCTGGACCGCACGGGAGTAGCCGAATCTCTCCTCCCAGGGGGCGCCCGAGGAGACGCGGTTGACGGATTCGGTCATTCCGAGACCACCCTCAGTGCTTCTTCGAGGGTGAACGCCTTCGCGTAGAGCGCCTTGCCGACGATCGCGCCCTCGACGCCGTCCGGGACGAGCGCGGAGACGGCGCGCAGGTCGTCGAGCGAGGAGACGCCGCCGGAGGCGACGACGGGCTTGTCGGTGGCGGCGCAGACGTTCTTCAGGAGGTCCAGGTTGGGGCCCTGGAGGGTGCCGTCCTTGGCGATGTCGGTGACGACGTAGCGGGCACAGCCCTCGGAGTCGAGGCGGGCGAGCGTCTCGTAGAGGTCGCCGCCGTCGCGGGTCCAGCCCCGGCCGCGCAGCGTGGTGCCGCGCACGTCGAGGCCGACGGCGATCTTGTCGCCGTGCTCGGCGATGACCTTGGCGACCCACTCGGGGGTCTCCAGGGCGGCGGTGCCGAGGTTGACCCGGGTGCAGCCGGTGGCGAGGGCGGCGGCGAGCGAGGCGTCGTCGCGGATGCCGCCGGAGAGCTCGACCTTGATGTCCATGGAGCGGGCGACCTCGGCGATCCGCTCCCGGTTGTCCCCGGTGCCGAAGGCGGCGTCCAGGTCGACGAGGTGCAGCCATTCCGCGCCCGACCGCTGCCAGGCGAGGGCCGCCTCCAGCGGGTCGCCGTAGGAGGTCTCGGAACCGGACTCGCCGTGGACGAGGCGGACGGCCTGGCCGTCGCGGACGTCGACGGCGGGGAGGAGTTCAAGCTTCGGCATTACAGCGTCTCAATCCAGTTGGTCAGCAGCTGGGCGCCGGCATCGCCGGACTTCTCGGGGTGGAACTGGGTGGCCCACAGGGCACCGTTCTCCACGGCTGCGACGAACGGCTCGCCGTGGGTGGCCCAGGTGACCCGGGGCGCGCGGATCTTGGGGTTGGTGACCTCCAGGCTCCATTCGTGCACGGCGTAGGAGTGCACGAAGTAGAACCGGGCGTCCGGGTCGAGCCCGGCGAACAGCTGGGAGTCCTCGGGCGCCCGCACGGTGTTCCAGCCCATGTGCGGCACGACCGGGGCCTTCAGCGGGCCGACGGTGCCGGGCCACTCGTCCAGCCCCTCGGCCTCCACGCCGTGCTCGATGCCGCGCTCGAAGAGGATCTGCATCCCGACGCAGATGCCCATGACGGGCCGGCCGCCGGCCAGCCTGCGGCCGATGACCCATTCGCCGCGGGCCTTGCGCAGCCCCTCCATGCAGGCGGAGAACGCGCCGACGCCGGGCACCAGCAGCCCGTCGGCGTTCATCGCCGCGTCGTAGTCGCGGGTGATCTCGACGTCCGCGCCGACGTGGGCGAGGGCCCGTTCGGCGGACCGGACGTTGCCGAAGCCGTAGTCGAAGACGACGACCTTCTTCTTCCCGCACTTCGTGTTGTCGCTCACCAGTCGTACCTCAGTCCCAGAGTCCCTGGATCCGCATGACGCCCGCGACCAGGCACATCGCGGACCCGAGCCCGAGCAGGACGATGACGCCCCTGGGCATCTTCTGCTTCGAGAAGGAGTAGACGCCGCCGGCCAGGAACAGGCCGACGACGATCAATATGGTGTTGAGGCCGGTCACAGCGCGCCCTTCGTGGAGGGGATGATCCCGGCGGCCCGGGGGTCGTGCTCGCTGGCGTAGCGCAGGGCGCGGGCGAGCGCCTTGAACTGGCACTCCACGATGTGGTGGGCGTTGCGCCCGTACGGGACGTGGACGTGCAGGGCGATCTGCGCCTGGGCGACGAAGGACTCCAGGATGTGCCGGGTCATCGTCGTGTCGTAGGTGCCGATCATGGGCGCCATGTTCTCCGGCTCGGTGTGCACCAGGTAGGGGCGTCCGGAGAGGTCGACGGTGACCTGGGCGAGCGACTCGTCCAGTGGGACGGTGCAGTTGCCGAAGCGGTAGATGCCCGTCTTGTCGCCGAGGGCCTGCTTGAACGCGGCGCCGAGCGCGAGGGCGGTGTCCTCGATGGTGTGGTGGGTGTCGATGTGCAGGTCGCCGTCGGTCTTGACCGTGAGGTCGAACAGCCCGTGCCTGCCGAGCTGGTCGAGCATGTGGTCGTAGAAGCCGACGCCGGTCGACACGTCGACCGAGCCGGTGCCGTCGAGGTCTATCTCGACGAGCACCGAGGTTTCCTTGGTGGTGCGTTCCACTCTGCCTACGCGGGCCGCGCGGGTCATGCGTCGTGCTCCTTCTTGATCTCACGTGCGACCGATGCCGTCGGTGCGTCGGCCGCGGGTCCGTCGAGCAGTCCGTCGACCGCGTCGAGGAACGCGTCGTTCTCCGCCGGGGTGCCCGCGGAGACCCGCAGCCATCCCGGTACGCCGTTGTCCCTGACCAGGACGCCCCGGTCGAGGATCCGACGCCAGGCGGTGTGGCTGTCGGCGAAGCGGCCGAACTGGACGAAGTTCGCGTCCGATTCGACGACCTCGAAGCCCTTGGCGCGCAGCTCCTCGACGATCCGGTCCCGCTCGCTCTTGAGCTGGGCGACGTACCCGAGCAGCGTATCGGTGTGCTCCAGGGCGGCGAGGGCGGTGGCCTGGGTGATGGAGGACAGGTGGTACGGCAGCCGCACGAGCTGGACCGCGTCGACGACGGCCGGGTCGGCGGCGAGGTAGCCGAGGCGGAGCCCTGCGGCGCCGAACGCCTTCGACATGGTGCGCGAGAGCACCAGGTGCGGACGGCCCTCGATCAGCGGGAGCAGCGAGGGGTGGTGGCTGAACTCGCCGTACGCCTCGTCGACGACGACCATCGACGGCCCGGCCGCCTGGGCCGCCTCGTACAGGGCGAGGACGGTCTCCGCGTCGACGGCGGTGCCGGTGGGGTTGTTGGGCGAGGTGATGAAGACGATGTCGGGCCGGTGCTCGGCGATCGCCTTCCGGGCGGCCTCGACGTCGATGGTGAAGTCCTCGTTGCGCGGACCGGAGATCCAGCCGGTGCCGGTGCCGCGGGCGATGAGGGCGTGCATGGAGTACGAGGGCTCGAAACCGATCGCGGTGCGGCCGGGGCCGCCGAAGGTCTGGAGCAGCTGCTGGAGCACCTCGTTGGAGCCGTTGGCGGCCCAGACGTTGGCGAGGCCGACCTCGTGCCCGGCGGTGCGGCTGAGGTAGCGGGCGAGCTGCGTGCGCAGTTCGACGGCGTCCCGGTCGGGGTAGCGGTTGAGGTCGCGGGCGGCCTCGCGGACGCGTTCGGCGATCCGGTCGACGAGCGCCTCGGGCAGCGGGTAGGGGTTCTCGTTGGTGTTCAGCCGTACGGGCACGTCGAGCTGCGGCGCGCCGTAGGGGGACTTGCCGCGCAGTTCGTCCCGGACGGGGAGGTCGTCGATGCGCACGGGGCGTTCGGAGGAAGTGCTCACCGGTTCGGCACCTTCCATCCGAAGCGGGCCTTGACGGCCGCGCCGTGGGCGGGCAGGTCCTCGGCCTCGGCGAGCGTGACCACGTGGTGCGCCACGTCGGCGAGGGCGCCGCGCGTGTAGTCGACGATGTGGATGCCGCGCAGGAAGGACTGCACGGAGAGCCCGGAGGAGTGACAGGCGCAGCCACCGGTCGGCAGCACGTGGTTGGAGCCCGCGCAGTAGTCGCCGAGCGAGACCGGGGACCAGGGGCCGACGAAGATCGCGCCCGCGTTCTTCACGCGCTCGGCGACGGCGGCGGCGTCGGCGGTCTGGATCTCCAGGTGCTCGGCGCCGTACGCGTCGACCACGCGCAGCCCCTCGTCGAGGCCGTCGACCAGGACGATCGCGGACTGCCTGCCGCTCAGGGCGGGGAGGATCCGGTCCTCGACGTGCTTGGTGGCGGCGACCTGCGGCTCCAGTTCCTTGGCGACCGCGTTCGCGAGTTCCTCGGAGTCGGTGACGAGCACGGCGGCCGCGAGCGGGTCGTGCTCGGCCTGGCTGATCAGGTCGGACGCGACGTGCACCGGGTCGGCGGTGTCGTCGGCGAGGACGGCGATCTCGGTCGGTCCGGCCTCGGTGTCGATGCCGATGCGTCCCGTGAAGTAGCGCTTGGCGGCGGCGACCCAGATGTTGCCGGGGCCGGTGACCATGTTGGCGGGCGCGCAGGTCTCGGTGCCGTACGCGAACATCGCGACGGCCTGGGCGCCGCCGGCCGCGTACACCTCGTCGATGCCGAGGAGGGCGCAGGCGGCGAGGATCGTCGGGTGCGGCAGGCCGCCGAACTCCTTCTGCGGCGGGGACGCGAGCGCGACGGAGGCGACGCCGGCCTGCTGCGCGGGCACGGCGTTCATGATCACGGAGGAGGGGTAGACGGACCGGCCGCCGGGCGCGTAGAGCCCGACCCGCTCGACCGGGACCCACTTCTCGGTGACGGTGCCCCCGGGCACGACCCGGACGGGGTGCGGGGCGCGGCGCTGCTCGGCGTGGACGAGGGTGGCGCGCGCGATCGACTCCTCCAGGGCCGCGCGGACGAGCGGGTCCAGTCCGGCCAGCGCCTCGGTGAGCGCGGCGGCGGGGACGCGCACCCGGTCCAGGCGCACGCCGTCGAACCTCTCCGCGTACTCGATCAGCGCCGCGTCGCCCCGATGATGCACGTCCTCGCAGATGGGCCGCACCTTCTCCAGGGCGGCTTCCACGTCGAACTCGGCACGGGGCAGCAGGTCGCGCAGTGCTCGGCCCTCGGGGAGGGCGTCGCCGCGCAGATCGATTCGAGAGATCACACCGCAATTCTCGCAGACCGCACCCGTCGTCCCGGTGTCCGTATCACTGGCTGATACGTGTCCCCCCGCCGTCACCGCTTCACTGGCTGATACGCGTCCCGGCCGTGACCGCTGCCCCATAGCGTTCACGTCGTCACGCAGAGGGAAGAACAGCTCCGAGAGCGGAAGGGGGTACACCCGTGACCGAAGCGCACGACGGCGATTTCCCGGATGGTCTCAGCGCGGCGGAGCTGGGCATGTGGCAGGCGTTCCGGAACGGCAGCACCTACGATCTGCGGGACCGCGACCCGGCGCGGGACGACCCGTTCGCCCCGTGCGTCTGGGGTCCGGAACGGAGTGTGGACGGGCGTGTCGTGGCCCGGCTGCTGCTGTCGGGGCCGCCGCCGCGTCCCGGGCGGGTCGCGGCGCTGAAGCTCCGCGGGGTGCGGATCACCGGCACGCTGGATCTGGCGGGCGGGCGTGTCTCGCCGTACGTCGAGCTGACCGGCTGCCGCTTCGAGAACGAGGTGGTGTTCCCGGAGTGCCACTTCACGACACTGCGGATCGTCGGCTGCGCGATGCCCCGGCTGGAGGCGGCCCGGCTGCGGACCGAGGGCGATCTGCATCTGCCGCGCTGCCGGGTCCGTCGCGGGATCCGGCTCACCGACGCACAGATCGGCACCGATCTGCTGATCAACCAGATCGAGATCGGCCCCGACCGCA
This sequence comes from Streptomyces sp. CB01580, assembly GCF_001905795.1. GTDB lineage: Bacteria > Actinomycetota > Actinomycetes > Streptomycetales > Streptomycetaceae > Streptomyces. The sequence continues at coordinate 163,705 of NZ_LIXJ01000020.1, forward strand.
ACGGGCGCGCCCTGGCCGCCGACGGCCTCGCGGTCGCCCAGGACCTCCAGGCGGAGCTGGTGGAGGCGCGCGGCGAGCTGAGCCTGCGCGGGGCGAAGGTCGGCGGTTCGCTCAGTCTGCGCGGCAGCCGGCTGCGCGGCCGGGAGGGCCGGCGCGCGCTGAACGCGCCCCAGCTGACGGTGGAGCGGTCGCTGTACATGAGCGAGGCGTGGGTGAGCGTCGACACCGGGATCCAGGGCACCACTCCCCCGTACGGCATCGTCATGGCGCCGACCCCGGCGCGCGGCACGCGTTCGCAGACCTTCGAGTGCCGGGGCGGGGTGCGGCTGGACGACGGGCGGTTCGGGGACGCGGTCGACCTGCACAAGGCGCGGTTCGTGCTGGCCCGGCACGAGGAGCTGTCGCTGCGCCGGATCGTGACCCCGGAGCTGCGGTTCAACGCGGAGCGGCCGGAGGAGGGCCGGGTCGTGCTGAACGGCGCGCGGGTGGCCACGCTGATCGACGTGTCGACCAGCTGGCCGGGACCCGGCGGTCTGGCGATGGGCGGCTTCGTGTACGAGAACCTCGTCCCCTACGGGCACTTCCCGCTCGCCCGGCGCCTGGAGTGGGTGGCCGCCGCGACCCCGGAGTACGTGCCGGAGCCGTACGAACGCCTGGCGACGGTGCTGCGGAACTGCGGGGAGGACGCCGACGCCCGCGAGGTGCTGCTGGCCAAGCAGCGGCGGCGGCGCGAGACGCTGCCGCTCGCCGCGAAGCTCTGGGGGTTCCTCCAGGACTGGACGGTGGCGTACGGCTACCGGCCGGGGCGGGCCGCGGTGTGGATGGCGGTGCTGTGGGCGGCGGGGACGCTGGCCTTCTCGCGGCACGCCCCGGCGCCGATCAAGGAGGACGAACATCCGGAGTGGAACCCCGCGCTGTACGCGCTCGACCTGCTGATACCGGTGATCAACCTCGGCCAGGACGGCTACTGGCGGATGAAGGACGGCTGGCAGTGGGGGTCGGCCGCGCTGATCCTGCTGGGCTGGATCCTGGCCACGACGGTCGCGGCGGGCGCCTCCCGGCTGCTGCGCCGCGGCTGAGAGCCTGTCGGGTGACCTTCGGCCGGAAAGCGGACGCGACGTGGTGCGTGCGATTCCAAGGCGCCGGGATGTCCTGGTAGCGCCGCTACCAGGACATCCCGGCAACGCCGGAAGCGTGCGTGCCAGGGCGTGGCCGCCCGGCCAGAGGTCACCCGACAGGCCCTGAGGCGCCCGCGGGGCCGGGCCGCCGTGCAGCGCCCCTCGCCGTGGACCGACCGCCCGGCCCCGCGTTCCTTTGCTTTTTTATTGCCCTTGCCCGGTACAACCCGTTCACTCGGCACCAAAGCTTCACAGCACCCCACTGGCGCCGTCCCGACCAGCGCTTTTCAATGGTCTGCACCATGTCACTCCTTCGTTCCCTGCTCCGTGCCACGCGCACGGCCCGGCGCTCCCCGCAGGAGTCCGCCGGGCCGACAGCGGACGGCGCGGTGCTGCTCGACGCTCCCGACGAACGGCTCTCCCCCGCGCTCGTCGCCGCCGCCGCCGGGACGTACGAACCGGCCGCGGAGCTCCTCGCCGCCACCCGGGACGGCGCCGAGTGGGAGAACCGCGACCGGTACCTCGGCCGGCTCGTCACGTTCGCCCGCAGTCGTGACGGCTGGCTGACCGCGTGGCTGGCCGCCGCCCCGCACGATCCCGACGCGCTGCTCGTCAAGGCCGAGCTGGCGGTCCGCAGGGCCTGGGAGTCGCCCGTACGGGCCGAGCAGCTGCGCGAGGTGATGCCGCTGATCACCGCGGCGGCACAGAGCGATCCGCGCGACCCGGTGCCGTGGCGGCTCGCGCTCGACCACGCCCGCGGCACCCGGGCCACGCACACCGCGTTCGAGGCGCTGTGGGAGCAGGCGGTCCGGCGTTCCTCGCACCATTACGGCTGCCATGTCGCGGCCCTGCGGTACCTCTCGGCCGCCTGGTACGGCTCGCACCGCGAGTGCTTCGACTTCGCCGAGCGGGCCGCCGAGGACTCGTTGCCCGGCTCGCTGGTGCGGGCGCTGCCCCTGCGCGCGGCGTACTCCCTGCTGGTCGAGGGGTCCGGGGGACGGACCACCCCGGTGCAGGAGGAACGGGTCGACGCGGCGGCGGACCTGGCGGCGGCCTTGTCCGCCTCGTTCGCGCCGGGCGACCCCTGGCCCGCCGAGGTCCGCAACCTGCTGGCGTACGTGCTGGTGGCCCGGGGCCGGTGGGACGCGGCGCTGGAACAGTTCCGGCGGATCGGGCCCCACGCGACGTCGTTCCCGTGGGCGTCGGTCTCCGAGGACCCGCTGGGACGGTTCCTCGAAGCGCGGGAGGAGGCACGGTCCCGGACGCCCGGTACGGGGCCCCTGCCGGGGCGGGCCCGCAGGGGCCGTCCGCGCGGCCATTACGCTTGACCGCTGTGACCACCGCTCGCCTGCCCCTGTTCCCGCTGAACGCGGTGCTTTTCCCGGGCCTCGTGCTGCCGCTGAACGTCTTCGAGGAGCGATATCGCGCCATGATGCGCGAACTGCTCCGGACCGACGAGGACGAACCCCGCCGTTTCGCGGTGGTCGCGATCCGGGACGGCCACGAGGTCGCCCCGACGGCCACCGGAATGCCGGGGGAGGCACACGACTCCGCCGGGCGCGGCCCCGCCGACGGCTTCGGTCCCGACCCGATCCGGGCCTTCCACCCGGTGGGCTGCATCGCCGACGCGGCGAAGATCCGGGAACGGCCGGACGGCACCTTCGAGGTCCTCGCGACCGGCACCACCCGCGTCGAGCTGCTCTCCGTCGACGCGAGCGGCCCCTACCTGACGGCGGAGCTCCGCGAACTGGACGAGGAACCGGGCGAGGAGGCGGGCGCGCTCGCCGAGGGCGTGCTGCGGGCCTTCCGCGGCTACCAGAAGCGCCTGGCCGGGGCGAGCCGACGTTCCCTGACGACGGGGGCGGAGTTGCCCGACGACCCCTCGGTCGTCTCCTACCTCGTCGCCGCCGCGGCCGTGCTGGACGTCCCGGCGAAGCAGCGGCTGCTCCAGGCCGCCGACACCGCGACCAGGCTGCGCGAGGAGCTGAAGATGCTGCGCGCCGAGACCGCCGTCATACGGCATCTCCCGTCGCTGCCCGCCGTGGAGCTGACGCGCGCCCCGACCCACCCCAACTGACCGACGGACCACCGGGGCCCGAGCACCTCCGGCCGACGAACCGGATCGCTCCGACCGACGAACCGACCACCCGAGGAATCCTCACCGTGGCGAAGAAGCCGAAGAAGCAGCAACAGTCCGGCGGCACTCCGGCGACGGTCGCGCTGACCGCGGCCGGTGCGGCTTTCACCGTCCACTCCTACGACCACGATCCGGCGTCGGCCTCGTACGGCGAGGAGGCCGCCGAGGCCCTGGGCGTCTCCCCCGACCGAGTCTTCAAGACCCTGGTCGCCGACGTGGACGGCACCCTCACCGTGGCGGTCGTCCCGGTGGCCGGCACCCTCGACCTCAAGGCGCTGGCCTCCGCCGTGGGCGGCAAGCGGGCCTCGATGGCCGACCCGGCCGCGGCGGAACGCACCACCGGTTACGTGCGGGGCGGCATCTCGCCGCTGGGCCAGCGCAAGCGGCTGCGCACGGTGCTGGACGCGTCGGCCCGCGCGCACGGGACGATCTGTGTGTCGGCGGGCCGCCGCGGGCTCGAAGTAGAGCTGTCCCCCGACGATCTGGCGTCGCTGACGGGGGCGGTGTTCGCGGAGATCGGCCGCGGGTAGCACCTGCCTGCACCCGGGCGGGCGCTCCCTCACCCCTCGTCCGTGCCTACGAGCCGGTCGGCGGAACCGGCGGGACACTCCCGCCGGGGGCCGTCCCCGGCCCTGCGGCCCCGTGTCCCGCGCCCGGGACCGGGCCGCCGGCCGCCCACCCCGGGAAGGTGCCCCACTCCGGCTCCGGGTCCCTCGGCCCGAACAGCGCCGTCAGCGCGAGGTGCACCACCATCGCCGTCACCGGCCAGGCCAGCCATGCCGCGACCGCCGTCCTCAGCTGGAGCGGCGCGTCGAAGACCACGCCCTTGCCGACCGCCCGCGCGTGGGCGACCACGTCCTGGTCCGGCCCGAGCCACTCGCCGAGCCGCCAGGCGAGCAGCGATCCGAGCACCCCGCCCACCGCGAGCGCCACCACCGTGGCGACACCGCCGCGGCGCCGGAACCAGAAGACCAGCGCGGCGGTCAGGGCCCCGAAACCCAGGGCCAGCAGCACGAACGTGCCGTCGGCGCCGATCGCCTCCTCGCCCTCGCTGTCCTGGAGGAAGACGGCCGTGCCGTCCGAGATCAGCGGAACCCTCGGCGCGAGCCACACCCACAGGAGCCCGAGCCCGGCACCGGCCACGGTCACCAGCAGGGCGACGGCCACCGCGCGCAGCAGTTCCGGTCCGGGGTCCCCCTCCCCCTCCGCAGCCGGCCGGGATCCGGGGCCCGCCTTCCCGGGACCGTCCCAGTGCTGCGGGGTCTGCCAGGGGTTGTCGGACGAGGGCCGGTGAGGCGGCGTCAGAGGTGCGGTCACCGTGCCATCGTGCCAGGCATCCCCGCGCACCGCCTCATCGGACCGCCGCCCTGCGGTACGCCCAGGTGGCCGCGGCCAGCGAGAGGACGCCGACGACCGCGCAGACCGCGAGGTCCAGGACGACGGCCGCCCAGTCCGGATGGGCGTCGAAGGACCGTGCGAGCGCCTCGACCCCGTACGTCGACGGCAGCAGATCGCGCGCCCAGTCGACCGGGGTGGGCAGCCGGTCGGCCGGCAGGACGCCGAGCAGCAGCGCCGCCGACATGCCGAGCTGCCCGAGCAGCGTGGCCAGCTCCTGCCGGGGCGCGAGCAGCCCCAGCGCGGCGCCGAGCCCGGAGAGCGCCGCCCCGGACAGCGGGATGACGGCGACGAGCACCCACAGATGCGTCAGCGGAAGCCCGAACAGCACGCTCCCCGCGACCGCCGTGACGATCGTGCCGGGCACGGTGAAGGAGGCGTACGCCCCTGCCGCGCCCAGCACCACGGCGGCGGGCGGCACCGGCAGGGTGGCGTAGTGGTCGAGTCCGCCCCCGGCCCGCAGCTGCCCGAAGTACTGGGCGAGCAGGTTGAGCGCGACGAACGCCACCACGAGGACGCTGGAACCGGCGACGACCGCCCGTGCCTCGGAGCCGCCGTCGACGACCCCGCGCATCAGCACCATGATCCCGACGGACTGGAACGTCGCGACGAACAGCAGCGGAATACGGGCCACCCGGGCCCGGGACAGCTGGGCGCGGTACACGGCCGCGAGCGAGGGGAACAGCCGGGCCCGCGGCGCGAGCGGCACGGGGGCCGCCCCGTCGTGGCCGTCGCCGCCGTCGGCCCGGACGTCGGTGGCGGGACCGACCGGTCCGGCCACCGCCTGCGCGGGAACGATGCTCGTCACCTGGCGCTGCTCCTGTCCACTCGCCGCCCGGCCACGCGCGCGCACCCGGCCGCCCCTGCCACCCGCGACACCTCGGCCGCCCCCGCCGTCCCGCCCGTACCGGTCGCCCCGGTCACGACTTCACCAGCCCCTTGCGCACGTCCCCGCCGAGCGCGAGATAGACGTCCTCCAGGCTGGGCGTCGCCAGGGTGAAGTCGTCGAGCGCGGCGAACGCCGCGCCGCCGGTCACCGCGGCGACCGCGGCCCGTGCCTCGTCGGGCCCGAGCCGCAGCACCCAGCGCCGCCCGGACTCCTGCGCCGAACCGCGCAACGCGGCCACCTCGGGGACGTCCAGCGGCGCCCGCTCGCGCCACACCAGCTCCACCCGGACCTCACCGGCGACGCGCTCCTTGAGTCCGTTCGGCGTGTCGCAGGCGATGACGCGGCCGTGCTCGATCACCGCGACCCGGTCGAGGACCGTCTCGGCCTCGATGACGTTGTGAGTGACCAGCAGGACGGTCGTGCCGCGCTCGGCCCGGCGCCGGTCCACGGCGGCCCACACCGCGCGGCGCGCGACCGGGTCCATTCCGGTGGTCGGTTCGTCCAGGACGAGCACGGGCCGCTCGCCGACCAGCGCGGCGGCGAAGCAGGCGAGCCGCCGCTGTCCCCCGGAGAGCTTCTTCAGGGGGCGTCCGGCGATGCCGGTGAGGCCCAGTTCGTCGAGCACGTCGTCGCGCTCGGCCCGGGCCTCGGCCACCGCGAGACCGCGCAGCCGGCCGGTGGTCTCGGCGGCGAGCGACACGGTCAGCTCGTCGAGGGCGGTGGACTCCTGCCCGAGGTAGCCGATCAGCCGGGAGGCCCGTTCGGGGTGGCGCACCAGATCGTGGCCCAGCACGGTGACGCTGCCGGAGTCGGGCCGCATCAGCCCGGTGAGCTGCCGTACCAGGGTGGACTTCCCGGCACCGTTGGGGCCGAGCAGTCCGAAGATCTCGCCGCGCCGCACGTCCAGGCTGATGCCGTCGGTGGCGCGGACCTCCGGTGTGGCCGGTGCGCCGCGACGGCCGCGTGCGGCGGGGTAGGTCTTGACCAGGTCACGCACCGCGCACACGGTCCCGGTCCGCGTCTGCGCCTGTGCCGTGCCCGTACTCACGAGGTACGAGAGTACGGGGTCGCGCGACCCGGATCACGCCCGGGGCCGGGCCCGGCCGACGTAGGCACCGCTCCCACCGGCCGCTTCGTCCGTCCGCGCGCCCGGTGCGCCTCCGGGCGCGCGGACGGGGCGCGTCCGGTCCCGGACCGGGCGCCCCGGACGCCGTCAGTCCCCGGAAGAACCCGTGCGCTCCGGCACCGGGGTGCGCCCCGCCGCCGCGCGTACGTCGATCTCCCGCCAGAATCCCGCACGGATGGCATAGCGGTCGTGCTCGTCGATCTGGTCGTCCTTGTGGGCGAGCAGGCCGAAGCGTGCCGCGTAGCGCAGCAGTTCGCCGTCGATGCGGTGCGGGACGCGCGGGTACATCGTCGACAGCTTCTGCAGATGGGTGTGGTCGGACAGCCGCTCCATCCAGCGGCGGGCGAAGACCTGGCCCACCTCGAAGGGGTCGCCGCCGACGGTGGTGATGTCCTCCTCCCGGTCCGCCCAGCGCTGCTCGGCGCTGGTGAGCTGGGCCAGCGTGGGGAGGGACGCGGTGTCGGCGGGTTCGCCGAGCGGTCCGCCGCGCTCGATCCAGCCCTTGTCGGAGGACCAGCGCAGCGTGGCGCCCGCCGACGCGGAAGGGGCGGAGGGCTGGGTGCCGGGCCCGCGCAGGCTGCCCGCCAGGTCCTTCGGGGTGGGCACGCCCCTTCCCCCGGGGCCGGGCCGCTCGGCGGCGCCGTCCTCCTCGGGCTGCGGGGCGCTCCCGTCGGCCTCGGCCGCCACCCGCGCCTCCGACGCCCGCTCGGCGGACGCCGCGAGGGCCGCCTCCGGGAGCGGCGCGGAGAGGATCGCGGCGATCTCCGGACCGGGTGCGGGCGGTGGGGCGCAGACGCCGCCGGTCTCCTTGGCCCGTACGGCCTGGGTGATCCAGGTCCGGTCGAGCACCCGGCGTTCGTCGGCCTCGGCGACCAGGTCCTCGGACTGGTTGTAGTCGCCGTCGGCGGCCTGCACGGCCCACAGATGGACGGCGACGCCGTGTTCCTTCGCCGACATCAGGCCCGGCAGCAGGTCCCCGTCGCCGGTCACCAGCACCACGTCGGAACAGGCCCGGTTCCTGGCCAGTTCGGTGAGCTCCGCGTGCATCGCGGCGTCGACGCCCTTCTGTGCCCAGCGCCCGTCGCTGCGGGTCAGGGCGCCGAGCCGGACGGTCACCCGGGGCATCACGCGCAGTCTGCGGTGCTCGGGCTGCGGCACCCGGTCGGGGGCGCCGTCGAACCAGTAGATCCGCAGCAACGGCTGCCGCGTATCGGCCTCCGCCAGCTCGCGCAGCCCTCGGATGAGAGCCGCGTGGTCGACGGTGATGCGGGAACGGGCAGGTTCCCCGGCCAGCAGGCTCGCGGCCGCACCCAGCAGGTAGCCGGCGTCCACCAGGACGACGCAACGGTCCACGCGTTCCACCCTCTTCCGGGAGTTCGGGTGTGGTCTTTGCGAAGAGTTTCCTTCGAGTCTGCCCGAATGCGCGGGGGTAAACGGCCGGAACTCGATCATCGGCGTGGCGAACCCGGGAAGGCGCGAATTGTACACCCTGGCCACATCGTCATAACGCACGGTAATGATCCAACATGCACGGTTCATCCCATTATGTGAGCCTGGACGCGGTCCTGGCCCCGAGAGTCCCCCAGGAGGAACACCATGGCCAAGAACAAGAACCGCAAGCAGAGCAGCCGGCAGAACCGCACGTCCGCACCCCAGCAGGGCGCGGAAGAGGCCAAGCAGACCTCGTACGAGTCGCAGATACAGCAGTCGCAGGCCCAGGGCAGCCCTTCCGATGCCGCCCGTAAGCACCAGCGCCGCTTCGGCCACAACTGACCGATAATGTCCGGTCGTCCGGTGACAGGCCGCGGGACCGACAGGGGCGCCCCCGCCATGTGCGGGGGCGCCCCTGTGTGCTCCTCACGTGCACACCCGCCTTCCGTGCGCGCACGCCCCGGCAATGTCTCCCGGTGTGCGCGTGCCCGAGGCGTGTGTCCCGGTGCGCGAGTCCCGCCGTCGCGGGACCGGTTGTTCAGCCGGCCAGGCAGGACGGTCCGAGCAGCACCTTCAGGTCGCCGTAGAGCGCCGGGTCGGGCTTCACCCGGTGCCGGTCGAGCCGGAGCACCGTGGTCTTGCGGGGGCCCTGGAGCCTGATCCGCACCTCGGTGTCGCCCCGGTGGTTGCTGAGCACCTCGCCGAGGCGGCTGACCATGGGCGGGGTGACCTTGACGGTGGGGATGGTCAGGATCACGGGGGCGTTGGTGCCCGCCGCCGAGACGTCGGGGACCTGCATCTCCATCGCGACCAGCCGGGGCACGTCCTCGCGCTTGTCGAGGCGGCCCTTGACGAACACGATGGTGTCCTCGACCAGCTGGGTGGACACCAGCTGGTAGGTGGCCGGGAAGAACATGCACTCGATGGAGCCGGCCAGGTCCTCGACGGTGGCGATCGCCCAGGCGTTGCCCTGCTTGGTCATCTTGCGCTGGAGGCCGGAGATGATGCCGCCGACGGTGACGATGGCGCCGTCCGCGTGCTCCCCGCCGGTCAGCTGGGAGATCGAGGCGTCGGCCTTGTCGGACAGCACGTGCTCCAGGCCGAAGAGCGGGTGGTCGGAGACGTAGAGGCCCAGCATCTCGCGCTCCTGCGCCAGCAGGTAGGACTTCTCCCACTCGACATCGGAGAACTCCACGTCGAGCCCGAAGCCCGGCTCGTCGCTGTCCTCGTCGCCCATGCCTCCGAAGAGGTCGAACTGGCCCTCGGCCTCCTTCCGCTTGACCTGCACCACGTTGTCGATCATCGGTTCGTGGTGGGCGACCAGGCCCTTGCGGGTGTGCCCCATCTCGTCGAAGGCCCCGGCCTTGATCAGCGACTCGACGGTCCGCTTGTTGCAGACCACGGCCTCGACCTTGTCCAGGAAGTCCGGGAAGGTGCTGTACTTCCCCTTCGCCTTGCGGCACCGGATGATCGAGTCGACCACGTTCTGGCCCACGTTGCGCACGGCCGTCAGGCCGAAGAGGATCACGTCGTCGCCCTGGGCCGCGAAGTTCGACAGGGACTCGTTCACATTGGGCGGCAGCACCTTGATGCCCATGCGGCGGCACTCGTTGAGGTAGACCGCGGACTTGTCCTTGTCGTCCTTGACCGAGGTCAGCAGCGCCGCCATGTATTCGGCGGGGTAGTTCGCCTTCAGGTACGCGGTCCAGTACGTGACCAGGCCGTACGCGGAGGAGTGCGCCTTGTTGAACGCGTATCCGGCGAACGGGACCAGCACGTCCCACAGCGCCTGGATCGCCGCGTCGGAGTAGCCCTTCTCCTTGGCGCCGGCCTGGAAGAGGACGAAGTTCTTCTCCAGCTCCTCGGGCTTCTTCTTGCCCATCACACGGCGCAGGATGTCGGCCTCGCCGAGCGAGTAACCGGCGACGATCTGGGCGGCCTTCTGCACCTGCTCCTGGTAGACGATCAGGCCGTAGGTCAGGCCCAGGGTCTCCTTGAGCGGCTCCTCCAGCTCCGGGTGGATCGGGGTGATCTCCTGGCGGCCGTTCTTGCGCTCGGCGTAGTTCGTGTGCGAGTTCATGCCCATCGGGCCCGGCCGGTACAGGGCCGAGACGGCGGAGATGTCCTCGAAGTTGTCGGGCTGCATCTGGCGCAGCAGGGAGCGCATCGGGCCGCCGTCGAACTGGAACACGCCGAGCGTGTCGCCGCGGCAGAGCATCTCGTACGTCTTGGGGTCGTCCAGCGGGAGGCCGAGCAGGTCCAGCTTGACGCCCTTGTTGCTCTCCACCATCTTGACGGCGTCGTCCATGATGGTGAGGTTGCGCAGGCCGAGGAAGTCCATCTTCAGCAGGCCGAGCGACTCGCACTGCGGGTAGTCCCACTGCGTGATGGTGACGCCGTCGGTGTGCCTCACCCAGACCGGTGCGTGGTCGACGATCGGCTCGCTGGACATGATGACGCCGGCGGCGTGCACGCCCATCTGCCGGACCAGGCCCTCCACACCCTTCGCGGTGTCGATGACCTTCTTCACGTCCGGTTCGTTCTCGTACATCCCCCGGATCTCGCCCGCCTCGCTGTAGCGCGGGTGCTTGGGGTTGGTGATGCCGTCGAGATCGATGCCCTTGCCGAGGACGTCGGCGGGCATGGCCTTGGTGAGCCGGTCGCCCATCGCGTAGGGGTAGCCGAGGACGCGCGCGGAGTCCTTGATGGCGTTCTTCGCCTTGATCTTGCCGTACGTGCCGATCATGGCGACCTTGTCGGCGCCGTACTTCTCCGTCACGTACCTGATCACCTCGACGCGCCGACGCTCGTCGAAGTCGATGTCGACGTCGGGCATCGAGACGCGCTCGGGGTTGAGGAACCGCTCGAAGATCAGTCCGTGCTCGATCGGGTCGAGGTCGGTGATGCCCATGGCGTACGCCACGATCGAGCCGGCCGCGGAGCCTCGGCCGGGGCCGACCGCGATGCCGTTGTTCTTCGCCCACATGATGAAGTCGGCGACCACGAGGAAGTAGCCCGGGAACCCCATCTGGATGATGACGTCCATCTCGTACTCGGCCTGCTTCTGCCGGTCCTCGGGGACGCCGCCCGGGAAGCGGCGGGCCATGCCCCGCCGCACCTCCTCCTGGAACCAGGTGACCTCGGTGAAGCCCTCCGGAATCTCGAACTTCGGCATCAGGTCGCGCTTCTCGAACATGCCGGTGGTGTCGATCTGCTCGGCGACCAGCAGCGTGTTGCGGCACCCCTCCTGCCAGGCGTCGGAGGAGTCGACGGCGTACATCTCGTCGGTCGTCTTGAGGTAGTAGCCGGTGCCGTCGAAGCGGAAGCGGTCCGGGTCGGAGAGGTTCTTGCCGGTCTGGATGCACAGCAGCGCGTCGTGCGCGGTGGCCTCGTGCGCGTAGGTGTAGTGCGAGTCGTTGGTCACCAGCGGCGGGATGCCGAGCTTCCGGCCGATCTCCAGGAGCCCGTCACGGACCCGGTGCTCGATGTCGATGCCGTGGTCCATCAGCTCCAGGAAGTACTTGCCCTCGCCGAAGATGTCCTTGTAGTCGGAGGCCGCCTGGAGCGCCTCGTCGAACTGGCCCAGCCGCAGCCGGGTCTGCACCTCTCCGGAGGGGCAGCCGGTGGAGGCGATGAGGCCCTCGGACCACTGGGCGATGGTCTCCTTGTCCATGCGCGGCCACTTCTGCAGCCAGCCCTCGGCGTACGCGTCCGAGGACAGCCGGAAGAGGTTGTGCAGGCCCGTGCTGTTCGACGCCCAGATCGTCTTGTGGGTGTAACCACCGGAACCCGAGACGTCGTCGCGCTTCTGGTGCGGCTGGCCCCACTGGACCTTCCGCTTGTGCTTGCGGGACTCCGGGGCGACGTACGCCTCGATCCCGATGATCGGCGTCACCCCCGCCTTCTTCGCCGAGTGGAAGAAGTCGTACGCCCCGTGCAGGTTGCCGTGGTCCGTCATCGCGATGTGCGTCATGCCCATCTCGTTGCACGCCTCGAACATGTCCTTGAGCCGCGCGGCACCGTCCAGCAGCGAGTACTGGGTGTGGACGTGCAGGTGCGTGAAGGGCGGCTTGCTCACGGCGGTGGGCCTCCGAAGTGCAGGCGCGGCGCGTAGCGCCTCGATGAGGGGCGGCGGTCGGGCGACGGGCGGGCGGGCTGCGGGTGACGGGTGGGGACAGCGTGGAAGTCTACGTCTCCGGGAGGGGGAAACGCCGGGCACTCCCGGACCCGGTCGCGCGTTGGAGGTGCTGGGAAAACCGTCCCGTTCGTCCCGGTGCCGTGACCGGCACCGACACGTCAGGCACCAGGAGGCACCCAGAGATGTCGGAACCGCAGACCGGCGCGGCGCGGCGCGGGGAGCAGATTCTCGAGGTCTTCGACACCGCTTTCGGCGAGCTGCTGGCGGCGGACCCCGCCGCCTTCCGGGTGAAGTTCCGCAGGATGGCGGGGTCGGCGTTCGCCTTCTACCGGGGGACGGCGTGCCTGTTCTACCGGGACCTGGAGCGGGAGCGGAACGGCGGACCGTATCTGGACGAGCGGACCGGCCGGGTGTGGATCCACGGCGATCTGCACGCGGAGAACTTCGGCACGTACATGGACGCCAACGGCCGGCTGGTCTTCAACGTGAACGACTTCGACGAGGCGTACGTCGGGCCGTTCACCTGGGACCTGAAGCGGTTCGCCGCCTCGGTCGCGCTGATCGGCTACGCGAAGGCGCTGAGCGACGACCAGATCACGGAGCTGGTCCGGATCTACGCGGCGGCCTACCGGGAGCGGATCCACGCCCTGGCGACGGGCGCGAAGACCGACGAGCTGCCGCCGTTCACACTGGACACGGCCGAGGGCCCGCTGCTGGCCGCGCTGCGCGACGCGCGGTCGCAGACGCGGTTCTCGCTGCTGGACTCGATGACGGAGATCCGGGACTTCGAGCGCCGGTTCGCGGCGGGCGGCGGCGCGATCGACCTGGACGCGGCGACGCGCTACAAGGTGCTGGCCGCGTTCGACGAGTATCTGGAGACGCTCCCGGAGTCGAGCCTGACCCGCCCCGACTCGTACCGGGTGAAGGACGTCGTGGGCCGTCGCGGCATCGGTATCGGTTCGGCCGGGCTGCCGTCGTACAACATCCTGCTGGAGGGCAACAGCGACGCCCTGGAGAACGATGTGGTGATCTATCTCAAGCAGGCGCAGACCCCGGCGGTCTCCCGGCACATCACCGACCCGGCCGTGCGGGGGTACTTCCACCACGAGGGCCATCGCACGGTCATCTCGCAGCGCGCCCTCCAGGCGCACGCCGACCCGTGGCTGGGCTGGACGGAGCTGGACGGCGCCGGGCAGCTGGTGGCCGAGGTGTCGCCGTACGCGGTGGACCTGGACTGGTCGGGCATCGACGAGCCGGAGGAGATCGCGGCAGTCGTCGCCGATCTGGGCCGGGCGACGGCGACGATGCACTCCGCGGCGGACGACGAGAGCGGGCACTCACTGGTGCCGTTCTCCACGGAGCGGGCGATCGACGCGGCGATCGCGGCGGACGAGGAGGGCTTCGCCGGGCTGCTGGTGGACTTCGCCCACGCGTACGGCTCGCGGGCCCGCGCCGACCACCAGATCTTCGTGGACCTCTTCCGCAACGGTCGCATTCCGGGGCTGTAGGCGCTTCGCAAGCCGTAGGCCGCCCACCTCTTCGGCCTCACAGATTCGCATGGGACACTCCTCGACGATGGACATATCCGGGACGCACCTCAGAGTCGTTCGCGCGGCGCTCTTCACAGCGCTCGTCGTGACGCTCTCCACCGCGTCCCATGTGCTGCTCTCCCGGGTGCCGCTGCCGCTGACCGCCGTGGCCCTGCTGGCCGGGGCAGTCTTCGCCGTGGCGTTCGCGCTGGCAGGCCGGGAGCGCGGCTTCTGGGCCATCGCCGGGCTGCTGGTCCCGCTGGAGCTGGCCGCCGACACCTTCTTCACCACCGGTCAGCACCTCTGTTACGGCGCGGCGGGCGGCCCGATCGCGGGGCCGCTGCGCTCGGTCGGGGTGGACGTGCTGTGCGGCGGCGACATCGGCGCCGGCGCGTCACCGGCCGGTGACATCGGCGCCCCGCTCGCCTCGGTGACCGGCGCCGGGCACACGGCGGCCGCGCTGCTGGCCTCCCCCGGCCCCGCGGTGCCGTGGCTGCTGCTCGCCGCCCATGTGTCGGTCGGGCTGCTCGCCGCGGCCTGGCTCCGGCGCGGCGAGTCCGCACTGGTCTCCCTGCTGGGGGCGGCCGCCGCCCTGGCGTTCCGGCCGCTGCTGATAGCGGTCGCCGTGGTGGGTGCGGCCTGCCGGACCGTACGCCTCAAGGTGCGCCCCGCCGGGCACGGCCCGCACCCGCTCCTGCACGCCCGTGTGCTCGTGCACTCCGTGGGACGGAGGGGACCACCGCGCTCGGCCCGCGCCATCGCCTGAGCACGTACGTCCCCAAGACCTCACACCACGGAGAGAACAACATGAGCAAGCGCAACAACCAGGCCAACAAGGCGGCGGCCCGCGAGCGTCTGCGCGCCGAGCGCGAGCGGCAGGCGAAGCGGGACAAGACCCGTCGGCAGGTGGTCGTCGGCCTCTCGATCGTCGCGGTGCTGGCGATCGCCGGCGGCGTCGGCTGGGGTGTCATGGAGATGAACAAGCCGTCCCACTGGGAGGCGGCCAAGGACGAGAAGAAGGTCACGGCGCCGAAGAACACCTCGGGCGAGAACGGCACGACCGTCGTGATCGGCAAGTCGACCGCCAAGAAGACGCTGGAAGTGTACGAGGACGCGCGCTGCCCGATCTGCGGCACGTTCGAGCAGACCATCGGCGAGACGGTGCACAAGGACGTCGACGCCGGCAAGTACAAGATCAAGTACGTCGGTGCCACGTTCCTCGACGACGCCACCAACGGCGAGGGCTCGAAGAACGCGCTCAGCGCGCTCGGCGCGGCGCTCGACGTCAGCCCGGAGGCCTTCCTCGACTACAAGTTCGCGCTCTACTCCGCGAAGTACCACCCGGAGGAGAACGACGACAAGTTCAAGAAGGACTCCTACCTGATCGAGATCGCGAACACGGTCGACGCCCTGAAGGGCAACAAGGAGTTCCAGAAGAACGTCGAG
This sequence comes from Streptomyces sp. CB01580, assembly GCF_001905795.1. Classification (GTDB taxonomy): domain Bacteria; phylum Actinomycetota; class Actinomycetes; order Streptomycetales; family Streptomycetaceae; genus Streptomyces. The sequence continues at coordinate 178,914 of NZ_LIXJ01000020.1, forward strand.
GACGGCACGTTCGACGCCTGGGCGATGAAGATGTCCCAGACGTTCGACAAGAGCGGCGTGAGGGGCACCCCCACGCTGAAGATGGACGGCAAGCTGATCACCGGCGCGGGCAGCGAGAACGCCCCGATGACGGTGGAGGAGTTCAACACCGCGGTCGACGCCGCGCTGAAGGGCTGAGACCCGCCCGCCGCACCGGAGCCGCGCGTTCCGGGCGGAACGGCTCCCACCGTATGGCCGATTCCTGACGACTGTTCAGCAACGGGCAGGCGAACTTCCTCCGTTCGCCTGCCCGTTGGGCTTACCGGTCAGTAAGGTCCCGGCGCATGACCTCTCGACACCTTCCGCCGCAGCCGGCCGCCCCCAGTCGCCGCACGGTCGTCAAGGCCGCCGCCACCGCCGCCGCCGTCGCACTCCCCGTACTCGGCTCCGCCGGCGCCGCGCGCGCCGCCGACGGGCCCGCCTTCCTGCACGGCGTCGCCTCCGGCGACCCGCTCCCCGACGGCATCCTCCTGTGGACCCGCGTCACCCCCACGCCCGACGCCGCGCCCGGTTCCGGCCGCGGTGCCGACACGACGGTGAGCTGGGAGGTCGCCGAGGACAAGGGCTTCTCGCGGATCGTCTCCCGCGGCTCCACCGTCGCGCGGGCCGCCTCCGACCACACCGTCAAGGCCGACATACGCGGGCTGCGCCCGGCCACCACGTACTGGTTCCGCTTCTCGGCGGGCGACGGCTCGGCGGTCCTCTCGCCCACCGGCCGCACCCGCACCGCGCCCGCCGCCGGGGCCACCGTCGGCGGTCTGCGCTTCGGCGTGGTCTCGTGCGCCAACTGGGAGGCCGGTTTCTTCTCCCCGTACCGGCACCTCGCGGCCCGCACCGACCTCGACGCGGTACTGCACCTGGGCGACTACATCTACGAGTACGCGTCGGGTGTCTACCCGGCCGCGAAGTACGTCGTACGGCCGCACGAGCCCCGGCACGAGATCCTCACCCTCGCCGACTACCGCACCCGGCACGGTCACTACAAGACGGACGCCGACCTCCAGACCCTGCACGCCACCCACCCGGTGATCGCGATCTGGGACAACCACGAGATCGCCAACGACACCTGGTCGGGCGGGGCCGAGAACCACACGCCGGACACGGAGGGCTCCTGGGCCGACCGTGCCGCGGGCGCCAGGCAGGCGTACTTCGAGTGGATGCCGGTCCGCCCCGCCACCGAGGGCACCGTCTACCGGCGGCTGCGCTTCGGCGACCTGGCCGACCTCCATCTCCTGGATCTGCGCACCTTCCGCTCGCAGCAGTCGACGGTCGGCAACGGCTCGGTCGACGACCCGGCACGCACGATCACCGGCCGGGCGCAGCTGGACTGGCTGAAGGCGGGCCTGGCCGGTTCGGACGCCGCATGGAAGCTGGTCGGGACGTCGGTGATGATCTCGCCGGTCGCGTTCGGCGCGCTGCCCGCGCACCTGCTGGAGCCGCTGGCCGAGCTGCTGGGGCTGCCGAAGGAGGGGCTCGCCGTCAACGTCGACCAGTGGGACGGCTACACCAGCGACCGCAAGGAACTGATCACGCATCTGCGGGACCGGTCGATCACCAACACGGTGTTCCTCACCGGCGACATCCACATGGCCTGGGCCAACGACGTGCCGGTGAAGGCGGCCACGTACCCGCTCTCGGCCTCGGCGGCCACCGAGTTCGTGGTGACGTCGGTGACCTCGGACAACCTGGACGACACCCTGCACGTGGCGCCGGGGACCCTCTCGGCGGTCGCGAGCACGGCGGTGAAGGCCGCCAACCGCCATGTGAAGTGGGTGGACATGGACTCGCACGGCTACGGCGTCCTGGACGTGACCGCGGAGCGCTCGCAGATGGACTACTACGTCGTGTCCGACCGTTCGAAGCGGGACGCGACCTCGTCCTGGGCGCGTTCGTACCGGACGCTGAGCGGAACGCAGAAGGTCGAACGGGTGAACCAGCCGGTGCGTTGAGGGTTCATTTTCAGCCACCCGGACTCGTGTTGACGAGGTGTTGCATCGCTACGGCGGGTGGTGTGCCTCCACGCACCAATGGGGACACACCGCCCGCCGGAGTAACGCGTGACGTCGCGTCCGCGTCTCAAACCCTGGAACACGAGGATTCTTTCCTCCCCGTTCCGACCGGTTCGCCCCTCGGCCGATGCGGCTTGATCATCTCTGCTGCCGACCTGACATGCCCACGTAATCTCCCTGGCGGCGAGGAGGAAGTGCCTCCTCCACATATCCGCGAGGAGACCCCGTGCAGGCTCTTGCCCGTATTTCGCCGCGTATGCGCAACCGCGCGTTCGGCACCGCCGTCCTGGCCGGAACCCTGGCCCTGGCACCGCTCTTCGCCGCCCCCGGCTCCGCCTCCGCGAAGGTGTCCACCACCTCCGCCTCCTCCGCGACCGCCGCGTCCGCCCAGGAGTGCGCGGACGGCACGGCCACCGACGCCACGGCGCGCAGGGCGCACCCCGAGAAGACCACGAACGCCCACGACCCCAACGAGCTGTCCGCCGCCCAGGCCAAGGCCATGGAGACGCAGCTGCGGCAGAGACTCGCGGACCGCCGGGTCAGCGGCTCCGCGCTCGCCGCGGGCGCCACGATCCCGGTGTACTTCCACGTCATACACTCCGGGACGACCGGCAAGCTGAGCGCGACCGCCGTCAACAACCAGATGAACGTCCTGAACGCCGCCTACAGCGGCCAGGGCACCGGCAACACCGACTCCGGCTTCCGGTTCACGCTGGCCGGCACGGACTACACGGACAACAGCTCCTGGTACGGCGTCTCGCCGGGCTCCTCCGCCGAGAAGTCGATGAAGTCCGCGCTGCGCAAGGGCGGCGCCAACGCCCTCAACGTCTACACCGCCAACCTCGGCGGCGGGCTGCTCGGCTGGGCGACCTTCCCCAGCTCGTACAAGTCCAATCCGTCCGACGACGGCGTCGTCATCCTGAACTCCTCGCTGCCCGGCGGCTCGGCCACCAACTACAACGAGGGCGACACCGCCACCCACGAGGTCGGCCACTGGCTGGGGCTCTACCACACGTTCCAGGGCGGCTGCACCGGCAACGGCGACTACGTCTCCGACACCCCCGCCGAGAAGAGCGCCGCCTCCGGCTGCCCGACCGGACGCGACACCTGCACCAGCCCGGGTCTGGACCCGGTCCACAACTTCATGGACTACTCGTACGACTCCTGCATGTACCAGTTCACCCCGGGCCAGGTGCAGCGGATGAGCGACAGCTGGATCGCCTACCGCGCCTGACCCGCCCCGTTCGCCGAGTGTCCGCCGAGGGGCCCGCGCACCGCGCCGGGCCCCTCGCGCGGGCGCCCTCCCGGCGGGGTCGGCCCTCCCGCGCGGTCACAGGGTGGCGAGGAACCCGAGCGCGACCTTCCAGGCCAGTTCGGCCGACGCCGCGTCGTGGTCGGGCAGTTCGTGGTCGGTGAAGAGGTGCCCCGCGCCCGGGTAGCGGTAGACCTCGACATCGGCACCGGTCCGCTGCATCCGCAGATACCAGGAGTTCAGCCAGTCGTGCGTCTCGAACGGGTCGGGATCGGCGACGTGCAGCTGTACGGGCAGCTCGTCCACGGAGGCGTTCTCGGCGATGTCCGAGGTGCCGTGGAACAGCAACAGGCCGCGGGCCTTCTCGTCACCGAGCGCCAGCGTCTGCGCGGTGGCCGCCCCCAGGGAGAAACCGGCGTACACCAGGCCCCGGTCGGAGTGGGGCGCGGCGGCCAGCACGGCCCGCCGCAGCAGTTCGTCCTTGCCCAGCTCCTCCTTGAACGCCAAGCCTTCCTCGACGGTGTCGAAGGTGCGTCCCTCGAAGAGATCGGGCACGTGCACCTCGTGCCCGGCGGCGCGCAGCCGGGCCGCCGCCGCGTGCACCGCGGGGCGCAGACCGTACACCGAGTGGAAAAGCATGATGTCCATGGGGCCATGGTGCCAGTTGCGGCCGTGCCTCGCGTCGCACGGGGGCCCGGCCGCGGGGTGCCCGCCGGAACGGCCCGACCCGGCATCCCCGATCGCCGGAACAGCGCTCCCGGGCACCGCCGCGCACCGCACGTACCAAACCGCCGCCGCTCCGGTCCGGCGCCGCGGGCGTCACCGCAGGCTGCGCACGTCCAGCTGTCTCAGCACCCGGTCGACCACCTCCGGGTCGTTGCCCGCCTCGTTGCGGGCGGACAGCACCGCGTGCCGCGCGGCGGACATCATCTCGCGCTGGACACGGTTGACCGCCCTGAAGCGCTCGGCGCGCTGCGCGTACGCCTCGCGGCGTTCCTCGTCGACCATGTCGGGGCTGATCCGGGCCCCCATGTCGTACGCCAGCCGCTGCAACCGCTCGGCGACCTCCTCCGGGAACTCCTCGTCCTCCTGGATCTCCCTGAGCCGCTGCTTCGCGGCCTTGGCGGCACGGATCGCGAGATCCTTCTCCAGCGCCTCCTCGGCCGCCGTGTCGGCCTTGACGTGCAGCTTGCGGACCAGCCACGGCAGGGTGAGCCCCTGGACCACGAGCGTGGCCATGATCACGGCGAAGGCGATGAAGATGATCTCCTCGCGTCCCGGGAAGGGCTGCCCGTCGTCCGTCTTCAGCGGGATCGCGAGCGCCAGGGCCACCGAGGCGACCCCGCGCATTCCGGACCACCACATGACGACGGTCTCCCGCCAGCTGGTGGGGATCTCCTCGCTGACGTCGCGCCGCGTGTGCAGCCGCTTGGCGAGCCAGGTCGCGGGCAGCAGGTAGAGCAGCCGTACGCCGACGACGACCGCGACGACCGCCAGGCCCCAGCCGAGCATCTGGAGCTCGCGACCGTCCGACGTGCCGAAGACGTTGTGGAGTTCGAGGCCGATCAGCCCGAAGGCGACCCCGGTCACGAGGGTGTCGACGATCTCCCAGAAGGAACGGCCGGTGAGCCTGCCGAGCACGTCGTCGGCGTCGGCGGTGTGCTCCGCGAGGAAGAGTGCGGTGGTGAGCACGGCCAGGACGCCCGACCCCATCAGCTCCTCCGCGAGCACGTAGCTCACGAACGGCACCAGCAGGGTGAGTCCGACCTGGAGGGTGGCATCGCCGAGCAGGCCCATGAGCTTGATGGTGAGCCAGCCGAGCGCCAGCCCCACCACCACGGCGACGACCGCGGACAGGATCAGCTGCCCGAACGCCTCGGGGAACGAGAAGGTGCCGCTCACCGCGGCGGCGATCGCCACGTGGTACAGGACGATCGCGGTCACGTCGTTGAACAGCCCCTCGCCCTCCAGGATGGAGACGAGCCTGCGCGGCAGACCGACCGAGCCCGCGACGGCCGTCGCGGCGACCGGGTCGGGCGGGGCGACGAGCGCGCCGAGGGCCACGGCGGCGGCGAGGGGCAGCCCGGGGACTATCGCGTTGGCCACGGCGGCGACGGCGGCCGTGGTGACGAAGACCAGCGCCACGGCCAGCAGGAAGATCGGCCGCTTGTTGGCGGCGAACTGCCGCCAGGAGGTGCGCTGCACGGAGGCGTAGAGCAACGGCGGCAGGACCGCCGGCAGGATGATCTCCGGCGGGATGTTCACGTTCGGCACGAAGCTGAGGAACGCCATGCCGACCCCGGCGAGCGTCATCAGCACCGGCGCGGGCAGCCCGAGCCGCTCCCCCAGTGGGACCGTGACCACGGCTCCGAGCAACAGCAGGAGGAGCAGTGCCATTTGGTCCACGAGGTGCCTTCCGGAGCGCGACGGACCGGCCGTCGTGGCCGGGCGGTCTGGGACCTCAAGCCTGCCACGTACCGGTCGCTACCCGGACAACACCCCCCTTCTCACCCCTGCGGGCACCCCGCTCCGTGGGCCGCGGCCCACGGAGCACCGGCCCTCACCGGCTCTCGGCCACGATCTTGTCCAGGGCCCGCCGGAGGTCGTCCGGGTAGTCGCTGGAGAACTCCACCCAGCTGCCGTCGGACGGGTGCTCGAAACCGAGCCGGACGGCGTGCAGCCACTGCCGCGTCAGTCCGAGGCGCTTGGCCATCGTCGGGTCGGCGCCGTAGGTGAGGTCCCCGACGCAGGGGTGGCGGTGGGCCGACATGTGCACCCGGATCTGGTGCGTGCGGCCGGTCTCCAGCTTGATGTCGAGGAGACTGGCGGCCCGGTACGCCTCGATGAGGTCGTAGTGCGTCACGGAGGGCTTGCCGTCGGCGGTGACGGCCCACTTGTAGTCGTGGTTGGGGTGGCGCCCGATGGGGGCGTCGATGGTGCCGCTCATCGGGTCCGGGTGGCCCTGCACCAGCGCGTGGTACTTCTTCTCGACGACCCGGTCACGGAACTGCGCCTTCAGCAGGGTGTAGGCCCGCTCCGACTTGGCCACGACCATCAGGCCGGAGGTGCCGACATCGAGGCGGTGGACGATGCCCTGGCGCTCGGCCGCGCCGGACGTCGAGATCCGGTACCCGGCCGCGGCCAGCCCGCCGATCACCGTCGTACCGGTCCAGCCGGGGCTCGGGTGGGCGGCGACCCCGACCGGCTTCACGATGACCACGATGTCGTCGTCGTCGTGCACGATCTCCATGCCCTCGACGGGCTCGGCGACGACCTGCACCGGCGCGGGCGCCTGCGGCATCTCCACCTCGAGCCAGGCACCGCCCCGCACCCGCTCGGACTTCCCGACCACCGCACCGTCCACCTGCACCTTTCCGGCGGCGGCCAGATCGGCGGCCTTGGTGCGGGAGAAACCGAACATCCTGGAGATGGCGGCGTCGACGCGCTCGCCCTCCAGGCCGTCCGGTACGGGCAGGGTGCGGACCTCGGGATACGTACTCACCCGATCGAGTATGCCTTGCGGCGGCCGGTCCTCGTGCACGGTCCCGCCCGGTCCTCGCGCACGGCCCCGTCCGTCCGGCGCCGCCCGGTTCCGTGCGCTGTCAGTCCTGGTGCACGGTCCCGTCCGGGTCCAGGCCGCGGAAGGAGAGAAGCACGATCAGGATGCCGCCGCAGACGATCGCGGAGTCGGCGAGGTTGAAGACGGCGAAGTGCTCGACGGAGATGAAGTCCACCACCGCGCCCTCGAAGACTCCGGGGGTACGGAAGAGGCGGTCGGTCAGGTTGCCGAACGCCCCGCCGAGCAGCAGACCGAGCGCGATGGCCCACGGCAGGCTGTAGAGCTTGCGGGCCAGCCGGGCGATCACCACGACCACGGTCGCCGCGATGACGGTGAAGACGATCGTGTACGCCTCGCCGAAGCTGAACGCGGCGCCCGAGTTGCGGATCACCTCGAACTTCAGCCAGTCACCGATGACCTCGATCGGCTGGTGGTGCTCCAGCTTCGCGACCACCAGCAGCTTGCTGACCAGGTCCAGCAGATAGGCGAAGGCGGCCACGCAGAAGAGCACCGCGATCTTCCGCTTGCCGCCGGCCCGGGGCGTCTCCTCGGCCGGGTTCCCGGTCCCCTCCCCCTCGGTCCCCTCAGCGTCGGGGATGTCCGGCGTACCGATGATGCGCTCCGCCTCTGCCACGTGAGTCCCTCAACCTAGGTTCCTGACTGAGGACGAGGGTACGGCACGGTGCGCCGGATCAGCCGCGTCGCTCCTGCTTCTGTTTGTCCTCGACACAGAGGGTGGCGCGGGGGAACGCCTGCATCCGGGCCTTGCCGATCGGCTTGCCGCAGACCTCGCACAGTCCGTACGTCCCGGCGTCGAGCCGGGCCAGCGCCCGTTCGGTCTGGTCCAGCATCTCCTGGGCGTTGGCGGCGAGCGCCATCTCGTGCTCGCGGGTGATGTTCTTGGTGCCGGTGTCGGCCTCGTCGTCGCCCGCCCCGTCGCCGGAGTCGCGCATCAGCCCGGCGAGCGCGATGCCCGCGGCCTCCAGTTCGTTGCGCAGCCGCGTGCTCTCGCCGCTCAGCACGGCCCGCGCCTCGTCGACCTCCTCCGGGGTCCAGGGATCCTCGTCCGGCCGGACCGCCAGCTCGCCGGGGGCCGTCGTGACGGCTCCCCCGCCCGACGGCGTGACGGACGCCGCGGCCTCGTCGGCCATGCGGGTCCGGGCCTCACTCTTCTTGGCTACCACCGTGTGGGCTCCTGTCTGCTCGGCGGACTCGGCCGCCTCCGTGGCCGCCGCGGCGGCCTTCTTCGAGGACTTCCTGGCCACGCTCTTCTTCGCGGGGACCTTCCCGGCCGGTGCCGCGTGCCCGGCGTCCGTACGTGCGGCGGACACCGCCTTCGAGGCCGCGGCCTTCTTCCTCGTGGTCTTCTTCGCCGGGGTCTTCCTCGCCACGGCGTCCTCGGCCGTGGACGCCTTCGGCGTGCTCTTCCTCGCCACGGCCTTCTTCGCCGCGGTCTTCTCCGCGGCCGCCTTCCTCCCGGCCCTTCCGGTCGCCTTCCTCGCGGTCGCCCCTTTCTCCGCCGCGGCCTCGGGGCCGCCCTCCGCGCCCGTTTCCGCAGCCGCAGCACCCGTGGATCTCGCCGACGCCGTCTTCTTCGCGGCGGTCTTCTTCGCCACCATGGCCGCGGCCCCTTCACATATTGTGATCTTGCACGCGAATCGTGCTGGGACGATAAATCGGCCCCGGCCCCGCGGCAACGGGGCACGCCGCCGATTCGCCACCGCCCGCGTCCGGATGGCGACCTGCCTGAATCCGTTGTGCCCAGCTCACAGCCCGATAATCCGACTCCCACGACGCCCCGGCCGGCTCCCCCGGAGCCGTCCGTCCCCCTCTCCCCATTCGGGTCACGCCCCGCACCGCCCGCCATCCGGTCGGCCGACGCCCCGACGGGCCCGTACACTGGCCTGAGCGAGAGGCGTGGATGGGACGAGTAGCGTCGTACGCAGCCAGGAGCGACCCGGGGACGGTGGAAGCCCGGGGGCGAGCGCGTCGTGAAGATCACCCGGAGCCGCCGGAAGAACGCCACGAGGCAAGTAGAACCGGCATCGCGACCCCAATGAGGGGGCCACGGGTGCGTGCCCGGGGCCAAGGAGGGTGGTACCGCGGGAGTCGACGAGGCTCTCGTCCCTCCGACGGAAGTGGAAATCGTCCGCCGGAGGAAGTCCGCCCATGACATCGCCGCAGTACCGCCAGGTACCCGCCCAGGTCGACCTGCCCGCGCTGGAGCACGCCGTGCTCGATTTCTGGCGCGAGAGCAAGGTCTTCGCCAAGAGCCTCGAACAGTCCGAGGGCCGCCCCGAGTGGGTCTTCTACGAGGGCCCGCCCACCGCCAACGGCATGCCCGGCGCCCACCACATCGAGGCCCGCGTCTTCAAGGACGTCTTCCCCCGCTTCCGCACCATGCAGGGCTACCACGTCGGCCGCAAGGCCGGCTGGGACTGCCACGGCCTGCCGGTCGAGCTCGCGGTCGAGAAGGAGCTGGGCTTCGACGGCAAGAAGGACATCGAGGCGTACGGCATCGCCGAGTTCAACGCCAAGTGCCGCGAGTCGGTGACCCGCCACACGGACGCCTTCACCGAGCTGACCACCCGGATGGGCTACTGGGTCGACCTCGACGACGCCTACCGCACCATGGACCCCGAGTACGTCGAGTCCGTGTGGTGGTCGCTGAAGGAGATCTTCGGCAAGGGCCTCCTGGTGCAGGACCACCGTGTGGCCCCGTGGTGCCCCCGCTGCGGCACCGGCCTGTCCGACCACGAGCTGGCGCAGGGGTACGAGACGGTCGTCGACCCGTCGGTCTTCGTCCGCTTCCCCCTCACCTCCGGCCCGCTCGCCGGCGATGCCTCCCTGCTCGTCTGGACGACCACCCCCTGGACGCTGGTCTCCAACACCGCCGTCGCCGCGCACCCCGACGTCACCTACGTCGTCGCGACCGACGGCAGCGAGAAGCTCGTCGTCGCCGAGCCGCTCGTCGGAAAGGCCCTGGGCGAGGGCTGGGAGACGACCGGGCAGACCTTCACCGGCCGCGAGATGGAGCGCTGGACCTACGAGCGCCCCTTCACGCTCGTGGACTTCCCGAGCGAGGGAAGCGATGGACACGGCCCGGCCGGGGCCCACTACATCGTCAACGCCGAGTACGTGACGACCGAGGACGGTACGGGTCTGGTCCACCAGTCCCCCGCGTTCGGTGCCGACGACCTCCAGGTCTGCAAGGCGTACGGCCTTCCCGTCGTCAACCCGGTCCGCCCCGACGGCACCTTCGAGGAGGACATGCCACTGGTCGGCGGCATCTTCTTCAAGAAGGCCGACGAGGCGCTCACCGAGGACCTGGCCGCCCGCGGCAAGCTCTTCCGGCACGTCCCGTACGAGCACAGCTACCCGCACTGCTGGCGCTGCCACACCGCGCTCCTCTACTACGCGCAGCCGTCCTGGTACATCCGCACGACCGCGATCAAGGACCGGCTGCTCGCGGAGAACGAGAAGACCAACTGGTTCCCGGAGTCGGTCAAGAACGGTCGCTTCGGCGACTGGCTGAACAACAACGTCGACTGGGCGCTGTCCCGCAACCGTTACTGGGGCACCCCGCTGCCGATCTGGCGCTGCGAGGACGGCCACCTCACCTGCGTCGGCTCGCGCGCCGAACTGGGCGAGCTCGCCGGCACGGACCTGTCCGGTCTCGACCCGCACCGCCCGTTCATCGACGAGATCACGTTCACCTGCTCGCACGCGAACTGCCAGTTGGAGGCGTATCGCGTCCCGGAGGTCATCGACGCCTGGTACGACTCGGGGTCGATGCCGTTCGCTCAGTGGGGCTACCCGTACAAGAACAAGGAGCTGTTCGAGAGCCGCTACCCGGCGCAGTTCATCTCCGAGGCCATCGACCAGACCCGCGGCTGGTTCTACACGCTGATGGCGGTCGGCACGCTGGTCTTCGACAAGTCGTCCTACGAGAACGTGGTCTGCCTGGGCCACATCCTCGCCGAGGACGGCCGCAAGATGTCCAAGCACCTCGGCAACATCCTCCAGCCGATCCCCCTCATGGACCAGCACGGCGCCGACGCGGTCCGCTGGTTCATGGCGGCCGGCGGCTCCCCCTGGGCGGCCCGCCGCGTCGGCCACAACACCATCCAGGAAGTCGTCCGCAAGACCCTCCTGACCTACTGGAACACGGTGGCCTTCCAGGCCCTGTACGCCCGTACGTCGGGCTGGGCCCCCTCCACGGCCGACCCGGCCCCGGCGGACCGCACGATCCTGGACCGCTGGCTGCTGAGCGAACTGAACGCCCTGGTGGACCAGGTCACGCAGGCGCTGGAGGGGTACGACACCCAGCGCGCCGGCAAGCTCCTGTCCGCCTTCGTCGACGACCTGTCCAACTGGTACGTCCGTCGCTCGCGCCGCCGCTTCTGGCAGGGCGACAAGGCCGCGCTGCGCACGCTGCACGAGGTCGTCGAGACCGTGACCCGGCTGATGGCCCCGCTCACCCCGTTCATCACCGAGCGGGTCTGGCAGGACCTGGTGGTCCCGGTCACCCCGGACGCCCCCGAGTCGGTGCACCTGTCCGCCTGGCCGAAGGCCGACCTCACGGCCGTCGACCCGGAGCTGTCGGTCCAGATGGCGCTGGTACGCCGACTGGTCGAGCTCGGCCGGGCCACCCGCGCCGAGTCGGGCGTCAAGACCCGCCAGCCGCTGTCCCGGGCCCTGGTCGCGGCGGCCGGCTTCGAGTCCCTCTCGCCCGAGCTGCACACCCAGATCACCGAGGAACTGAACGTCGAGTCCCTGGCCTCGCTCACCGATTCCTCCGCTGGTGCAGCGGGCGGCGGCTCGCTGGTCGACACGACCGCGAAGGCCAACTTCCGCGCCCTCGGCAAGCGATTCGGCAAGGGCGTCCAGGCGGTGGCCAAGGCGGTCGCGAACGCCGACGCGGCGGCCCTCTCACTGGCCCTGCGCGAGGGCACGGCGTCGGTCGAGGTGGACGGCGAGACCGTCACCCTCGCTCCCGACGAGGTGATCATCACCGAGACGCCGCGCGAGGGCTGGTCGGTGGCCTCCGACTCGGGCGCGACCGTCGCCCTGGACCTGGAGATCACGCCGGAGCTGAGGCGCGCGGGCCTGGCCCGTGACGCCATCCGCCTCATCCAGGAGGCCCGCAAGAACAGCGGCCTGGACGTCGCGGATCGCATCGCCGTCCGCTGGACGTCCAGCTCCGCCGCCACGGTGGAGGCACTGACCGAGCACGCGGCCCTGATCGCGGACGAGGTGCTGGCACTGGACTACGCACAGGGCGAGGCGGACGCGGCCTTCGGCGAGCCGTTCGAGGACGAGGGCCTGGCCCTGACGTTCCGCCTCCGCAGGACGGAGCGGTAGGACCTGTCTTCGAACGGCCTTCGTCAGACCGGAGGCCGGGCCGTTCGACATCCGGTGCTTCCCCGAGTGCTCGGCTCCGCTCGAACAGGGGAGACCCATTGATCGCGAGGCGGAGGACCGTCCTCGTACCGGACGTACGAGGACGGCTCCGACCACACCGCGAATGTGCGTGACAGGAGTCGCACGGCAGGCGGCGGTTCGGCCACAGGACCTGGGACCGAGTCGGGGCAGCGGCCTCGGCGCATGGGCGGGCCCGTCCGGAACCAACCGTTCCGGACGGGCCCGCCGACATTTGCCCCCGGCGCGCGGCCGCATCCCCCGCACCCACTGGGACACGCAAAGGGCCGGGCCCCGGGGAAAACCCCGGGGCCCGGCCCTCAGCCTGCCGACGGCTACGCGCTCACCGCGCGCACCCGGCTCAGTTGTCGTCCTCGTCGATCAGGAAACCGCGCATCGGCGACGGCGCCTGCTGCATCGGCTGCGGCGCCTGCGGCCGCACCGGCGCCATCGGCTGGGTCATCGCCGGCGACATCTGCTGCTGACCGCCGTACGAGGGCCCACCGCCCATGGACGGGTTGCCGCCCATCGGCTGGTTGCCGTGGTTGCCGCCCATGCTGTGGCCCATGGCGCCCGCACCGGCCGGGGCCAGCGAGGGCGACGGCGGCAGCGAAGCGGCCGCCGGGGTGCGCGGCGGGGCGAGCGAGTCGTCCGCCTGGGTCTCCAGCTGACGCAGCTGGCTCTCCAGGTAGGACTTCAGCCGCGTGCGGTACTCGCGCTCGAAGCCGCGCAGGTCCTCGACCTTGCGCTCCAGCGTCGCGCGGGCCGACTCCAGCGAGCCCATCGCCACGCGGTGCTTCTCCTGCGCGTCCCGCTCCAGCGCGTCCGCCTTGGCCCGCGCGTCGCGCTCCAGCCCCTCGGCACGGCTGCGCGCCTCGCCGACGATCTTGTTGGCCTCGGAACGGGCCTCCGCGATCGCCTGGTCGGCCGTCTGCTGCGCGAGCGAGAGAACACGGGCGGCGCTGTCGCCGCCGGGCCCCTGACCGGGCTGCTGCATCTGCGGCGGCTGCTGCATCTGCTGCTGCGGGGCGTGACCGCCCATGGGGCCGCCCATCGGGCCACCCATGGGGCCGCCCTGCATCGGGCCGGGGCCGTGCGGGCCCTGCGGACCGGGACCGTGCTGACCCTGGGGGCCGGGGCCGTGACCACTGGGGCCGGCGGGCAGCTGCGGAGCGCCACCGGGCAGCTGGGGCGGACCCATCTGCGGGGGCTGCTGCTGGACCGGCGGTCCCGATATGGCGGCGGGTACGGGGGCCCCGGGCCGGTCCTGCGGCTCCGGCTTGCGCATGCCCTGCTGCTGCTGGTTCTGCGCGGCGGCACGCGTGGCGGCGGCCAGCTTGGCGCGCAGGTCCTCGTTCTCACGGAGCAGGCGGGTCAGCTCGGCCTCGACCTCGTCGAGGAAGGCATCGACCTCGTCCTCGTCGTAGCCTTCTCGGAGACGGACGGTTGTGAACTGCTTGTTCCGCACGTCCTCGGGGGTCAGCGGCATCTCTTCTTCACCTCTACGTAGTCGTCGGCAGTCGGCAAGACCGTATCGCTCACAACCCGATCACGATGCCTCTCAGGATGAAAACGATGATCATCAGAACGAAGAAGGACAGGTCGAGTGCCACGCCCCCGAGACGCAGCGGCGGGATGAACCGCCGCAGAAGCTTGAGCGGTGGATCGGTGACCGTATAAGTGGCCTCGAGTATGACCACCATCGGCTTGCCGGGCTGCCATGAACGTGCGAACTGGAAGACGTAGTCCATGACCAGCCTGAAGATCAGCACGATGAGGAAACACGTCAACGCGATATAGACAACCTGCAGTGCGACGCCCATTTCGCGCTTCCCTCTCCCCTGGCTCTCTGGCTCCGGCCTCCCGGCCGGGTCGTTCTCGGTGCCGTGTTCTCAGCTCTGGTTGAAGAATCCGCCCTCAGCGATGCGGGCCTTGTCCTCCGCCGTGACATCGACGTTAGCAGGAGACAGCAGGAACACCTTCTGTGTCACGCGCTCAATGCTGCCATGGAGTCCGAAGACGAGTCCTGCCGCAAAGTCGACAAGTCGCTTCGCGTCCGTATCGTCCATCTCCGTGAGGTTCATGATCACCGGAGTGCCCTCACGGAAGTGTTCACCGATGGTACGGGCCTCGTTGTAGGTCCTGGGGTGCAGCGTGGTGATGCGGTACGGCTCCCGCTCGGACACGACCTTGGGCATGATCACCGGTGCGTTCTTCTCCATGTTCGGGCGTTCGGGTGTGATGGATGCCACGGGTGCGATCCGGGCGGGTCGCTCCCTTTCCACCGGGATCTGCACCGGCTCCCGCTGCGCGGGAGGCTGCACCGCTCGCACCGGTTCGTCCTGTTCGCGCTCCCGCTCGCGGTCCCGCTCCCGTTCGACCTGATGCGCGGGCTGATGCCGCCGCCGGTCGCGCTCGGGCTCCGGCTCGGGTTCGAATTCGTCATCGGGGTCGAACCCCGGACCGTCGTACCCATCGTCCTCCACGAGGCCGAGGTAGACCGCCATCTTGCGCATCGCGCCGGCCATGCTCTGAATCCTCCGCTCTGTGGTGGATCGGCATCTGTCACCAAGTGCCCCGCGATCCACTGTGGCCTGCCCGCCATCAGCGGGATTGACCATATTTTCTGCCGTGGTCCGACTCGTTTGGCGACGTTACCCGAGGCTCGGTCGGACTCCGAGTACCGCCGTACCGACGCGTACATGTGTCGCTCCGGCCGCGACGGCGTCCTCGAGGTCCGAACTCATCCCCGCGGAGACCATGTTCGCAGCCGGATGGTCCGCGCGCAGGCGGGACGAGAATTCCATCAGCCGATCGAAGGCGGCACGCCGCCGTCCCGCGTACGGTCCGGCGAGCGGCGCGACGGTCATCAGACCGGCGAGCCGCAGTCCGGGCGCCGCGGCCACCGCGGTGGCCAACTCCTCGATCCCGTCCGGCGCGACACCGCCCCGGACACCCCGCTCGCCGCTCTCCGCGTCGAGCGCCACCTGTACGAGGCAGCCGAGTTCGCGGCCTTCGCGCACGGCTGCCGCCGAGAGTGCCGTGACCAGTTTGACCCGATCCACCGATTGCACAAAATCGGCATAACCAGCCACAGAACGAACCTTATTCGTCTGCAACTGACCGACAAAATGCCATGTGAGTGACAGATCCTCACACGCGGCGGCCTTGGGGGCGGCGTCCTGGTCGCGATTCTCCGCGACATGGCGCACACCGAGTTCACTCAGAATCCGCACATCGCTCGCGGGGTAGGTCTTGGTGACCACGATGAGGGTCACCTCCTCCCGCGCGCGGCCCGCGGCGGAGCAGGCGGAAGCGATACGTTCTTCCACCCGTGCCAGATTTCCGGCGAGTTGGGTTCTACGGTCCGTCATGCCCTATCAGTCCAACCAGACATAGCCGGCGAGCCGCCCGGTGGTGCGGTCGCGGCGGTACGAGAAGTGATCGCCCGATTCGAGGGTGCAGATCGTCGACGCCTGCCGGTCCCCCACCCCGAGCGCTTCGAGCTGGGCGTGGACCCCCGCGGTGACGTCCACGGCCGGGGTGCCCCAACTGGTCTCGGACCAGGAGGCCGGAACGGTCTCGGCGACCTCTGCGCGCATCGCGGCGGGGACCTCGTAGCACCGTCCGCAGACGGCCGGTCCGGTGCGGGCGACGATCCGCGAGGTCTTCGCGCCGAGCGCGGTCATCGCCTCGACCGCGGCGGGGACGACCCCGGCGACCAGTCCGGGGCGGCCCGCGTGCGCCGCAGCCACGATCCCGGCGTCGGGATCGGCGAGGAGTACGGGGGTGCAGTCGGCGGTGAGCACGGCGAGCGCGAGCCCGCGCCGCGCGGTCACCAGCGCGTCCACGGCGGGGATCTGCGAGGCGTCCCCCCAGGGGGCGTCGACGACCGCGACGTCCCGTCCGTGCACCTGGTTCATCCAGACGACCCGCGCCGGATCCAGGCCGAGGGCTCCGGCGGCGCGCTCCCGGTTCGCCAGAACGGCGGCGGGGTCGTCACCGACCGCGCCGCCGAGGTTGAGCTCCGCGTACGGAGCCGCGCTCACCCCGCCCCACCTGTCGGTGAAGGCGAAGTGCGCGCGGCCCGCCGAGGTCTCCGAGGCCACCGCAGAAACCGAGCGGTGCGGGACTATCACTTCAAGAAGTCCGGGACATCCAGCTCTTCGATCTGGGAGTCCGGGTAGGGCCGGGCCGGCGGGATGTGCGGCGCGGCGGTGACCGGCGGCAGGTGCTTCTCGGCCACCGGAGCGGGTTCGACCGGCGGCGCGGGCTCCTCGCGCGGGGGCAGGGAACCCAGCCCGCCGGTGTGGCGCACGGGCTCGGACCGGACCGACGGCGCCGGCTCCTCGCGCTTGGCGGAGTTCGCGCCCAGGACGTTCTCGCGGCGGGCCGGCGGCTGTCCGCCGTCGAAGCCGGCCGCGATCACGGTGACGCGCACCTCGTCGCCCAGCGCGTCGTCGATGACGGCGCCGAAGATGATGTTCGCCTCGGGGTGCGCCGCCTCGCTCACCAGCTGGGCGGCCTCGTTGATCTCGAAGAGACCGAGGTCGCTGCCACCGGAGATGGAGAGCAGGACACCGCGGGCGCCGTCGATGGACGCCTCCAGGAGCGGCGAGGAGATCGCCATCTCCGCGGCGGCCACCGCGCGGTCGTCGCCGCGGGCGGAGCCGATGCCCATGAGCGCCGATCCGGCCTCGGACATGACCGACTTGACGTCGGCGAAGTCGAGGTTGATCAGACCGGGCGTCGTGATGAGGTCGGTGATGCCCTGGACGCCCGAGAGCAGCACCTGGTCGGCCGACTTGAACGCGTCGAGCACGCTGACCTGCCGGTCCGAGATGGACAGCAGCCGGTCGTTGGGGATGACGATGAGGGTGTCGACCTCTTCGCGGAGCTCGGCGATGCCGTCCTCCGCCTGGTTCGCGCGGCGCCGGCCCTCGAAGGTGAACGGGCGGGTGACCACGCCGATCGTCAGGGCGCCCAGCGAGCGCGCGATGTTCGCGACGACGGGCGCGCCGCCGGTGCCGGTGCCGCCCCCCTCCCCGGCGGTGACGAAGACCATGTCGGCCCCCTTGAGGACCTCCTCGATCTCCTCGCGGTGGTCCTCTGCCGCCTTGCGACCGACGGCCGGGTTGGCCCCGGCGCCGAGTCCGCGGGTGAGTTCGCGGCCGACGTCGAGCTTGACGTCGGCGTCGCTCATCAACAGGGCTTGCGCATCCGTGTTGATCGCGATGAACTCGACGCCCTTGAGACCGACCTCGATCATTCGGTTGATGGCATTGACACCACCGCCGCCGACACCGATGACCTTGATGACTGCGAGGTAGTTCTGCGGTGCTGCCACGTCGAAGGCCTCTCGCCTCGAGTTACGTGTCGTCGCTTGACGGTGTTCCCGCCGCGACGACGGATGCCGATTGGGGCGGTCCGAAACGCCGACCCAAACCCTAACGTTGAAGTTTAGGGTTACCAGTGTGTCTGTTTCATGGACTCTTCCGAACAGGACACTAAGTCGACAAGTGGCGCGTGTTCAACGAACACGCCGAACCTCCCGTTTTTCTTTTCACCCTATGTGATCACCCGTAGCGCTGACCAACCAGGGTGCTGGCCAGGCCACATATGCGTCAACCGTCCGATACCGCAGGGGCGGTGGGCGCACTCACGTCGAAGTGTCCCGCTTTGGGGGCGGCTTTCATCAGAGCGGTGAGGACCTCGGCCTTCACCGACCCGTCCTCGCCGCTGCCCCAGTTCACCGTACGGCCCCGGGTGAGCTCCAGGGAGATCGCATCGTACGAGGTGATCCGTACGACCTCGGTGTCCTTGGCGACATCGCCCGGGAGTCCGCCCGCGACCCGGACCGCCTCCCGCACCAGTCGATCGCTGCCGAAGCGGCGCAGACCGGGGGACTGACGAGGAGTCAGTTCCAGGATCGGTACGCGCCGGGGCGCTTTGTCCACGGTCGCGAAACGCACGCCCTTCGCGTCCACTTCGACGAACTTCGCACCCTTTTTCATCAGCAGGACCGGCTGCCGTTCGGTCACTTTAAGTCCGATTCCGTGCGGCCAAGACCGCACGACATCCACCGAGTCGATACGACGCACCTTCTGGCGCAACCGGTCGG
This sequence comes from Streptomyces sp. CB01580, assembly GCF_001905795.1. Classification (GTDB taxonomy): domain Bacteria; phylum Actinomycetota; class Actinomycetes; order Streptomycetales; family Streptomycetaceae; genus Streptomyces. Next base: position 197,315 of record NZ_LIXJ01000020.1, read on the forward strand.
CGATGGCGTCGGTGTCCACGGAGATGAGCGGGGCGCCGACCGGCACCGCCGCGACGGCCTCGACCTCGGCCGGGGTCAGCACGTCGACACCGGTCGTCCTGACCCGTTCGACCCGGAGCCAGGACGAGCCGTAGAGCGCCCAGACGGCTCCCGAACCGAGCAGCAGGACCAGCACGCCGGTCACGATCAGCTGGACACGGCTGGGCCGCCAACGCCCTTCGGGGCTCGACGGGTCGGCCGGGGAGTCCTTCTGCTGCGCTGCACCGCGCTGGGCGGTCGTCGGTCCGGCCACGCTCGCTCCTCACACCGGGTCCGGGGGTCGTGCCCCCGGACCCGTCCGCCTCACGCGCCTCGGCGTGCGGCAATCGCCTCGTACACCATGCCGACGAGCAGGTCGTCGGCGTCCCTGCGGCCGAACTCGGCGGCGGCGCGGGACATTTCGTACAGCCGGTGCGGATCGGCGAGCACCGGCAGGACGTTGCCCTGCACCCACTCGGGGGTGAGCGCCGCGTCGTCCACCAGCAGTCCGCCGCCCGCGTTCACCACCGGCTGCGCGTTGAGCCGCTGTTCGCCGTTGCCGATGGGCAGCGGCACATAGGCGGCGGGCAGTCCGACGGCGGAGAGCTCGGCGACGGTCATCGCGCCCGCGCGGCAGAGCATCATGTCGGCCGCCGCGTACGCGAGGTCCATCCGGTCCACGTACGGTACCGGGTTGTACGGCGGCATACCGGGCATGTTGTCGACGTGCGGCAGTTCGTTCTTCGGGCCGACCACGTGCAGGATCTGGATCCCGGAACGCTGGAGCAGCGGGGCGACGCGCTGGACCACCTCGTTGAGGCGGCGCGCGCCCTGGGAGCCGCCGGAGACCAGCAGCGTCGGCAGGTTGGGGTCCAGGCCGAAGGTGGCGCGCGCCTCGGGACGGACCCGGGCACGGTCCAGGGTGGCGATGGTCCGGCGCAGCGGGATGCCGATGTAGCGGGCGCCGCGGAGCTTGCTGTCGGGGGTGGAGACGGCGACCCCGTGGGCGTACCGCGAACCGATCTTGTTGGCCAGACCGGGCCGGGCATTGGCCTCGTGGACGACGATCGGCACACCGGCGCGCTTGGCCGCCAGATAGCCGGGCAGGGCGACGTAGCCGCCGAAGCCGACCACGCAGTCCGCCTTGGTGCGCTCCAGGACCTGCTCGGCGGCCTTGATGGTGCCGCGCAGCCGTCCCGGGACGGTGATCAGTTCCGGGGTGGGCTTGCGCGGCAACGGTACGGCCGGGATGAGGGCGAGTTCGTACCCCCGCTCGGGTACGAGCCTGGTCTCGAGTCCGCGCTCCGTGCCGAGGGCAGTGATCCCCACGGTCGGGTCCTGCCTGCGCAGGGCGTCCGCGAGGGCGAGCGCGGGCTCGATGTGGCCGGCGGTCCCCCCGCCGGCGAGTACGACATGCACCGAAATTCACCGCTCTCCGGACGGACGCTTCTTGACGCGCCGTCTCATCGTCTTCCATCTCACCCCGGGCCTCCGCATGGCCAGGGCCGCCTTCGCGGCGGGTTCCTCTCGCGCGAACGCGATCAGCAGCCCGACGGCGAACATGGTCGGCAGCAGGGCCGACCCTCCGTAGGAGAACAGCGGGAGCGGGACACCGGCGATCGGCAGCAGGCCGAGCACCGCACCGATGTTGATCACGAACTGCACCATGATCCAGGTGGTCACGCCTCCCGCGGCGTACCTCACGAAGGGGTCCTCCGTGCGTCCGGCCACGCGGATACTCGCATAGCCTAGAGCCGCGAAGAGAGCGAGCACCGACAGCGTCCCGGCCAGCCCCAGTTCCTCCCCGGTGATGGCGAAGATGAAGTCGGTGTGCGGTTCAGGCAGTTGACCCCATTTTTCCACACTCGCGCCGAGCCCGGAACCGAACCATCCGCCGGAGGCCAGGGCGTAGATGCCGTGCACGGCCTGCCAGCACGAGTCGTCGGGGCCCGGGTCTGTGGCGCCCACGCAGGCGAGCCGGGACATCCGGTTCGGGCTGGTCTTGATCAGCACGAAGGCGATCACGGTGGCGAAGGCGAGCACCCCGCCGAAGAGCCGGGTGGGGGCGCCCGCCAGCCAGAGCAGTCCGAACAGGATCGCCGTGAGAATGATCGCAGTGCCCATGTCACCGCCGAGCATGATCAGCCCGAGGAGCAGGAAGGCCACCGGGACGAGCGGCACGAGCATGTGCTTCCACTGCGTGAGCAGTTGCTTGTCCTGTTTGCGGGCGAGCAGGTCGGCGCCCCACAGGACCAGCGCGAGCTTGCCGAACTCGCTGGGCTGGAGCTGGAAGGGGCCGCCCAGCGAGAGCCAGTTCTGGTTGCCGTTGATCGACATCCCTATCCCCGGCACCTGGACCAGCGCCATCAGGAAGACGGCTCCCAGGAGCAGCGGGTAGGACAGCGCCCGGTGGAGCTTGACGGGCATCCGCGCGGCGACCGCCATCAGAACGGCTCCGATGACGGCGGCGAGGAACTGCTTGCGGAAGAAGTAGCCGCCGGGCTTGTTCAGCTCCAGGGCCTTGATCATCGAGGCGGAGTAGACCATCACCAGGCCGAGCACGGTGATCAGCAGGCCGGCGCCCAGGATCAGGTAGTACGCGGTCAGGGGGCGGTCCCAGGCCCGCCGTGCCCGCTCGTACAGCCGCCGTGCCGCGCCGCCGCGAGGGGCTCGGGGCGAACCGGTGGTACGGCCCTTGGGGCGGGGTGCGGCGGGGCGCCGGGGACCGGTGGCGGAGCGGACCCGCAGGAGGGGTCCGAGGGGTGCCCCGGCGCCCGCGGGCAGGGGCGGGGCGAGTGCCCGGCTGATCGCCGCGGGGACCCGTGGGCGGTTCCCACGGGCCACTGCGGCAGAGCTCTCTTCGGCCGGCATTGTCGCTGTCCCCTCCACGAATGTGCGTGCCCGGGGCCGCCGCCGAGGGCCGGGCGCCCGCGCCCGGTCGTGCGGACGGCACGGCGCGGGGGCCGGCCCGTCAGTCGCTCTCGGCTGCGAGCGCGCGGACCGCGTCCGCGAACGCCTCGCCCCGCTTGTTGTAGTTGACGAACATGTCCATCGAGGCGCAGGCCGGGGCCAGCAGGACGGTGTCCCCCGGCCCGGCGAGCCGGGCCGCCTCGCGGACCGCCTCGGACATCGCCCCAGTGTCGGTCCGGTCGAGGTCGACCACCGGGACCTCGGGGGCGTGTCGCGCGAGGGCTTCGCGGATCAGCGCCCGGTCCCGGCCCATCAGCACCACGCCCCGCAGCCGCCCGGCGGCCCCGGTCACCAGTTCGTCGAAGGCGGCGCCCTTGGCGAGGCCGCCGGCGATCCACACGATCGGGTCGTAGGCGGCGAGGGACGCCTCTGCGGCGTGGGTGTTGGTGGCCTTGGAGTCGTCGACATAGGCGACGTCCGCGACGTCCGCGACGTGCTCGATGCGGTGCGGGTCGGGGCGGAAGGCCCGCAGGCCGTCCCGTACCGCCGCGGGCTCGACGCCGAAGGCGCGGGCCAGGGCCGCCGCCGCCAGGGCGTTGGCGACGTTGTGCGGGGCGGCCGGGACGACGTCGGAGACCTCGGCGAGCTCCTGGGCCTGCTCGTGCCGGTTCTCCACGAAGGCCCGGTCGACGAGGATGCCGTCGACGACACCCAGCTGGGAGGGGCCCGGCGTGCCCAGGGTGAAGCCGATGGCGCGACAGCCCTCCTCGACGTCCGCCTCGCGGACCAGGTCCTCGGTCGCCTTCTGAGCCGCGTTGTAGACGCAGGCGACGCGGTTGCCCTCGTAGATCCGGCCCTTGTCGGCGGCGTACGCCTCCATGGAGCCGTGCCAGTCGAGGTGGTCGGGGGCGAGGTTGAGGACGGCCGCGGAGTGGGCGCGCAGCGAGGGCGCCCAGTGCAGCTGGTAGCTGGACAGTTCGACGGCGAGGACGTCGTACTCCTCGTCGCCGAGGACGGCGTCGAGGAGGGAGACGCCGATGTTGCCGACGGCCGCGGTGCGCAGCCCGGCCGCCTCCAGGATGGAGGCGAGCATCCGTACGGTCGTGGTCTTGCCGTTCGTGCCGGTGACCGCGAGCCAGGGCGCGGCGCCGGGGCCGCGCAGCCGCCAGGCGAGTTCGACATCGCCCCAGACCGGAACGCCCGCCTCGGCGGCCGCGGCGAACAGCGGCTTGTCGGGCCTCCAGCCGGGGGCGGTGACGACGAGCTCGGTGGACTCGGGCAGGGTCGCCCCGTCGCCGAGGCGGACGGTGATGCCCTCGGCCTCCAGTTCGGCGGCCTGTGTGCGGGAGCGCTCGTCGTCCCCGTCGTTGACGACCGTGACGACGGCGCCGAGGCCGTGCAGCGCGCGGGCCGCGGGGATTCCGGAGACGCCCAGTCCGGCGACGGTGACGTGCTTGCCCTGCCAGTCCACTGTGCTCACTTCTCGGCTGCCCATCCCGCGTAGAAGAGTCCGAGGCCGACGATCACGCACATGCCCTGGATGATCCAGAAGCGGACCACCACAAGGACCTCGGACCACCCCTTTAGTTCGAAGTGGTGCTGGAGCGGTGCCATCCGGAAGACCCGCTTGCCGGTCATCTTGAAGGAACCGACCTGGATGACCACGGACATGGTGATCATCACGAAGAGACCGCCGAGGACGGCCAGCAGGAACTCCGTGCGGGAGCAGATCGCCAGGCCGGACAGCGCGCCGCCGAGGGCGAGCGAGCCGGTGTCGCCCATGAAGATCTTGGCGGGCGAGGTGTTCCACCACAGGAAGCCGAAGCAGGCGCCCATCAGCGCGGAGGCGACCACGGCGAGGTCGAGCGGATCTCGTACCTGGAAACAGGCGTTGGGGTTGGTCAGGGCCTTCGCGTTGGCACAGGACTCCTGGAACTGCCACAGCCCGATGAAGGTGTACGCGCCAAAGACCATCACGGACGCGCCGGTGGCCAGGCCGTCCAGGCCGTCCGTGAGGTTCACGCCGTTGGACATGGCGAGGATCATGAACAGGGCCCAGACGACGAACAGCACCGGGCCGATCGACCAGCCGAAGTCCGTGACGAACGACAGCTTCATGGAGGCTGGGGTGTTGCCGCGACCGTCGGCGAACTGGAGCGAGAGCACCGCGAAGGCGACACCGACGATCAGCTGGCCCGCCATCTTCGCCTTGGCCCGCAGACCCAGCGAGCGCTGCTTGACGATCTTGATGTAGTCGTCGAGAAAGCCGACGAGGCCCATGCCGGCCATCAGGAAGAGCACCAGAATGCCCGAGAAGGTCATCGGCTCGCCGGTGATCACCTTCGTCAGGAAGTACGCGATGATCGTGGCCAGGATGAAGGCGATCCCACCCATGGTGGGGGTGCCCTTCTTGGACCCGTGGGTGCGCGGGCCGTCGTCCCGGATGAACTGGCCGTATCCCTTGCGGGCCAGCAGCTTGATCAGCAGCGGAGTTCCGACCAGGGTCAGGAAGAGCCCGATGGCCCCCGCGAACAGGATCTGCCTCATCGGCCGGCGACCTCGCCCTCGGACGCGTTCTCCAGCAGTGCCATGGCGACCTGCTCCAGGCCGACCGACCGGGACGCCTTCACCAGCACGACGTCTCCCGGGCGCAGTTCACTGCGCAACAGGTCGACCGCAGCCTGTGCGTCGGACACGTGCACCGACTCCTCACCCCACGAACCCTCGTTGTATGCGCCCAGTTGCAGCCAGGAGGCCTCTTTGCCCCCCACCGCGACGAGCTTGCTGACGTTGAGCCGGACGGCGAGCCGTCCGACCGCGTCGTGCTCGGCGAGCGAGGCGTCGCCCAGCTCGGCCATGGGGCCGAGCACCGCCCACGTACGACGGCCCCTCCCCATGGCGGCCAGTGCGCGCAGCGCTGCCTTCATGGATTCGGGGTTCGCGTTGTAGGCGTCGTTGACGATCGTCACGCCGTCCGGACGCTCGGTGACCTCCATGCGCCAGCGGGAGAGGGTGCCCGCCTCGGAGAGCCCTTCGGCGATCTCGTCTGCGGACAGGCCCAGCTCATGGGCGACGGCGGCCGCGGCGAGCGCGTTCGACACGTGGTGCTCACCGTACAGGCGCATCGTCACATCACTGCACCCGGTGGGTGTGTGGAGCGTGAAAGCGGGGCGGCCGTCGTCGGTGAGACGTACGTTCTCGCCCCGTACGTCCGCTTCCGCGGCCTCGCCGAAGAGCAGCACCCGTGCCTTCGTGCGGGAGGTCATGGCGCGGACGAGCGGGTCGTCGGCGTTGAGCACGGCGACGCCGTCCTCGGGCAGGGACTCGACCATCTCGCCCTTCGCCCGGGCGATCTGCTCCCGGCCGCCGAACTCCCCGATGTGGGCGGTGCCGACGTTGAGGACGAGGCCGATCCGGGGCGGGACGAGACCGGTGAGGTAGCGGATGTCGCCGATGTAGCGCGCGCCCATCTCCAGGACGAGGTGCCGGGTCTCCTCGGTGGCGCGCAACGCGGTCAGCGGCAGGCCGATCTCGTTGTTGAGGTTGCCCGCCGGATAGACGGTGGGGCCCTTGCGTTCGAGGAGTTGGGCGATGACGTCCTTGGTGGAGGTCTTGCCCGCGGAGCCGGTGAGGGCGACGACGGTGGTGCCGAGGCGGCCGACTACGGTGCGGGCGAGCGCGCCGAGCGCGGCCACGACGTCGTCGACGACGATCGCCGGAACACCGACGGGGCGGGCGGCCAGCACGGCTGCCGCGCCCGCCTCGACGGCGCGCTGCGCGTAGTCGTGGCCGTCGACCCGCTCTCCGACGAAGGCGGCGAACAGGCTGCCCTGCTCCACCTCTCGGGAGTCGATGACGACGGGCCCGCTGACGACCGCTGCCTGATCGGGTATGTCGTGTGGCTGCCCGCCGACGATTTCGGCGATCTCGGCGAGGGAAAGGGCGATCACTTGGTCATCCCTGACTGTTGTTCTCGTGGGTGTGGGCGCGGTCGGCGGCCCCGGAGGTGCCGCCGTGTCCCAGGGAGCGTTCGATGGCCGCGCGCAGGACCACGCGGTCGTCGAAGGGGCGTACCACGCCATGGATGTCCTGCCCCTGCTCGTGGCCCTTGCCGGCGACCAGCACGGTGTCACCGGGCTCGGCTCGGGCGACCGCGGCGGCGATGGCGGCGGCCCGGTCGGCGTCGACCAGGACGTCGCCCCGCTCGTGGACGGGCACCTCGGCGGCGCCCGCGAGCATGGCGGCGAGGATTCCGAGCGGGTCCTCGGAACGGGGGTTGTCCGAAGTCAGTACGGCGGTGTCGGCGAGCCGGGCCGCGGCTGCGCCCATCGGGCCGCGCTTGGTGGTGTCGCGGTCGCCGCCGCAGCCGAGGACGACGTGCAGCCTGCCCCGGGTGACCTTGCGCAGCGAACGGAGCACGGACTCGACGGCATCGGTCTTGTGCGCGTAGTCGACGACGGCGAGGTAGTCCTGTCCGGCGTCGACGCGCTCCAGCCGCCCGGGGACGCCGGGGACGGCGGCGACGCCGTCGGCCGCGGTCTGCGGGTCGAGGCCCGCGACGGCCAGCGTGACGACGGCGGCGAGGGCGTTGGCCACGTTGAACGGGCCGGGCAGCGGGGCCCTGGCGGCGATCCGCTCGTCCTTGGGGCCGACGACGGTGAACGTGGAGCCCAGCGGGCCGACCTCGACGTCCTCGGCACGCCAGTCGGCGTCCGGGTGGCCCTCGGCGGAGAAGGTGACGACCGGGACCGAGGCCTCGGCGACCAGCCTGCGGCCGTAGGCGTCGTCGAAGTTGACGACGCCCTGCCGACTGCGGCGCGGGGTGAAGAGCTGCGCCTTGGCCTGGAAGTAGTCCTCCATCCCGGAGTGGAACTCCATGTGCTCCGGGCTGAGGTTGTTGAAGACCGCGACGTCGAAGACGCATCCGTCGACCCGGCCGAGGACCAGCGCATGGCTGGAGACCTCCATGGTCACCGCGTCGACCCCGCGCTCGCGCATCACGGCGAGCAGCGCCTGGAGGTCGGTGGCCTCGGGGGTGGTGCGCTCGGACTTGATGCGTTCGTCGCCGATTCGCGTCTCGACCGTGCCGATCAGGCCGGTGGCCCGGGCGGCGGCGCGCAGGCCGCCCTCGACGAGGTACGCGGTGGTGGTCTTCCCGGAGGTTCCGGTGATGCCGATCCGCAGGAGGTCCTCGCCGGGACGTCCGTAGATCTCGGCGGCGAGTTCGCCCATACGGGCGCGCGGGTCCTCGGTGACCAGGACCGGCAGTCCGGTGGCGGCGGCGCGCTCGGCTCCGGCCGGGTCGGTGAGGACCGCCGCGGCTCCGAGGCCGGCCGCCTGGGCGGCGAAGTCGGCGCCGTGGAAGCGGGCACCCGGCAGAGCGGCGTAGACGTCGCCGGGGCGGACCGCCCGGGAGTCGTGGGTGATGCCGGTGACCTCGGCGGTCCCCGGCGGCTCGACTCCCAGCCGGGCTGCCAGCTCACCGAGCGGCGTCGGCCTGAGCCGATCCGGGCGGGGCGCTCCCGGCTGGTTCACGGGGGCGGCCTTCTGGGTGGTTTGGAACTGATCAGCGTGGGGCACGGCGGTGAGCGTACCGGGCTCACCCGGCCTCTCGCGAAGTGAGGGGCCGGGGTCCCGGTGGTTCCCGTTCCGGTTCCCGGGATCGGGGGTGATGGTCGTCACTGATCGGTTCCCCGTGTTCACTGGCCGGGATCGAAGGACACCGGCAGCCTGGCCGGCGGCCGGCCGGACGGCGGGGTCTGGAGGGTCTTCAGCGCGAACTCCATGACCTTCTTGTAGATCGGCCCGCAGATCTGGCCGCCGAAGTAGCTGCCCCTGGTGGGGTTCTGGATCGCGCAGTAGACGGTGATCTGCGGGTCGTCGGCCGGTGCGAAGCCCGCGAAGGACGCGGTGTATCCGCGGTAGCCGCCGCGTACGGGATCGACCCGGTTGGCCGTACCGGTCTTGCCCGCCACCCGGTAGCCGGGGATCTTCGCCTTCGTCCCGGTGCCCTCCTCGTCGCCGACCACCGACTCCAGCATGGCGGCGAGCGTCTTGGCGGTCTTCTCGCTGACCACCCGGGTCTTCTTCGGCTCGGGCGCGGACTCGAAGCGCCCGTCGGGGCCCTTGGCGCCGCGTACCAGCGTGGGGGCGATGCGGACGCCGCCGTTCGCGATCGTCGAGTAGATGGAGGCCGCCTGCATCGCGTTGACCGAGAGGCCCTGGCCGAACGGGATCGTGTACTGCTGCGAGGTCGACCAGTCCCCGGGCTTGGCGAGGATGCCGGGGGTCTCGCCCGGGTAGCCGAGTCCGGTCGGCGAGCCGATCCCGAACTTGCGCAGGTAGGAGTAGAGGACCCGGTTGGCCTCGGCCTGCGTCCCGCCGAGTTCGCCGGTGGCCAGGATGGTGCCGATGTTGCTGGACTTGGCGAGTACGCCGTTGAGCGTCAGGTACCAGGTGGCGTGGTCGATGTCGTCCTTGAAGAGCCGGTCGCCGCGGTGCAGCCGGTTCGGGACGGTGACGTGGGTGCCGGGGCCGGCGACGCCCTCCTCCAGCACGGCGGCCATGGACATGACCTTGCTGGTGGAGCCGGGTTCGTAGGCGTCCTGGAGCGCCGCGTTGCCCAGGGAGGCCGCATCGGCCTTCGAGAGGTCGTTGGGGTCGAAGCCGGGCGCGTTGGCCATGGCGAGGACCTCGCCGGTCCTGGTGTTCTGCACGACGACGTAGCCGCGGTCCGCCTTGGACTTCTTCACCTGGGCGGTGATGGCCTGCTGGGCGGCCCACTGGATGTCGCGGTCGATGGTCAGCTCGATGTCGGAGCCGGGCACGGCCGGGACCTCCTTGGTGCCCGCGGTGGGCACCCTCCGGCCGCCGGACTGGGCGTAGCTGATCGTGCCGTCCTCGCCCGCGAGCTGCTTGTTCAGCTGCGCCTCCAGGCCGCCCGCGCCCTTGCCCTCGGCGTTGACGTAGCCCAGTATCCCGGCGGCGAGTCCCCCGTTGGGATAGACCCGCTTGGTGGTCGCCTCCTGGAAGACGCCCGCCAGCACATTGCCCCCGGGGCCGCCCGCCGCCTTGTCCTTGGCCGCCTTCTCGGCGAAGACGGACTTGAGGTCCCTGATCTGGTTCCAGACCTGCGGGGTCTGCCGGCGGGCCAGGACGGCGTAGCGGCCCTTACCGGTCAGCTTGGCGGTCAGCTCGGTGGCGTCGGCGCCGAGGATCGGGGCGAGGAGTTCGGCCGCCTGCCGGGGCGCGTCGGGGATCTTGCTGAACTCGGGCGTGAACATCGACGGGTCCGCGGTGATGTCGTACGCGTCGACGCTGGTGGCCAGCGCGACGCCGCGGCGGTCGGTGATCCGGCCGCGCTCGGCGGCGACGGTGTGCTTGAAGTAGCGGTTCACCTCGGCCTTGGCCGCGTACGCGTTGGCGTCGACGGCCTGGACCTGGAGGAGCCGGACCACGAACACCAGCATGACGAGCGTCAGGGTGAGGCCGACCAGGCGGAGGCGGGGGCGCGGGCTGCCGAGCCGCAGGCGGCGCGCGGGGCGGTTGCGGGGCGCGCGGGAGCGGGACGCGGGGGGCGCGGACCTGCGGGGGGCGGGCCGGGGGCGGCCCTTGCCTCCCGCGGAGCCGCGCGGGCGTGCGGGGCCGGGGACCCGGCGGCGCGGTGGTTCCTTGGGCGGCACTGCGTCACCTGCCGGGGCTCGTCGAGGGCTGGTCCGCCGGGGTGCTCGGCCCGGTGGACGGGTTCGGGGCGGCGCCCGTGGGGATGGCGCCCGTGGGAACGGCCGTCGCCGAGGGGGTGGGCGAGGCCGGTACCGGGTCGGTGGCCCGCGCGGTCGCGGTCGCCGTCCCGGAGGCAGGGGGGACGGGCTTGCGCGGCGGTGCGGTGGTGGGCTCGGGGATCGGTTCGGCGGTGGCCTCGTCGGGTACGCCCCGCACCTTGCCGTTCGGGCCGAGGAAGGCGGGGCTGCCACCGGGCACCATGCCCAGTTCGCGGGCCCGTCGCTCCAGCGCGTCCGGCCTGGAGAGGCCGTCGACGTCGTGCTGGAGTGCCTGCTCCTCGTCGGTCAGCTCGGTGGTCCGCTTCTTCAGCTCGCTCAGCTTGAACGATCCTTCGTTGATGGCCGAGTTGAGCATCAGGAGCGCGATCAGACCACCGCCGAGGAGCAGGACGACGAGCAGGACGAAGGGGGTACGGGCCGCAGTGCTGGGGCCGGACGGCATCAGCCGGGCGAGCCGCGCGGCCCGCACCCTCGCCTGCCGGGCCGGTCCGCTCACCGTGCCGCCCCGCTCGTCGCCGCTGTCGGGGCCCCGGGACGCCGGGTGCTCATCGCTCGTCCTCGCGGATCCGCTCGGCGCCGCGCAGCCGGGCGGGGGCGGCGCGACGGTTCTCGGCGACCTCCTCCTCCGTGGGCAGCTCCGCGCCGCGCGTCAGCAGCTTCAGCCGGGGCTGGTAGCGCTCGGGCACGACGGGCAGTCCGGGCGGTGCCGTGGTGGCGGCGCCCGCCGCGAAGACCTGCTTGACCAGCCTGTCCTCCAGCGAGTGGTACGAGAGGACGGCGATGCGTCCGCCGACCGCGAGGCTCCGCACCGCGGCCGGAATGGCCCGTTCCAGGACGGCGAGCTCGCCGTTGACCTCGATGCGCAGCGCCTGGAACGTGCGCTTGGCGGGGTTGCCCCCGGTGCGCTTGGCGGCCTGCGGCAGCGCGTCACGGATCAGCTCGACGAGCCGGGCGCTGTTGCTGAACGGCTCCTTCTCGCGCTCGCGCACGATCGCCGAGACGATCCGCTTGGCCTGCTTCTCCTCGCCGTACGCGCGCAGGATCCGGACCAGTTCGCCCGGGGGGTAGGTGTTGAGGACCTCTGCGGCGCTGACGCCCGTGGTCTGGTCCATGCGCATGTCGAGCGGGGCGTCCTGGGCGTAGGCGAAGCCGCGGTCGGCCTCGTCCAGCTGCATGGAGGAGACGCCGAGGTCGAACAGGACGCCCTGGACCTTCGGGACGCCGAGCCTGGCGAGCACCTCGGGCAGTTCGTCGTAGACCGCGTGCACCAGGGTGGCCCGGTCGCCGTACGGGGCGAGTCGCTCGCCGGAGAGCCGCAGCGCCTCCTTGTCCCGGTCGAGGGCGATCAGCCGCGCCGAGGGGAACGCCGAGAGCAGCGCCTCGCTGTGCCCGCCGAGGCCGAGGGTGCAGTCGACGACCACGGGATGCTGCGGCTCCGATGCCTCCAGAGCAGGGGCCAACAGGTCCAGGCACCGCTGGAGCATCACCGGGACGTGTCGGGTCTGGCTCATGCGCCCTCTCAGGCTCAGGTCCGGTGCGACGGACGTACGGGCGGGTCCCCGCCCGCTCGGAAGGGGAGGCCGTCCGGCGCCGGGGAAGGGGCACCGGGCGACCGTCGAGCGGGAGAGGGCCGGACCGTACGTACGCGGCACACGGGGGAATTCCACGGAATGTGCGGGGTGTCGTAACTTCCCGTCACTTTAGTCCACCCTGCCATTCGATCGATTCCCGATCAATCAGCCGGACAGCGCGTCGCCGGGCCCCTCGTCCACCTGGTCCTTCACCCGGTGGAATGAACTGTTGTGAGACTTGTGGGTTACCTCACAACAGAAGTCGTTGACGTTCTTTGTCCCCTTCCACAGCACGACGCGGCCGGGCGCGGGAGATAACGTCGTAGCCATGTCGACTTCCGCGCACTCCCCCGCCGGGCCCTCCGCACCTGTTGCCGCCCCGGACCGCACCGGGGGCACGGTCACCGACCGCCTGGTCGAGGCGAACGTCCGGTACGCCGCAGATTTCGAGGACCCGGGCATGGACGCCAAGCCGGTCCTGCACGTCGCCGTGGTCGCGTGCATGGACGCCCGGCTCGACCTGCACGACGCGCTCGGTCTCGCGCTCGGCGACTGCCACACCATTCGCAACGCGGGCGGTGTGGTCACCGACGACGTCATCCGTTCGCTGACCATCAGCCAGCGGGCGCTCGGCACCCGCAGCATCGTCCTGATCCACCACACGAATTGCGGTCTGGAATCGATCACCGAGGAATTCCGCCAGGAACTGGAGGCGGAGGTCGGACAGCGTCCGGTCTGGGCGGTGGAGGCGTACAAGGACGCCGATCAGGACGTGCGGCAGTCGATGCAGCGCGTGCGCACCTCGCCGTTCCTTCTGCACACGGACGACGTCCGCGGTTTCGTCTTCGACGTGACGACCGGCCTGCTGCGCGAGGTGCTCCCCGTCGCCTGACCGCCCCCCGACCGTCAGGGCCGACTTCCCGCCGTCAGGGCCGCCTCCTTGCCGTCAGGGCCACATCCTGGACGTCCGGACGGCCTCCCGTCCCCTCGGACGGCCCCTGTGGATCCCGATGAAACCCATCGAACCCGACATACCGCCCCGAGTTGTCCACAGGCGAGTGACACGAAGCGATAACGGCACAAGAATGCGCGTGTGACATCTCGCCGGACGCTTCCGGTGAGGTGTCCGTGTTTCGGGGTGGGCCGGACCGCCGCGCGCGCATCCGGTCCGTGAATGGGGTATCCCCTCTGCTCCTGGTGAGCGTGGGACAGGGCCGAGGAGGGCCGGGTGACGACCTATGACGATCGAGCGAGCCTCACAGATCTGACCGCGATCACGGAGCGGGTGCGCAGGTCGGTGGAGAGCGTGATCGAGGGCAAGCCCGAGGTCGTGCGGCTCTCGCTGACCGTGCTGCTCGCGGAGGGGCACCTCCTCATCGAGGACGTCCCCGGGGTCGGCAAGACGATGCTGGCCAAGGCGCTGGCCCGGTCCGTCGACTGCTCGGTGCGGCGCATCCAGTTCACACCGGACCTGCTGCCCTCGGACATCACCGGCGTGTCCGTCTTCGACCAGCAGCGGCGGGACTTCGAGTTCAAGCCGGGCGCGATCTTCGCGCAGATCGTGATCGGCGACGAGATCAACCGCGCCTCGCCGAAGACGCAGTCGGCCCTGCTGGAGTCGATGGAGGAGCGTCAGGTCACCATCGACGGGCACACGTACGAGCTGCCCGACCCGTTCATGGTGGTGGCCACCCAGAACCCTGTGGAGATGGAGGGCACCTACCCGCTGCCCGAGGCCCAACGCGACCGGTTCATGGCACGGGTGTCGATGGGCTACCCGAGCGCGGAGGCGGAGCTCCGGGTGCTCGACGTGCACGGCGAGCTGTCGCCGCTCGACGATCTGCAGCCGGTGGCGCACGCCCATGAGATCGCGAAACTGATCGAGGCGGTGCGGACCGTCCATGTGGCCGACCCCGTGCGGCGGTACGCCGTGGAGCTGGTCGGGGCCACGCGCGGCCATCCCGACCTCAGGCTCGGCGCGTCGCCGCGGGCCACCCTGCACCTGCTGCGCGCGGCGAGGGCCTCGGCGGCGCTGGCCGGCCGCGACTACTGCCTGCCGGACGACGTGCAGGCGCTGGCGGTCGCGGTGCTCGCGCACCGGCTGCTGCCGACGGCGCAGGCCCAGCTGAACCGCCGCACCGCCGAGGAGGTCGTGCTGGAGATCCTCGGGCGGACACCGGTGCCGTCCGCCGACGGCGGCGTCCGGATGCCCGCACCGGGCCGTCCGGGGTACGACCGGACGCGGCCCGGCGCGCGGCGGGTGTGATGGCCGCCGGGGGGCCGGACCCCAGGGACGACGGCGACGGCGGGGGCGCTCTTCGGGCCGCTCTGAGCGGGCTGACCACGCGCGGGCGGTCCTTCCTCGCGGCCGGTGTCGCCGCGGTGGTCTGCGCCTACGTGCTGGGCCAGGCGGATCTGCTGCGGGTCGGGCTGCTGCTCGCCGCGCTGCCGCTGGTGTGCGTGGTGGTGCTCGTCCGCACGCGTCACCGGGTCGCGGGCACCCGCCGGCTCGCGCCGTCCCGGGTCCCCGCGGGCGCGGAGGCACGGGTCCATCTGCGGATGGAGAACGTGTCGCGGCTGCCGACCGGGCTGCTGATGCTCCAGGACCGGGTGCCCTACGTGCTCGGGCCCAGGCCCCGGTTCGTGCTGGACCGGATGGAGCCGGGCGGGCGGCGCGAGGTGTCCTACCGGGTGCGGTCGGATCTGCGGGGGCGCTATCCGCTGGGGCCGCTGCAGCTGCGGCTGAGCGACCCGTTCGGCATGTGCGAGCTCACCCGCTCCTTCAGCGCGTACGACACGCTCGTCGTCGTACCGCGGACCGAGCCGCTGCCGCCGGTGCGCCTGGCGGGCGGGGCCCCGGGGTACGGCGAGGGGCGGCAGCGGTCGCCCGCCCTCGCCGGCGACGACGACGTCATTCCGCGCGGCTACCGGCACGGCGACGACCTGCGCCGGGTGCACTGGCGCTCGACCGCGCGCCACGGGGAGCTGATGGTGCGGCGCGAGGAGCAGCCGCAGCGTCCGCAGTGCACGGTGCTGCTGGACACCCGACGGACCGCGTACCGGGGAGCCGGGCCGGATTCCGCCTTCGAGTGGGCGGTGTCCGGGGCGGCGTCCGCCCTGGTGCACATGCTGGAACGGGGCTACTCGGTCCGGTTGCTGACGGACGAGGGGAACGCCCTCCCGGGTGCGGCGGCGGGTGGTCTCGCGGGGTCGGCGCACGAGTCCGCCGAGTCGGCGAGCCTGATGCTGGACGCCCTGGCGGTGATCGACCACTCCGACGGAACCGGTCTGTCGCGCGCGTACGACATGCTGCGTGACGGCGACGGGCTGCTCATCGCGTTCTTCGGGGACCTCGACGAGGAGCGGGCGGCGGAGGTGGCCCGGATACGGCGGCGCAGCGCGGGTGCCGTGGCGTTCGTGCTGGACGGCGCGGACTGGGAGACGGACGGCGTCCCTGCCTCGGGGGCGCGGGAGGCGTTCGAGCGGCGGTTGCGGCTGCTGCGCGAATCGGGATGGACGGCGGTCCCGGTGGGGCGGGGGGCCGGTCTCGCCGATCACTGGCGGCGGGCGGGACAGGCCGGGGCGGCGGACGGGCCCGCCGCCGTCGGCACGACGGGTTTCTCCGGGGGATGGTCATGAGCGGTCGTGGTCGGATGACGCTGTGCGCCGTCGCGGCGACGCTGATGGCGGCGTGCTCGATGCTGCCGCTGGTCGAGCCGGCGGTGTGGATCCTGCCGGCCGCGATCCTGCTGGCGGTGCAGGCCGGGGCGGGCGCGCTGATCCGTCGGGCACCGGTGCCCCGCACGCTGGTCGTCGTCGCGCAGGCGCTGGTCGCGCTGGTCCTGCTGACACTGGTGTTCGCCAAGGAGCAGGCGGTGGCCGGCGTCCTGCCGGGCCCGGAGGCGGTCCAGCGGCTGGCGCATCTGCTGGTGTCGGGCGCGGAGGACGTCGGCCGGTACGCCACGCCCGCACCGGCGACGGACGGCATCCGGCTGATGCTGATCGGCGGCGTGCTGCTGGTCGGTCTGCTGGTGGACGCGCTCGCCGTGACGTTCCGCAGCGCGGCACCGGCCGGTCTGCCGCTCCTCGCGCTGTTCTCGGTCGCGGCGGGGCTGTCCGAGGGCGGGGCGGACTGGCTCTGGTTCCTGCTGGCGGCCGGTGGCTATCTGCTGCTCCTGCTGGCCGAGGGCCGGGACCGGCTCTCCCAGTGGGGGCGGGTCTTCGGCGGTGGCGCCGGGTCCCGGGGCGGTGCGGGCGGCGTCCTCTCCGGCGGCCGGCCGATGGCCCCGGTCCGTACCGGGCGCCGCATCGGCGTGCTGGCGCTGGGCATCTCCCTGCTGGTCCCGGCGGCGCTGCCCGCGCTCGACGGCGGTCTGCTGGCCGACGCGCGGTCCGGGGAAGGCAAGGGCGGCGGCACGATCTCCGCGGTGAATCCCCTGGTGTCCATGCAGGACAATCTGACCCAGGCGGACAACCGGCAGGTGATCTCCTACCGCACCGATTCCGGCAACCCGCAGGACTTCTATCTGCGGATCCTGGCCCTGGACACGTTCGACGGGAGCGAGTGGCGCCCCTCGACGCGCCGGCTGCAGGACGTGCCGAAGCGGCTCCCGGCCCCGGCGGGTCTCGGCCCGGACGTCACGGTCACCGAGGTCCGGTCGAGCATCTCCGCCGCCCCTTCCTACCGGCAGACCTATCTGCCGCTCCCCTACCCCGCGATCGAGGTCAGGGTCGGCGGGAAGTGGCGGTACGAGCCGGCGGGGCGGACCCTCGTCGGTGACGACGGGGAGACGACGGGCGGCGCACAGTACCGGGTCTCCAGCCTGGTGGTCCGGCCGACGGCCGACCAGCTCGCCACGGCGGGCGCCGTGCCCTCCGCCCTGCGGCAGGAGTACACCCGCGTCCCGCGGTCGCTGCCGAAGGTGGTCCGCGAGACCGCGGCCGAGGTGACCAAGGGCGCCGGCAACGACTACGAGCGCGCGGTGAAGCTTCAGGACTTCTTCGCCTCGGACGGCGGTTTCGCCTACGACACCTCCGTCGACTCGGGCACCGGGAGCGCCGCGATCGCCCGGTTCCTCAAAGAGAAGCAGGGTTTTTGCGTCCACTTCTCGTTCACGATGGCCGCGATGGCCCGGACGCTGGGAATTCCGGCGCGGGTCGCGGTGGGCTTCACTCCCGGCACCCCGCAGCCGGACGGTTCGATGTCGGTGGGGCTGCGCGACGCTCATGCCTGGCCGGAACTGTACTTCGAGGGCATCGGGTGGACGCGTTTCGAGCCCACCCCCACGCGGGGTACCGCCCCGTCCTACACACTGCCGGACGCCCCGAGCGGTGAGACGCCCGCCCCCGCCGTGCCGGAGAGCGGACCCTCGGCGGTCCCGAGCGCCGAACCGTCCGTGGCGGACGACTGCCCGGCCCCCATGCGCAAGCAGGGCGAGTGCGGCAGCTCGGCGGCGCCGGGCGCGGCGGTTCCGACGGACTCGGGGACGCCGCCGGGCACCGTTGTCGGCCTGGCCGCGATCGCCCTGGTGGTCCTGGCGCTGCCGCTGCTGCCCCTGATCTGGCGGCTCCGTGTGCGCAGACGGCGGCTGGGTCTCCCGGCGGGACGCACCCCGACGGACACGACGGCCAGGACGCTGGCGGCCTGGCGGGAGGTCATCGACACGGCCTGGGACCACGGGATCGGGCCCGACGACTCCCTGACGCCGCGCAAGGCGGCCGAGCGGCTGGTGCGGCTGGGGCGGCTCGGCCCCGACGCGTCCGCCGCGGTGCACCGGGTCGCGGGCGCGGTGGAGCAGGTGCTCTACGCCCCGGAGCCCCGGCCCGGCACAGGGCTCGCCGAGGACGTGGAGGCGGTACGGGCCGGGCTGTGGGAGTCGGCCGGGCGGAGGACGCGAGTCCGCGCCGTCGTCGCGCCGCGCTCGGCCGCTCGGGTGGCCCGTGCCGCGTCGGAGCGCTGGGCGGCGTTCGGCGAGGGGTGGGCGGCGCGGCGGGGCCGGATCCGGTGGGCGGGTCGGCTGCGCGGGCCGTCCCGCCGGTGGGGATGACGTCTGCGGGAACGCGGTCCCCGGCGACGGCGTCTGCGACGGCGCGAGGGCCTGTCCTCGAACCGCCGCCTGCCGTGCGGTGCCTGGCACGCACGGCCCGGCCTCCGGCCGAACGCCGGCGGTTCGAGGACGGGCCCGAGCACGGACGAGGGGCGACCGCGGTGTCGCGGTCGCCCCTCGCTCAAGCGTGCTTCGGGCCTCGGGATGCCTGCGTGCTCGCCCGGCCGGACGGCAGTTCGAGGACGGCGTCCCCAACAGCGTCCCCAGCGGCCCTGTCCGTCAGCGGCCCTGTTCGTCGCGGCGGCGCTGCCACCGCTGCTCGATCCGGTCCATCACCGTTCGACGCTGCCTGGGCCGACGGTTCGCACCGCCGACGTCGGCCGCCGGATGCTCCCCCGGCTTGGGCGCCTTGCGCCAACCAGTGACCGCGAGGACCGCGCAACCCAGCATGACGAGGAATCCCACCACGCCGATCCAGATCTGCTGGGCGACCATTCCGGCCATGAGGAGCGCGATACCCACAAGGAAGCCTGCGACCGCCTGGTAGACCCGTCGTCGGGTGTACGTACGCAGCCCGCTTCCCTCGAGCGCTGTCGCGAACTTGGGATCTTCGGCGTACAGCGCTCGCTCCATCTGCTCGAGCATTCGCTGCTCGTGCTCCGAGAGCGGCACGGAGTCCTCCTCGTCGTCGGCCGCGGGGGGCGGCCGGTCTGCGGCCCTTCCAGGATAGGCAGGGAATCGCCCCCGTGAAACCCGCCCTCTTTGCCACACAGCCAGTCCGGGCCGCCACGAAGGATCGGCTGTTGAGGCGTAGATTCCCCGACCTCCGATCCGTCATGCCGGATGCTGTCCTCCGATCATACGGGGCGCGGCCCCCGATCGGGCGTCTCGGGACGTACTCCGTCTGCGGCTGCGTCCCTGATCAGCCGTGCTGCGGCCGACCAGCGCCGTGCGGCCGGGTTGCGGTCGCCCGGCGGGCCGTGTCCTCGAACCGGTGGCGGTTGCGCGACACCCGGCCACGCGCACGCGCCGCATTGCCGGAATCATCCTTGTACGTCCAGTACGAGAGCGGTGTACGTCCAGCCACGAGGGCGGTCCCCCGCCCTGAGATCAATGGGGTCCCCCCTGTTCGAGCGGAGCCGAGAACTCGGGGAAGCACCGGACGCCGCGCGGCCCGGCCGCCGGGCGAACGACGGCGGTTCGAAGGAACGGCCCTGGTGGCGCTCAGGCGCGCTTCGTGCCCAGGACGTGCAGCTGAGTCGCCACCGAATGGAACGCGGGCAGCTCGGCGGCGGCCGCCTCCAGCTTGAGCAGCGCGTCCATGGCGCCGGGCTCGGTGTCCACCAGGACGCCGGGCACCAGGTCGGCGAAGACCCGTACGCCGTGGACGGCCGCGACCTCCACGTCCGCCGCGGAGACCAGCTCGGTGAGCTGCTCGGCGGTGTAACGCCTGGGCACCGGGTCCCCCGCGCCCCAGCGGCCCGCCGGATCGGTGAGCGCCTGCCTCGCCTCGGTGAAGTGGCCGGCCAGTGCCCTGGCCAGGACGGCGCCGCCGAGCCCGGCTGCGAGCAGGCTGAGGGCCCCGGACGGGCGGAGCGCCTCGACGGCGTTGTGGACGCCCTCGGCGGGGTCGTCCACGTACTCCAGGACGCCGTGGCACAGGACCGTGTCGAAGCCGCCGCGCTCGACCACCTCGAACAGGCCGTGGATGTCGCCCTGGACCCCGCGGACGCGGTCGGCGACCCCGGCCTCGGCGGCGCGGCGCTCCAGCGCGAAGAGCGCGTTGGGGCTGGGGTCGACGACGGTGACGCGGTGGCCGAGACGGGCGACGGGCACCGCGAAGTTGCCGGTGCCGCCACCGGTGTCCAGTACGTCCAGTGCGTCCCGGCCGGTCGCCTTGACCTGGCGGTCGAGGGCGTCCTTCAGGACCTCCCAGACCACGGCGGTACGGAGGGAGGCGCGGGGGCGCAGCTGGTCCGACACGGCAGTTGACTCCTCGGCACGGTGCCGCCGGTGACGGCGGAGCGTGAACAGTGCAGGTGGTACAGGTGCTCTCCACCTTATTGCCTCGCGCCGCCGTCGCCGTCATCGCGCGTCGGGCCGGTCCCTCCGGGGCCGCGGGAGGACCGGCTGGAGCCTCAGCATCCGCTCGACCAGGCGCAGGAACATCTCGACGTCCCGCAGCAGGTCATCGGCATCCCGCCGACTGGCCGCGCCCGGTATACCGGCTTCCGCGCGGGCCCTGCGACGGGCGCCGGAGGCGAACAGCGCGCTCCATTCGGTCAGCTCCGGAGCCGTTTCGGGCAGAACCTCCCAGGCGCTGCGGATCCGTTCCCGGCGCCGCCGGGTGGTCTCCGGGCGGCCCCGCACGGCGAGCACCGCGGCGGCGGTGCGCAGGGCCGCGAGGTGGGCGGTCGCGTAGCGCTCGTTCGGCACGTCGAGGGTGGCGGCCTCGTCGAGGCCGGCGCGGGCCTGGGCGAGCAGGTCGAGGGCGGCCGGGGGTGCAGCGGTGCGGCGCGGGACGGGGTGGACGTCGTCGCCCGGACCGGTCGGTGAGGGGGCAGGGCCGCCCGCGCGGCGCCGGGGCGCGGCCGCAGCGGAGGAGTGGGCCATGACGGAACCTCCTGTCTCGTGCGACGACTTCCGTCGCGCAACGACTTCGTGGCCGTACGCATCCATGGTGGCGGGCACCACTGACAATCGGCCCGATCCGCCCGTCGACCTGCTGTTCCTCCCGGTGGCGGGGAGGCGCCTCGGCCGGCACCGCGACCGCGTTTTGCCTCGGGCCCGAGTTCCGGATAATCTTTTTGAACTGACTAGTCAGTTCAAAACAAGGGAGAGCCTGTGGACAGCCCGCACGGGGCGGCCGTCGCCGCCGGGGACTTCGGCCTCAAGGGGCCGCGCGGCTGGGTCTTCCGGGGCGTGGACATCGAGGCCGGGCCCGGGTCGCTGGTCGCGATCGAGGGACCGTCCGGCTCCGGCCGCACCTGCCTGCTGCTCGCGCTCACCGGCCGGATGCGCCCCACCGAGGGCCGGGCGAAGGTCGGCGGACTGCGTCTGCCCCGCAAGATGGCCGCCGTGCGCCGTATCAGCGCACTGGGCCAGGTGCCCGGGGTCAACGAACTCGACCCGGCCTTCACCGTCGCCGAGCACCTGCGCGAGCAGGCCCTGCTCCGGCATCGCTACGACGGCTCGCTGCGCGCCCTGCTGCGCCCGCGCGCCGAGCGCGTGGCCGCCGCGCGGGGGCGGATCGACGCGGCGCTGGACGCCGCCGGGCTCGACCCCGCCACCCTGCCCAAGGGCGAACGCACCTCCGTGCGGGATCTGGAACGGCTGGAGGCGCTGCGGCTGTCCATCGCCCTCGCACTGATCGGCCGGCCCCGGCTGCTCGCGGTTGACGACACCGACCTCAAGCTCTCCGACGCCGAGCGCGCCCAGGCCTGGGAACTACTGCGGTCCGTCGCCGACGGCGGCACCACCGTGCTCGCCGTGTGCAGCCAGGCACCCGAGGGCGCCGTCGTCGTACGGACCGACGCCGCGGCCGCACCGGCGCACGCACGCGGCACCGCGGCCGACGACACCCCGGCCGCCACGACCACCACCGACGGGCCCGCGGCCGACGAGGCCCCCGCCGACGGGACCACCACCGAGGAAGGACGGCCGGCCGATGCGTTCGCCGAGACTTGCCGCGCTTGAGCTGAGGCGTTTCGGCCGGGGGAAGCTGCCGGTCGCCGCGCTGATCGCGCTGCTGCTCCTGCCGCTGCTCTACGGCGCCCTGTACCTGTGCTCCTTCTGGGACCCGTACGGCCGCCTCGACAAGATCCCGGTCGCGCTGGTCAACGACGACAAGGGCGCCACCGTCGGCGGGAAGCACGTCGGGGCCGGTGACGAGATCACCGGCAAGCTGCTCGACTCCAAGACCTTCGAGTGGCACGAGGTGAGTTCCGCCGAGGCCCACAAGGGCGTCGAGAACGGCACGTTCTACCTCTCGCTCACCATGCCGTCGGACTTCAGCGAGCGTATCGCCTCCAGTTCGGGCGACTCCCCCGAGACCGGCGCGCTCCAGGTGCGCACGAACGACGCCAACAACTACATCGTCGGCCAGATCTCCCGTTCGGTCTTCTCCGAGGTGCGCACCGCCGCGTCGACCAACGCCTCCCGGACCTTCTACGACCGCATCTTCATCAACTTCTCCGATCTGCACGACGCGACGGCGAAGGCCGCCAAGGGCGCCGACGACCTCAAGGGCGGCATCGGAAAGGCGAAGAAGGGCTCGCAGGACCTCGCCGACGGACTGAAGAACGCCAAGAACGGCAGCAGCAACCTGGCCGGCGGGATCATCAAGCTCGACAAGGGCGCCGGGGACCTCGAATCCGGCTCCCGGCAGGTCGCGAACGGAACCCAGTCACTGGCCGACAAGGTCAACGCGGTGGCGTCCCACGCACGCCCGTTCCTGAAGGACAACGGCAAGTCGATCGGTGACACCGCCCGGCTGGTGGCCGACTCCGCGCAGACCGTACGGGACAACCTCGACCTGCTGGTCGAGGCGGCGCCCACCGCGGCCACCACCGCCCGCAAGGCCTCCGACGACCTGGCCGAGGTCTACCGCACCACGTGCGCGCAAGCACCGCCCGCCGACGACGCCGCCTCCGCCTGCCCGCCGCTCGAGCGCGCGAAGACCGCGGCGGTCGACGTCGCGAAGGTCGCCGACGACGTCAACACACTGGTGACGAACGAGAACGGGAATCTGAAGAAGCTGCGGTCCCAGCTGAACACCTTGCAGCGGCAGGCCGACGACCTGGCCGAGAGCGCGCCGCGCCTGGACGAGGACCTCAAGTCCGCCGTGTCGAAGGTCAACGCGCTCAACACCGGCGCCCACAAGGTCGCCAAGGGAGCGGGCGAACTGCACACCGGTCTCGCCTCGGCCAGGACCGGCTCCACCGACCTGGACACCGGCGTCGGCAACCTCAAGAAGGGCGCCACCGACCTGGACAGCGGCCTGGTCCGGCTCGGCGACGGCTCCACCAGCCTCGCCCAGGGCCTCAACGACGGCGTCGGCAAGATCCCCGACTACGACGCGAAGGACCGCGAGGCGCGTTCGGAGGTCATGGCCGACCCGGTGCAGCTGGCCTCCAAGTCGCTGCACGCCGCCCCCAATTACGGCACCGGCTTCGCGCCCTACTTCATCCCGCTGTCCCTCTGGGTCGGCGCGATGGTGGCGTACATGCTCATCCAGCCGCTCAACCGGCGGGCGCTCGCCGCCGGAGCCTCCGCCTGGCGGATCGCCTTCGCGGGCTGGCTGCCGGTGGCCGCGATCGGCCTGCTCCAGGTCGCCGCCCTGATGTCCGTACTGCACTGGGGACTTGGACTGGAGATGACCAGAGCCGCCGGGACGATCGGCTTCCTCGCGCTGGTGACCTGCTGCTTCGCCGCGATCGTGCAGTGGCTCAACGCCCAGTTCGGGGCCGCCGGACGCATCCTGGTGCTGGCCGTGCTGATGCTCCAGCTGACCTCGGCCGGGGGCACGTATCCCGTGCAGACCAGCCCCGGCTTCTTCAACGCGATCCATCCCTACCTGCCGATGAGTTACATCGTCGACGGGCTGCGCAGGCTGATCACGGGCGGCGGGCTCGGCCCGGTCTGGCAGGGCTCCGCGGTACTGCTGGCCTTCACGGCGGGGGCGCTCGCCCTGACCGCGTTCGCCGCGCGCCGCAAGCAGGTGTGGACGCTGGACCGACTGCATCCGGAGCTGAGTCTGTGAGCGCGCCGGAACCTGTGAGAATCAAGGGCATGGAAAGCAGCAGCGGCACGCGCCGCCAAGCCACCCGGCAGAAGCTCTACGAGGCGGCTGTGACCCTCATCGCCGAGAAGGGTTTCTCGGCGACCACGGTGGACGAGATCGCCGAGCGCGCCGGGGTCGCCAAGGGCACGGTCTACTACAACTTCAAGAGCAAGACCGAGCTCTTCGAGGAACTGCTGCGTCATGGCGTCGGGCTGCTCACCGCGTCGCTGCGCTCCGCGGCCGAGGGGACGAAGGAGCGCGGCGGCACCCGGGTCGAGGCCCTGGACGCGATGATCAGGGCGGGCCTGGTCTTCATCGACCGCTACCCGGCCTTCACCCAGCTCTACGTCGCGGAGCTGTGGCGCACCAACCGGGCCTGGCAGTCGACCCTCCTGGTGGTGCGTCAGGAGGCGGTGACCGTGGTCGAGGGGGTGCTGCGCGACGGCGTGGAGCGCGGTGAGCTCAGCGAGGAGATCGACATTCCGCTGACGGCCGCCGCCCTGGTCGGCATGGTGCTGGTGGCGGCCCTGGACTGGCAGGCGTTCCAGCCGGAACGGTCGATCGACGACGTGCATTCGGCGCTGTCGCTGCTGCTGCGCGGGCGGGTCAGCGGGCGCTGATCCGCCCCTCGCCGGGCCGGTGTGCGAGGACGCCGGTCCGGTGAGGCCCGATCCCCCCGGGCCCACGCCGAACCGGCGTCATCCTCGCTGCCGGAGAGCCCTTCCCCCCGCCACGTTCTCCCCGTGGCCCGCGGGCTCTCCTTCGTTCTCCCCCGTACCCCCCGGGTCCGGAAGGGGTGCCGCGCCCGTTCCGCCGCCCCGTGCCGGCGGTGCCGCGCGCCGCTCCCCTGTCCGCGTTCCACTCTTCCGTCCTCGCGGGAGGGAACCCATCCGCGTACCTACTCATCTCACCGTCTAGGTACGGATACTCACGTCCTGCGAGGAACCCCGCGCGGGACCGGGGTCCGTCTGGCTACCATCACGTCCGTGTCCGTACTTCCCCTGGTGTTCACGAGCGGCTGGGCGAGCGGGATCAACGCCTACGCGGTGGTCCTGCTGCTCGGTGTCTTCGGCGTGACCGGTCTCTCCGACGAGGTGCCCGCGGCGCTGCAGCGCACGGACGTCCTGGTCGTGGCCGGTGTGCTGTTCCTGTGCGAGATGGTCGCGGACAAGATCCAGTACGTGGACACGGCCTGGGACGCGTTGCAGACCGCCGTCAGGCCCATCGCCGGTGCGGTCGTGGCGGCGCTGCTGGCGGGCGAGAGCGGCTCGCTGCCGGATATCGCGGCCGGTGCCATCGGCGGTTCCACGGCACTGGTCAGCCATCTGGTGAAGGCGGGCACCAGGATGGCGGTCAACACCTCCCCCGAGCCGTTCAGCAACATCGTGGTGAGCGCTGCCGAGGACCTGGGCGTGGCGGGGATCGTCGTCTTCGCCGTGTTCCATCCGCTGGCGGCCGCGATCATCGCGGCGACGCTGCTGCTGCTCGGCCTGGTGGCCGTCGTCTTCCTGACGTCCCGCATCCGCCGGTTCCTGCGCCGCAGGGCCCGGCGGCGCGAGGAGCGGCGCCTGGCCGCGGCGGGTGCTCCCGGGCCGCCGGTCTGAGTGCCGCGGACGGTCGCGAGGCCCGTGGACGGGGTGGCGGAGGTGGGCGGTTAAGGTCGCTGGCATGGCACGAATTGCGGTGATCGGCGCCGGGATGGGCGCGATGGCGGCGGCCGCCCGGCTCGCCGTGGCAGGCCACCGGGTGACGGTGTACGAGCGGTCGGAGACCTTCGGCGGCTCGGTCGGCCGGTATGCCCATGACGGTTTCGCCTTCGACACCGGCCCCATGCTGCTGCATCTGCCCGCGGTCTACCGCGACCTGTTCGTGAAGACGGGCAAGGAGCCGCTGGAGCGGTGCGTCACGATGACCCAGGTCGATCCGGCGAGCCGTCACGTCTTCGCGGACGGCACGGCCGTCTCGCTGCCGAACGCCTCGCGGGCCGGGGTGGTCGCCGCGCTGGACGCCGCGCTCGGGGGCGGAGCGGGCTCGTCCTGGGGCGCGTTCCTCGACCGGGCGCGGGACGCCTGGGACCGGTCGAGACGCCCGCTCCTGGAGGAGCCGTTGCGCCCCGACTGGCAGGTGCTCGCTCGTGATCCGTATCCCGCGCCGCGGCAGCGCCGGCTGCTGCGGCCGGCCCGGCAGGCGGGCACCGTGGCGGAGGTCGGCGCGTGGGAGCTGGCGGACCCCCGGCTGGCCGCCCTGCTCGACGGCTACGCCCTGTCGTACGGCCTGGACCCGCGCCGCGCACCGGCCGCCGCCGCCCTGCTGCCGTACATGGAGGAGACCTTCGGCAGCTGGTACGTCGAGGGCGGGATCCGGGCCCTGGCACGGGCGGTGTACGAGCGGTGCCTGGCCCGGAGGGTGGAGTTCGCCCTGGGCCGCGAAGCGGCCCGGGTGGTCGAGAAGGACGGCCGGGCGGCGGGCGTCGAGTTCGTGGACGGCACGGTCGCGGAGGCCGAACACGTGGTGCTGGGGGTCCGGCCGCGCCCCGGCCTGGTGCCCGGTGAGGCGCTGCGGACGGAGGGGGACGGGCCGGGACGGGGGCGGGCGGCGGAGCCGGGCCGGTTCCTGGTCATGCTGTCGCTGAGCGGCGCCCGGCCCGCGGACGCCGCGCACCGGACGGTGGTGCATCCGGCGGACGGCGCGGCGGAGCAGGAGGCGGTGTTCGCCGGACGGGTCGCCGACCGGCCGACGGTGACGGTGCTGCGCCCGGACGACCCGACGATCCGGCCCGACGACGCGCACGAGGCGGTGACGCTGACGGCGACGGTCGCCCCGCACGGGACGGTGGACTGGACGGATCCGGCGACCCGCGCGCGCTTCGCCGACACCCTGATCGAGGCGGCGGGAGCGGTCGTGCCCGGCGTACGGGAGCGGATCCTGCACGCCGAGGTGCGTACCCCGGCCGAGACGGCGGCCGACACGGGCGCCGAGGGCGGTTCGGTGCCCGGGCCCGCGCTGGCCGGGGCCCAGGGGGCGTATCTGCGTCCCGGCAACCGCACCCGGCTGCCGGGGCTCCACCTCGCGGGCGGCTGGTCGCATCCGGGCGGCGGGCTCGCCCATGCCGGGATGTCGGGGGCGCTGGTCGCGGGGCTGATCGTGGAGGGGGACGGGTTCCGGGGCTCCCAGTGACCCCGGGCGCCGCCCGTCGAGCTCGTCGGCGAGGGCGCCCCGGCGCTCAGTAGCGGTACTGCTCCCCGTCGTAGCCGTTGCCGTTGTGGTAGCCGTTCGGATACGGGGCGGGCTGGGCGGGCTGGGCGGGCTGGGCGGGCTGGGCGGGCTGGGCGGGCTGCTCCGGGGGCACGGCCGGATGCTGCTCGCCCTCGCGCTGCTGCGGCACCCAGACACCGCCCGGCGGGGTCTCGGCGTACTGCTGCTGGGCGTACGGGTCGCCGTAGCCGTCGTACGTGGCGGGACCGCCCGCGGTGCCGGTCCCGATGTAGGGGTCGGAGTACGCGGCGTACCGCTGCTGCCCGCCCGTGCCGTAGTCGTACGGCCCGGCGAAGGAGTTCTGGCCGCTCAGGGAGTCATGACCGGTCGCGAACGCGTCCTGACCGGTCGGGAACGCCGGGTTGCCGGCGGCGAACACGTCCTGATCGGTGGCGAACGCGGCAGGGCCGGCCGGGAACGTGTCGTGGCCCGGCGCCGGGTACGCGGCGGGGTCGGTGCCGCCGTTGTACGCGGCGTACTGCGGCTGCAGCCGCGTCTGTGCCTGGTCGTCGAGGCCGCCGCCCCGTGCCGCGCGGGAGTGATCGGAGTAGACGCCGTACTGCCCCGTGTCGTCGGGCAGCGGCTCCGGCTCGTAGACGGCGGCGGGCGAAGCATCGGCCATCGGCTGCGCGGGCACCTGCCCGTCCCGCGCCGCCTCCACGTCCGGCACTTCGAGCGTGGGTGCCGCCCTGCGGCCGCTCCGGCTCCTGCCGCCCTTCCCGCCGCGACGGCGACGGCTCTCGCCGGGGCTTCCCCCTATGGCCCAGCCGGTGGAGAAGCCGCGCCGGAAGGACAGCGTGACGTACGTCTGACCGGTCGCGAACGCGATCGTGCCGACGACGATCACGAACCGCGACTGCACCAGGACGCCGATGATCACGCAGAGGAACCCGACGAAGGCCAGCAGTCGCCAGCGCAGGCGTGCCTTGTACTGCAGGAGCACCTCGCCGAGCAGCCACAGCGCGACGATTCCGAACGCGATGTAGAGGACCGTCCAGCCCATGCCCGCCCCCTCCTACGGCCACCGCCCGGGTCATGGCGGGTACGGCCGGTCACAACTGCTTGTGCAGTCCGAGATTCTCGTGGATCTCGAGCGTCGCGGTCGAGTTGTTGAGCGTGATGAAGTGCAGTCCGGGCACACCTTCGGAAAGCAGCCTCGCGCAGAACTCCGTTGCGAAGTCGATACCAATGGAGCGTACAGCCGCGGGATCGTCCTTGACCGCGAGGATCCGTTCTTTCAGCGACGAGGGGAAAGAGGCGTTGCTGAGCTGTGCGAACCGGTCGAGCTGTTTGACGCTGGTCAGCGGCATGACCTCGGGAATGATCGGGGTTTCGCAACCCGCAGCGACCACCCGGTCACGCATGCGCACATAATCGTCGGGATTGAAGAACATCTGGGTGATCGCATAATCGGCACCGGCACGGCACTTGTCCACGAAATGCCGGATGTCGGTGTCCCAGTCGCTCGAACGCGGGTGCATCTCGGGGAATGCCGCGACCCCGACACAGAAATCACCGGATTCCTTGATGAGCCGGACCAGATCGGCCGCGTACCGCACGCCCCGCGGGTGCTCGACCCATTCGGCCATCGGGTCGCCGGGCGGGTCCCCGCGCACGGCGAGGATGTTCCGGATCCCGGCGTCGGCGTACTGCCCGACCATGTTGCGCAGCTCGGCGACGGAGTGGTTGACCGCGGTGAGGTGCGCGACCGGGGTGAGGGTGGTGTCGGCGGCGATCTCCTGCGTGGCCTTGACCGTCCCCGCCCGGGTGGAGCCGCCGGCGCCGTACGTCACGGAGACGAAGCTCGGCCGCACCGCCTCGACGCGGCGCAGGGCGTTCCAGAGGTTGCGTTCGCCCTTCTCGGTCTTGGGCGCCCAGAACTCGAAGGAGTACGAGGGCTTGCCGGTCGCGAGGAGTTCACGCACCGTGGGCGCGTGATCCGTCCTGGTGGTAGGTGTGCCAAGGGCCATATGGGCAGGTTAACCAGAGCGCGCGGACCGCAGGACCAGACCAGCGCCAAATGTCCGGATTGAACGTTTCTTTGTCCATCCTTCGGACATTCGGCCGTCCACGCTCCGGCACGGTCCCGGACCACGCCCGGCACGGGGCCGGTCACGCCTCCGCGCGGGCCCGGATCCTTCCGGCGAGGTCGGCGGTGGCCGCCGCGGGATCGTCGGCCTCGGTGATCGCCCGTACGACGACCACCCGGCGCGCCCCGGCGTCCAGCACCTCGTCGAGGTTGCCCGCGCCGATCCCGCCGATGGCGAACCAGGGGCGCCGGGTGCCGAGCGAGGCCGCGTACCGCACGAGGTCGAGGCCCGGGGCGGACCGGCCGGGCTTGGTCGGGGTGGGCCAGCAGGGGCCGGTGCAGAAGTAGTCGACTCCGGGCTGGGCCACGGCCGCGTCGACCTCGGACCGGGCGTGGGTGGAGCGGCCGATCAGCACGTCGTCACCGAGGACGGCGCGGGCCGCGGGGACCGGCAGGTCGCCCTGGCCGAGGTGGAGCACGTCGGAACGGATGGTGTGGGCCACGTCGGCCCGGTCGTTCACCGCGAGGAGCTTGCCGTGGCGCGCACAGGCGTCGGCGAGGACCGCGAGGTGTTCGAGCTCCTCGGCTGCCTCCATGCCCTTGTCGCGCAGCTGGACGATGTCGACCCCGGCGGCGAGGACGGCGTCGAGGAAGGCCGGGAGGTCTCCCTGGCGCCTGCGGGCGTCCGTGCACAGGTAGAGCCGGGCGTCGGACAGCTGCGCGCGAGGCGTGGACATGGTGCGGTTCCCCCCGAAAGAGCGTGAACGGTGATCGGAGCGGCTCGGGGTGCGGGCCGTACGGCCCGCACCCCGACGGGCTCTCAGAACCTGTCGGGCGACCTCTGACCGGGCGGCCGCGCCCTGGCACGCACTCCCCCAAGGCCTTGAGGGCCAGGGGCCCCTCCGGCGTTGCCGAAATGCCCGCGCAGCTCCGCTACGAGAACATCCCGGCACCTTGGAATCGCACGCACCATACCGCGTCCGCATTCCGATCGAAGGTCACCCGGCAGGCTCTCAGACGGCAAGCGCCTGAGCGCGGCGCTTCACCTCCGTGCCGCGATTCTCGCTCAGCGCCTGGGCGGGGGTGCCCGGAAGGGTCGGGTCGGGGGTGAAGAGCCACTCCAGCATCTCTTCGTCGTTGAAGCCGTCGTCCCGCAGGAGGGTCAGGGTGCCGGAGAGGCCCTTGACCACCTTGTTGCCGGCGATGAAGGCGGCCGGCACCTGGAGGGCCCGGTTCTCACCGCGGCGTACGGCGATGAGCTGGCCCTCCTTGACCAGCTGCCGCACACGTGTCACCTCGACACCGAGCATGTCGGCGATGTCGGGGAGGTGGAGCCAGGCAGGGACGAGAGCATCGATCTTTGCGTCAATCTCGGTCACGGGACAAGCGTGCCATCCCGGACCGACAGTCGGTAGCCGGGCCGACCGTACGGGCGGCGCCGGTACGCCGTCGGAGGGTCGGCGGCCGTGGAGTACGGGTGTCAGAGGGCCGTCGACTTCAGGGGTACGGAGGGGTCGGCGGCCCGCACCGGGTCGATGCGGGTACCCGCCTCGATGAGCCTGCGGCCCTGCGCCAGGTCGCGGGGGCGGCCCACGGCGAGGACCGCCACCAGGACGCCGTCGCGCAGCCAGCACACCGACCAGGCGGGGTCGGCGGGGTCGCCGCGCCACAGCAGGGTGTCGGCGCCCGCGTGGTGGCCCGCGTACTGCACGAACCGGTCGAACTGCTCGGACCAGAAGTACGGAACGGGGTCGTAGGCGGGCGGCGCCGGGTGGTCCCCACCCGCGGCCGCGACGATGTCGGCGGCGACGGTCCGGGGGCCCTGGAGCGCGTTGTCCCAGTGGTGGACGAGCAGGCGTTCGCCGTAGCGGGCGGACGGGAACGAGGCGCAGTCGCCGACCGCGTACACGTCGGGCAGCGAGGTGCGCAGCGTGGTATCGGCGGTCACCGAGCCGTCGGGGCCGAGTGCGATGCCCGAGCCGGCCAGCCAGCCGGTGGCGGGGCGGGCGCCGATGCCGACGACGACGGCCCCGGCCGGGATCGCGCGGCCGTCCGCGAGGACCACCCGGCCCGGTTCGACGTGGTCGACCCGGGCGCCGGTGAGGAGTTCGGTGCCGCTCTCGGCGTACCAGGCGGCCATCGGGGCGGCGACCTCGGCGGGCAGCGCGCCGGCGAGCGGCCGGTCGGCGGCCTCCAGGACGGTGACCGCGCAGCCGGCGGCGCGGGCCGCGGTGGCGAACTCGGCGCCGATCCAGCCCGCGCCGACGACCACCACGTCCTGCCGCTCGTCGAGGACGGGCCGCAGCCGGGCCGCGTCGTCGAGGGTGCGCAGCAGGTGGACGCCCAAAACACCCTCGGTGCCGGGCAGGACGATGGGTTCGGCGCCGGTCGCGATCACCAGCACGTCGTAGGGAACGGGACCGGACGGGGTGTCCAGTTCGTGCGCCGCGGCCCGCAGGCCGGTGACGTCGAGGCCCAGTACCAGCTCGATGTCCAGCGCCTCGAAGTCGATGTCGAAGGCGGAGTCCTCGGCCTTGCCGAGCAGCACCGCCTTCGACAACGGGGGCCGGTCGTAGGGCTGGTGGGGTTCGGCGCCGATCACCACGACGGGGCCGGTGAAGCCCTGCTCCCGCAGGGCCACGGCCGTCTGCACACCGGCCATGCCCGCGCCGACGACGACGACACGGCGCTCCGTGCCCGGTTCCGGGCGCTCCGACTGCTGCGACTGCTGCTGATCGCTCACCCGTACACCATAAACACCTGACAGACCGTCACGGCAGGGGGAGTTCCTCCACGGTGCTGGTGCCGCTGCCCTCCTGCGACTCCCACTCCCACCGCTCCTCCAGCCGGACCCGGCCGTCCGGGAGATCGACGACGGTGGACACGCAGTGGCCGCAGGACGTCGTTCCGTCCTGCTTGAGCTGCACGTACCGGAAGTCGAGGACGTCACCGGCGCGGGTGCCGACGAGATGGCCGCGGACCACGTCGCCGCCCTCGTACTCGGCCCAGATCCGGCCGTCCTCCTCGTGGTACGTGAAGCGGGTACGGGTACCGACCTGACCGGGTGCCTGGTCGGCGACCGGCGAGAGGACGAGTCCGTCGAGCGAACGGGCCATGGCTCTGCTCCCTTGCCCGGGTCCGGTGGTCCCTCACCGGCGCCGGCGGTCCCTCACCGGGTCCGGTGGACGGGGTTTAGGGTGGCCACGGTAAGACACTCGCGGGAGCCCGGACGCAGCGGGCTGAGAGGGAGGCTGGAGCGGCCTCCGACCGTACGAACCTGATCCGGGTCATGCCGGCGAAGGGAGGGGCTGGACGCCCATGCGTTCTTCTCATCACGAGGGCCGGTCCGCCCGGGGCGGGGGGCGGTACGACGTCCTCGTCGTCGGGGGCGGGATCATCGGCCTGGTGACCGCCTGGCGGACCGCGCAGCGCGGCCTGCGCACCGCGCTCGCCGATCCCGATCCGGGCGGCGGTGCCGCCCGCGTGGCCGCCGGGATGCTGGCCGCCGTCACCGAACTCCACTACGGCGAGGAGCTGTTGCTGGGGCTGAATCTCGCCTCGGCCGCCCGCTACCCGGCGTTCGTGGCGGAGCTGGAGGAGGCGAGCGGCCGGGACACGGGCTTTCGCGCCTGCGGCACGCTCGCCGTCGCGCTGGACTCCGACGACCGGGCCCATCTGCGGGAACTGCACGCCCTGCAACGGCGTTCGGGCCTGGAGTCGGAGTGGCTGACGGGCCGCGAGTGCCGCCGCCTGGAGCCGATGCTCGCGCCGGGCGTGCGCGGCGGGCTGCGGGTCGACGGCGATCACCAGATCGATCCGCGCCGACTGGCCGCCGCGCTGCTGACCGCGTGCGAGCGGGCCGGGGTGGTCTTCCACCGGGCCCGGGCGGAACGTCTGACGGTGGTGCGCGACCGGGCCGCCGGAATCGTGCTCGCCGGGGGCCAGGAGCTGGCCGCCGACCAGATCGTGCTCGCAGCGGGGAGTCTCAGCGGCCGGCTGCCGGGCCTGCCGGACGGGGTCGCGCCACCGGTCCGGCCGGTGAAGGGGCAGGTGCTGCGGCTGACCGTGCCCGCCCGGTACGCGCCCTTCCTCTCCCGGACGGTCCGGGCCGTGGTCCGGGGCGGCCCCCTCTATCTCGTACCGCGCGAGAACGGCGAACTGGTCGTCGGCGCCACCAGCGAGGAGATGGGCTGGGACACCACCGTCACCGCGGGCGGCGTCTACGAGCTGCTGCGGGACGCCCACGAGCTGGTGCCCGGCATCACGGAGCTGCCGCTCGTCGAGACCCGGGCCGGTCTGCGCCCCGGCTCCCCCGACAACGCCCCGTTGCTGGGCCCCACCGCGCTTCCCGGCCTCCATCTCGCGACCGGCCACCATCGCAACGGGGTGCTGCTCACGCCCGTCACCGGAGACGTCATGGCGGCGTCGCTGGCCGACGGCGAGCTGCCCGAGGTGGCCCGCCCCTTCACCCCGTACCGCTTCTCGCCCGCCGCCGACTCCGTACGTCAGGAGCAGCCCGCATGACCGAGCCCGCGCCCCTCGCCGACTCCGCGCCCGTCCCCTCCCCCGCCTCCTCCCCCGCCTCCGCCCCCGTCTCCGTCTCCGTCTCCGTCTCCGCCCCCGTCTCCGTCTCCGTGTCCGTGAACGGGGAGGTCCGGCTCCTCGCCGCAGGCACCGCCCTGGACGCGCTGGTCGCCGGGCTGACCTCGGCCCGCTCCGGTGTCGCGGCGGCCGTCAACGAGAGCGTCGTGCCGCGCGGGCAGTGGCCCGCCACGGCGCTGCGCGACGGAGACCGGGTCGAGATCCTGACCGCGGTCCAGGGAGGCTGACCATGTCCGACGACCTCTTCGCCCTCGGCGACACCACGTTCGGCTCCCGGCTGATCATGGGCACGGGCGGGGCGCCCAGCCTCGATGTGCTGGAACGCTCCCTCGTCGCCTCCGGCACCGAGCTGACCACCGTCGCGATGCGCCGCCTCGACCCGACCGTGCAGGGCTCGGTGCTCTCCGTCCTGCGACGGCTCTCCATCCGTGTCCTGCCGAACACGGCGGGCTGCTTCACCGCGGGCGAGGCCGTGCTGACCGCCCGGCTGGCCCGCGAGGCCCTCGGCACCGACTGGGTCAAGCTGGAGGTGGTGGCCGACGAGCGGACCCTGCTGCCCGACCCGGTCGAGCTGCTGGACGCCGCGGAGACCCTGGTGGACGACGGTTTCACCGTGCTGCCCTACACCAACGACGACCCGGTGCTGGCCCGCCGTCTCCAGGACGTGGGCTGCGCGGCGGTGATGCCGCTCGGCTCGCCCATCGGCTCCGGTCTCGGCATCCGCAATCCGCACAACTTCCAGCTGATCGTCGAGCAGGCGCGGGTACCGGTGATCCTCGACGCGGGTGCCGGGACCGCCTCGGACGCGGCGCTGGCGATGGAGCTGGGGTGCGCGGCGGTGATGCTGGCCTCCGCCGTGACCCGGGCCCAGGAGCCCGAGCTGATGGCCGCCGCGATGCGGCACGCGGTGGCGGGCGGACGGCTGGCGTACCGGGCGGGCCGGATCCCGCGCCGACACTTCGCCGAGGCGTCGTCGCCGGTGGCGGGGCGCGCGGTGCTGGACCCGGAACGCCCGGCCTTCTGACCGGGGCGCCCGGGCCCGTCGGGCCGGGGAGGCGGCGTGTCCCTGTCACGGCTCGGCTGCGGTTCGGCGCCGGGACCGTCCGGGCCGTCGGACGTGTCCGCCGCGGCTCGTAGACTCACATCCGTGGATACGACCCTCCAGGACCCGCTCGTCGGGCAGCTGCTCGACGGCCGCTACCGCGTCGATGCCCGCATCGCCGTGGGCGGCATGGCCACGGTCTACCGGGCCGTGGACACCCGGCTCGACCGGGTGCTCGCCCTCAAGGTGATGCATCCGGCACTCGCCACCGACGCGTCCTTCGTGGAGCGGTTCATACGCGAGGCCAAGTCCGTGGCCCGGCTCGCGCACCCGAATGTGGTCGGGGTCTTCGACCAGGGCGCCCAGGGCCAGTACGTCTACCTCGCGATGGAGTACGTCCCGGGCTGCACGCTGCGCGACGTGCTGCGCGACCGCGGCGCCCTCCAGCCGAGGGCCGCGCTGGACATCCTGGAGCCGGTGCTCGCCGCGCTCGGCGCCGCGCACCGGGCGGGCTTCGTGCACCGCGACATGAAGCCGGAGAACGTCCTGATAGGGGACGACGGCCGGGTCAAGGTCGCCGACTTCGGTCTGGTGCGGGCGGTGGGTTCCGTCACCAGCACCACCGGATCGGTGCTCGGGACCGTCTCGTACCTCGCCCCCGAGCAGATAGAACACGGTACGGCTGACACCCGTACCGACGTGTATGCGTGTGGTGTGGTCCTGTACGAGATGCTGACCGGGTCCAAGCCGCACGTCGGCGACACCCCCGCCCAGGTCATCTATCAGCACCTCAACGAGGACGTCCCGGCCCCGTCGGCCGTCGTCCCGGAACTCCCGGTCGAGCTCGACGACCTGGTGGCGAGCGCCACCGCCCGGGACCCCGAGGTCCGCCCGTCCGACGCGGTGGCCCTGCTCGCCGAGACCCGCGAGGCCCGTTCCGCGCTCACCGACGCCCAGTTGGACGCCGTACCGCCGCAGGCCCGCACCGGGGAGCGCGACGCCACCGAGGACCGCACGAGCGTGATCCCGCGGCTGCTCCCGGCCGACCAGGGCGTCGCCCATCACACCAGCCGACTGGAAACGCCCCTGCCGGCGCCGCCACGGCCCGCACCGCGCGCCCCGTGGCGCCGCAGCCCCCGGCGCTCCGTCGTCACCGCGCTGGTCGCAGCGCTGCTGGTGCTGGGGATCGGCACCGGTGTCTGGTACATCAACTCCGGGCAGTTCACCCGGGTGCCCTCGGTGCTCGGCCAGACCGAGAAGACCGCCCAGAAGCGGCTCTCGGACGCCGGTCTGGACCTCAAGGGCGTCGAGCGGGCCTACAGCGACACCGTGGAACGAGGCAAGGTCATCAGCAGCGACCCCGGTTCGGGCGACCGTATCCGGGGGAACGACGCGGTGAAGCTCGTCGTCTCGCGCGGCCCCGAGATCGTGAAGGTGCCCGATGTCCAAGGCCTCGCGCTCGCCGACGCCAAACGTGATCTGAAGGAGGTCGGCCTGGTGCCCGGCATGGTCACCAAGGAATTCAGCGAGGAGACGGCACGGGGCGAGGTGATCCGTACGGACCCCGCGGCGGGCGCCGAGCGCCGCTCCGGCTCCGCGGTCGCCCTGGTCGTCAACAAGGGCGCTCCGGTCGATGTGCCCGATGTCACCGGGCTGTCCGTCGAGGACGCCACGGCCGCGCTGGACGAGCAGGGACTGAAGGCCGAGGTGCTGCCCGACCGGGTCCACTCCCCCGAGGTCGCCGGCGACATCGCCCATCAGTCGCTGGGCGAGGGCAGCCGGGCTGCCGAGGGCGACACCATCACGCTCACGGTCTCCAAGGGGCCACGGATGATCACCGTCCCGGACGTCACCGGGAAGGGCGTCGACGACGCGAGGAGCGAACTGGAGGACGCGGGCTTCGACGTCAAGGTCGACCGCCCCTTCCTCTCCTTCAGCGACACGATCGCGAGCCAGTCCGTCGCGGGCGGCGAACGGGCCCCCGAGGGCAGCACCATCACCATCAGGACCAAGGGGCTCTAGATCCACATGCGCAACCCAGTCGGCGGCCACGTCCCCGTGGCCGGCGGTCTCGCCAAGGTCGGCCTGCCCTATGCCAGGGAAATGGGGGCGGAGGCGGTGCAGGTCTTCGTCGCCAATCCGCGCGGCTGGGCGACCCCCGTGGGCAACCCCGCCGAGGACGAGCGGTTCCGCGCCGAGTGCGCCGCCGCGTCCGTACCGGCGTACGTCCACGCCCCGTATCTGATCAACTTCGGTTCGCACACCGAGGCCACCGTGGAGAGGTCGGTGGAGTCGCTGCGCCATTCGCTGCGCCGGGCCCGTGAGATCGGCGCGCTGGGCGTCGTGGTGCACACCGGCTCGGCGACCGGCGGCCGGCCGCGCGAACGGGCCCTCGCCCAGGTGCGTACGCACCTGCGGCCGCTGCTGGACGAGCTGACGCACGACGACGACCCGTTCCTGCTGCTGGAGTCCACGGCCGGTCAGGGGGCCTCGCTCTGCTCACGGACCTGGGACTTCGGCCCGTACTTCGAGGCGCTCGACTCCCACCCCAGGCTCGGCGTGTGCCTCGACACGTGCCACATCCACGCGGCGGGCCACGACCTGTCGGGCCCGGAGGGCATGCGGCAGACCCTGGACCTGCTGGTCGACACCGTCGGCGCGGACCGGCTGAAACTGATCCACGCCAATGACTCCAAGGAGGCGGCGGGAGCCCACAAGGACCGGCACGCGAACATCGGCGCCGGGCACATCGGCGAAGAGCCGTTCCGGGAGCTGTTCTCCCATCCGGCCACCGCGGGCGTGCCGTTGATCATTGAAACACCGGGCGGAAAGGACGGCCACGCGGCGGACGTGGCCCGGCTGAAGGGGCTGCGCGACCGGGACTAGTGCCGGTCTCGGCACTAGCACTCGGTTCCCTTCTTCGGATTCCCCATGGGGAATACCCCATGGGGGTATACGTTCGTACCACCACTGACGGCGGACCGGGCGCGTCCGTCGCCCACCGGGTCAGAGCTCGGGGCCGTCCCCGGGCTCTTCCTGGTACGAGTAGCGCTGCTCGCGCCACGGGTCGCCGATGTTGTGGTAGCCGCGCTCCTCCCAGAAGCCGCGGCGGTCCGCCGTCATGTACTCGACGCCGCGGACCCACTTGGGCCCCTTCCAGGCGTAGAGGTGCGGCACGACGAGCCGGAGCGGGAAGCCGTGCTCGGCGGTGAGCAGCTCACCGCCCTTGTGGGTGGCGAAGATCGTTCGGTCCGAGGCGAAGTCGGAGAGCCTCAGGTTCGAGCTGAAGCCGTACTCGGCCCAGACCATCACGTGCGTGACGTTCGGCGCGGGCGGCGCGAGTTCCAGAACCGTACGGGCGAGGACCCCGCCCCACTCGGCGCCGAGCATGCTGTATTTCGTGACGCAGTGCAGGTCGGCGACGACCGAGGAGTACGGCAGCGCCGAGAACTCCTGATGGTTCCAGCAGTGCTTCGCGCCGTCCGCGGTGGCACCGAAGACGCGGAACTCCCAGCGGTCCGGCTTGAACTTGGGCACCGGCCCGTAGTGGGTGACCGGCCAGCCGCGCTGGAGTCGCTGTCCCGGCGGAAGCTCCGACTGCTCTGACGCGCGGTTTTCCCGGCTTTCCGGCTGACCCATGCCTCCATGGTGACA
Organism: Streptomyces sp. CB01580; assembly: GCF_001905795.1. Lineage (GTDB taxonomy): Bacteria > Actinomycetota > Actinomycetes > Streptomycetales > Streptomycetaceae > Streptomyces. The sequence continues at coordinate 236,006 of NZ_LIXJ01000020.1, forward strand.
GACAGACAGGGGTGGTTCCGACCAGGGTGTAGATAATTCTGGCAAATCCCACTAAGCGTGTACTTACTGGACGATCAACGAGCGCGATGCGAGGATTCGGCCAACTTGCCGTATTCGTTGGCATTCACTGTTATTCACCGGTATTGGCCGGTACCCACCGGCCGGAAGGAGCCTCTCCGATGCAGGGCGATCCCGAGGTCCTTGAGTTCCTGAACGAGCAGCTGACCGCCGAACTGACCGCGATCAACCAGTACTTCCTTCATTCCAAGATGCAGGAGCACGCCGGCTGGCTGAAGCTCGCGAAGTACACCCGCGCCGAGTCGTTCGACGAGATGCGGCACGCCGAGATCCTCACGCACCGGATCCTCTACCTCGACGGACTGCCCAACTACCAGCGGCTGTTCCACGTAAGGGTGGGGCAGACCGTCACCGAGATGTTCCAGGCCGACCTCCAGATCGAGGTGGAGGCGATCGACCGCCTGCGGCGCGGGATCGACCTGATGCGCGGGAAGGACGACATCACGTCCGCGAACATCTTCGAGGCGATCCTCGCCGACGAGGAGCACCATGTCGACTACCTCGAAGCCCAGTTGGAGCTCGTCGAGAAGCTCGGCGAACCGCTCTACATCGCTCAGCAGATCGAGCAGCCGCACGACGAGGGACACAGCGGCGAGACGGGCCTCAAGGGGTACGGGGGGCACTAGGGCGTTTCGAAAGCAGCGTCGACCGCCCGAAGGACGGGGGCCTGCGGGGGGCCGGTGCGACGCATCGCACGGCGGAGGGTCGTCCTCGTACCGGGCGTACGTGGACGATCCCGACAACGCGGCGAAGCGCCGTGCCAGGCGTCGCGGGCCGGACGGGACTTTCGAAACACTCCCTGGCCGCGCTCCGAAAGCGCCGGAGCCGGGCGAAGAGGTCAGGCCGCCTCGGGGATCCGGGCAGGCCGTGCGGCACCCGGGGCGAGCGCGTCGGCATCGCCTCCAGCAGCGTCGGAGTCGGCGCCAGGGGTCCGCTTCCGGTCGAGCAGCTCACGGCGCGGGCAGGCGCCACGGCCCAGGACGGCCTGGATGGCGCGGACGCAGCCGCCGCAGTCCGTACCCGCCTTGCAGACGGAGGCGATCTTGCGGGGGGTGCAGGCTCCGGCTTCCGCATGCTCCTTGACCTGCTGCTCCGTAATGCCGAAGCACGAGCAGACGTACATGCGGTTCACCTCCCGACGGGTTCGGTCCTTGACTGCCAGACCGTCCCCCTGCCCGGTGAGGCAAACCTAACCTTACCCCGCGCGCAAGGTGCCCGGAACCTTCGAAAGCCCTGTGGGGCACGGATCACAGCGATCCGTGCCCCACAGTCGTACGCCTGTCACCCGCGGTGACGCGGTGCCGCCTACTGGTCGCGGTACATCTCGGCGACCAGGAACGCCAGGTCGAGGGACTGGCTCCGGTTGAGGCGGGGGTCGCAGGCCGTCTCGTAGCGCTGGTGCAGATCGTCCACGAAGATCTCGTGCCCGCCGCCGACGCACTCGGTGACGTCGTCGCCGGTGAGCTCCACGTGGATGCCGCCCGGGTGCGTGCCGAGGCCCTTGTGCACCTCGAAGAAGCCCTTGACCTCGTCCAGGACATCGTCGAAGCGGCGGGTCTTGTGGCCGGAGGCCGCCTCGAAGGTGTTGCCGTGCATCGGGTCGGTCACCCACGCCACGGTGGCGCCGGACGCGGTGACCTTCTCCACCAGCTCGGGGAGCTTGTCGCGGACCTTGTCCGCGCCCATGCGGACGATGAAGGTCAGCCGGCCCGGCTCCCGGTCGGGGTCGAGGCGCTCGACGTACCGCAGCGCCTCCTCGGCCGTCGTGGTCGGACCGAGCTTGATGCCGATCGGGTTGCGGATCTGCGCGGCGAACTCGATGTGCGCGTGGTCGAGCTGCCGGGTGCGCTCGCCGATCCAGACCATGTGGCCGGAGGTGTCGTACAGACGGCCGGTGCGCGAGTCGACACGGGTCAGGGCCGACTCGTAGTCCAGCAGCAGGCCCTCGTGCGAGGCGTAGAACTCGACGGCCTTGAACTCCGCCGGGTCCGTGCCGCACGCCTTCATGAAGTTCAGCGCGTTGTCGATCTCGCGGGCGAGCGCCTCGTAGCGCTGGCCCGACGGCGACGACTTCACGAAGTCCTGGTTCCAGGCGTGCACCTGGCGCAGGTCGGCGTAGCCACCGGTGGTGAAGGCGCGCACCAGGTTCAGCGTGGAGGCGGACGCGTGGTACATCTGCTTCAGCCGCTGCGGGTCCGGGACCCGGGCCTCCTCGGTGAAGGCGAAGCCGTTCACCGAGTCGCCGCGGTAGGTCGGCAGGGTGACGCCGTCGCGGGTCTCGGTGGGCTTGGAGCGCGGCTTGGAGTACTGACCGGCGATCCGGCCCACCTTGACGACCGGCACGGACGCCGCGTAGGTGAGAACGGCGCTCATCTGGAGCAGCGTCTTCAGCTTGGCCCGGATGTGATCGGCCGACACGGCGTCGAACGCCTCGGCGCAGTCACCACCCTGGAGCAGGAACGCCTCGCCCTTGGCGACGGCTGCCATACGGGCGCGCAGCTGGTCGCACTCGCCCGCGAACACGAGCGGCGGATACGACGCGAGTTCCGCGAGTACATCGCGCAGAGCCTCGGCATCGGGGTACTCGGGCTGCTGCGCCGCGGGAAGGTCTCGCCAGGTGTTGCCACCGGCGACGGAGGTATTGGCGTTCACGGTCACACCGACCACATTACGGGGTCCGGCGCCGTGTCCATCCGAAAGCTCAATAGTTGAGACGCGCGCTCGGATGACCCGCCCGCGGCCCACCCGCCCGCCGAGGCCGCCGCCTGTCCGTCGGAGGATCCGCCCGCGACTCCCCGGGGGGATCTCCCCCGACGGGGACCGCGCCGGTTTCCGTTGGGGGATGCCCCGCCCATCCGCTAGGGTTCGGGGCATGTTCGCGCAGACGACCCAGAACTGGTGGTGGACCGCTCATCCGGCGGCCCACTGATCGATCGCGCGACAGACCACGCGAAGGCCGCCCGAGGGGCGGCCTTCTTCGCGTTCGGGAGCCGTTCCTCTTCATGGAAGGAACACCCGTGCCCCAGCCCCAGCCCCGCCCCCGCCGCGCCGGCTCCGTCGTCGAACGGCTGCTCGGTGACGACTGCCCGCCGTTCGCCCTGCTGCACCGCCGCACCCCCGGCCACGACCAGGACGTCGTCGAGGTGCTGATCGGCCCGGTGCGGGAGGTGGACCGGCTCGCCGACCTCCCGGTCGGACCGCTGCCCTCCCTCGCCCTGGTGCCGTTCCGGCAGATCGCCGAGCGCGGCTTCGACGTGCGCGACGACGGCACGCCGCTGTCCGTGCTGGTCGCCGACGAGGTGCACGAGCTGCCGCTCGCCGAGGTGCTGGAGCACCTGCCGGTGCGGGACGTGCCGGTCGTCGGCGGCGGCTTCGACGTCCCCGACGAGGAGTACGCGGAGATCGTCCACAGGGTCGTCGAGGACGAGATCGGACGGGGCGAGGGCGCGAACTTCGTCGTCCGGCGCACCTTCCGGGGCGAGATCCCCGGCTTCGGCCGGGCCGACGCGCTGGCCCTGTTCCGGCGGCTGCTGGCCGGTGAGCGGGGTGCGTACTGGACGTTCGTGGTGCACACCGGGAGCGGACGGGGGCCCGACGGGGCTTCCTCGGAGGGGGCTTCGTCGGAAGGGCGGGGGACGGCCGGGCGGACGCTGGTCGGGGCGAGCCCCGAGGTGCACGTGCGGATGTCCGGCGGGACGGTCGTGATGAACCCGATCAGCGGCACGTACCGCTACCCCGCCGAGGGACCGACCGCCGAGGGCCTGCTGGAGTTCCTCGCCGACCGCAAGGAGCGCGACGAGCTCTCCATGGTCGTCGACGAGGAGCTGAAGATGATGTGCACCGTGGGCGACATGGGCGGGGTGGTGGTCGGGCCCCGCCTCAAGGAGATGGCCCATCTCGCGCACACCGAGTACGAGCTGCGCGGACGCTCCTCGCTCGACGTGCGGGAGGTGCTGCGCGAGACCATGTTCGCGGCGACGGTCACCGGCTCGCCCGTGCAGAACGCCTGCCGGGTCATCGAGCGGTACGAGTCCGGCGGGCGCGGCTACTACGCGGGGGCGCTGGCGCTCCTGCGGCAGGAGCCGGGCGGGGCGCAGACCCTGGACTCGCCGATCCTGATCCGTACCGCCGACATCGCGGCCGACGGCCGGCTGCGGGTGCCGGTCGGGGCGACGCTGGTACGCCACTCGGATCCGGAGGGCGAGGTCGCCGAGACGCACGCGAAGGCGGCCGGGGTGCTCGCCGCGCTGGGGGTGCGCCCCGGCCGGCCCGGGGCAGGGGCGGCGGGCCCGGCGCGGCTGGCCGACGACCCGCGCGTGCGGGCGGCGCTGGATGCCCGGCGGGACGGGCTCGCCCCGTTCTGGCTGCGGATGCAGGAGCGGACCCATGAGGGGGCCGGCCGTGCGCTGGTGGTCGACGGTGAGGACACCTTCACCGCGATGCTGGCCCATCTGCTGCGCTCATCGGGGCTTCAGGTGGCGGTGCACCGCTTCGACGAGCCGGGGCTGCGCGAGCGGGTGCGCGGCCACGCGGGTCCGCTCGTGCTGGGTCCCGGGCCCGGGAATCCCGGTGACACGGCCGATCCGAAGATGCGGCTGCTGCGCGGGCTCGCGGCGGAGCTGGTCCGCGACCACCGGCACGGGCTGCTGGGGGTCTGTCTGGGCCATGAGCTGATCGCGGCGGAGCTGGGGCTGGACATCGTCCGCAAGACCGTGCCCCATCAGGGCGCCCAGGTCCGGATCGACCTCTTCGGGCGGCCGGAGACGGTCGGCTTCTACAACAGCTTCACGGCGCGCTGCGACGAGGCGGCGGCCGTCGAGCTGGCGGCGCACGGCATCGAGTCGAGCGCGGACCCGGCGACCGGGGAACTGCACGCGCTGCGCGGACCGGGCTTCGCGTCGGTGCAGTTCCATCCGGAGTCGGTGCTGACGCTGCGCGGCACGGCGATCGTGGCGGAGCTGCTCGCGGGGCTGCCGGTCGGCGGCTGAGACGCGTCCGACGAGCCGGGCTGACGCCCGGGGACCGGCGCGGCCCCGGGCGTCAGCCCGCCGGGAGCGCCGGTACGAGGACGTTCTCGCTGCGGCGGCCGGCCAGGTGGTCGGCGATGTTGCGCACAGTGGTGTCGATGATCTGGGACACGGCGTCCCGGGTGTAGTACGCCTGGTGCGAGGTCACGACGACGTTGGGGAAGGTGACGAGCCGGGCGAGGGTGTCGTCGTCGATGCCCTCCAGGGACTTGTCGACGAAGAAGAGCCCTGCCTCCGCCTCGTACACGTCGAGTCCGACGCCCAGGAACCGGCCCGCGCGCAGCTCGGCGACCAGCGCGTCGGTGTCGACGAGACCGCCGCGGCTGGAGTTGACCAGGATCGCGTCGTCCTTCATCCGGGCCAGGGCCCGGGCACCGATCAGGTGGTGGGTCGCGGGCAGCAGCGGGACGTGCAGGCTGATCAGGTCGGACTCGGCGAGGAGCCGGTCCTTGTCGACGTACTCCATGCCGAGTGCGGTGCAGGCGGGGTTCTCGGTGACGTCCCAGCCGAGCAGTCTCATGCCGAAGCCGTGGGCGATACGGGTGAACGCCTCGCCGATCCGGCCCGTGCCGATCACCCCGGCCGTGCGCCCGTGCATGTCCCGGCCGAGGAGGCCGTCGAGCCGGAAGTCGAAGTCGCGGGTGCGGCCCGCGGCCCGGACGACGCGGCGGTTGACCGCCATCGCGAGGGTCCAGGCGAACTCCGCGACCGAGTACGGCGAGTAGTGGGAGACCCGGGCGACGCGGAGGGCGAGCCGTTCGGCGACGTCGAGATCGATGTTGTTGAAGCCGGTGGACCGCTGGGCGATCAACTGCGTGCCCCCGGCCGCGAGCGTCTGCAGGACGCGGCTGCCGAGGTCGGCGTTGACACTGGTGGAGATGATCTCGTGGCCCGCCGCGATGGGGGCGGTGTCGGCGGTGAGGAAGACGTCCAGGCACCGGACCTCGTGCTGCCCGGCGAAGGCCCTGTCGAAGGCCTTCTCGATCAGCGGCTTCTCGTCGGACTGCACACCGAAGGCCAGGATTTCCACGACTGCTCCCGTTCGACGCGCGGACCGGGGACCGGGGCGGGCGCCGGTCGTCGCGAATGTGCCGGTCATCGCGAATATACGGTCCCGGCCCCCGCCGCGCCGCTCGGAGGCCGCCGCCCGCCCGGCGTGCCCGGACGCGCTCAGACGTCGTCGAGGCCGCGCTCGATCGCGTACCGCACGAGCTCCACGCGGTTGTGCAGCTGGAGCTTGCCCAGGGTGTTCTGGACGTGGTTCTGGACGGTGCGGTGCGAGATGACCAGACGCTCGGCGATCTGCTTGTACGAGAGCCCCTTGGCGACCAGCCGCAGCACCTCGGTCTCGCGCTCGGTGAGCCGCGGGGCCCCCGGCTCGTCGGCGGCGACGGGCGCGGGGTCGGAGGCGAGCCTGCGGTACTCGCCGAGGACCAGTCCGGCCAGGCCCGGGGTGAAGACGGGGTCGCCGGCCGCAGTGGACCGTACGGCCTCGGTCAGCTCCTGCGTACTGGCCGACTTGAGCAGATAGCCGGTGGCGCCGGACTTGACCGCCTCCAGCACGTCGGCGTGCTCGCCGCTCGCGGAGAGCACCAGCACCCGCAGCCCGGGCAGGGCGCCGACGAGTTCCTTGCAGACCTGTACGCCGGGCATGCCGGGCAGGTTGAGGTCGAGGACGAGGACGTCGGGCGTGACCGCCTTGGCCCTGCGGACGGCCTGCGGCCCGTCGCCCGCGGTCGCCACCACCTCGAAAGCCGACTCGGACAGATCGCGGGCGACGGCGTCGCGCCACATCGGATGGTCGTCGACCACCATCACCGTGGTGGTCCGCTCCTCGGCGCTCCGGTCGTCCTGCGTGCTCATCCCGCTGATCCTGCCTTCCCCCGTGAAACCTTCGGAACCTTCAATTCCACCTCGGTGCCCTGACCGGGCACCGAGACCAACTCCGCCGTACCGCCCAGGTCACGCAGCCTGCCGCGGATCGACAGCGCGACCCCCATCCGTCCCTCCCCCTCCGCCTGGGCGAGCCGCCCCTCCGGAATGCCCGGCCCGTCGTCCCGGACCGTCACGACCACCTCGTCCGGCCAGTCCTCGACGAGGATCCACGCCTGGGCGTTCTCCCCCGCGTGCACCCTCACATTGTCCAGGGCGGCACCGACGGCGGCCGCCAGCTCCGCCGCGGTGGCGGGGGCGAGCAGCACCGGGGCCCCCGGCTCCGCGAAGGTGATCCGGGAGCCCGCGTGCGGGGCGAGCAGGGTGCGCAGGTCGCACGTGGCCGGGCCGGACGGTTCGTCGTCGACCTCCACGCTGCGGACCACCGCACCCTCGGCGGCGTCCTCGGAGACCCGGGTGGCGGGCACCAGTCCGCTGGTGACCAGGGTGCGCAGGGCGATCTCCTGCTCCCCGGCCAGCCGGCCCAGCTCGGCCGCCTCGCCGCCCAGCGCGGTGCCGCGGCGCTGCACCATCGCCAGGACCTGGAGGACGCTGTCGTGGATGTCGCGGGCGAGCCGTTCCCGTTCCCGGGTGGCGGCCTCGATCTCCAGGGCGCGGGCGAGGGTGCGTTCACTGGCCCGGGCGACCTCGACGACGTACCCGATGGCGATGGAGGCGACCCAGACCAGCAGGACGTTGTGGAAGGTGTCCCGGCTGGGCTCGCCGCGTTCGACGATGTTGACGACGGCGACGAGGGTCGAGGCGAACGCCGCCCAGCGCCAGCCGCCCTTGAGCGCGAAGGCCAGCACCGAACCCGCGGTCCAGATGGACGGCAGCGTGGGGCCGTCGACCGACTGGGCCTCGAAGTCGGCGAGCGGGGTGAGGAGGATGCCTGCGAGGGCGAGCGCCAGGTCCACGCCGAGGAAGCGCTTGGTGCAGGCGACGGCGCCGGAGACCTTCGGGAGCGAGGCGAGCGTCCAGACCGCCAGCACGGTCAGGAAGACGACGGCGACCCACGGCCGGTCGTACCGCTCCCGGCCGAACACGGCGAGCAGCACCGCGTAGACCATCGTCAGCACGCGATAGGCCGTCAGGGCACGCCACAGCGGCTGCTCGACCGACATCCGTACGACGCGTTCGCGCCTGGCCACTTCTTCCCCCTCGGGCAGGACCGGCGCGCTCTGCGCCGAACCGTTCCGTCACCCCTGTGTTCCGGACTCTCCGCCCGCGCGCTTCTCCTCGGGGCGGCGCTTGGTCTCCTCCGCCCGGCGCTTCGCCTCCTCCGCGATCTGCCGCTTGGCGACGGTCGCGTAGATGTCGACGTACTCCTGCCCGGAGAGCTTCATGATCTCGTACATCACCTCGTCGGTGACCGAGCGCAGGATGAAGCGGTCCCCGTCCATGCCGTGGTAGCGGCTGAAGTCGAGCGGCTTGCCGATCCTGATCCCCGGGCGCATCAGCTTGGGCATCACCTTGCCGGGCGGCTGGATCTTCTCCGTGTCGATCATCGCGACGGGGATGACGGGGGCGCCGGTGGCCAGCGCGACCCGGGCAAGTCCGCCGGGCTTGCCCCGGTAGAGACGGCCGTCGGGCGACCGGGTGCCCTCCGGGTAGATGCCGAACAGCCCGCCGCTCTCGATGACTTCGATGCCCGCCCGGACGGCGGCCTCACCGGCGCCCCGGGCGCCCGAGCGGTCCACCGGGAGCTGGCCGACGCCCTTGAAGAAGGCGGCGGTGAGCTTCCCCTTCACGCCGGGGGTGGTGAAGTACTCGGACTTGGCGATGAAGGTGACCTTGCGGTCCAGGACGGCGGGCAGGAAGAACGAGTCGGAGAAGGACAGGTGGTTGCTCGCGAGGATCGCCGGCCCGTGCGCGGGGATGTTCTCCAGGCCCTCCACCCAGGGCCTGAAGGCGAGCTTCAGCCCGTTGCCGATGGAGAGCTTCATTGCGCCGTAGATCAACTCGGTGCCTCCTGTGTGCTGTCCGACAGACCTTAACCCGTGCGGGCGTCCCCGTTCCCGCCCGGACCGGGCGTTGCTGTGGACGGGGCCGGGACGGCCCTGGTCGGTGTCAGTCCGGTCGCGTACGGTGAAGCAATCCTCTGTACTTCCCTCCTTCCTTCCCCTTCAAGTCTCGTTCCCCTTCGAGCTCTCGTCCCCTTCGAGCCTCACGAACAGGAGATCCCCGGTGCCGGTCCTGCCTGGAGCCGAGCCGTTCCGCCACGAGGGCGGAGAGGTCGGTGTCCTTCTCTGCCATGGATTTACCGGTTCCCCCCAGTCGCTGCGCCCCTGGGCCGACCATCTGGCGGAACGCGGCCTCACCGTCTCGCTCCCGTTGCTGCCCGGACACGGCACCCGCTGGGAGGACATGCAGGTCACCGGCTGGCAGGACTGGTACGCGGAGGTGGACCGGGAGCTGCGCGGGCTGCTGGAGCGGTGCGCCCGGGTCTTCGTCTGCGGCCTCTCCATGGGCGGCGCGCTGACGCTGCGGCTCGCGGCGAAGCACGGTGACGCGATCAGCGGGCTGGTGCTCGTCAATCCGGCGAACAAGGTGCACGGTCTGTCGGCGTACGCGCTGCCGGTCGCCCGCCACCTGGTGCGGACGACGAAGGGCCTGGCGAACGACATCGCCAAGGAGGGCTCGCCGGAGCTGGGGTACGACCGCGTACCGCTGCACGCGGCGCATTCGCTGCGGCAGTTCCTCCGCCTGGTCGACGCCGAGCTGCCCCAGGTCACGCAGCCGCTCCTGCTGCTGCACAGCCCGCAGGACCATGTGGTGCCGCCCGCCGACTCGGCCCGGATCCTCGGCCGGGTGTCGTCGACGGACGTCGAGGAGATCCTGCTGGAACAGAGCTACCACGTGGCGACGTTGGACCACGATGCGGAGCGGATCTTCGACGAGAGCCACAGGTTCATCGGCCGCCTCGCTCCGAGCGTCGGGAAGAAGGGGAGCGGGTCCGGTGGCTGAGCACGAGGCGGAGCGCACGGGAGGCGAGGACGGGCGCGAGTCCCTTCCCGCCGAGGGAACCGCACGGCCCGTGGAGGGCGTGGCTCCCGAGGCAGCGGACACACCCGCGCCCGGGGACGGACGCCGGGGCGGGGACCGTACGGACGCGCGGGACGCGGCCCCGTCGTCGGCTCCGGCCCCGGCCGAGAAGGCGTCCGCCGACGCCGGCCGGCCGGACGACGACGGCCGGGGAGAGGGCCCGGACGACGACGGCCGGGGAGAGGGCCCGGACGACGACGGCCGGGGAGAGGGCCCGGGCGACGGACGGCTCGACGAGGACGCGGCCTGGAATGCGATCGTCGCGGGGTACGGCGAGGAGCCGCCGGACCCGCCGGGTGCCAGGCCGTTCCGGTCGATCGAGGATCTCGCGGGGCTGGAGGACGACCGGTCGGGCGTGCTCGATCCGGACAAGGGGATCGGCAAGAAGGCCCCCGGGCCGCCGGAGCGCCCGCTCGGCAGCTCGGTCGTGTTCGCGCCCGGTGTCGGCGGGCCGCGCGACTACGAGCTCGCAAAGCCCAAGGACGACGACCTCGACGACACGGACGAGGGGCACTTCGTGCCCCCGGAGCCGCCGCCGCTGCCGGAGGCCGACGTCACGGCGAAGTTCGCCTGGCTCGCGGTCGTCGGCGGTCCGGTGCTGATGCTGCTCGCGGTCCTGCTGCGGTGGGAGATCACCTGGTGGCTCGGCACGGTCTGCGTCGGCGGATTCGTGGGCGGCTTCATCACGCTGGTGGCGCGGATGGGGAACGACGACGAGGACGAGGACGACCCGGGTCGCGGGGCGGTCGTCTGAGAGCCCGTCGGGGCGGAGCGCCCGTCACCCGGGCGCCCCGCGTGCCCCGTTCCCCCGGCAACCGGGGGCGGGCGGCGGGATCAGGGCCTGAGCGCGGGCACCCGTAGCGCCGCCAGGACCGGCAGGTGGTCGGTGGCCGCCCGCAGGTCCGCTTCGGCGAGGCCCGGCAGCCCGGTGGGGACGCCGCAGCCGAGCACCTCGATCCCCTCCGTCGCGAAGACCGCGTCGATGCGCTGCCGGGGGCGGTGCGACGGCGAGGTGTTCTCGTCGCCCCACGGCCGCACCGCCCAGCAGTCCTGGAGCCGCCCGGCCAGCCGCCGGAACGCGGCCCCGCCCGGGATCTCGTTGACGTCCCCGGCCGCGATGGCGTGCTCGACGCCCATCGCGTCCAGCTGTTCCAGCACCATCCCGGCCTGCGCCAGGCGTTCGTCGGAGCGCAGGCTCAGATGGAAGCTGAGCAGACCGATCCGGGTGCCCGCGATCCGCACCACCGACGTGGCGAATCCCCTGCGGTGCAGACCGGGGGTCAGCGGCAGCAGGAGGTCCTCCGTGCGCTCCACGGCGGCCCGCAGCGAGCAGAGCAGCAGCGGCCCGGCCGCCGTGGCGCCGCCGCCGATCACGACGAGACCGGTACGGGCCGCGAGCCAGGCGGCGTGCTTGCGCCAGCGGAAGAAGCGCGGGGCCTCCTGGACGAGGACGAGGTCGGGGGCACAGGCGCCGATGACGCGGGCCAGTGCCTCGCGGTCGTCGCGCATCGACCGGACGTTGTAGCCGAGCGCTCTGATGACCGCCGAACCGTCCGGCTCGGTGCGGGAGCCGGGCAGTGGCGTCGCAACCATGGGGCCCACGATACGGCGGACGCCCGTCGCGTCCCATGGGGCGCGACGGGCGTCCGGCTCCGTACGGTGGCGGCTCGGAGCCGCCGGGCGGCCTGACGGCCCCTCAGCCCTGGCGGGCCAGGTCCGCCGCACCCACCAGCCCCGCCTTGCCGCCCAGTTGGGCCGCGAGCACCTGGGCGTGCGGGCGCCACTGACTGCCGATCAGCCAGCGGCGGAACGACTTGCGGATCGGGTCGAGGACCAGTTCGCCCTCGTCCGAGACACCGCCGCCGATGATGAACGCGGACGGGTCGAAGAGCGAGGCGAGGTCGGCGAGTCCGGCACCGGCCCAGCGGGCCAGCTCGCGGAACGAGTCGATCGCCACCGGATCACCCTGCCGGGCGGCCTGGCTGATGTGCTTGCCCTCGATGCCGTCGATCGTGCCGTCGCCGAGCGACAGCAGGACCTCGGCGTTCTCGGGGGCGGCGTTGGCGCGCTGCCTGGCGTACCGGACGAGGGCGCGGCCGGAGGCGTACTGCTCCCAGCAGCCCTGGCTGCCGCAGCCGCAGAGCAGACCGTCCGGGACGACCCGGATGTGGCCGAACTCGGCGGCCACGCCGAAGCGTCCGCGGCGAAGCTTGTTGCCGATGATGATGCCGCCGCCGAGGCCGGTGCCGAGCGTGATGCAGATGACGTCGTCGTGGCCCTGGCCGGCGCCGAAGCGGTACTCGCCCCAGGCGGCGGCGTTGGCGTCGTTCTCGACGACGACGGGAAGGCCGACGCGCTGTTCGACCTTGTCCTTCAGCGGCTCGTGCCGCCAGTCGATGTTCGGTGCGAACAGGACGGTGGCGCGCTTGTCGTCGACGTATCCCGCGGCGCCGATGCCGACCGCGTCGATGCGGTGCCCCTCGCTCGCGCCGGACACCGCGTCCGCGATCGCGTCCACGATGCCGCCGGCCGTCGACGGGGTCGGCACCTTGAACGTCGAGAGGATGCGGCCCTCCTCGTCGACCACTCCGGCCGCGATCTTCGTGCCGCCGATGTCGACGCCGATGGTGAGTCCCATGAATCCCTCAGTTTCGGTCGAGCCCCGCTGGGGCCAACCGTACCCGAGCCGCGGGCCCGGACTTCCGCGCAGGTCAGTCCAGGTCGATGTGCTCGCCGCCGGAGGCTCCTCCGTCGCGCGGGTCGGTGGGGTCATCGGACCGCTTCCCGGTGCCGGCCCGGTCCCCCGCGTCCCTGGTCCAGCGGCGTTCCTGTCCCTCCACGGCGGAGCGGTAGGCGGCGAGGAGCTCGCCACCGGCCGCGGCGAGATGGTCGAAGACGTCAGGGTTGCGTTCGATGACGGGCTGGGCGGCGGACTTCGCCTGCTTGATGATCTGCTGCACGGTGCCCTGGGCCGCCGGGCCCAGCAGCGGCGTCGGGAGGGACGAGATCCGGTCGGCCACGGCGTCGATCAGCTTGCGCAGCTCCTCGGCGGCGGTTCCGGGGCCAGGGCCGTGGTGGGCGCGGCGGCGGGCCTTCTCCGCTTCGAGGTCCTCGGCGCAGGCCCGTGCCCACGCGTCGTCGTCGACGGGACGATCGGTGGCTTCGCTCATGGCGTACTCCTGCGACGTGGTTCGCCCGCGGTCGCGCCTGCGGGACCGTACGGGTACGTACTACCGACGTTACCCGAACGGTGGGGCGCCGTTCAGTCCGTACGGGGCCACAGCCCGGGGTCGGGGGTGAACCTGACCCGGAGCACCCCGTCGGTGAGGGCGGCGCCGGAGACGGTGCAGCGGCGCAGTCCGGACTCCAGGGGGACGATCCGGTGGAACGGGCCGACGGTGAGCAGCAGTTCGTCGCCGCGGCGCACCAGTTGCAGGTCCGACTTGACGGCTCCGGGCAGCGGCAGGCACCAGACGAGGACGGGGCCGCCGTCGGCCGACGGGGCGCCCATGGCCCGGGAGCCGGGCGGCGGGGTGCGTCCGTCGTCCGCGGTGCCCGGTCCCCCGGTCCGCCGGGGGTCCTCGATCCACCAGGGGTCGTCGGCCCGGCCGGGCACCGGTTCGTCCGGTGCGGCGCACAGCCCGTCCCCCGCCCCGAAGCCGCCGGGGGCCGCCCCGGTGGGCGCGGTGGAGCGGGCGAGGCCGTCAAGGAGGGCGAGGTCGTCGAGGTTCCGGGGGTCGCGGCCGAGGTGGGGGACCTCGTACAGGGCCGTCGTGGGGCCCCATTCCTCGTACCAGTGGTCGACGGTCTTCTCCTGCCGCGCGGCGAGGTCCGCGAACCAGGGGTCGCCGGAGTACCGGGGCAGGACCCGGTTCGCGGCGAGGGCGTCGACGCGCAGTCCGTGCAGGGCGAGGCCGGTGCGGGCGCTGCGCAGGGCGTCCTCGGCGGCCGGTCCCGGTTCGGCGACCAGCCGGAGCGTGGTGGCGCGGTCCTCGATCAGGGCCTGGACGGCGGCCAGTTCGGCGTCCTTGCGGGCGGCGGCCTCGTACAGCCACTGGGCGGGCATGGGCACCCCGGCGAGCTGGGCGAGCATGGGGCGCAGGGCGCGGGCGGCCTGGCGTTCCGGGGGCAGCAGCCGACGCAGATAGCGGCGCAGCTGTTCGGGGAGGGCGAGGACGGCGAGTGCTTCGCGCAGCGGCGGCAGGTCGACGACGAGGAGGTCGAAGCGGCCGTCCGACCAGTCGCCCTCGGCGGCGCGGCGCAGCGCGTGCAGCAGGGCGAGCTGGGGGCTGCCGGGGAGTTCGGTGAGTTCCTCGCCGTCCATCCGGTGCCCGCCGAGCAGGTCGAGCACGCCGGAGGCGCGGTCCTGGAGGGCGAGGAGTTCGCCGCGGAAGTGCTCGCCGGAGTCGATGCGGGCGAACCGGAGGCCGTCGGTGACCTCGACGGGTTCCGTGCCGTCGGGGAAGCCGGGTATGGGGTCGGCGGAGAGCAGCAGGACGCGGCGGCCCCGGCGGGCGGTGGCCAGGGCGGTCGCCGCCGCGACGGTGGTACGGCCCGCGCCGCCGGGCCCGGTGACGAGAACCGTACGCACCGGGTCAGCCCTTCGGTACGGACTCGACGCGCTTCTTCAGGCCTGCCAGGGCCCGGTCGATGATGACCTTCTCGGCCTTGCGCTTGATCATGCCGAGCATCGGGATCTTGACGTCGACGGTCAGCCGGTAGGTGACCTCGGTGCGGTCGCCGTCGCCGAGCGGGGCGAGCGCGTAGGTGCCGTCGAGGGCGCGCAGCATCTGCGACTTGACGAGGGTCCAGCTGACCTCGCGGTCGCCGGTCCAGGTGTACGCGAGGGTGTGGTCGTCCTTGATCGCCCCGGCGTCGAGGACGAGGCGGACCTTCTCGGCACGGCCCCGGTCGTCGGTGGCGAGCACCTCCGCCTCCTTGACCTCTCCGGTCCACTCCGGGTAGCGGGCGAAGTCGGCGATCACTCCCATGACGTCGGCCGGTGCCGCCTCGATCGTGATCGTCGAGCTGGTGTGTTCAGCCATCGCTGTGGCTCCTCCAGTGCGGTGTGACCGGTGCGTCGGCAGATGCCTGCCGTCAGAAGGCTATCGCGTGCCCGCGGTGCTCCGTCCCAGGGTCCGGCGCTGTGGCCGGCGGGGCGGCCGTGCGGGTCGGGGTCCGCCGCCGGGCCCGGGGCCCGCGCCGGGAGCGGCCCTCGGGCCTGTCACCACTCCAGGGCCCACGGCCTTCCGGTGGAGGCGAAATGGCCGACGTTCACGCATTCGGTCGCACCGATCCGCATCCGGCGGACCAGGGGCTGGTGGACGTGGCCGAACAGCGCGTAGCGGGGGCGGGTCGCGCGGATGGCGTCGAGCAGGGCCCGGCTGCCGCGTTCGAAGCGGCGCGCCACCGTGTCGTAGGTCAGTTCCGGCACGTCGGGCGGGATGTGGGTGCAGAGCACGTCGACCGTGCCGACCGCCTCGATCTTGGCCGCGTACTCCTCGTCGTCGATCTCGTACGGGGTGCGCATCGGGGACTTCAGGCCGCCGCCGACGAAGCCGAGAACCCGGCCGCCGATCTCGACGCGCCCGCCGTCGACGACCGTCGTGCCGGGGCGGGCGTACTCGGCCCACAGTCCGGGGATGTCGACGTTGCCGTAGGTGGCGTACGTCGGGGTGGGGAAGGCCGCGAAGAGTTCCGCGTACTGCTTGCGCACGCCCGCGACGATCGCGGCCTCGCGGTCCATGCCCGTCCACAGGCGACGGCCGAGCTCGCGGGCCTCCTCGAAGCGGCGGGCGGTGCGCAGGGCCACGAGCCGGTCGGTGTTCTCCACGCCGAAGAGGTCGGGGAAGATGCCGCGCGAGTGGTCGGCGTAGTCGAGGAAGAGGACCAGGTCGCCGAGGCAGATCAGGGCGTCGGCGCCGTCCCCGGCTCGGGCCAGGGCCTCGGTGTTGCCGTGCACGTCACTGACCACGTGGAGGCGCGTGCGCCGTGCGGCGGGGCTGACTCGGGCGTCGGGTACGGCGGGCATGACGGCCAGCCTAGTGCTGTGACCGGGAAGGTTTGCCGGGCGTCGCGAGCCGGTGAACCTTCCCGG
>NZ_LIXJ01000021.1 GCF_001905795.1 Streptomyces sp. CB01580
CCAAGCGAAACAGCGAGGCTACCGTTCATGCGGGAAATCGACAGGGGGTTGGCGAGGTCGCGTACGGGTCTCGTTCTGGTCACCCCTGCGCTACTGACACGCCTCAAGCGCGGTGGCGTCTCTGACAAGGAGCTCTCGGAGCTCCTTGCACGTGACCTGCTGCTCCCTGTCATACACGAGACGACCTACGGCGAACTCCGGGACGTCAGCCCCCTACTTGCATCCCGAAACGGGTTGGACACGGCTGAGGATTCACTGGCAGTAGTTGCCACCAAGATCGCAGAGCTGGTGGCCGTTGAGGACGACCAGCTCGCGGTGAACTAAGGGCCTGAAGGTCGCCGCGGCCATCTATCCTGGCCAGGACGACGTTTCGGCTGAGGAAGGGCGAACGGCGCCCACGCCGCCCTGGGGCAGTTCTTTGCTCCTGTACCAGCCGCCAGCCTGATCGCCTTGATGCATCGCCAAGGGGTTGTCCCGTGACAAGCGGTTCTGGGACAACCCTCATGAGTTCGTGCATGGTTGGCGGTGGCGTGTCGAGGGCCGCGGTCTGGCTGTCTTGTTCATATTCGCACTGCCGCCGATGGCGGCGGCCTGCTGGTGGGAGAACAGTCCGGCGACAGCTTGGATGATGTCGCTCACCTTCTCCGGATGGCCCTTGACGGGGCCCAATGAGATCAGAACTGAGACCGGATTCGTTGGGACTCGCCTGGACCCGGCCTTCACTGTGAGTCCCGCGCCGTGAGCCTCCTCTGAGTGGCGCGGGGCTTGAAGAACTCGGCCGCTTGGGGATCGGAGTGCCCCGAGTCCAATTTCCCTGCTCCCCCTAGCGTTTTCTCGCAGTCGCAAGCCGTGTACGGGACGGGGAGCTCAGCATGTCGACCCGCGCCTCTATCAGCGCGAGCCGGCGCATGGCTTCCGCGTGGAACATCCGAGACTGCCACCGCTGATAGCGGTACACGCACTCCATGGTCATCCAAGCCAGCACCAACCCCACGAACCCAGCAGCCACGGGCGCTGTGTGCAGCCGCACTCCGCCTCCGCCTTCAAGGCTGCCTCCGAGGGGCAGAGTCCAGGCGAGCGTGAGGGCGACGGTGAGCGCCAACCACATGGCGTACCCGCTGAAAGCCCAGGGCTGCCTTTCACGCAGCCATAGCAGCCGCCCACGAGTTGCCGCCTGTGCCTGAGTCGACACGGCCCCCGCCAGCTCTCTGAGCGCGAACCGTGCCCGGTCCCGCTGCTCTCGCCGGATCGGAGCGACCCACTCCTGCGTACGAACGTCGAGCCGAGCGATCTCCCGCCGTACCACCGCCACCGGAGCTGCTGCTGGCATCGCCTCCGGCCACTCCACCCACCGTTCGCGGTCCTTCTTAAGGGAGCGTACGAAGCGGGCTGCCATCGGGCCGACGGCGATACACATGCCCAGCATCAGTACGACGGCGAAGGCGGGGCTCCGTCCCCACGCCTGGATCACGACGACTGCGGCGAACAACAGGAGGAAGAGCGGCACCGGATAAGTCGCCCGGAGGTAGTTCTCCTGTGTGGCGTCGTGCAGGTCACGTTCCCACGCCTGGATGGGACGGCGCATGAGGCCGCAGGTCAGCAGCGCAGCGACCAGGGCGACGCCCATCAGCCCAAGGGACGCCAGCGCCAGCAGCAGGGCGAGTGAGTCGTCGCCCGGTTCTGGGGTCGGCCCTCCGGCCATTGCAGCCCACGGCACGACGATGCAGAGCGCGGCGGCGACGAGCCCGGTGGCCCACCCGAGCAGCCAGCCGGGCCGCCGAGTCGGACGTTCTTCGGAGGGGATCGGCACCCACTCAGGTGCCACCAGGGTCTCCAGCGTGGCGATCAGCTCCTCGACGGCCGCGTCCCAGTCGTCTGCGGTGATGCGATGCGCCTGGCGCAGGGAGAGATCGCGGATCGACGCGGGAAGCAGTTCGGGTGATGGTGGCTCCGCGGCGTCAAGGAGCAAAGGGATCACGGTCTTCCCAGCCGCGAGCGCGAGCTCGATCTCGATCCGCACCCAGTCGCCCACGCGGTCGAGGCATCGCTCGCCCGACGGGTTCCGCGCTTCCAGCCAGCCCTCCGGAATGGTGACGAGCAGAACCTCGCAGTCCTGCACTCGGCGCCTTAGGTCGTCCGGGTAGCGATTGCCCGGCAGCATGGACGATGTGTCGAGGAAGACCTGTGGTTCGCCGAAGTGATGGCTGAGCCGTTCGCGCAGCCGGTGTACCGCATCTGTGGCACGCTGACTCCGGCGATAGTTGATGAAAACGCCTCCCATGGCGGTGTCGCTCCTCCGCGTCCGTTCCTTCTGTCAGGGTGGTGGCCGGGGACTGCTGCGAAGCAGTCCGAACCTCGAAGGCGAGGACGCCCATGCACCTGTGCCCGTTCTGTTCCATTGCAGCCGGCCGAGGCCCGGCTCGGATGATCTTCGAGGACGACCACACGCTGGTGTTCTTCCCCCTGGCCCCGGCGACGCTCGGCCACACGCTCGTGGTGCCCCGACTCCACGCGCCGGACCTCTGGGCCATGGCGCCGACGGAGGTAGAACGTCTTCTTGCGACCGCGCTCCGCGTTGGAGCCGCCTTGCGTGACCATCTCGCCCCCGAGGGCATGAATCTCATTCATTCCGCCGGCTCCGCCGCTTCCCAGACGGTGTTCCACGCCCATGTCCATCTGGTCCCACGGTGGCAGGGCGACACCATGGGTCCAATGTGGCCGGGAGACGGGGCGGAGGTCCGGGACACAGCCGAACTCGACGCACTGGCCGATGAGATGGCTGCCCTGCTGCTCCCGCCCACGCCTCCGAGGCCGTGATTCAGCGGGCCACGAGAACCACCACGAAATGTGCGATCAGCAGGGCACCATAGAACAGCACCAGTGTCTGAGAGAAGGCCGCCTTCACCAGCGTCACCCTCGCCAGGTACGGTCCGACATTCATCGACAGCATCTCCACGGTACTGTCGGGGCTCCGAGCGTCTTCATAGAGGGCTCGGAAGAGTCGTTCTTGGCGTAGGAAGTATGAGTCGAGGGACCAGAAGCCCAGCAACGGGACGGTTCCGCTCAGCGCGATCTGCCAGCTGAGCTGCCCTGCTGAGAGCGCCAGGATGGCGGCAGTGATCGTCATCGCCCAGCCCTTGAGCAGGAACGAGTTGTTGCCCAGCCTCGTGACGATGGCCTGGATGAACTCCAAGTGTTTTATCCGGTCGGCGCTCAGTGGAGTGCCGCTCGTGGTACTGACGTCCGCTGCGTCGCTGCTGATGCTCACTGACATGGTCCCCCTCCGTCGGACATGCCCACGTCGAGAGATTATCGCGGGGCCGGCGTTTCGGGTTCCGGGCCGCCGCTGGTGGTTGGCCCCGGCTCTGCGTCGCGCGTGAGCCCTTGACCGCGTCCTCTGAGCCTGACCAACTCGACGGCGCTCAGAGCCACGGTGATCAGGAGCGCGGTGAGCGCGAACGGGTCCTTGAGGTTGGCGGGTGTGGCAACAATGCCTCCAGAGAACTCGTCTACGACGATCGCGCCCACCGCCACAAACGGAGCTGCGAGAGAAGGCAGCGCAGGATGGGCATTGGCCGCGTTGAAGATCGTGCCCGCGACGCTGAGAGGAGCGAGCAAGAGGAAGATCCCTGCGGGAAGCAGGACCAGAGTCGCGGTGATGAGGCTCACGAACGCGTTGTTGTACTCCTCGATCGAGTTCATCGACCAGGTCACCACTCCGGTCGTCGTGCCCGCCAGAGCAAGGACGGAGAGCGGGCCGGGGACCGTGAAGTCCCCAGCGTCGACGAGGAACAGGCGAACCAGGCGGGGGCGGCGTCTGCCGGCTGGAGCAACCAGGACGTACACGCCTGCCAGGATGACGAGAACGAAGCTCGTAGCGATCGCCATCAGCCCGTACTTGACGATCACGGCGTCCACCCATTTAAAGAACCCGCCAGTGGTGAGCCCATACCGATACGTCAGGGTCAGCACCACGGCGACCGTGACGACTGTGCGTGCGATAGCGAACAGGGAGAAGGACGTACGGAGGAACAGGGTCACGATGGTGAGCCCCACGAGCACCCACGTGCCCACGATCTGAATCAGCCAGAGCACGAAGGCTCCTAACGCGCCGAGCATTTAGCACCTTCCTGCGAGGGATGTGTTGAGCGCCTCGATGAGTGATTGATCACCGAGAGGGGGTCGGTATCAATCTGTTTATTCCCCCGATTTGTTCAGCCAGCCAGTGGCGCGTCCGATACGGCTCGTCAGGGCTCACGCCGACGCGCTGCTAGGCGATGAGCTCGCTGGTCTATCAGATGCTCTGGCATTCCTCACCCAGCCTGCCCCGGCCCCTGCAGCCGACGAGATCGCACTTTGGGTCATCAGGCACCTTGATGGAGTTGATGGTGACGAGACCGCACCTGCGTCGGTGACGGGCCGCAGGCGGCGGGACCACCGCACAGCAGACAGCGGCGAGGCTCTCTCCATTGTGTCTTAGTCGCCGTCACGGACGTCGTGAAGGGCCGTCACGTAGCCGACCTCAAGGGCTTGCGTGATCAACTGCTGCAGCTCTGTCGGTACGTACAGGAGCTGATGTCCGGCACCGGAGAAGAGGTTGGCCGCAGCGTGTTGAGCGGCGTCGGCGTGCTCGCTGGGAATGTTTGCGGCGTGCATGTCCCGGATGGCTCGTGCAGCGTTCTTGATCGCGTCATGCGGAGACGAAGTCAGGGCGGCGTATCCGCATCTTGCCCGTGGGACGGAAGGCCGCCTCACACAGCGCTGGGGCCGCGAGCGCGTGGGAGCCCGGCAGCGATGTCACTGGCGCCGACTAGTCTCCCGAAGCATGCCGATAGTCCTGGGTGTTCTGGCGCTGCACGCAATCGAAGATGTCATCACTGCCACCGCCGGTGAGCTTGAGTGGACACGATCCGACCCGCTAGACCCGGATGCCCGCGCGCAACTGCCTTGGGCACCTGGCGTGTACGTGTGGTCGTCACGGCTGACCCACCAGGTGCTGTACATCGGGAAGGCGTCGGGGAAGACCGGTCTGCGCAGCAGGCTCGGGTCGCAAGAACTGCGCTGGGTGCGCGAGGGCCACGAGGCCGTCGAAGCCGGAGTTGACGATGCGTACGTGGCGGACCACTGGGAGTCGTTTAGTCGCGTGATGGTCACTCGTGACGCCGTGGTGTGGTGGGCCCCGACCGCGGATGCGGCGGCAGCCCGGCAATGGGAACGCAACCTCCTGCAGTTGGCGATCCGGGAAACCAGCACGGTCCCCATAGTCAACGGCGGTGCCTGGTGGAATCGCTCTATGTTCTGGACCGCTGCTCGCTCCTGGGCGCAAGCTGCTGCAGGCCGAGCCGCCTCGCGTCGCAGAGACGCTGCTCTGACAGAGGCAGCCTGATCACGGCCAGGGCACCTGGTGACGGGTGGGCTCGCTGTCGTGCCCCGTACGGATGGCAGGGGGACAGTTCGCCGGGGGCAGACAGGAAAGACCGCGGGAAGGGGTGGTGCACGTCGGTATCGCATGTCAACGTACAACGCCCTGCCCGAGATCCATTCCCAAGCCCTGGAGGCGCCTCTGCACCCGCATCACCCCGTGGAGTCCTTCCCTGATGCAGCGGACCCGGTCTACTGGGTCACCCCGCGCCACCTGGCTGGTGACGACAGTGCTCTCGCCGAGAAAGTCGGCGACGCCCTGACCGATCTCGGCTGGCGCATGTGGCCGACTGCCCGCAACACCCTCCTGTACGTGAGCCCGGACGGACTGTGTGGCGCCGAGTGGATCCTCGCGGCGTACCCGTTCAAGTTGGGCGGGCTGCCTGTTGCCTGGCAGTTGAGCCACCGGCCACATGGCGCCGACGTCATGACCGAATGGAACGCGTACTTCACCTCAGGCGTCCCGTACGAGGTGCTCATCGATCTCCTCGTTTCGCTCGGCACCGGCTCGCCGCTCGACAGCCGTGGTGAAGACCATGAGACGGTCCTCAACGCGCTGAGCGTCCAGGGCTGGTTTCGTGACGCGGACCGACCGCGGACTGCCGCCATGGACCCCGGCTTCTCTGCCAGCGTCTCCCTGGAACTGCAGCCGGCCTTGATCCAGGACGCCGATCCGCGCCCAGACCAGGTGGGGTGGCAGGCGTGGGCCGAGCCTGTCATCGGCGCCCCGTACCTGTGGTGCGCGAGTTTCAGCGCCAGCGTCCCCCATGAGCTGGTTGCGGCATTCGCCTCCTCGCTTGCTTCGCCGGCGCCGGTGCCCCGCCGGACGTGGCCCGCAAGTGCCGAGCGGCGCCTGACCGTCGTCCGCTGTAGCTGAACCCTCAGCAGTCCGAGGGCAGCCAACAAGCTGCCCCCGCCGCCGTTCAATCACAGAGATGGAGATCTACTTGTTCCGACGACGTGCTCGCGCTGACCGGGAGTTCCGCGAAGTACAGCGTGCGGTCCAGGCATTGTTGGTGATGCACACCAAGTGGCCGGAGGCCCCCGCTACGGTCACTGAGCCGGCCGACACCGTGGTGGTCCCCGACTTCCTGCCGCCGGACCTCCGGCCGGTGACCCGCCAGGACGTCGAGGGCTTCATGATGCGCTGGGACATGCCGCTCGTCATCGATGACGAAGTCCACGCCTGCCCGTGCGGCGCATACCGGAACTGGATCGTCTTCAACATGCGCGACGACTCGGTGTGGCTGCGCTGCGAGGCCGGCCACGCGACCGAGGAGCCCCGGCTGGACACCGCCTGGTACAACCGCAACTCCCTGCCGGTCGACGCGTTCCACCCCACCCTCAAAGACGGCCTGCGCCACCTCGGCCACTGAAGATGCGAAACCCCTTCCCCCACCCCTGCGTTCGGCGGCACCCGGAGAGCCGACCTGGTCAGACCATCCGTTTCGAATCGCCAAAGGGGTTTCACGTATGCGCCGCTCCACCACGACCGCCCTCGCCCTGAACGCCACAGCAGTGGTCCTCGCCCTGACCGGCTGCGCCAGCCACGCCGAGCCCGCCGGTACCTCGGCCGCCTCCTCCGCACCCGCGCAACGTGGCGGCAGCGGCAGTGGCAGCACGCCCTCGGCACTCGCTCCTGTGTCTTCGGCCCAGCTGAGCCAGCGGCTGCTGAACGAGGCCGACCTAGGCAACGGCTACACCCGCAAGCCCGAGACCTTGCGCTGTAACGAAGACGTCACCGTCATCGGCTGCCCGGCGCTGGAGAAGCTCGGCAGCGACTCGGCCACCGGCGCCAGCCTAGACTTCCACCGCAAGGCGAAGGCGTCCTTCACCTACACGGGTAGCACCAGCGCCGAGGTGAATGAGGAGCTGTACAGCGACAGCCCGGCGAAGCTGTCCAAGGGCATCTCGAAGGTCTTCGACGCGATGCTCTCCTGCCCCTCGTACCAGGTGGCGTCGGGCAGCACCGTCGTCGACATGGGCACCGAGAAGTCGACCGCGCCAAACCTCGGCGACGAGCAGTGGAGCCAGCTGCTCACCTTCTCCGCCGGCGGGCAACGTAGCGTCGTCAAGCAGACGGCTATCCGCACCGGCAACATCCTGATGCTCGTCTCCGGCTCGCCGGGCCTCGTGGATGCCCACCTGGACAGTGCGCTGGCCAAGGCGTGGCACGCAGGCTCAGTGCCCCGCTGACCCGTTGCGAAGCCGACGGCCCTCAGGGACTGGGCTTCGCACGAAGGCGCTTGTTCTCCTCCTCCAGCGCCGCTACTCGCTGTTCGAGCTCGGCTCGCGTCGGCCGTTTCCGCAGTTGAGACGGGGGAGGCTGCGGAGGTTCGGGGCGCTCGCCAAGCAGTCCGATGGGCTCGTAGGCCACAATCGTCAGATCCTCTACCTCGCATTCAGGGCATCGCTTGGTGTAGGCCCCGGCAGCAATGGGGTCACTGTGCGAGTAGTGCGCCTGTGTCTCAACGATGTGGCCGCAGTAGAGGCGAGCACGCCACCGCATGATCTCGTGGTCGTGCCTTTCGAAGCTCGAGATGAGCTTGGCGACCTCTTCGAACGTCTGGCGGCGATGCTCCGCCATCGCCGGGTCTGCTTGGCATTTCGCGAAATCCTCATCAGCCATCCGCTGAGCGGCTAGGCGAATCTCCTCGCTTTCCTTCTGACGACGGTGGTCCCTGCGAGTGAGCTCGTAGTCCTCAAGCGGAACGCCGTGGCTTCGGTATTCGACTTCACGCATGGCAAGCAGCGTATGAACGGTGCCCCGACGGGCCGTGCAGAAGTTCGCTCCTGGGAACCTCCCGCCCGGAATCTGATCCGTACTGACCAGAGAAGGCCGAAGATAATCGGTGAAGGCCGTGCGCGCTGCGGCTCCACAGCACCGGGTGACCTGCAATCACGGCACTCAAGAGTCCTACGACGTGGCTCCGGGTGCCATTCCATGCTCGAGGTAGGCAGTTACGCCGGTGCCCCGGGCCTCGGCGCCCGCGGTGATGCGGCGGACCAGGCGGGGGATGGTGAGCTCTGACAGTTCGTCGAGGCTGTGGAAGGCGTAGCCGCGGAGCTCGTCGGCCTGGAGCGCGATGTGCTGGCACTCGTCCGTGCTGAGCTGCCCGCCGTCGAAGAGGTAGAGGACTTTGTCCCCCTCACCCGGATTCGGTGCCCAGTCCACGACGAGGAGGCGGCCGATGGTCGGCTTGATGCCGAGCTCTTCGTGGACCTCGCGTACGCAGGCTTGCAGTGGGGACTCTCCGCGCTCGACGTACCCGCCGGGGATGTCGCGGTAGTCCTTGTACGACGGCTCGACGAGCAGGACCCGGCCGGCGTCGTCGAAGAACAGCGCGCCGGCGGCCATGCGCGGGTGGGCCATCTTCGCCTCGTGCTCGTTCTCGCTCACGGGACGGACTCTAACCGCCGACGACGCCGAGTCTGCGGGCCAGGTCAGCCACGGGCTGCGACGGGCGGCCTCGTGTGCCACGGATCCAGCCGGTGACCAGTTCGCGGCTCAGGTAGTGGTGGCGTACCTGTTCGGGAGCGGTCTGCTCGGCGTCGAGCAGGGCGGCCAGGGCCTCGTCGGTGCGGTTCCAGGCGCTGAGTGCCCGGGCAACCTCCAGGCTGTGCCGCACGCGGCGTTCCACCGGCAGGCCGGCGGTGTCGATGCGCTCCCCGAGGTCCGCGGCGATCTGGATGTCACCGAGTTCGCCCGCGGTGGCGACGCGGTGGATGGCCACGTTCGTCGGGCCGAAGGCGGTCCAGAGGTGATTGCCGTCAGCGCCGAGCCGTTGTGCGGCTTCGTCTGCCTCGTTCAGGAAGGTCTGCGTAGTCGCCCGGTCCTCTGCGCGGGCGGCGGCCATGGCGCCGACTAGGAAGAGCGTGCCGTACACCGAGAGGTACTCGTCGTCGGCGGCGCCCAGTCCGGGTTCCAGGACCGCTGCGGCGTCGTTCACCAGCTGGATCGCTGCCGTGAAGCGGCCTGTGGCCATCAGGCAGTGCGCGACCGCGCGGAAGAGCGAGCAGGTGACGGTGCTCTGGCCGCTCTGCTGGGCCGCCGCCAGTCCGCGGTCGGCGGCGATCCATGCCAGTTCCGATTCCCCGACCTTGCCCAGCACCATGGCCGCACCGTGGTAGGTGAGGGCGAGCTGAGCGTGGGCCTCCTCCCGGTCCCGCCCCGAGTGCGATCGGGAAGCTGCGAGGGCGTCGGCCAGGACATGGGGGAGTCGTCGAGTGGCGAAGCCGTACTGGGACACCTGGTAGGCGTCGAGGACTTCCTTCACGCCGCCCCGCAGGTCCTCCGGGGCAGGTGGTTCCACGTCGGGTGGGGGCCCCAGGAGGGGTGTGAGTTGCTTGTAGTCCATGAGGGCCTCGCGCAGGGCGGGGACCGTTCGGCGGCCGCTGCTGGCAGACCACTCCAGCAGGGTCGGTTCAGCGAGCAGGTCTCCGATCGATACGTCGAGTGCCTCGGCGAGTGAGGTGATCACCGAGAGGCGGTCGAGCTCGATCCGGTTATTCTCCGCTTTGCTCAGCCAGTCCGTGGTCCGCCCGACGAGGCCGGCCAGGACTTCTTGGGAAAGGCCGCGTCGGCGCCGGTACCAGGCGACGCGCTCGCCGATGGTCAGATGCTCTGTCATCCCTCGCATGTCCTGAGCATCACCTCGTGGCCGAAAGGGACCCCGGAAGAATTTTCCAGGGTGCTGTGGGACTCCTTGCCTACTGTCGCAGCAGACCGAGAAAGCCACTGGCGTTCGGGGCAACTCCCTTAACTCTGGCTGGCTTTGGAGGCGGCCCTGCTTCTCGATCAGTGCGGGGCATGGCTGCTGAATGGAGGTGTCGAGGGTGCGTAGCACGAAGTCGACGGTCCCGTGGGTCGAGGAGGAGCTCGGTCCGTTCGGCCCGGCAGCGCTCAAGCCGTACTCCAGGACGCGGTTCGCCGTGGACGGCAGTGCCTTGCTCAAGTTCTACGTGGACATCGACCCCGAGGGCCGGCGCCTGCGGGAAGCCGCGACGGTCGAACAGGCCGCTCTCATGGGTATCCAGGTCCGCTCGGTTCTCGCTACGGGCACCAGCGGGGCAGCCTCCTGGACGGTGTTCCGGACGGTGCCTGGCATCCCATGCTCGATCGGCACGCGCAAGGCGGCGCAGGAGTACATCAGCCACGTATCCGCGGTGAGCAGCCGGCTGCACAGGTCACCTGCCGGCGCGGCCACTGGTCCGAGTTGGGATGGGCGGCGATCCGGTCCCGTTCCCCCAAGCCGGTTCCTGTTGGAGCAGCTCTCCCGTCGGTGCCGACTGATGCCCTGGTGGGAGGCGCTGGATACAGCCCTACGTCCGATTGACGCCCACCCGGTCGTGCACCTGCACGGTGACCTCAAACCCGAGCACTTCCTCGTCGACGGCGAGCGTGTTCGCGTCGTCGATTGGGAGGCGAGCGCCTGCGGGCCGGCCGTGCTCGACTACACCGACGTGGCCTTTCACCTCGTACGCGACCTGGTGTATGAGGGTGTGCCACCCGGGCGCGTACCGGTCGACCTGCTGACCGGGTTGCCGTTTAGCGGCCCCGCTCTCGCTTGGCGACTGCTTCTCTGGCTCGATCGCCGACGGGTTCAGGACATCGGCCGCGTCACCGTCCACGACGTCCACCGACTCGCGGCCGAAGGCCAGGACGCGACCGCACACCGGGCTCTCGCCCGCACCATCGCCCGCCTCCGAGCCGCCGACGTCCCTCGCTGAATCCCCGAACCACTGCTCGTCCAGGCGCGCACACGCCTGCGCTCGTCCCCTGCTGCCCACCCATGAACGGGAGTTCGTGATGTCTCGTACGAGCACGATCATCGGCAACAGCCACCTCGTCATCGACACCGCCATGGCCCGCCCGGATGCCACGACCATCGTCGAGCGCAAGGGCCTGGGCCACCCGGACACCCTCGCCGACCACCTGGCCGAACGGCTGTCCCGCGCCTACAGCCATCACACCGTCTCGCGCTTCGGCGCCGTTCTCCACCACAACTTCGACAAGCTCGCGCTCCTCGGCGCCGCCAGCGAAGTCCGCTACGGAGCAGGCGAGATGACGGCCCCGGTACGCGTCCTGGTCAACGGGCGCGCGGCACCCGCGTGCGGGGGCGAGACGATTCCGGTCGAGGAGATCGTCGAGGCCGAAGTCCGGGCGTTCTTCGCCGAGCGGCTGCCCGAGGTGTCGGACTACCTCAACATCGTCTTCAACATCACCAGCAACTCCAGTCCCGGGGCGGTCCTCACCGGCGACGAGGTTCCCGACCGCACGCGCTGGTTCAATCCCCGCTCCGTCGATGACCTCCGCGAGCGCCGAGTGCGGCTGTCGAACGACACGTCACTGGGCACCGGCTGGGCCCCCGAGAACGCCTTCGAGTCGTTCGCCCGCGAGCTGGTGAACCACTTCTCCGGCGAGAGCGACTTCCCCCTCTCCCACGCCTGGTGCGGATCCGACGTCAAGCTCATGGGCTTCTGGGACGGAGACGAGGCCGACATCGTCCTGTGCGTGCCACAGAAGTCGCGCCATGTCGCAAGCAGGGCCGAGTACATCCGCAACAAGGAGAGCGTCCTGGCCGAGTGCCACCGGCTGGCCGGCCTCCGACTGCCCGGCGCCCGAGCGCGCTTCCGGCTCAACGCACGCGATGTCCCCGAGAAGGACGAGCTGTACCTGACCCACACCGGCAGCTCGATCGAGTCGGGGGACGAGGGCGTGGTCGGGCGCGGCAACCGGGTCAACGGGCTGATCACTCCACTGCGGCCGATGAACCTGGAGGGCGCCAACGGCAAGAACCCCGTCTACCACGTCGGCAAGCTCTACAACATCGCCGCGCAGCGCCTGGCCCAGCGCCTGCACGAGGCCACGGACGGGCACGCGGAAGTGCATCTGGTCAGCACCACCGGCCAGCGTCTCGACGAACCGTGGCGCATCCTCGTCCGTCTCTCCTCTCCGGACGCGGAGGTCGACAAGGTGCAGGCCCTCGTATCGGAGGCGCTGGGCGAGTTCCCGGCCCTGACGGACGAGCTCGTCTCAGACGGGATCGTGCTGAGCTGATGACGAAGCGGACGCTCGGAGAGATCCCCGCAGGGTGCAGGCAGCGGTTGCTCGCCCACTACGGTCCCTCGGCCAAGCCGTGGCTCGACGCCGTTCCTGGGCTGCTGGCACGAGCGGCAGGGCGGTGGCAGCTCTCCCTTGGGACGTATCACGACGCCGGCCACGCCTCGGTGATCGCGACCGCGGCTCGGTCCGACGGGCGTCCGCTGCTCCTCAAGGCATGGATGGATCCGTCGCGCTTCCAGCACGAGGTGGAGGCGTTACGGCTCTGGCTCCGTGGGCCGACGGTGGAGGTAGTGGATGCTGCGGACGACCTGGCCGTGGCCGCCCTCGAACTCGTCGGAGGGCAACCCGGCGGGGCGAACCGGCCGAGGCGGGAGCTGCAGACCGTGGCGGCGGCTCTTCAGGGACTGCACACCCTCGGTCGGCACAGGCTCCGGTCGGAGCGACTTCCGCTCCTCACGGACTACCTCGCCTACGAGGTTCGGCCCCGCGTCGAGCGTCGGATGCGCGAGCTCGACCTCGGCGACTGGCGTCCCCTCGTCGAAGCGGGCCTGCCCTCCGTTGCTGATCTGGAGGAGGGGCCCCGTCGGACGACGGTGCTGCACGCCGACCTGTACCGGGAGAACGTTCTGTTCGACTGGCGGGGGCACCCGCGGCTGATCGACCCGCTCCCCATGGTGGGCAACTCCGCGTTCGACTGGGCGTTCTGGTCCGTCTACTACGACCTCGGACACGGTACAGCGGTCCGGCTGGCCATCGCGTCGCGCACCTCCCGCACGCCTGTGCCTGTGCTCGCGCCCTGGTGCCGGCTCCTGGCTGTCGACGGCCTCCTCTTCTACGTGGAGTCCGGCGACCCACGAGCGCCGCTCATGGCCGACGTTCTCAGCGATCTTTTGGCAACGGCGACGACATCCTGGAGCGGATCATGACGACGTACATCCTTCGCCATGGCCAGACGGACTACAGCAAGCGGTATCTCGTCAATGGCGACCCGACCAAGCACATTCTCCTGACCGGCGAGGGCCGACAGTCACTCGGCCGGGCATGGGACGTTCTCCCTCTCCACTCCGTCGCGACCTGGATGACCAGTGAATTCCCGCGGGCCCGGCAGACCGCCGAGCTCCTCATGGGCGTCCCCTTGCCCGAGCCCGTGGTCGATGCCCGGCTGAACGAAATCGACTACGGGGATTTCGAGGGCAAACCCTTCCTCGAATACGCGGCGTGGCTCGATGAACACGGCTCGCGGAGGCGTCCGCCCGGCGCTGCGGAGTCCCAGCAGGAAGCCATACGCAGGCTGCTCACCGGCGTGCTCGCCGCGCTGGAGCACCCCGGGCCCCGAGTCCTTGTCGGCCACGGCCTGCTGGTATCCGTCCTTCATTGGCACGCGAATCGCACGGCTGGCGAGCGCATGCCCCTGTTCTTCGCCGAGGCTCCGTATGCCGAGCCACTCGCCATAGCCGACGACGAGCTGCCCCTCCTGGTCACGGAACTCATGGATGATCTTGAATCGGCTCCGCTGAGGGAGATCACCGCTGGTGGTGACGCGTCGATATTGCGGATCGGCGACGGGCCGGCGGTTGCTACCGTCGATGCGGTATCCCCAACCCACTCGCCGGATAAGAAGGATCTTCCTCATGCATGATGCCCGCGCCCTGATTGAAATGGGTGCCGAAGCGGTACGTCGGCTCGCTCGTCGCGGTTACTCCCTGGACCTGTCCCGGCTGGAAGACCTCCAGTCCCGGCGCAACCAGAGCATCCGCTCGGCCGACGAGCTGCGGGCGGAGTCCAAGCGGGTGGCAAGCGAGGTCCAGCAGACGGCCAAGCAGGGCGGGGACATCTCCAAGCTGAAGGAGCGCGCCCGCGAGATCAAGGACCAGATCCGCGATATCGAGGCGGACCAGGAAACGGTCCAGGAAGAGCTCCGCGAGCTGCTCCTGACCATCCCGAACCTCCCCGACGACTCGGCCCCCGACGGCGACTCAGAGGAGTTCGCGATCGAGATCCGCCGCGTGGGCACCCCGCCGACGTTCTCCTTCGACCCGAAGGACCACGTCGACCTGGGCGAGGCCACCGGCATCCTCGACTTTGCCCGCGCCACGAAACTGTCCGGCTCGCGTTTCGCGGTCTCCCGTGGCGCCGGCGCCGCCCTGGAACGCGCCCTGGCCACGCTCTTCCTCGACATCCACACGCGCCGCCACGGCTACGTCGAGCACGGTGTCCCATACCTGGTGACCCGCAAGACGATGACCGGCACGGGCCAGCTGCCGAAGTTCGAGGAGGACCTGTTCAAGACAGGTGCTGCTGACCGCGACCTGTTCCTCATCCCGACGGCCGAGGTCCCGCTGACCAACCTCTACGCCGACGAGATCATCCCGCCGGCCGAGCTGCCCCTGGCGCTTACGGCCCACACGCCGTGCTTCCGCTCGGAGGCCGGCTCGTACGGCCGCGACACCCGCGGCCTGATCCGCCAGCACCAGTTCTCCAAGGTCGAGATGGTCAAGATCGTTGACCCGGAGACCGCCGACGCGGAGCTGGAGACGATGGTCGGCCACGCCGAGGCGTGCCTGAAGGAGCTCGGCCTCGCCTACCGGGTCATCAAGCTGCCCGCCGGCGACACGGGCTTCTCCGCCCAGCTCACGTACGACATCGAGGTCTGGATCCCCAGCCAGAACACGTACCGGGAGATCTCCTCGGTCTCGAACTTCGGCACCTTCCAGGCTCGCCGTGCCAACATCCGCACCCGCGGCGCGGACGGCAAGCCCAAGCTGGTCGCCACGCTCAACGGCTCGGGTCTGCCCGTCGGCCGCACCCTGGCCGCGCTCCTGGAGCAGTGCCAGCAGCAGGACGGCTCGATCGTCCTGCCCGAGTCCCTCGTCCCGTACCTCGGCTTCCGCCGGATCTCGGCGGACGGAACACCGGAGGCATAAGTGCTCGTCGGCGTCTGCGACTTTCCTGGTAGCTACGCCTTTCCACCCGCCGGATACGGCGGTATCGAACGATGGCTGTGGGCGGTCGCCGTAGGCGCCCGCGCCGCAGGCGCCGACGTGCACCTCCTCGGGCCGGGCTGGCTCACGGACCTGGAGCAGGACTGGGTCCGCAAGCCGGTCCGCCTGGAGGACGTCACCGCCGGTTCGCTCGCCGAGCGCGAGCTCCGTGCCACCGGCTACGACCTCCTGGTCGTCGGCCACGAGTACCCGTCACTGCCCGCGTGGACCCGCACATGGGGCGAGCTGGACTGCGACGTCGCCACGTTCCAGCACTCACCCGTCTTCCAGCACACCGACACCGCCTTCGACGGCAAGCAGTCGCGCCTCTATTGCTACTCGCCGGAGATGGCCGAGCGGTACGCGAGCCATCAGCCCATCCCGGAGCTGGCCGTGCACCTGGGCCTCGACGAGGACGAGCCGCCTTCGGTCGCCGGACGCGATCTCGTATGGCTCGGTCGCATCGACGCAGAAAAGGCCCCGCACCTGGCAGCCCGCGCCGCCCAGTTACTCGGCCGCCGGATACGGATCGTCGGCCCGGTCTTCGACGCCGAGTACGTCCGCCGCCACGCCAGGCTCCTCCACGCGGACCACGTCGAGTGGGTCGGCGAACTCGGCGGCCCCGCCAAGACCGCCGCGATCCACGACGCCTCCGTCTTCGTCTACACCTACGCCCGCACCTACGTGGAAGCCGGAGCCGCGGTCTTCGGCGAATCCCTCCGCGCCGGCACACCCATGGCCGCGCTCACCTGGCGCACGGGCACCTGCGCCGAGGCGGCCCTCTGCGACGCGACCGGGGCAGTCACTGTGGCCGACCCCGAGACGGACGACGAGGCAGCTGCCCACCAACTGGCGCACGCCATCGAACAGGCGGAGCGCTTGGACCACCGGCAGGTCCAAGAGACCGGACTGCACCGCTTCGACCCCGCCCGGCACTTCACCGCCATGGCAGCGCGATCGTGCTGACGAGCGCGGCCAGTACGGCCGGAGACACGCTGGCCCGACAGATACCCGCCGTGCTCCGCGCGGCGCTGGGGCCGCACTGGGAGTTCACGACCGACGCCGACGACCGCATCGAGATCCGTCATCCTCAGCGAGCCACCCCGTACAGCCCACCGCGCAAAAGGCCCTCCTGGAGAGAGCTGCTCGACAGCCTGGAGACCTCCTTCGCGCGCGAAGGAGCCGTCCGTGACGCCTGTCTCCCGCTCCGCTGGGGCAGGGAGACCGAGCTGACCATCTCCGCGGTACAGGCCCTCGACCCGCTCCTCAAGGACGGCAGGGCCCACACCTACCGAAGCGGCTTCCTCGCCCAGCCAGTGGTCCGCTTCACCGGTCAGCGCGATGTCACGGGGCTCCTGAAGGACGGGTTCCTGACCTCCTTCGTCAACGTCTCGCGGGTGCATCCGGTGAAGAGCCTGGACGAGTACGGGGCCGTCTTGGACGGCTGGTTCACGACGCTCTCCCGGCTCGGTTTCCACGCACGTCACTTACGGGTCCATGGGACATTGCGACCGTGGCGTCGACGGCAGGTCGAAGGGATCACGCTCCGCTTCGCACACCTGAACCTGACCCTCGGGGACATCGTCCTTCTGTGGCACACCGATCACCCAGATCGCCTGGCCGTGGACCTCGGCACGGGCCTGGAGCGCCTGGCCTGGGCACGCACACAGACCCGCTGGCACGACCTGATCCACGGTCGATTCGCTCAAACAGCATCACCGGCGACGTTGGACGCCATCCGCACTGCCACGCTCCTCCTGGGCTCTGGGATCACTCCGGCGGCCCGGGGCGCGGGCGGAGTCACCCGCCGCGTCGTGAGCGCGATCGATCCATGCGCTGGGCGTCTCGGTGTGAGTGCCGTTGTCCGAGACGCATACGACTACTGGTCACTGCTCAGCCCTCTGAGAATCCCGTGGTCGGAAGTCGCTCGCGGTATCGATCGGGAGGTACAGCGGCAAGCGGGCTCTGGGCAGTATCTGTGATCTGGGTACGCGAAGGGGCCGGTGGTCAGGTGCTATCCCAACCACCGGCCCCCGCCCGAATCCGGGGATGCGGACGCTGCCGCCGTTTGTCAGAAGGTGTTGGGGGCGAAGGGGCGGAAGGGCTCCGTCACCGCGTCGAGAAGCCGCTGGAACTCGGCCCGCTCGTCCTCGTTCATGATGTCGACGGCGTTACCCACGGAGGCTTCGGGGAGGCGGTCCAGGAAGGGGGCGAGGAAGTCGTCCAGGGCGTCGGGAGCGTCGAGCCACGCGTGTACGTACTCGACGTAGCGATCATGCTGCCTGCCGGCCTCCTGGATCTCGTCGGGAGTGGCTGAGCGGACGGCCTCCTGTTCCTCTGGGGTGAACGGGGTCTCGTCGTGATGGCACATGGTGTCCGAGTCGGTCTTGTAGTACGCGGCGCACAGTAGGGCGATGACGTGGCGGCGGGGTGCGATGTCGGGAATGCAGGGCTCCGTGAGAAGAAGGCGGATGGGGCAACCAAGGGTCCGGAGAATCCCCGGTTTCGGTAACCGGGGAAGTGCGGCTACCGTCCTCTGCTCGGTAGCCGTTCTGGCTGCGGCACCAAAGGCGTCAGAGCCGTGCTCACCGCGATCGTCCGGTACGGAGCTGCTGCGGCGTGCGGGTGGCCGGTTCGCTGGCAACGTTCTGCGGCACGACCTGAGTGCTGCGGACCTGTGCTGCCCGTGCCATGGGGCTGGGGGCGTGCCGTTCGCCGAGGCGTTGGATGCGCCAGACGAGGACTTCGGAAGCCGACTTGGCGTCGTCCAACGAGCGTTGCTGGGTTGCCTGCTGAAGGACGACGGCCGGGCTGTGGCCGACGGCCTCAGCGGCGGTGAGGGCGGCGGCGAGTGCGGGCCAGGCGTCCTCGGTGAGGATCTGCTCGGCGTAGGAGGGCAGCACCTCACGCAGCACGAGGGCGAACCGGTGAACGGTGCCGTCGGTGGGGCGGTGCCGGGTGAGTGCGGCAAGGCTGGTGGGGGCGATCTGGTCGTATGCGGCTTGCAGGTGGATGAGGGTTTGGCGGGCGGCAGCCACCTGCTGGTCGTGGTGGCGGAGGGCGCTGCGGCGCTGGGCGGCGAGGACGACGAGGATGGCGGCGTCCAGGAGCATGGCCAGGCCGGTGTGATCGGCGGGCTGGTAGCGCATGCCCTTCAGGGCGCCGCGTAGGGCGCGAGCGTGCTGGTGGTCGGCGCGAGCGCGAGTGTGAGCCGCATGTTCGAAGGCGAGCGCGGCGCGGTGGAGTTCTGCCCTGAGGTGGGCAGGGGCGTGGGCGGGCAGGGCGTAGAGGACTTCGCTGAAGACCGTCAGGTGGGCCTGAGCAGCGGGATCGTCGGCGTGATCGAGGTGGTGGGGGATGCGTTCCGCGGCTGCGGTGGCCTGGTGCCATGCGTTGGGACGGCGTCCGGTCGACGAGGCCGCGAGTGCGGTAGGTGCTTCGGCTGCGGCGAGGCGCTGCCTGATCTGGGGGAGGGAGAGGTCGGTGGCGAGGCTGGAGCCGGAGTACCAGATCAGCGGGCCGTCGTCGGGCAGGGCGACCTTGTAGCCCTGGAGGTCGCCGGACGGCAGCGTGCGGGTCTCGACCTGTAGACCGGCGTCGGAGAGCAGGTTGAAGAACTCGTCCAGGCTCGTCGCGTGGGAGAGCGTGGCGCGCACGGCGTGCCGTAGGCGCTCGCGCGCCGTCACGTCGCGGCCCTGCCGATTGGCCTTCTCCTGCTCTGCGCGGGTGGGGCGCTTCGCGGCTGGCGTGCTGGCGGCGGCCTCAGGGCCCCGCGGAACCTGCGTGAGGCCGAAGTCTTTCTCGCTCGCGGTGAGTTCGGACATGGCGCGGTGGTAGTCGTTCCAGTTCCGCGGCGGGCGTAGGTCTCCGCGAACTTTGGTGGCGACGATGTGGATGTGATCGTCCGCGTGCCGGACGGCAACCCAGCGGCACCCGTCCGGGTCGCCGTCCGGCGCGATGCCAGTCGCATGCACCATGCGGCGGGCGATCGTCGCCCACTCGGAGTCGGTGAGGAAGCGGTCCCCGGGGGCGGCACGCACCGAGCAGTGCCACACGTGCCCCTCGGGTGCCTTGTCGCCGGCCTGCTTGACCCGCAGGTCCAGGGCTTTGGTGAGCTGGTCGAGGCGTTGTTTGTGGTAGGGACTGTCGTAGGGGCCAGGGTCAGGGATGAAGTCGTCCCAGGAGGCAACGATGTGCTGGTTGGTGTGCTCGTTCCCGCGCCCCTTGCCGAAGAGGTACTTCACGACGCCGTACGTGTTGTTGCCGGGCTTGACGATGTTCGCGATCACTCAGGCCGCCTTCTGCTCAGCTGCCCGGAAAGCGGCTTCGTCGATCGCGCGGACCGTGTCGTAGGAGGTGGCGAGCAGGCGCTCCGCGCGCAGAAGGATCGCGGCGTCCACACGGTGTGGATCGCCCTCGGTGTTGAGGCGACGGGCGATCTGGTTGACGTTGTTGCCGATCCGGGCGATCTGGGTGCGCAGGGCGGCGAGCTCGTCGATCGCGTCGTCGTAGACCGTGCGCGTGGCGGCCACGGTGATGTCGCCGTTGACGCGGGCCATGGTGGCGTCGGCGATGTAGCGGGCCATCTTCACGTGCTCAGCCTTCGCAGCCGTCTGGATGCTGTGCTTCTCGTGGGGAGAGAAGCGGACGGTGACGTACTTGGATCGCTGGGTGTCGAGGTTCGCACGGCGGTGCGGCGTGCGTTGCTTGTCCCCCGAGGCAGGGATGGTCGGCGTACTGCCGGCCCCCACCTGTCCCTGCTCCGGCACGCCCTCGTGCCGGAGCTGCTCCTCCGCCACCCCCGGGGCGGAGGAGCTCGCGATGGACCGGCCTGTGGACGGTCCATCGCCATTGCTTGCTCCGCCCGGGGCTGGGGTGCTGAACTCCTGCTGCTGGCCGACGGCTGTTGGAGTGAAGTGCTCGTGCATCAGGCCATTCTCGGGGTGCGGGGTGACAAGAGGTGGGGTCCGTCCTTCGGCGACTGTCGACGCGGGCCCCTCAGTGGGGATGGTCTGTGCGAGCGGTCTTCAGCTCCGCCTTGACCGCTCGGGTGGCCTCGGCGGCGCGGTCGCTGGCGATGCTGTGCCCGTCGGCGCGCACTGCTACTTCCAGGCGGTCGCGTGAGAGGCGCCCGGTTTCCTGATGGACGCGATGGGCGTAGGCGACGAGGGCATCCCACGGCAGTTCGGGCTTTCGCCCTGGCTGCTTCGGCTTCGCGGCGTCGCCCGGATCAACTCCGAGTCCGTCGCCCGTTACCGATTCCGGGCGGGCGGCTTGCGAGCGGGCTGCCCGGTGAGCGTCCTCGTCGCCCGAATCCGATGCGGGCAGGCTGCCCGTCGCCTTCGCCCGCTTCGGAGAGCCTCCGCTCGGACGCCTCTGCCCGGAACCGCCGGCGGCGTTGGGGGCTGGGGCTTGCCAGCGCGGGGGCAGGGTGAGGGAGGCTAGGTCAAGGGCCTGCTTGCGCGTGGCGAGCTTGCGCAGCAGCAACTCGTCCTGGAGCGGGTCTCCATCGACGTCAGCCCGCTCCAGTGCCTCGTGCAGGCGGTGGGACAAGCGCCAGCCCCGCAGCGTGCCGTGTTGCCTGTCAGTCATCGCTTCCGCGCGGAGGATCAGGGCGACGGCGTCGCTCAGCGCGCGCTCTCGGATCAACCGGGCCGCGTCCGCGTTCTGATCCGCGATGCCCAGCCGCGCCAGCAGCCGTTCGCGCGTCTGCCGGACGAGGACGGTGGCCAGGCCGCGCGAGGCGGCCTGAGGTGTGCGGTGACGCAGTTCGATTCCCATGGCCAGGTGCCACAGCATCGCCGCCATGACCGGCCCCACGAAGGCGCGCACCGTGCCACCGACGGGCCCGAACTCGGCGTAGGCGGGGATGATCTGCACTCCGGTGATCACCCACACCAGGACACCGGGCACGCCCGGTGCTCGTGCGGGACCGTTGAGGTTCTGGCGTGCCATCAGCGCGGTGGCGAACAGGGCCAGCTCAGCTGTGGCGAACATAAAGGCGCGCTCGGCGGTGCTGCCCATGTCCAGGTAGTCGGCGGCGAATCGCCAGCTGGTGTCGGCGCTGTAGGCGGTGCATCCGACTGCCGCCAGGCCCGCCACCTTGATCGCCGGAGCGCCAGTCCGCATTCCACTGGCACGGCTCCGGCCTCGCCGGATGCGCCATCCGGCGATCAGCAGGGCGGCGGCCAACAGCGTGCCGATCGCGAGCAGGGACGAGGGCTCGAGGCGGAACGTCATGCCGCTTCCTGACAGGCGAGTTCCGCGGCAGCGAGGTCGAGGCGCGTCGGATGCGACGTGGCACGGGGCGCGTTGCCTCGGGCACAGCCGTCGGGGCCCACGCGTCGACTGCGGCAGGGTTCGCCCGCGCGGGCATGGCACCACGGGCACTGGACGCCGAGGGCGTCCGGGAGCCCTACGGCGACGGCGGCCTCGCGTGCCGCGCGGGCCGGCCGGTAGGGGGCGAGAGCGGCGCGGATTGCCGGTGGGACGCACGATCCGATGGCGCGTAGGCGGGCCTCCACGTCGGTGTGCGGGCCGCCGCTGATGAGCTGCCGGTGCGTCGAGGGCGCGGCCGTTCCGGTAGCCACGGCCTGCCGACTGCCGAGGAGCTCGGCCCGCCAGGCGGCCGGGTCGTCCGGGTCGGCGGTCGGCGTGGGGTCGGTGTGCCGGTCGAGACGGTCGCGGCGGTACGCGCGCCACGCTCGGGCGACGTCCACGGGCAGGATCGGGTAGGGCGAGTCGAGGACGTGCGTCCGTATCGCCTTGCGGACGTCCCAGCCATGGTCCGTGGCGAAGGGCACGTCGTAGAGCAGTTCGTGCCACTGAGCGAGCTGGTCGCGGGCCTCGCCAGTGGCGGTACGGATCGTGCGGGGGTCCAGGCGGCCGATGTATGCGAGGACAGCGGCGACTTCGCGGCGTTCCAAAGGGTGAGTTACTCCTGTCCTGTCGGTTCGTCGAGAGCTGCGAGGAGAGCGGCCATGTGCGCTTCGGCCCGCGTCATGCCGGCCTGCGGCGCGGATGTGCCGCCGGGCAGGGCGTAGAGGTTCGGGCGTTCCGGGGTGGGGGTGTGTTCCCGAGCGATCCATGTGCGCCAGTCGGCACCCCAGGCGGCGGCGGAGCGGGGCGTCTCCGTCGCCCGGTAGGAGCGCCACTTCTCGTCGGCCACCCGCAGCCCGTACTCGCCGAGCCGGGCGAGATGCCCGTGGTCTCGTAGCCAGGCCCCGGCGGCGGCGTCGATCTCCCACTGGACGGCGAGGATGAGGCAGGCAGCGCTGCTGCTCTTACCGTTCACCTTCGGTTCACTACCGTTCTGGGGGTCGGAATCCGCGCCCCCTGAGGGCTGGAATCCGGTCCCCCCGGGGGTCGGAATCCGCTCCCCTGGGTCGGTATCCGGCTCTCCCGCAGAGGCGTCGGTAGGGTCGGATTCCGGCCCTGCCTGGGTCGGAATCCGGCCTCCCTGAGGGGCCGCGTTCCGGTCCCCCTCGTCTGCTTGGCCGGCGAGGAAGGAGGCTGCGATCGGGAGGTGGTAGTACGTCTCTCCGCGCGGTCCCTTGCGGCCCGCGACCTGTATCAGCTCGCCGCAGGCGATCAGATTCGTGAGGGCGTCGCGCACGGCCGTACGGGAGGCGTTCGCACGCTTCATGAGGGTGGGCACGGATGCGTACGCGATGCAGCGGCAGTCGAGGCACCGGTCGGCGATCAGAGCGAGGACCATACGGGCGGTGCCCTTGCTGGTGCTGTGGTCCCACACCCATTCGCGGGCGTCGTAGCTCATTGCGTGGCGGCTCCTTGCTCAGGGCAGGCGGGTGCGGCGGGCCTCTTCGGGCCGCGCGCGGAATGGGGGTTGGGGGGCGGTTCCTGGTACCGAGCGTGTCGGCGAGGGTCGCGAGGGCGCGGATGCGTTGGGGCCCGGCCACAGCCGGTTCCTCCGGCCACACCAGGGTTTCCGTTCCCGTGGGCCGGTGCTCCGGGCGCAGCACCAAGACAGCCACACCCGCGCACGAAGATCCAGCGCTCGACCGAGAGACCGCACAGCTAATGGCGAACGCGTCTTGAACGGAGATTCCGAGGCCGCAGGCCGATGCGCCGGGACCGGTTGATGGAGGCCGTCGGGCTGCCCTGCGAGCCGCTGTCGGCCCTGTGCCGACCGTCCTCGAACCTCCGACGAGGCGGGACCGTTCCGCCGGCTCCGGTCAGGCCGCTTGGGCGTAGGCCGAGGTGGAGAGCAGGTCCGCAAGCCGCGCGGCGCTCTGCGGGCTGATCGTCGTACGGAATCCCTCGCAGACGCGGGCCAGCGCCCGTTCCCTGGCGGTCACCGTGGCAAGTCGGTGGGGCGACGCGGAGTCAGGACTCGGGTGGTCGTGGGGCAGCTGCTGCATGCGCGGGTCCTCGCTGGCGGTGCCGAACGGGCAGGTTCGACACCGCCGGTGTTCATGGGCGGTCGGTCGTACGCACCGCTCCCTGGGCTCTCCAACGCCCAGGACGGCGCTCGCCGCACAGAGCGGACTATTGGTTCAGCTCCGCGTGGCTGACCCAATAGTCCGGAGGATCGCCGGTTTGGGTAACCGGGGATCGTCGGCTATGTTGCCGCCGCCGACCGCACCCCACCGCTGTGTCTACAGCGGGTTCTGCTCGATGGCGATCCGGTCCCAGTCCATGTACCGGCCGAACTTCTTCGGCTCATCGATGACCACCCCGGAGAACAGGAACCGCAGGACCGCGTTGCGCCGCTCGTCCGTCATCTCCTCGGCCTCCCAGGCGGCCCGAGCACCCTCCCCCGTGAGCCCGTCGAGCAGCACCAACGGCCTTACCACCACTTTGCGTTGGGCCTTCGCGATGCGATCGGTGATCTCCTTGCGCATCTTTCGGTACTCCGCTGTGGAGATCTCCTTGGCCGTCCACATCTGGTTCAGTTCGGCGAGCTGCCGCTGGTCGCCCTCCAGCTCCTTGGCCGTGTCCTCGGCCAGGTTGCTGCTCGCGAGCTTGCCATCGACCCGGAGCTCGCCGAGCAGCGCAACAGCGGCATCGACGACGAACTCCTCCAGCGACTCGGCCCTGATGGACCGCACGCACTTCTTCTCGTCGTTGCGGCCGCGGCGGTTGCAGATGTACGCCGGTCCCGTGCCCTTGGCCGAGCCGGACATCATCGTTCCGCAGCGTCCGCACATCACGAGGCCACGCAGCAGGTAATAGCGCTGCGGAGGCTTGCTGAGCGCCTCCATCTGCGCGGCCGAGCGGTACTCGCGCCGCGCCCTGGCCTCTTCCCAGACGCCCGCGTCGATGATGGCCGGCCAGGTTCCCGGGCCGATCTCCACGCCCTGGTGCATGCGGATGCCGGCGACATGCCGGGAGTCGAGGAGGGCGCGTACGGTGCCGGCGTTCCACGCCTTGCCACCGGCCGTCTTGATGCCCCGCGCGGTGAGATCCTTCGCGATCGGCGCCGGTCCGTCCCCTTTCAGGAAGCGGTCGAACACCTCCCGTACGATCTCCGCCTCCTCCTCGGTGATCGTCATCCCGCCCGGCGCGTACCCGAACCGCCGGACACCGCCCTGCGGCTTCCCTTCCTTGGCCCGGTCCTGCATGGCCGACTTCAGCCGACGCGAGGTGTCGTCCGACGATCGGCAGGCGTGCGCCACCTCGATGCGCAGGATGAACCTGTCGTCGGGGTCCGACAGGTCACGACGGTTCGCCTCCCCGTGCAGGGTGATCGCGTGGTCATCGGAGACCTGGAGCAGCTCCTCCAGATCGCGCGGCTGCCGCATCAGACGGTCCGGGTGGTACGCGATGATGTGCCGGAAGCGGCGCTCGCGGGCCTCGCTCAGCAGCTCGTCCCAGCCGGGCCGCTTCCGCTTGCGGCTCCAGGCCGAGCGGCTGTTGTCGACGAAGACGTGGGCGGGGTCGATGACCAGGCCCCGCCGCTCGGCGATCTCCCGGCAGATGCGCTCCTGGCGGTCGACGCCGGTCTGGTCGTCGTCGTCCGCCTGCGATATGCGGCAGTAGACCGCCGCCGGCTCACCGACGACGCTGGTGCTGAGGTTGCCCCTGGTGGGCTTGTTGCGCGACACGCGAATGAGTGTACGAACGAGGAGTGGGCTGGGTCACCGCGAGCCCCGAGCTGGTGGCCGCCGTCCGCTCGCCGAAGCAGTTCCTGACCTATGTGTCCGCGGGCCCGCTCCAGTACGCGGTCGCCGAGGCGCTGCGCCTGCCCGACAGCTACCACGACGAGCTGCGCGCCAGCCTGCGGGCCAAACGGGACCTGCTGAGCGGCGGGCTCGCCGAGGCCGGTTTCGAGGTCTACCGACCGGCCGGCACGTACTTCGTCACCACCGACATCCGTCCCCTCGGTGAGAGCGACGGCTTCGCCTTCTGCCGGGCGCTGCCCGAGCGGTGCGGCGTCGTCGCCGTCCCGAACGCGGTCTTCTACGACCACCGCGAGCAGGGCGCGCCGTTCGTGAGGTTCGCCTTCTGCAAGCGGACGGAGGTCCTGCACGAGGCGGTGGACCGCCTCAAGCGACTGGCGTCCTGAGGAACGAGCGGCCGTCCCGAAGGCGGCCGGCCCGAGAGCGGCCGGTGTCCCGGGAACGGCCGGCCGGCCTGCCGGCGAGCCGGACGAACGCGGCGCGGGCGGGGGCGGGCCTTTCCGGCCCCGCCCCCGCCCGCTTGCCCGCTCGTACCGGTCAGGCGTCCGGTGCGGCCTGTTCGGTGCCGTCGGCGCCTTCCGGCTTCTCCTCGGACGGGACCAGGCCGAGACGCTCCTGGAGCCACTTGTCGAACTCGATCGAGGCGCGCACCCAGCTGACCGTCGACGAGACGAAGTGCTCCAGGCTGACGCCCGTACCGATGAGCATCTGCGCCTCACCGATCAGCCGGATCGAGGTACCGGTGTCGTCGGAACCCTCCTCGGCCTCGTGGGTGTGCGTGTAGACCTTCGGCCACAGGGTGCGGCGGTTCCAGTCGTCGATCGCGTCGAGGAGGACCGGGCGCTGGTCCGCGGCGTGCGGGCGGTCGTAGAACGTACGGACCGAGAAGACCTGCTGCTCGGCCTCGCCGCGGAACATGAAGTAGGTCCGGAATTCCTCCCACGGCGCGGCGAGGTCGCCCTCGTCGTCCACGACGTACTTCAGTTCCATCTGGTCCAGGAGCTGCTTGACGAGGTCCTGGTCAGGGACGACGGGGCCCTCCGGTCCTGCGGCCTGCGGTTCGGGCTGGCCCCCGAAATTAGGAATCGAGGACGGATCGATGCTCACCGTGTTTTTCCCTTCGTGCGGTTGCCGACATCCTCTCCCATGGCGGGCGGGGGATGGCAAGCCCCGGCGGGGCCGATCCGCCACGAGCTGACAAGCGGCCCGTGCGGGCCGGCCCCGCCGGACCCCGCAGAAGGAGCCGGGCCCCGCAGAAGGAACAGAGGGAACAGAATGCTCCCCCCAGGTGATGGCTGCCCGGCGCCGGGACGGTGACGTCCCGGCGCCG
This sequence comes from Streptomyces sp. CB01580, assembly GCF_001905795.1. Taxonomy (GTDB): domain Bacteria; phylum Actinomycetota; class Actinomycetes; order Streptomycetales; family Streptomycetaceae; genus Streptomyces. The sequence continues at coordinate 26,941 of NZ_LIXJ01000021.1, forward strand.
GGAGGGTTGCGCGCCCCGGGAGGGTTACGAGGCGGTGCCGACGAGCAGACCGTCCCCGGCCCGGTCCACCCGGACCGTGTCCCCGTCCCTGACCTCGCCCGCGAGGATCTCCTTGGCGAGCCGGTCCCCGATCGCCGTCTGGATGAGGCGGCGCAGCGGCCGGGCGCCGTACGCCGGGTCGTTGCCCTCCTCGGCCAGCCAGGCCAGGGCCTCCGGCGTGACGTCGAGGGTGATCCGGCGGTCGGCCAGGCGCCTGGCGAGCCGGTCGATCTGGAGCTTCGCGATGTGCGAGAGCTCGTCGCCGGTCAGCGCGGAGAACACCACCAGGTCGTCCAGCCGGTTCAGGAACTCCGGCTTGAACGAGGTCCGTACGACCTCCAGGACCTGCTCCTTCTTCGCCTCGGGCTTGGTCAGCGGATCGACCAGGAACTGGCTGCCGAGGTTCGAGGTAAGGATCAGGATGGTGTTGCGGAAGTCCACCGTCCGGCCCTGTCCGTCGGTGAGCCGGCCGTCGTCGAGGACCTGGAGCAGGATGTCGAAGACCTCGGGGTGCGCCTTCTCCACCTCGTCCAGCAGGACGACGCTGTACGGGCGGCGGCGGACCGCCTCCGTGAGCTGGCCGCCCTCCTCGTAGCCGACGTATCCGGGCGGGGCACCGACGAGCCGCGCGACGCTGTGCTTCTCGCTGTACTCGCTCATGTCGATGCGGACCATCGCCCGCTCGTCGTCGAACAGGAAGTCGGCGAGCGCCTTCGCCAGCTCCGTCTTGCCGACCCCGGTCGGGCCGAGGAAGAGGAACGATCCGGTGGGCCGGTCGGGGTCCGCGATCCCGGCACGGGTACGCCGTACCGCGTCCGACACCGCCCGCACGGCCTCGGTCTGGCCGATGAGGCGCTTGCCGAGCTCGTCCTCCATGCGCAGCAGCTTCTGCGTCTCCCCCTCCAGCAGGCGTCCGGCGGGGATACCGGTCCAGGAACCGACGACGTCCGCGATGTCGTCCGGGCCGACCTCCTCCTTCACCATCGTGTCCTTGGCGGCCTCCTGCTCGGCCTCGGTCGCCTCCGCCAGCTCCCTTTCCAGGCCCGGGATCTCCCCGTACAGCAGCTTGGAAGCGGTGTCGAAGTCACCGTCGCGCTGGGCGCGTTCAGCCTGGCCGTGCAGTTCGTCCAGGCGCTCCTTCAGCTCACCGACGCGGTTGAGGCCCTGCTTCTCCTTCTCCCAGCGGGCGTTGAGGCCGCGCAGCTCCTCCTCCTTGTCCGCGAGGTCGCGGCGGAGCTTCTCCAGACGCTCCTTGGAGGCGGCGTCGGACTCGTTCCTGAGCGCCAGCTCCTCCATGTGCAGGCGGTCGACGGCGCGCTGGAGCTCGTCGATCTCGACCGGCGAGGAGTCGATCTCCATGCGGAGCCGGGACGCCGCCTCGTCGACCAGGTCGATGGCCTTGTCGGGGAGGAAGCGGGAGGTGATGTAGCGGTCGGACAGGGTCGCAGCGGCCACCAGCGCGGAGTCCGCGATGGAGACCTTGTGGTGGGCCTCGTACCGGCCCTTGAGGCCGCGCAGGATCGCGATGGTGTCCTCGACGCTGGGCTCCGCCACCAGCACCTGCTGGAAGCGCCGCTCCAGGGCCGGGTCCTTCTCGATCCGCTCGCGGTACTCGTCGAGCGTCGTGGCGCCGACCATGCGCAGCTCACCGCGCGCCAGCATCGGCTTCAGCATGTTGCCCGCGTCCATGGCGGAGTCGCCGCCCGCGCCCGCGCCGACGACGGTGTGCAGCTCGTCGATGAACGTGATGATCTGCCCGTCGCTCTCCTTGATCTCGGAGAGGACGGTCTTCAGCCGCTCCTCGAACTCGCCGCGGTACTTCGCACCCGCGACCATCGCACCGAGGTCCAGCGAGACGAGCCGCTTGTTGCGCAGGGACTCGGGGACGTCGCCCTTGACGATGCGCTGGGCGAGCCCCTCCACGACGGCCGTCTTGCCGACGCCGGGCTCGCCGATGAGCACCGGGTTGTTCTTGGTGCGGCGGGACAGGACCTGGACGACGCGCCGGATCTCCTGGTCACGCCCGATCACCGGGTCGAGCTTGCCCTCGCGCGCGGCGGCCGTGAAGTCCGTGCCGAACTTCTCCAGAGCCTTGTACTGACCCTCCGGGTCGGGTGTGGTCACCCGGCGCCCTCCCCTGCTCTTCTCGAACGCGTCCAGCAGCCTCTTCGCACCGGCGCCCTGCTCGGAGAGGATCTCACCGGCCCGGCCGCCCTTCGCGGCGATGCCGATCAGCAGGTGCTCGGTGGAGATGTAGTCGTCGCCGAGGTCCTTCGCGCGCTGCGCGGCGTCGGCGATGACGGCCAGCAGCTCGCGATTGGGCTGCGGCGGGGCGACGGTCGAGCCGGTGACACTGGGCTGCGCGCCCAGGAGCCGTTCCGTCTCGGTACGCACCACGATCTGGTCGGCCTCGACGGCGGCCAGCAGATCGATGATGTTCTCGTTGTCCTCGCCCGCGAGCAGCGCGAGCAGCAGGTGCCCGGGGGTCAGGTCGGGGTGACCGTCCTTCACAGCCCTGCTGGTGGCCGCGTTGAGGGCGTCCCTGCTCTTGTTGGTCAGCTCGGCGTCCACGTGCGTCGTCTCCTCCTTGCGGTGGCTGCTCTCTCCACAACACTGACTTGGTCAACGTCTACTAAGTTGAGTCTATTCCACTCAACCCAGTTTTTCGCACACACCACACAGCACCACCGCCACCACAGGCCAGGGGGCCCCTGCCTACGCTGTGCGCATGGCAGTCGACCCGACGAATCCGAGCCCCGAGTACCTCGCGTTCTGGCGCGAGCACCACCTGTGCACCCTGACCACCCCTCGCCCCGACGGCTCGCCGCACGTGGTGCCAGTGGGCGTGACGTACGACCCGGGGGCCGGGCTCGCCCGCGTCATCAGCGACAAGAGCACCCGGAAGGTGACCAACGTCCTGGCGGCGGGCCCGGACGGCGCCCGCGTGGCGGTCTGCCAGGTCGACCGGCGCCGCTGGGCGACGCTGGAGGGGCGCGCGCGGGTGCGCACCGACGAGGAGGCCGTCGCCGACGCCGTACGCCGCTACGAGGAACGCTACGGGCGCACGCCGGCACCCAACCCGAACCGCGTCGTCATCGAGATCACCCTGGACCGGGCGCTCGGCAAGGCATGAGCCCCGACAGGACATGAACAGCCGCGGAGCAGGAGCCCCGGCAGGACGCGGCGCGGCACGGCAGGGCACGCGCCCCGCCGGAGCACGGCACGGCAGGGCGCAGCACAGCACGGGAAAAGCACAACGGCGCCATCGTGTTCAGGTCACGATGACGCCGTTGTGTGGGGGAGTGACTGAGCGACGTGTAACGACGGGGGATCGCTCAGGCACTGCGGGGGGTGGCGGAAATGGTCTCTGGTTGGAACAGCTGGTGGTCCCGCCGGTCGAGATTCACGAAGATCATGTCGTACCGGATCGCGCAGCGGACGGGCTGCGGTGCTCCGCGCGGCTTGCGCAGGCAGCGGTACGCACGCACTTCGTCGTCTTCTTCGCGCGCGACAACGATGGGGTCGCCGAACAGAGTGACCATCAGCGAGTCGCCACAGCGGGGGAGGGCCGTGACGAGATCGATGAAATGCCAGCCTGATCGGTAGGCCGTGGCCATTTCCCGCCGGAAGGTCCGGTCGTCCGGCGGGATGGTCATGCGCCCAGGTGGTTCGGCGTGGACCAGGCGATGTCACCGGGCGCGGGCGCCGCCTGGACACCCCATGCGATGTCGCCCTGGGCGGTGGCCGGGGTGACCCATGCGATGTCACCAGGGGCCGCGGCCCGGACGGACCAGGCGATGTCACCCGACGCCTGGGTGGACCACGCAATGTCACCCGGCGAGGATGCCGCCTCGCTGCTCCATGCGATGTCGCTGCCGCTCACCGCCCCGAGTCCCAGGGCCGCGGCGAACGAGACGGCAAGCGCCGAGCGAAGCATTCGCTTATACATAGTCGGCTTCGTCCTCACTTGTGGATTCTTCTCCCCCGCACCTAAGACGATGTCTCACCTGGGCACACGAACACCACCGGGTCGATGCATCATGTTCCTGCATGTTCAGGAACCTGGGGGGTGGAGAATATGGTCACAAGCGATACAAAGCCGACACATCCTCATGGGATCACCGAACTCTGCGAGCCAGGAGTACGGCTGTACGCCAGCGCTTTGCGGTCGGGACGTATCGCCAGGAGCGAAGTGGAACCGGCTCCCTGTCTCATGGACTTCGCCCTGCTGCACCCCGACCCCGACGACGCCGACTGGCTGCGCCCCGTGCCGCCGTCCGCCGCCCTGGCGAAACACCTGCATCCCATCGAGCGCGAAATCCTGGAGCGCCGACGGCATTCGGTCCTGCTCACCGAGTCCTTCGAGCCGTTCATGGACATCAGCGCGCAGGATCCGCCGACCACTCACGCCATCACCGTGCTGGAAGGGGTCAACCGGATCAACGCGGCGCTCGACCTCGCCACGGCGGAGTGCCGATCGGAAGTCCTCACCGTCCAGCCGGGCGGCGGACGCAGCGAAGATCGCCTCAGCGAAGCCTTGGAACGCGGTCTTTCCGTAGTGGATCGCGGTGTCAGCATCCGCACCCTCTACCAGCACACCGTACGGCACAGCCCAGGCACCCTGGCCTACGCCGAGCGGATGGCCGACGACAACGTGGAGATCCGGACGCTCGAAGAACTCATCGAGCGGCTCATCGTCTTCGACCGCACCGTGGCGTTCATCCCCGCCCAGGACGACCGCCAAGTCGCCCTGGAACTGCGCCATCCCGGGCTCGTCGAGTATCTCGTCAAGGTGTTCGAGCAGCTGTGGACCCGGGCGGCACCGCTCCTCGAAGAGGTCAAGTACGACCCGACCCCCGAGGGGATCAGCGGAGTTCAGCGGTCCATCGCCCAACTCCTCGTGGAGGGCCATGTCGACGACTCCATCGCCCGCCGTCTCGGCATGAACGTCCGCACCTGCCGCGCACACGTCGCCAAGTTGTCCGCCGTCCTCGGCAGCAACAGCCGCGCCCAGCTCGGCTATCTGATCGCGCGTTCAGGGATTCTGGAACAGGTGCCGGACTGACACGGTCGCAATCGCGAAACACCGGAGCACCGCCCCGTGGGGCATCCCCGTGCCCGGTACGACCGGCTCCCGGCCCGAGTCGTCCGGATCCTCGCGCGCACAAGCGCGCACCAGGCCGTCGCGGGGCGGCCGTTCGTCCCGGGGAGCGGCCCCGACCCGGTCGCCGCGCCCACCACCGGCACCGCCGCCCGGACCGCCGTGCCCGGCCCCTCCGGTGCGTCCGACGCGGCCACCGGCCGGCGCGACCGGCTCACGCCGTACGCGGCGCCCCGCCCCACTCCGCCAGGAGCTCCTCCCGCTTCGCCCGTCCGGGGGTCCCGCCCTGCCACTCACGGCCCCAGGCGAGCAGGGCGGCGGGGGTGGCACGGCCCTCCGCATACGCGTCGAGCAGGTCCTGCGACAGCCGGAACTCGGCTGTGCCGTAGGAGGCGGCGGGCGCGTACACGGTCCATTCCACTTCCCCGTCGGGGGTGTCGAGGCGTACGAACATCGCCGGGCCGTCGTCGAACCCGCCGAAGGCGACGGTGGTCACCGTTTCCAGCAGGATCCCGGCCACCCGGCCCGGCGAGGACCGTACGGGCGCGCCGACCACCGTCGCGCGCCGGATGTCACGCCACGCCCAGGTGCCGCGCCGGTCCTCCCCGAGCCCGGTCAGGCCCTCCTCGGTGAGGAGCACACCGGGACCGGTCTCGTTGGGCGGGGCGCCTATGTGCGCCGACGCTGCGGTGATCCAGAAGAGACCGACCATGGACATGCGTACCGACTCCCGACTGTGCCGCCGGGCGGCTCGGCCCCCAGCTTCCGTGACGTGTGGTGCGGCGAGACCGCGCGGGACGGTGTCGACCCCGCCCGTCCGCGGCCCCACAAGGCAGGACGCGATCGGACGGAGGAGGGTTTCGTCCGCCGTCCGGGCGGTCGGCGCCCACGCACGTCACAGGGCACCGGACACGCGGCACACGGAGCACACGGCAGAGCGCCGGGGAGCCGACCCGTCGGTCGCCTCCCCGGCGCTCCGACCGGAGTTGCGGGGCATCCCCCGGAAAACTCCGGCCCTGTTCAGTCCTTGGGCCGCTTGGGCCGCCAGACCACCAACGCGCTGGTCTGCTGCACGTCCTGGTACGGCACCAGATCGCGCCGGTACGAGGCATGCACCTGGGCCTCACGCTGCTGCATCGCCGCCGCCGCGCCGTCCACCGCCGCCGTGAGCTCGGCGACGCGCTGCTGGAGCGCGGCGACCTGGTTCTCCAGCTCGATGATGCGCTTGATCCCGGCGAGGTTGATGCCCTCGTCCTGCGACAGCTGCTGAACCGTGCGCAGCAGCTCGATGTCGCGGGCCGAGTAGCGCCTGCCGCGCCCGGCCGTGCGGTCGGGCGAGACCAGCCCCAGGCGGTCGTACTGGCGCAGTGTCTGCGGATGGAGGCCCGAGAGCTGGGCCGCGATCGAGATCACGTACACCGGTGTCTCATCGGTCAGTTCGTACGGATTACGTCGTCGGCCGTCCACCTCAAGCTCCCTTCGCCGCCTGGAAGAGGTCCGCCCGCGGATCGCTGCCCGCGGTCGCCTTCCGGTATGCCTCCAGTGCTTCCCTGGCCTCGGTGCCGAGATCCTTGGGCACCGTCACCTCGACGGTGACCAGCAGGTCGCCCCGGGTGCCGTCCTTGCGGACCGCGCCCTTGCCGCGGGCGCGCATCGTGCGCCCGTTGGGGGTGCCGGCCGGAAGTTTCAGGGTGACCGGCGGGCCGCCGAGCGTGGGCACCTTCACCTCGCCGCCGAGCGCCGCCTCCGTGAAGTCGACGGGCACGGTGACCGTGAGGTTGTCGCCCTTGCGGCCGAAGACCGGGTGCGCGTCGACGTGCACCACGACGTACAGGTCGCCGGCCGGTCCGCCGCGCTCACCGGGACCGCCCTTGCCGCGCAACCGGATCCGCTGGCCGTCCGAGACGCCCGCCGGGATCCGGACCTGCATGGTCCGGGCCGACTTCGCCCGACCGCTGCCCTTGCAGACGTCGCAGGCGTCCTGGGCGATGAGGCCCCGGCCCTTGCAGTCGACGCAGGGGTCGGTGAGCGAGAAGCCGCCGCCGGAGCCGCGCGACACCTGGCCGGTGCCGAGACAGGTCGGGCAGACCCTGGGGGTGCCGTTCTTGTCGCCGGTGCCGGAGCACGCCTTGCAGGGCGCCTGGCTGGACATCCGCAGCGGGACCGTGGCCCCGTCGACCGCCTCGGTGAAGCTGAGCGTCACCTCGGACTCGATGTCCTGGCCGCGGCGCGGCTGCGTCCGCGTACCCGCGCCGCCCCGGTTGAACAGGCCGCCGAAGACGTCGCCCAGACCGCCACCGCCGCCGAAGCCACCGGCTCCGCCGGTCTGGCCGCCCGGGGCACCGCCCTGGGCCCCTCCGAAGAGGTCGCTCAGGTCGAAGTTGAAGTTGCCCCCGGCACCTCCCGGCCCGGGCCGGAACCCGCCGTTGCCGAAGAGGGCGCGCGCCTCGTCGTACTCCTTGCGCTTCTTGGCGTCACCGAGGACGTCGTTCGCCTCGGAGATCTCCTTGAAGCGTTCCTCCGCCTTGTCGTCACCCTTGTTGGCGTCCGGGTGGAACTCGCGGGCGAGCTTCCGGTACGCCTTCTTGATCTCGGCGTCGGTGGCGTCCTTGGGGACGCCGAGAACCTTGTAATAGTCCTTCTCGACGAAGTCCTTCGTGCTCATCGACGTCCCTCCTTCCGGACGATCGGCCGTGCGACCGGCTCACGGGCCGGTCGCACGGCCGGGCGGTGCGCCGCGAGATGGTCAGACGGGATGTCAGACCTCCTCGCCGCCACCGCTCTCCTCGTCGGTTGCCTTCTCTTCCTTGGCCGCGGCCGGAGTCGCGCCCGGCTGCGGCTCGGCCACCGCCACCCGCGCGGGGCGGATGGTGCGCTCGCCGATCCGATACCCCGGCTGCAGGATCGCCACGCAGGTCGTCTCCGTGACGTCCGGCGCGTACGAGTGCATCAGGGCCTCGTGGATCGTCGGGTCGAAGGGCTCGCCCTCCTTGCCGAACTGCTGCAGGCCCAGCTTGGCGACGACCGTCTCCAGCGATTCCGCCACCGACTTGAACCCGCCCACGAGCTCGCCGTGGTCCCGGGCCCGGCCGATGTCGTCGAGCACGGGCAGGATCTCGGACAGGAGGTTCGCGACCGCGATCTCCTTGACCGTGGCCCGGTCCCGCTCGACGCGGCGACGGTAGTTCTGATACTCGGCCTGGAGCCGCTGGAGGTCGCCCGTGCGCTCGTTGAGCGCGGTACGGACCTGGTCCAGCTGGGCCGTCAGACCGACGGTCTCTACTGCGTCCCCGGCCGGGGCCGCCTCTTCCTCCTTGGGGGAGGAGGAGGCGTCCTTCGGCTCAGCTCCGTCAGGGGTGGCGCCGGAGGGGACGTCGGGCTTCTCCTCGAAACCCGAGTTCTCCTCGGTCACACCGCACCGCCCTTGGCGTCCTTCTCGTCGTCCACGATCTCCGCGTCGACGACGTCGTCGTCGGCCTTGGCCCGCTGGGCACCCGGCTGCGGGTCACCGTCGGCCTGGGCACCCGCGTACATCGCCTGGCCCAGCTTCTGGGAGACGGCCGCGACCTTCTCGGTGGCCGTGCGGATCTCGGCGTTGTCCTCGCCCTTGAGCTTCTCCTTCAGCTCGTTGACGGCGGTCTCCACCTCCGTCTTCACGTCGGCGGGAACCTTGTCCTCGTTGTCCTTGAGGAACTTCTCCGTCTGGTAGACGAGCTGCTCGCCCTGGTTGCGTGCCTCGGCGGCCTCGCGGCGGCGGTGGTCCTCCTCCGCGTACTGCTCGGCCTCCTCACGCATCCGGTTGACCTCGTCCTTCGGCAGCGAGGAGCCGCCGGTGACGGTCATCTTCTGCTCCTTGCCGGTGCCGAGGTCCTTGGCGGTGACGTGCATGATGCCGTTGGCGTCGATGTCGAAGGAGACCTCGATCTGCGGGACGCCGCGCGGGGCCGGCGGCAGGCCCGTCAGCTCGAACATGCCGAGCTTCTTGTTGTACGCCGCGATCTCGCGCTCGCCCTGGTAGACCTGGATCTGGACGGACGGCTGGTTGTCCTCGGCCGTCGTGAAGATCTCGGAACGCTTGGTCGGGATCGTGGTGTTGCGCTCGATGAGCTTGGTCATGATGCCGCCCTTGGTCTCGATGCCGAGGGACAGCGGGGTGACGTCGAGCAGCAGGACGTCCTTGACCTCGCCCTTGAGGACACCGGCCTGGAGCGAGGCGCCGATGGCGACGACCTCGTCCGGGTTCACACCCTTGTTGGCCTCGCGGCCACCGGTCAGCTCCTTGACGAGCTCGGCGACGGCCGGCATACGGGTCGAGCCACCGACGAGGACGACGTGGTCGATCTCGGACAGCTGGATGCCCGCGTCCTTGACGACGTTGTTGAACGGCGTCTTGCAGCGCTCCAGCAGGTCGGCGGTCAGCTGCTGGAACTGCGAGCGCGTGAGCTTCTCGTCCAGGTGCAGCGGGCCCTCGGCGGACGCCGTGATGTAGGGCAGGTTGATCGTGGTCTCGGTCGAGGAGGAGAGCTCGATCTTCGCCTTCTCCGCGGCCTCGCGCAGACGCTGGAGCGCCATCTTGTCCTTGGACAGGTCCACGCCGTGCCCGTTGGCGAACTGCTTCACCAGGTAGTCGACGACGCGCTGGTCCCAGTCGTCACCACCGAGGTGGTTGTCACCGTTGGTGGCCTTCACCTCGACGACGCCGTCGCCGATCTCCAGCAGCGAGACGTCGAAGGTGCCGCCACCGAGGTCGAAGACGAGGATCGTCTGGTCGTCCTTGTCGAGCCCGTATGCCAGAGCGGCGGCCGTCGGCTCGTTGACGATGCGCAGGACGTTCAGGCCCGCGATCTCGCCGGCCTCCTTCGTGGCCTGACGCTCGGAGTCGTTGAAGTACGCGGGAACGGTGATGACCGCGTCGGTCACCTTCTCGCCCAGGTACGCCTCGGCGTCACGCTTCAGCTTCTGCAGGATGAAGGCGCTCATCTGCTGCGGGTTGAACTTCTTGCCGTCCAGGTCGATCTTCCAGTCGGTGCCCATGTGGCGCTTCACCGAGCGGATGGTCCTGTCGACGTTGGTCACCGCCTGGCGCTTGGCGACCTCGCCGACCAGCACCTCGCCGTTCTTCGCGAAGGCGACGACGGACGGCGTGGTCCTGGCGCCCTCTGCGTTGGTGATGACGGTGGGCTCGCCGCCTTCGAGAACGCTGACGACGGAGTTAGTCGTGCCCAGGTCGATGCCGACCGCACGTGCCATTTCGATTCCTCCAGGATGACTACTTGAGCGGAACTCACTCAAGGATGCATGACACGAATCCCAGTGTCAATAGAGTTGAGTCGAGCCGACTCAACTAACGTGCACCTGCCGCGCTCGCACCGATCACCCCGACCGCCCCCGGGCAACATTCGCTCGCCCCACGAGCCACACAACCCCTCCCCATCATCACGCCATGGGATCGTTCTGCCATAAACCGCCGTGAGTCGCGCAAACCTGGCACTCCGGCCCACCGATCCCACCAGGCAGGTGCGAACGATGCAGAGACAGGGGCAGCGGAGACAACGGGAGCAACGGAGACAACAGGGGCAGACGGGGGCACGGGGGCGGCGACACCCCACGCGCCGACCATCGACGGCAGCCCTCGCGCGACTCCTGGAGCGCCGCCCGGGACGACTCGCGGGACACCGCCCGGACCGCACCCCGCGGTGGCATCCGGGGCGGCACCCGTCGGCCGGGCGCGTCCTGGACCTGACCCTCGGATCGGTCCTGCTGGTCCTGACCGCCCCGGCACTCGCCGCGGGCGCCCTCGTCCTCGCGGCACGAAGACCGCCGGGCGGCATCGTCGAGCGCTCGCCCCGGGTCGGACAGGGGGGCAGGGTGTTCCTCCTGCGCTCGCTGCGCACCCGTCGGCTGCGACTCGACGTGCTCTCCCGCCTGCCGCACGTCGTACGCGGGGACCTCTCCCTCGTCGGCCCGGAGCCCCTGTCGCCGGACGACCCCCGGTCCCACTTCACGAGCACCACTGCCCCTACCGACCCCCCAGGCGCCACCAGCCCCGGCGACCCCGGCAGCCCCGGCGACGCATCCGGCACGTCCGGCACACCCAGCCCGTCCGGCGCGCGACACTGGCGACAGGAACTGAAACCGGGCCTCACCGGCCTGGCGCAGATCCGCTCCCGCTCCGGAATGCCCTGGGACGAACCCGACCTGCTCGACCAGCACTACGCCGAGCACCGCGGGGTGCGCCTCGACCTGGCCATCCTGGCGCGTTCCGTACGGATTCCACTGCTCCGGGGCCTCCCCGGGGCGGCCCGCCCCGAAAAGACGTACCCGAGCGACACAGATCACCGCCGATGCGGCTACAGCGCCGCGGAATAAGTGGGTAGTGTCAGCACGGACTGATTAAGTTACTGCTTAGTAGATGCGAGTATTCGCTCGTAGACGCTGGATCCCACCCTCGCAGGCCCGAGGAGCCCCCAAATGCAACTCGCCGCGATCATCGTGTCGCTGGTGCTGACTGTGGTCGGCGTTGCGCTCATCGCCCGAGCCGTCGCGCAGATCTACCGGTTCGTCACACTCGGACAGCCGGTCCCGGCAGGCAGCCGTACCGACAACCCGAAGCAGCGCACGATCACCCTGGTCAAGGAGTTCCTCGGCCATACCCGGATGAACCGGTGGGGGATCGTCGGCTTCGCGCACTGGTTCGTCGCCATCGGCTTCCTGACGCTGCCGCCGACCCTGCTCCAGGCGTACGGCCAGCTCTTCAAGGCCGACTGGGTGCTGCCGATCATCGGCGACTGGGCGCCGTTCGAGATGTACACCGAGTTCATCGGCCTGATGACGGTGGCCGGCATCCTCACGCTGATCGCCATCCGGCTGCTGAACCTGCCCTCGCGGGCCGGCCGCAAGTCCCGCTTCGCCGGCTCCAAGGCGTGGCAGGCGTACTTCGTCGAGTACGTCATCCTCATCATCGGCCTGGCGATCCTCGCCCTGCGCGGTCTCGAAGGCGCGATCCACCACATCGACGGCTACGAGGCCGGGTACTTCATCTCGTACCCCCTGGTCCTCGCGTTCCAGGGCCTCACGCTCGGCACGCTGCAGAACCTCATCTACCTCGTCGCCGCGATCAAGATCAGCACCTCGCTGATCTGGATGATCACGGTCTCGCTCAACACCAACATGGGTGTCGCCTGGCACCGCTTCCTCGGCTTCCCGAACATCTGGTTCAAGCGGAACGCGGACGGCGAGCCGGCCCTGGGCGCGCTGCAGCCGATGACGTCCGGCGGCAAGGAGATCGACTTCGAGGACCCGGGCGAGGACGACGTCTTCGGCGTCTCCCAGGTCGAGCAGTTCTCGTGGAAGGGCATCCTCGACTTCTCCACCTGCACGGAGTGCGGCCGCTGCCAGTCGCAGTGCCCGGCCTGGAACACCGGCAAGCCCCTCTCCCCCAAGCTCCTGATCATGTCCCTGCGCGACCACGCGCACGCCAAGGCCCCGTACCTGCTGGCCGGCGGCGGAAAGACGATGGAGGGCGAGGAGAAGGCGTCCGAGGAGCAGCTCAAGGACGTCCCGGCCGCGGCGCTCGCGGAGGCGGAGCGCCCGCTGATCGGCACGGTCGAGGAGAACGGCGTCATCGACCCGGACGTGCTGTGGTCCTGCACCACCTGCGGTGCGTGCGTGGAGCAGTGCCCGGTCGACATCGAGCACATCGACCACATCGTCGACATGCGCCGCTACCAGGTGATGATCGAGTCCGCGTTCCCGTCCGAGGCGGGCACGATGCTCAAGAACCTGGAGAAGAAGGGCAACCCCTGGGGTCTCGCCAAGAAGCAGCGCGTCGAGTGGACCAAGGAGGTCGACTTCGAGGTCCCGATCGTCGGCAAGGACGTCGAGGACCTGACCGAGGTCGACTACCTGTACTGGGTCGGCTGCGCGGGCGCCCTGGAGGACCGGGCCAAGAAGACCACGAAGGCGTTCGCGGAACTCCTCCACATCGCGGGCGTCAAGTTCGCGATCATGGGCGGCGACGAGAAGTGCACCGGTGACTCGGCCCGCCGTCTCGGCAACGAGCCGCTGTTCCAGCAGCTCGGCCAGGAGAACGTGGCGATGCTGAACATGGCGTTCGGTGAGTCCCTCGACGAGGACGGGGGTGTGGACGACTCGACGAAGAAGGCCAAGTCGGCGAAGAAGATCGTCGCGACCTGCCCGCACTGCTTCAACACCATCGCCAACGAGTACCCGCAGCTCGGCGGCGAGTACGAGGTCATCCACCACACCCAGCTGCTCCAGCACCTCATCGACGAGGGCCGGCTGATCCCGGTGACCCCGGTCGAGGGCCTGATCACGTACCACGACCCGTGCTACCTGGGCCGTCACAACAAGATCTACACCCCGCCGCGCGAGATCATGGACAAGGTCCCCGGCCTGCGCCAGCAGGAGATGCACCGCCACAAGGAGCGCGGCTTCTGCTGCGGCGCGGGCGGCGCCCGGATGTGGATGGAGGAGCGGATCGGCAAGCGCATCAACGACGAGCGCGTCGACGAGGCCCTGTCCCTCGACCCGGACATCGTCTCCACCGCCTGCCCGTTCTGCCTCGTCATGCTGACCGACTCGGTCAACGGCAAGAAGAACGACGGCAAGGCGAAGGAGTCGGTCCAGGTGGTCGACGTCTCGCAGCTGCTGCTGGACTCCGTGAAGACCCCGGCCGACCCGGCGGGCGACGCCGAATCGGCGAACGAACCGGAGCCGGAGCCGGTGAAGTAGACCACCCGGACCGCCGCACGACGGAAGCGGCCGGACCTGCCTCAAGGGCGGGCCCGGCCGCTTCCACTTTCCCGTGTTTCCGCAGCTCCCCCGCTCGCGAACGGGGGAGCGGCGGAGCCGCCCCCGCCCCCTCAGCAGGTTTCCAGGGCCCCGACGCCTCCCCGGGGCTCCCCCGGGGTCTCCCTTAGGGGATGTCACAGCTCGGCCGCAATGGCGGGCAGGTTTCCCCGGCCCTCTCACCACACCCGCGCGGACCAGGTACGTTCGACGCGTGGCTGGATTCAGGATCGGACGCGGCCGGGACAACCGCACCCCGCAACAGGCGCAGCAGCAACCGCAGCAGCAGCCCTACGGCACACAGGCACCACCGCCGTACGGGCAGCAGCCATGGCCGCCGGCGGGCGGCAACGGCGCCCCTCCCCCGTACCACCACGGCGGCTACGCCAACGACGGCAACGGCGGCTACCAGGGCGGCTACAACCCCGGTGGCCCCGGGCCCGGTCATCACCCGGGCCACCACGCCGGTGGTCACGGCGAGCCGGAGTACTTCGGCGACCCGTACCAGCAGCAGCCCCACCCCCACGGAGGCCCGCGGCAGGGCGACCCGTACGCCAACTCCCCGGGCCACACCCAGGCGTTCAGCCTCGGCGAGGACCCGTACGGCGACGGCAGCACCTACCGCGCCGGTCAGGCCCCCGCCCAGCCCGCAGGCCCGCGGCTGCACTGGAAGGACCTGCTCAGCGGCATCGTGCTGCGCCCGGGGCCGACGTTCTGGCAGATGCGCGACTACCCCGTCTGGGGCCCGGCGCTGATCGTCACGTTCCTCTACGGCCTGCTCGCCCTCTTCGGCTTCGACCAGGCCCGGGAAGACGCGATCAACGCGACGATCTCCACGGCGATCCCCTACGTCGTCGTCACGGGCGTCTGCTTCGTCATCGGCGGCCTGGTCCTGGGAGCGGTCACACACACCCTCGCCCGCCAGCTCGGCGGCGACGGTGCCTGGCAGCCGACCGTGGGCCTCTCCATGCTGATCATGTCGATCACGGACGCGCCCCGCCTGATCTTCGCCCTGTTCCTCGGCGGCGAGAACTCCCTGGTCCAGGTCCTCGGCTGGGTCACCTGGCTGGCCTCGGCCGCACTCTTCACCACGATGGTCAGCAAGTCGCACGACCTGCCGTGGCCGAAGGCCCTGGGCGCGTCCGCGATCCAGCTGATCGCCCTGCTGTCGATCATCAAGCTGGGCACGATCTGACCCGCGGCACCGCATCGCACCGCGTCGGCGTGTGCGCGACGGCCCCGGCACCGCACGAAGGTGCCGGGGCCGTCGCCCGTGCGGACCGGGCCCGCACGGGCTGCGCGTTCGCGGTCCGCGCTCGTATGCGCTGCGCCGTCGTGGTCCGTGCCCGTATGCGCTGCGCCTACACGGGCTGTGCGTTCGCCGAGGCCGACGGGAGGGACGTCCGGTCCGCCCCGACCCGGAGGGTGTAGCCCCTCGGGATCTCCTCGTCCGGCTTCCCGCTGACCGCGGTCGCGGTCGCCTGTGCGGAGAAGTCGTCCTCGACGGCGAGCATCGGCGTGTAATTGGTCTGTCCTTCGCGCACGGACGCGGCCTGTCGCTGTGAGGGCGTGGTGTTGATCGTCACCGTGTCCCCGGGCCGTGCACCGGTCAGCTTGCCCCATACCGTCGCGCACCGCTCGCTGTACCGGATCTCCAGCTGCATCGTGCCGACCCAGTCCTTCTCCAGCGTCCGCGCGCCCACATCGCACCCGGTCGTCCTGGGATCCAGCCCCACGCACGTCTCCGCCGCACAGGAGGGCGAGGCTGCGGACCCGGGCGTCGCCGTGCCCGGCGACCCGGACGCGGCGGGAGGCGGCCCCTTCGCCTCCTCGTCGTCACCGCCTTCGAACACCGAGGTGAGGATCACGGAGGCGACCGCGCCGACGACGGTCACGACCAGCGCGCCGATCAACGTCTCGGGCCCGTGACGCCCTGCCCAGCCGCGCCATCGGGAGCGGGAGGTCGAGGAGCCACCGGCTCCTTCGGGTAAACCGCTCGGCCCTCCGGGCGACGGAGTGCCGTTCCCTTCTGCCATCTCTCCCCCAGTTCCGCCACAGACCATGGCAAGACCTGTCCGCCTGGAAGGAGAGTGTTCCCCGCCGAACGTCACGCCTACCCCGCACAAGCGAACGCCCGAGGCCCGCCGGGCCGGGCCCGGCGGGCCTGATGTCCACCGTGTCTCGGGCCCGCGTCCGCGGGGCCCGAAGTAGAAGTCCGCGTGCGCCGGGTCTCAGGCGTCGAGGACCTGTCCGCCACGCCGTACGACGGGCTTCTCCACGCTCCACGGGAAGTTGATCCAGCGATCGGTCTTCTTCCACACGTACTCGCACTTCACGAGCGAATGCGGCTTCTCGTAGATGACCGCGCTGCGCACCTCGGCCACGTGATCGATGCAGAAATCGCGTACGAGCTTCAGCGTCTTCCCGGTGTCGGCGACGTCGTCGGCGATCAGAACCTTCTTGTCCGAGAAGTCGATCGCATTCGGAACGGGTGCCAGCATGACCGGCATTTCCAGGGTGGTCCCCACCCCGGTGTAGAACTCGACGTTCACCAGGTGGATGTTCTTGCAGTCCAGCGCGTAGGCAAGACCGCCTGCGACGAACACTCCGCCACGCGCGATGCTCAGCACTATGTCGGGCTCGTAGCCGTCGTCGGCCACGGTCTGCGCCAACTCGCGCACGACATGACCGAATGCCTCGTACGTCAGATTCTCCCGCACGTCATCGCTCATTCGATATCACACCTGGGTCCGATGGAAATTCAAGTACGAACGCGACGCGGTCGGCCCGCGCTGGCCCTGGTACCGGGATCCGTACCGGTCGGAGCCGTACGGGAACTCGGACGGCGAACTCAGCCGGAACATGCACAGCTGCCCGATCTTCATGCCCGGCCAGAGCTTGATCGGCAGAGTCGCGAGATTCGACAGCTCCAGCGTCACGTGCCCGGAGAATCCCGGGTCGATGAAGCCTGCGGTCGAATGCGTCACCAGCCCGAGCCGCCCCAGCGAACTCTTCCCCTCCAGCCGCGACGCGAGATCGTCGGGAAGCGAAATGACCTCGTACGTCGAGGCGAGCACGAATTCACCGGGGTGCAGGATGAACGCCTCGTCCCCGTCCGGCTCGACCATGCGCGTCAGATCGGTCTGCTCGACGGCCGGGTCGATATGCGGGTAACGGTGGTTCTCGAACACCCGGAAGTAGCGGTCGAGCCGCACGTCGATACTCGATGGCTGCACCATCGACGCATCGAATGGATCAATGCGTACACGTCCGGCGTCGATCTCGGCCCGGATGTCCTTGTCTGAGAGAAGCACTCCCCGAGGATACGCAGAACGCGCGGGCCCGCCCCAACCAGGGACCGCCCCGCGCGCCTGTCACCGCTCCCGCCGCGTCATCCGCGGCCTTCCGCTACCGCTGCTCGAGCACCACGGGCACGGCATGCCGCAGCCGCGCGCAACGAGGACAGCGAATGAGCCGCCCGGGGCCGATCCGTCCGGACCCGAGCTGCTGCATCGGGAACGAGGCGGTAGCGAAAACGTGCCCTTCGGCACAACGGACGACGGTGCGCTCCATGGAGTCCATCAAGTCCCTTCCCCATCAAGACGTGGACGAGAACGCCACATTAGGGGATGAACAGGACGCCGCTCCAGGCGGCACTCCGACGCCCTACGCTACGCCCCCAACTCCCGCCCCCAGCAACCGCGTCCACCCCTCGCACCGACGTCTTCACACGTCAAAAAGACCCCCGGCGCCGCCGGGGGTCTGGCATGGGGTAGAGTGTCGAACGCTGCACAAGGGACCGATCGAGCGCGATGATCACTGTGCTTCGCGGGTGTAGTTTAATGGTAGAACATGAGCTTCCCAAGCTCAGAGCGCGAGTTCGATTCTCGTCACCCGCTCTTTGATGAAGGCCCCGGTCAGCGACCGGGGCCTTCATCGTTGTCCAGCCTGTCAGGTCGGCCGTTTCCTCCGGCGCACCACCGCAGCCGAGCGTCCGGACTGCTGGGGCCCACTCCGGCCGTCCCTGAAGTCACCGGAGCGGGCGGTGATGGGCGAAGTGGCGGGTGCGCAGGGCCATGTAGAGGAGATCTGCCACGAGCACGGCGATGCCGATGGAGAGCAGGAAGAGGAGTCCGTCGGCGACGGCGCCGATGAGTCCCAGAATGATCGCGGCGGTGATCAGGGCGAGAAAGAGTGTCATGGGGCCGCCTCCCTGGCGGTCGTCGGCTCAGCGTCGGGCCAGTTGCCGTTCGCCGTTCGCACCGGGCGCGTAGGCGAGGCCGTAGTGGTGGAAGACGGCTCCCTCGTCCTCGAAGGGCAGGATGCCGTCCATGCCGATCGAGGGGCTCCGTTTCGCCAGCTTCTTGTCATGGGCGACCCGTACGTACCCCGGCCCGACCATCGCCCCCCTCCAGGGGACGAACACGAGGCGGTGCCGGGTGGACAGGCCGACACGGACCGTGGCCCTGGCCGGTTCACCGGTGGTGGTGTCGACGCAGACGGATTCCAGCTCGCCGATCTTATGGCCGCCGGAATCCACCACTTCCTGGTTGCGCCACTCGCGGATGTCCGTCATCTGGATCACGCCGCCCCTCCGCGCTCGGTCGTCGGTGGGGGAAGCGCGGCGACGAGGATCTCGGTGGCCTGCGTGATGTTGTCGGCGTGGACCGCGCGGGCCATGGCCGTGCGGGCGGCATCGGGTTCCGTGTCCGGCGGAACCACCATCAGCGCGAAGTGGTCCTTGTCGCCGCGGGTGATCAGGACGGTGTCGTCTCCGACGGGGAAGGAGTCGAGGTGGACGATCCGGTCGTCGATGATCAGGCGGGTCGGTATCGCGTCCCAGGCGGCGGCGTCCAGGCCCACCCGGGTGATGGGTCCGAGGTGTTCGGTCAGGACGGACACCAGCGCGGGAACCTCCTGCTTAACGTCGCGGGTGCGCGGCCACCACGCCCCGTCGAGGACGCCCTGCCGGGAGTGCGTCGTCTCCAGCCGGAGCAGAGCCGTACCGGGTCGAACCACCTGGTGGATCGTGTCCGGCAGGAGCAACGGGGGCGTGGGCGGGATGTCTGAGTCGGCCATGGTGGGTCCGCCCGTCTACGGGGAGCTGCCGCGGCGCTCGCGGGCCCCGCCTGTGTGGGTGCCGGGCCGTCGGCGGGGCGACTGTGCCGTCATTTCACGGTAACTCCGGCTCCCGCATATCCGCCCGTCGCCGCACACTCGTCCACACGAAACCGGAAGTCTTGCCCCGTATTCAGGACGAAAGCGAGCTGCTCGGACGTACGCTGGACATACCGGAAGTACTTCGAGCACCAGCTTCCACGCAGGTGTCGTTTCCGGGGAACACGAAAACCGGGCTGCCGATTCGGCAGCCCGGGGGCAGGTTCGCACCATGACCACCACCCTCGACAGAACAGCGAGCCGCGCCCCCTCCCCAGGACTTCCGGCACGCTTGTCGCTCACCCCGAGGACCGCGCTGGCCGGTCGGCTCGATGGCGCCTGGTGGCCCCGTTCGCGCGACCTGGCAGCCGAGCTGCCGCCGCTGGCCGACGCCCTCGAAGGGCGCTGGGGACGCATCACTCGCGTCCTGGTGAATCCCGACCACTGGCCCGTCGTCCCGCACAAGGTCGCCGACACCGACCACGTCCTGCACGTGGGCTGGTTCACCGAGCAGGATCCCGACAAGATCATCCTGCTGTCCTACACGACCGGCCGCTGCGACCTGCTCGTGATTCCCCCCGAAACCGAACCCGCCTCCGCAGCCCGGCTGATGACCGCCGCCGCCCTGCCCGGAAGCATCCTCACCGCGGGCGGGCTCATGTCCGACGAAGCCGCGACCGGCCGCCGTATGCAGGAGGCACGGAGCAGCGAAGACGCCTGGGAGAGCGAGGGCGGGGCCACCCCGGCGCCCCAGCCGCACCCGGCGGCGCACTCGGTCGTCGGCGCGCGGATGATCCCCCTGCCGGGGTACATGCGGGTGACGACATGGAGGCCATGATCACCTTCGTGGCAGGCGCGCTTCTGATCGCGCTCGGCATACGTCTGATCCATCGGCTGAACGCCCGGCACGACGCACGCACAGCGGCACACCGCTTCAACGCTCCCTGCCCCTCCCTGAGCCGTCCCCCCGGCCACAGACACCCCAGGTCGCCCGAACGAATCTCCGGTCGTCGGCGTGCGGGTACCTGGCCCTGACCTCAAAACCACTCCTCCGACCGAAGGCCGCGGGTGGGCACTCGACACCAGGAACAGCCCACTCGTCGGCCTCTCGCTTCGTCCCGAAGGGAACACGCTCTCTTGCACCCCGCCGAGAACGAGCCTCTGCCGCAGGCCGGGCACGCCGAGATCCGTATCGTCTCCGCCACCCCCGAGGCCGCCCGCGCGGTCGCCGAAGTGATCCGCCGGTGCTTTGCCGGGGCGGAGCAGCGCAGCTACCCGACGCCGGGCGGCGGCACGCGGCTCCACCTCACCGTCGACACCGAGACCGCCGCCGGACCCGCCCGCTCCTGGCTCGCCACCAGCAGACCACCCACCGGCACCGGCACCCACGCCGAGGAACCCTGACCGGTCACGAACGACACCACACGACGACAGGACCACGCGGCCATGGCGACACTCCACGAGCGGCAGCGGTACCGCCGACAGATCCTCCAGGCCCTCTACGCAGCCGCCGAAGGCAACCGCCTGCTCGGCGTCACCGGAGCCGCGCTCGAGCACGATCTCCGCATCCCGGAGCAGGACCTTGCTGCCGCCTGCGGCTACCTCGCGGGCGAGGGACTGGTCACCGTCGACTGGGAGCCGGGAAACACACCCGCGATGGTCTCGCTCACCCACCAAGGCATCCGCCTCATGGAGGCGGAGGAGGAAGAGCGCGGCTGAGCCCGTTCGCTCCGGATCCGGTGGGCTCGAAAGGCTCGGGGAAGGAGGGCGTGGTCACCTGCGGCCAGCGCCCCCGCGGGGTGGTGGCCATGTGGCGTGACCTGCCGCCGAGGAGCATCCTGGAGGCCACATCTCTGGTGCGGCCCGCTCCGGTATCCGGTCGCTGCGCGCCCTCGGTACCCGCACCCGCCCCGTACCGCAGCACCGGACGAGGTCCTCGCCGCCCGGTTGGAGGCAACGGGATGACCGTCGGACGGCTCGGGGAACCCGATCGCTCGGGGAGCTTCGGGGAGGGACTCCTGGGTGCGATCCTGGACCGGGCGCACGAGCTGCCGCCCCACCGGATCGGGCTGGTCGTCGCCGAGACAGTGAGCCGGTTGGGGGGCCGGGACCCGCAAATCCTCCTCCAGGACTACGGGCAACAGAAGCTGGTGCCCCTGCCCGCCGAAGGGCTGACGGGCGGCGAGCCACTGCCCATCGGCGACTCGGAGGCCGGCAGGTGTCTTCTCACATCGCGCCTGGTCGAACTGCCGCTGGCCGACGGGGTACGCGTCCACGTATCACTGCTCGACGGCGGCGACCAGGCCGGCGTCCTGACCGTCACCCTGGACGCGGTCGACGACGACAACCGCCGCATCCTGCGCAGGATCGCGGGCCTGGTCGCCGGACTGCTGCAGACCAAGAACGGCTACACCGACCTCTTCTTCCGCACCCGCCGCAGCGAACCGATGAGCGTCGCCGCGGAGATCCAGTGGTCGCTCCTGCCGCCGCTGACCATGACCATGCCGCGCGTCGCCGTCGCCGGAGTTCTCGAACCCGCCTACGACGTAGCGGGCGACAGCTTCGACTACGCCCTGAACGACGACACCCTCCACCTCGCCATGATCGACGCCATGGGCCACGGCCTGGACGCGGCCACCATGGCCACCGTCGCCATCGGCGCCTATCGGCACGCCCGCCGCATCAGTATCGAGCTGTCCGAGATCTACCTCTTCATGGACCGTGCCGTGGCCGAGCAGTTCGCCCCCGACCACTTCGTCACCGCGCAGATGCTGCGGCTGGACACGAACACCGGCCGCCTCCAGTGGGTCAACGCCGGCCACCCCGCCCCCATGCTGATCCGCGGACACCGCGTCGTGCACCGTCTGGACAGCCCCACAACCCTCCCCGTCGGCTTCGGAGGGGCACAGCCGCAGATCAGCGACCTGACACTCGAACCCGGTGACCGCATCCTCTGCTTCACCGACGGCCTGATCGAGGAACACGCGAGCGGACAGGAGCAGTTCGGCGAGGACCAGTTGATCGACTGGGTCCATCGACTGGACCAGGCCGATCGAGCAGTACGAACCGTGGCACGCGACCTGTCCCACACGCTCAAACGGGCCCGCGGCGAGACCACCACCGACGACGCCACGCTCGTCCTGGTCGAGTGGCGTGGCTGATCCGCCGTCGTGCCACAACGTGCCAGTAGAGGCGGTGAACAGCGGTCAACAGAGGTCCTCCGGCATCCCCGAACGCCGGGATGCCGGAGGGCGATTCCGCAGTTCAGGGGGTACTCACGGACCCAAGTGCCGGGTGACTCCCAAGCTCAGAGCGCGAGTTCGATTCTCGTCACCCGCTCTTTCTCTTTGATAAAGGTCCCGGTCGGAGACCGGGGCCTTTTCTGTGATCAACCATCGATCGGCCATGACTGTCTGTGGCCTACGCGCCCCGAGCCGGGCGGCTTGCCGAGGACCTCTTCCTCGATAGTCGACGCATGGCATCGCAGCCCAGTCTTTCCCATCTTCGCCGTGCCAAGTTCGCCCGGCGCCTGCCCGAGGCGCTCTCTGAGCTTGCCGGCCCCGAGCACGGCGCAGCGAGCCTGCCGCTTCAGCTGGCGTGGTCGGGACTGACCACGTTCGACCTCGACCAGCCCCGGCTGCGGATGAGCTACTACCGCATCGTTCTGGCCGAGGGCCAGCACGACGACCTGATCCGGTATCTCAACCACGACCTGCTCCTCGGTCTGTGGCCCACGCTGCGCACACTGGTCAGCCGTGATGTCCGTGCGGTCTGGGAGAGCTCCTTCGGCGAGCTGGCTCACAGCGCTCAGGCCGCTGCGTGAACCTCACGGACCTGCATCGCCGCCTGCTGGCAGACGTGCTCGCCGTGGGCGGTGCTTACCCTCTGGCGCTCACCGGTGGCTACGCGGTCCAGGCGCACGGGCTGGTCAACCAAATCAACCAGGACCTCGGTGTCGCGACCGAGAACCCGCACCGCATGGAGGACATCGCTACTACCGTGCGCACCGGCTTGGAGCAGCGCGGATGGTGCGTAAGGGCTCTGGAGACAGACCCGTTGTCCGCGCGTCTGGTCATCACGGATCCCAACAACCGTGAGGAATGCGAGGTCGACATCCTCAAGGAAGCACTCTGGAGGCCACCCGTGCACACCGAGCACGGCTTGGTGCTGTCCCTCGAAGATGTCGTCGGAACCAAGGTTCGCGCGCTCGCCGACCACGGACTCGCCAGGGACCTGATCGACGTACAGGCCACGGCGAACCGCTGGAGCCGCGTCGAACTCGAAGAGCTCGGCCGGCGCCATGCCCGCGACTCCTTCGACCTCAGCGAGCTTCAAGCGCGGCTGAGCGGAGCCGACTGGATCGACGACACGGAATTCGCCGCCTACGGACTCGACGAGCAAGCAGTCACCGAGCTGCGGCAGTGGGCGCAGACGTGGGCCGACGACATCGGGGAACGACTTCAGGAGCTTGAGGCACCGCACGACGACTGACGGACACTCCGGCCAGGTGGACACCGCCGCCTCGGGGTAGAGGAAACACCCACCCCGGTCATATCTCATTCGCGTGGAACGTGGAAACCCCGTTGGGGTCCAGGTCTTCATGGCCCGGTCGGCCGACCGTGAGGAAGGCTCAACTCCCCAGTGGTAACAGGATGGCCCGAGAAGCCAATGCCGGAAGCCGAAAAGGAAACGGGAACTCGGGGCACGATGACCGGCCTCTCCGCTGGTCGCCCCGCACAACCGTCCGGATACGGGTGTGCTGCCCGGACTCGAAATGGTGCTGACGTGGGCCAGGTGAGCCTGTGTGGACTCACTGGACAAGGACGACGGAACCGAGGGGCAAGTTGGACACCATGACGGACATGGTCGGAGCGGTCGTGACCGCTCCGACCGTCGCGACGGTGAACGGAGGTCTCCGAGGGGACCACCCGCTGACACGGGCTTCCCTGTTGGTCCACAGCCGCAGCAGGGGCGGAAGTCGTGCCACAAACCTACGATGGCTTCGAGAAGGCACCATCAAGTCGAACCGGCGCTCCAGAGGAGACCGCGATGGTGGAGCACTTTGTCTGGGTGACGACACGCCGCATCAAGCCGGGCGCGTTGGAGGAGTTCGAGAGAGCCTGGCGCCCGGACCCGTACCCGCAGGCGCTGCGCCGCGCCTACGCGTACTGGTCCGAGGACGGGCAAGAGATCACCGGGGTGTCGTTCTGGGACACCAAGGAAGCGTGCGACTCCTGGCGGGCCTCCGCGGCGGAGACGCAGCGGCGTGAGGCCATGGCCCCTTACGTCGTCGAGGAGCGGGAAGGCTTCTACCGCGGCCGCGAACTCGGAGTCGGGCACGCCTGAAGCCGCCGCGGTCCTTCTGCCCGCGCCCCGGAACGCCGAGGACGGGCAGCACCGGCCGCGGACACCGACACTCCCGGCCCCCGGGGGCGATACTGGAGTCATGGCCCATAAACGGTGAACCGAGTTTTGAGGTGGCCGATGAGCACTCTCGAAGAACAGATCGACGTTGCTGTTCCGATCGCTGTGGCCTGGGAACACCTTCACGAGGTGGAGACCTATCCGCGATTCGTCGAAGGAGTACGCGAGGCTCGTTCGGAGGACGGGCACCGGGCGCGCCTGGACGTCGACGCGGGCGGCCGGGCTCAGGAGTTCGAAGCCGAGATCACCGACCGCGGCAAGGAACACATGCTGGAGTGGCAGACCACGAGCGGTCCGGACCTGGCGGGAACCTTCTCGCTGCTGCCCATCGACCGGGAGCACACCCGGGTCCAGGCCCGGATCGAGTACGACCCGGGCACCGTCAGGGAGGCGTTCGGCGGTCCGAAGGGATTCGCCCAGGCGACCGCGATCGAACGGCTTGTACGTGACGACCTCGAGCACTTCAAGGAGTTGGTGGAACGGGAACGGTGAGACGCCCCCACCGTTCGGGGCCGGCCTCACGCTTCGCGACGGCGTATGACGGCAGTGCGGTCCAGGGCCGTCGTGCCCCGTCCGTGCCCTTCAGCACGGCAAACAGCGGTCAGCAACGGTGCCGCGTGTGCCCCCGCACGGGACGCCCAGTCGGCGTCTGACCTGGTCAGCCCCATGCCAGCCTCGCAGGCGGCGTTGATTCCCAAGCTCGGAGCGCGAGTTCGATTCTCGTCACCCGCCCTTCGGATGAAGCCCCAGGTCAGGGACCTGGGGCTTAGCTATTGTCTAGACCTCTCAGGATTCTCGGCCGGTGCAGCCGGTACCCTTGCCGCGCCTCGCGGTGCGGATGACGAACGAGGTGACCGACAGGCTCGGTTGCGACGACGAGCCGTCGGCCGCGTCGCAGGCGGTGCCACGGGACCGGGCCGACGCCTCGTGGGGCTGACCAGCTCGCGCGGTGACTCAAGCAGGAATCCGGGGCCTTGCGCGTCCTTCGCGCCGCCGCCGTCACCGGACAGCCGGACCGGTGGCCAGCCGGGCCGTCACCGCGGTCAGCCAGAGGAGGCCGGTCCCCGCACCGGCGGTGAACGCCACAACGGCGACCGAGGAGGCGCCGAATCCGGCGAGGACTGCCACCGGAACCAGACGCGAGGCGACGGCCCAGCCACGGTGGCCCCGGGCCGCGAGCGGACGGGCCAGGACGACGAACGCGCAGCACAGCGCGAGGTAGCCGAGCATCCCCGCCAGCATGTGGACGGCGCCGTGCGCGCTCATCGCGGCGGTGTCGGGGGCACCGGCTGGGAAGCCCGCACCGGCATCGGCCGAGAAGAGTGCGGCGGCCCAGAACGAGGCGCCGAACACACCGACGAGGACCGGACCCCAGGCGCCGCCCGTGCCACCGCGCAGCGTCCGGCGCAGCCCGACCGCCCCGACGATCAGCAACGCGCCGGTCAGCAGGAAGTTCACCGTCTGGATCCAGCCCGCCTCGCCGAGGGCGAGCTGACTGATCGCGTTGCGCGTGAAGTCGAATCCGTCCCGCACGAGCCCCTGGACGATCCCGGCGGCGAGGAACAGCGGGCCCGCCGCCACCCCTCCGACCAGGGCAAGTCGTGCCATCGGCCGCGACGCCGGAGCGGCGACGTGGGCGGCGTGGGGTGCATCGAGTGTGTGAGCCATGGGGGGACCTTCCTCGCGTCGCCGGTGTCGCTCATATGACCGACGTCGGGAGGAGAACTCATCGCTCCTTCACGAATCAGTGGGAACGGAAACCGGTCGACCGGTGGGCCTTCGCCTCTGACCGGCAGGTACTGGAAGGGCCCGGAAGCGTTGCTTCCGGGCCCTCCGTACGGGGCCGTCTCCTTCAGGGAAGAGGCCGCGGAAGTGGCTCAGTAGGTGACGGCCACCGCCTCCGTCGCGTCGGACTCGGTGCCGTCGGCGTAGCGGACCGAGAGGCGGTAGTACACCGTGGTGGCGGACGGCTGGGTGAGGTCCCAGCACGAGGAGCTGGAGCTGCTGGGCGAGGTGTTGATCAGGTCGAACTCCCCCGTCCGCGGGTTCCAGCGGCGGACGAGGATGTCGGTGGCCGGGCTGCCGTTCCCGTTCCCGGTGCTGTCGACGAAGCCCCAGGAGATGTAGCCGCTGGTGCCCGCGCTCACGTAGGAGAACGGGCCGCCGGTGGCGGGCGGGGCGGTGGGGCGGAGGTCCAGCGCGGTGACGGCGACGACGGTCGCGCCGGTGTCCGGGGTGAGCTGGTTGCCGTACTGGTCGACGCCGACGACGACGTAGCGCGCCTCCTGTCCGTCGGCCGGCACCATGTCGTGGAACGTCGTCTCCTTGATCTCCTTCGGGCGCCAGGTCGTGGGGTCCTCGACCGGGGCGTATGTCCACTGCCCGTCGGAGAGGGTGCCGCGCAGCACGCGGTAGTGGGTGAGGCCGGGGGCGTCGCTCGCGTCCCAGGAGAGGGTGACGCCGTTCTCCTCGGGGGTGGCGGTCAGTCCGGTGAGCGCGGCGGGCGCGGTCGTGTTGCCGGCGACGGTGACGGTGACCTTGTCGGAGGAGGGGCCCCCGTTTCCGGCATGGTCCAGGGAGATGACGTAGTAGATGTACGTGGCGCCGGGCGGCGGGGCGACGTCGGTGAAGGTGGTGCCCTTCACACCCTTGCCGACCTCCTCGGGCGCGGTGCCGGTGGCGGCCGTGGTGCGCCTCCGGAAGACCGAGTAGCCCGCGAAGTCCCTGCTGGTCCCCTCGGAAGGGTCCCAGGTGAGCGTGACGCCCGCCTCGCCCTCCTCGGCCCGCAGGTTGAACGCGGTCTCCACCGGGGGTGTCTTGTCGCGCGTGTAGTACATCGCGTAGGACGAGGCGGCCGATTCGAGGCCGTGCGTGTCGACGGCGGTGACGACGTAGTAGTAGACGTCGCCGGTCTGCGGCACGGGGACGCTGTAGTAGCTGTAATACGTCGGCTTGTCGCCGCTGAGCAGGTTCTCGGGGGTGAGGGCGACGGGGAGCGTCGTCGAGCGGTACACCCGGTAGCCGGCGAGGTCCGGCTCCTTGTTCTCGTCCCAGTAGAGGGTGACCCGGTCCGGGTAGTTCATGGACCAGTTCTTGTCGACGCCCTTCGGGGCGGCCGGGGCGGTCCGGTCGACGGTGGTGACAGCGATGTCCGCGGTGCCCGACGAGGTGTTGCCGGCCTTGTCACAGGCGCGGACCTCGTAGTAGTAGACGTAGCCGTCCTTCGGGACGGTCGTGTCGGTCCACGAGGTGGCCGTCGTCGTCGCGATCGGCTTCGCGGGGAAGGAGGTGCCCTTCAGCCGCCGGTACACGCGGTATCCGGCGAGGTCCATCTCCTTGTTCCTGGCCCAGGAGACCTTCGTGGACGTGCTCGTCGCGTCGTACCTGACGGTGGTGCCGGTCGGGACGAGCGGCTTGACCTTGTCGACGCTCGCCGACGTGCGCGGTGCGTAGCCGAACTTGACGTTCGCGGCGCCGGTCCAGTTGACGTAGTCGACGCGGAGGCTGTGCTTGCCCTTCGGAACGGTCACGTTGACGGTCCTGGTGACCGTGGCGGAGCCGTCCTTCCACACGTCGACCTTGCGCACGCCGTCGAGATAGACGCGGATGCCGTCGCGGGCGGAGACGGTGAACGAGAAGGGCCCACCGGAGCCGAAGTCGCGGCTCATGGACCAGCGCACGCCGAAGTTGTTGGCGGGCATGCCCTTGTAACCGGGCGCCCGGGTACCCCAGTTCTCGTTGATCGTGGAGTCGCAGTCCGTGCGCTTGGGCGTCCCGGAGAACGTGGTGTTCGCGTAGAACGTCCGCTTGAAGACGGGCGATGCGCAGGTCACAGTGGCGGCGGAGGCGGAGGGGGCCACACTGAGCAGGCCGCCTGCGGTGGCGAGCACGACAGCGCAGGCCGCGGCGACCGTCGTGCCTCTGGGTCGGTTCATGCGTTCCTTCGGTGTGGATCGGCAGCCGAGAAATCCGGCCAACGACCATGACTCACGAAGTGGTTGCCTGGTTGTAGTGCTTGGTGTATTTGCCCCCGCGTCCCGGCAGGTGATCCTTCCCGAGGGGCTGCGGCCTTGTGACGTCGCCGGCCCGCGCCTGCCGCCCCTCGCCCCTTCCGGAACGCGGTTCGCGGGACGGGGCCTCAGAACGGGCGGGTGTACGGGTGCGCCAGCACCCGGTCGTGGATCTCGCGCAGCCACGGCCGTCGCACCGCCGGCAGCCGCGCCAACGTGTCGAGGAATATGTACGGGTCCGGGCGGAGGAATTGCCAGGGGCGTGGCGGCAGCGGGTCGTCGCGCAGCACACCGTCGGGCAGTCCGCCTGTCACGGGCACCAGGGAACGTTCGTCGTGGAGGGCGAGGTACGTCCAGACGTCGGCGGCCAGCGGCACCGTGTCCGCGGCGCCGGGCGGGGCCCACACCCGCCCGGTACGCGGATGCCGCGGGACCAGGGCGATGTCGGGGGCCGGGTCGGGGGAGGGCAGGCCCGGTCCGTCCAAGGTCAGCCTCCTCACCGAACGGCCCGGGACGGAGGGGGCGAGCCTCCTCGTCGGCGGGCCCGGTGGGAGCAGGGCGTCGAGAGCGTGACCGAAGGTGTCCGCGAGGAGACCGGCGGACATGGTCACCCGGTCGCCCG
Organism: Streptomyces sp. CB01580; assembly: GCF_001905795.1. GTDB lineage: Bacteria > Actinomycetota > Actinomycetes > Streptomycetales > Streptomycetaceae > Streptomyces. The sequence goes on from NZ_LIXJ01000021.1 coordinate 56,105, forward strand.
CCGAGGCCGCCAGCAGCTGGGCGAGGGACGCGCCGATCGCCGCCTTCCAGCGCGGGTCCCAGGCCCCGGACTGTTCGACCGGTGGCGTGCCGCCCTGCTGTTCCCGGATCAGCGTCTGCCAGTCGGCCGCCGGGCGGGGGTCCGGGCCGCCGTCGACGGGGACGCGGCGCACGGCGTGCGGAACGAGCCATGCCGTCTGCCAGTACGAGCAGTCGTCGACGCGGGTCGCCACCGCCCGCCCGCAGTTCGCACAGGCCACGTTCGGGCCGTCCCGCCCGTCCAGGCCCATGCAGGAGCCACCGAGCCGGTCCGGGATCAGGGCCGTGTCGCGCAGATCGCCCGGCGCGACGACGACCGCTCCGGGCTCCCCGAAGGACAGGCCGTGAAGCGGCGCGAACACGCCGCGGGCCGCCGCCTCGTCGGGCCCGATCTCGTTCCAGGGCCGCCAGGGCGGGCCGGAGGGCTCCGGGTCGACGGCGTACGTCCCCGATTCCATGAGGGCGGGGAGCAGTTGGTGCCCGTACGTCTGGCGGGCGTGGACGGGAAGGGCAACCGGTGACACGGGAGCGGTCAGGGCGACGCCGCACCGCGCGCACACGAACACGTCGGCCATCGGTCCTCCCCCTCTGCCGGACCGATTGTCACGGCCCGACGGAGAGGAGTCCACTCACCGGAAAGGAGTCCCGTCATCGCGAAAGCCCAGGCCGTCGGCCTGGGCTCTGCGTCATCGGGTACGCCGGTGGGCGGCTCGTGGCGCGGGTCAGCCGACCCTGCGGACCGGGCTGATCTCCAGCTTGGTGCCGTCCGGGTCGTCGGTCACGGGCAGGCTGCCGGCCGGCCAGGAGACGGTGACGGACTTGGTCTCGTTCGGCGGCGTGACCACGATCTTGGTCGGGCGGACACCGGAACCACCGGAGTTGTTGATGGGGAAGTAGATGTTGAAGGCCGCCAGGTCGCCCGTCTTGATAACGTCCCGACCCGTGGCGTCGCCGTTGCGATCCAGGGAGATCGAGGAACCGTCGGCCGTCTTGAGGTCGGCGCCGGCGAAGCCGTTCACGACGCAGTCGCCGCCGGTGTTTTTGAAGCTGACGGTCACCACTCCCTCCTTCTTGTCGGTGGTGTTGTCGGCGGCCTCGACCTGGAGCGCGTCGGTGCGGCAGGCGCCCGCCCCGGCGTCGCCCGTGCCCTTCCCGGCGGAGGAACCGGAACCGGAGGAGTCGGACGAGCCGGAGCCGGAGGAGCCCGTGGACTCCTTGGACCCCGAACCGGAGGTACCCGTCGAGTTCGAAGTTCCCGCGTTCTGGCCCGCCGTGGAGGCGGCCGGGGCGGCGGCACCATCGGCGTCGTCACCATTGCATGCGGTGAGCGAGAACGCCGCGGCCAGACCGACGGCGGCGACGACAGTCCTACGAGCACGCTTGCCGAACATTTCTCTTCCCTCTGCCGAATTGATGGACGCACCGATTTTCACGACAAGGAAATTTATACAGAGAATCCGGTCACGGAACGATCCAGGGTATGTTCGCGTTCTGTCACCAGAATTCTTCGGCGCGCCGACTTGACCTGAGCAGGGGTTTCCGCTGGTCGCAGCAAGGCAGCGTCGTCCTCGGCAGCCGTCGAAGGCCCGCCGACGCCGCCAAGCAAAGACTCTGGAACAGGAGGCCGGAATTCCTCTTTCGACTCTCGACCGAATATCCGTGGCATGTGAAATATTCGCGAAGCGATGTGTCGGATTTCGCGAACGAACCAGCCCTGGCACACACATCCCGCGCACATGCACGGATCCCGGCTGAGTATTCGGACTCACGATCGACCCTGCATCCGTCGGCCAGGCTGTTCCCAACCGTCCACAGGGAGACAGACCATGCGCACGTTCACCCGGCCCCGGCGCCGTCCCGCTTCCGTCGCGGGCCCCAGGCCGACCGCACTGACCGCACTGACCGCACTGACCGCTGCGGCGCTGCTCACCGGCTGTTCGTTCGAGGACAGCATCTGCAGCGACGGCGAGTACCCGGTCATGACCATCGGCGCCACCGGCAGCGCGTGCGTGCCGAACGACGAGCAGCCGCCCAAGGGGTACGTCCGCTACCCGGAGGGAAAGGTCCCGAAGCACGTCGACGACAAGTGGGACATGTACTGGCGAACCCACACCCTCGACACGAACGGCAAGATCATCACCGTTTCCGAGCCGGACTGATCGACCCGCCGGAATCGGCCGAGTTCAGGGAATGACGACGGGTTCGCCGCTCAGCACCACTCCCGCCCGGCGGAGCTCGTTCATCGCGGTGCCGGTGGTGTCGGCTGCCACGCCCGCGGTGTAGTCGAGCAGGACCCGTACGTCGAAGCCCTCCCGCACACCGTCCAGCGCGGTCGCCCTGACGCAGTGGTCCGTGGCGATGCCGACGACATCGAGCTCGGTGACGTCACGGGCGCGCAGCCAGTCGGACAGCGATGTGCCGTCTTCCGCCGCGCCCTCGAAACCGCTCTTGGAAGCGGAACGGGCGCCCTTGTAGAAGACCTCGTCCACTGCGCCGGAGTCCACGGCAGGGGCGAAGCCGGGGTGGAACTCGCCTCCCTCGCCGCCGACCACGCAGTGCACGGGGAAGGAGTCCACGAAGTCCGGCCGCTCGGAGAAGTGGTCGCCCGGGTCGACGTGGTGGTCACGGGTGGCGACGATGTGCACGTACCGCTCGCGGTCGCGCCGGACCAGTTCGGCAATGGCCGCGGCCCGGTCGGCGCCGCCCTTCACAGGAACGCTGCCGCCCTCGCAGAAGTCCTTCTGCACGTCGACGACGATCAGAGCACGGCTCATGGAAACGCCTTCCTCGGTACGGGTACGGGTACGGAATACGGGGGTCCGCGGGCTCGCTCGAAACTTCTGGGATTCCTCGGATCTCGTGAACCCCTCGGGCCCCTCGGGCCCCTCGGGCCCCTCGGGCTTCCAGCGGGAGCAGGCTCGGGGCGGCACTCCCGCCCGCTCATCGTCCCGCCCGCGACGGCACACGGGCGGGACGCTCGTCCTCTGTTCACCCGACCGGTCCCGCGCCGGTGCTCCACCGGTGCGCACCGGGTTCAGCGTCCGGCGGTCACGACGCCGTGACGAAACGGGAGGCGGCCCCCTCTCCGCGGTAGCGCTCCACCCGGAGCACCGCCTCCATCCACTGTCTGCGGTCCTCGTCCCTGGTGACGCCGCAGGCAGTGATGTAGTGCCGCAGCACGTCCGGCGGGCAGGCCCTGGTGCCGTTCAGTATGGCGCCGATCGTGCTGCGCGGGCCGTTCGCATGCCGGCCGGACGGGCCCGGTTCGGTTCCGGAGCGGGCGTCGTGCGGGCCGTCCGCCTCGCCAGGACCCGGCTCGCGGTCGGCGACGGACATCAGCCGTCCACCGGGAGAGCAGGAGTCACCGGCCCTCGGCCCGGGTTTCCGTTCCGGTGCCGCCCGGCTCCTCCTCGACCTCCCGGTCCGTCACGGTCGGCCGGTCGGCGGCGGCGACGAGGTCGGCGAAGGACAGGGGCCGGGCCGGTGGCCGGTCCGGGTCCGGCGGCGCAGCGGTCGCGGCGTCGGCGGCGAGCCCGTCGAGCGCCAGGTCGAGATGGCGGTGGAGGAGTCCGCCGTCGGCGTCGAGGCGGGACAGCATGTGCCCGGCCGTCGCCCCCACAGCGCGGGCCACGGCCGGGCCGGCCGCGCTGATGGGAGCGCCGGTTCCGACCCGTATGTGAACATTCCGCGCCAAGAGTGCAACTGGCAAGTCGGTCTTGACATTTACCCGAGAGCCCGATGCTAAGATCATCTTACTTCCAGTGGGCTGATGGCATGTGGGGGCATTCCGGGAGGAATGAATTCCTCGGCCCCGCTTTCGGAGGGGCCTTCCCCGCGTGACCCGACCGTGGCTCGACCAGCCCGGACCATGGGGCTCACGAGGGAGCGTCAAGCCGTTTCCACAGCCATGGCACTTGAAGTGAGTCTCATGACATTTGTACAGGGCCCGATCTTCTGGGCGCTGGTTGTCGTAGCACTGGTCGCCGTCGGCGCCGTTCTGCGGGCTCGTAAGACCAATATCGGGCTTCGCAGACAAAACTCCCAACTCCGTGGCGAGCGCGACGCGCTGCAACGGCAACGGGACGAACTCCACGCCGCCCACACCGGTCTGCTGCACCGACAGACCTCCGAACTCTCCGAGGTCCGCAAGGACGCCGAGGAGGAGACCAAGGCCGTCCTGAAGGCGGCCGTCCGTACCCTCCAGGGGCTCGCGGACGAGCAGCAGGTGGTCATCGAGAACGCCCAGAAGAAGTACGGCGACGACCCCGGCATGCTCGCCGACCTGATGGCCATCGACCACGCCAACAGCCAGCTCGGGCGCCGCGCCCAGGGCATCGCGGTGCTGTGCGGCGGCTGGCTCGGTCGCCGCGAGACCTCCGCCTCCGTCTTCGACGTGGCCCGCAGCGCCCAGGGACGCATCCGGCACTTCGACCGGGTCCGGGTCAACGGCCAGGTGAACTTCTCGGTGGTCAGCAAGGCCGTGGAGCCGGTCGCGGTGGTCCTCGCCGAGCTGCTGGCCAACGCCACCAACTACTCCGCCCCCGGCACCCCGGTCGAGATCAACATCCAGGCCGTGCCGAAGGGCGTCTGTCTCATCGTCGACGACGCGGGTCTCGGCATGGGCCAGGAGGAGAAGGACCGCGCGTCGGCCCTCCTCGCCCCCCAGGCCGCGATCAGCGTGTCCAGCCTGGGCATTCCGCCGCAGTTCGGGTTCGCCGTGTCCGGGGTGCTGGCCGCCCGCTACGGCTTCAAGGTCTCGGTGGACTCCGTTTCCCCCTATGGAGGTGTGCGCGCGGTGGTCCTGCTGCCCGACGAGCTGCTCACCGCCGACGCGCCCGCTCCCGCGCCGGCCGAGGCGGCCCCGGCCGTCCACGACCCGGGTGTGTCGACGCTGCCGCGCCGCCCCGTGGCCGCACCGGCCCCGACCCCGCTGTTCCCGCCGGCCCCCCAGTCGGCCACCGCCCCTCAGCCCGCGGCGCCCTTCACCACCGCGGGTGGTCTGCCCAAGCGTCGTCGCAAGAGCCCGGTGTCGGTGGTGCCGTCGACCGAGCCCGCGCCGGTCCGCAGCAACGAGGAAACGGCTTCCCGTCTGGGCGCGTTCCAGCGTGGAACCCGGTCCGGACGTGACACGACGACGATGGAAGGACCCGAGATCCAGTGAACCCCGATCTTTCCTGGGTGCTCAACGATGTGCTCCAGGTACCCGGAGCGCGGCACGCGATCCTCGTCTCCGCCGACGGTCTGCTGCTGGCCAACTCCAGCGAGATCGGCCGGGACGACGCGGAGACCGTGGCGGCGGCGATGAGCTCCATGCAGTCGCTGAGCCGCGCCGTCGCACCGTTCATCGGGGCCCAGACCCCCGGGCGCTGGCGCCAGACACTTCTGGAGTACGAGCACGGCTGGATCTTCCTGATCGCCGCCGGGACCGGTGCCTACCTGGCCGCGGCCGCCGCGGCCGACGTGGACATGGAAGCCATGTCGTTCCGCATGCAGCAGCAGGTCACCGCGCTGGGGAAGGCGATGACCACTCCTCCCCGCCTGAACGCCGGAAGCGACATATGACGGCCCCGGGCGAGGAGCAGTCGGTCAACAGCGGGTTCGTCCGTTCCTACGTCATCACCGGAGGACGCGGGCTGCCCAACGCGGAGAACCTCTCCCTCGTCACCCTCGTGACCATCGCCCCCGACCGGCAGCCGCCGCCGAACCCCAGCCCCGAGGTCAGGGCCATCTGGGAGCTGTGTTCGGGCGGGTATCTGTCGGTGGCCGAGGTCGCGGGCCGTCTGGGGCTGCCCGTCGGAGTGGCGCGTCTGCTGCTCAACGATTTAGCGGAACAGGGTCATCTGATGCGCCGCAAGGCGCCGCCGCCGGCTCAGCTCGTTGACAGGAAGATCCTCGAAGAGGTGTTGCATGGACTCCACGTCCGGTTCGGCTGAGAACATCTATGTGTCGGACGCGGTGCGGCGTGCGGCGAAGATCCTCGTCGTCGGACACTTCGCCGTGGGCAAGACGACGCTCATCGGCACCCTCTCCGAGATCACTCCGCTGCGCACCGAGGAGCGGATGACGCAGGCCAGCGAGCACGTCGACGACCTGCGCGGCGCGCCCGACAAGGTCACCACGACGGTCGCGCTGGACTTCGGCCGACTGACCCTCAGCGACGAACTGGTGCTGTATCTGTTCGGTACGCCGGGCCAGCAGCGTTTCGTCGAACTGTGGGAGGACATGGCGCGCGGCTCGCTGGGCGCGCTGCTCCTCGTCGACCCGGCCCGACTGGCCGACACCTTCCCGGTGATCGACCTGGTCGAGACGTACGGGCTGGAGTACGCGGTCGCGGTCAACAGCTTCGACCCGTACTCCCAGCATGCCGAGGAGGAGCTGCGCGAGGCCCTCGACCTGCTGCCGGACACCCCGGTCGTCTACTGCGACGCCCGGGACGAGAAGTCGTCCGCACAGGCCCTGATCACGCTGGTGCAGCACCTTCTCGCGCGCGTGGCCTGATCCGGCCACCGGTGCCGGCGGGCGTCCCCGCCACCCGTCGCGGTGGGCGTCCCGCCGCGTGGCCGGCCCGCCGTCCGGCGCCTTTGGGCCCGGACAGCGGGCCGGCCCCCGCTCCGACCACCGCCCTCCGATACGGGTGGCCGAGCCCCCATCTCCGTCCGTCGTGCGGGCCCATCGGCCCGCGTTCACATCGAGGAATCAACATGGACTCGTCGCCGGGAGCCACCCCGTACAACGCCCCCAGCGGGTGCCCGATGCACGGTGAGCGCCAGACGTCGCTCTACGGGCCGGAGTTCGCGGCCGATCCGCAGCGCGTGTACGACGCGTTCCGCGCACACGGGCCCGCCGCCCCGATCGAGCTGGCCCCCGGCGTGGACGCCACCCTGGTCGTACAGCACGAGGCCGCGCTCCGGGTGCTGCAGAACCCCTCGTACTTCGCCCGCGACTCACGGCGGTGGGCGGCGCTCCGGGAAGGGCGCATCGCGCTCGACAGCCCGGTACTGCCCATGATGGCGTACCGGCCGAACTGCCTGTTCACGGACGGTACCGAGCACCTGCGGCTGCGCAAGGCGGTCACCGAGAGCCTCGCCCGGCTCAACACCACCCGGCTGAGCCGGGACGTCGAGCGCATCGCCGACTACCTGATCGACCAGTTCATCGAGCGCGGCTCCGCCGACCTGCTGGGCGACTACGCCAAGCTGCTGCCGCTGCTGCTCTTCAACCAGCTGTTCGGCTGCCCCGGCGACATCGGTGACCGACTGACCCGCGGCATGTCGGGGATCTTCGACGGCGAGGACGTGCTGCGGGCCAACGCGGAGCTGACCGAGAGCCTGATGGAGCTGGTCGCCCTCAAGCGGCGGCAGCCCGGCGAGGACATCACCTCCTGGCTCATCCAGCACCCGGCCGGTCTGCGGGACGAGGAGCTGAAGGACCAGCTCGTCATGCTGATGGGCGCGGGCATCGAGCCGGAGCGCAACCTCATCGCCAACGCGCTGCTGCTCCTGTTGTCCGAGGACACGGGCAGCGCGCAGCGGCGCGGCACCGGGATGCTGGTCGAGGACGCCCTCGACGACGTGCTCTGGAACAACCCGCCGATCGCCAACTACGCGACGCACTACCCCGTCCAGGACATGGACCTGGGCGGCGTGACGCTGAAGGCGGACACGCCCGTACTGATCAGCTTCGCCGCCGCGAACACCGACCCGGCGCTCACCGACGCCCGCCAGACCCTGAGCAAGGGCGCCCATCTGGCCTGGGGCGCCGGCCCGCACGTCTGCCCGGCGAAGTCCCCGGCCCAGCTCATCGCCCTCACCGCGATCGAGCGGGTCCTCAACAGCGTTCCGGACCTGACCCTCGCCGTACCGGCCGCCGGCGTCGAATGGCGGCCGGGCCCGTTCCACCGCGCCCTGGTGTCGCTGCCCGTGCGGTTCAGCCCGAGTGCGCCGCGCCGGGTCGCGAACGTGCCGAGCACCGCGGGCACTTCGCCCGTGTCACCTCGTATCTCCCCCCTTGACGACGTCACCACGACGCGCCACGACACCGGGGAGCCCCATAAGAGGAACAAGGGCTGGTGGAGTTCCTTCCTGGACGTCTTCCGGGTGTGAGCGCGGACGACGGGGAGCGGACCGCGCCTAGTGCCGTGACCGGCAAGGTTTGCCCGGAAGGAGCGGCGTCCGGTGCGTGCGATCGCAAGGCGGCCGAAAGCCCTCGGATGGGGTCTCCCCTGCTCGAACGAAGTCGAGAGCTTGGGGAAGGGCTACGTGGGCTTTCGGCCAACGCCGAAGGGGGTCCCCCCTGGCCCTTAAGGCCTTGGGGGAGTGCGTGCCGGGCGGTGCGACGGGGCAAACGTTGCCGGTCACGGCACTAGTGCTGTGACCGGGCGCCGAGCGGTCCGCTCCCCGTGATCCGTGATCCGTGATCCGTGATCCGTGATCCGTGCAATGGTCGTGATCCATGCAACGGTCCGGGTTCGCGCAACGGTCCGTGATCCGCGGTACGATCCCGCGATCCGAGTCCGGATACCGGTCGGAAACTTCCGGCCGTCGGCTTCCGAAAAAACTCGGCTCCCGACGACCGGAATCAGCCGAATTTCGCGCATAACTTGCCTTTCCTGAAAAGGGCATTGGGCACCACTCTGCATATGACAAGAGGCCACAGGGGCATTTCTCTGTGATAGGAGCAACAGGCACGGGGGCTTGGCGAACATATACGGAGGGGTAGGTTCTGGCCGTAACCATGAGCCCGGATCAAGGAACTCTGTGTGAGCGCTGCAAGTGGTACCGAAAGGCCCGCCGACGACCGCCGTGCCCTCATCTCTCTGATACGGCGTCTCAAATCACCGGAGGGACAGGCGGATCCCTACGGCCTGCTCGCCGAGGTGAGGGCCATGGGGGACGTCGTGCGCGCCCCTTGGGACGCGTACTTCGTCACGGGCTTCGACACATGCAGTGAGGTGCTCCGCGGCCGCAACTGGCTGGCACCGGACTTCGCCTGGCAGGAACGCCAGGACGACCCCGAGCGCTGGGGAGCGGTCGCCACGCAGGAGATGACCAAGACGCTCTCCCGCCTCAACGCCCCGGAGCACACCTGCCAGCGCCGCAGCCTCGGCAACCTCTTCGACCGCTCGACCATCCAGCGGCTGACCCCGGTCATCGAGGAGCACAGCGCCCGCCTGCTCGACGACCTGGCGGAGAAGCTGCGCTGGGGCGAGGCCGACTTCGTCAGCACGGTCAGCGAGCAGCTGCCCATCAGCACCATCGGCTCCTGGCTGGGTGTCCCGGCCGCGGACCACCCCCACATCCTGGAGATCACCCACAACCAGGTGCACGCCCAGGAACTGCTCCCCACCAAGAGCGAACTCGCCGTGTCCGCCGAGGCGACCGGGCACCTGCGCACCTACTTCACCGAGATGGTGCGGCAGCGGCGCGCGGAGCCCGGCAACGACATCCTGACCGGCTGGATCCACCACTGGGACGCGCGGGAACCCGACCGCGAGACGGCCGACGAGATCCTCTACCGTCTCACCATGTTCGTCACCATCGCCTCGCTGGAGACCACCGCGACGCTGCTGTCGGCCATGGTGGGGCTGCTGCTCGGGGAGCCCGGCCGGTGGACGTGGCTCAGGGAGAACCCCGGGCACATCGACGCGGCGGTCGACGAGGTGCTGCGGTACGACCCGCCCATCCAGATCAACACCCGGGTCGCCGCCGAGGACACCGTCCTGGCCGGTGTCCCGATCGCGAAGGACAGCATGGTCCACGTCATGTACGGCGCCGCCAACCACGACCCGCGGCGCACCGAGAACCCGGACGCCTTCGACATCGAGCGCCGCGGCACCCACCTCACCTTCGGCGGCGGGGTGCACTACTGCCTGGGGGCGGCCCTCGCCCGGCTGGAGGCCCGCACGCTCCTCATCCAGCTGCTGGAACGTTTCCCCACCCTGCGGGTCACGACACCGCCCGTGTACGCGTCCCGGCTGGTCTTCCGGCGCGTGACCTCGATGGGCGTGTCGATATGAAGCTCTCGCTCTCGGAGCGCCTGTCCGGGTACCGGCGGCCGCGCACGGTCCGCACCCTGCGCGAGGGCCCGGTCCTGCGCGTGGAACTCGACCGCCCCGAGTCGGGCAACGCCGTCAACGAGGAGATGCTGGACGACCTGCTCGCGATCCTGACCGCTCCGGACCCCGAGGTCCGGGTGCTGGTGCTCGGCGCGGCCGGGGACGACTTCTCCCTCGGCGGGGACCGCAACGAGTTCGCGGACTGGCTCGAGGAGGACCAGGAGGGCCGGGGCATCCGGATCGCGGGCGACAAGGCCCGCCGCGTCTGCGAACTGCTCTCGACCAGCCGGATCGTCACCATCGCCCGGGTCCAGGGCAAGGCGATCGGCGCGGGGATGGCCCTGGCGCTCGCCTGCGACCTGCGGGTCGGTGCCGAAACCGCCAGTTTCCGGCTGCCGGAACTGGCGCTCGGCCTGCCCACCGCCTGGGGCGGCATGCTGCCGCGGCTGATCCATGAACTGGGCGCCGCCCGGACCCGGGAGATCATCCTGACCGGACGGCCCATCGGCGCCGCCGAGGCGTACGAGCTGTCGGTCCTCCAGCGCGTCGTGCCCGAGGACGAACTCGACGCCGCCGTCACCGCATGGGCCAAGCCCGTCGCGCGCCGCCCGGAGTCCGCGGTACGGATCACGAAGGCCCTGCTCAACTCGTACATGGCCGCGAACCGGATGGCCGATCCCGCGGTCCTGGACTCCGAGCTCATGGCCGCGGTCGCCGCCGCGAGCAGGCGGGCCCGGGACGCCGGGGAGAGCGCGACGGGCGCGGTGCCGGTGCGCTGAGCCCCTGCACAACGTCCGTGCGGCAGTGACGCCGTACCGCGTCCGTACGACATCTGCGTGACGCCGTACCGCGTGCGTACGACATCCGCGCGGCGCCCGCATGACGTCGTGGCGCGTCCGTCGCGCGTCCGGCGCGTCCGCACCGCATTGTGACATGAGTCACCGACGAGTCACTGGAACCTCCCCCGCGGCGCCGGACAGCCGGGGGAGGTGAGCACACACATGCGTACCCGGACAAGGGCCGGAAACCCGAGCCCGTTCGCCGAGCTGTTCGACGGCTACGCCCGCTCCGTGTACAACCATGCCTTCCGGCCGACCGCCGACTGGGCCACCGCCGAGGACGTGATGGCCCAGACCTTCAGGGCGAGCGCAGCGTCCAGGTGCGGGGCGACGGCGGGGACAGCGGCGTCGTCAAGCGCGGCACGGTGACCTTCACCAGCGCCGTCATGAAGCGGGCCGTCGTCGACGACATCAAGCAGGTTCCGGCCGACGGCAGCTGAGTCCGGCCACACCTCGGTCGGGCCGCGGCCGAAATGTGGCCTCGGCCCGACCGGCCCCGTCCGCAGGACGTCCGCCGGAGCCGTTCCCGGCCCGCGCGGGACGTCCGGCGGCGAGGACGTCCTGCGGCGGACATCCCGCGGCAGGCGTCAAGCCGCGCAGAACTCGTTGCCCTCCGGGTCCCGCATGAGCCACCAGCGCCCGGCGGGCCCCTTGTCGACCTCCTGGACACGGGTCGCTCCCAGGCCCTCCAGCCGGGCCACCAGGGCGTCGAGGCCGCCGGGTTCGCCGTGGACGTCGATGTGCAGACGGTTCTTGCCGGACTTGCCCTCGGGCACGTCCTGGAAGAGCAGCCGTCGGCCGCGCCCCACCCCGCTGGTCTCGTCGAACGGGTCCTCGGGGTGGCGGATCGCGGCGTAACCGCGGAAGGTCCTGCGCCCGCCGTGCTCGACGATCGCGTTCTCGTCGATCCGGCCCGCGGCCAGCAGTCGCTCGACCAGAGCGCTGGGGTCCTCCACCTCGTATTCCAGGGCCGCGGCCCAGAAGTCCGCGAGAGCCGACGCGTTCGCGCTGTCGATGACCAGCTTCCAACCCAATGCCATGTAACCGATTTTATTGGTTACACCGTGCCTCCACAACCGGCTTCGAACCGGACTCGAACCGGTTTCACCGGCGCCCACCGATTCGCCTCGTCATCCTGTGCGCCCGTCGGCCGTCCTGCGCGAGGGGGAGGACGGACATGCCGCGTACTGCGGCGACAGTACGCAGGAGTCCATGCAGGTGAACGACGACGATGACGCCCCCGTTCACGAAGGATCGAGGTATTCCTCCGGCCCCGCCGTGCGCCCGACGTGCCACCGGCGTGCACCGTCACGCCCGGTCACGGGCCGTGCGCACCGGTCCGCGTACGGCCCGCACACGGCCCGCGCGCGGCACGTACGGCTCACGCGTGGCCGGAGCACGGCATCCGTGCCGCCGATCCGTCGCCCGAACCAGACTGGAGCGCCTCTTCGTGGCTACCTTCCTCTACCGGCTAGGCCGCTTTTCCTTCCGGAGGCGACGACTGGTCGCCCTGCTCTGGGCGGTGGTCCTGGCCGCCTGTGCGTTCGCGGCGGCCAAGGCGCCGACCGCCCCCGAGGACGGGTTCTCGATGCCCGGCACGGAGTCGCAGAGGGCGTTCGACCTGCTGGACGAACGCTTCCCCGGCCAGAACTCCAACAGCGCCGACGCCCGTATCGTCTTCGTCGCCCCCGAGGGCCAGAAGGTGACCGCGGGCACGAACAGGGCGGCCGTCGAGCGGGTCGTCGCGGCCGTGGCGGGCGGCCCGCAGGTCAAGGCCGCCCTCGACCCGTTCGACATGGCCGGGGCCATCAGCGAGGACGGCCGCACCGCGTACTCGACCATCACGTACGACGTGCAGAGCGTCGACCTCACCGACGCCACCACCAAGGCGCTGGAGGACGCCGCGGAGGACGGGCGCAAGGCCGGACTGACCGTCGAACTCGGCGGCTCGGCCCTCCTGCCGGACTCCGAGGTCGGCGGCTCGACGGAACTCGCCGGCATCGTCGCCGCCGCCGTCGTCCTGCTCGTCACGTTCGGCTCGCTCGCCGCGGCGGGGCTGCCGCTGCTCACCGCGATCGTGGGCGTGGGCGCGGGCGTGGCCTCGATCATCGCCGCCGGGATGTCCACCACGACCACCACGCTCGCCATGATGCTGGGGCTCGCGGTGGGCATCGACTACGCCCTGTTCATCGTCTCGCGCTACCGGTCGGAACGCGCGGAGGGCCACGATGCCGAGGAGGCCGTGGCCCGGGCCGTGGGAACGGCGGGTTCCGCCGTGGTCTTCGCCGGTCTCACCGTGGTCATCGCCCTCGCGGGACTGTCCGTCGTGAACATTCCGGTCCTCACCAGGATGGGCCTGGCCGCGGCGGGCACCGTCGTGATCGCCGTCCTGGTCGCGATGACGCTGCTGCCCGCGCTGCTGGGCTTCTTCCGTACGGCGGTGCTGCCGCGCGGCGACCGGGACGCGTCCAGGAACGGGCGCGCACGCCGCGGGCGCCGCGCCGGGACGTCCGGGGCCTCCGGGAGCACGAGCGGTACGGACGGCACGGACGGCGCCGCCCGGCCCAGCATGGGCACCCGCTGGGCCCGCCTCGTGATCCGCCGCCCCCTCGCGGTCCTCGTGCTCGGGGTCCTCGGTCTCGGCCTGATCGCCGTACCGGCGCTCGATCTCCAGCTCGGCATGCCCGGCGACGAGTCGCAGCCCACCTCCAGCACCAAGCGCCGTGCCTACGACGCGCTGGCCGACGGCTTCGGCCCCGGCTTCAACGGGCCGCTCACCGTCGTCGTCGACGCCAAGAGGTCCGACGACCCGAAGGCCGCGGCGGCGCACGCCGCGAAGAAGCTCGCCGCCACCGACGGCATCGTGGCCACGACGCCCCCCGCCTTCAACAAGGCGGGCGACACCGCGGTCCTCACCGCCGTGCCCGCCACCGGGCCGAGCTCCGAGAAGACCACGGACGTCGTCCACACCATCCGCGACAAGGCGCACGGCCTGGAGGCCGACACCGGCGCGAAGATGCTCGTCACCGGCACGACGGCGGTGAACATCGACATCTCGCAGAAGCTCTCCGACGCGCTGGCGCCCTACCTCGCGCTCGTCGTCGGTCTGGCCTTCCTGCTCCTGATGATCGTCTTCCGTTCGCTGCTGGTACCGCTCAAGGCGGCGCTCGGCTTCCTGCTGTCGGTGGCGGCGGCCTTCGGCGTGATCGTCGCGGTCTTCCAGTGGGGCCGGCTCGCCGACGTCCTCGGCGTCGAACAGACCGGACCCATCATGAGCATCACGCCGATCTTCCTGATCGGTGTGGTCTTCGGCCTGGCCATGGACTACGAGGTCTTCCTGGTGACCCGGATGCGCGAGGCGTACGTCCACGGCGAGCGGCCCGGCCAGGCGATCGTCACCGGGTTCCGGCACAGCGCCCGGGTCGTCGTGGCCGCGGCGGTCATCATGATCGCGGTGTTCGCCGGGTTCATCGGGATGAGCGAGGCGATGATCAAGATGATGGGCCTGGGCCTCGCCGCGGCCGTCTTCTTCGACGCGTTCGTCGTCCGCATGACGATCGTCCCGGCCGTTCTGGCCCTGCTCGGCGACCGGGCGTGGCGGCTGCCCCGGTGGCTGGAGAGGGTCGTGCCCCGGGTGGACGTGGAGGGTGAGCGGCTGAGCCGTAGCGGTCCCGCGGCCGTGCGCGCCGAAGCGAGGGCGGCGGGGACGTGGCCGGCGGAAGCGGAGCCGACGGGCACCGAGAAGGACTCCGAGCACGGTCCCGTGCGCGTATGAGACCTCCCCGTACGGAGCCGGCTCCCCGTACGGGACCTCGTACGCCCTCGGGGCGAGACACGCCCTCGGAACGGGATGAGGCGCGGGGTGCCCGGAGGCCGTCCGTCGTACGTCACGACAGACGACTCCGGACACCTTGCGCAAAACGGACGGCCGCGTCGGCGACCATGGTGGGACCGAGAAGGAAAGAAGAGCGCATGTTCACCGACTGGCGGCTGTGGGCCCGGCGCCACCCCCGGGCTGTCGACGCGGCGGTGGCCGTGCTGCTGTGGGCCTTCGCGGTCTTCTCCAGCACCGTGACCGACGCCCGGATCGTCCGCGGCCCGGCACCCTCCTTCGCCCTGGCGGCCACCGTGCCGTCCGCCGTCCTGCTGCTGGGACAGCGCACCTACCCGCGCACCGTGGTCGTGGTGACGACGCTGTGCGGCAGCGCCCTGGGCCTGATGGGCAACGACATGGGCTTCGACCCCTCGCCAAGCCTCACCGGCGCGGCCCTGGTGGCCCTGTTCCAGCTGGCTCTGCTCACGGACCTCCGTACGACCTCGGTGTACACGCTGGGGGCGGTCGCCACCCTCGCCACCGTCTCGGTCGTCTGGGGCGACGGCGCGCTGCTGCGGCCGGACCGGATCGGCATCCTCTCCTGCGTCTTCCTGGCGGGTGCGGTCGGCGAGTCGGTGCGCAGCCGCCGCGACTACGTGGCCGCCGTGGAGGCACGGGCCGAGCTCGCGGAACGCACCCGCGAGGAGGAGGCACGCCGCCGGGTGAACGAGGAACGGACCCGGATCGCCCGCGAGCTGCACGACATCGTCGCGCATCACATCGCCCTCGCCCACGCGCAGGCGTCCACCGCCTCGTACCTGCTGCGCAACCGGCCGGAGCAGGCCGGGCAGATGATGGACCAGCTCGCCGGGACCACCTCCTCCGCACTGCGCGAGCTGAAGGCGACCGTAGGGCTGCTGCGCAGCGAGGACGACCCCGAGACACCGCTGGAGCCCTCTCCCGGCCTCGCCCAGCTACCGGAGCTGATCGCCTCGTTCGAGCAGACGGGTCTCACCGTCCAGGTGTCTGTGGAGGGCACGGTGCGGCCGTTGTCGCCGGGCGCGGACCTCACCGCGTACCGGATCGTGCAGGAGGCGCTGACCAATGTCACCAAGCACGCGGGGTCCGCGACGGCCTCGGTCCGGCTGGGCTACTCGCGCCGGTTGCTCACGCTCACCGTCACCGACGACGGACACGAGCCGCAGCCGTCGGGCACGCCCGGGTACGGCCTCATCGGCATGCGTGAACGGGCCCTGTCCGTCGGCGGCCGGCTGTCCGCCGGGCACCGGGCGGCCGGTGGTTTCGAAGTGACCACGGAGCTCCCCCTGGAGTCGCAGACCGAGCCGGAGAAGGACGCGGAGACGGCGACGGGCGCGACTGCGGCCACGAAGGCGACCGCGGGGGCGTCCGTGGCCACGGAGGCGGCCACGGAGACAGAGGCAGAGGCGGCCCCAGAGGCCGGGCCGAAGGTGGACACGGCGATGGACACGTCGGCGGGAGCGGGGTGGGCACGGCCCGAACCTCTCCGGAACGATGACGACACGGACGGGACGGGAGGACTGCACGGTGACGATCCGGATACTGCTGGCCGATGACCAGGCACTGCTCGCCGGGACCTTTCGGCTGCTGATCGAGGCGAACGACGACATGGAGGTCGTCGGCGTCGCGGCGGACGGCCGCGAGGCGGTGGAGCAGGCCCGCGCCACGCTGCCGGACGTCGTCGTGATGGACATCCGCATGCCGGGACTCGACGGCGTGGCGGCGACGGAGCTGATCTGCCGCGACGAGACGCTGCGCGGAACCCGCGTCCTCATCCTCACCACGTTCGAGATCGACGAGTACGTGACCCGGGCCCTGCGCGCGGGCGCCAGCGGGTTCCTCGGCAAGGGCGTCGCCCCCGGGGAACTCCTGGACGCCATCCGCACGGTGGCCGCGGGGGACACCCTGCTGTCGCCCACCGCGACCAAGGCCCTGATCGGCCGATACCTGGCCCTGCCCGAGGGCAGGGTCGCCGCGCCCGACGTGCTGGGCGTCCTGACCGCACGCGAGCGCGAGGTCGTGGCGCAGGTGGCCGAGGGCCTGTCGAACGACGAGATCGCCGGGCGGATGCACGTCAGCCCGCTGACCGTACGCACCCATGTCGGGCGGGCGATGACGAAGCTGGGGGCCCGGCACCGGGCCCAACTCGTCGCGATGGCCTATCAGTCGGGGCTGGTGCGGGTGGACCCGCCGCGGCCCGGCGACGACTTCCGGAACGCGGGGCGCTGAACGCGGGCCGACGAGCACGGGCCGACGGACCACGTCCGATGAGCCTCCGTTCCGCGGCCCGTGCCCGACGGCCTCACGGCCGCGGACGCCGCCCGCCCCACGGGCCGGATTCCGCGACCCCCACGAGTTCTCCCTCCTCCACGCCCCGGCAGCCGCACCGATGCCCGGGCCGCGCGAGGTTCGCCTCGATGCCGTCCAGGGCCCGCCGGAGCACGGCGATCTGCGCCCGCAGGGCCTCGGTCGCCTCGACCGCGTCGACCACCTCGACCGCCTCGGTCGTCGGCCCGACGGCCCGGGACATCGTGGCGGCACCGGACGCCGTGGCGGCCACGGAAGCCGGGACGGCCTCCGAATCCGTGGCGGGCCCGGGGATCGCGGTGGCATCGGGGATCGCAGCGGTACCGGAAGCCGCGGCGTTCTCCTCCCTCTCACGCGTCATCTCCAACTCGCGTGCTTCTTCCAGCGAGTTGATGACGACACCGATGAGGAGGTTGACGAGCAGGAACGAGCCGAGCAGGACGAACGACGCGAAGTACACGATCGTCCAGCGGGAGATCTCCAGCCCTTCACGGACCGCGTCCCCGAGACCGTCGAGGGTGATGAGGAGGAACAGGCTGAGCGCCGCACGGCCGAGTGAACCGAAGTGCTCGGGGTTGTCGTCCGCGAAGAACACCCAGCCGACCATGGCGTACACGTACAGCAGGAGCGTGCCGATGAGCAGGAAGCTCAGCGTGCCGGGCAGGCTCTTGCCCACCGCCACGATGACGATGCGCAGTTGGGGCAGGAAGCGCGCGGCGCGCAGCACCCGGGCCAACCGCAGCAGCCGCAGCACGGTGGCGTTCTCTCGGGCGAACGGCAGGAAGGCCAGGGCGACGACGAGGACGTCGAACATGTTCCAGGGGTCCCGGAAGAAGTCCCCGGGCCGGTCGGCGTGGGCGGCGCACCGCAGCAGGATCTCGACGGTGAACGCGCAGAGAAAGGCGTACTCCGTCGCCTTGAGCGCGCCGTGCCACTGCTGCACGACCCCGCTGTAGGTCTCGATACCCAGCAACGCCGCGTTGGTCACGATGAGGCAGAACACGGTGCCGGTGAAGGCCGGGGAGTCCACGATCCTGCGGCCACGCACGGCGATCGCGTGCCGTAAGGGTGCGGCGACCTGTTCGGACATGGTGTGACTCGGCTCCTCGCATCCTCGCAGGTGCGTTGCCCCCGCGGGCCGGTCCGCTCACCGGCCGAAGTGGATCTTAGACCGACCGTTCGCGGCCGGTACGGGCGTCTCCGGCGCGCGGCCCCGCGGCCCGATCGCTAGCGTGGGACTGCGGACGAACTCGTTGATAACGGGACAGACGCATAGAGAGCGGATGAACCCACAGAGGGCGAAGGAGCCGGAGCCATGGCTGTACGAGCGGAGGGCACACCGTGCTGGGTCGACGCGATGTTCCCCGACCTGGAGGCGGCGAAGAGCTTCTACGGTGATGTGCTGGGCTGGACGTTCGGCGAGTCCGCGGAGGAGTACGGCAACTACACGCAGGCGTACGCCGACGGCAGGGCGGTCGCCGCCGTCGTGCCCCCGATGCCCGGCCAGGAGGGCCCGGCGGCCTGGTGCCTGTACCTCGCCTCGCCGGACGCCGCCGCCACCGCCGCGAAGATCCGTGACAACGGCGGAGAGACGCTGATGGACCCGATGCAGGTCGGTGAGTTCGGCACGATGCTGCTGGCCCGCGACCCCGCGGGCGTCGTCTTCGGCGTGTGGCAGGCGGGCTCCCACGAGGGCTTCGAGGCCCATGGGGTGCCCGGCACGTTCTGCTGGGCCGAGGTCTTCACCCGGGAGCCCGGGAAGTCCGACACCTTCTTCTCCGCCGTCTTCCCGTACTCCATGGCGAAGATGGAGGACGAGCACGTCGACTTCAGGCTGTACAACATCGGCGACGAGACGGTCATGGGACGGATGCGGATGGGCGACGACTTCCCGCCCGAGGTGCCGTCGCACGTGAACGTGTACTTCACCGTCGCGGACTGCGACGCGGCCGTGGCGAAGGCGACCGAGCGCGGCGCGGTCCTCCGGTTCGGCCCGATGAGCATGCCCTTCGGCCGCTTCGCCGCGCTGACGGACCCGCAGGGTGCGGCGTTCTCCGTGATCGACATCCACACGACCGAGGGCGAGATGCCCAAGATGTCCCCGGTGTCCTGACCTGCCCCGACGGCCCGGTCCGGCCTCCCCCGGTGGTTCCGCCCGAGTCGCGGACCCGTCGCGGATCCGTGCCGGGCCCGAGTTGCGGGCCCGTCGCGCATGGGGTTGTTTCGAAGGGGGAGGCGGGCGCGTGCCCCGCGTGGTCCCCGGCCGCCCGGCCGGGTTCCCGGCTCCCCCGGTCGGTTCCCCGGCTCCCCGGTTGGGGGTGACACACCGTGCTGTTCGTCGACCGCGTGGACGCGGGACAGCAGCTGGCCGAGGCGCTCCGCCATCTGGAGCGCGAGAACCCCGTCGTCCTGGGGCTTCCGCGCGGCGGGGTCCCGGTGGCGTTCCAGGTGGCGCAGACGCTCGGTGGTCCGCTCGATGTGATCGTGGTCCGCAAACTCGGCGTACCCCATCACGAGGAGGTGGCGTTCGGCGCCATCGGCGAGGGCGGGACACGGGTCCTCAACGAGGAGGTGGTCAGCCGTCTGCGGTCCGGGAAGCAGGATCTCGCCGCGGTCGAACGGGTCGAGGCGGCGGAGCTGGTGCGCCGCGCACAGGCGTACCGCGCGGGCAGGCCGCGGATACCGGTCGAGGGCCGGACCGTGATCGTCGTCGACGACGGTGTCGCGACCGGCGCCACGGCCGAGGCGGCCTGCCGAGTGATACGGGCCCAGCACCCGGCCCGTGTAATAGCGGCGTTTCCGGTGGCGCCCCCGGACGCGGTGACCCGGCTGCGGGAGTGCGCGGACGAGGTGGTGTGCCTGTCCGTGCCGCCCCTGTTCTACGCCGTCGGCGAGTGGTACCGGGACTTCTCGCAGACCTCCGACGACGAGGTCGTCGCCCTGCTGGCGCGCGCCCGGTACGGCGGACATGTGACGCCGGGCAGCGACGGCGACGGCTGACGCCCGGGTCCGCACGCGCCGGGCGGGCCCCCGACCGGATTCAGCGGCCGTTCTTGCCGAACAGGAGCTTCCACGGCGCGAGGGCGGATTCGATCTGCACTCCCAGTCCGAGTTTCGACTGACCCGCGACCCGTTCCTCGAATCGGATCGGCACCTCGACGATCTTCAAACGGCGCCGGACCGTACGGTGGTTCATCTCCACCTGGAAGGAATAGCCGTTGCTGCGCACCGAGGACACGTCGATCGCCTTCAGGGCCGACGCACGCCATGCCTTGAAACCCGCGGTGGCGTCCCTCACCCGCAACCGCAGGATCGCGTTGACATAGAAATTCGCCCACGCGGAGAGCGCCTTGCGGTGCCAGGGCCACTCGGTGGCGAGCGAACCGCCCGCCACATAGCGGGAACCGATCACCACGGCGGCGTCCTCGGCGAAGAGCGTCTCGATCATCACGGGGAGCCGCGACGCGGGATGGGACAGATCCGCGTCCATCTGGACCACGACGTCCGCGCCCCCGTCGAGCGCACGCGTCATCCCCGCGACGTAGGCGCGGCCCAGCCCGTCCTTCTCCTTGCGGTGCAGCACCTCGACCACTCCGGCGGGGTCCGCCGCCAGCTCGTCCGCGACCGCGCCGGTGCCGTCCGGCGAATTGTCGTCCACCACGAGAATGCGCAGACCGGGCAGTCCCAGACCGGTCAGGAGATCCACGAGGACGGGCAGGTTGTCCCGCTCGTTGTAGGTGGGCACCACCACCACGATCTTCGGTGAGTCCTTCGCCCCGGCGCTGTCCTCGTGTCCCATTTCCCGCTTCCCCGTGTCCCTTTCCCGTTTCCCCGTGTGCTGCGTTGCGCGACCCGTAATCCGCGACCCGCGTCACACGTCCCCGTGATCCCCCCAGGCTTTTCCCGACCCCGTCCTCGGATTCTCCTCGGAGTCTCCTCGAACTCTTCGCGCGATCTCCGGGTGCTTCTCCGCACGGGATCGCGCGAGCCTAGCATCCGGGGATTCCTCGGGCCGGTCGCGGAAAGCTCCCGGAATTCGTCGCGCCTTTCCTCCGGACGTCCGCCGGTGCCATGGGTCCGCACACGCCGGAAAGAGGGACGAAGCGGTCACGACCAAGGCCACGCCCAACAGCCGCACCGCACTCCACCCCGACGGCGGGCGGCCGGGCCGTCGCGCACGTGGTGCTCGGCCGGGACCGTCGCGGGCAAGGCGCCCGGATCGCGGACACGGGCGCAGGCACGGCGCACGGCCGGCCTCCGGCGGCGGTCCGCTCCGTACAATCCGCGTACGGAACCAGGGCACGGCCCACGCGAGGACCACGGCGTGGCCGTGCGACCGCGTGACCGCCCGGCCGACGGAACCCGCGCGCACGACGCACCCGATGCGCCCGGCAGCCCCCGCCGCGACCGGTGTCCCCGAGAGCGAGAGGTCCCCCCGTGGCCGTAGACGACACCACGCCGCAGCCCCACGACACCGCCCGGCCACCGCGGGACACGGCTCCGCGCCCCCGCCCCGTCACCGTCGTCACGGGTGGCAGCCGCGGCATCGGCGCCGCGACCTGCGTCCGCCTGGCGTCCGACGGGCACGACCTCGTGCTCGGCTACGTGCGCGACGCCGATGCCGCGGAACGGACCGCCGACGCGGTCCGGGCCGCGGGGGCGCGCTGCCTCACGGTGCGCGTGGACACCTCCGTGGAATCCGATGTGGAACGGCTCTTCGACCTCGCGGCCGCACGGCTCGGCCCGGTCACCGGCCTGGTGAACAACGCCGGTGTGACGGGCCCGCTGGGGCGGCTCGTCGACACCTCGACGGACACCCTGCGCAGGGTCCTGGACGTCAATCTCCTCGGCGTCCTGCTGTGCTGCCGACGCGCCGCGAAGGACATGGTCGCTGCCGGGGCGGGCGCGATCGTCAACGTCTCCTCGGCAGCCGCCACCCTCGGCAGCCCCGGCGACTTCGTCCACTACGCGGCCACGAAGGCGGCGGCGGACGCACTGACGGTGGGACTGTCCAAGGAGCTGGGGCCGGACGGCATCCGCGTCAACGCCGTCGCCCCCGGAATGATCGACACCGAGATGCATGCCGAGGCGGGCGACCCGGACCGGGCGCACACCGCCGCGGCCGGGATCCCGCTCGGCCGTCCGGGCACGGCGCCGGAGATCGCGTCCGCCATCGCCTGGCTGCTGTCGGGCGAGGCGTCCTACGTGACCGGAGCGGTGCTGCGGGTCGCGGGCGGACGGTAGCGCCGCGGGCCCGGGAGAGCGCCCCCTCCCGGCGGTCGCCGACCACGGCCCCGACGGCCCACGGCCACCGCCCGTCCGACGACCGGTGTTCCTGCCCGACGACCGCCTCACCCGGACGGACGGTGGCGGAAGAACCACCGTTGAACCGATCACCCCGGGGGTACAGGTGCCCCGTGCCGAACTTCGAGATCACCACCGCGAGCGCCGACGACCTCGTCATGCTGGCCGACTGGGCCCACGCGGAGAGCTGGAACCCCGGACTGACCGACCACCACGCCTTCTACGCCGCCGACCCGCGCGGCTTCCTGATCGGCCGGCTCGACGGCGATCCGGTCTCCTGCGTCTCCGTGGTCCGCTACGGCACCGGATTCGGGTTCCTCGGCCTCTACCTCACCCGGCCCGAACTACGGGGCCAGGGCTACGGGATCCGGACCTGGCGGGCCGGTATGTCCCGGCTCCAGGGGCGCAACGTGGGGCTGGACGGTGTGGTGGCCCAGCAGGACAACTACCGTAGATCCGGGTTCCGTTCCGTCTGGACCAACATGCGCTACGAGGGCCGTCCGGCCGATGTGCCGTCCGCGCCTCCCGGCACCGCGCTCGTCGACGCCCGCGGTATCCCGTTCGATCAACTGGCCGCCTACGACCGGCGTTTCTTCCCCTCCGAGCGCGACAGCTTCCTCGCGTCCTGGATCGCCGGACCGGCCCACGCCCCGCTCGCCGCCGTCCGTGACGGGGAGTTGCGGGGCCTCGCCGTGCTGCGCCCCTGCCGCACGTCGTCCCGGATCGGCCCGGTGTACGCGGAGTCCCCCGAGGTGGCCGGTGCCCTGATCGGCGCACTCGCGGCCGGTGATCCGAACACCCCGGTGGCGATCGACGTGCCCGACGTCAACCCGGCCGCCGTCCGGCTCGCGCGACGGCTGGGCCTCACCCCGTCGTTCGAGACGGCCCGGATGTACACCGGACCGTCACCGGACGTCGACCATCCCGGGCTGTACGGCATCACCAGCCTAGAACTGGGCTGAGGCACCACGTCGACGGACTGCGCGCGGCCGACGGCGGGCCCGTCGACAGCACACACCGACGAGCCCACGCCGTACGGCCCATGTCGGAGAGCCCACCCCGCAGGGCCCCACCTCCTCAAAAGCCCCGGCGACGCTTTGCCGCAGCGGGACCCCGGCGGGCGCGCGCCCGGGGTCCCAAAACCCCCGGCGCCCGACTCAGGTGAGCGGGTGCGATGTCCGGCCGGACGCCTCGTCGATCTCGTCGTGCGCCTTCGTCAGCATCTTCATCGCCAGTTCGTTGAGTGCTCTGGCTCCCGCGATCTCCTCGCCGACCCTCGGCTGTTCCTTGTCGGAGGGGTGACGGCTCGCGTACCCGTGTGCGCGTACCTCGGCCCCGTCCGGCAGTCTCACCAGAGCGGCGGCGCGGGTGCGGTGACTGTCCTCCTCGAATTCCAGATCCACATGCCACCCGACAGCTGTGTGCATCATCTCGATCACCTCCCTACCAGAGTGCGCCCGTTCCACCGCCCCTGCACCACGGCACACCCCCCGCGAACAGGCTGTACGAACGTCGCGGCTTCCGGGCCGGGAGTCGGGGGTCTACCGGTTCCCGACGGACGAGCCGGGGTCGGCATCGGCACCGGAGTCGGGGACGGCACCGGAATCAAAGGCGGGGCCGCTTCCGTCGCGGCGCGCGGGTGCTGCGCAGGTCGGACGGACGAAGGCCGAACGCTCCGGGGCTGTGGGCCGGCCGGGGACGAACAGGCGGCCCGGAGCGCCGGAGTCGAGGATGGACCCGTCGGGAGCGAACCGGTCCAGGTCCAGGGTGCCGTGCGTCGCCGGGGCGGCCGGTGGGAGCCGGAGCGCCGTCGCGATCTCCTCGGGGAGCGGGTCGAGGCCCAGCAGGCCGGTGACGATCCGGGTCGTCAGCGTGTGCCAGGCGCCGGCGCGGCGCAGCATCGCGTGGTCGCTGTTCCGGATCGCGACCAGGCAGGAGCGGGCCCCGGCGCGGCGGGCGCGGGCGGTGAAGGACCGGGATTCCCCGGGGCTGGTGACGCGGTCGCGGGTGCTGTGGAGGAGGACGACGTCACGGTCGGCGAGCTGGGCGACCGGATCGTCCGCCGGACACCAGGGGGCCAGTCCCACCACCCCGCGTACCAGCGGATGCCCGGCGGCCCGGAGGGCGGCGCGGGCGCCCATCGAGTGCCCGACCAGGACCACCGGGAGCTCGCCCGCCTCGCGCCGCAGGGTGTCCAGGGCGCGCAGCGTGTCGTGGAGCGGGTCCTCCCGGGAGCCGTTCCAGCCCTGATGGGCGTATCGGGCGGTGCGCACCAGGACGTCCCCGGCGCCGCCGCCGTCCATGGCTCCGTCGTCGCGGGCGGTCGCCCGGCCGACGGCCCGCGCGAACGGCCGCATCCGGACGGCGGGCAGGTTCAGAAGGCCGGGCGGGGGCGGGCCCAGGCCCGTCTCACGGCCGCCGTGCAACAGGAGCACAGCAGCGGCCGGCGGTCGACTGCCGGTCATGCGCACCTCCCTCCTCGTCTCCGCGCGTATGCCTGTGCGGTACCCCGCTCCCTGTCGAGCATGCGGCACGCGCGGCCGTGTCGCCGGACCGTCGGAGATCGCCGGTCGGACGGACGCCTCGGGCCGCCGGTCCGAGGCGCCATGAAAGCGCGACACCGCGACTGTCCACAGCCTGTGGACAGACAGTCGCAAGAGTCCGACCCTCGGGCGCTTGCCCCGTACGCCGCCGGGAAACGGCCCGCGCGGGGGCCGCACCGACGCCCGGCGATGGTCCGGCATCCGGCATAAAGAGACCGTAAAAGTTTTCCGGCTTCCGGCAATGTGTTTCGGCCGTCCCGTATGGGATCATCCAGCTAGCGACCGGAAAGGTTCACCGGCTCGCGACGACCGGCACGGCACCTCGCCGCGTTGTCACATCACCCGAGTACGTCCCGTACGAGGGCGATCCTCCGCCTTGCGATGCACCGCACCGGACGCCGCGAGCTTCCCGGCAAACCTTTCCGGCCACAGCACTAGTTCGACGGAGATGTTCGGGGGAAGCATGTTCGGAGGATTTCGAGGACCGAGAGAGGTGATCGCGTGACCCTGTTTCTCGGTCTCGGTATCGCAGGGGTCGTCCTGCTCGTCCTGTCGCTGGTCTTCGACGGCGTTCTCGAAGGTCTCTTCGGCGGTGTGCTGGACGGTCTCTTCGACGGGCTCCTGTCCCTGCCCGTCATCGCGGGGTTCCTGTCGATGCTCGGCTTCGGCGGCGCGATCGTGCTCGGCACCACGGGCGCCGGTACGGTCGTGGCGACCATCTGCGGCGTACTCGCCGGAATCGTCGCGGCGTGGCTCACCTGGAAGTTCAGCCGGGCGCTGATGCGTGATCAGACCAGTGTCACTCCGCGCGGGGAGGATCTCGTCGGCACGTCCGGGTCGGTCGTCACGGCCATCCCGGCCGACGGCTACGGCGAGGTCCTGCTGCGGCTGGCGGGCCAGCCGGTGAAGCTGGCGGCGAAGAGCGCGGTGCCGGTCGGACGCGGTACGGAGGTCTGGGTGGAGGCCGTGCTGTCCACCACCTCGGTCGCCGTGCGGCCCGTCGAGCACTGACCCCACCGAACCGGGACACCATCCGTCGGACCACCGCGGCCACCACCGCACCACAAGCACCACAACCCGCAATCGAACTGCCGTCCCGCAGGGAGGCAGGGGGGACACCCTTATGAGCCCAGTCGTGACCGCAGTCGTCGGAGTCGTCGTACTCCTGGTACTGCTCGCCCTCGTCGTCATCACCCGCTACAAGGTCGCGGGGCCCAGCGAGGCGTTCATCATCACCGGACGCCGGGGCAAGAAGTCGACCGACCCGGTGACGGGCCGCACCAGCATCGACAACAGCGGCCAGAAGGTCGTCGTCGGCGGCGGTGTCTTCGTCGTCCCGTTCGTCCAGCAGAAGTTCACCCTCGACCTGTCCAGCCGGCACATCCCGGTGGCCGTGCGCGGGGCCGTCACCCTGCGCGGGGTGAAGTCCAACCTCGAAGGCGTCGCGATCGTCAAGGTCGGCGGCAGCGAGGAAGCGATCCGGGCCGCCGCCCAGCGGTTCCTCCAGCAGCAGGACGGCATCGTCGGCTTCACCCAGGAAGTGCTCTCCGGCGCGCTGCGCGCCATCGTCGGCCGGATGTCGGTCGAGGACATCATCCGGGACCGCGCCGCGTTCGCCGGGCAGGTCGCGGAGGAGGCCGAGGCCAGCCTCTCCGGCCAGGGCCTGATCCTGGACGCCTTCCAGATCCAGGACATCACCACCGAGGGCTCCTACCTCGAAGACCTCGGCCGCCCCGAGGCCGCCCGTGCCAAGCAGGAGGCGGACATCGCCGAGGCGAACGCCAAGCGCGCCTCGGAGCAGGCCCGGCTGAAGGCCGCCGAGGAGATCGCCGTCGCCGAGCGGACGTTCTACCTCAAGCAGGCGGAGATCAAGGCCGAGACGGAGGCCGCTGCGGCCAAGGCCAACGCGGCGGGCCCGCTCGCCGAGGCGGCCCGTCAGCAGGAGGTCCTCGCGGAACAGGAGAAGGTCGCCGAGCGGCAGGCCGCGCTGACCGACCGCGAACTCGACACCAAGGTCCGCAAGCCCGCCGACGCCGCCCGCTACCAGGCCGAGCAGGAGGCGGAGGCCCGCCGGATCGCCCAGGTGAAGGAGGCCGAGGCGGACGCCGAGCGCGCCCGGCTGACCGGTCAGGGCGAGAAGCTGCACCGCTCGGCCCTCGCCGACGCCGTGCGCATCGAGGGTGAGGCGGAGGCCGCAGCCATCGGCGCCAAGGGTGCGGCCGAGGCCGAGGCGATGCAGAAGAAGGCGGACGCCTTCGCCCGGTACGGCGACGCGGCCGTGCTCCAGATGCTGGTCGAGGTGCTGCCGAACGTCGTCGCCAAGGCGTCCGAGCCGCTGAGCGCCGTCGACAAGATGACCGTGATCTCCACGGACGGTGCGAGCCGGCTGTCGCGCACGGTCACCGACAACGTCGCCCAGGGCGTGGAACTCCTCAGCTCCACCACGGGCGTCGACCTGGCCGCGCTGCTGAAGAACCTCAAGGGCACTGCGGCCGCCCCCGCTTCGGACGGCGTCGCACCGTCCGGCGCGTCCGCCCGTCCGACGGGCGGGGCCGATGCCGCCCCCGCCGACGGGAAGATCGAGATCACCGACTGACCGGGCCCGTCCCGTACGCGCCTGTATGTGCCCGGCCGGTATCGCACCGGCCGGGCACACGCATGTCAGGAACCCCCGCGCCCGTCGCCCACCGCTCGCGCGTCCCGCCCCCGCACCGGCGCGCCGGAGGCGGCGGAACCCTCCGGATAGGGTAATGCGCGGATAAAGAGATCACCAAGAGTGTCGACATGTCGCCACGTCCCTCAGGAGGAAGCCATGGGAACCCACCGCACCACGCTGCCCGGAGTCGGTGTCCAGTACGACTACACGACCGAGTCGGGTCAGCACATCTCCGTCGTCGTGCACCACGACGGGCGCCGGTTCATCGGCTTCTACGACCAGGACGATCCTGATTCGTGCCGTCTCTCGGTACCGCTGACGCCACAGGAGGCGACCGGCCTCGCGCACCTCATCGACGCGGCGCCGATCGACGCGGTACGCACCGAGGGCATCGACCTGGTCACCGAGCACATCCCGCTCGGGACGCGCTCCCCCTACGGCGGACGGCTGCTCGGGGACACCCGGGCGCGCACCCGCACGGGGGCCTCGATCGTCGCGGTGCTGCGGACGCACAGTGCGCATCCGTCGCCCGGGCCGGACTTCCGGCTGGCCATCGGGGACACGCTCGTCGTCGTCGGAACCAGGGAGGGCGTCGATGCGCTCTCCGAGATCATCGCGGAGGGCTGACAGTGCATGACATGACCGCTTTGCTGGTGGAGCTCGGCTCCGTCATTCTGGGGCTGGGAATCATCGGGCGGTTCGCCGGGCGGATAGGACTCTCGCCCATTCCCCTGTATCTGCTGGCGGGGCTCGCCTTCGGGGAAGGCGGGCTCCTGCCCCTCGGCGCCAGTGAGGAGTTCACCGCCGTCGGCGCCGAGATCGGTGTCATCCTGCTGCTGCTCCTGCTGGGCCTGGAGTACAGCGCCTCGGAGCTGGTGACCAGTCTCAAGACCCAGTACCCCTCCGGGGCCGTGGACTTCCTCCTCAACGCGACCCCCGGAGCGGTGGCCGCGCTGCTGCTCGGCTGGGGACCCGTCGGAGCAGTCGCGCTCGCCGGGGTCACGTGGATCTCGTCGTCCGGGGTGATCGCCAAAGTGCTCGCGGACCTCGGACGGCTCGGGAACCGGGAGACGCCCGTCATCCTCGGCGTCCTGGTCATCGAGGACCTCTCGATGGCCGTGTACCTGCCGCTGCTGACCGCGATACTCGCGGGAGTGGGCTTCGCCGGAGGCAGCATCGCCCTGCTCATCGCGCTCGGCACCGTCGGGTTCGTGCTCTACCTGGCCCTGCGTCACGGACGGCTGATCAGCCGGGCCGTGTCCTCCGACAACCCGGAGATGCTGCTGCTGGTCGTGCTCGGGCTGACGGTCCTGGTGGCCGGCGTGGCCCAGGAGTTGCAGGTGTCCGCGGCCGTCGGCGCGTTCCTGGTCGGGATCGCGCTCTCCGGTGAGGTCGCCGAGGGCGCGCGCAAGCTGCTCACCCCGCTGCGGGACCTGTTCGCCGCCGTCTTCTTCGTGTTCTTCGGTCTCTCCACCAACCCGGCCGAGATCCCGCCGGTGCTGCTCCCGGCCGCGCTGCTGGCCGTCGTCACGATCTTCACCAAGATAGCCACCGGCTGGTACGCCGCCCGCCGGGCCGGAATCGGGTCGAAGGGACGCTGGCGGGCCGGCGGAACGCTCGTCGCCCGCGGCGAGTTCTCCATCGTCATCGCCGGACTGGCCGTGGCGACCGAGCCCCGGATCGGGCCCATCGCCACCGCGTACGTCCTCATCCTCGTGATCGCCGGACCGCTCGCCGCCCGCTGGACCCAGCCGATCGCGGCCAAGGTCCTGAGCCGACGCGGCCGTTCCACCGGTGCGGGCACCACGAAGAACACCGCGGATGCCACGAACACCGCGAGCGCCACGGTCCCCGCCGCGCGGGAGGAGATCCCGGCCTCCGCCGACTAGTAGTGCTTGGTCAGGTCGGTGCGAAGGTGGCGTCGTCCGCCCGAAGGGCCGGACGGGACTTTCGAAACACGCCCCGGCGCCGTGACCGGCAGTGTTCGCCCAAAAGGACACCAGGTCCCGCCCAGCACCCCGACCGACCGCATCCACCGCCCCGGCCGCCCAGTCGACGCCCGTACTCACACGGCGTCGCCGGGCGGCCGGGGCGCTTCGCAATCGGGGCACTTCGGACTCCGGGGCACTTCTCCCGACAGCCACTCGTTGCACTCAGTGCTGCACACGGAACATGGAGAACACTCCGGGAAGCACCCGCCTGCTAACTTCTACACGCCTGTAGAGTTCAGTTGGTTCCGGCAACACAACGCAACGCAACGTATGGAGACGACATGGCACTGTGGGATCGGATCAAGGAATCCGCTTCGTCGATGCAGTCGCAGCTGGAAGCGAAGAAGAACGAGCTGAAGAGCGGGGCGTTCCGTGATGCGAGCATGGCCATGTGCGCTCTCGTCGCGGCCGCCGACGGTTCCGTGGACCCGTCCGAGCGCCAGCGTGTCGCCTCGCTGATCGCCTCCAACAACGTTCTGCAGAACTTCCCGGCGGACGACCTCCAGCGTCGCTTCAACGACTACGTGAACAAGCTCACCGCCGACTTCGACTTCGGCAAGGTCTCCATCCTCCAGGAGATCGGCAAGGCGAAGAAGAAGCCGGCCGAGGCGCGTGCCGTCGTCCAGATCGGCATCGTCATCGGCGGCGCCGACGGCGACTTCGACGCGTCGGAGCGGGCCGTCGTGCGAGAGGCGTGCTTCGCGCTCGACCTCCCGCCGCACGAGTTCGACCTGTAGGGCCTGTCTCCGGACCGGCCCTGGTCCTCAACCCCCTTCCCGGCGGACCGGTCACCCCGGCCCGCCCGCGTACCGCCGGACGACCACGGACCGGACGAGCGCCGGTCCGCGTCCGGCAGGCCGGGGGTGTTCAACTCCCCCGATGAGCACCCCCGGCCGCTTTCCCCCCGGCGCCCGCGTCACAGCTCTTTGGCCGGCCAGTCCAGCAGCCGGGCGCCGATCACCGCCGTCTGCAGCGTGTAACGGTGCATCGGGTCGGCCGGATCGGCCCCGGTCAGCTGGTGGATCCGCTCCAGACGGTAGGTCAGCGCCCGCACGCTCAGCGACAGCCGCCGGGCCGTCTCGGCGGCGACGCAGCCCGCGTCGAAGTAGGTGATGAGCGTGTTGAGCAGGGGCTCGGCCCCGCCGCGCGCCCGCTGGAGCGGGCCCAGCTGACCGCGCACCAGGTCGGCCATGGCCTGCCGGTCCCGGGTCAGCACCGGATAGACCAGCAGATCGGCGGCGTACAGCACCGGATCGTCCAGGCTCATCCGCTCCGCGAGATCGAGCGCGTCGAGCGCCTCGTCGTAGGAGTGGACCACGCCCCCCGGGCCCGGATGCGGACGGCCGACCGCCACCCGGCCGCCGTCCGTCGCCGCGTGCGCCTGCTTGGCGAAATAACGCAGCACATCGGGCTGGCTGGCCGGCGCGATGCAGACCAGCCGCCCGTCCTTCGTCGTGATCAGGATCTTCCGGCCGCTGAACCGCGCGAGCAGCGCCGACTCGACCGTGCGGGGCACGGAGTCGGTCTCCGTGTACGCCTCCGGGCCGGTGGCCACCGCGACCGCGTGGGCGCGGGAGAGCCGCAGCCCGAACCGGGTGGCGCGCTCGGCGAGCCGGCCCAGGTCGCTGCGCCCGTACAGCAGGTCGTCGATGAACTCCCGGCGCGCCGCCTCCTCGCGCCGCACCGTCATCCGCTGGGCCCGTTCGAAGCCCTCGGCGAAGGCGTCGACGGCCTGCTCGACCGCGGCCAGTACGGAATCGGTCGTCGCGGCGTCGGCCGAGGGGCCGCACGGCCAGTCGGCACGGGTCGCCGCGAGATGGAAGCCGACCAGGGCGCGTATCTGGAAACCCGCCTCGGCGGCCCGGCGCCCCGTGGCCCGACGAGCCTCCAGCTCGTCCCGGGTCAGCCGACGGCCGGTGGCGGCGACCTCGGCCAGGATGCGGACATACTCACCCAGATATTCGTCGGGAATCTCCGGCGCAGCCACACGTACCCCTCACTTCATGACGAGACTCTGACACTCATCCAACACCACGCGACACTGCCGGTGCCCGGCATCAAGAATGTATAAAGTTTGCCGGATTCCGGCAGTGCTATCCCGAGGCCCCGAATGGCACGATCGACCCAGCACCACGGGGGAACACGGGGGAACACGGGGGATGCACGGGGGATGGCCCGGCCGTCGCGGCACCGCCATGCGCGGGCCGCGACCGCCGGGGTCACCCATCGCCGTCACCGGACCCCGCCAGGACAGACAGGGATGGACCGATGCAGGAATTCCTGAGCGCGGCGACTGCCTTTCCAGCCGTACTGTTCGGAACCGCGCTGGCCGTGGTCGTCTTCTTCTGGCTGCTCGTGCTGGCCGGTGCCGCCGACCACCAGTCCTTCGACGGGGACCTGGACACCGGCCTGGCCGGGATCGGCGGAGTGCCGGTCACCGTCTCGGTGTCCGTGATGGTCGTCGTCGGCTGGTTCACGAGCCTGACCGGTACCGTCCTGCTGCATCGCGGCGGGGCCACCGGCACCCTCCGCGCGGTGCTCGCCTGCGCCGTGCTCGTCGGGTCGCTCCTGATCGCCTGGACCGTCACGCGGGCGCTGGTGAGTCTGCTGCGCCGCCGCCTGCCCGAGGTGCCTCCTCCGTCGCGGCAGGACTTCCTCGGCCG
This sequence comes from Streptomyces sp. CB01580, assembly GCF_001905795.1. Classification (GTDB taxonomy): domain Bacteria; phylum Actinomycetota; class Actinomycetes; order Streptomycetales; family Streptomycetaceae; genus Streptomyces. The sequence continues at coordinate 88,353 of NZ_LIXJ01000021.1, forward strand.
GGTCTGCACGATCCGCACCGGTTCCGTGAGTTCCGACTTCGGCCAGGCCGAGGTCGTGGCGGACGACGGTTCCACCGCGATCGTCCAGGTCAGGCTGTTGAGTCCGCCGGACGGGTCGCTGCTCGTCGCGGGCAGCGCGGGGCTGCTGTACGCGTACGACGACGACGGCGAGTTCTTCTGGGTCTCGCCGTACGACAGGGCCCTCGATCCGGGCCCGCCGGGACGGCCCGAGCAGCCGGAGCAGCCGAAAGGGCTTGAACGGCTGAAGCGGTCGGAGCGCCTGGAGCGGCCGGAACGGCCGAGGTCGCAGGTTCCGCCGGGGTCGCGCCGCGCCAGGCGCCCGGTCGCCCGGCCCGGGGCGCGACCTGCCACGCACCAATCCGGCTGACAGGTCGGCCGGTCGTGCGGTCAGCCGCTGCGCCGGCGCGCCCGATCACGCCGGTGCCCGCCCCGAGGGACGACGCGCGGGGTGTCTCGCGGAACGCCGTGGCCGACGACCACCGTCCAGCGCCGGACACGTTCCGACGGCCCCGAACCGGACTGATCGTGATTGAACGTGACTGAACGAAAGAACGAAAGGGACTGACCGGGACTGAACGGGGCCGCACGGGGCTCCCGGCCACACGGGCCGGCCCGCCCCTCCCCCTCTCCTCCGTCCGCCTTCCGCACCAGCCGTCAAGGACTGCCATGGATGCCATCACCGTGGGCTTCGGCGTACTCGTAGCCGTCGTCCTGCTCATCGCCGTCGCCCTTCTCCTCGTCATCAGCCGACTCTTCCGCAAGGTCGAGCAGGGCAAGGCGCTGATCATCTCCAAGACCAAGAAGGTCGATGTCACCTTCACCGGGGCCGTCGTACTGCCGGTGCTGCACAAGGCCGAGAGCATGGACATCTCGGTGAAGACCATCGAGATCCGCCGCACCGGGCGCGAGGGCCTGATCTGCCAGGACAACATCCGCGCCGACATCCACATCACGTTCTTCGTCCGGGTCAACAAGACCGTCGAGGACGTCATCAAGGTCGCCCAGTCCATCGGCACGGGACGGGCCAGCGACGAGGCCGCGCTCCAGGAGTTCTTCGGCGCGAAGTTCGCCGAGGCGCTCAAGACGGTCGGCAAGCAGCTGGACTTCGTCGACCTTTACACCAAGCGCGAGGAGTTCCGGGACCGGATCATCCGGGTCATCGGCACCGACCTGAACGGCTACCACCTGGACGACGCGGCGATCGACTTCCTGGAGCAGACGCCCATGGCGCAGCTCGACGGCGCCAACATCCTCGACGCGCAGGGCATCCGCAAGATCACCGAGCTGACGGCGATCGAGCACGTGCGCACCAACGAGTACCAGCGCACCGAGCAGAAGGAGATCACCCGGCAGGACGTCGACGCCCGGGAGACGATCCTGGAGCTGGAGCGCCGGCAGGCCGAGGCCGAGATCAAGCAGCGCCGTGAGGTCGAGACGCTGCGGGCCCGTGAGGAGGCCGCGACCGCCAAGGTCCAGGAGGAGGAACGGCTGAGCGCCCAGGCCGCGTTCATCCGTACCGAGGAGCAGCTCGGCATCCAGCGCGAGAACCAGGCCCGGGAGATCGCCGTCGCGCAGAAGAACCGCGAGCGGGTCATCGCCGTGGAGAACGAGCGCATCGAGAAGGACCGGCTGCTGGAGGTCATCGGGCGCGAGCGGCAGACGGAGCTCGACCGGATCGCCGCGACGAAGGAGGTCGAGGCCGAGCGCCGCGAGGTCGCGGACGTCATCCGGGAGCGCATCGCCGTGGACCGTACGGTCGCGGAGCAGGAGGAGTCCATCAAGACGCTGCGGGCCGTCGAGGAGTCGGAGCGCACCCGCAGGTCGGTCATCATCGCCGCCGAGGCGGAGGCGCAGGAGAAGCTGGTCAAGGACATCAAGGCCGCCGAGGCGGCGGAGGCCGCGGCCGGCCACCTGGCCGCCGAACAGCTCACGCTCGCCGAGGCCCGGCTGAAGACCGCGGACCTGGACGCCCAGGCGAAGCTGCGGCTCGCGGAGGGTGTCCAGGCGGAATCCGCCGCTCCCGGCCTCGCGGAGGTCCAGGTGCGGGACGCGGCCGCCGCCGTCATCGAGAAGACCGGTCTCGCCGAGGCCGAGGCGGCCTCCGCGCGGCTCAAGGCCGAGGCGGAGGGGGCCAGGCTCAAGGCCCTCGCGGAGGCGGAGGGCACACAGGCCCAGGCGACGGCCGACGCGGCGATGATCGGCGAGAAGCTGAAGGCCGAGGCGGCCGGGCTCACCGAGAAGGCGGCGGCGATGGCGGCGCTGGACGACGCCTCGCGCGGGCACGAGGAGTACCGGCTGCGGCTGGCCGCGGAGAAGGAGATCCGGCTGGCCGGGCTCGACGTGCAGCGGCAGGTCGCGGAGGCTCAGGCGACGGTGCTGGCCACCGGGCTGGAGAACGCCGACATCGACATCGTCGGCGGGGAGTCGGTCTTCTTCGACCGGCTGGTCTCCTCCATCTCGCTGGGCAGGAGCCTGGACGGGTTCGTCGAGAACTCGGACACGGCGAAGGCTCTGGCCGGGCCGTGGCTGGACGGCACGTCCTCGTTCACGGACGACCTGACCCGGATGGTGGGTTCGGTGACCACGGGGGACGTGCGGAACCTGACGGTGTCGGCGCTGCTGACGCGGCTGATGCGGGCACCGGGGGCCGGGATCGCGCCGGAGCAGGTACGTCAGCTGCTGTCCGCAGCCCGGGAGTCGGGCCTCGCGGACCTGCCGGTCGCCGCGCTGACGGGGGCCGTCGGCGCGGGTGTCGCGGGTACGGCCGCCGGAAGCGGGTCCGAGGCCGGGACCGAGGCGGCAGTGAACGCTCCGGACGCCGGGGCGCACGGCGCGGACGCGGACGCGCGCGCGGCGCGGAACGGCGCGCCGGTCGCGTAGGCACGCTCGTCCGGATCGGGCCGGTTCCGCGGGCACCGCGCCCGCGGCCCGGTCCGGGCGCCGCGAACGGCCAGGAACCCGTCCGGGCAGGGCGACAGGGCCCTGCCCCGGACATCCCCGGGCCCGTCCGGTGACCGCCGAACCGTCCCCCGGCACCGGACGGGCCCACACCGCACCACCACCCCCAGCTCCACCCCGCTCCTCGGCCACCACGCCCCGCCCCACCACGGAACCGCCTCCGCGCCCCACAGACCTCACACACCGCGCCACCGGCCCCCACCCCACCGGCCGTACCACCACCCCCACGGGCGCCCCGGCACACCGCACACCTCACAGAAAGCCGCACGCATGGACACCGACACCACGACCGCACCGTCGGCCGGCGGCCCCGTGGACGCGGGGACGTACGACGTGCTGCGCCGTCGGCTCCACGACCGGGCCGCCGATCTCGCGGCCCGCGCCGAGGCGCTCAACGTCCGCCGCACCGAGGAGTTCGGCTCGACCGGACTCCACCTCACCGGCACCGAGCGGATCCACACCGCCCAGGCGTGCGTGCCCCGCGACCTGGTGGCCGTGGGCGGGCGGCTCCTCTTCGGCTTCGAGCGGGGCCCCGGGGCGGCGGCCCCGGCCGAGGTGAACGACGTACTCGCCCTCTACGGGCCGGAGTTGGCCGAACCGGACCCGCATCCGGGGCACGACGGCGGCGTGCTGGACGACGAGGGCTTCGTCCGCGAGTTCACCACCCTGCACCGCTACTACCGCGACGCCCGCCTGCTGCGGCTGCGCCGCGTGGACGGGAAGCTGCTCGCCGTCTTCCGTACCGGCGAGAACGCCGACGGCATCCGGGTGCTGCGCTGGGCGCTCGGCCCCGACGGCTCGCCCGGCGCGTTCCTCGACGCGCGCGGCGACCGCGACCACGTCTTCCCGCCCTCCCACGACTTCACCTGGACCGTCGCGGGACGCGAGTCCCACGTCCCGGGCCGGCACCCGCACATCGCCGTCGGCGGGGACGCGGACGGACCGGGCGGCGCCGTCCTCTTCGTCGACACCCTCGGCGGCACCCTGACCGTCAAGACCGTCGACGACACCGACACCCCCGACGGGATCTACGAGGAGCCGGTCGCCGAACCCCTCCAGTCCCTCGCCGACGCCGACGTCGAGCACGCCACCGTCGGACCGCTGGTCCTGCTCCGGGTGCGCCCGTACAACGAGGAGAACTGGCGGTACCTGGTCTTCAACACGCTGCTCGGCAGCGTGACACGGCTCGACGGCATCGGGCCCGCCTGCCACCGGCTCCCGGAGGACCAGGGGATCATCTTCCCCGGCGGCTACTACCTCACCACCGGCACGGCGAAGACCTTCGACATCGCCGAACCGCTCACCGACCCGGTCTTCGAGGGCGCCGTCCGCTCCCCGAACGGGGAGGACGTGCTCTACGCCTTCCGCTCCCCCGACGACGGCCGCGGCCTGCTCCTGCCCTACAACCTGATCCGGCAGGAGGTCGCCACCCCGCTCCAGGGGCGCGGCCACGCCCTGCTCGACGACGGCACGCTGATCCTTCTGAAGGCCGGTGCCGGGGGCGACGAACCGGCCCGCGTCCACCCGGTGCAGCGCTGGCGGACCCCGTACGTCTCCGACACCCACGCCGCCTCCCGCCCCGCCGGGACCGGCCCGCTCGCCCGGATCGGCAACGCCGATCTGGTGCGCGGCGTCTCCGACCTGCTGGCGCTCGCGCACAGCACCGAGCAGATCACCGGCACCACTCCCACCGCCGCCGGATACGCGCAGCTGGTCGCCGACTGCACCCGGGCCACCGACCGCTACCACTGGCTCGCCGATCCCGAACTGGGCGGACTCCACGCCCCGTTGGCCGAGCTGCGGGAGACCGCTCAGCAGATCATCGGCGAGTTCGAGACGGTTCGGGAGCTGACCCGGCAGGCCGCGGACGCGCTGACCGGGACCGCCGACCGGATCACCGCGCTCGTCCGCCGCGTCCGCGGCGAGGCCCCGCGCTCGGCCGCCGACTGGGTCGGCCAGCTCACCGAACTCAGGCGTGCTCAGGGCCACTTGGCGACGCTCGCGGAGATGCGGTACGCGGACACGGAGCGGATCGCCGAACTGACCGCCGCCACCGCCGAGGACATCGAGTCGGCGGGACGGCGCGCCGTCGCGTTCCTCGCCCGGGACGACGCGTTCGCCGACCACCACGCCGACATCGCCCGTCTGACCGACGAGGCGTCCGCGCTCACCACCGTCGTCGACGCCGCCGCCCTGGGCGACCGGCTGACCGGAATGACGGAGGGCCTGAACACCGTCACGGACGTCGTCGCCGGGCTCGACATCGGCGATGCCACGGTCCGTACGTCCATCCTGGAGCGGATCGCGGAGGTCCTCGGCGGGGTCAACCGGGCCCGGGCCACCCTCGACGCGCGCCGCCGCGAGCTGCTGGAGCACGAGGGGCGGGCCGAGTTCGCCGCCGAGTTCGCCCTGCTCGGGCAGGCCGTCGCCGGGGCCCTGGCCGCCGCCGACACACCGGACGCCTGTGACGACCAACTCTCCCGGCTGCTGCTCCAGTTGGAGAACCTGGAGTCGCGGTTCGCGGAGTTCGACGACTTCCTCGCCGAGCTGGCCGAGCGCCGCACGGAGGTGTACGAGGCGTTCTCGGCCCGCAAGCAGACGCTCCAGGACGCCCGGGCGCGCCGGGCGGAGCGGCTGGCGGACTCGGCGGCCCGGGTCCTGGAGACGGTCTCGCGGCGGGTGTCCGCCCTGCCCGACCCGGACGCCGTGCACACCTACTTCGCCTCCGACCCGATGGTCGCGAAGATCCGCCGCACCGCGGACGAGCTGCGCGAACTCGGCGATCCGGTGCGCGCCGAGGAGCTGGACGGGCGATTGCTGGCCGCCCGGCAGGAGGCCGGACGGGCGCTGCGCGACCGGGGTGAGCTGTACGCGGACGGCGGTTCCGTGATCCGGCTGGGCCGACACCGGTTCGCGGTGAACACCCAGCCGTTCGACCTGACGCTCGTCCCGCACGGGGAGGAGCTGGCGTTCGCGCTGACCGGCACGGACTACCGGGCCCCGGTCGGTGACCCGGACTTCGCGGCGACCCGCCCGTACTGGGACCAGACGCTGCCCTCCGAGTCACCGCACGTCTACCGCGCCGAGCACCTGGCCGCCCGGCTCCTCGACGAGCACGGCGCGGACGCCCTGACCGCCCTGGACCCGGCCGAACTCACCACTTTGGTAAGGGAGTCGGCGGCAGCCGCGTACGAGGAGGGCCATCAGCGAGGGGTGCACGACGAGGACGCCGCCGCGATCCTCACCACCCTGCTCGAACTCCATGCCGGGGCCGGGCTGTTGCGTTTCCCGCCCGCCGTACGGGCGGCGGCCCAGCTGTTCTGGGCGTACGGGACGGACGAGGCCCGGCGCACCTCCTGGACCCGGCGCGCCGTCTCGCTGGCCCGCGCCCGGGAGACGTTCGGGCTCGCACCCGCCGTCGCGGCCCTCCAGGAGGAATGGGCACACGCCATGGGCGCGGCCTCGCCCCTGCTCCCCGGCTCGGGGACCGGTGCCGAGGCACCCGACCTCGGGGCGGTGGCCGCGTACCTCTTCGAGGAGCTGACCGGCGGACCCGACGGCTTCGTCACGAGCGTCGCCGTCCGCACGTTCCTGGACAAGTTCCGCCGCGCCGTGGGCTCGTCGGCGTACGACGAGGACCTGGCCGCCCTCCGCGACGACCTCCCGGCCCGCCGCCAGCTGGCCGAGGGCTGGCTCGCCTCGTACGCGGCGGCGAGCGGCACCGGCATCGAGCCGGGCGACCTCGCGGAGGCCGTCGCCGTGGAGCTGTGCCCCGAGCCGGTGCTCGCCCGCTACGACTGCGCGGCGCCGCTCGGCGCGACCGTGGACGGCCTGCTCGGCACCCATCCCCGCGTCGACCGGGGCCGGCTGACCGTACGACTGGACGAACTCCTCGCCCGTACCGCCGAGTTCCGCGCCACCACCGTCCCCGGCTTCCGCGCCTATCAGCGCCTGCGCACCGAACTCGTGGCCACCGAGCGCGCCCGGCTGCGGCTGGACGACCACCGCCCGCGCGTCATGTCGGCGTTCGTCCGCAACCGGCTGCTGGACGAGGTGTACCTGCCGCTGATCGGCGACAGCCTCGCCAAGCAGCTCGGCACCGCCGACGCCGACCGGCGCACCGACTCGCAGGGCCTGCTGCTGCTCGTGTCGCCGCCCGGCTACGGCAAGACCACGCTCATGGAGTACGTCGCCGACCGGCTCGGGCTGGTCCTGGTCAAGGTCAGCGGACCGAACCTCGGCCACGACGTGACCTCCCTGGACCCGGCACAGGCGCGGACCGCGACCGCCCGCCAGGAGATCGAGAAGATCAACTTCGCGCTGGAGGCGGGCAACAACACCCTGCTCTACCTGGACGACATCCAGCACACCTCGCCCGAACTGCTCCAGAAGTTCATCCCGCTCTGCGACGCCACCCGCCGCGTCGAAGGCGTACGGGACGGCGAGCCGCGCACCTACGACCTGCGGGGCAAGCGGTTCGCGGTGTGCATGGCGGGCAACCCGTACACCGAGTCGGGGGCGCGGTTCCGGATCCCCGACATGCTCGCCAACCGGGCCGACGTGTGGAACCTCGGCGAGGTGCTGACCGGCCGCGAGGACGTCTTCGCGCTGAGCTTCGTCGAGAACGCGCTGACCGCCAACCCGGTGCTGGCCCCGCTCGCCGGGCGCTCCCGCGAGGACCTGGCGCTGTTCGTGCGGCTCGCGTCCGGGGACCCCGCGGCCCGCCCGGACCGTCTCGAACACCCCTACGCGCCCGCCGAGGTGGAGCGGATCACGGCGGTGCTGCGCCATCTGCTGACCGCCCGGGACACGGTGCTGGCCGTGAACGCCGCGTACATCGCCTCCGCCGCGCAGACCGACGAGTCCCGCACCGAGCCGCCGTTCCGCCTCCAGGGCTCGTACCGCAACATGAACAAGATCGCCGAACGGATCGTGCCGGTGATGAACGCGGCCGAGCTGTCGGCGGTCATCGGCGACCACTACGCCGGCGAGGCGCAGACACTCACCACGGGCGCCGAGGCCAACCTGCTGAAGCTCGCCGCGCTGCGCGGTCTGCTCACCGGCGAACAGGCCGCGCGCTGGGCCGAGATCACCGCCTCCTACGTGCGCACGCAGACGCTCGGCACCGCGGACGACGACCCCCTGGGGCGGGCCGTCGCCGCGCTGGGGCTGCTCGCGGAGCGGATCGCGGCGGTGGAATCGGCGATCGTCCGGGTCGCCGACCCGCGCCATGTCCTCACCAACCCGACGGCCCGGCACGCCTCGCCCCGCCCGGCGCCGCGCCCCGCGCCGCCCGAGGACCGGTGAGCCGCCCGGAAGCCGCCCGTCGCCGACCGCGCCGCCCACCGGCCGCGTTCCCCCGAAGACCATCGCACGCATGAGATCACCGAACGCGCCGAACCGGTCGAGACAACGGAGGTGTGCAAGGCATGCTGGGGCACGTGCCGACACTTCCCCATCAGACCCAACGGACCACCTCCGGCGGCCACATGGTCGTCTGCGGTGACGACGCGCTCGCCCGCCGACTCGCCGTGGAACTGCGGTACGTGTACGGGGAGCGGGTCACCCTGCTCCTCCCGCCGGGACGCGACGCGGGCCACGCCGATCTGCCGCTGACCGGGCGAGGACGGGCCGCCTCGCTGTTCGGCCGGATGTCGGCGGCGATGAACCGCAACCTGGGCGGTCTCGGCAACGGCGGCGGCCTTTCCTCGGACAGCGACGGCTCCGGTGTGATCACCCTGGACGGCTCCGACACCAACGCCGGGGTCGAGGCGGTCCGCATCATGGAGGCCGCCGAACCCTCCTACGAGACGTTCGAGGAGGCCGGCGTCGAGTCGGCCGCCGCACTGGCCCTGGTCTACGAGGACGACGAACGCAACATCCGCGCCGCGCTGACCGCCCGCCGCCTCAACCCCCGTCTGCGGCTGGTGATCCGGCTCTACAACCGCAAACTGGGCCAGCATCTGGAGACCCTGCTGGACCAGGCGGCCGCCGTCGCCGCGCCCGGCCTCGACCCGGCCGCGCTGGACGCCTCGACCACGGTTCTGTCCGACGCCGACACCGCCGCGCCCGCCCTCGCCGCCACCGCGCTCACCGGCTCCAGCAAGGTGATCCAGGCGGAGGGCCTGCTGCTGCGCGCCGCCGAGCGCACCCCGCCCGAGGACGGCCGGGCCGCCGACCCCGGTCTGTGCACGCTCGCCCTGCTGTCCTCCACCACCCATGACCCGGCGGGCGCCGAGGGCTCCGACAGCAGCGGCGACGAAGGCCCCCTGCTCCTCCCGGACGCCCGGCAGGTGGCCGCCGCGACGGGCCGGGGCACGATCGTCCTGGAGACGGTGAGCCGGGCCGACCCCGACGCGCCCCCGCCCCGGATGGCGGGCAGGGGCGCACCGCTGAGCCGGATCTTCTCGCGACGGCTGCGCTGGTCCGCGCTGGGCGTCGGCCTGGCCGTGGTCGCCCTGGCCGTCGCGCTGACGCTCACCACCGACGACACCCCGCTGCACGCCGCGTATCTGACACTGCTGGACCTGTTCGCCATGGGCGACCCCGCGACCGACGATCCCAGGGCCCGCCAGATCATCCAACTCCTCTCCGGAGTAGCCGGGTTGATGCTGCTCCCGCTGCTCGTGGCGGCGGTCCTGGAGGCGTTCGGCTCGCTGCGCACGGCGTCCTCGCTGCGCCGCCCGCCCCGGGGCCTGTCGGGCCATGTGGTGCTGCTGGGCCTGGGCAAGATCGGTACGCGGGTGCTGGTCAGGCTGCGCGAGCTCGGCATCCCGGTGGTGTGTGTGGAGGACGACCCGGACGCGCGCGGCATCCCGGTGGCCCGGCGGCTGCATGTGCCGGTGGTGATCGGGGACGTCACCCAGGAAGGCGTGCTGGAGGCCGCGAAGATCGACCGCTCCCGCGCGCTGCTCGCCCTGACCAGCATCGACACCACCAATCTGGAAGCGGCCCTCTACGCCCGCTCGGTGAAGCCGGACCTGCGGGTGGCGCTGCGCCTGTTCGACGACGAGTTCGCGACCGCCGTCTACCGCACCCTGCGCACCGCCCACCCCCAGGCCGTGACGCGCTCCCGGTCCGTCTCCCATCTCGCCGCCCCGTCCTTCGCGGTGGCCATGATGGGCCGTCAGATCCTGGGCGCCATACCGGTGGAGCGCAAGGTGATGCTGTTCGCGGCGGTCGAGGTGGCGGGACATCCGCAGCTGGAGGGCCGCACGGTGCAGCAGGCGTTCCAGGCGGGCGCCTGGCGGGTGCTGGCCCTGGACGCCACACCGCCGGAGGACCGCCGCCCGGACCTGGCCGCCCCCGTCGACGGCGGCCCGGACCATCCGTCGGGGCTGGTGTGGGACCTGCATCCGGGGTACGTGCTGCGTCCGCAGGACCGCGTGGTGATCGCCGCGACCCGGCGCGGCCTGGCCGAACTGCTGCGCAGACGCCGGGTGTCGTCGGTGCGGACGTAGCCCGTCCCCGCCGAGGTGCCCCGCCGGGTGTCGATGCCACGCACGTAGCCCCGCCCCCGCCCAGGTCCGGACACCCGGCGCCGTCCCGAACACCGGAGCCCGGGCACCCGGACGCGCTCCGGATCCCGGAACCCGGACGCGCTCGAAATCCGCATGCCCGGGCACTCCCCGCCACCTACCCTCGTCCCCATGGCTGCCGAACCGGATCTCCTGAACGTGATCGACGTCGAGGCGACGTGCTGGGACGGCCAGCCACCGCCCGGCGCGGTCAGCGAGATCATCGAGATCGGGCTGACCGTCGTCGATCTGCGCGCGGCCGATGGGGTCTCGCCTGCTCGAACGGGGTCGAGAGCCCGGGGAAGGGTCGCCCGGCACCGGATCCTGGTCCGCCCGGCCCGGTCGACCGTCAGCGCGTTCTGCACGGAACTGACCGGCCTGACCGCGGCCGAGGTGGGCACCGGCGTCTCCTTCGCCGAGGCGTGCGGGCTACTGGCGTCGGAGCACGAGGCGGGAATCCGGCCCTGGGCGAGCTGGGGCGACTACGACCGCAACCAGTTCACCCGCCAGTGCCGGGCCACCGGCACCCGTTACCCGTTCGGCCGGCACCACACCAACGCCAAGCTCCCCTTCACCGCCGCCCACGGCCTGCGCAAACGCCCCGGCATGGCGCAGGCCCTGCGGATCGCCGGCCTTCCGCTGGAGGGCCGGCACCACAGCGGCGCCGACGACGCCTGGAACATCGCGGCCCTGGTCCTGGACACGGCGGCCCGGGGCTTCTGGCCGAACTCACCGGATTCCCCTATGAGTTGATGCATCGACAGATATCTGCCGACCGGCCGCGGGGCAGGGCGCCCATGAGCCAGGGCGCCCATGGGGCAGAGGGCTACAGCACCCCACCCATCGCGCCCCGCACCTCGTCCAGCGTGGCCCCGGCGATCTCGTTGGCGCGCACGTTCCCGGCCCGCAGCACGGACCGCACATGGCCCATGTCCCGCGCGTACTCGGCCCGCCGTGCCCGGATCGGCGCCATCCGTTCGTTGACCGCCTCGGTCACGGTCCGCTTGAGCGCGGCGGCGCCTGTGCCGCCGATCTCCTCCGCCAACTCGTGCGGGTCGCGGTCCAGGCAGAGCGCGGCCAGCAGGACGAGCGAGGACACCCCGGGCCGGTTCTCCGGCTCGTAGGTGATGTGGCGCTCGGCGTCCGTTCTGGCGCCCTTGATCAGCCGCGCCGTCTCGTCGGCGGTGGCGCCGAGCGCGATGGAGTTGCCCCGGCTCTTGCTCATCTTGGTGCCGTCGGTGCCGAGCAGCAGCGGTGCGGCGGAGAGCAGCGCGTCCGGCTCCGGAAAGACCTGCCCGTACCGCTCGTTGAAGCGGCGGGCGACGGTCCGGGTCACTTCGAGGTGCGGCAGCTGGTCCCGCCCGACCGGCACCAGATTGCCCTTGCAGAACAGGATGTCGGCGGCCTGGTGCACCGGATACGTGAACATCAGGCCGCTCACCGCCGACTGCCGGGAGTGCGCGATCTCGTCCTTGACGGTGGGGTTGCGGTTGAGCTCGGCCACGGAGATCAGGCTGAGGAAGGGCAGCATCAGCTGGTTGAGCGCGGGCACGGCGCTGTGGTTGAAGATCGTCGAACGCTCGGGGTCGACGCCGACGGCCAGGTAGTCCAGGACCATGGCCTCCATGTGCTCGGTAAGGCGGTCGGCGACGTCCCGGTCGGTGAGCACCTGGTAGTCGGCGATGATCACGAAGACGTCCACCCCGAGGTTCTGGAGCCGGACCCGGTTGTGGAGGGTGCCGAAGTAGTGCCCGAGGTGCAGCGGTCCGGTGGGCCGGTCCCCGGTCATCACCCGGAACCGTTCCGGGGCCCGCCGGATCAGCTCCTCCAGCTCGGCGGTGCGTCGCAGGGCGGCGGTGTCGGTGGCGGAGGCGTCGGCGGGCACGGCTTCGACGACGGGCGCGTCGGCGGTGGCGGTGGCTGCGTTCATGGGGCTGTCTCTCCTCGCTGATGCTGCGGTACTGGCTGGGTGGAGGACGGCCCGCCGGAATCCACCGGCATCCGCACCCGTACGAGGCAGAGAGAAGGGCCGTCCGATTCGAACGGCCCTGGTTTCCGTGCGCGTGGAGTGGCCGCTCCTAGAAGGAGCGCCACCAATTCCGGCACGGTGCGTAGGTCATGGCCCGATGGTAACGCGCCGGTACGCCCGGCAGTACGGGAATGGCCCACATGCCCCAGCCCGCGCCCCAGCACGTCGGCCAGGGCCCCCTGGCGCATCGACCAGGGAGTTTCGTTGAAGCATGAACCAAATGGTTAAATGATGGCCGCCCCGTACAGGCGCGGGTGACCGCCCGGCTTGTCCTGTATGTCTCGCATGTACTGAACGGAGATGTGTCCCATGTCTACCGCAGTGAAGCTCGCTGTCATCTACTACTCCTCCACCGGCTTCAGCGCCGAGATCGCCAAGGAGATCGCCGAGGCGGGCACCAAGGCCGGTGCCGAGGTGCGCCTGCTGAAGACCGCCGAGCTCGCGCCGGAGGCCGCCATCGCCTCCAACGAGGCATGGGCCGCGCACGCCGCCGCCAGCGCCGGCATCCCGGTCGCCACGCCGGACGACGTCGAGTGGGCCGACGCCGTGATCTTCGGTACGCCGACCCGCTTCGGCAACGTGTCCTCGCAGCTCAAGCAGTTCCTGGACACCCTCGGCGGTCTGTGGGCCCGGGGCGCCCTGGCCGACAAGGTGTACAGCGGCTTCGTGACGACCGCCACCACCCACGGTGGCCAGGAGTCGACGCTTCTCGCCCTGTACAACTCCATCCACCACTTCGGCGGCCTGGTCGTCGCCCCCGGCTACACCGACGCGGTGAAGTTCGTCGACGGCAACCCGTACGGCACCTCCCACGTCGACGCCCAGGGCAACAACCCGATCGGCGACCAGACGCGCGACGCCGCGCGCCACCAGGCCGAGCGCGTCGTCAAGATCGCCTCGGCCCTCAAGGCCGGCCTCGGCGCCTGAGCCACACCCGGTCCCGGCGCCCGAGCCGCACCCGCCCCCTGAAGCGCCCGTCACCCGCATCGCGGCGACGGGCGCTTCGGCGTATGCGCGCGGGAGGGCACGCGCCGCCCCCGGCAGGCCCCCACGGAACGGAGACCCGCGAAACGCAGACCCGTGAAGCAGCGACAAACGGAACAGCGGCCTGCGGAACAGCGGCACACCCCCTCGGAATAGCCCAGGAGCCCGTCCCGTTGTAGGGTGTGCTCACGTAGTTCAACGTTCAACAAACCGGAGGCGGGCCATGGAGTTCGGGATCTTCACCGTCGGGGACGTCACCACGGACCCGACCACCGGCAGGACACCGACCGAGAACGAGCGGATCAAGGCGACGCTCGCGATCGCGCAGAAGGTGGAGGAGGTCGGGCTGGACGTGTTCGCGACCGGCGAGCACCACAACCCGCCGTTCGTCCCGTCCTCGCCGACGACCACGCTCGGCTACATCGCCGCCCGCACCGACCGCATCATCCTGTCCACGTCCACCACGCTGATCACCACCAACGACCCGGTGAAGATCGCCGAGGACTACGCGACGCTCCAGCACCTCGCGGACGGCCGCGTCGACCTGATGATGGGCCGGGGCAACACGGGCCCGGTCTACCCCTGGTTCGGCAAGGACATCCGCCAGGGCATCCCGCTCGCCATCGAGAACTACGCCCTGCTGCACAAGCTGTGGCGCGAGGACGTCGTCGACTGGGAGGGCAAGTTCCGTACGCCGCTGCAGTCGTTCACCGCGACCCCGCGCCCGCTGGACGGCGTCCCGCCGTTCGTCTGGCACGGCTCGATCCGTTCCCCGGAGATCGCCGAGCAGGCCGCGTACTACGGCGACGGCTTCTTCCACAACAACATCTTCTGGCCCATGGAGCACACCAAGAAGATGGTGAACCTCTACCGCCGCCGGTACGCGCACTACGGGCACGGCACCGCCGAGCAGGCCGTCGTCGGCCTCGGCGGCCAGGTGTTCATGCGGAAGAACTCGCAGGACGCGGTACGGGAGTTCCGCCCGTACTTCGACAACGCGCCGGTCTACGGGCACGGGCCCTCGCTGGAGGACTTCACCCGGGAGACCCCGCTGACCGTCGGTTCCCCGCAGCAGGTCATCGAGCGCACCCTGACCTTCCGCGAGGCCGTCGGCGACTACCAGCGCCAGCTGTTCCTGATGGACCACGCGGGACTGCCGCTGAAGACGGTCCTGGAGCAGCTCGACATCCTCGGTGAGGAGGTCGTCCCGGTGCTGCGCAAGGAGTTCGCCGCCCTGCGGCCGGCCGGGGTCCCGGACGCCGCGCCGCTCCACCCGGCCGTCGCCGCCACCCGTGGCATCGCGGCCGACGCCCCCGGTGCCGACGGCACCACGACCCGCACCCCTGTCACCGCCGCCACCGCCGCGAAGGAGGTCTGATCACCGTGTCCACCACGCCCGGCACGCCCACCCTGCCCATCACCGAGCCGCTGCGAATCGTCGCCGTGTCGGCGGGACTGAGCAGCCCCTCGTCGACCCGGCTGCTGGCCGAACGGCTGGCCGGCGCGGCCCGCGAACGGCTGCTGGCCGAGCAGGACCGCACGGTCGAGGTCCGGCTGATCGAGCTGCGCGACCTGGCCGTCGACATCGCCAACCACCTGGTGACCGGCTTCCCGCCGGCCGCCCTGGACGAGGCGATCAAGGAGGTGACGGAGGCCGACGGTCTGATCGCCGTCTCGCCCGTCTTCACCGCGTCGTACAGCGGGCTGTTCAAGTCGTTCTTCGACCTGATCGACAACACCGCGCTCACCGGCAAGCCCGTCGTCGTCGCGGCGACGGGCGGCACCGCCCGCCACTCGCTGGTCCTGGAGCACGCGATGCGTCCGCTCTTCGCCTACCTGCGGGCCAGTGTCCTGCCGACCTCCGTGTACGCGGCGTCGGAGGACTGGGGCTCGTCCGGCGACGAGTACACCGAGGGCCTGCCGTCCCGCATCCGGCGGGCGGGCGGCGAACTCGCCGCCGTGCTCACGGGCGGCCGGGCGGCCTCCAGGGCACCGAGGACGCTCGGGCTCGACGACGAGGTCATACCGTTCGAACAGCAGCTCGCCGACCTGCGGCTGGACTGATCCGTTCGGTCGGCCCGTTCCGTCCCCCGGTCCGGGCCGACCGTCCCGGGACGAACGGCCCGGGACCATCGGCCCGGTCGGTCCGGACGGTTCGGGCCGAACAGCCGGACAGCCGGGACCGACAGGCCCGCGCCATCAACACATCTGTCCTGTTTGATTACATTGGCGTGAAAGATGCGTCATGCGAAAGCGGCCC
Organism: Streptomyces sp. CB01580; assembly: GCF_001905795.1. Lineage (GTDB taxonomy): Bacteria > Actinomycetota > Actinomycetes > Streptomycetales > Streptomycetaceae > Streptomyces. The sequence goes on from NZ_LIXJ01000021.1 coordinate 104,122, forward strand.
GCACCGGGTGTACGAGGTTTCTTCGCGTGCCGCCTCTGCGCACTGAGCCGAACCGAGCTGGAGGCAGAGATGGGCAGGATCGTGGTGGGCGTTGACGGCTCCGAGTCGTCGATCAAGGCGCTGCACTGGGCCGTACGCCAGGCGGAGCTGACCGGCGACACGGTGGAAGCCGTCAACAGCTGGGAGTACCCGGCGACCAGTTGGGCGTCCATGATGCCCGGCATGCCGGAGGACTTCGACCCGCAGGCCCTGGCGACCGTGTCGCTCACCGAGGCGCTGGAGGAGGCCCTGGGCGCCGAGGGCGCGGCCAACGTGACCAAGGTCATCGTGATCGGCAACCCGGCCCAGTCCCTGCTGGAGCGGGCCAAGGGCGCGAACCTGCTGGTCGTGGGCGCACGCGGGTACAGCGGTTTCAAGGCGACGCTGCTCGGCTCGGTCAGCCTCCACGTCACCCAGCACGCGCCGTGCCCGGTGACGGTCGTACGCGACTGACGTACCACCGCGACATAGCTGGTACGCCGCACGCGAATCACCACGACGATGTCACCACGACGGCGTGATGACGAATCATGACGGCGACGGGCCCGCACACATTTCCGTGCGGGCCCGTCGTCGTGCCGGTCATGCAGGTCGTACCGGTCGTGCCGGATGGCACCCACGGTGGTACCGGGGGACCCCGGCGGCGGATGTCACGCTCTCTCGTGCGTGTAGAAGAGGTAGAACGCCGTGACGAACATCCCGAGGCCGACCGACAGCCCCAGCGCCGACGACCGCAACACGCTCGACCCGGTCAGCCCCACCAGCAGCCCGATCGCCGCCCAGGTCAGTGCCCCGTAGGCCACCGCCCGCATCAGGGGGATCATGCCGCGCTGGAATCGGCCCAGCACGAAGCAGAGTGCCCCGAGGACCACGGCCGTGATCAGGCCGTACCAGAACTGCCGGCCGCCGCTCGCGCCGTGGTTGCGGAGGATGAACGACGCGTACAGGCCGTACGCCGCACCCAGTACGACGGGCATCGCCCAGGCGAGCGTGCTGCGCGGACGCGCGTGCGCCCGGCCCCGGGACCGGCCGCGTGTCGGACTCGCTACGTGAGTGGCCATGGCGGAGAACTCCTTCCGTCGCCGCCCCTCCAGGACACGACGCCCCTCTTCGCCCCGGGGCGCACCATCCTCTTTTCCCTCCAGAGCACACCCGGCCACTCCACCCGGCAACTCGGATGGCCCAGAGCCCGGGACACGGGGCCGTCGTACGGGATTTCCTGGAGGGGTGCGGACATATCTTTCGATGACGCTGTCGGTCGTGGTGCCGGTGCTGCTCGCCGTGCTCGTCCCGCTGAGCGCGCTGTCCGCCTGGGTGGACCTGGAGATCGACGACACGGACAGGTACGTCGCCGCGGTGGCCCCGCTCGCCTCCGACCCGGAGGTGCGCACCACCGTCGCCGACCAGATCACCGACGCGACGATGCAGCAGATCGACGCCGGGCCGATCCACGACGTCGTACGGAACTTCCTGCACCAGGCAGTGCTGTCCTTCACCACCACCGACGCCTTCCAGGACGCGTGGAACGCCACCAACCGCACCGCCCACGAGGCCGTCACCGCCGCGCTGAACGGCAACACGGGCGAGGCCGTCACCATCGATCTGGCGCCCGTGACCGAGCGGATCAAGAAAAACCTGAAGGCGGACGGGATCCCGTTCGCCGACCGGATCCCGGTCCAGCACACGGAGATCACGCTCATCTCCGCCGAACGCGCCGACCAGTTGCGCCAGACCTTCCGCCTGCTGCGTGCCGGAAGCGTGCTGCCCGCCGTCGGCACGGTGGTGTTCGCCGTCCTGACCGTGGTCGTGGCCGGGATCGCGGCCCGGACGCGCGCCGGGCGGCCGGGAGGCGAACACGGCGCGGCGGGCACCGGTGACGCGAGGAACGCGAGGGACCGGGCGAGCACACGGGGCACAGCGGGCACGGAGGCCGCGCTCGCGGCCACGGCGCTGGTCGGGCTCGGTTTCGCGCTGGGGGCGGTGGTGCTGCGCGTGGTGGTCGCGATCGCCCGCAACCGGGTGCTGGCCGGGGTGCCGGCCGGTCAGACGGGCGGTGCGGCGGCGGTGTACGACGCGCTGACGGGCTCGCTGCGCACGACGGCGTGGACGGTGCTGGGCGCGGGGCTCGCGGTGGCCCTGTGCGCGGTGCTCGCCCGGCGGGGCGGCGTCCCGGCCGGGCCGTGGCGGGCTCGACGTGCGTCGGCGGACGGGCCGGGACACAGTGGTTCCCGTGACTGCCGTATCGGGGACGACTGAGAGGTCATCCACATGCGAGCGATAGCCGTCAGCGCGTTCCGGGCCGCGCCCGAACTGGTCGAGTTGCCCAAGCCGGAACCGGGGGCCGGGGAGATCCGGGTCAGGGTCGAGTACGCCGCGCTCAACCCCTGCGACTGGCAGACCGTGCCCGGCTCCACCGAAACACCCGGCTCGACCGAAACACCTAGCTCCCCCGTCACACCCGGCTCCTCCCCCGTCACACCCGGCTCCTCCCTCGACGCACGCGGCTCCCCCGGCGCCGCCGCCCCTGGCGCACCCGCCCCCGCCCCTGCCTTCCCCCTGGTCCTCGGCGTGGACTTCGCCGGACGGGTGGAGAAGATCGGCAGCGGCCCGAACCGCTTCCGGGTCGGCGACCAGGTCTTCGGCCGTACCGCCGGCCCCGCCGTCGGCGGCACCTGCTGCGACTACCTGACCGTGCCGCAGGAGTCCGCCGTCACGCTCGTCCCGCCCGGCCTCCCTCTCGAGGTCGCGGCGGCGCTGCCGTCCGCCGGGATGGCCGCCGCCCAGATCCTGGAGACCGTGGCGCTCCGCGGCCACGAGAGCCTGCTGGTCGTCGGGGCGGCGGGCGGCGTCGGCAGCTGCCTCACCCAGCTCGCGGCGGCCCGGGACATCCGCGTGATCGCGGCCGTACGCGGCGACGAGCGCAGGCGCATGGCCGCCCTGGGCGCCACCACCACCGTCGACACCCTGGCCCGCCCCCTCGAAGAGGCGGTACGGGAGGTCTGCCCGGACGGCGTCGACGCGCTCGTCGACCTGGTCTGCGCCGCGCCGGACGCCTTCGCCGCGCATGCCGCGCCGGTACGCGCCGGGGGCATCGCCCTCAGTACCCGCGACGCCGCCGCGAGGGCGGCGCTCCCCGTCGGGGTGACGGGCATCGACTTCCGGCTCGAACCCACCCCGGTCCTGCTCGACATCCTGGCGGCGGGTGCCGCCGACGGCGTACTGCGCGTGCCCATCGACGCCGAACTCCCGCTGGAGAGGGCGCCGCAGGCCCTCGACCGGAACCGGGCGGGCGGCGCACGCGGCAAGACCGTGATCGTGCTCTGAGCCCGGCCGTCGCAGGAGGCACCATGAACAACGAGATCAACAAGGACAACAAGGACAACAAGCGCAACAGGAACAATGAGGAGCGCGACATCATTGATGACATCGGCGCCCTCGTCGCCGAGGAACGGACCCTTCGTGACCGCTCCTCGCGGGAGATGGGCCTCGCCCCGGACGAGAGGTCGCGGCTGCACGCGGTCGAGATCCGGCTCGGTCAGTGCTGGGATCTGCTCAGGCAGCGCCGCGCACTCCGGGAAGCGGGCGAGGACCCCTCCACCGCGAGGATCCGGTCGGCCGACGAGGTCGAGGGCTACCAGAGCTGAACACGCCGGACCTGAACACGAGGCAGAGGGGAATCATTGACCCAGACGGAGACCGGGAACGGCCGCAGGCACACGACTCCACCCACCTGGCTGCTGAGCGGGCTCCGCCCCCAGTCGTCCGCCCCCGTGCCCTGGGCCGCGGTCGTCCGCGCCTCCATCGCCCTGGCCGCACCGCTCGCCGTCGGCTTCGCGCTCGGCCGGCCGGCGTACGGCGCGCTCGTCTCCATGGGCGCGCTGTCCGGCGTCATCGGCGACACGGCCGACGCGTACCGCATGCGCATACTCAACATCGCCGTACCGCAGTTCTTCGGCGCGCTCGGCGTCATGCTCGGGACGCTGGTGTACGGGACGGGGTGGGGGGCGGTCGCCGCGCTGACGGTGGTCGGCCTGGTCTCCGGGATGATGTCGACGATCGGCGCGGTCGCCTCCGTGTCCGGGCTGCTGCTCCTGCTCAACGCGGTGGTCGGCGCCGGTCTGCCGATGCCGGAACCTTGGTGGGCGGCCCCGCTGCTGCTCACGGTCGGCGGTCTGTTCGTCCTCGCCCTGACCCTGCTGGCCTGGCCGCTGCGGCGGAAACTGCCGGAGCGGGTCGCGGTCGCGGGCACCTATCTCGCGGTCGCCGATCTGCTGGCCGCCGCGGGCGGCGACGCGTACGACGAACGGCGCCAGGCCGTCACGCAGTCCCTCAACACCTCGTACGACCTGATCCTGGCGCGCCGGGCCCGCTATCACGGCCGCAGCAACGCCATGGTGCGGCTGCTCGCCCAGCTCAACGTCGTCATCCCGCTCGTCGAGGCGGCGCCCGCGGTCCATGTGCGCGGGATCCGGCTGCCGGACGCGATCCCCGAGGCGGTACGCGAACTGGCCGCCGCCGTCGAGGAGAGCCGTACGGGCCGCCCCGGACTCGGCCTGCCCGCCCCGGACTCGCCCGCGACCCGGGCCGTGGACAGCGCACTGAGGCACGCCGCGACCGTCGTGCACAAGGCCGATCCCGACCCGTACAACGTCGACGACCGGCTCGGACGCCCCGCGGCGCTCGGGGTACGCGTACGGCGGACCGCTCGCAGCGTGCTGTTCACCGGGGCCTCGTGGCGGTACGGGCTGCGGCTCGCCCTGTGCGTCGGCCTGGCCCAGGCCCTGACCTCGCTGGTCCCGGTGCCGCGCTCCTACTGGGTCGCGCTGACCGTCACGTTCGTCCTCAAGCCGGACTTCGGCTCGGTGTTCTCGCGGGCCGTGCTGCGCTCGGTGGGCACGGCGGCCGGGCTCGTGGTCGCCGCGCCGGTACTCGCCGCGGTGCCGATCGGCTGGTGGGACGTGCCGGTGATGGTGCTGCTCGCGGCGCTGATCCCGGCGTTCACGGCGAAGGGTTACGCCTTCCAGACCGCGGCCATCACCCCGGTCATCCTGCTCCTGTCCGACCTGCTGAACCACGAGGGCTTCGACCTGGTCTGGCCGCGCTTCCTGGACAGTCTGATCGGCTGCGCCATCGTGCTCGTGGCGGGCTACCTCCTGTGGCCGGAGAGCTGGCACGCCCGCGTCGGGCACCGGCTCGCGGACGTGGTGACGGACATCGCCGACTACGTGGCCTGCGCGTTCGAGCCGGAAGCGTACGGCGGGGGAGGCGGGAGCCGGGCGAGCGCCCAGGGCCCCGGGAGCAGTGGTGCGGGCGACCGGGCGGAGCGTCTGCGGGCCCGGCGCCGCATCTACCGCGATCTGTCGGTCGTACGGTCCGAGTTCCAGCGCGCGCTGACCGAACCGCCCCCGGTCGGCGCCCGGGCCGCCGCCTGGTGGCCGCTGGTCGTCGCCGTCGAGCGCATCGTGGACGCGACGACGGCGGCCCGGGTCCGGGTCAACCACGGAGCGCCGGAACCACCGGCGGAGGAAGTGGCGGAGGTCCGGCGGCAGTTGATGGAACTCGCCGACGGGATACGGTCGAGCGAGGTCCTGGTGGAGGTGCGTGCCGAACTGCCGGGCGACGAGAAGGGGGTGCTGGCCCCCCTGCGCCGGGAGGTGGCGGCGGCACGGGCCATCGCGTCCCCCCAGCCGTAGCCGTGGTCGTGGCCCCGGCCGCGGACACGGCCGCAGTCGTACGAACGGTCCGGGCCATGGCCGCACGGTCACGGTCCGGACCATGGCCGCACAGTCAGGAGCCGGGGCCGCCGCTCACCTCATGGAATCGCCGCCCCGCAGCCGGTCCATCTCCCGCCGGTCCCGCTTCGTCGGCCGCCCCGCGCCCCGGTCGCGTACCGGGACCTGGATCGCCGCCTCGCGCGGCGGCGGGGGCGGACTGTTGTCGATGAAGCACTCAACCGCCACCGGTGGGCCGACCCGCTTCTTCACGATCTTCGACACGACCACGATCCGGTCCCGGCCCGCGTGCCGAAGCCGTACCTCGTCGCCGACGCGCACCGTCTGAGCGGGCTTGGCACGCTCACCGGCGACCTTCACATGCCCCGCACGGCAGGCGGCAGCGGCCTGCGAACGGGTCTTCGTCAACCGGACCGACCAGATCCAGACGTCAACCCGGGCACTGCCCTCCGCCTGCGGCGCCTCACCGGAAACCATGTGTCCGACTGTAGTGCGGCGCGGGCGTCGGGTCAGGCCGGATCATTCACGAGGTCCCGGGCCTCAGCCGAAGTCGTCGATGACCTCCGACATGTTGTAGCTGTACAGCTCGTGCTTGCACGCCCCGCGCTTGCTCGGCGCATGCTCGCTCAGTGACCACAGCTGCGGCGCGAAGCCGTCACCGCGCCCGTGCGCCAGGTAGAAGTCCTCGGGCCCGAACGACGACTGCAGGATCTACACGTTCGCCGACTTGGAGTCGGCGGCCCGTCCGGAAAGCAGCGCTCCGCCCGCGACGGCACAAGCCGCAATACGTGTTCGACGAGAGGGTTTCCCCATATGAAGGCCCTTCTTGGCAATGCGGGTGAATAGCGGACAACGGTGCACCTGACTTCCCGCCACATGCACCGGCCGCTCACGTCGACAAGGCAATTCGGGCCCCACGTCAGTACATTTGAACGAAGCACATCAGGCCCGTACGGCATGCGCACAGGGCTCGTTCGGGGCTCGGCGGGAGATCGTTCGCCGATCGGTTTTCTCACGGGCGGGCCGTGCCGACGAAGGGCCGGATCCGGCCGCTAACCTTACATATCCGCCCTGGCCAGGGATCAATTCCCGCAGGTCGGACATTCATCGCACCCCACTCACGCGAAAGGCCTCGCCCATGGGCATTCGGAGCTTGCTGCGCAAGGTGTTCGGCCGTGACCGCGCGGAGCAGGACGCGCCGACGGCCACGGTCCCGCCCCAGACCGAACGCATCGCGCCCGCGGAGTCGGAGCCGGTCGCGGCACCGGCGGACGAGCCGGCCACGGCGCAGGCCCCGGCGCACGCAACCGACCCGGCCCCCAAGGCTTCGATCCCGGCCCCCGCCTCGCCCCGGTCCGCCGAGAGCGACGGCAGCACCGGCCTGGCGTCGGACCTGGTGGCGGCGGCCTTCGACAAGGCATCCATCCCCTCGTTCCCGTCGCAGGGTTCGGCCTCGAAGCCGAAGTCGGACGAGCCGAAGTCGGACGAGCCGGAACCGGTGTCGGAGCCGGTTTCCGTGTCGGAGCCGAAGCCTGAATCGAATTCAGAGCCGGTCGCGGTGTCGGCGTCGGCGGCGTCGGCGGACGAACCGGAGGCCGCGGAGCGGAAGCCCGCAGCGGAGGCGGTCGCGGAGATCGCGGAAGCAGATGCCGCGGAGGCGGTGGTCACCGAGCCGAAGAACGACGAGGCCGACGAGGCCGACGAGGCCGAGGCTGTCGCCGGGTCCGAGCCGACCGTCGCGCGGCCCGAACCCGAGCCGGTGGCCGCGACCATCGCAGAGACCGCCGCCGAGACCGAGCCGGAACCACTCAAGGACGAGACCGAGGCCGAACCCGAGGCCGAGGCCGAGCCCAAGGCCGAGATCGAACCCAAGGCCGAGGTCGAACCCAAGGCCGAAGCCGAACCCGAGGCCGAACCCGAGGCCGAACCCGAGGCCGAGGCCGAACTCATCGTCGAGGCCGAATCCGCCGTCGAGGCCGCCCCGGTCGTCGAGACCCCCGCCCGGCCCGAGGTCGACGCCGAGCCCGAGCCCGAGCCGCTCACCACCGCCGAGGCCCCCGAGTCGACGCCGGAGACCGAGCCGCAGCCGGCCCCCGAGGCCGACGCCACCGCGGCTCCCGGGCCCGAAGCCGTCGCGATCCCGGCCGAGCCGGAACCCACCCCCGAACCTGCCGCCACCACCACGGCCACCACCACCGCCGCCCCGGACGCCGCACCGGCCCCCTCGTCCGCTCCCTCCCCTGCCCCCGAGCCGGAGTCCGCCCCGGAGTCCGCCGCCTCGACCCCCCTCGCTGCGGCACCGGCCCCCAAGCCGGCCCTCTCGCTCGCTCGCGTCAAGACCCGTGCGCCTGGCCTCGTCGGCGCGTACAAGGCCGCCCAGGCCGGGCTCAAGGCGCACGGGCTGACCGGCCTGCGCGCCACCGTCTACCTCGTCCTCGACCGCTCCGGCTCCATGCGCCCGTTCTACAAGGACGGCAGCGCCCAGCACCTCGGCGACCGCGCCGTGGCCCTCGCCGCGCACCTGGACGAGACCGCCACCGTTCAGGTCGTGTTCTTCTCGACCGACATCGACGGCACCGGCACGGTCGAGCTCGCCGGTCACGAGGGCCGCATCGACGAGATGAACGCGGGTCTGGGCCGCCTCGGCCGTACGAACTACCACCGCGCCGTCGAGGAGATCGTCACGCACTACGAGAAGTCGGAGGCGACCGGTCCCGCCCTGGTGGTCTTCCAGACGGACGGCCCGCCGGACGCCAAGCAGGCCGCGAAGCAGGCGCTCGCCGACGCGGCGCGGCTGCCACTGTTCTTCCAGTTCGTCGCGTTCGGCGAAGAGGACGCGAAGGGCTTCGACTTCCTACGGAAGCTGGACGCCCCGAACGCCGGGTTCTTCCACGCGGGCCCCGCCCCCCGCGAGGTCCCGGACGCCACCTTCTACCGCGAGGTCCTCGCCGCCCTCCCCGCCTGGATCGCGGACCGAGCGGCGGCCACCGAGGCCTGATCCGTCGGCAGACGTACGGTCACGGCGAGCCCGCCCCCGGGCCCGGGCACCGCCGTGACCGTACCGTCGTGCGCGACCGCGATGGAGCGCACGATCGACAGGCCCAGCCCCGACCCGCGCCCCATCCGGTCCCTGCCCTCACCGCGCCGGAACGGCTCGAACAGCCCGGGGACGTCCTCGGCGTCCACCACCGGCCCGGTATTGCGCACCTCCAGCAGCACGCTCTCGCCGGCCGTCACCGCCGACACCTCCACGGTCCCGTCGGGCACGTTGTACGTGACGGCGTTGGCCAGCAGGTTCGCCACCAGCTGGGCCAGCAGCATCCGGTTACCCCGCACCGTGCAGGGCCCGGTGTCGACCCGCACACCCGGGTGCCGGGCCGCCTCCTCCGACACGACCCGCGCGAAGTCCACCTCCTCCCGCTCGCCCGCCGCGAGCCCGCGTTCGCTGCGGGCCAGGACCAGCAACCCCTCGATGAGCCGTTCGCTGCGCCGGTTGTTGTCCAGCAGCGTCTGCCGGGTCCGTACGAGATCCTCCTGGGACGGGTCGTCCAGGCCGATCTGGATCGCGGCCCGCTGGGTGGCGAGCGGGGTCCGCAGTTCGTGCGAGGCGTTGGCGATGAACCGCCGCTGGCTGTCGAACGCCTTCTCCAGCCGGGCCAGCAGGGCGTCGAGGGTGTCGCCGAGTTCCTTCAGCTCGTCGTCGGGGCCATGGGCCGCGATGCGCTCGTGGAGGGTGTGCTCGGAGAGCCGGCGCGCCTTGGCGGTCATGGTGTGGACGGGACGCAGGACCCGCCCCGCGGTCCACCATCCCACCCCGACCGCGCACGCCGTCATGACGAGCAGCGAGGCGACGGACCAGATGAGCAGCTGATGACCGGCGGCGTCGCTGACGTGGTCGGTGAGGTCGTAGACGGTCGGCGGCCCGAGCGTGCGCCGGGTGACGAGGGGGCCGTTGACGGCGTAACCGGGCTGGACGACCGCGGCCGTGCGCGCGATGTCCCGCGCCTGGGAGTCCGTGCCCGCGCGCGAGGCGAGGTTGACGGTGGCGAGCAGTGCCGTGCCCAGCACCAGGAAGGCCCCGCCGTACACGAGCGCGATCCGGGTCCGGATCGTGGAATGCCGGATGAGCGGCGGACAGCGCAGGCGCGGGACGCGGAAGACGCGCGGTACGCGAAAGGCGGCACCGGGAACACGAGGCGCTCGCGGCACGCGCGCGGCATCACGCGGAACGCGCCCGCCCTGACACGGCACACGCGCGGCATCACGGTGTACCCGCGACGCACGCTTCCCGCACACCCCACACTTCCCGTGCGACGAGCCAGACGAGCCAGACGGGCGTGACGGGCGTGACGAGGGAGACGAGGGAGACGAGCCCGACGCACCCGACGCACCCGACGACGGAGAGGAATCGCCGTTCACAGGGCGTACCCCACACCCTGCACCGTACGGATCAGCGCGGGTTCCCCGAGCTTCCCCCGCAGCTTGCTCATGCAGACCCGGACGGCTCCGGTGAAGGGGTCGGCGTTGGCGTCCCAGGCCCGCTCCAGCAGCTCCTCCGCGCTGACGGTCGCACCGTCGGCCTCCAGCAGCAGCTGGAGCACCGAGAACTCCTTCGGCGAGAGGTCGAGTTCCCGGCCCTCCCGGGAGGCGGTGCGCCGCACGGTGTCGAGCCGGATGCCGTGCCGTTCCAGCTGCGGTGGTACGGGGCGCGCGCTGCGCCGCCGCAGCGCCCGTACCCGCGAGACCAGCTCCGGGAACTCGAAGGGCTTGCCCAGGTAGTCGTCGGCACCGAGATCGAGCCCGGCGACCCGGTCCTCCATGGAACCGGCGGCGGTGAGCATCAGGATCCTGGTCCGGGAGCCGGTGGCGACCAGTTTGCGCGCCACGTCGTCGCCGTGCACCCGTGGCAGATCACGGTCGAGGACGACGACGTCGTAGTCGTGCAGCCCCAGGTAGGCGAGGGCGGCGTCACCGCTGTACACGGTGTCGACGGCGAATCCGGCCCGTCGCAGCCCGGTGGCGACCAACTCCGCCAGCATCTCCTCGTCCTCGGCGACCAGTACCCGCATCGTGATGTCCCCTGCTTCGTGTGCCCCGTGCATGCGTGTCCACTCCCTCCCAGGATGCGTCTTTGTTAGGGGAAGGCATGTTTCGCAGAGGTCTCCGCACGGCCCGGGGCGTCCCGGCACGCTCCCGGCCCCGACCGCCACCGGCCGTAATCGGTGTGAGTCGATCTTCGGCAGGCCGTTAGGATTTTGCCCATGGCGGCCACTGGATCCGAGAAGCAGGGGGCGACGGCGTACTACGTCTCGACCCCCATCTACTACGTCAACGACGCTCCTCACCTGGGCCACGCCTACACGACCGTCGCAGGCGACGTGCTCACGCGCTGGCACCGCCAGCGCGGCGAGAAGGTGTGGTACCTCACCGGCACGGACGAGCACGGTCAGAAGATCATGCGCACTGCCGAGGCGAACGATGTCACCCCGCAGGAGTGGTGCGACAAGCTCGTGGAGGAGGCGTGGAAGCCCCTCTGGGAGCACCTGAACATCGCGAACGACGACTTCATCCGTACGACGGAGAAGCGGCACACCGACCGGGTGCAGGAGTTCGTGCAGGACCTGTACGACAAGGGTGAGATCTACAAGGGCGGCTACGAGGGCCCGTACTGCGTGGGATGCGAGGAGTACAAGCTCCCCGGCGACCTGATCGAGGACGAGGACGGCGTCAAGCTGTGCCCGATCCACAAGAAGCCGGTGGAGATCCTCAAGGAGGAGAACTACTTCTTCAAGCTGAGCGCGTACGGCCCGAAGCTGCTGGAGTTCTACGCGAACAACCCCGGCTTCGTGCAGCCCGAGTCCGCCCGCAACGAGGTCGTGAACTTCGTCCGGCAGGGTCTCCAGGACCTGTCCATCTCGCGCTCCACCTTCGACTGGGGCGTCCCGGTGCCGTGGGACGAGAAGCACGTCATCTACGTGTGGGTCGACGCGCTGCTGAACTACGCCACGGCGGTCGGCTACGGCGCCAACCAGGAGAAGTTCGACGGGACGTTCCCGGCGAACGTGCACCTGGTGGGCAAGGACATCCTCCGCTTCCACGCGGTGATCTGGCCCGCGATGCTGATGGCGCAGGGCCTGCCGCTGCCGGGCAAGGTCGCGGCCAACGGCTGGCTGATGGTCGGCGGCGAGAAGATGTCGAAGTCGAACCTGACCGGCATCAAGCCGCAGGACCTGACCTCGCACTTCGGCGTGGACGCGTACCGCTGGTACTTCCTGCGCGCCATCGCGTTCGGCAGCGACGGCTCGTTCTCCTGGGAGGACTTCTCCGCCCGGTACACCTCCGAGCTGGCCAACGACTACGGCAACCTCGCCTCGCGCGTCGCCGCGATGGTCGGCAAGTACTTCGACGGAGTGCTCCCGGAGGCCACCGCCGCGGGCGACGCCGAGAAGGCCGTCCAGGAGGGGCTTGCGAAGGCCGTCGCCACGGCCGACCAGAAGATCGGCGAGGAGCTGGACTTCCAGGCCGGCATCCTGGCGATCTTCGACTTCGTGAAGCAGGTCAACGGCTACATCACGGAGCAGGAGCCCTGGAAGGTCGCCAAGGCTGCGTTCTCCGATGCTGCTGACGCAGCGGGCTCTCCCGAGGGCCGGGCCCGCCTCGCGACGATCCTGTACACGGCCGCCGAGTCGCTGCGCGGTGTCGCGGTGCTGCTGAACGCCGTGATGCCGGAGACCTCGCAGAAGCTGTGGGACTCGCTGGGCGCCGAGGCGTCCCTGGGGGCGCTGTCCGACCAGCGCGTCCAGGAAGCGGGCGACTGGGGCCGCCTCCCGGCGGGCACCACGGTCACGAAGGGCGCGGTGCTGTTCCCCCGCCTGGAGGAGAAGCCGGCGTAACGCACGCCTCTCCCGCGCGAACGGTGAGGGCCGGGACATCTGCTCGACGCAGCGGTCCCGGCCCTCGATCGTGCGCGCACACCACCGGCGCACTCGTTTCGTCGAACCCGGTCCTTCAGCGAACCCAGTCCTTCAGCGGCTCGGTGTCCAGCTCGATGCCGACCGGGTCGGGCAGCTCGACGGTCTTCCCGTACGGCACCGTCACCACGCGCTCGTACCGCACGCCGTCGGGCTCCGAGTGCACCTTGACCTCGCAACTGTCGCGGTCGATCAGCAGATAGACGGGAATCCCGGTCTCGGCGTAGGCGCGCGGCTTCTCGACCCGGTCCCGGCGGTCGGTGTCCTCGTCGTAGGAGGTCACCTCGACGACCATGAGCACGCCGTCGGGACTGGCCCACTCCCCCTGACCGACGAAAGCGCCGCTGCGGGCGAGCGAACCATCCGGACGTGCGTTGCCCTTGCGGTACGTCCCGATCCGCAGCCCCTGCTCGGCGTACAGCCATCGCGCCGAGTCGGCCTGCATGCACAGGCGCGTCAACCACTCGATGATTCGCCCGTGATCCCCATCCGGCACGGCCTTGACCCCCAGTTTCCCGTTCACGAACTCCAGACGCAGCGCTTCGTCGGCGCGTATGGCGTGACGGGCGAGGTCCTCGAAGACCTCCTGGGTCAGCACGCTCTCCTCAACCACGGTCATCACTGCCTCCTGCCGGAAACGGAACGGCGTCCGGAAACGGGACTGCGTCCAGCGTACGGACACACGCCCTGGCCGGGGCTCGCTTCACCGCTCAAGCCACTCGGCGTCCCCCATCACCACCACAGGGTTCTTCCGCGGGTCGAGCAGCTTCAGCAGTTCCTTCATGTGCTCCACGGGCAGCGAGACACAGCCCTGCGTCGGGCCCCCATGATCCACGTGGAGCCAGATGCCGCCGCCCCGCTCCTGGCCGAGCGGGCGTTCGCGGTCCAGGGGGGAGACACCGGGGGTCCGGTTGTAGTCGATCGCGACGACGTAATCGAAAGAGCCTTCGAGGGGTTCACCGTCGAACCCTTCGCCGCTCACGGTGTAGGCCGGGTCCTGTTCGTACGGGAACACGGTGTTCGGCGCCGCGGACCGACCGCCCGCCGCCGTCAGCCCGTAGACCCCGGTCGGGGTGCGGAGGTCACCCTCCCGGTGGTTGTCGGCCCAGCCGTTCAGCCCGTTGTGGGCCGCCCAACGGGGGGTGGCCGCCCGCCAGCCCCGGGCGGGGTCGTCGCGGGTGTAGAGCGTGGCAGTGGACAGGCTGGAGTCGTAGGCGTCGCCGGTGACCACGAGCGCCTGCCGGGTCTCGGCCGGAATCCGGCCCCTGGTCCGCAGCCCCAGCCCGGGGATCAGGGCGGGCTGGACGCCCGGGACCTGCGGCGCTGGCGCGGCGGCCCGTCCCGGCGGCCCGTCCGCCTGCGAGCCCGCGGACGGCTTCCGACCACCCCGCCCGTCCCCGGCCTGCGCCCCGGCGGTCCCGGTGGAGGAGGCGGACGGCGCCGGGGTGGCGCGGGAGGCGATGTCGGTGACGGCCGTATCGCCACAGGCGGCGAGCGCCAGGATCGCGACAACGCAGGCACCGGCCCGGACGGCGGACGGAGGGCGACGCCGGGCGGCCGACGTACGGGACACGGACACGGGCTCTCTCTCCTCAGCGGACGTGCGGCGGCGCGGTGCGACGCGGGCCGGGTAGATCGGGTCGGTCACGGACATGCGGCTCGAAGGGACTCGCCGTCACGCTCGGCCCCGCCGACCCCAGTCAACGCCGAGTCACGAGAACGCGAATCCGCACGAGGGCCATACGGCGGTATGTGCACCGCCATCGTTCGGCCGTTTGTCCTTGAGTCGGCCCCAGTCCCGGCCGCTGGAAGCGCGCGGAGCGGTCCGGCGATCAGTGCCACGCGGGTTCCAGCGCTCGAAGGCGCGCGGTACGCAGCCGCACCCGCACGAAGAACGCGTCCTGGTCGGCGTCGAGCCCGGCCAGCAGCCCTTGGTGGAGTCGCCAGGCGTCAGCGCCGATCTCGTACGAGCACCGCGTGCACCGGTACGCGTCTCCTCGGGACGGGCACAGTCGTCCACCGCATGAAGGGCAGTTCACCCGGCTCCCCGTATCTGTGTCCAGGCATGGTGTTTCCGCAGCTCCAACACGTCCACCAGCCACCGACGTTCCGGCTCATCCGCTTGCCGCATCGAGGACACTGCATACGACCTCCCGTTCTCTCGGCAGCGGTGCCATGCGGGCCGGTGGCAGGGGCAGGCGCACCGCCGGTCCTCGATCGGCACCTCCCACTCCGGAGCTCCCGGCCGTCGCGTGACGCCCGGCCCCGGACACTCCTCGTGCTCACCGATCCGACACGCAGGCGCGAGCCCCGGCCGGGCCGACGTCCGCGCGGTCATGGCCGTTCGCCGTACGAAACCAGGCGGCGCTGCTCCCGGCACGGGGCGCACGCGTACAGGGCGGTCCCGGGGTCCGATCCCTGGTCGACGATCTCGATCAGGACGGTGGTCCCGGACGGGCCCTTGTGCCAGTGGCACCAGCCGGATCCGGGGTTCGCGACCGCCGGAATCGGTTGTGGACGCGATTGCGCCGTCACTCCACCCCCCTTGCACCGGTCGCACCGACAGGCCGGAAACTCCGCCGACAGCTCCACCGTCTCGGCCGGAACGACCTCGGCCTTCGGCCGGACGACACGCGTCCGCCCGTACCGGTCCACCTCGTACACCTTGATCGTCATCGACATCCCGGACCTCGCCGACGCGCTGCCGGCTGCGCCGGGCCCCGGAATGCGTGCCAACTCCGGCCTGTCCGGGGCACGGTCGGGCACGAGATGCCTGCCCAGCAGGTGGTGCGGGTGCGGCCGATCGGCGTCCGGTACGCGGCATCCGCCGTCCTTACCGGTACCCCGGTCATGTCGTTCCCACGTGGTTGGAGGCAGGAACGGCAAGGAAGTACCCGGTGCGGGCGGCGCACTGCCGCTCGCTTCCCCGCTCGCTCATCTCATACTCGAAACCCGTGGCGCAGCCTCCACCGATGACGGCGACGTCTTCCACGAGCGGCCTGTGCAACGGGCTGCTCGCGCGATGACGCAACTCGGGTGCAAGCGCGGCCTGTGGCCCATGACCTCGTGAGTGGTCCACCAATTTCTGAAGGTCGGTAGCGTCCATGCACCGACACTCTCAAGCGAGCCGGGACGGCGGGATATGACGACCCATGACACGAAGTTGATCAAGAAAGCGGTGACGATCACCGGCACCCGGAACACAGGACATCGCCCGCCCGTCGCATACGACCAGCTCTTCACCGACTATCTGGGCCCCTTCGTGCACGGCGGCCACTTCTACCTGGGAGGCGCAATGGGCATCGACTCACTCAGCCTGCTCTGGCTCGCGGAGCGGACCGACGCGGGAATCACGGTCGTGGCTCCGGGCACCGTGGGTCAACAACCGGCCGAGGCGCAGCAGGCCATCACTCGAACGAGAGACCGTATCGCGGAGATCGTCGAACTCGGCGCGGCCGATCTGCGGGCCTCCGCGTACCACGCACGGAACCAATGGATGGTCGACCACACCTCGTTGACCATCGGGTTTCCCCATGCCACGGAGCCGTCGTCCGGTACGTGGCAAACGATCGACTACACGGCGGAACAGGGGAAACCTCGGCTGATCGTCCCCGTGTAGCCGCCGGTCTGCTGCACCATGTGCCGTACGAAGTCCGGCCGCGCGGGCGGGGAAGACGTCGTCCATGGGGTGGTCACCGACGTATAGGGTGTCCCGGGCCCTGGCCTGGGAGGCGTCGAGGACGCGTGCGAAGAAGTCCCCCGACGGCTTGGCGCAGCGCCATTCCTTGGAGGTGGCGATGAAGTCGGCCGGCAGATCCAGGTCGCGGAGCAGTTCCCCTGCGCGGATCGTCTGGTTGCCCGCGATGACGACCCGGACGCCGAGTTCCCGCAGTGCGGCGAGCGCGGGATGCACGTCCTCGTACAGGTCGGTCTCGTCGAGGTGTTCGCCGCGACCTGCGGCCTCGCGGGCCGCGTACTCGGCGGGGATGTCGATGCCGGGACGCAGGAGACGGAGGGCTTCCGCGTTGTCGAGGCCCTGGGCGGTGACGGCGCCGACGAGGGCGGACAGGGTGTGTCTGGGCACGGAGAGCCAGTCGGCCCAGGACGCCCAGTAACGGTCGTCGCGTACGAGGGTTTCACCGATGTCGAACACGATCGTCTTCACCCGGGCGAGCCTACGAGGTTCCGTCGATGCCCAACGTGGACGACCGTTCCGGCGGGACTACGGCAAGTTGCCGACGGGAGGCGGGTCAGCGTCACGCGCGTTCCAGCAGCGGGTCTCCAGCCGCCAGGGGTGTGCCGGAACTCGCGGAACAGGTGGGAGATCGATGCGAACGGCTGAAGCGTGGATGCGTCGTTCCTGGGGGCGTAGCGGGTCAGCAGGCTGCGCGGCACACGGCCGAAGGTCTCGGACGGCTTGACGTCCCGTAGCTGCACAAGGTGCACGGGAGGCCGATCAGCGCTTCCGCAGCCCCAACGGGCAGGCCTGAAGTTCTTTGTGCGTACTCGGGATCAGCTTCGAAAAAGGCTCTGGAGTCGGGCGACGTCGTCGTCCCCGCCGATCTCCGTCACGTGCTCTGTTTGGTACATCCAGTCGGTATTACCTGGCCCGCCCCCATGGACAACCCGCTTTTGCAGTTGTGTGGTGCGGCATCTCGACCAGGTTCGACTAAGGGCTGTCCAGTAATCCCTGGCGGGCACGCGACGACAGCTGCGGCACCTCGCCGCATTGCCGGAACATCGGCATACGTCCAGTATGCGACTGCACGACGCCCGGCCGGACTGATGCGGCTGTGCCACTCCACACGACCAATCCGAAACCTGGGCGGGAGGCCGCCGGGCGGTCTCTGCTCCATATCCACTCGTCGGCTACGGTACATGGACGGGCCACCCCTCCGGGGATACCCGCGAACTGCGCCTTGAATAGCGAAAGTTGGAAAACCAGTGGCGGTCCCCTCCTCCACGGTGGAGCAGCGTGACATCGAACGCGGCTCATCACCGCGAAGCAGGATGTCCACATACCCGGACGTATGCGGGTACTCCAGCGAATTGGCGAAGTGCCACGGCTGCCGCCGGCATGCCTGCCGGGGATGAAGGGACGTCCCTTACCAGGGGAAAAAGATGTCTTTTGAGAACGAGTGGGAGCAACTCAAGGCCGCTGCACGAGCGGAACATTCCACACGAATGCGCCTGAATCAGGCCCCTGGCGGAACGGGGCAGGATTCCAAAAAGAAGCTGCACGTGACCCCAGGGACCCTTCGAAGCTTCGCGAAGAAGGCGGAGGAAAAGGCGGCAAAGGAATTCCGGGAGGCGCATTCTGTTGCGGTATCAAAAACCTCCGAAGTGTCCGGATCCATGAAGGGGTTCACATGCGATGAGGCATTCATCAGCTTCATCGAATCCTGGAAGAAGGGTGTCAAATACGTTGTCGGCGCGATCGGAGATGAGGGACTCGCCGCAAACCTGAGATCATCGGCGGACAGCTTCACAGCTCAAGACATAGATATACGAAACAGCTTTAGCGGTGCGGGCACATACAAACCGGGCGACACCATCTGAGAGTTTCCATAAATCTCTGCCTCTGCGCGAGGGAGAGGGATTTTCGTGTGCCCCGTCCGCACGGCCGGTGAGGCCGAAGCCATACAAAGGCACCCGATGCCGGGTTTGGCGTGGCGGGGACCGAGCCCCCTAAGACAGTTCCAACACCGCGCTCAGGCCAACCATCACCAGCGCCACGACCAACAGATAAGAACGACCCTTGGGGGACTTGCATGTCGTTGACATATGCGGAACTCAGCGGAGTGAATCTTGATAAATTCTCTGCCGCCGTCGACGCCTGGGCAAACCTACCTGCACTCATTCACAGCGCCGGCTCGACCTTCAAAAATGAAGTGGCAAAGGGGCTCCGGGAGTCGGACTGGGAGGGAGAAGCGGCACAAGCAGCTTTTACCGAACTGAACGGACTCTCACATCAGATCGATAATTCGGAGAACGAAGCAAAGAGTGTTCACAAACTCTTGAGCAACTGTCTCAACACATTTCGCTCACTGAAAGGTGAGCTGGAAAACATGGTGAACGGCCTCGAAGGGCATGAGCACCTTTCGATCAACTTGACTGACGGGTCGGTTTTCGTGGACCCGAGAAAGGTTGAACCGAAAGACTTCGATAGCCTGACAACCGCATACCAGACCACCATATCCTCGTACAAGAAAAGAACGCTACAGGTTCTGCAGGATGCCGAGGAGGCCGACTCCACGCTTCGTTGGGCACTGCAGAATATGAGCGAGAGCTACGACATCGGATTCCTCCCCACCGCTCCGGCCTCTCTCGTGGAGGCCCGGAAGATGCGCAGAGAGAACGGTCTGGACAGTTCAGGAGGGAAGGGGAAGAAGATCTCCCTCAAAGAACTCTCCGACCAGGAGATTCAGACACGGATCGATAACGCTTCCCGCGGCAAATTCGGCAATAGTACCATCAAGCCGGTGGCAGAATTCCTTAGCTACAGGGCTTGGATGAACAGCGTGGACAGCATCGGCAAGAAGGACTGGGCCAGCGCCAGGTCTTATTTCATCGGCGGGACACCCGCCTATGCGGCCGGCATGGAGGCCTGGCTCATGGAGACTTCTGGCGGCGGAGGGCGGCACCGAAAGCCGACCTTGATGAACAGGGCTGGAAGCCTGGGCGGGAAGGTGTTCGGCGTCCCTGCTGCGCTTGTTGCCACTGGACTGGATTTCTACTACACCCCGGCGCAGCATGCTTCGAACGAGCCCAACGCGAAAATCATGGCGCCAAAGGATCCAGGAAATGTTCACTGGAAGTAGGGCGTGAAAAATTGAAAGGGATGCGACGCATGTCCGGACGGGCCAGACAGTTTTTGATCGGCGGGTTCCTCGGGAACCACCGGACCCTGATCATGGGGTTCATCGGGGTCGCAGCGGGCGTAATGGGGACGGTCTTCGGAATCTCCGACGGGGCGGGCGTCGGCGAAATCCTTTCATTTCTCGGGATCGGCACACTGGGATTGCTCGTCGTGATAGGAAGCGTATACGCCTTGGTGATTCGGTCCAAAGGTCAGAGACACTATCGGTGACCTTGCCACTTCCAAGCCGGACGTATCGCGCTCGGTCTCGGTGCGCAAGGGCGTGAGTCACGCCCTCGTTGTCCTGCGTGACCTCGTATGCGGGGGCCATGCCACCGCCCGCCACACGCGGCATGACGGCGAACAGCTCCCGGCCGGAGAATCCGGCCGGGAGCTGTTTCACGTGGAACCTGGGGCACCCGAAACCAGGGGCCCGGGGTCGCCGGGCACCGGTGACGAGGGGTTCGCCGTCAGTCCTTGTCCTTCGCCGCGACCGGCTTGCGGAGCTGGATGTTCAGCTCGCGCAGGCGGGACTCGTCCAGCTCCGTCGGGGCGCCCATCATCAGGTCCTGGGCGTTGCCGTTGAGCGGGAAGGCGATGGTCTCGCGGATGTTGGGCTCGTCCGCGAGGAGCATCACGATGCGGTCGACGCCCGGGGCGATGCCGCCGTGCGGCGGGGCGCCGAGGCGGAAGGCGCGGAGCATGCCCGCGAACTCGTGCTCGACGGTCTCGCGGTCGTAACCGGCGATCTCGAACGCCTTGAGCATGACATCGGGCTCGTGGTTGCGGATGGCGCCGGAGGACAGCTCGATGCCGTTGCAGACGATGTCGTACTGCCAGGCCAGGATGTCGAGCGGGTCCTTCTCCTCCAGGTCCTTCATGCCGCCCTGGGGCATCGAGAAGGGGTTGTGCGAGAAGTCGATCTTGCCGGTGTCCTCGTCCTTCTCGTACATCGGGAAGTCGACGATCCAGCAGAACCGGAAGACGTCCTCCTCGAAGTGGCCGGCGCGCTTGGCGGCCTCGACGCGGACGACGGACATGATCTTGGAGACCTCGTCGAACTCGCCCGCGCCGAAGAAGACGGCATGGCCGGGGACGAGGGACAGGCGCTCGGTGAGCGTCTTGACGTCGTTCTCGGTGAGGAACTTGGCGATCGGGCCGGCGAGGGCGCCGTCCTCGCCGACGCGGACCCAGGCCAGGCCCTTGGCGCCGTGCTGGACGGCGTAGTCGCCGAGGCCGTCGAAGAACTTCCGGGACTGGCCCGCGGTGTCCGGGACCGGGAGGGCACGGACGTGCTTGCCCGCGAACGCCTTGAACTCCGAGTCGGCGAAGATGTCGGAGATGTCGACCAGTTCCAGCTTGGCGCGCAGGTCCGGCTTGTCGTTGCCGTACTTCAGCATCGACTCGCGGAACGGGATGCGCGGGAACGGCGAGGTGACGTGGCGGCCGTTGCCGAACTCCTCGAAGAGCTCGGTCATCAGCTTCTCGATCGGCTGGAAGACGTCCTCCTGCTCGACGAACGACAGCTCGACGTCGAGCTGGTAGAACTCGCCGGGCGAACGGTCCGCGCGGGCGTCCTCGTCACGGAAGCACGGCGCGATCTGGAAGTAGCGGTCGAAGCCCGAGATCATCAGCAGCTGCTTGAACTGCTGCGGGGCCTGCGGCAGAGCGTAGAACTTGCCCGGGTTCAGGCGGGACGGGACGACGAAGTCGCGGGCGCCCTCGGGGGACGTCGCGGTGAGGATCGGGGTCGCCATCTCGTTGAAGCCGAGGGCCACCATCTTGGAGCGGATGGAGGCGATGACGGCCGAGCGCAGCATGATGTTGCGGTGCATGCGCTCGCGGCGCAGGTCGAGGAAGCGGTACTCCAGGCGCCGCTCCTCGTTGACCCCGTCCTCGGTGTTGATCGTGAACGGCAGCGGGGCGGCCTCGCCCAGCACCTCGACCTCGGTGACCTCGACCTCGATCTCGCCGGTCGGGAGCTCCGGGTTGACGTTCTCGGCGCCGCGCGCGGAGACCTTGCCGTCGATACGTACGACGGTCTCCTTGGTGAGCTTCGCCAGCGCCTCGTTGGCGGGGGTGCCGGGGCGGGCGACGAGCTGCACCAGACCGTAGTGGTCGCGCAGATCGATGAAGAGGATGCCGCCCAGGTCTCGGCGATTGTGCAGCCAGCCGCTCAGCCGGACGTCGGTGCCGACGTCAGAGGCGCGGAGCTCGCCGCAGGTGTGGGACCTGTACCGATGCATCGTCGTTCATCCAGTCTTCGCGGTTCGGGGTGGATTCAACCACCCCAGGCTACCGCCCGCGCCCGCACCGATTCATTGACATTGACATTTCAAGATCGCCCGGCGGCGGCGTGGGCCCCGGACGAGCCGCCCCCGGACCTCCCGGCGAGGCCGCGCCCCGGACCGCCCCGGCGGGGCCACGCCCCGGACCTCGTACACGACTTCTCCGGGTGCGCCCACCCCGAGCAGCGGTCCCGTGTGGCCGCTATGGCCGCCCACAGTGGCGTTTAACGAGCAGATCTTCTTAAAGTGGGGCAATGCGCACCGAGGATGTCCTGGCCGCGACCGCGACCGGTCTGTGGCGCTGGGACAGCGGAGCCCGGACCGTGACGCTTGACGCGGAGGCGGCCCGGCTCCTCGGGCTGCCCGCGACGGCCGGTGTCTTCCGCGAGTCGGCGGTGCGTTCCCGCTTCCATCCGGTCGACTGGAACGAGATACACGGGGTGGTGGGCCTCGCGCTCGCCGAGGGCACCCTCGCCGAGGCCCGGCTGCGGATCGTGGATCCGCAGGGACGGGTGCTGCGCACGGTACGCAGCCGGTCCAAGCCGCTGACGCTCGGGAACGAGCCGCTGCCGCCCATGAACGAGTCGGTGCCGCCCGGAGGGTCACCCTCGGACCTCACGGATGCCTCGGACCTCATGGATCCCTCGGGCCTCACAGATCCCTCGGACCGCACGGATCCCTCGGACCGCACAGATCCCTCGGACCGCACAGATCCTGTGAACCACACAGGCCCCTCAGGACCTACGGGCCTCTCACGTCTCACGGGCCCTGCGAGCCGCACGGCCCCCGCGATCACCGCGGAGACCGTGAGCCCCGCGAACGTCAGAAATCCCACGAAAGAGTCGGTGCCGCCCGAGAAGCCGGGCGGCGCCTCCTTTGTCATGGTGGGCACCCTCCAGGAGGTCGCCGAGCGGCAGCCCGGCGGCACCACCGGGACCGGCACCACCACCGGGGACTGGCACCGCTCCCGCGAGGCGTTCCTGCTGGACGCGGGCCGCGCGCTGGCCGAGGCCCGGTCCACCGAGGAGGTGCTGCGGGTCGCCGCCTCGCTCTCCATGCCCGGGTTCTCGCCGGACGGCCTGGCCGTCTTCGGCGTCGCGGGCGACCGGCTGACGATCACCGGGCATTACGGGCACAAGACGGGCGACGAGCGTCCCTTCAACGGCATGGCGCTGGACGCCGACTACCCGGCCGCCGAGGTCATACGGACGGGGCGGGCGATCTATCTGCCCTCGCCCGAGCAGTACCGGCACCGCTACCCGGACACCTGGCCGCTCGCCAGTACGTTCGGCCGCCGGTCCTGGGCCTTTCTGCCGCTGACGGTGGCGGGGCGGACCATGGGCGCCTGGCTGGCGGCGTTCCGCCAGCCGGTCGCGTTCACGACGGACGAACGGTCGGTGCTGACGACGGTGGCCCGGATGCTGGCCCAGGCGCTGGCCCGCGCCGGGGTCGCCGAGACCGAGCGCGAACTGTCGCTGGGACTGCAACGCTCGATGATGCCGTCCCTCGGCCCCGGTGTCCCCGGGATGACGGTCGCCGCCCGCTACGTCCCGACCGGCGGCGGGCTCCAGGTCGGTGGCGACTGGTACGACATGATCCCGCTCCCCAACGGCCGCATCGCCCTCGTCATCGGTGACGTCCAGGGCCACGACGTGCGCGCCGCGGGGCTGATGGGGCAGTTGCGCATCGCGCTGCGCGCGTACGCCGCCGAGGGGCACCGGCCGGACGCGGTGCTCTCGCGTGCGTCCCGCTTCCTCTCCGGGCTCACCGACGCCTACGAGGACGGAGAGGGACCCGGCCCCCGCTTCGCGACCTGCCTGTACGCGGAGGCCGATCCGGAGACCGGAACCCTCGACATCGCGCGGGCCGGCCACCCCCACCCCGTGGTGGTGACGGCCGACGGGACCGCGACGATCCGCTTCACCGACGGCGGGCTGCCGCTCGGCGTCGAGTCGGACGCGGACTACCCGACGAGCAGGCTCACCCTGGAGCCCGGCGAGACGATCATGCTCTGTACGGACGGGCTGATCGAGACCGGCGGCCACGACATGGCGACGGGCTGGATCCGGCTGCGGCCGGTCCTGGAACAGCAGACGGCCGACCTGGAGAAGCTCGCCGACGCCCTCGTGCAGGCCGTGCACGGGCCCACCGCCCACTACACGACGGGCCCGCTGGCGGACCGCCGCGAGGACGACCTCGCCGTGCTGCTGCTGCGACGCGACGGCGAACCGTCGCAGGAGACGACGACGCGCCGGGCCGCGCTGACCATCGCACAGGCCGCACCGGAGCGGATCTCGGCGGCCCGGCAGCAGCTGCGGGAGCTGCTGCACGACTGGGCGGATCCGGAGCAGATCGACGCGGCGGTGCTGATGGTCTCCGAGATGACCACCAACGTCCTCGTCCACACGGACGGCGACGCGCTGCTGATCGTCCGGGCGACCGGGGAGCCGGGTGAGCGTCGGCTCCGGGTCGAGGTGGCAGACGGCAGCGACGAACTGCCGCACCGGCGATGCCCCGGGGAAATGGCCTCCAGCGGACGCGGGCTCGTGCTGCTGGAAATGCTCGCCGACGCGTGGGGCGTGGACCCCCAGGGCGGAGGAAAGCTGATCTGGTTCGAGCTGTACGAACCGGGCGCGAGCGCGGAAGCACGGCCCCCCGCAGAAGCGGAAACAGGACCGGGACCAGGGCCAGGAACGGCAACAGGAACGGGAACGACAAGGGACGCGCGAACGGCGACCGGAGCCGGAGCGGACACGGGAACAGGCACGGGAGCGGATGCCGGTCCGGGCCCCGGGTCGGACGGCTGAACCGGCCTCTCCACCGAACGGTTCCGTCCCGCCCGTCCTCCTTCTCAGGCCTCGGAAGGGCCGGAGGAACCGGAGGGCGAGGCGCCGGACGGGGAAGGGCCGGACGGGGACGCGCCGGCCGGACCGGGACGGTCCCCGCGCAGTTCGCCGATGATCCCGAAGGCCGCCGCGCACACCGGCACCGCGAGCAGCATGCCCAGCAGCCCAGCCACCCCGGCGCCCGCGGTGATCGCGATCATGATCGTGGCCGGGTGCATCTGAACCGTACGGCTCTGGATCATCGGTTGCAGGACGTGGCCCTCCAGCACCTGTACGGCGAGCACGACGCCCAGCGCCCACAGCGCGATCACCACTCCCCGGTCGGCGAGCGCCACCAGGATCGCGACCGCGCCGGAGATGAACGCCCCGAGATACGGGATGTACGCGCCGACGAAGACCAGCGCCCCCAGCCCCACGGCACCGGGTACGCGCAGGATCAGCAGACCGATGGTGATGCAGACCGCGTCGATCAGGGCGATGAACGTGGTGCCGCGCATGAAGCCCTGGACCGCCTCGAAGGCCCGCCGCCCCATGGCCTCGACCAGGTCGCCCGTACCGCGCGGGGCGACCGCGTGGGCGAGGCCCGCGGCCCGGTCGGAGTCGCGCAGGAAGAAGAAGGTCAGCAGCAGGGCCAGGACGCTCGTCGCGAGCAGCGAACCGATCAGGCTGATCCCGGACAGGAGCCCGCCCGCGGCGCTCGCACCGAATTTCTCCAGGATCTTCTGGGCGTTGGCGGCGAGGGCGTCCACATCGGTCGTCCCTTTGATCCCGAGGTGGTCGACGAACCACTGCCCGGTGCGTTTGAGCGAACCGAGGATCTGCGGGCCGGTGTCCACGAGCGCGGTGACGACGATGTATCCCGCGCCGCCGACCACCGCGACGAGCAGGGCGCAGGTGAGCCCCGCGGCCACCGAACGGTTGACACCGCCCGCCGTCAGCCTGCTGTGGACCGGGCCGAGCAGAGCCGTGCCGAGCAGGGCGAGCAGTACAGGCGTGACGGCCGGCTTGAAGATGACGCACAGCCACACGGCGACCGCCACGACCCCGGTGACGAGGAGGACGACACCGCACCAGGCGGCGGTGCGCCGAGCGCCGTCGGGCAGAAGGGGCTTCTGGGTCTGCACGCTCCCACCCGATCATGTCGTGAATGCAATGTCTCGCCCGTGCCGCCGTACGGGCGACGGGCCGCCACGTGCCACCTCTCGGCGGTCATGTGCGATGTCCAGTGCTGTGGCCGGAAAGGTTTGCCGGGCGTCGCGAGCCGGTGAACCTTTCCGGTCGCAGCACTAGTAGGGCTTTGTT